>DATGMF010000001.1:0-9084 GCA_035293765.1 Ktedonosporobacter sp.
CTCCTGATGATTGCTCCCACCCCTCGACTATCTTCTGACAAGGAGGTGGTCAACTTTTTGCTCTGCCACCTTTGAGGTCTCCTCCTCAAGATGGTCAGTTTTTCCTCTGCTTGGTGGGTGGCTCTAACGTTGCCAAAAACACCAGTCCATATCAGGATGACACGCAACCATGCGTTCACAAACGCGCTGTATTTCAGTTACATCAAAAGCATCTATTCCTTCGGGAGTTTCTAATTGGCATGAGAACTGATGCTTTTTTTGATACGCATCAATGGCTCGTTGCAATAGGTGCAAATCCCGATGACTTTCTTTAGAACTAATAACTACCACTATTTCTGGTTTCTCATACATCAGCGTGAGTGCTGTGGGCAGAAACGACCGTCCACCAAACAGTGTTAAGAGTGCCTTTTTCTTTTCCATATGTTTACTCCTTTTATTTCTTCTTATCCTTCTTCGCGCGAGGCTTGCAGAACCAGATGGTCAAGCCCTCGTGTACCACTTCACGCTCGAAAATACAAATGCGAGTCTCACCAGGTTTCCAGTTCTCTACTTCTTCGGCATTGAGAGCTATGAGAGCTTCAGCAGTAGGGAAGGACTCGTATCTGAGCACAGTTTTGATATCAGACGGCATTCGAGAGCGGAGTTCATCGGTCAATGGGATAACACTGCCTTTGAGCTCCTGTCCTGATTGAAATTGCGGGAGTTTGGCGCGAATCCGCTCGCTTGGATTAACTTGCGCCTTTTTGAGCTCAGGTGAATCCTCTTTTTTGAAGTACCCATACCCCGCGCTGGTCTTGCCGCCAACGCCGTATTGCTCAATCGCTTGCTGGAGCAGCTGCTGGGCGATTAGCAAGTCCTCCTGGTGCTGCGGATCACGAACGGCGAGCGCGAAGGTGAAGATGGCGTTCTGGATGGTCAGGAATGTGATTGGGTTAGGTGACTGGTTGTTTGCTGGCGCTTTGATGGCTCCGCCTTGCAATGAGCCATAATAGTCAGGGTAATGCGGGTTCATGATGTCAACGGCAAAGGCGTACTTGCCATTGGCTGGCAGGGCATCGAAGAAGATGACCGTGCCTGCCCTTTCTTGCGTCCCGAAAATGCGCTGAATATCTGGATGATCCGTTGTTTCTTCCAGGCTCGGTTTCAGTCCGGCTTCCAGTTTCTCTGAGGCAACATGATAAGCTTTTTGTTCTGCCGCAAATGTTCTTGTGAGCCCCTTGAGCGCGCTGCCTGGAATGAACGGGATGCCATAGAGATGATGCAAGGTGATGTCGGTCTCCAGCACACTTTCGCCGCCCAGACCAACAACCATACGCCATTCGAGCGTCGCGTCAAATCGCGTGGCATTTTGCGCCGTCAGGAATGCCTGCCAGCGCTGATAGATGGCCTGAACAAGTTCTTTGTCAATGGCATATTCTGTACAGAGTGTACGCAGCCAGGGCCCCTTCTGTTTTGTGTCGTCGATCACGATTCTCGGGACGTATTTATCCAGGATCAGCCCCGGATTCTGGTAATGGTTGTGGTGACCCCGAACGACGCGAGAAATTCTCTCAGGCAAGTAGTATGAATCCTGATACGGCATGCTACTCCTCCTATGGGTTTGTGTCATCTTCTAATTCGGCCTCGGCGAAACGGCGTAACCAGATACCAAAGGCCAGACATTCCGTGGTCGCCCGGCGATAATCGGCACTCGAGGTTTCCGCATCCGTGATCCATTTGAGCAAGCCCTGTTCGCGCAGGACAGCGCCATTTGTACTGGAGAAGTGTGGTCGGTGTTGTTGATCTTCTCCACTCATCCAATCCGAGACGTGCTGGAGCAGGCGAGCGTGCGCTTTATTTGCATCGCCTTTGCCTTTTGCATTGAGGAAACCGAGGGTCTGTCCCAGACCATTGATCTGAATCATGGCATTCAAACCACGCGCCAGCGAACGATACTCTTTCTGAAGAGTATTTGAAGAGGCATTCTTTATACTGAGGACCTGTTCCCAGGCGATTCTCCCCCGCTCCTGCTCGCTGTTTTGTCGGCGGTTCTGTACTCTCTGTTCCATCCTTAGTTCTCCTTTTGCGCCCAGTGCATACAGACCATGCCGCGACCGACGGTTTCGTCGCCGCCCAGCTGGATATACCCCCGCAGGCTGTTTTCCAGCGACCTGGCTTTATCGAGAATGGCAGAAGCTGTCATGCTTGCTGCGCCTTTGTCGTTGCTGCCATTTTTCATTTTGCGCGCCGGGGTCGCGTACATCGGGACGTAGAGTAGCGTATCTGAGGGAAGGTGCTCCTCCGTCCAGAGCATACCTTTATCGACGGTTTTTGTCTCGCGGCTAATGCGAATGCGGGTGATAACTTCGGTGGCATGGACGACGAAGTCGCGAAAGTCGTTGTTGGGCAGAATGACCAGCGAATGTTTCAATTTCTCACGCCAATAGCGATACTCAGGTGTTTGCGGCATTACCTGTTCAGCAAGCCATTGTGCAATGGTATTCACTTGCGGATCTGGGCTGCTGGTAAAGCTAAATTCTTCCAGGACAAGGGTATCTCCCGTCGCGACGCTACTGGGTGTCGTAACAAACGCAGCCTGCTCTTCTCCCTGATTCTCTGACTGGGAGGGTCCATTCCAATTCAGTTGCTTGCTACTGCGTGCGATATCACGCTGGAAGCGGCTCAGCACTTCATACGAAGTGGTATAGGCGAAAACGCCGTCCAGCGAGCGGACAGGGAAGAGCAGGATGCGTGCATCACCGGCGATGAGCGCCCCGGCGTGGTCTGCGCCGTTCTCGTCAGGACCAAAGACAACGTTAATTTCTTCATCGCTCCAGGTGCCTGCCTGTTTTTTTGCGATGTATGCTGCCGCTCTAAGTTTGCCCTTGATCCCACTGCCCTGAATCATGGGATACTGCGTGGTGCGTTCGCGCTGGATAGGCAGATCAATACTGCTCAGGCCAGAACCAGTTCCGGCATGGAGGGGCGTTTCGACATAAAGATAGAGCATCGTGCTTGCTTGTATCATGCTTTCCATTCTCCTGTGTAGGTAATACCGTAGCCAATTTGCCAACCATATTCAGTGACTGCATGTGTGATATTGATGGATTGATCAAAGAAGTAGACACTGCCCGCCGGGATGCAGCGGTGGATCTGTTTGCTCTCCCCTCCCGCGTTCCGGGCGTCGAGATACCATCCGCCAATGGGCTGGTAGCGGTTGATGGCCGCAGTGACCGGAGGAATGGGAAAGAGACCAGGCATTTCCGGCAACCAGCCTCGCTTGAAGTAGGCAGGGGTGGCAAAGTAAAGCAATCTGCCGCTGTTCGACTGGTCGATTTCATCCGCCGGGTTATCTTCTTGATCCAGGATGGTGAAACGAGCGGCACGTTGCTCCCCTCCCAGGATGAGCCATCCCTCTTGCAGAAAACGCAAGGCGCTCGGTCTCGCTTCAAGAGGCTCTTTGACCGGCATTTTGCTGGTACCATTGTTTCTCTCGCCAAAGGCGATATCAACCACAAAGCCGTAGCCGGGTCGCATCCGAATCATTTGTGCCTGGTAGAGATAGCCCTCTTTGGTGTTCTTCGTCTCATTGTCCATCCCGATGCCCAGGCGCGACTCTCGCTCGTACACCTGCTCATAGGTGTGGAGCTCGTCCATCGTACTCTGCACCACCTCTCCTCCTAGCGCCGCCCGTAACCCACGGGCCGTCAGCCAACCGTTCAGGGGTTCGGCCTTCTCAACTATCGTCTGCCCCTGTAGTTCCGGCATGAGCAGAGCCGTGCATCCCTCGGGCAGGTTACTCTCCTCATCGTTTTGAAGCGTGGTGAGGCTGAGACGAACAATGTGATCGTGGACCTGCTGCTGAGCGTCTTTTATCTTCGCGCGGATCAGATAGGCAGGGGCTGGAAACAGTCGAGCAACAGCAACATGAGGCTCGGAGGACGCACGCCAGCCGAGCGTGAGCCCAGTCACGCGAAATCGGCCATAGGTCTCACCTTCACTGGTTCGTTCCCCGATCAGTGTGACCAGTTCTTTCTGCTGAAAAAGCTCATAGGGATGGGTGATGGCGGGATGCTGATTCTGGCCCCAGGTTGCCGCGATCATGGCACGTACGGCTCCTTGCAACGTCTCTGGCGTTGGCGGAAAGAGCGATTCCGCGAAATTGTGGATGCCAGCCGCAAATGGGCGTCCCGTACGGAACAGCAGCGGCTCAGTGGGTTCAATAAAGATGCGCATTACTCCCGATCCTGATCCTTTCGTGCGAGAAACGCCATGACGAGGAGCCAGCCGAAAACTTCCACCAGCCCATAACGGCGCTGCAACGCGTGCAACTCTGTTGTCATCGGCTCTCCATTGTTCTCCGCGTCCATGGCTTTCGCTAATGTGGCAATATGATTTGCCAGCACCATCATCTCTTGCGTCAGAGCCTTTCGCTGCTCTTCACTCTGCTGAGAAAGGTCGAGTTGGCGTAACAGGACCCGTTTCACTTCGCTCTCCCGTGCTTCCGATGGTAAGCCAACGAGCGCGGGCGCCTCTTCCAGCAAGAAATGGACGCACTTGGGCGAAAGCAGATCTTCTTGAAAGAGGGTGTAAAAACGGGTAAACAACGCAATAGGCTGCCCGGTCGGATCGTGTATCGCCGGGTAGCGCCAGTGGCAGCCCACCTGCGTCTGCTCGCCCGAACGACGCAACAGGGTCACCACCAGAGCATTCCTGCCATAGCGCTTTTTCGCCGCCTGTTCAGCAGTACGAGCAGAGCGAAGCGCATATGCGAGTGAGGTGACATGGTGGGCAATGGCAATGCCGATACTGGCGGTCACGGCTTCGGCTCCTTCGCCTTCCTGCGGGGCTGGGAGCGCCTCTGAGACAGTTTTCGCATAGCGCAACTGGAGTTGATCTACCAGCTCAAGAATGTTGCGGGGTTGCTCGCTCTTTTGTCTATCCCTGCCAAGTGGCGCGAACGCCAGCACATCGTCTCCTCCGGCATAGACCAGCCTTGCCGGATACTCCTGCTCGACCAGTGGTAAAGCAACATCGTGCGCAAACGTGGAAAGCGCCTGGCTGATGGCTTGATGATGATGTGGATCTCCGGCGCCACTGAGCAACATGCCCATATGATCCCCATCCATCTGAATAATGCCATAATACGGCGTGGGGCGCGTGATATTCTGCTCAGTAGCAAGGTCAAGCAATGCTTTGAGCGCGGCTTTGCAGTTGCTGACGAGAGGAGCCGCATCCTGCTCAGGAATGGCATAGTCTTTTTCCAGACGGCGCGTCGTAAAGGTTGCCGGAAAATAGAGATCGCCATCAAGTCGCAACAACCACTGCAGGTGATGATAAGCTACCTGGTTGGTTAATGAGAACAGGAAAGGAATATCCTCCGCTGCCTCAGATGGTTTTCTTAACAGCCGGTTCGCTGTCGCTTTGCCCCATTGTTGGAACGCCTCGCGCCAGCGTGCCTCTGCCTGCGGCTGAAAAGAGTTTGTCAGGAGGCTCTCGACAAACGAGGCCACCGCAATAGAACTGGTCGAGGGAAACGCTTGCTTCTGGCGAATAGGAATGGCATCGATGATGGTCGCAAAGCGTTTAATTGTGTCAATGGAATCCAGGCGTTCCTCACCATCCTGATCAATGTCACGAGGGGATCGTCGAGGCTGAGTGGCCACGCTTTTCCAGAATTGCTGGACGTTTTTGCTATCTCTCTGCTGACGATGCAAGATCTCACGCTCGCCAGAGATGGCACTTTTCTCACCTGGCTCATCCTGTGGCAAAAAGTCGCGCAACCGTTTTCGCGCGCTCAGGACCTGTTCTGCTCTGTTCAACCACGTTTTATACTCCGACTGCTTCGGAACAATTGCCCAGTATACCTCAAACAGGTGCTCAAAATCGGTCTGTCGCTGCCATATGTCTCTGGTTGTCTGGTCATCAAAGCCTTGAATAATGTGCTCCCAGACGATCTGGCAGATCCCTTCCCACCGTTTCTTAATCTGCTCCCTACTCTGTTGAGCCGCCTGTTGAGCTGCCTGCGCCGAAGGAAAAAGCGCCACGTATTTATTGGGAATATCAGGGGTCGTTCCTACCTTGCGCACCACCGGGAAAACGAAATGCCCTGGAATATTCTCCATCGCAGCTTCCATCAACGTGGAAAGCAACAGGCTGCCCATCCACAGATCACGAGTTTTGCGTGCCTGCTCGATAAATACCTGCACCGGCCCCAGAGCAAACATCAGCATGAAAGAATCCTGTTCGCTCACAACATCACCTCCTGTTTTCCGCGAAACGCGTTGACCCAGTCTTCGATAAATTTGTAATCTCCTAGAGAGACATCGCTGCCAACTGTTTTAAACAGCACGGCGATGCCAACGTACTTTTTGTTCTGGATTTCCGCCACGCGTAGCAGCAGGGGTGATGCGCGTCGCTTGTTAAAGATCATGGGAGGCAAGGGGAGTCCAAAAATCTTCCGCCGCTCAATGGCGATGTGGCTGCGATAGCTTTGTAAGTTCTCACCAAGCTTTTGCATGGCCACTTCAGCGTTGGGCCACGGCTGCTCATCCTGGAGTATCCAGATACGGCAGACTCCCTGTGTCAGGATATCGAATTGAGCCTGTCTGATCGCGAATTGCTCAAGCTGGTGAGCTTGTTGAGCGATCTTTTTCGCTTCTTGTATTCCCTGTTCGAGTTGCAGTTTGAGGGCTCGCGCATTCTCCGGCGTATTGAAAGGAAGGGATGCGGTATCGCCCAGAACGGACTGGATAGCCAAGCTTCCGGCACAACGGCGTGAACGCGAGCCAATGCCTCCGAGCTGCGTGAGGAGCCAGAAGGCCACAACGGCCTGATCGAGGCTGGTGGTATCCGTGGCTCGCGCTGATAAGGTAACTTGAAAACTCGTGCCTGGTGGAAAGTACCAGCGGGCCGGTTTGAGATTGCCTCTGTCTGCCCTGCCGCTCCTCGCCATGGACCAAAGGAAGTAACCCTTACCCGTTGCCTGCCACTTGCCTCCGATTCTCACACTTATCTGTTCCGTGAATTCTCTGGGCTCATGAGAAGCCGCTGACACTCTGATCGATACTGCTGAGCCAGTATCTGCCGCGCCAAAAACCGCTGTCTCGGCCTTCTTCACTTTTTCCAGGCCCTGGGAAGTTGTCCCAACCAATCCACCCACCAATGCCCTGAGCCAGTAGCGCATCATGCCGCGAAACGACGGGGCGCGGAGTTCGGCAGTATGTTGATCCGCCCCTGTCAGAAACAGCGGCGTGATAGTTTGCAGGTCGAAGATTACCTCTGGCATATCATGATCCTTTCTTCACATCTATGTGTTCCAATCATCGAGCGTGCCCGCCAGGTGATGAATGCGTTTCTTTTTCTTTCTTGCAGAAGAGCATACCAGCAGAATGAAGAGAATCGCCTCATCAATTCTCTGAAAAATCTCATACATTCTTCTCAATTTTCGTTGAGAGCGAAGAGTAGCGTAAGCGAAGTGACCAGCAGCGAACAGGAGTGTTTCAGGCAGAGACCTCCTTCGCCAGTGAAAAATCCCAAGGGTATGATCAAAGCATTCCCTTATAGAAGTGGAAGATGGAGCTATAATAGCATAAAAAAAGCAATAAGCATACATTCAGGCAAGAAAGTACTGGCAGAGAGGGAAAAGAAAAGAGCATGGTGGAAGGAGCCAGAAGAGCTATTGTAGTGAACAGCTGCGGAAAAGAGGGGTATAATGGAGCGATGTGAGGATCTGGGACACTGAACAGGGAGATGGTACGTATGGTATTGCGGTGCAGCCCAACGAGAAGCGGCGAGCGAGAAAGCAAAGAAAAAGCAGGAGGCAAGGATGGGGAACCGAATTTCAAGAGGAACATGCGCGTTTTGTCAGAGGGAGTTAAGCAAATCCGCTATGACCAGGCACCTGGAGACGTGCCAGCAGCGACCACGCCCTCAGAGTGACGACAAGAGTCAGCAGAAGCAGCGACTACGCCGCGCGTTTCACCTGCGGGTCGAAGGTCGTCGTTTGCCGATGTACTGGATGCATCTGGCTATCGATACCCATGCCACCCTGGCAACGCTCGATCAGTTTTTGCGCGATATGTGGCTGGAGTGCTGCGGCCATCTGAGTGCCTTCGAGATCGATGGGGTATCTTATAGAGGCGAGGAGGAGAGCCAGACGATCTTGAGTTGGCTCAAGCTCACGAGAAGTATGCGCACGCCCCTCAGCGAGATCCTGCACCCGGGGCAGATCTGCGCGTACGAGTACGATTTCGGCTCCACCACAGAACTGGTGATCAAAGTCATTGCCGAAGAAAACGTGGAGGCCCGCAAAAGCCCGATCCAGATCCTTGCCAGGAACACGCTCCCATTTATCCCCTGTGATGTGTGCGGGGAAGCGCCTGTCGCTGTGATCTGTTGGCATTGTCTCGGTCAGGACAAGAACTGGCTTTGTCACTCCTGTGCGGAGACGCATCCTTGTGGGAAGCAGGGGCTGCGGCCACAGGCCAACTCGCCGCGCGCGGGCGTCTGCGGCTATGTCGGCCCTCGTTCCACCTCTCGCTGGTAGCCTGCGCTGCACTGACCTCTCTCATCACCACCACCCGCGCTGATGCTCGGGTGCCAACACTTGCTGCCTCCTTATTGACGACGATGCTCCGAACCGGAGCATCGTCAGCGGGCCAAAGTATTATTCCACCGCTGGAACGTTTGGTATCTGTCTCTATTGATGCCCTCAAACCATGTCCGATTGATGTCCGATCCTATAAAGCCGCTTCACAGAACGGCTCATGGCACTTTCGGACAATCGGACATAGATGTGTACTTTTTCCTTATCATTGGACATCCCTTGCTGGTATGCTTGTGGGCTGAAAAGATGTGAGGTCGCCAGAGGGCAAGCGCGAGGCCCCCGCCCCTCTCCACACCGCCTCTTGCCCCTTGTATCTTAGAGGTATGGGAAACGAGAGGATCGGATACAATAGAGGAAAGCTGAGAAGAGAGCCAGCCGAGGTGAATCTGACCTTGCCCCTGAGCATCAAGCTCGTTGTGTAGATGCGATCCCTCTGCTGGTGGCTTGCGGCACAGTTCCAACGGTATCTGGAACCTCTCGTGGACCCGAGATGAGTT
>DATGMF010000002.1:0-14434 GCA_035293765.1 Ktedonosporobacter sp.
ACAACGACCCTTGAAGCGTCTCTTTTCCTGCTCACCGATGAGGTGCCTGGGCCATCGTTTCCAGTTCTGTCTCCTTCTATGGACAAGCACATCGCTCTTGGATCTTTGCTTGTTCGTTTACGGCTTGCCCTTACACACAACACGGCATGGTGTCTAGCAATACAAGCAGGCTCGTACCAGGAGCCGCCGAACATAGATTGGCACGACACAGTGCTGCGAGTAATCTGTTTCGCTCTGGATATCATGCGGCATCTCAATTTGCTCCAATGCCAAGGTGGTCACAGCATAGGATTCGTCAAGTTTCTCGTCGTGAGCAAGGCGTGGGCAGACCTCAGTCACGACACAGTAGCATCTAGCCTCGCTCCAATCATCCCACGGGTTGCACAACGAGCCTGGAATGTCATTTTCGTGACATTCCAGGCTCGTTTGAGTTGCTCACTATTTTCTGATTAACGGTCAGAAAGATCTGTCCTTTGCGAAAGGAGACCATCATGTCTGGGGACACCACCCAGCACCAAATGGTCATTTTGAGAGGAGAGGAGGAGAGGAGGAGAGGAGTGAAAGATGCTACCGAGGTTGTTCGCCGATGTACCACACCTCATTGCACTACCTATGGGAATTGGGAATTATATTTGAAGACATGGACTAGCATACGTCTATGATTATAAACCCATCACTAGTGAAAGGAACGATAGAGGCCACGCTTCGTGGTCTGAACGAATATGGATATAATTCTTCCTATCATTACACTTGTTGCGGGAACAATTTTAGGCTTGCTAGCAAGCGCATGCATTGCTTATCTACAGCATAAACAAGATATCACTATTACTGAGCTCGTCAGAAGCAAGTAAACGGTGATAGAATAGAGGGTATGGGAGCACCAAAGAAAGCCGATTGGCGAGAAGAACGACGCAAACAAGCATGGAGACTCAAACAACAAGGATGGGAACAACACGACATAGCACAAGCACTGGGTGTAAGTAAGGGAGCAGTGAGCCAATGGATGAAAAAAGCGCGAGAAGGAGGCGAAGAAGCGCTCAAGGCTCATCCCCCCAAAGGAGTTCCCGCTCGCTTGACGCAGGAACAGAAGGCACAGATCCCCCACTTGCTGGCCAAAGGAGCAGAAGCCTATGGCTTTCGTGGGGACGTGTGGACGGCGAGTCGGGTGGCCAAGGTGATTGATCAGACCTTTGGGATACGCTATCACCGCGATCATGTCAGGCGGCTGTTACGTGAAGCAGGCTGGAGTCGGCAACACCCGATAGAGCGAGCGACTCAGCGAGATGAGCAAGCGATCAAAGCGTGGTATGAACAGCGCTGGCCTCAGCTTAAAAAAAAGCCGAGGAGGAAGGACGGACCATCGTCTGGGTAGACGAAGCGGGCTTTTATCTGTTGCCGATGGTGGTACGGACCTGGGCACCACAAGGACAGACTCCGGTGTTGCGGGTGCCCTTGACCCGGGAGCCCCTCTCGGCCATCAGTGGCATCACGATGGATGGACGTTTGTTCCTGCAAGTGCGTCCGGTTTCCTACACGGCTGCCGCCGTGGTTGGCTTCCTGCGGGTACTTTTACGCAAGATCACGGGCAAGATCCTGCTCATCTGGGATGGCTCCCCCATCCATCGAGGGCACGAGATCAAAGAGTTCCTCAAGCGGGGGGCAGCCAAACGCTTGCATCTGGAACAACTTCCCGGCTATGCTCCCGAGCTCAACCCCGATGAGGGGATTTGGAATTATCTCAAGCGAGTTGAATTGGGGAACGTCTGTTGTACTGACTTGGAGCACCTCTCCACCGAGTTGATCCGCGCTAGAGAGCGTTTACGGCACAAGCGAGGGATTATTCAGAGTTGCGTGCAACAAGCTGGTTATTCCGTTTAGTTTTTTATCCCGAGATCAGTAATATCGCAGCCCATGCCGCCCTCAAAGCAGGAAAGCGGGTTGCCTTCTTTAGCCTGGAGATGGGGGCCAAACAGCTTGGCTTGCGCCTGATCGCCATGCAGGCCCCACAAGATCAGCGTCGCCTGCGGTTAGGGCTCATTGATGATTGGGATCAGGTGGTCAGCGCGATGGGCACGCTTTCTGAAGGGGTCATCTGGCTTGACGAAACTGCCGGGATCTCGCACACCGAGCTCCGCAGCAAGCTCCGGCGTTTGCAAAGCACAGAGGGGATCGACCTGGTGATCGTGGACTATCTCCAGTTGATGCATGCGTTACAAAGCGAGGGCAAGCGTTTTTCAGTACGCGAACAGGAGATCGCGGAGATTAGCCGGACACTCAAGGCAGTCGCCAAAGAACCTAATGTGCCGGTGCTGGCGCTGGCACAGCTCAACCGTGCGCAGGAAGCGCGCCAGAATAAACGACCGCAACTCTCAGATCTACGCGAGTCCGGGGCGCTGGAAAACGATGCAGATGTGGTGTTATTCATCTACCGGCAAGATCTCTACCAGGACATCAAAGACCGGGAGGAGAGAAATATGGCAGATCTCATCATTGCCAAACATCGCAACGGTCCGATGGGAGAGGTACGCTTGCGGTTCGATCCGAGCCGCACGAGCCTCTCTGATCTGGATTGAAGCCCGCTTGTTCGCTCGCCGCTTGACGGTGATAGGCACAGAACCCATGTTTTTGGTACATAGATCATATGAGGGTCATAAAAACATGCAAAACCGATCAACGAACGAGGAGTGTTTTCCCCTTGAATATCTGAGCATTGTCTCCAGTTTAGTCAAGCGGTTTCCTGATCTTGAGCGCGATGAGGCACTTTCCGTTGGGTATGAGGCCATGATACGTGCCCAGCGGACATTTCTCCGGCTTCATGGCAAAGGTGACTGCTACGGCTATATTTACCGATCTGTCCAAAATGCTTTCAAACGTGCTTGCTATCGAAAGGCCAAAGAGAATGCCGTGACCCTGTCGCTAGAAAAGCTCGCTGGCGATGTAGAACGAGGAGAAGGAATATACAATAGGGTGTTTTCCGATCCCTGTAACACTGATGAGCATTGGGAATTGTATGAACGCATAGAACCATTCCTAAAACATCTGGATGCAGCAGATAGAGTTATTTTTCTTTTCCGCTGGACCCATCCTGATATCAGCTTGAAGCAGACAGCGCACATGTTATCATGTGCGTATCCCCACTTGCGCATCCCCAAAAAGCAGTCAGGATTAACAAAACGGTTACAAAAGCTGAAGACTCTATATAAGGAATATATGTCTGAAGACGCATAAGAGAGGAACGTATGGCAGAAAGACGTCGGGGCCATCGTGAAGGCTCTATCTACTATATGCCAGAGCGTGATCGCTGGGTGGTTGAGATTTCCATTAGCACTGGCAAGCGCAAAAAGTTTTATTGTAAGACGAAACAGGAAGCGATAAAAAAGAAAAATGAAGTGCTACGCGAGCTGGAAGGAGGAACGCTCGCACGCGGCCCGCAACGCAAGCTCAAGGACTATCTGGAGGACTGGATAGAGAACGTCCATAAAGATAATATTCGTATCAGTATGGGAATTCACCCGAAAGTCATCCAGGAGATGCTTGGACACAGTAATATTTCTATCACGCTTGGCATTTACGGCCACTTGTTTCCCTCAATGCAGCAGGATGTGGTCGAGAAGTGGCAGGACGTATTTGGTGAGAAGCGTGAGGACAAAAAGGGAGAGAGCGGGTAGAGGACTTTTCTCCTCCCACTCACGAGAAATCCACGGTTTATTCCTGAAGAGATACTCCAGGCCATATCCCTATCAAACAGAAATGGTACCCCGGTCGGCTCATACGCCTATGCGGCGGTGCTACGAGGAAGCATACCTTCTTACTTGATTGCTTTCAGCAACGGCACTAAAGTGTATTTGCGCCCGTGAATTTTGAGCAATTCGTTGAAGTAGGATTGCCATTCTTCATCGCGATCCAGTACTCGGTATGCCTGGCGCGCTTTGGTCAGCCAGTTGGCGGCAGCCTGATAATACTGGGACTTGCCGCCATCCATAATCCATTCTGCTTGCTTTTTGCACGCCTGGATCGTCCATTCCGGGCGCTCTTTGATGGCCACGTCCACAACCTGACTGATGATGGTATGGCTTGCATATGGCTCAACGGCTTGAATCGCATCGTCGATGAGCCCTTCGTGCAGGAATACATCGACCTTGCCCTGCGTCTCATATCCCTGAACTGTGCGAGCGTATTCGAGCAGCACCGTTTTCCGTGTGTTCCATTGCTCTCCGGCGAGTTTTGCCGCATGGCGATAATGTTCCAGGCTGATTTGCGAACGAAACGCCTGTTCGGCTGCATTGAGGGCCAGTTCTTGTCGGCCCATGACCTCAGCCTGGTCACGCAGCCATATCGCTAGATCCGCCTTGCGTCCTTCCAGAGCCAACCCCTGTTCAGCGATCTGTAAACTCTCTTCTCGTTCGCCGTGTTCGCAGAGCGCTCGTGCCAGGGCCAGCGCCTCTGCCGGAGTCGCCAGATGCGTGCGTCCATATGCGACCGCCTCCTGAGCACGATCCAGGCGCACCAGCATGGTCAGGTACGCCTCCGTCTGGCCTTCCGCTCTGGCTAGCGCAAGATATTCGTGAAAACGTCCCTGCCTTTCGAGAATCCGCAACTTGATTTTCGCCAGTTCTTCCTCATCAACGAAGGAATCCTCATCCCAGACCGGTTCCCCCTCATCGGTTATACCAATTTGTCGGGAGAGTCGGTCGCCCCAACCGGAGAGCGCTGCGGCAATAGCAAGATCAAAGGCGTCATCAACTCCATACTCGCCGATCTCTCGCTGCCAGGCTGTGAGCATGTCGGCCCATCCTTCACGCTCGTCCTGCGACAGGTCGGTACTGAGCAGCACCTCGGCCCAGAGCTTGCCTAAATCTCGAAACAACTCGCCTGCGTAGCCATCGGAATCATCCAGGTTCACCCACTCATCCACGTATTCATCCGTCACTGCTTCCAGAGATGCCAGCGCGCCGCGCCCGTCTCCATTTGCCAACATCTCCAGTGCTCGCCGGGCAATGTCTTCAACCTCACCAACCACCGCGCCGACATGCCAGTATGCTTCAGATGAACGCATGCGGTCCAGGCTATGGATGGTCGAACGGACCTCGCGGCGGATGGCTTTGGCATCCACTTTCGTCTGCGGCGCCTGGGCGGGAGTTTTTGCCACGGAGGGAGACTGGAGCGCCGTGGGCTGCCGGGTTGCCGCTTCCTGGTCGATGGCCTCTGCCAGGTGGGGAATCTGCCCAGTCAGCTTAATGATAAGCGTTTGTAATTCATCCCGACTAAAATCTTCTAGCATGCGTTCTAATGCCGGGCGTTCCTTCACGTTCTTTGCGTGAGACAGCAGCACCAGGCAGGCAGCAACTCTGTGTTTGCACCATCCTCCCCAGGCATTGTGGCAGGGACAGGTGGCATCGATTGAGCCATCTGCCTGAAAGGTGCAACAGACCAATACAGACCCTGCTGTGTCTTCCCTCACTTCTGCTAGAAGCGTTGTGCCGTACAGAACCGGAGCGATGACGGCGCCCTGCTGGTAGCAGGTACGCCCGGAGCGGAACGTTTCTGCAGAAGCGTAGCGCAGGATAGCCGCTTCGCTGATTGTGGGCACTGACATAGTATTCCCCCCTTTTTACGATTTCCTGTAGGCGCCTTTTCACCCTTTGTCGTGAAGCAGCCATACAATAACAGATGACACAGGTGGAATCAAGCCCGGTGAAAACGATGATACAGCGGTCATATGTCCACACTCAGATACATAGATGGTGGATACTCTTTTCTTTTATCGAACAATGCTCGACCACACTGGTGCTAACTCATCAATCTCTGTATAACAGTATGCTAGAAGTCCCATCGTGGCAAGGGCCAAAAAAGAGAGCGTCTCCTGGATTGTTTTTCTTTCCACCATCAATGCTCGTTATACTACTTCCTCTCTGCCGCTCTGACAAGATTATTACAAGGAAATCAGCGCCCACGGCGCATAAAGAATGAGGGCAAAACTGAGGGCAAAAGCACTTGACGCAAACCAACCAGACTCAACAAAACTGGACAAAATAAAAAAGCTCCTCGCTCGACACTCTTGTATAAACAGAGCTGAAACCAGACCAAAAGAGAGGGCGAGAGGAGTTAAGTACTACCCCTGCCCCAAAGGGGGAATGCACGAAATTGCCGATGGCAAGTGAAAGTTCCACACAGCAAAGGGCAAGTGCATATGCTGTTCTCTACTACATCTCAACCAATTCATAACCATTTCAACTGAGTTTCTTCTAATCAGTTCTTTTATACTTATTTTAAGTGTATCATGTATTGCTCTATGCTGTTAGAGGAAGGATCATAAACTTCTTCGTGATTGTTGTTGTACGCGACTATCTGTAAATCATTGTTCGCTCTCATCAACTTCAATCTGTTCGTAGAGTAAATTCATGAAACTAAAATCACTATTTTCGATCAACAATATCTCAAACATTGGTACTATTTAATTGAAGAGCTAAGATCAGCACAATTAGTATTGTAGCGTATAGTAGCCCTGATCTCAACGGCTTGTTTTTCCAGGAGCGGGGCGAAGTTAGCAAGTCTTTCGGATCGAACGTGAACGGACTATGGAAGGGACATGCGACACGCATGCAAAGTACAAAACAGAAAAAGCGACCTACTCGAAAACGGCAGTGGGGGGCGGAACGCCGTTTACAGCCATTGCCAATGATGCATGAGAAACCATCAACGTTGAAAATCGCCTATAGTCGTCTTGCAATCGTATTGACCATAGTTTTTTGGGTAATGTATCTTATCTCGGCAATTGTTCGTCAATTTTTCGACGGGCCGAAGACGTTTTCATTTACCATGCAAGCCATTGGCTATCTGATCATTGTAACGTTGCTGACATTCTCCGCGCTCATGTACCTGGTGGCACGTCAGGGGGCGCTTCAGAGGTTCAGTAAGCACGTACGCGTACCACGAGCCGAGCTCGATAGGCATTTCTCAGAGCAGCAACCCTCGATCACAGTGCTTGTGCCCTCATATAGTGAGGAGCCAGAAGTGGTTCGTAAGACCCTGATCTCGGCGGCGCTACAGGAATATCCTGGTATGCATATCGTGCTACTGGTTGACGATAAACCTGCTCCCTCAAATCCAACCGTTGCCGCCCGACTCAACGCTACGCGTGAGCTCGGCAACGATATCATGAGGCTTTTTGCTGAACCATGTGCCCGCTTCAGTACTGCCCTCGACCAATTCGAACAACAGTACGCAGGCACTATGCTGGTTGCGCAGACGACGATTGTCGAGCTTGCGTATCATTATGCGTGGGCAGCAACGTGGCTTAATGCGCTTGCGGATAAAGAAGAGATTGATGACCATGTAGATATATTCTTTGTCGAACAGGTGCTCAATGGTCTTGCCGATGAATTGCGCCTTGTCGGCCACGCACTGATGACTTCTTGCCAGGAAGGTGTCCAGCTCCCTATCGAACGCGTACGGCAACTATACCGCCGGCTGGCCTGGATTTTTGATGCCGAGGTAACGGTTTTTGAACGCAAGAAGTACGCTTCACTTTCTCATGAAGCCAATAAAGCAATGAATCTAAATTCCTATATTGGCCTGATGGGCGGTACATATCTACAGCGCGAGACCCCGGATGGGCTGATCCTGATCCCGGTTGCCGCAGGCCAAAAAGGCGATGTGACCTTCCCTGACAGCGAATTCCTCCTGACTCTTGATGCAGATTCCATCTTGCTACGTGAGTATTGTCTGCGTCTTGTCTATTTCTTGCAGCAGCCAGATAATACCCGAGTAGCGGTGACGCAAACTCCATACTCGTCCTTCCGGGGAGCCGCGACCCGCATTGAACGCCTGGCCGGTGCAACCACAGACATCCAGCACATTCTCCACCAGGGAATGAGCCATTATGGTGCAACATTCTGGGTTGGCGCCAATGCGGTCATTCGTAAACGAGCACTTGATGATATTGCCGAGACCGAATGGGTCGGCGGTTTCGAGGTGCGTCGTTTCATCCAGGACCGCACGGTGATTGAAGATACCGAGTCTAGCGTTGATCTCACACTTCATGGCTGGTCACTGGTGAACTATCCCGAGCGCCTGAGTTATAGTGCCACACCGCCAGATTTCGGTTCCCTGATCGTGCAGCGCCGTCGGTGGGCCAATGGCGGCCTGCTCATCTTACCCAAATTGTGGGCACAAACGCGTGAGCGCAGACATCGCGGCGAACTTGTTTCTCGAACGGAGATCCTGCTCCGTCTTAATTACATGGCCTCCATCACATGGGCGAGCTTCAGCCTGATCTTCATGCTGGCCTATCCCTTCGACGGTCGGTTGTTGAGTCCTTTCGTGGTGCTTGCAGCGCTACCATACTTCATCTCTATGGCGAATGATCTCAAATACTGCGGCTACAAGCGAACTGATATACTACGTATCTATGGATTTAACTTAATCTTGCTACCCGTCAACCTGGCTGGCGTCTTGAAATCGCTTCAGCAAGCACTCACCAGTAAGAAGATACCATTTGCACGGACGCCAAAGGTCAAAAACCGAACCATTTCCCCGCTCGTCTATATCATCGTACCATTATTGATTGTTGCCTTCTCGGCGCTTACCTTCTGGCGGGATGCGCAAGCCCATAATTGGGTAAATGCCGCATTCGAATGTTTTAACGCACTAACAGCGTCATGGGCGATAGTTTTCTATATCGGTATAGGCAATGCACTGGCCGATATATGGCATGGCCTGACAGACTGGCTCTACGTAGAAGTGCCTCCCAAGACAGCAGCAACTGCCATTGATCCGAAACAGGCGCTTGACTGGAGGGCGGTCCTCTATCATGGCAATGCCAAAGAGAAGGTTCCACTGAGGGCATTACATGCTACAACGGGGGCGCACCGCTCTGTAATCAATCAACAACGTTTGCCGGAGGCCGAGGTAAGCTCGCTTCCTACAGTGAAGATGCGTGTAAGTCGTGGATTACCGGGTGTCAGCTCGCTTCCTGCAACGAAGATGCATATGGGTCGTGGATTACTGGAAGCAGAGAGGCATCAGACAGGAGGCGCTCAGTATCATGAGTAAGTTAAGCGCAACCAATGAACAGTACTCAAGCGAACCGCAGCGGAGGCTATCACCCTGGCGAGTGATGCTTGCAATCTTCATTCTCGCAAGCCTGTCTGCCTGTACCTTCTTCGCCCTACAAGAATGGCACGCGAGCCAGCCAACCGTCTCTAACAAGCCGTGGTTTGCAAGCTATGTCGATGTTACGGCTACGCCTGAATTTGCCTTTGACCAATTGGGCACGACCTCAAACCGCGATGCCGTACTTTCTTTCATCGTCTCATTCCCTATGGACGCATGTACCCCTGCGTGGGGGGGAGCATATACGTTGAGCCAGGCCGCTGGCTCGCTGGATCTCGAAAGACGCATCGCTCACTTGCAACAACAGGGTGGCAGCGTGGCTATATCTTTCGGCGGTCAGAAGAACCAGGAGCTTGCCGTCAATTGTACCGATCCAGACAAGCTTTTCAATGCCTACCAATCGGTAGTCAATCAGTATAACATCAACACCATCGATCTTGACCTTGAAGGAGATAGCCTGACGGATGCCGCCGCAGCCAGCAGGCGAGCTACAGCTATTGCTCAGCTCCAATCAGAGCGACGAGCAGCAGGTAAGCAGTTGGCGGTATGGGTGACACTGCCTGTTACGCCACAGGGGTTAGATGAAGATGGCACGAACGCGGTGAGTCAATTACTGGCGCATCATGTTGACCTGGCAGGGGTAAACATCATGACCATGAATTACGGCTCTAGCCTTGTCAAGGGCACAACTATGGCTAGCGCAGCGGAAAGTGCTTTGATCCAAACAGAGCGTCAACTTGGCGTTTTGTATCAGCTAGCAGGTGTGTACTTAAATGATGCTACCCTCTGGGCGAAGATGGGCGCAACGCCTATGATCGGGCAAAACGACACACCAGACGAAGTATTCACCCTTGCTGATGCGACTGAGTTAAACCAATTTGCGCTCTCCCATAAATTAGCACGAATGTCGATGTGGTCGGCGAATCGCGACCTCGCCTGTGGCACTAATTATGTGTTTACGCAAGTAGTTTCTGATGCCTGTAGCGGTGTGCAGCAGGATGCGTATGGCTTCGCGAATCGTCTGGGCGCAGGTTTTGATGGCAGCATTTTCCTGAGCGCCGGCCTGGTGACGACGGCAGATACGCTCTCAAAAATTGCCCAGCAACCAGATGATCCGGCCACCAGCCCATACCAGATCTGGTCACCCACGGGGGCCTATCTTAAAGGAACCAAAGTTGTCTGGCACCACAATGTCTACCAGGCAAAATGGTGGACGCAAGGTGATGTTCCAGATAACCCTGTTTTACAGCAGTGGCAGACACCCTGGACATTGATTGGCCCGGTCTTGCCAGGTGAAAAGCCGATTCCACAGCCGACGCTGCCCGCTGGTACCTATCCTGATTGGTCCGGCACGGCTACTTATAATACTGGCGACCGCGTCCTATTCAATGGAGTACCGTACCAGGCAAAATGGTGGAATAGGGGACAAAGCCCAGCCGCCGCAACATCAAATCCCGATAACTCCCCGTGGGTACCGTTGACCCAGGAGCAGATTAACGCTATCGTCGTACCCACAAAGTGCGCAACGAGATGTAACAAGTAGCGAACCAGTAGACACGAGGCAAGAAGTCTATTTACTATGAACTTCTTGCCTCATTTTACTTGCTCTTCTTCCACTGCTGTATTACAGACGCATCGTAACTGCCTGCTTTACCCCTGAGTGGACTATATGTTCCAGATAATAATGGTGGTATCAATGGAGCCGGTCGCGAGACCACCTGGACCCCAGGCAATGGCGGTGACGTCTCCACTATGGCCGCGGTACATCGTGCGCGAGCTGCTATCTGTCACCCAGATACGCATATAGCCATCGCTGGAAGCCGTAGCAAGGCGACCGGTATTTCCTGGCTCCCACGCCACGCCATTGACGGCTCCGTCGTGGGGCAGGGTATGAGTGATATGGTTCGAGCCAACATCCAGCACCAGCGCCACTTTATCGCTCCCTCCAGAAGCTAATCTTGTGCCGTCAAGCGACCAGGCCAGCGCCAGCGTATGCCCGTTATGCATGCGACGATACAGCAAGCGCCGCAAGCTGGGCAGTTCATAGACGCCCACATACCCCGACTCTACCCCGATAGCCAGCAGGCCCCCATTAGGGGAGAGAGCAACCGCGCGTACTACCGACTTTGCGCCCAATGGCACACTATTTTTCAGGCCGAGCGTGATCGCGCGCACGCCATTGCCTTCCGTCCCAGCAATCAACCGTGTTCCCGCAAGAGTCCAGACGAGGGTATCGACGGCGGCTCCCTGGTTACTAAAGATATATCTGGTTGTGCCATCCGTCGTCCATACCCGCACACTTTCATCACGCCCGCCGGACCCGATCAGCGTGCCATCGGGGCTCCACGCGACGGCAAGCACACCCTCTTTGTGCCCCGTAAATGTGAGCGTGGAACTCTGGTTACCAGGAAGCCAGAGCCGCGCAGTACGATCCTGCGAGCCGGATACCAGTTGGGACCCATCGGGCGACCAGGCAAGGCTCGCTACTGTCGCGCTATGACCTCTCAGCACATACTTAATCGCATTATGGCCTGTGAGCGCCTGCTTGATATCAGGAACATGCACCGAGGCGGAAGTGTTGCCGTTTAGATACAGGTAAGTTCCTGTACCAACTCCCACGCCTACTACCAGCACGCCTCCCAGTAGCCAGCCAAGCACATTGCGCCGCTTCACCGGCGTTGGCGGCAGAGGTGTTAGCGGGGAAGAGGGCAAAACGGTCGGCTGAGAGAGTGGCCCGGAAGGCATACCCCACGCTTGAGATGGAGAAGAGATCACCGGATTACTCTGTGCAGCCGGAAGATGGAGCGGAGCGGAAGGTCTCGCCATCTGCTCGGTTGGCACGTCTACGGAACCGCTTTGCATGGGCGAGAAGAACTGGGGCTGTGGAGGAGAAAAAACCGTTGGAGCAGAGGAAGCGTCAACCGTGCCGCCATTATGCTGCTCGCGTTCAAGGGCGGGCAACGAGAAACGCGGCGAAAAAGTGGCAGGGGCACCATCGCTATATTTATGTTGAGCAAAAGCTTCAGCAAAAGCCATGACCGAAGGGTAACGGTCGGCAGGCTTTTTGGAGAGCGCGCGGGCCAGCACCTGTTCTACGCCTGCGGAGAGCTGTGGAGCATGGGAGCGGATCGGCGGCGGAGCTGCGTTGAGATGCTGGTGCATCAGGCGCATCGGCTCACCCTCAAAAGGCGGATGACCGGCAAGGAAGTAGTAAATCATCACAGCCAGCGCATACTGATCGCTTTCCGGTCCCACAATGCCCTCGAATTGTTCAGGGGCCATATAGGTCGGCGTCCCAAAAACCTGCGTGGTGGCGGAGGTAGCCGAGAAAAACTTCGCCAATCCGAAATCTGATAGCAGCAAGAATGCATGATGACCAGTACGGCCTGCGCCATTCTGATCGAAGCGCAGGAGAAAATTGGCAGGCTTGATATCGCGGTGGACAATGCCCTGATCATGCGCGTATTGTAAGGCTGAGGCCGCCTGTTGCAGGTAATCTGCGGCTTCTTCGAGGCTCAAAGGCCAACCGGAGGGCAAGCCTTCGGGCAGGGCCGGGGCCATAGCCATTGAAGCTGCCGATGCAACGCCCGCACGCCGTCGCAGCCAGTCCCACAGCGATCCTTCCGGGCGATACTGCATCACCATATAGGCGCGCCTGCCGCCGGGCGTCTCCTCTTCACCATAGCGATAGAGCGGCAAAATATGCAGGTGATCCAGGCTGGCGACCGCGCGCGCCTCCTGCCTGAAGCGATCAGCTATCCCCCCTTCGCTCTGTGAATCGCTATACTCGTCGCCATCGGCGCGTATCAGCTTTATCGCCACCTGTTGCCCAATCGACGGGTCCTCAGCCAGGTAAACAGCGCCCATGCCGCCACTGCCTAATAAGCGCGTCAATCTATATCCGCCAAGCGTCGTGCCAACAAGTATATCCACGATAATCCTGCCTCACTATGGTATAGTGCAAACCAGCCTCAAACACTTCCCCTCAGCGCCACCACTATTGACTGCAACCAACGTTCTTACCCCATCATAACATGCTGCTTTACGGCTGTCTATCCGAATAAGCGGCAAAAGTATAGACTGCAACCATCTTGAGAAACTTTTGAGGATTGGCGGAAGGGAAACGCATGGCCCCTGTTGAGGGACCATGCTTTGCATCTATGGGCTAGCGTTTAGCACCAATTTAACCTACTTTGTACTTTGGATAGTACGGGCCGCAAACATAAGTCTCGGTTACCCTTCAAGGTTATTTAGTTCTCTTTCCTGCGCATTTACAAAATCAACAACTTGCCCCGCAGCATTCTCAAAGAGAGTTTCAATTTCTCCATTAAGGATATCCCCAAAATTTGGATGGTTAGTGCCAAAGGTGGGAGAGAGCGCATTTATCGCATTTACTGTTTCTTGGTACCCAAAGCCTGAGGCATATTGGGAAAACACGTAGTTCACCTCCTCTTTTTTGAAGTTTTCCAGCCCCGCGATAGTCCATCCTCCAGATCCCGTTCCTTCCAGAGTAAAATCTTTGGCGAGAGTTCGAAGGGTTGTCTGCAATATTGTGAGCTGGCCTGCGATTCCCTCCAGCACCAATCCCACTAAAGCACTTAGTGCAGCTACTACAGGCCCAAAGTGCTCAAGAAACTCTTTTAGAGCGTCTACTCCTCCAGCGACTTTACCCAAAATTCCACCAGCACCTGTCGCCAATGCACCTATCCCACCACCATTCAATGTCTTGATCGGACCATCAAGGTTATCTGCTTCGTGATTGAAACGCGTTTGAGCATCAACTGCTCTAGCTTTCGCCCGCGTAATGTTACGCGATTGACAATCCGCATTACATGTAGCTGGCTCTCTTATCCCTTTTACCGTCGATCTGATCGTCTTGCCCGTCCCAATGTTCTCCGTGAACACCGAGATGGCGCGCTGCCCATCGACTGTGGTATTGCTCAAGCGCCCGGTGTTTTGGACGATCCCATTATCATCTCGTTGCGCAAAGTACTCTCCGGTCGGGTCGGTCAACGTCTCGGGGTTGCCTCCCACATAGCCGTAAGGGTCCATGCCTTGCAGGTTGCCCTGCTTGACATCCGCCGAGAGGAACTGCCCGATCATCGGGTCGTAATACCGAGCGTTATAGTAATCTAACCCGGTGGCATCGGCATACTGCCCCGTAAAGCCCTTGTTGGTGCCCATCGTGCCCTGGCTGTAGCGATTGTTGCCGTAAGGGCCGTAGAGCTGGTTGCCCTGCACGGCGGCACTGCCTGCCACAGCGTTGAACGTGGTGATGATGCTGCCGAGCGCATCGGTGAGGAAGAATTGGGTCGTGCTG
>DATGMF010000003.1:0-71874 GCA_035293765.1 Ktedonosporobacter sp.
CCGGGGATGGCGCTTGTGCGCTTTCTACGCCTTCACGATCTTGCTATCGAACTCTCTCTGGCGGTCGCTCTCAGCCTCTCCGTCGCGTCAATCGCTGCCGGTGCATTGCTCTATGCGAAACACTGGTCCCCTGTAAATACCTTGACGACGCTGGTCCTGCTGACGCTTACCTGCTCCATCGCTCAGCTCATCATGCAGCTTCCCATCGTTGGCATTGCTACTACCCAAAAACAGAGCGATGACATCGCTGAGAGCGAGACAATGGCGCTGGCCGCGCTCAAGGGCAAAGTCGGAGAGCAACAGGAGGTGGTAAAGGCGAGCACGCCTCAGCCCCCCAGTCGTGTCCGCAAAGCAGCCTGGGGCCTGGAAGAGGCCGCCACCACCGTCATCCCTGCTACCGCCAACCAGCGGCCAATACAGAGTATTGGACAAGGCGCCACCTCCAAGTCTCACAAAAAAGAGATTGAGCAGGCGGCAACCACCATTCTACCTGCTGTGGCTCACGCGCAAACACAGCACAGCGTTGCCGAAAAAGATACAACCCTGCTGACTGCCGTTTCTAGCTCTCCAGCTATGCAAAAGATCGAAGAGAAAGATACAACCCTGCTGGCTGCCGTCTCCAGTTCCCCAGGCTCTCAAAAGATCGAAGAGAAAGACACGACGCTTCTGCCCTCTGCTAAACCGCAAAGCGTTAAAAAGAAAGATGCAGCTCTTTCATCTGCTCCCATTGAGACGCAGAATACCCAGGTACTGCATAAAGAGGAACGTGTGTCCCCGGTGACTGAGCCGCCGGAGACGCCAAAGATTGAGGAGAAAAAAGCAACACCTCCACCTTCCGTTGGCAGGCCGCCGGAGACGCCTAAAATTGAGAAGGCAATGGCGACCCCTCCAACTTCTGTTACCAAACCACCGGAGACGCCAGCAATTGTTGAGAAAAAGGCGAGCGGTCCGGCCCCTCTGACTAAATCGCAGCAGCCACCAGAGGGTAAGGAGAAAGAGCACGCCGATAAGAAACCAGGCGTTCAGGCGCAACAGCAGAAGGCAGAAAATCGTGATCGCGACACCGACGCCGAGATAGAAAGTAACAGTGAGGAGCCGACCTCTCCTGGTGAAACGCCAAATTCTCTTCCTGCACTTTCCTCCCCCGTAAGGGCTAAACCTCTGTTGAAGAAAAGTCGGCTATCGGGTGAATAGATATAGTATAGTCGCGATGCAATACCCGTGAGCAAAGTAAGAATGCTTTAACGCTTACTTACAGCATATGTGTTGTCATTACAGTTGTTAAAACGTACAAAGGGTTTATGTGGTGAAGGAGGAATACATGGGATTACGTGGGAAAGGGAAGCGTGATACCAATAGCATAGGGGAGATTAGCGAATCAGCTATTATCACCCGCTTTTTGCAGCTTGGTTATGCAGTTTTCACTCCCTATGGGGGAAACCAGCGAACTGACCTGGTCATCGAAGATACTGACGGGCAGTTTTGGCGCATACAGTGTAAGACAGGTTGGATTGAGGAGGATGGTGCAGTACTTGTATTTAAAACAGCTAATCATAACGGCCAGAGAAGGGAATGGCGACACTATCGAGGACAGTGCGACTATTTCGCTGTATACAACGAGGATTTGAATAAGGTGTATCTCATTTTGGTAGATGAGGTTGGCACTAATCAAGCAAAGTTTCGACTGCTACCAGCAAAGAACAATCAAGCGAAGCATGTGCGGTGGGCGAAGGACTACGAGTTGTAAATGGGCCCAGCTGGGATCGAACCAGCGACCAATCCGTTATGAGCGGACTGCTCTAACCGCTGAGCTATGGGCCCGTGTGCAACGATTGTAGCATACTTCGGCAGTTTTGGGAAGAGGGAAAAGCGGCAATTTTCCCCGAGATAAAAATAGTATGTCGTTGGAGGGCAGGGGCTAGCCCTGTCCCTACAGTCTATGGTTGTAATATCATGTCACACTATACTCAAGAATAATCCGGCACATGATTTACTCTTGTCGAGGGCAGATAGCATAGTGCATCGAAAGGAAAGTTGGCTTTGACCGCATGGCGACGCGCATTGGCCTGAGCCGTTTTGAGCAGAGGATGAATGTGCGCATGGATGCGGCTGGTCTTTTGGGTAAGATCGTCTTCTGGTTCGTTTTCCTGGTCTTCCTGGTTCCCGCTGTGGATACGTTGGGTCTGACAACCGTGAGCAATCTGCTTCACAGCTATCATTGGGGCGCTGGCTCTGGCCTTCGCGCTGGCATTTGGGCTCGGCGGACGCGAATCTGCTCAGAGGTGGCTGGCACGCGGAGAAAATACGTTAAGTAATGTGACGATTACTCCTCGCTACAATGACAGCACCACTGTCTCTTCTCAGTACGACGATGCCATAACCGTGACACCTGCTTCTCAGATGCGTTCACCCCGACAGAGGAACGAGTCAGAGCAGATGAGCAGAGACTATGACAATCAATAAGGGTAGATGCAGCATCTAGCTAAAAATTGCCTGCTAAAATCAAGGCGAACCAGCGTATACCATACTGGTTCGCCTTTATGCATCTAGCGCATTGGTGATAAACAAGAGGCAAAATGGGAATATTGTCATAGGACTATGCGGTTATAATCTGAAGAAATCATATTTTTACTTAGCTCACTTCGCCGAAGTGTGCTATAATAGCAGAAGTCAAGTGCGAGTTCTGTCTGATCCTACTGGTAATCAACTCAACAAACCAGGGTGCTTTATCAAGAACCAGTGGGAAAGAGGACCGGAAAGAAGCGGGCATACATCATGTTTCACCGCTGTTTGGTAAGTGGTAGAAGAATAAAAATGCACGAGATGGATATCTCGTTTTTCGCTCAGAAGAGATTGGTACGTACGTCCAGTAGCAGATCTCCCCGACAAAGCGAGACCGCTTTTAACGAAACCGCGCCATATCCAGACGCATGGCGCGGTCTGACATTTTTCGAGGGGGCATTCGATGGAGAATGAAGTCACAGTAACAATCCGTATCGGTGGTGAGTCAGGTGAAGGTACCATATCAGGTGGTGATATCCTTGCCCTGGCCTCTGCCCGCTGGGGGTATTATGTCTATACCTTCAGAACGTTCCCTGCCGAGATCCTCGGCGGACCCTGTATGTTCCAGGTTGGCATCAGCAACAAACCTGTGAAGTCGATGGGCGACTACGCTGATGTGCTCATTTGCCTGAACAAGGAAGCCTATGATCGCAACATTGGCGATCTACGTCACGGGGGCGTGCTCATCTACGATCCTTCTGATTTCACACCTGAGACCGGCGATTGCATTACCTACGCTATTCCGTTCAACGAGATTGCCCGGAAAGAAATCCAATTGTTCCAGACAAAGAACATGGTCATGCTCGGCGCGATCTCTGCCCTGTTCGGACCGCCTCTAGAGGCCATCGTGCAGGTTGTCGAGTCAAAACTCTCCAAATCGCGCAAAGCCAACACAACGCTGATGGAGAAAAATTTGCTGGCCCTGGAGGCCGCAAAAAAATATGTTACGGAAAAGCTTTCTAAACACGATCCCTATGTTCTCGGCCCTGTGGAGAAAGCCAACCGCGTTGTGCTTAATGGCAATCAAGCCTTAGTAGCAGGCGCCCTGGCTGCTCAATGTCGCTTTTTTGCAGGCTATCCTATCACCCCTGCCAGCGATATTATGGAGGGTATGGCAAAGGAGCTGCCAGCGGTCGGCGGCACATTTTTACAGGCGGAGGATGAGATGGCGGCCCTTGCCTCCGTGCTCGGCGCCTCTTATGGCGGTGTACGAGCCATGACCGCGACCTCCGGCCCCGGTTTTTCTCTTATGACTGAACTTATCGGCCTTTCATCAATGGCAGAACTTCCCGCCGTCATCGTCGATGCGCAGCGCGCTGGCCCGAGCACTGGCATGCCGACGAAAATGGAGCAATCCGACCTGAGCTTCGCGCTGAACGCCGGACATGGCGACACGCCGCGCATGGTTGTAGCGCCCGCGGATGTTAAGGACTGCTACGAACTGATCATCCTGGCCTTTAATATGGCCGAACGCTATCAGATGCCGGTGCTGTTTCTTACTGACCAGTCACTGACAGCACGCGTGGAGAGCGTCGATAGCGACATTTTCAGACCGTTGCCGCTGCAAAGCCGCGCCGAGTTTGACATACACGCCGCTAACGGCAATGGCGCAAACGGTAAAACGCTGGTCGGAGCTGCCGCGACCTCCAACGAGTACGCTCGCTACGCCTATACCGCCAGCGGCATCTCGCCTATCAGCACGCCGGGAGCCGGGGCAATTGGCTACGTCGCAACCGGCCTGGAACACGATGAGCAGGGGCACCCCGATTACGAGCCGGAAGATCATACGGCGATGATGGAAAAACGCTTCCGCAAGCTCGATACCGCGGCGGAAGAGCTGCCTCAGCCACAACGCTATGGCGACGAGGATGCAACCATTGGCCTGATCGGCTGGGGCTCAACCGAGGGCACCATCCAGGAGGCCATTGACCGCGCACGCGCCAAAGGCTACAAAGCGGCAGCATTACATCTCAAGATCCTTTCGCCGCTGCCAGATCGTACTATTCGCGATTTCATCCACTCAGTACAAAAGGTCATCATTCCAGAGTGCAACTACTCCGGGCAACTGGCTAATCTACTGGGTGCAAAATATGGGCTACAAGCGATTCGTGTGAACAAGTTCGGCGGCATCCCCTTTACCGCCGGCGAGATCCTACGGGCTAT
The DNA here is from genome assembly GCA_035293765.1 of Ktedonosporobacter sp. Lineage (GTDB taxonomy): Bacteria > Chloroflexota > Ktedonobacteria > Ktedonobacterales > Ktedonobacteraceae > DASRHT01. The sequence continues at coordinate 4,726 of DATGMF010000003.1, forward strand.
CGAGGAGGTTAGTTAATCATGACACAGATGGTCATCAATCCCACACCGAAAGATTACAAGAGCGAGGTTAAGCCGACATGGTGTCCAGGGTGTGGCGACTTCGGTGTCCTCAACGCCACGTATCGCGGCTTGGCCGGCCTCAAGCTGGCCCCAGACCAGACAGTGGTGGTATCCGGTATCGGCTGCTCTAGCCGCTTCCCACACTTTATGAAGACCTTCGGATTCCACAGTGTGCATGGACGCGCATTGCCTGTTGCCCAGGGATTGAAGCTAGCTCGACCTGACCTCACTGTCGTTGCCGTTGGCGGTGATGGTGACTTCTTTAGCATCGGGGCAGGCCATCTTATTCACGCCGCCCTGCGCAATATCGATATCACTGTTGTTGTCATGGATAACGAGATTTATGGACTCACAAAGGGCCAGACTTCCCCCACATCGCCGCATGGTCATGTGACCAAGTCAACGCCCTATGGCCTCTTGGCTTCGCAGTTTAACCCCGTTGCTACTCTGCTCTCCTTAAATGTGAGCTTCGTGGCCCGTGGCTACTCGGCCAAACCTAAGGAACTCGCCGCGCTGATCGAGCAAGGCATTATGCATAAAGGCTTCTCTTTTATTCATGCTCTGAGCCCTTGCCCGACGTTCTTCCATACCTTCGATGCCTGGGATGCTTCCGTGACGCCCATCCCAACCGACCACGATACCAGTGATCGCGCCAAAGCGGTAGCGCTGGCTATGGAGACGGAAAAGCAGTATATTGGCCTTTTCTATAAAGAAGACCGACCAACGATGGACGAAGCCGCTCATCAGCTCGCTGAGCGGGCCAAACCGTTCAACATTGAACAGTACATCGAACGCTACGCGTAATACGCTTAAATAATAACCAGAGCCGCTGAATTGGCTCTGGTTATTTTTATTTATTGGCAAAACCAATAATCATTCATCCCGGTTCGGCGATGTTTTAGCGAGCTTCCATCTGAACCAGGGTGGGGATGCGCAGAGAGTTGATAACCGCCTGCGAGAAGCGCTCGCCACAGGAACGGCAGAATAAGCCGCTTTCGTTGTGATAGGTTCCACCAATGGCGGTTAGCTGCCTTTCTGCTGGTTTGCCGCACCATTCGCAAAAACTACCACGAGGGGCAAAATCAACGGAGATAGGTCGGCGGAATTCGTTTTGCATGAGGGGTTCCTCCTAAATTGTGCTGAATCACTGGAACTGCTCAACATGAACTATAAAACAGCACGTCAGGGGATTATCGTATCTGGTGAAGATATCACGACGATACGTCATCCTTATGATAGCGCATCATCGCCCTTGAGCAACGTTGCTCTTGCAAGACGAATTATAGCATATTTCTATACAAATAGCCAGCTTTTTAATAAACACATCTATCACAAATACATCACATTATGAGGATGGTGGAATAGTAGAGGATTCCGGCGTGGACCCTTCCTCCTCCAGCGCGGGAAACCTTGAAGAGAGACGATCCCCCGCGATCCAGCCAATGGCGCCAAGCCCCACCGTGAGGCCGAGCCAGGTCAGCAAAATCGTGTTGAGCGCAATATTATACACAGAGGCCATCACGCCCGCAATGATAATTCCTAAGGTCAGGCCAATGGTAATCCCGATCAGACACCCTGGATGCTTGAGGTTACGCCCCCGCAATTGTTTCATCATAACGCCAGTCAGACACCTTCTTCTTTGTGTTGATATCTGGATCATAGCGCGCCAGCTCAGGTCCGTCAAGCTTTTTTCTCGGGCCGCCCCATTATGCGCCCTGATTATACTAATTATACAGAAGGCTGCTTGCTCCAAAGAAGAGAGATGATCCGTGCAAATTGCAAATACACTCATCGTCATGCGTGGATATCCTGGCACCGGGAAGAGTACGATTGCGCGCGCAATCGCTAAAACGTTGCATATCCCTTTGATTGACCGCGATGTGATACGCCAGGTGATAGTCAACATTCTGGGCAATCATGCCGAGGTCGGGCACCTGGCGTACGAGATGATCTTCGCTCTGGCCCGCGAACAGCTCAAGCTTGGACTCAGCCTGGTTATCGATACCCCGCTTACGTACTACAGAACCTACGAGCAGGCCCGTCAACTGGCGGCCTCCTTCCATGTGCCCATGCTGGTGGTTCATTGCCAGTGCTCCCCGCAGCTCCAAAAGCATCGCCTTGAGAGCCGCAAAGGCACAGTCTCTGAATTTCAGATTACCTCCTGGGAGGAATGGAAACAGTGGGAGCCGCGCTTTGAGGAGTTTGACGATGGAGGATGTGTTATTGATACCGCGAACCAGATCGAAGATTCACTGACAAACATTTTTCAAGCCCTTCGTAACCTTTATGCAAAAGAATAACAGCCTCAAAGAGATGAGGGAGGTTTTCAGACTACGACCTGGATTCTTGCAACTTCTCACCCCATTCCATACAATAAAGCGTGTTATCTCTAACAAAACAACTCACTGACAGATACCTGTTTTCCAGGATAGTCTATCCTGATACTCATGGAGGTTGAATGAAAGCGACTGTATTTCATGAACAGAGTGATAAGAGCGCATTGCGCGTCGAGGAAATGCCACAGCCAACACCAGGGCTGAGCGATGTGGTGGTAAAAGTCCATGCCTGCGGCGTGAACAGGCTGGATATTTATTCGCGAACGGGCCGCACGAAGATCGCGCCAATGCCGCATATTGCCGGCTCGGAGGTCGCGGGCGAGATCGCCGCCGTCGGGGATGCGGTCAGCGGCCTGAGCGTGGGGCAGGCGGTGGCCGTCGCGCCTTACCTCTTCTGCGGTCAGTGCGAGTTCTGCCGCTCAGGAGAAGAGGTGCTTTGCCTCAAAGGCGATATCGTCGGCCTGGGCAGCCAGGGAGGGTACGCGGAATACGTGCGCGTCCCGGCATCCAGCATTGTGCCTCTCCCAACAGGCGTCGATTACGTGTCGGCGGCAGCGGTGGGGCTAGCAGCCATTACCGCGTGGCATATGCTGACCACACGCGTGCCACTTCGCCCCGGACAGGATGTACTGGTTCACGCAGCCGGTAGCGGCGTTGGCAGCGCGGCCATCCAGATCGCCAAACTCAGCGGCGCCCGCGTCATCACAACGGTAGGCTCCGCCGATAAAGTCGAGCAAGCGCGTAAACTGGGAGCTGACGAAGTTATTAACTATCGCGAGCAGGATTTTTTGCAGGAAGTGCGGCGCATCACGAACAAACGCGGCGTTGATGTGGTCGTCGAGCACGTCGGCGAGCAGACCTGGGAGAAGAGCGTCGCTTCTCTGGCGCGCCAGGGACGACTCGTTACCTGCGGAGCAACAACGGGTAACGACGGCAAGGTCAACCTCTGGAATCTCTTCGCCAAAGAGGTTTCGCTGATTGGCTCCTACGGTGGCACGCGCCAGGATCTCGCCGACGTGCTCAAACTGGTGGCACAGGGACATTTCCATCCGGTTGTCTACGGCACCTATACGCTTGCACAGGTTGACGAAGCGCACCGACTGATGGAGAGCCGGGAGCAGTTTGGTAAAATGATAATAACCCCTGGGGTATAATAAAAGTGTTACCGTTCAGCAATTCGCCCTAAAGATACTCGCAGGTATCGAAGGAAATACTTTAATTTTGTGCTTCCAACAGCGTAGCGAGTCTTCTCACTATGCGGGCGGAGGCACATATTTGATCGCTATTCCCAGAAAGGAGAGTCTTGTTATGGCTAATGCTCTGAAAGATACGATCCAGGAGAAAATCGAGATTGTTGATCAGCCAGATGATTTGATTGAGCCAAAGCAGAAGAAATTCCGTTTGCTTATCCCTGTTGTCGCGCTCGCACTGGCTGCCGTCGGCACATTTATCTGGGTACGCCGTCTTTCCACTAAAAACGAGCTGGATTAACTTTGACCGCGCTATCTGAAAGAGCATCCTCTATTTTTGGGGATGCTTTTTTATGAATTGGTGCAGGAACTTACCGACCATTGTCTTATCTGCTCAAATCGTAGAAGTGCCCTACAGATTTTTGCACAAGCGCAGATGAACGTGCAGGAACAGCCGGAGCGATTTACATGTAGCAGCAAAGCGTGGAAGCAGCGACGATGACAGTCACTTTACTTCCGTTTTGATCTGAGCAAAGAAAACTCTAACGAGGAGCCAATTTCGGTGAAAGCACGTAATGCACTCTGACCACAAGGGACAAGTAAGGCCAAATAACCCAGATCAAAAAAGAGAAGACCAAGAGCAATCCACTTGTCCAAGTAGTCCGGGAGGATCGGGAAACTGGAGATGTAAATTGAAGCACTGACCAGGAGTGTTACTAGTGCAGGAATAACCATCACCGCGAGTTGTGAAAACATAAATACACTTGCTACGAACCGATGAAAAGTATTGGAAGGAACTGCTTGCTTTGCATGCCAATGATCCCATTGCAAGATACTATCTGCAGTTCCCAGCCCCAAAAGTTCACCTACTCTGGGCCTGATAAATTGATGGCAATAGGTAGCCAGACGTCCAAGCTCTACTTGCTGCCTCAAGAACGCTAGCGCAAGCGAGGTAAAAAGAAGAGCAAAAATGAGGAGCGTAAAGATGAGATAGATCGGCGGGATTGTCAGTTTCAATGTCCCAGCATTCAGAGAAAACAGAGCAACAGAGATAGTTGTAATACCCCCGAGGAGAAGAAGGGCAATATTTGCAAGTTGACTCTGGGCATCCAGGCGGAAGCCTATTTCGGCTCTCAGTGTCTCATATTCCTTCATATGGGTCTCGACCTCTTTCTCCCTTGCAAAATTATTTGACTGCATTTTGATCTCCTTCCTGCATCGCAAAAGACCCCATACTAAGTATTACGAGAGGATGTGCTAAAAACCAAATTGAATTCAGTTGTAATTCAGAATCATTTTATTTCTTTTTCAGCACACTCAGCTATACCTTACTTATCACTCCACTTAGTATGCGCAGCGAAAGCGAGGTTATACACAATGCGAAAGAGAAGCAATTTCTGGCTGACCGCTTTTATCGGGCTGCTGCTCACGCTTGTGGCAGCCTGCGGTCCAGGAGGTCAGACCAATACTTCGACCACACCGCGAGGCGAAAGCCTGTACATCCTTGACGGCTACACCACAAACGCCGGTCAGAGGATCGTCACGTTACATCCTGGCAACCATAGCCCCCAATCGTCGATGACATTGCCAACAGGGTTGTTTTCACAGGATCACCGTCGTATCTACACAGCCATACAACAGGGCAGGCAGACGGTCATCACAGTCACAAATATGCTCACGGGAGCAACGATTCGTTCGATGACGATAGATGGCGCTTACTCGACCACCGGGCAGAGCTACGCCAACGCTGTTCTATCGGCGGACGGTCACTGGTTGGCATTGCGCCAGCCTGTACAAACAGGGCCAGACAGCATGATCGTTCTTATTGATACCCAGGCGGGCAAGGTCGCGAAGACTATCGTGCTCAACGGAAGCTTTGACCTGGACGCGGTTTCGCCCGACAGCAGCAGGATCTACCTGCTCGAACGTCACAATGATGCAGCAGGACATTATACCGTACGGCTTTACCAGGTTGATCAGGGGCAGCTCGCGCCCTACCCCATTGTTGACAAACAAGATCTTGACCCAAATATGGTCGGCAACCCGCTGACGCGTCAAATCTCACCCGATGGCAAGATTGCCTATACGCTTTACACCAATACAGCCAGCAACAGGGCCTTTATCCATATTCTTCCGCTGGCAAGCGACTATCAAGGCGCGCGCTGTATCGATCTTCCCGTCGGCAAATCCATAGACCTGCGTTACTATACCCTGACGCTCTCCTCTGATGGCTCGACGCTTTACGCGGCGAATGGAGCAATCGGGGTCATTAGCGAGATCAATACATCGGACCCGGACGCATTTAGTGATGATCTTGTCAGAACGGTCCACTTCGACCCAGGCAAGAGCAATACCGCCGGCAATCAGGCGGAGGCGCTTTATAACGGGGCCACTCTCTCTCTGGACCGCGATCAGAGCACACTCTACTTTACGGGCATTGACGGCATCTGGGCCGCCAGCACGACCAATCTTACCATCAAGGCCCATTACGCGACAGGGCAGGCGTTTACCAGCATCGCGTTAAGTACCGATGGCCGGAACTTATATGCTGTTCATCCCACAAGTGGTATTATATCAATCGATACCACATCAGGACAGTTCCAGCGGATCGTCTCAGACCCCGTACAAACGCCCTGGGGGATCGAATGGGTAAACGGTTGATTTACCAATCATGATGAACGCACATATTCTTATCGTAGATGATGAAAGTCGGGTTACGAGCGCCTTACGTCGCACGCTTGCTTATGAGGGCTATCAGGTCTCCACGGCGGCGGATGGCGAGAGTGCGCTCGTCCTGGCACGCACCAGAGCGCCGGACCTGGTCATTCTTGATCTGATGCTGCCCGGCATCAATGGGCTGGAGGTTTGCCGTCGCCTGCAAGCAGCCGATGACCGGGTGGCGATATTGATGCTCACGGCGCGCGATACGGTCAAAGACCGCGTGACCGGGCTGGAAATGGGGGCGGATGACTATCTGGTCAAGCCGTTCGCGCTCGAAGAGTTGCTCGCCCGCGTCAAAGCCCTGCTCAGGCGACAACAACCTTCAGCAGTGAGCCGCGAAATCCTGCGCTTCGAGGAGCTTGAGCTGGATACCGCCACGCGCCAGGCCCGACGAGGACAGCGTGTCATTGACCTGAGCACAACCGAGTACGAGCTGCTGGTGCTGTTCCTGCGCAATCCGCGTATCGTGCTCACACGCGGGCTGCTGATGGAGCGCATCTGGGGCAATGACTTCGAGGGCGGCCCAAATGTGCTGGAGGTCTATATCAAGCACCTGCGCAACAAACTGGAGCAGCAGGGCGAGCAACGGCTGATCCAGACGATACGCGGGGCGGGCTACGTCCTGCGCCTCGCCGAGTAGGAGGCAGAAGCTAATGTACATTCCTCTCCACCTTCGCCTCACCTTCTTTTATGCGTTTATTTTGGGAGCGGCGCTCTGGTTCTTCGGCAGCACTGCCTATGGTCAGGCGCAGCAGCGTTACAATCAGGCGCAGCAGCAGGCATTGCAGGACCTTGATCAAACGCTGAGCAGTCGTGCAGCAAGCGTCCAACTGGGAAAATTCCTGTTCTGCACACCTCCACCTGGTCAACAAGGTCCCGTCCTTCTTCCCAGCGTTGACGGTCTGGGAACTGGTGGAGTCGCTATTGAAGTCTTAGACGATCAGCTCAATCCTATTGCTACCACGATGGGTAACCCCAATGACTATACACAATCCACTGTGGAGGGACTTACTCCCCTGCCAATACCTTTTGATCAACAGGCCATCCAGCGATTATTAAACAATCCTTCCACTGTAGCAAGCCCCTCAGACGGCCTCTATAGCACCGTCACCTATTCCGGCCAGCATATCCGCGTATACACTGTTATCAATAATGCCTGTGGCAATAGCCGCCACATTATTCAAACCGCCCGTTCCCAGGCCGATATCGAGCACTTACAAAATAACCTGGTACCTTTGCGCATGCTGCTCCTGAACGGCGGTATCCTGGTAATGGTCCTTGCCCTCGCAGGGGGTTGGTTGATCAGTTGGAGCCTGCTTACTGTCGTACGACGCATGAGCAAAACAGCGCAGGGCATCAGCGCCTCGCGCGATTTCAGCAGCCGCGTAATACACAAACCCTTGCTGGGCAAAAACGAGTTTGCGGTCCTGGCTACCACATTTAATCAAATGCTGGCAAGTCTGGAGAAAGCCTACCAGAGCCAGCAACGCTTCGTCGCTGACGCTTCGCACGAGTTGCGCGCCCCCATCACCTCTATTCGCTGCAATCTCGATCTGCTGGCAAAAGCTCCCGACCTGCCACAACAGGAAGTGCAGGCAGCTCTAATCGACGCCCGCACCGAAGCCGAGCGTATGGGCCGTCTCGTCAACGACCTCCTACTCCTGGCCCACGCCGACGAATCTCCCCGTACTTCCAGGGAAAACGATGGCATACCAGCATCAAATGCGACTGATGAGGCTGTTCCATATGGCTATAAGAAAAATGCTCGGGCACAGGAAGTTGATCTGGATAGCTTGCTGCTTGAGGTGTTTCGCCAGTACCGCGCCTTTGGGGAGGGCGAGCATCACGGGGAGCCAGTCAAAGGGCCGCGCCTGTTGCTCCAGCATATTACGCCGGTTAAGGTTCATGGAGAGGCTGACCAGGTCAAGCAGGTGCTAATTGCCCTGGTGGATAATGCATTAAAGTATACGCCATACGAGGGAACAGTCTCACTTTCGCTTGATGTTGCCGATGATTGGGCCGTGGTGAAGGTAAACGATACGGGTATTGGCATTGCGCCGGAGGATCTGCCGCACATTTTTGAGCGTTTCTATCGAGCGGACCGCGCCCGCACGCGAGACTGCGGCGGCAGCGGTCTCGGGCTCTCTATCGCGCAGAGCATTACGCAGGCACTTGGTGGCACGATTGCAGTTGAGAGCGCGCCCGGGCGAGGTAGTATTTTTACGTTGAGATTACGGTCATTTGATGCATAAACGAAACGGGCCTTTATGCGTCATGAGTCAAAACTGACGAAGATATGGGCTCTTACGCAATTTCGCTGATTGCGCAGACCTCAGTGGAGCCATCCTGGAAGGAAAATTTCCTGACCCATTTTGCGCACTGCTCATCTCCCCCGTCCTTTCTAACCTTGCTTCGGACCCTCAAGCGATAAGCTGAGAGCACGTTTCGAGGAAATAGGGCATTTGACACTTCTTTACTCAACAGCAGTGGCTATACTTGTTTACTTAAGAAGTGTTTGAAGCTTCTACATCCACCTCTACCTGAGAAAACAGCCATGTTGACCAGCGTCTCTGGCAAGAGACTGAAAGGATTGGTATCATGAACATTTCTACCTTTGTCCATCGCTTTCCCCCCGGGAGGAGATTCCCTTTCCTCTTCCTTTTTCTGCTGCTCTGGCTTGTTGCTTGCGGCTCATCCTCTCAGCAGATGAGCCCCCTGTTAAATTCCTCAAAGGCGGACATTTTCCATCTGCCACTCTCTCAACTTACCATCTATGTCAGTGGTGGCGATTATGCCGTTTACGCCTTACGAGCCAGCGATGGCCATCAACGTTGGAGCCATCAGTTTGGAGTGGGGGTTGAAGGGCTCATCGTCGTCAATGGCGTCCTCTTTGCCAATAATGAAGGGGGAGTAAGGGCTTTGCGTACCAGCAATGGGCAGGAACTTTGGAGCCACCAGGATGGACAGTTTGCCTTTAGTAGGTGCTTTCTTGCCACGCAGACAATCGTGACCTATTGTGCCTACCACAGCGACCCCTTTGGCTTCAGTGGCCAGACACAAACGCATGTTCTCAGGGCAAGCGATGGCAGCGAATTACGGCAAGGGGGCTCTGGTGAAGTAGAGATAAACGGTGTATTATACAGCGCCGGAGGGACATTGACCGCCATCGAGGAGAGTACAGGGAAAAAGCTGTGGGATCTGGCGTACTCAAGGAACGCCACATCAACACGGCCTGCAGCCGCAGGCACAACGATCTATGACAATACAGGAATCGATGGGGTTTATGCACTGGACGTGGTCAGTAAGAAAGTCCTGTGGAAAGCTTCCACTGGAAGCCCTGCTATCGACTATACTAATGTCGCTGTGGATCACGGCATCGTCTACGTGGGTGCCCACAGAGACATCTACGCGTTTAATGCCAGCGATGGGAGACAACTGTGGAAAACGCCTATTGTGCAAGGTGGCGACCTGGGTGGGATGCTAGTGGCAGGTGATGAGAGAGTGTATGTGGGCGCGGGTGTCAACGGCGGAACGTATGGTTTCTATGCACTGCGAGAAAGCGATGGGAAGGTGCTCTGGCGTTCGCATGTGGTAGCATCCAATAGTGCTCGACCAGTGCTTGCCTCTGGCATGGTCTATGTTGGCGATATGCAGAGAACACTGCATGCCCTGCATGCCAGCGACGGGCAGGAGATCTGGCGCCATAGAGGTGAAAAGTTTGTAGGGCCTGTGTCTGGACTCGCGATTGGAGCGTCCATGCCTGTATGATGAAAGCGGGGACCTGACGAAACTCAATTCGCTCTTCTCCGCACAACCATCTTTAACGGATACTTTGGACGGCTCGTAATCGTTTTGAGCGGAGAAGGCTCAACTTGCTGGCCCGGGACGAGATCAAACGTGACGTGCTGGGCCAGAGTTGCTAGCAAGAGGTGTCCTTCCATCATCGCGAAGTAATTGCGCATACTACACGAATTGCTTAGCAAGCAAGAACACCTCTCATTATCATTCAACCGGTAGAGTATCACTTTGCATCATCTTCCTCATAAGAGTCTAAATCAATCATACAAGTAGTATTGGAGATCAGTTCTGATGGATTGCCAGAATATCAAGTGTTCTATGCTGAACCAGCAGTGTCAGTCGAGCGGCACTGGTGATGTCGGTCAAACGGATCTGAATAGCTTTCTGTCCGCCGTATTCCACAATGACTTCAGGTTCTACAAAGGACCGGGGATGTATGCTCTTGAAACGCTGGACGGCAGGGTGCAGCCATAAAGAACTCTCAACGGTTGTGACGACATTCGTAGCACAGTCATGGCATGTCATGACTATCATAGATCTGTGAGGGAATTTACCGGATGACTCGTTATAGAGCCTCTGGTATCCATCAGGCTGTAACACCTGTATTGCTTGTCGCTTACCGCAAAACGGACAGGGACTCCAGCCCGTCTCCAGACCACCAGCGATCTCGCTAATGACCTGTGTCATACGTTTGATGGCAGGCCGAAACGAGCGCAGTCCCTCCAATGGCGGATAGCCGCCACTACCTACAATGTAATGAAAGAAATAGCCAAAGAAGCTCGGAAGCTCTGTTCCGGGCTTCTTTATGCATGAAGGACAAATTAGCCTGCCGATCTACCTCCATCGACGGCGAGTACCTGGCCGGTGATATAGCTGGCGGCGTCGGAGGCGAGGAAGAGGACCGCAGGACCCAGCTCGCCCGGCTGCCCGATGCGCTTCATCGGCGTGTTCTGGGCTACGACTGGCTCGGCCCTTTGCAGGATCGCTTCGGTCATACGGGTCCTGAACATTCCCGGCGCAATGGCGTTGACGCGAACGCCGCGCTGGCTCCATTCAACGGCCAGAGCGCGCGTCATATTAATTACCGCTGCTTTACTGGTATTGTAGCCAACCGTGTTTAGCTGTCCGCCGCTCAGGCCCGCGATAGAGGCAATATTGACGATAGCCCCCTTGCCAGCTTCGAGCATATGTCGTCCAACTGCCTGCGACATCAGAAATGTGCCACTGACATTGGCCTCCATGACCTGATGCCAGCGATCAAGCGGCATGCTCTCCGCCGGAGCCCCCCAGGTCAGGCCAGCGTTATTGACCAGCACATTAATTTTGCCGCAGGCATCGATGGTTCGCTGGACAGCCTGCTCCACCGAAGCATGATCGGCCACGTCGCAGATCATGGAATGAACGGTAACACCCTGCCCTTTGAGTAGTTGCTCAGCCTCGTTGAGCCACTGTTCCCGGCGAGCAGTAATGACCACAGTCGCGCCAGCTCCCCCAAATGCCTGGGCAATCTCCAGCCCCAGCCCGCGCGACCCACCCGTCACCAGGACAACCTCGCCAGAAAAGTCAAAGGTAGCAGTGCCCATGTAACCCTCCTTGTGTTTCTGCACAATCGAAAAATATGCGCTTCAAAAACGTTGCGCAAACAAACAATCGTTTGCTTCAGTTTGCGGCGGAATGTGACAACATATTCTGATTCCGCACAGCAAATAGACTCTTTTGTTATATACCACAGGAGGTAGGGAGTTCGCCATTGATCAGGCTGCAACAGCCTGAGTTGGAGCAAAAGCTATCTGGGATGTCAGGGGAAATGAACGATGTGGAGATGTAAAAAGAGGAGGGGTACGCTCGCGCCATACCCCTCTGACAACATTATGCTTCTTCGTTAAGCTCTTCGGTGTCCTCTTCATCCGCCACCCCTTCGGTCTCGCCGGCTTTGAAGGCAACCATGTTGCTGCGAATCTGCTCTTCGATGGCGCTGGCAACGTCGCTATTCTGACGCAGGAACTCCTTCGCATTTTCGCGACCCTGGCCCAGACGAATATCGCCCACAGTAAACCAGGCGCCGCTCTTTTTGACGAAGCCCATCTCCAGCCCGAGATCGATCAGGCCACCCTCACGCGAAATACCTTCGCTGTACATAATATCAAACTCGGCAGTCTTGAACGGCGGAGCCACCTTATTTTTCACCACACGCACGCGGGTACGGTTGCCCACCACGTCCTGTCCCAGTTTAATCGAATCGGTACGGCGAATGTCGAGGCGAACGGAAGCGTAGAATTTGAGCGCCTTACCGCCGGAGGTTGTTTCGGGATTGCCAAACATCACGCCGATTTTTTCGCGCAACTGGTTGGTGAAGATAACGGTGGCATTGCTATTGTTGATGGCGCTGGTGAGCTTACGCAGGGCATGGCTCATCAGACGAGCTTGGAGGCCGACGTGCGAATCGCCCATCTCGCCTTCAATCTCGGCGCGAGGAGCCAGAGCAGCTACCGAGTCCACGACCACCACATCAATGGCATTGCTGCGCACCAGCGAGTCCACGATCTCCAGCGCCTGCTCGCCCGTATCAGGCTGAGAAACCAGCAGATTGGCGGTATCAACACCACAACGAGCGGCATAGGATGGGTCAAGCGCGTGCTCGGCATCGATAAAGGCCGCGTAGCCGCCGGCACGCTGCGCGCTGGCAATGATGTGTAAGCAGAGCGTTGTTTTACCGGAGGACTCCGGGCCATAAATCTCAGTGATACGTCCGCGCGGTACGCCGCCAACGCCCAGGGCGACATCGAGCGAAACTGATCCGGTAGGAATCGCTTCGACCTGAACCGTTGCCGCGTCTCCCAGTTTCATAATCGCACCCTTGCCAAAACGACGCTCTATCTGGGTAAGCGCCAGGTCTATAGCCTTCTCACGTTCAGTCATGCCAGCAGCGACAGCAGCAGTGCCGTTGCGATCAACTGTGGGTTTTTCTTTCTTGCTCATCGGTTGTCTTTGCTACAGGGCGTGAGCTACAAACCGGACGGTAACCATCCCGCATCCCCAACCCTGCATTCCTCCTTCTGCGATGCTTTCAATCCCCCTCGAAAAGGGCTGCTTTTAACGATTTTTGTGAATGCAGGACACAACAAGTTTCTCCCGTTCTATTGTTCCTACATAGGCATATTCTTCGGCATGGGTGAAAAGTCGGAAATCGATGCTCTCCCTTCATGATTTCCTAAAAGTAGAACAAGAGTACCATACCTGATCTGCTCTGTCAAGCAAAATGGACGGCAAAAGTAACAGACAGACAAATATACCTATATTTAGGTAGTCTCGCCTGGGCAGGTGCAAACCCACGTCTTGCAATCCAGCCCGCAAACACTGCCTGGACGCGATCAATCGCGCAGGTCGCGCTGTAGCTCCCCGATTCATCGTGGGAGGCCCCTACATTTCGCGGCGGCCCTCGATGGCGCGGCTGAGGGTTCCCTCGTCGGCGTATTCCAGATCGCCGCCGATGGGCAGGCCCCGCGCCAGCGTCGTAATGCGCAGCGTGGGCTGCTTTAGCTCGTTCTTAATCTCGCGTTCGATAGTGCGAGCGGTATAATCGCCCTCAAACCCTGGATTGGTGGCGAGAATTACCTCGCGGATATCGCCAGTGGCGACGCGCTTCACGAGTTCATCGGCCCGCAGATCCTTCCATCCCACGCCATTCATTGGGGAAAGAGCGCCGTGGAGCACATGATAGAGGCCCTTATAGACACCTGTCTTCTCCAGTGCCAGCACATCAAGAGGCTCTTCTACTACACAGATCAGGTCCTGATCGCGACCGGCATTGCTACAGATTACACACGGGTCCGTTTCGGTAATGTTAAAACAGCGCGAGCAGTAGATAATGCTCTCTTTCACGCGCACAATCGCCTCGGCCAGACGATGCGCCTGGTCGTTTGGACTGCGCAGGATAAAGAAGGCCAGGCGCTGCGCCGTTTTTACGCCGACGCCAGGCAGCTTCGAGAATTCTTCTATCAGCGCCGCTACAGGTGGTGCTATCTCGCTCATGGTATTTAGAACAGTCCTGGAATTTTCATGCCGCCGGTGGCGCTACTGAGAAGCTTCTGCTGCGCGCCCTGTACTCTGTCAAAGGCATCTTTGGCAGCCGCTTTCACCATCGCCTCCAGCTCGTCAATCTCTTCCGCGTTAAATGCCTCTGGATCGATCTTGACATCGGTAATTTCAAATTTGCCGCTCATAGTGATGGTTACCGCGCCACCGCCGGCGGTTCCGGTGAAGAGGGTCGCCTCCAACTCCTCCTGCATCTTCACCAATTTCTGCTGCATCTTTTGAATTTCACGCATGTTCATGTGATATGTATCTCCTTATCTCGGATGAACATCCTTGATTTCCGCCTTAAACATCTCCACGACCTTTTGAACAACCGGATCGCTCGTGGCCTTTTTCTTTAGATACTCCCGTTGAGTTTCAGCTACTTTTGCCACACTCGCGCCCGCATCTGATGTATCAGTGATTATACCAGTATTCTCTCTCACGACACCATTTCTGGCAAGAGGTGGCGGGGGGCTATCACCAGGAAGCGATACGCTAGTCACCGCATTCGATATATCCTGCCCGCGTTGTGGTGGAGGAGACTGACGTTGTGGAACGTCTCGCTTGGCAACTGGCCGTTCGCGGTGCGCTGGCTGCTGCGGCGCTATCGTCATCATCGTATTGGCCGAGCGACTGCCCGCATTGATTGACGAGCCAGCAGCGTCCGGCGGGAGCAGCCGCACACGGCACTCCTGTCCCAGCTCAACTTTCATGGCCCATTCTATGCTTTCATGATACTCGCTTTTTTGGATGGCCGTATAATGAAAGCTCGCGCTGGCTCTAATGAGTACTAATGGCAGTCCGGCAGCCTGCTCCACTCCAACCACCGTGTATCCATTCAAAACAGCCGCAATTTTGGCCCCATCTTTGCGCGTTCTGACTCGCCGCTTGACATATTCCCAGCGTTCTTTGACTTCCTGGACGGTCAACGATGGGACACTCTCCATCTCAGCAGGCTCGATACGCTCTGCCTCATTTTCCTGTGGAGCGGCGTCCGTCAGAGCAGGGGCAGGCTCAACCGGCTCGCCGTCATCCGAATACGAGACAGCATCCCAATCGGGTAATGAGTTGGCGGGCGGATCTTCACTCGCCGTTGGAACCGGGGGAGGGGCTTCTTTCTTGACCACAGGGCGAGCTTGAGAAGTGGACGCTGCGGCTCGTGGCGGCTCCTGGACAGGGGCAGGTCGCGATACGGCAGGAGATGGGGCGCTGACAACCGTTGTAGCGCCTGACTGTCCGCCCTGCGCCTGGCGATGTAGCTCAACGCAGGCTAGAAATGCCAGCTCCAGGCCAAGCTGGGGCGTTGCTACATTTTTTTGCATCAGCTCATTCTGCGCGAAGATGCGAGCGCACTCGGTCAGTTCTTCGAGCTTAAACTGTCGGGCCATCTCGGTGATTTCGCGGATCTCGTCCTGGGTGCAATCCAGAATCGCCGCGATATCCGCTCCGGCTTTAGAGAGCATCATGGCGCGCCAGTAATCGGCTACTTGCGTATTAATCTGGCGCAAATCCGCTCCGGCATCGGCCAGATCGTGGATTAGATGCAAGCCGCCCGGACTATCCAGTTGCGCAATGTGAGCAATAAACTTCTGGATGGCACGCTGATCCGCTACCCCCAACATTGATTGTACCTGGGTGAGCGTGATGTGCTGACCGGAATACGCGATAGCCTGATCGAGGATGCTCAGCGCGTCGCGCATGCCACCAGCAGCCGCCCTGGCAATCAATTCTGCCGCGCCACGCTCCAGCTTGATCTGCTCCTGCTCGGCGACAAAGTTCAGATGGTCCACAATCTGACGCGTGGTAAAACGCTTGAAGTTGAAGGGCTGGCAACGCGAAATCACCGTTGGCAGCATCTTATGCACATCGGTGGTCGCCATGACAAAAATAGCGTGGGGCGGCGGCTCCTCCAGCGTCTTGAGCAGAGCGTTGAAGGCTTCGGTGGTGAGCATATGGGCTTCGTCAAGGATATAGACCTTGTACTTCCCCGTTGACGGCGGCACCATCACTTTTTCGCGCAGTTCGCGGATGCTATCGATACCGCGATTAGAGGCGGCGTCGATCTCAATCACGTTGAAAGAATTGCCTGCCGTAATCTCGCGGCACTGCTGGCACGCGTTGCACGGCTCCCCATTCTGGGGATGGAGGCAGTTGAGCGTTTTCGCCAGGAGGCGGGCGGTGCTGGTCTTGCCGGTGCCACGGGGACCGGTAAACAGGTAAGCGTGGGCCAGCTTGCCCTCGTTCAGCGCGTTTTTCAACGTTCGGATGATAGCTTCCTGGCCGACCATCTCAGAAAAGGTCTGAGAGCGCCATTTGCGGTAAAGCGATTGAGAGGCCATACTTATAACTCCCGCCTGTGTCTCCTCATGACGGCCACGACATCCCCAATGAAGAAGGCATAGAAAACCGATTTTCGCCCGGTCCTGCCGGTTAGCGCAATCAGGCGCCCCTGCGGCACCCAGAGAGGTCCATTTACCGTTGCTTCCTCACGGACCTAGCGGGGTTCATGAACATCTGCCGCGCAGGACCCAATTACGCCAACCGACAGGACCAGAAGAAAATCGGTCCGTCCCGTTTAGAACTTTTTTTCCTCCGCAGGACGGTTCTATTGTACTCCTGTCCGCGAGAATTGTCAAGAAATATATTTTCCGATCAGGAGCTGGTAGCGTTCCTTCGCTTCAGACGGAATCAGACTGCGATCTGTGATGATAGCCGTTTCCAGCGCATGAGCACAGCCACACGCGAGCTGCGTTCGTTCCGTGGGGATTTTGCGCGCGACATCCTGGAGGATGCGCTGCGCGTTGGCTACGTTGGCGCTCAGGTTGCCGATGACCATCTCGACCGTGACCGACTCTTCAGAATCGTGCCAGCAATCATAATCGGTGGCGCAGGCGATCACGGCATAGCATATTTCGGCTTCGCGGGCCAGCTTCGCCTCTGGCAGGGCCGTCATGCCGATGATATCCATCCCCAGCTTGCGGTACACGTTTGACTCTGCCCGCGTGGAGAAGAGCGGCCCCTCCATGCAGACATACGCGCCGCCCTGGTGGACCTTCACGTCTCCCAGTTCGCGCGCCGAATTGAGCAGCAACCCACTGAGAGTCGGGCAGAATGGATCGGCGAAGGTGCAATGGACAACGATGCCACCCTCAAAGAAACTATTGACGCGACTTTTGGTGCGATCAAAGAGCTGATCGGGGATAATCAGGTCGCGCGGGGCGATATCCTCGCGCAAGCTGCCGACGGCGCTCACGGAGATGATCCATTCAACGCCCAGGCTCTTGAGCGCCCAGATATTCGCGCGCACGGGGATCTCCGTCGGGCTAATGCGATGTCCGCGCCCATGACGAGGCAGGAAGGCCATCGAGACGCCTGATACGTCGCCAACCGTAATCACATCGCTGGGATCACCAAAGGGCGTTGAGACCCTGACCTCTTCCACCTCGGTCATACTCTGCATCTGATACAACCCGCTACCGCCAATCACACCAATCGTCGCGTGTGGCATAAATGAAACCTCCTTGCACGATAGAAGCTATCACGCTTTGCTAATCCTGATGTACTGCCGCTTCCCTACTTTAATAATCACGCCCTCAACGGCGTCAACGACGTAATCCACATCATTGATGCGCACCGGATCGCTCTCTTCGCCTCTGGGAAAAATCGAGACGCCGCCCTGGCGAATCAGCTCGCGGGCCTTGTTATTGCTGGCAGCCAGCCTGGCATCCACCATGACTTCAACGATATTCCTCGGTTCGCTCAGATGATAAGCGGGGATATCGGTTGGCAGTTTCCGCTCGGAGAACTGGCGAACAAAGGCTTCCTCCGCCTCCTGAGCTGCAATCCCATTGTGGAATTCGGTCACAATCTCACGCGCCATACGCAGCTTCACATCGCGCGGATTAAGCGTTCCCTGCGCCATTTTGTGCTCAAATTCGTCGAGTTCCTCGTTGCTCACATCGGTCAGCGTCTCAAAGTACGAGCGCATCACGGGATCAGGCAGCGACATCAGCTTGCCAAACATATCTTTAGCGGGCGCCGTCATGGCGATGTAGTTATCCAGCGACTTGCCCATCTTTTTAACGCCGTCAAGGCCCACGATCAAATGGACCGTGAGGATCTGCTGCGGCGCCTGTCCGAAAATTGGCTGGAGCTCGCGCCCAACCAGAAGATTAAAGGTCTGGTCAGTCCCCCCTATCTCAACATCGGAGCGCAAGGCAACGGAGTCGTAGCCTTGCAGCAAGGGGTACATAAACTCGGCAAGGTAGACTTCGACGCCGCTCTTGTACCGCTTCGAGAAATCGTCACGCTCCAGCATTTGCGCCACCGTCTTGTATCCAAGCAGCTTGATGGCGTCCGCCAGGGTAAATGAGTCGAACCACTCGCTCTGGCGATGCACCTCGGTCTGTTCGCGATCCACGATGCGGAAGAACTGGTCAAGGTAGGTAGACGCGTTAGCGTTGACCTGTTCGGCAGTGAGAGGCTTACGCGCCTCTTCTCGCCCGCTGGGATCGCCCAGGCGCGCGGTCCAGTCGCCAAGGACGACGACGGTTTTGTGCCCGAGACGCTGGAACTGGCGCAGCTTGCGGAAAACGACGGCATGCCCGATGGTCAGCTCGTAATGGGTCGGATCGACTCCCAGCTTGACCCGTAGCGGCTCGCCCTTGTTGCCCTCAAGCAGCAAACGGCGCAGCTCGGCCTCCTTCTCTACCTGCGCGACTCCTCTTGTCAGGAGATATTCTATGTCTTTTGATATCGGTTGCTGTTTGACCGTCACTTTGCGTTCCTCTTCAGATTAGATATTTTGCGTCTCCGTCCGCATTGTAGCAGAATACGGGCCAGCCGTCGAGTGGATAAAGTTTGATAGTTATGCTATCAAACTTTCTAACAAATTTCTTATATATCGTATACGTTGCTCTAACAATTCCCGGGTTACAATGAGACTAAAGAAAACAACGTTACGATGTTCACAGGTGGGAACCGTGAAGCCCACCTGATATAACAAAGTAAAAGGAGATTGAACAATGGCAAATCTTACCCGTTACAACCCTTTTAATGAAGCTCTTTCGTTGCGCGAAGCTATGGATCGTCTCTTTGAAGACAGCTTTATCTCACCTCGTCTCAGCAGTTCTTTTGGTGGTCGTGGTGTAGGGGCCAACCTGTTTGAAACCCCAGAAGGGTTTATCTTCCAGCTTCCTATGCCGGGTGTGAAGCCAGAAAACGTCGAGATCACCGTTCAGCAAAACACCGTGGCCTTGAAGTGGGAGACAAAAGTCCAGGTTCCTGAAAATGCGACAGCCCATTGGACCGGTTTCCAGTCTGGTCAATATCAGCAATCCTTTACTTTACCTTCGCCCATCAACGCGGAACATGTCGAAGCCAGCTATAATGACGGCATTCTGACCTTGAACCTGCCGAAGGCCGAACATGCCAAAGCTCGCACCATTAAAATTAACGGCAGATAAAACATAAAGAACAAAAAGGACTCACGCCGCTGAATGGCGTGAGTCCTTTTTGTTAACAAATTATATGGCTATAAGCAATATGCGTCATCAAAACAGGTAAAAAAATCTCGTTCCCACATTTCATAGAACCCCGAAAAGATGTACAATGAGAAAGACTAAGAGCCATTATTCTATTGGTGGGAGAGGTTTTATGCAACATCCATTACTTGAGCAACTCCGTCAGGGTCCGGTACTCTGTGATGGTGCAATGGGGACCCTGCTCTATGCACGAGGCATCACGTATGAGCAGTGTTTTGATGCGCTCAATCTAACTCAGCCTGAACTTATTCAAGGGATCTATAGGGAATATATTAGCGCGGGGGCGCAAATTATCGAAACCAATACTTTTGGGGCCAATCGCGCAAAACTCGAAGCATATAACCTGGGCGACAAGGTGCGTGATATCAATTCGCGCGCCGCGCGTCTAGCGCGCGAGGCACGCGAAATCTCAGGGCTGCCCATCTTTGTCGCAGGCGCCGTCGGTCCCAGCGGTCGCCCGCTCCAGGCTCCCGATGAACACCGCTTGAGTGAGTTGCGCGCGATCTTTCGCGAACAAATCGGCGCATTACAGGAGGGCGGAGCGGATCTGGTGATCCTCGAAACGTTCTCAAACCTGGCAGAGTTGCGCCAGGCGGTGCTGGCCGCGAAAGAGATCGGCGGCCTGCCTATTGTGGCTCAGATGAGCTTCTACGAGGATGGACATACCCTTTCTGGGCAGTCCGCGACACGCGTTGCCGCCGTCCTCAATGATCTTGGCGTCGATGTGATTGGCGCGAATTGCAGCGTCGGGCCTGCCGCGACGCTGGATGTGTTGAACGAGATGATCGCAGCGGTGAAACAGCAGGGAGAGGCTCCAGACACCATGCTGTTTTCGGCCCAACCCAATGCCGGACTCCCCGCCCGTATCGGCAACCGCTTCTTCTACGTCTCCACGCCTGATTACTTTGCCGACTACGCGCTGCGGTTCGTCGATGCAGGCGTGCGCTTGATCGGCGGCTGCTGCGGCACCACGCCGCGCCACATTGCCGCTATGCGCAAAGCCCTCGACGAACGCTATGGCGCGCGCATACAACTGACGCCAGCGACGGCAAAAGCTCCCACGCAACCAGGGAAGGAGCCAGTGCAAAGCAAGCCAGCCGTGGTAAAGTTGATTGAAGAAGAAGTCATTCTGCCTCAGCAGGGCGCAAAAACACGGCTACAGGAAAAGCTGGCTGCTGGCGAGTTCGTTGTCAGCGTTGAGCTGGACCCCCCTAAGGGGCTGAACCCGACAAAGATCCTTGAGGGAGCCGTGTTGCTGCAAAAGGCTGGCGTTGATTGCATCAATATCGCCGATAGCCCGATGGCGCGCGTACGCATGAGCTGTATCGCTCTGACGCGGCTGATCCAGGATCGCCTGGGCATTGAGACCATCATCCACTTTACTACGCGCGACCGCAATCTGATGGCCTTGCAGGCGGAGCTGCTGGGGGCGCACGCGCTGGGTATCCGCAACATCCTGGCGCTTACCGGCGATCCCCTGCGGGTCGGAGCTTACCCTAACACAACGGGCGTGTGGGATGTCGATTCGATTGGCCTGATCCGGGTGCTACGTGGTATGAACGAAGGGCACGATGCGGCAGGCTCATCCATTGGCGCTCAGGCTTCGTTCCACATCGGCTGCGCGCTCAATCTGAATATGACCGATGAGGAGACCGAGCGCGAGATCGAGAAGTATCAACGTAAGATCGAGGCCGGGGCGCATTTTATCATGACACAGCCAATCTACGAAGTGGCTCCCCTGGAACGCTTCTTGAGGCGAGCGGGAAAACCTGCTATCCCGATGTTGCTCGGCTGCATCCCATTGCATAGTTCGCGTCACGCGGAATACCTGCATAACGAGGTGCCAGGGATAACGATCCCGGACCCGGTACGAGCGAGGATGCGAGCTGCTGGCGAACGGGGACACGAAGAAGGGTTGAAGTTGGCCCAGGAGTTGCTAGCGGAGGCGCGGGATCTGGTGCAGGGCGTCTATCTCCTGCCCTCCTTCGGGCGCTATGATGTGGTTAGCGAATTGACCAGAACGCTCCAGGGGAAAATTACCCTGTGATCAATGCAAATGAACAACTTACGCGATAATGCCTTCGGGGGCGACGCGATGTATCCCCCAGCGGCCCATCGCTCCCTACAGCCATCCTTTTTCGACTGCCTGCGCCACAACGCACGCGTAAATTGCGCCGTGAATGCCGGTGCGACGATACTGGCCCAGGCAGCCGGACAGCACCAGCAGGGCGGTATCACGCAAGTTTTGCCGTTTGCTGTATACCGCCATGCGCAGCAGACATTCGGCGGCAATAGCGTTCTCAGTCAGGGGTTGTTCTCGCAAGAGCAGGCGTCCCACAGCCTCCTCGTCTTCAGGGTAATCAAAGAAAAGTCCTGTCTGGCGATCAAGCAATTCCTGGCAGGCAAAATGCATCAAGGTAATGGCCGTTTCCAGGTAAGGTCTGCGCTCATAGCGTTCATAGGCATCGAGCAGGGCGCGCACCATCCATACCAGATCGGCCAGTTGCCCTGGCAGCTCAGCTTGCTTATTGATAGCATAATGATAGACGCTGCCGTCATAATGAATCATATGCTGGCACAAATAGTCCAGCGCGCGCAGCGCCATGACGGCAAAAGCTTCGTAACGCAGCACCCGGGCGGCAAGAAGGTAAGAAGCGATCATGCGGGCATTCCACGCCGTATAGATCGTCCTATCGACGGGGGGAACTGTGCGTGAGGCGCGGGAATATGGTCCTGGCTCGTAATACTCTTCATCGGCGCTCTGGCTGCCGCTGAAGACACCCGTATCCTGCTGCCAGAGGGTCGTATTGATGTAAAGTAAAAGGCGTCTCGCCAGATCGTACCACTCCTGCTTCTGTGATGCCTGCGCCGCCAGCAACACCAGTTGTAGCATGGCCGCGTTCTCCTCCAGCATTTTCTCGGTATGAGGCGTGCTCCAATCGCTGGCAGCCGAATAGCGGAAAAAGCCACCATCCTCTTTATCCCATAGCCCGCCATCACGCATCTGGCGCAGCGAATAATCCACCATTTCCAGCGCGTCGGGCTGATCGTTTTTGGC
This sequence comes from Ktedonosporobacter sp., assembly GCA_035293765.1. Classification (GTDB taxonomy): domain Bacteria; phylum Chloroflexota; class Ktedonobacteria; order Ktedonobacterales; family Ktedonobacteraceae; genus DASRHT01. Next base: position 27,509 of record DATGMF010000003.1, read on the forward strand.
TAGCCGCAAAAGGAGTTCGAGAGCTTCAGGATGAGGAAATTTCAGGTGGGGATGAATGGCAAAGCCGCCATAATCGGCATCGTAGAGGTCCCGCAGTACCTTCCCGGCTTCGGCAGGCAGATCCACCAGGGCAACGCGTTCTTCGGCTAGCAGTGGACGCAAACCGGTACGAGGTAAAGTTTGAGTCAGCACATTGGTCAGGCGCCGTTCCCTCAACGCCTGGACCTGCTCGGCGATCTCTTCCCGGTGCTCGCTATAATAGCGTCGGATATGGCCGAGGTAATAGAGCATTTGCTTGGGAGGGACGTAGACGCCTCCCCAGAGGATCTCACCCTCAGGAGTCAGCAAAACCACACTGGGCCAGCCGTTCTGGTTGTAGCGCTGGTTAACATCGGGTCGCAAATCGCTATCGACGCGGATAGGAATATAGTCGTGGTTTAAAATGGTGATGATGCTCGGCTCAGAGAGCGTGGTCTCATCCATAATATGGCACCACTGACACCAGGGAGATGAAATAATCAGGAAAATCGGCTTATCCAGGCGGATGGCTTCTTGAAATGCTATCCTTCCCCAGGCTCGCCAGCGAATCTTATGAGCCTGATTGGGACGAGGAGAAAAACGGAACACCTCAAGCAAGGAAGCAGACGACCATGTACGACTGGTGACCACCTTGCCGCTCATATCAAAATCCTTTCTGGAGATCCTGCCCCTGTTATGGAGCAGGAAGAAAGAACGGCCCCGCAGGCATCTCTTTCAACGCATTCCCTATCGCTGATATCCTAAAACTGGTCGTGCCTAACAGTATACCACAAAAAACGTTGTGAAGGGAACGTATTTTGCAACAGAAATTCAAGCTCATATATAAATGAGCTCGCAGAATAAACTTGCTATCTACTTTTTATCTCTAATGATACGCCCGCCTGGACTGATAGATAGCAGCAGGCAGGCTCTGTTAAGCAAGGAAGCAACTTGATGCGATATTCGAAAAGCTGTGAGGCCGTCTCAGTCACACTTGCAAACGAGCGTTGTGCGTAGTATACTTGTACCGTTCATTGCAAGGTTCCATTTGTAATCAGTATAGTCATCACAGCATAAAGAGGAGGTTCGGCCTATTAACAAGGACTTTCGAGGGAGCGACCGTACACGCGAAACACGGGTGAACGAACGCATTCGTGCGCGCGAGGTGCGCTTAATCGATGAAAACGGCGAAATGATGGGAGTGATGCCACCTATTCGCGCTCTAGACATAGCCCGTGACAGGAATCTTGACCTGGTCGAGGTGTCGCCTAACGCCATGCCACCGGTATGTAAGCTGATGGATTATGGGCGGTATAAATATGAGCAGGCCAAGAAAGAAAATGAGGCGCGTAAACATCAGAAGACGATTACGCTCAAAGAGATTCGTATGCGTCCGCGTACCGACGATCATGATGTTGAAGTGAAAACACGCAAAATCCAGGAGTTTTTGGCCGAGGGAGATAAAGTACGAGTCAGCGTGCAGTTCCGTGGTCCCGATATGCGCCACCCTGACATTGGTCGGAAATTGCTGGATGGCATCGCAGAAGAGTTGAAGGGAATAGCAACCATCGAGCGTCCTCCTGTAATGGAAGGCCGAATGATGTCGATGATTGTTTCTCGGGCTCCGGGCTGGGAGCCCCCAAAGAAACAACCGGCTGCCCCACCCGCTGGCAAGAACCGCGCCACGCCAACCACCGGCACCAATGCACCTCAGAGCAGTAACGCGACAGAGACCCCATAGCAGAAGTTTTCTCCTGTCATGCGTTCCGTTTTGGGTGAGAAGAAGCGACCGATCCTGGCGTCAGGGGTCGGCAACATTATAAGGGTATAGTTTTCAGAGCTATACCCTTTTTTACTGCCTCTTAAAAGGGCTGCATTTGACTTTTCAGTATTGAGCAACTAAGATAGAGCTAATCCAATTAGAAGCTGTGTACTATACAAAAGCGCGCCGCAAACCGGTGCGTACGGAGGCAATCGGTGAGTAGATACGATGATCCGCGTTGGTATGAAGAACAGGATGCTAACCCATCACCTCTTAGACAGCCAGCGTTCAATGATTTCAGTCAGTACCCATACCCATCAATCCCACCGGCTGAAAACGATGTTTCTCAACGACAACAGAGAGCTGCGCAACAGCTCCCCCCTGGTCCCGGACGTCGCGTTCAGTTGGCGCTCGGACAGATCCTCGCCCTGGTTGCCCTTGTTGTCGTTGCCTTCCTGGGTGGCTGGTTCAGCCATCAATTCTTCGGCGACTCGTTCCAGCAGAGTAGCCAATCACAGATGTACTCCCACCTGTTCCAGCAAGCGTGGAACGCGGTGGATCAGAACTATGTTGATCGCAAAGCGGTAAACTACAAGCAAATGTCATACGCAGCAATTCAGGCAATGGTCGATTCTCTCAAAGATAAAGGGCATACACGCTTCCTGACGCCTGAGCAGGTCCAGGCCGAAAATCAGCAGTTGAGCGGAACTTTTACCGGCATAGGCATTTATCTGCGCCAGGACCCGAATACCAAACAACTGATCATCACCTCGCCTATCCCCGGCTCGCCCGCGGAAAAGGCCGGACTGAAGCATGGCGACGTGATCATAGCGGTCAATGGCGTCAATACTGTTGGCAAAGATGTGGCCGGAGTGAGCGCCCTGATCCAGGGCAAGGAAGGCACGTCGGTCGCTATCACAGTGCAACGGACAGGAACGCCACAGCCCCTGACCTTCCATGTAACGCGTGCCAAAATCCAGGTTCCCAATGTACTGATGCATTACATGCCACAGAGCCACATTGCCCACATTCAAGTTGTTCAATTCGCAGACGGCATCTCCAGTCAGCTAAGGGATGCGGTGAATCAAGCGAAAAGTATGGGGGCAACCAAAATTATCCTCGACCTGCGCGATAATCCCGGCGGCTTTCTGAGCGAGGCGGTCAATACTGCCAGCCTCTTTATGCAGAGCGGCAATGTCCTGCTGGAGCAGGATAGTTCGGGACAGCGCCAGCCTGTGCCTGTAAACGGCAACCCGATTGATACGAATATTACTATTGTCGTGCTGGTTAACGAGAACTCGGCCAGCGCCGCCGAGATTGTCACGGGCGCGCTCCAGGATAACCATCGCGCGGTCATCATCGGAGAAACGACCTTTGGCACCGGCACAGTCCTGCAGCAATATACTCTTGACGACGGCTCGGCAATTCTGATAGGAACGCAAGAATGGCTCACGCCCGATGGTCACTTTATTCGCAACCAGGGCATTACCCCCAATATCACGGTCAAACTCCCGGCCAACGCGACCGTGCTGACGCCCAACGATGAGAACACCAGCCATATGACGGAGCAGCAAATCATCGATAGCGGCGATGCTCAGTTGGTGGCCGCCATTAAATACCTGAAGAGTCATTAGTAGCCGGTAGGGGCAGAGGCTAGCCCTGCCCCCACCATTCATTACAAGGTGAGTTTCAATTACAGGGAGAATTTGCTGCCTGATAATATTTACTGGTGGGAGGATGGCCCAGGAGGGGGGCGATGAAGCTGGTGGCGGCCACGACCTTGTCCAGGTCCACCCCGGTATGAATGCCCATGCCGTGCAGCATGTAGAGCAGATCCTCGGTAGCCAGATTCCCCGCTGCACCGGGAGCGTAAGGACACCCCCCCAGACCGCCAGAGGCAGAATCTACAATGCTGACGCCCATCTGTAAGGCCATTAAGACGTTGGCAAGGGCGGTACCACGGGTATCATGGAAGTGAACAGCCAGACGTTCAACAGGGATATGGCCCTCCGTCAGCAAGAGATCAAGCACATCTACCACCCGATTGGGGGTTGCCACGCCGATGGTATCCCCCAGTGAAAGTTCCTCGACGCCCATCTCCAGCAGAGCCTGGGCCACGGAAAGCGCCTGACGCGGATCAACTTTTCCTTCGTATGGACAGCCAAAAACCGTCGAGATGTAGCCACGCACCCGAATCCCTTCTTGCTGTGCCAGCGTTACCACGGGACGAAAATTCGCCAGGCTTTCGGCGATGGTAGCGTTGATATTGTGGCGCGTGAAGCCTTCGCTGGCGGCGGTAAAGACGGCAATCGAGTTGACGCCCGCAGCCAGAGCTCGCTCCATGCCTTTCAAGTTCGGCACCAGTACGGGGTAGTCTGTGGAGAGGAGCCGCGTCAGGCCCGCCATGACGGCGCTGGCATCACCCAACTGTGGGATAGCGCGCGGGCTGACAAACGAGGTGGCCTCGACAACGGGCAACCCGGCAGCGGCTAGCATAGAGATGAACTGTATTTTATCCTCAGTCGGGATCTGGGCTTTCTCGTTCTGTAGGCCGTCGCGCGGACCAACTTCGACGACTCGCACGGAGCGCGGGATAGCTGCATAGGTCGGGATCATCGCTTATGCCCCTCTATACTCGAAATGCGAAGACTGCTTCGCAGATTTATTTTCGCCATCATGATGCGATTCCTCGGCCTGCTCAGCGGGCGATGGCAACAGGACCAGGTCAGACTTGCGCTCCTGCGCTTTTTCAGATTTGCGCTCAACGCGGACTTTGGTGATCCGGCGCCCGCGCGTGGCAAGCACGGTGAACATGAGATTCTCATAGGCAATGGTATCGCCCTCGTTCGGGATCTTATCGAGCTGGGCATAGACAAAGCCGCCCAGGGTCTCGTAATCCTCATCCCCCAGATGCGTTCCCATCACCTCGTTAAAATCGTAGATGCTGATCTTGGCATCGAAGATATACTCGTGCTCATCGATCTTCTCAAAGAGATTCTCTTCGCGATCATACTCATCCTTGATATCGCCAACGATCTCCTCCACCAGATCTTCAATCGTCACCAGACCGGCAACGGAGCCGTACTCGTCAACAACCATCACCATATGAATGCGATTCTGGCGGATCTCGCGCAACAGGTCATCCAGCTTTTTTGTCTCGGGCACGAAGTACGCCGGACGCACGAGATCGCGAATGGGGAAGGTATTATGGCCCTCGCGCAACTGCTTGAGCATGTCTTTGGTATAGAGAATGCCGATAATTTCATCAACGCCAATGCTGACCTCGTATACAGGAATGCGCGAAAAGCCTCCCTGTAAGGCCACATCCACAGCCTGCGTTACGGTGGCATCGCTGGGCAAAGTCACCATATCGATGCGCGGGATCATCACCTCTCGCACGGTGGTGTCGGCGAACTCGAAGATGCTATGGATCATCTCCGTCTCTTCCTCTTCGAGCACCCCTTCCTCCTCGCCCACGGTCACCAGCAGACGCAGTTCTTCCTCAGTGACGAAGGGGCCGCGATGGACGACATGACCGCCCATAACACGCACAAAGAACGAGGTGATGGCACTGAGAAACCAGACTACGGGATGCAATAGCCAGGAGGCAGCCTTGACCAGGCGGACCAGGACGCGAGCCCAGCGCAAGGGATTCTGGACGGCGGCAGTCTTGGGCGTAATCTCACAGAAGATCAAAACGATAAGCGAGATAAGAACGGAGGAGATCAGCTCACCCCAGGTCTGAGAAAAGCGCAGCGCCAGCACGGTTGCCATGCTGGAGGCAACGATCACCGCGACGCTATTGACTACCAGGATCGTGGAAAGGAACGTGTTAGGCTCGGACAGGACGCGCTCAATCTCAATTGCGCGTCGATCACCCTCTTCAACCAGGTTTTTAAGCTTGATACGACTAATAGAGGTCAGGGCAGTTTCGGCGGCGGAAGCTACGCCACAAAGGATCAGGGCTATAGCCAGCACAATCAGTTGTAACCACGCTTCTGCATCAAGTGGTGGAATGGAAAAATCAACTCCGGCGGCTAAGCTCGATAAGCCAGGGCCGTCCATAAATGCATCTACTCCTTTTTGCGATCCTCCGGCGGAGGTTCGTCCGTTGGCGAGAGCATACGCAGTAAGCGCGCGGGTACCCCAACTACTAACGCTCCAGGAGGGACATCTCTGTTTACAACAGCGCCTGAGCCAGTATAGGCATGGTCGCCCACTGTAACAGGAGCAATTAATATTGTATCACAGCCAAGAAAGGCCCCTTCACCAATGATCGTCGGGTGCTTGTGCTTGCCATCATAATTCGAAGTGATCGTGCCTGCGCCGATATTGGTATGCGCGCCCACGGTGGCGTCGCCAAGATAGCTGACGTGGTGGATATCCGTCTCGGGTCCGATATATGAATTTTTTATTTCAGCAAAATTGCCCATGCGCACGCCGCGCGCCAGGTGCGCGCCAGGGCGACAATGGCTGAACGGTCCCATGCTTACATCATCCTCAAAGGTTGATGCTTCAACCACAGAGTTGCGGATAACGCAGCGTGCTCCGATTTTTGAATCATCAATAGTTGTCGCCGGCCCAATCCTGCACGCCGGGCCGATGATTGTTTTACCTGTGATCATTGTGCCGGGCAAAATGACGGTATCGATGCCAATCTCCGCCTCATCATCGATATAGGTGGTGGCGGGATCGACGATGGTTACGCCGTCATACATATGCCGTTCCAGCACGCGCTGGCGCAATAGCCGTTCAGCCTCAGCCAGTTGCACGCGGTTATTGACGCCAATGGTCTCGTCCAGCGTCCCCTGCACGCTGACAATGGTGCATCCCTGTGAGCTGGCAATACCGATCAAGTCGGTCAGATAGTACTCGCCGGAGGGGTTGCGCGGCAAGTTCTGAAGCGTGGGCCAGAGCCAGGAACGCTCAAAGCAGTACACGCCCGAATTGATCTCATTGATGCGTTTCTGCTCTTCGGTCGCGCGTTTGACCTCGACAATCTCCTGAATGCGTCCGTCAGCGTTACGCACCACGCGGCCAAAATCGGACGGTTGATTCGTGCATGCAGTCAGAAAGGTCACTATCGCCTTCTGAGTAAGATGCTCGGCGAGGACGCGAGCAAGAATTTCGCTACGGACCAGAGGCGTATCGCCGTAGCAGACAAGAACGGTTTGCGGCAGCGGATCGAGTTCGTCAACCACGGGTTGCGCGGCAAGCACAGCGTCGCCGGTTCCCAGTTGCTCTTGCTGGATCGCATACAGGCAACGTTCGCCAAAGGCAGCTTTCACCTGTGCTGCTTCGTGTCCAAGCACAACGATAGGACGATGGACCGAAACAGGCTCAGGAATGGCTTTGAAGGATGGGGCGGAGGGAATGGCTTCAACCGACTTGAGTACATGAGCCAGCAGGGGAGCGCCAGCGAGTTGATGGAGCACCTTAGGCAATGTTGAACGCATCCGCGTACCTTGACCTGCTGCCAGCACTACGGTCGCATATGTGTTCATGATAAAATTTACAGACCTTTGTGTATTTTAGATGGCTAAGGATGCAGGAGCGGCCTTGATAATTTAAACTATGTTGCATCACGAGAAGAGACTGGCTCCGGCCAGGTTAGAAGCCACCTGGATGATTTTCCCGCTTTGCACCCACACGCAACCAACATACTTCATCATCTTAATAAAAGAGGCTCGGGCGCTAGGATTCGAACCTAGGAATAACGGATCCAAAGTCCGTCGCCTTACCGCTTGGCCACGCCCGATCATCATGTAGCTTACAGAACCGTAAGCATGCCGTGATTATATCATGCCCCTACAGTTTTAGCAATATATCAAAATGGGATTCTGCGTTATTTAGCACAAAAATTACTGCTTGTCCCGTTTAATTCTGCGCTCTTGCACAAATTGCTCAAAATCATCGACGCGAATACGAAGGACCTTGCCAAAACGATACGCGATCAGCGACCCATCACGGATATAAGTGCGTATGGTTTCTTCTTTTAAGCTAAGGCGTCTGGCTACTTCTTCGACGGAAAGAAAGTCTTTATCATTCACGGCAGTATCCTGTTTTTATGGTAATTATAGGTCAAAACGCAAAACTACGTCAATAAAGCTTGACAGATGCAATAAAGCTCATCTCTATTAGTGTAAGACAGTAAATACTTGTAGATACAGGTAGCAAACAGCCAGGAGAAGTATATAGCGATGTAGGGGCCATCCCTTGCGCTTGCCCCGCAAGCCGTTCGACCTGTTCAGGGCAGGCGCAAGGCACTGCCCCTACAATCAAGCTCTTACTGGGCAACTCCGCCAAACACATACTCATGCAAGCTGGTATAATGCGCGCCGCTTCTGGAGAGTTCGCTCTTCATCATATGGATGAGGCTCGCGGAATAGTTGGTGGAAGAGGCAATGCCGCGCTGGTCGCCCGTGAGCAAGCGCTGGAGTTCCTGTTGTTCGCCGGGGGTCAGGGGAGATTTGATGCGCGCGAGGGTCAGGTGCGGCGAGAAAGGGCGCTGATCGATCTCGAAGCCGCGCTGCTCTAGCGCTTGATTGAGGAGGCGATGCAGCCGTACGAGCGAGCCCGATGGCTCTTCGATGCCCATCCAGATAATGCGCGGCTGGCGCGGCGAGCCAAATATGCCGAGCCGCGAGAGGCGGTAGGAGAAGGCTTTGACCTGCCGAGCAGCCGCGGCGGATGCGTTCATAGCCTCGCTGAGCTGCTCGTCGTTTAGCTCGCCAAGAAAGGCCAGCGTGAGATGGATACCGGCAGGATCGAGCCAGCGCACGCCAGGCAATGCCCGCGCCACCTGGCGGGTCACTTCCTCCAGGTGGCGTTGCAAGGCGGTATTCATTTCCAGGGCAATAAATGTTCTGGTCATGCGGCAAACAGCAAGCTATCGAGTTCCGCCCCGTCGATGGTCTCGACCTGGATCAGATGCTCAGAGATAGCAATCAACTTCTCTTTCTTCTCACGTAAGATATTGAGGGCCGTGGCGTATGCCTGCTCGACGAGTGTGGAGATTTCGGCATCAATCTTCGCCGCAGTTTCGGCGCTGATCGACGAGTTGCCTTCGGCGTCCGGCTTGAGCAAAACATTGCCAAGCGAGGTCATGCCGAACTCGCAGACCATGCGGCGAGCGATATTGGTCACATACTCTATATCCTGGCTGGCGCCCGTCGTGATATCGCCAAACATGATCTCCTCCGCCGCACGTCCGCCCATCGCTCCCGCCATCTTCGCCAGCAGTTCCGAGCGCCGCATCAAGTAGCGGTCCTCAGCCGGAGCCTGCACGGTAATGCCCAGCGCCATACCGCGCGCAATTGCCGACACTTTCTGCACAGGATCGGCTCCGGGCATTGAGCGCATCACAATGGCATGGCCGACTTCGTGATAGGCGATGATCGCCTTCTCGGCCTCAGTGATCATGCGACTCTTGCGCTCAGGGCCAGCCATCACGCGCAGGATCGACTCCTCCAGATGGGGCTTACTGATCAGGCTCTCGCCATCGCGGGCGGCCAGCAGAGCGGCTTCATTCAAAAGATTGGCAAGATCGGCGCCGGAGAAGCCTGCCGTCTGCCGCGCCAGATCGGTCAGCGTGACTTCGGGTGCAAACGGCTTCCCTTCGGCATGGACTTCAAGAATGGCGAGGCGACCGCGAATATCCGGCTTATCCAGCATCACACGACGATCAAAGCGGCCCGGGCGCAGCAGAGCGGGATCAAGTACATCGGGCCGATTGGTGGCAGCAATCACCACAATGTTGGTATGCCTGTCAAAGCCATCCATCTCGACCAGCAACTGATTGAGCGTCTGCTCGCGCTCGTCGTTGCCGCCCGTGCTTGAGTTATTGCGCTGGCGACCGACGGCATCGATCTCGTCGATGAAGATAATGCACGGGGCATGCTCTCTGGCTTCCTTGAAGAGGCTACGCACGCGAGCGGCACCGACACCGACAAACATCTCCACGAATTCAGAGCCGCTAATATTATAAAAAGCAACGCCAGCTTCGCCCGCGACCGCGCGCGAAATCAACGTCTTGCCGGTACCTGGCGCACCCACCAGCAGGACGCCTTTGGGAGTGCGCGCGCCCATCGCCGTAAAGCGATCTGGATGTTTGAGAAACTCGACGATCTCCTGTAGCTCCGTCTTCGCCTCCTCGACGCCTGCGACATCTTTAAATAACACGGTCGGACGCGACTCGTTGAAGCGCCGCGCCTTTGAGCGAGCAAAGGGCATGGCCTGGCCGCCTACGTTATTGCGCCGGATGAAATAATACATGCCACCAATAACGAGCACAATCAGCAGCAGGTCTACTACTCCCTGCGCCCACTGGTTGCGCTGACCATTATCGATATTGACGGTCACGCCATCGCGCCGCAGTATCTCGGTTATCGGCTGCCCATCTTCTTTGACGGCATGGTACTGATTCCCCGCGCTACTCCTGGCTAGTACGTCACTGCCACTGATCGTCACCGACTTTAACTGGTGATGATCGGCCATGTTGAGCAAATCGCTAATCGGCTTCTCCTGAACCGAATTTCCCCCTACGGTAATACTTACAAAGCGAATCCCTGCAACCAGCAGCAAGAGTACGCCTAACATTACCAGCACCGCTACTCTGTAACGCAGCAGCAGCTTTTGCATCTTCGCCATTTTCGGAGATGTGTTCTGCGTTTTGGGATTCGTTGTCTCTCGGTTATCTTTCTGGGGAATTTCCATGCGAAGTCATCAGCCCCTTCTATTGCTTTCCAGGTCTATTCCTTAAAACTCCGGGTCTATAGCTACTATACAACCCGGAACCTACATATTCCACACTACGTCTCGCTGTATCATTGGATTTCAACAGGCACATGAGGTTAGAGGTAGTATAGCGTATGAGATTCTATTTAGCAAGATAAGTATAAGCTTAGAAGGCTGAGAAAGCTTAAAATCCAGTACTTTTAGCGTAGGAAAAATGGAATCAATCAGCGTATGCAAGCAAGCGACCTAATTATGCTATCAACAGCATTTCCTTGTACAAACGGCTATTTCAGAGTATACTTATGGTTAAGTTGGTGAATTTAGAGCCACTGTTTCACCAGCTTCGCTAGCAACACTGGTCTCCGGTTCCTTATCATAACCCATTGCAGAGAGGAATTATTCAGAAGGGAGTCTTCCATGAGCAGCACAGCCACTAGTAGTTCTTCCCTCCCCAATCGTTGGGTCATTGCCATCGCAGCCTTTATTATGCAGCTTGCCCTGGGCGCTGTCTATGCCTGGAGTGTCTTTCTCACTCCGGTAACTACCGCCTACCACGTCACTAAGGCGCAAGGCAACCTCACATTCAGCTTTGCCCTGCTCGCTTTAGGCGTCACCGCCGGTTTTGGCGGCTATTTTAACAGTCGTTTTGGGCCGCGCACTATCGCTACCGTTGCGGGTATTTTCTATGGGGTGGGGGTAGCTCTTGCCGGCTTCGTTGCGCCCAATATCTATCTGCTCTACCTGACCTACGGCATCATCGGGGGCATTGGCCTGGGACTTGGCTACATTGTCGCCCTGGCAATGCTGATTAAGTGGTTCCCGGATCGGCGCGGCTTTATCACTGGTCTGGCGGTGGCGGGCTTCGGCGCTGGCGCTGCCATTACCGGCCCGGTTGCGGCTGCCTATCTGCTGCCCAGTCTGAAGCTCAGCAACACGTTCCTTGTTCTCGGGATCGCCTACTTCATCATCGTTGTTGTTGCGGCCCAGTTCTTCCGCACCGCGCCCGAAGGTTACGCTCCCGCCGGTTGGACCCCGACACCAAAGCTGCAGGAAATTCGCTCTACACGCGAATATACACTGGGAGAGTCGCTTACTTCCCCCAGATGGTATGTCCTGTGGCTTATTCTGGCACTGAACGTCACGGCAGGAGCCGCACTGATCTCGGTTGCTTCGCCGGTGGCTCAGGACTTCACCAAAGTTGGATCTGCTCTCGCCTCTACTCTGGTGATTACCATCTCGATCTTTAATGGCGCGGGGCGCCTGTTCTGGGGCTGGCTCTCGGATGCCATCGGTCGCCCATTCACCTTCCTGAGCCTGTTTGTGATCCAGATCTTTGCCTTCGCCCTGACGCCCTTTATCGGCAATTTCGCGCTCCTCTTTATACCATTTTCAATCGTTGGCTTGTGCTACGGCGGCGGCTTCGGGACCATGCCAGCTTTCGCGGCAGACTTCTTCGGCCCCAAAAACGCTGGCACGATCTATGGCGCGATGCTGACAGCATGGAGCGCTGGCGGTATTGTTGGTCCCCTGCTTATCGCGAGCATAGACACCAGGACAGCTCTTTTCATTATCGCTGGCATCATGCTGGTAAGCTGCGCCCTGCCGTTGATCGCTCGCGCTCAAGCACGCCAGGAACAGCCTGCGCCAGTCGCTACCGGCGGGAAATAGCATTCTCGCGCCATAATTTGCGTCACCAGGGACATATATCCCTGGTGACCCGCTATCTCCAGCAGGTTCCTCCCCGGCTTTACAGTATTGACGTTAAATTTTGACGCACACCTGCTGGTTTATTCGTAACCTGGCGCTATGGTACAATATAGCCACATTCATACCAGGGAATAAGGTGAGCAAGAAGCGGCGGCGAGACCCCGTCCGGGATATCCCACAAGAAGGAATGCATGCTATGCAAGAACACTCATTATTGCCAGAGGTAGTGCAGACCACGATCTCCGAGGTCATGCAGATAGGCTCTACTGTACAGCCTTTTAGCAAAGAGAGCCTGGAAAAGGCGCCACGCATTCGAGACGCGAAGGTGGTCCACAGCGTCTGCCCGTATTGCGCCGTGGGCTGCGGCCTGAATGTCTACGTCAAAGATGGGAAGGTGATTGATATCGAGGGCAATCCCGATAGCCCCATCAATCATGGAACGCTCTGCCCGAAAGGGTCCGCAACCTTCCAATACACGGTCAATCCCAGCCGCCTGACGCAGGTGCTCTACCGCGCGCCGTACAGCACCCATTGGGAAGTCAAATCACTCGCCTGGGCGATGGAACAGATCGCCCAGCGGGTGAAAAAGACGCGCGACGAGACCTTTGTCGATTATTTGCCCGATGGGCGTGAAGTCAATCATACCCTGGGCATTGCCTCTCTTGGTGGGGCCACGCTCGACGTAGAAGAGAACTATCTGATGAAGAAGTTGCTCACCGGCGGGCTCGGCATCGTCTCCATCGAGAACCAGGCCCGTATATGACACAGCTCTACTGTACCCGGTCTGGGTATAACATTAGGGCGTGGCGGAGCCACGACATTTCCGCAGGATCTCGTTAATAGCGACTGTATCTTAATCATGGGCAGCAATATGGCTGAGGCCCATCCGATTGCTTTTGCCAACGTGGTGAAGGCGAAGGAGCGGGGTGCGAAGGTGATCCATGTCGATCCACACTTCTCGCGCACCTCGGCGCTGGCAAACCTGTATGTGCCGACGCGGGCGGGGTCCGACATCGTCTTCCTGGGTGCGATTATTCGCTACCTGCTGGAGCATAACGCCTATTTCCACGAGTACGTGGTGAATTATACCAACGCGCCCATGCTGATCAGCGCAGACTACAAGGACACGGAAGACCTGGATGGCATCTTCTCGGGCTTCGATCCCGCGACCGATTCTTATCCTGATGTGAGTAGCTGGGACTACCAGCGCGACGAACACGGGCAGCCCAAAACCGATCCGACGCTGCAAGACCCGCAATGCGTCTTCCAGATTATGCGCCGCCACTTCGCGCGCTACACGCCGGAGATGGTTGAGCAGACATGCGGGGTGCCGCGCGAAAAGTGGATGCAGGTGGTGCAGACGCTGATCGAGAATACCGGACGCGAACGCACGACCGCAATCTGCTACGCCGTCGGCTGGACGCAGCAATCGAAGGGTGTGCAAATTATTCGTTCAGCGGCGATTATGCAGCTTCTGCTGGGCAATATCGGGCGTCCCGGCGGTGGCATCATGGCGCTCCGTGGACACGCGTCGATTCAGGGCTCCACGGACGTTCCAACACTCTATGATCTGCTGGCCGGCTATATGCCACAACCAAGCGCGCTCCTACCGCAGCAAACATTAGCCGAATATATCGCAACCTCCGGCCAGAAAACGGGCTGGTGGTCTAACTTCCCAGCCTATATTATGAGCCTGCTCAAAGCCTGGTACGGCGAGGCCATCCACGACGGCGATAGCGACTGCGGCTACTGCTGGCTGCCCAAAACAGTGGGCGACCATTCGCACCTGGTCACCAGCTACGATATGCTGGACGGCAAGATCAAAGGCTACTTCCTCTTTGGGCAGAATCCCGCTGCGGGCAGCACCAATTCGCGCATGCAACGCCAGGCGTTGGAACAACTGGATTGGATGGTCGTGCGCGACCTTTACGAGGTGGAGTCGGCGGCGTTCTGGTATAAAGGACCAAAGGGAGAACCGGTCGATCCGAAGAAGGTCAAGACAGAAGTATTTTTACTGCCAGCCGCAGCCTCGACGGAAAAAGAGGGCAGCTTCACCAATACGCAGCGCCTCTTGCAGTGGCGCGATAAAGCAGTTGACCCGCCCGGCGATGCTCGCTCGGACCTCTGGTTCGTCTACCACCTGGGCAAACGGCTGAAAGAGCTGTACGCGGATAGTAAAGCGCCGAAAGATCGTCCATTGCAGGCGTTGACCTGGGACTATGACGCGACAGAGCCCGATCCGGATTCGCGCATACCGGACGAGCCAGACGCGCTCCTGATCCTGAAAGAAATCAACGGGTACTATGCCCGTCCGCCTGAAGGTTCCGGCGAGTCGCCGGAACGCGTCTATAGCCTGAGAGACGCGCCCCATGTGCCGAACTTCGTTGCCCTCAAAGGCGATGGCAGTACGGCCTGCGGCTCCTGGATCTATAGTGGCGTCTATCCAGAGCCGGGCAACAATCGGGCGGCGTCGCGCATACCCGATGGCTATACGAATTTGCAATGGGGCTTCTCGTGGCCCGCCAACCGGCGCATTCTGTACAATCGCGCCTCGGCTGATCCGCAGGGTCGTCCGTGGTCGGAGCGCAAAAAGTATGTCTGGTGGGACGAGGAGCAGAAAAAATGGACCGGCTATGATATACCAGACTTCCCGGCCAATAAAGCTCCCGACTATACGCCGCCCCCGGGAGCAAAAGGGATGGATGCGATCTCTGGCAGCGATCCTTTTATTATGAAACCGGACGGTCGGGGCTGGCTGTTCGCTCCTAAAGGGCTGAAGGATGGGCCTCTACCGGCGCATTACGAGCCAGCCGAATCGCCGGTGCATAATGCGCTCTACAAGCAGCAGAGTAACCCGGTGGCTCATTACTATCGGGAGCGCAAGGATAACGCTCTTGCGCCTGTTGGGGACGAGCGCTATCCCATTGTCATCACCACCTATCGTCTGACCGAGCATCACCTTAGCGGCCCTATGACGCGCTGGATGCCCTGGCTCAACGCTTTGCAGCCGGAACTTTTCGCCGAGCTCAGTCCCGAACTGGCGAAGGAGCAGCATATCAAGCATGGGGAGCGGATAGTCATCAGCACGCCACGCGGTGAAATCGAGGCGCGGGCAATGGTTACGCGCCGTTTGCGGCCTTTACGGATACAGGGGCGGATGGTTCACCAGATTGGTTTGCCCTTCCACTGGGGCTTCCAGGGGAAGAGCAAGGGCAGCATCACCAATGATCTGGCGCATATGGTGCTGGAGCCAAATGTGAGTATCGAGGAAGCAAAAGCGTTCACCTGCAATGTGCGCCCATTTCAGTATCCTCAAGCGGGTCGTGATAGCCACTAGTTCCCGCTGCCCTTTGGAGGAGAAGTATACCATCGCATCCGACGTTGTCAAGTGGAAATGCAGTAAGGAGTATACAATGGCGATCAAGCCTACAACGCACACTGGCAGGCAACTGGACGTGTTGAAGATAGCACAGGACGTTATCGCGCCCCTGCGTAAGGAGCCGTCGTTGCCGGTTGAGGCCGCGATGGGCTTCTTCACCGATACCAGCCTGTGCATCGGCTGCAAAGCCTGCGAGGTGGCCTGTAAACAGTGGAATCAACTGCCGGCCACCGAACCGGTATGGCGCGGCTCAAGCTACGACAATACCGGTCAGTTGGGCGCGACCACCTGGCGACATGTGCAATTTATCGAACAGATCGGGCGAGAGCGACCAACGACCACCGTCTCGCCTGATCTCCCGCTATTCAACGGCCAGACAAGCGAGGCTAGAGGCAACGGCGCTATTCCCAGTACGCCGCCGGGGACCGCGCTCCCGTTTTTTAGCAGCGACCGCTGGCTGATGCAGAGCGATGTCTGCAAGCACTGCGCCAATGCGCCCTGCCTGGAAGCCTGCCCCACGGGCGCAATCATTCGCACGGAATTCGACACGGTCTACGTGCAGCAGGATATCTGTAACGGCTGCGGCTATTGCATTGTGGCCTGTCCATTCGGCGTCATTGCTCGCGATGAGCAGGGAGATCATACAGCCCATAAATGCACCCTCTGCTACGACCGCTTGAAAGACGATCTGGAGCCAGCCTGCGCCAAAGCCTGCCCGACCGATTCTATCGTCTTCGGCGAAGTTGAACAGCTTAAACAACAGGCGCGGGAGCGCTTAGGAACGTTGCAGCAGCGAGGAGTCAAAGAGGCCAGACTTTACGGAGTTGACGATAACATCCTTGATGGCAGCCTCAACTCGTTCTTTCTCTTGCTGGACGAGCCCGAAGTATACAACCTGCCCAGCAACCCTCAGCGGCCCTCAAACAATGTCGTTCCGGCATCCCTGTGGACGATTCTGGCGGCGGCCATTATGGGCCTGATGGGGATACTTTTTTTCAGAGAGTAGTTTCAATCCAGCAAGCGGGTCGAGCAGAACTATAACTGCTGCCGCATCTCTGAAGAGAGTATATTCATCGCGGTCTGAGGGGTCAATAGCAAATTATAGTAGGGAGTATTTTTGATGAAAGAGCTTATATCGGACGATACGATGGAGCAGCTAGCCGCGCTGACCACGGGCTACACTCCCGAGCCCGAAAAAGAGCTACAGGAGCCAACATATTATGATTATCCTGTGTTGAAGGCTCCTATCTGGCGCTGGGAGATCATCTGGTATTTCTTCTTCGGCGGCCTGGCGGCTGGCTGTTACGTGATTGCCAGCATCGCCGCGCTTTTCGGCTCAAAAGAAGATCGGGCCGTAGTTCGCACCGGCTATTATCTTTCGCTACTGGCTTTACTGCCCTGCCCGCCGCTTTTGATTAAAGACCTGGGACGTCCCGAGCGATTTTTGAATATGTTGCGCATCTTCAAGGTCAAGTCTCCCATGTCGATGGGCGTCTGGGGTCTGGTCAGCTTCTCATTGTTTAGCGGCGCGACGGCGGTCAACCAGGCCGCGCGCGATGGGCTATTGGGCAAATGGTGGGGAGCAAAGTTGCTGGCGAGCATACCGCAGAGGCTACTGGCGATGCCAGGCGCTCTGTTCGGGGTATTTCTGGGCGGCTACACCGGCGTCCTGCTAGCTGCAACAAGCGTCCCGCTCTGGTCGCGTAGCAAACTGCTGGGAGCCATCTTTGTCTCGTCGGCCATCTCTACCAGTTCCGCGCTGATCTCGCTGGTGCTGCGCATCGCTGGCGCGCCTGCCAGAACGCTGCATAAGCTGGAAAATCTGGAATGGATGGCGATGCTGGTCGAGATCGCGGGTCTGCTCGCGTTTTTACGCGGCTCCGGGCGAGCTGCGCGTCCGCTAGTGGGCACGGGTCCGACGGAACAGGGCAAAACCTTCTGGCGCTTCATGTTTGGCGGCGGTCTGGCCTTACCTTTGCTACTCCAGACGCTCACACTGCTGGGGCGACGTCCCGAGAAACGCCACACGGGCCGGGGATTACTGATCTCGCTGCTGGTATTGGTCGGCGGCTACTTCTTGCGCCGCACCATCATCGAAGCCGGGCGCACTTCCAGCCAGGAAGCCCATACAACGTTGTGGAACGCAAAACGCTAATAGAGGAACGAAGGCAAGAGATAAGAACGAGAACGGTCAGGCACGCCTCAGGTTACTGACTGCGCCAGAGAGGGGATGCTAACGTTCGCTCTCTGGCGCTCCCCGCTGCTTTACCTCTGTCGCATCGCCCACCGCTGCATCGCTTCCCAGCGCCTGAACGCGATACGCACAAACTCCAGGCAGCGCTCCTCGATTTGAGCGAGCGAGGTATCAGGCGAGAAGGTAAACGACCAACCGCCCCTATCTTCCACCAGAGACATCTGCCGGACCAGATTCTCGCGTGCAACCGTCCAGACACCACCGAAGCTTAGATCGTGCTGAACGACTGCCACAACCACCTCATCTGCTCTCGCATCTTTCGTTGCGCGGCAGATCACTTCCGCTTTCTCGCGCAGAACCCCTGCCGCTTGCAGCGTGCGAGCGGGCCTCTCCATTGCCTCTTTAGAGATTGTATGCATCATAAAATCCCTTTCAGCTACTGCTGCAACACCTGCGGCGCCAGTATAATATAAGCGCAGAATGTCCTGTTGAATCGCGTCAATGGCCTCTCGCACGGCTGACGTTTTAAAAAACGGCAAAATATCGCCGACGCCCGCTTCATGGGCATCATGGATCAGGGCCAGCGTGACCAGGCGATCACGTTTCTCCTGGGGGTAAGAGTGAAAAGAAGACCAGTAGAGTACCAGGAAAGCGACCGCAAGGGTATGCTGACCAACGTTCCAGCTACCAAATCCCGACACGCTATAAACCCGAGGAATGTTACAGATATTCATCAAGAAGTCGAGGTCGGGATGCTTAGAAACCTGCCCTAGCAGCCCTTGAGGAGTAAAAATCCGCTCGTAGTCAATTGACTCGTCCATCAAGTTTCTGCCTCTCCAGCGGCAACGGCAACAAAGGAGAAGTTTTCAGCTTCTCCTTTGGCTCGGAAAAAAGTCACTCACTCGCTTTTCTCCACGGCAAGCGACCTTCTTCATTATAGCATGTAAAATTCTCAATGGGCCGAGCCATGTGCAGGGCACTTAGCCAGAATCAGATGAATGGCGAGCCGCTTGAGTCCATGACTAGCAGAGTATGACAAGGTTTTACAAAAACATATACTACAATTGTAGAACTTGTCAGACAGGCGCGCTTCAACTTTTCCGCTACTACTTCGTACATGTTTGCGTACAGCGTGAGAAACCACAGCAGTCAACTTTATCCCAAGAGAGCAAAAGAGAGAAGAAAATATGGCAAGTGATATCGGCAATGTTGGCGGCACCGATCCACGAACGAGAACGACCGCGAAGCTTTCGCCGCAGAGCAATACATCAACGACCAATACCAACGAAAACACTCCCACAGGCCCCCAGGCAAGCCAGGATAAGACAGAACAACAGAGCCAGCAGGCACCCGACAGAGTTGATAGCTTGCAACTGACGGTCATTGAGGGCTTCCAGGTTGGACGAGGGGCCGCGCGCATCGATCCCGGCGATATGGCCCTGCTAGGCTGTCAGGCGGGTGACATTGTATTAATCACGGGCGCCCGTACAACGGCGGCAAAGGTGGTGCCCAGCGCGATTGTTGACCGTGGTCAAAAAACCATCCAGATGGATAGCCAGGTACGCCAGAACAGCGCCTCCGGCCTGGGGGAACGCATCACCATTCGCAAGGCGAAGGTGCAAAATGCTGAGAAAATTTCGTTGTTGCCCCTGAGCGGTGGCGCTCCCATCCAGGAGAGCGATCTCCAGTACATCGCCCGTTACATGGTCGGGCTGCCCGTGGCGATTGGCGATCTCTTGCGTATCGGCACGCCCGGTACGACGCCGCGCGAGTTTCTGATCATCGGCACAACGCCCGCTACGCCGAGCTATACCATTCGCAGGCAGACAACGGGCCAGCTTCCTATCGAGGAGCCACTGATCCCGGAGACCGATACCGAGGCCGTGCTGGTTCACGCTAAAACCGTTGTGCGAGCGCAGGTACGAGGCGCAACCAACAACACCCCGGGGCGCGTAAGCTACGAGGATATTGGCGGATTAGGCAAGGAACTTCAGCGCATCCGCGAAATGATCGAGTTGCCGCTGAAATATCCCGCCGTATTTGATCGTCTGGGTGTCGAACCCCCCAAAGGCGTCCTGCTCTACGGCCCGCCGGGAACCGGCAAGACGCTGATCGCGCGCGTGGTGGCGGCAGAGAGCAACTCGGCTTTTTTCGTGATCAACGGCCCCGAAATTATCAATAAGTTCTACGGGGAGAGCGAATCGCGCCTGCGAGCCGTTTTCCAGGACGCGCAGAGGCGCGCGCCCAGCATCATCTTTATTGACGAACTGGATGCCCTCGCGCCCAAACGTGCGGAAACCGGCGGCGAGGTCGAGCGGCGCATCGTCGGTCAGTTACTGGCATTGATGGATGGTCTGGCCTCGCGTGGTCAGGTGGTGCTGATCGGCGCAACCAACCAGCCCAACGCACTCGACCCGGCTATACGCCGCCCTGGGCGCTTTGATCGCGAGATATCATTGCGCGTACCTGATGTGCGTGGACGTCAGGAGATATTGCACATTCATAGCCGGGACGCTGCTCTGGCTAACGACGTTGACCTGGCGCGGCTGGCCCAGTTGACCCCCGGCTTCGTCGGAGCCGACCTGGAGGCACTCTGCCGCGAGGCTGCCATGATCGCATTACGGCGAGTTCTGCCGCACATCGACTATCAGCGCGGCTACATCCCCTACGAAACGCTGGTCAACCTCAACATCACAATGGCGGATTTCCAGGCGGCATTGCGAGAAATCGAGCCTTCAACCACGCGAGAAGTCTACGTCGAGGTGAGCGAGACTTCCTGGGATGATATCGGCGGCCTGCAAGATGTTAAAAATGCGCTGACAGAAGGGGTTGAATGGCCCCTCCGCTTCCCAGAGATTTACGCCAACGCGAAGGTCGAACCGCCGCGCGGCGTACTCTTCTCGGGACCGCCCGGATCTGGTAAAACCCTGATCGCCCGCGCCCTGGCGAATCAGTGCGAGGCCAGCTTCATCTCCATCAAAGGGCCAGAGCTGCTTTCCAAATGGGTTGGTGAGTCGGAGAAAGGGATACGCGAGATTTTTCGTCGCGCAAAGCAGGCTGCTCCCTGCCTCGTCTTCTTCGACGAGATCGATTCGCTGGCCCCACGGCGGGGCGGCAGCAACGATGGCAATGTGGGCGATAGAGTGATAGCGCAGCTCCTGACCGAGATGGATGGCATCGAAGGGCGCGAAGGGGTAATCGTACTGGCCGCCACCAATCGACCGGAACTGATCGATACGGCCTTGCTCCGTCCAGGACGCTTTGACCTGATCGTTGAATTGCAATATCCTGACGAGCGGGGGCGCGAGGACATTTTCGCGATCCACCTGCAAGGCAGACCGGTTGCGCCGAATGTGACGGTAGAAGAATTAGCCAGATTGACTCCGGGCCGTAGCGGAGCCGATATCGAGGCCATCTGCCGCCGTGCCGCTCTACTGGCATTACGCGACTGGATCACCCCCAAGCTCAGTCTGGGCCAGGTTCAGGTGACAGAGCAGACCTCTTTAGAGGGCCAGGAAGGCGCAGTAGCAACGTCTGATGCAGACAACCAACCTGCCACAGCAACCACGATGGAGAGCGCAGACCACACCGGCCCCCAGGTACCAGCGGGACGCTTCCAGATTCGTGCAGAGCACTTCGCTCGTGCCATCGATGAACAGCGAGACCGATACGCCGTTCAGGAGATGGCAGAGGAGCGGCGCGCGCGTGAAGAACGGGGACGGCAGCGACTACTGGAAATGGCCGCAGGCCGCGATAAAGAAAGCAAGCCACCACTGCGGGGCTTCCGTCTCTGGCTGGCACGGCTGTTTGGTTTAGTCTAAAGCAAAAGTAGCGGGACGTTCGTCAACGTCCCACTTTTATTATAAACGGAAAGTACGTCATTTGGGAAATGCTTTCTTATGCTAAAACTCATACTTGCACATATAAGACATACAGTAATGCACGTTTGCAGAGCTTTTGCTCTTTGCCAGTACCATGCACTTACAAAATATAGGCAACTATGATATAATAAATAACGGAGAGAGTCCTAAGCAGCGAAGGGAGGCTACAATGTCAGATGTCTATGACAACTCCTCTTCCGTCTCCCGTAAGCAAGTGACAGAGTTGTACTTGAAAGCCATACGGTTGATCGACGAGCGAGTGGCCCCATATCTGGGAAAAGCGACCACCCGTGCTCTGGTACAGGGGGCTGCCAGACGAGTGACTAACGAGTACCCATTCCTTCATTGTCTGATTAAGCAACCCTATACCGATTTAGAGCCATCAATCATTCAGGAGCATCTTTCCGGCATCACAGCAGCGGAACTGACCACCGGGCTTAACGCGCTTTTGGACGAGTGTTTCGCCGGATTGCGAGAACTTACCGGGGATTTGATCGTGCCTCCTTTACACCAGGAGGTCGCCGACCAGTTGAGGCAGCTACAATAACTAAAGGAGCATCATGGAGAGTAGCGTACAGTCAGAGTCACAAATCCGAGATGGCACGCACCGCTCTCCGAGGGTATACAGCGGAGACCACCTTCCTGCGATACGCCGCGAACTGGAGTATATCAACAGGATTGGCAAGCGGTTTGTAGCCGCGATTGATCGCTTCCAGGTTCACCGCGCTCTCTTAGCGGCTCTACAAGAGCTTTATAGCTTCTCCGCCTGTTGTATTCTTCTCAAAAGTGATCCATACGAACTGTTCATTATTCCTTGTTACCCCCTTGATGCCGCTTTTTTAGAGAGCATGATCCTGCGCATCGCCAGCGCCGCCAGCGCGATTGATTTTCCAGCTATTGATGTCTCTCAGCTTACCCGAACAGCCTACTTTGACGCTCCAGACGAACTGGCTCAGACGCGAACTCCGGGCAGTAGCATCAGCACCCAGATCGGGGCGTGCTTAAACATTCCTTTGACGGTTGAGAATCGCATCATCGGTATGTTGAGCCTGTTCGATGAGGAGCCGGGCATGTTTGACGCGGAACTGCTGCAAACAAGCACAATGATCGCCGACTATGCGGCGGTCGCCCTGGAAAACGTGCGCCTGAGGGAGCGCGAGAATGCGCTGTGGCGGGACGCTGAGCTTGAACGCCAGCGGCTGGAGCTGATTATCCGCAGCATGGCTGAGGGGCTATTGATCACCGATGCACGCGGCGCCATTAAGTCACTCAACAACTCGGCGCAGCAATTGCTGGCGCAGGCGCAGATTGATTTTACGCCCGATATCCCATTACACCAGTTAGCCGAGATGAGCAGCGTCCCCTGGCTTCCCCGGTTGACGGAGATCATCGATATGGCGTTGCGGGGCAAAACCGTCACCAATCAGGAGTTGGTGGCAGGCTTGAGCAGCGAGGCAGGTGAGACGGTGGCGCTTACGCTCAGTATCAGCGCGGCCCCCCTTCACGATGCCAGCGGCACATCGCGCCCAATCGGCGTGGTGGCAGTGCTGAACGACGTGACCTCGAACAAACAGGTCGAGCGTATGAAAGACGAGTTTGTTTCCGTGGTTTCGCACGAATTGCGCACTCCGCTAACGGCGATCAAAGGCTACACCCAACACCTGGTACGCCGCATCGAACGGCGTATACGCAAGCTCCACACCACACAGACGCCGCCCGCATCGAACGGAGAGCTTCCTGAAAGCTACGACCTGCGCAGCCTGAACATCGTACAAAGCCAGACGGAACATCTGGAGCGCCTGGTCAACGATCTGCTCGATCTTTCGCAGGTCCAATGGGGCCAGCTAAAACTGAACTACACCACTTTTTATCTCGCCGACGTGTTGGCTGAGCATGTACGCTCGGCACAGGCCAGCGCCGAACAACACAGGATTCGTCTCGATATTCAGGTAGCGAGCTCAAAGATTACCGCCGATAGCGTGCGTATAGGCCAGGTCATCGGCAATATCCTGGATAATGCGGTCAAGTACTCTCCCCACGGTGGTCAGGTCATTGTACGTTTGACGGAGCAGGACGGGGATTACCTGGTAAGCGTTCTTGATGAAGGAGTAGGGGTCAGTCCAGAACATTATGCTCACATCTTCGAGCGTTTCTATCGGGTACATAATACAGCCAGCCACCAGTATACGGGGATCGGGCTGGGCCTTTATGTTGCCAAAGCCATCATCGACGGGCACGGGGGGCGCATCTGGTTCACCAGCAACCAGGGCATCGGCAGCACCTTCCACTTCACCCTCCCACATACTCCACAAGACAAAGCGCCAGAAGACGCATCAGGCAATGTTTAAGAGTCATACATAGCGATCCAGGTAATCAGGTCCGTAACGTGTGCAGCAGATCGCTGGGGCTGAAGCCGAAATGGTCAAGGAGATAGGAATAGCCAAAGGGCGTAAAGTGAATTCTCGCCCAGGTTGCGCGCAAATTCTGGATAGTACGTAAGATGCGCACCTCACCCCAGAGGGGATGACGTAAATCGCTCAAGGCATTGACCAGGTCGCCTGTACTTGTCAGGAGCACGCCGCAAGAGACTACCAGGATCTGAACAAAGAGATTATGCGAAAGAGTTACAGGACTGAGGGACGTGAATAAGCCAATGTAGAGGACCATCCCTGATACGATGGCGGGACAGAGGAGATCAAGCCAGATATACAGGACCGAGGGTTCATGCAAAAACAGGATCGTCACTCCCAGCGGGCCAATTGCCCAGCCCACCAGGGGACCATGTCGGAAGAGGGTAACCAGCAAATGCGCGCACCTGAAGAGAGCCAACCAGAGCACTACAAAAACTACTAACCCCAGATAGCTGTTCACATGGAAGCTGGTAAGCGTATGTGGCATGGACAATCTCCTCACACTCCTGCTTCTAATCAATGTATAGAAGCAATCCCTAATACATTCCCACTTGACATCTTCGGGTTTGATGCTATACTTCTCCTCAAGGGAGGCGGCAGGAGCAGCGGCTAGCTCGACCCGCTTGAGGATACTGAAACTGATTATATTATAAGCCAACGATAGCTCTCCGCGCAATTATCACGGCCATAATCTGGAACTATATTTGTTCCAGTTGCCACCCTCCTTCGCCGACCAGGGGTACAAAAACGCAATTGCCCAGAGAGCGAGAGCGCATACCCCAGGGCACGCGTTGGATGAGCCGCAGTTCTTGCCGCTCCTGTCCTCCTATAGGGATAACCATCTGACCCCACATGACCATTTGTCCCAACAATTGCGGCGGTACATTGGGCGCGGCTGCTGTGACCAGGATACGATCATACGGCGCATGCTCAGGCCAACCCAATGAGCCATCGCCGATAATCAGTGAGACATTCTGCATACCCAGCCGAACAAGGTGGGTCGCCGCCAGAAAGGAAAGCTGGTAATGCCGCTCGACGCTATAGACAGAAGCCGCCAGGCGCGCTAAAATGGCCGTCTGATAGCCCGAGCCCGTTCCAACCTCCAGCACACGTTCACGCCCCGAAAGGGCCAGCGCCTGAGTCATTACAGCCACCATGAGAGGCTGAGAGATAGTTTGTCCCATAGCAATAGGCAAAGCGCGATTATCATATGCCAGGTAGTGGAGGTCCTCCGGGAGAAACTGCTCCCGTGGCACACTGGCAATCGCGCCCAGCACTCGTGGGTCTTGAACGCCTGAGCTGTAGAGTAACGCAATGAGTTGTCGCTTCTGAGCTATCAAATCAGGATTCATTTGGAGCGCGGAACACTTTAAAGGACGTTTACGGGGGAAAGATAACCAACGAGAAGTACTTGAAAACAAGAGTGGGAGGAACGTTGAGTGCCGTTCCTCCCACGTACTGCCAGGTGGGCGCTACTGGGATCGAACCAGTGGCCTCTTCGGTGTGAACGAAGCGCTCTCCCGCTGAGCTAAGCGCCCAAACTCATAGGACTGCTGCCCCTATCAATGACAGGAGCAACTATAGCATTAGCCATAAAAATTGTCAAGCATTTTGACACGCTTTTCTCATCATCTTCTTCCTCAAGGCTGTGTAGCGGTCCTTCCTGTGCTAAAAAACCACATAGATTCTTACCTGGAATGACACTTCTTACGCAGGAGACTCGTGTTACAAAGGAAGAAAGAGATAAACCTTTTAGAAAAGGGGGATGGAGAATAATGCAAAATTCCACGCTCAAAAAATCTTTTACCAAGTGGGTCGTTGGCGTGGTAATATTGCCTGCGGTGGTACTGATGTTGCGCAAGCGCATCTTTGAATTTATCGATGAGCATATGTAATAGCCTTTCTGGCGTGAGTACCAGGACCCGCTATATGATATACTGAAGGACAGAAATAATACGATGTTCTTCAGGAGATAGGTTTATGGAAGATAAGAGCTCAAGTACTAGCGTCTCGGCAGAGCAGGTTGCCGTCGAGCAAAAAACCGCGACTCCAGAAAAAGCGAGCACAGAACATAGAGAGGCTTATGGGACAGCGAAAACCGAGAACCTGCGCGATTCTGGCCTCTGGCGTATTTTATTGCCAGCCGTTGTCGTGCTATGCTGCCTGGCCCTGTTCGCCATTCCGCTGATCATTCTAGTTCCCCTTTTGACCGGCTCCATCCAGGCCCTTAGCGCGGGCAATGCAGCCGAATCTCAGCTTCTATGGGTGTGGGTTACGATGATCGTCATCGAAGTGGTAGTTGCCATATTTATTATTCGCGGCCTCCTGAAAATATTTTTGACCCAGGCGGGGAATTATGGCACCTAACGCAGGCAGACACTGCCGTTAGTCGCGCTTGGCGGTCACAAAGCTGAGAAAGACAGATAATGGCGCTCCCTGGCCGACACGCCAAAATTTTACAACGCGGGATGCGTCCCGCGTTGTATTGTTATTTTAGCGGTTTCAGATGCTTTTGTGGGCCACACCCTCCAGCGAGAGCAGCCAGGACTTAGTGGGCAAACCTCCACCATAGCCGGTGAGTTTACCATTGCTACCTATCACCCGATGACAGGGAACGATGATGGCGATGGGATTGGCGCCATTGGCCGCGCCAACGGCCCGCGCTGCCGTGGGGCATCCTATCATATGCGCGATCTCGCCATAGCTACGCGTCTCGCCATAAGGAATTTGGCATAACTCTTGCCAGACACGAAGCTGGAATGGCGTTCCTTGCAGATCTAAAGGGCAGGAGAACCGGATGCGTTCCCCGGTGAAATAGCGCTTCAACTCCTCTATAGCCAGTTGTAACGGTGCAACCTCCTCGCCCCTTACCACTCGATCTATTTGTAGCCAGTGTTTGGTTCTATACAATCCTTCATCAATTGCCGCGCCGGGGGTTCCAGTCCAACAAACGCCCGCCTCCGTTGCCATCACCACGCACTCCCCCAGAGGACTGGGAACGCTACTCCAGTAAAGCAGCTGGGCCTTTTGGCGTACTGCAAGCATTACCGACTCCTTGTTGTACACATGCTCTTTGCAAAGAGTGTAACACGGTCCCCCCGGTAGCGCAAGGGCCGAAAAGCTATGTTACAATGATCGTAGCAGTCATCGTTGGATGCAGCGCACAGTGATACTTGTAGGTCCCGGGTTTGGTAAATTTGTAGGTAAAAGTAAAACCGGCCTCAATTGGATCGTTTAGCCCTGAATTGAACATACCTGTATCGCTCGTGATGGTATGAGGGGTGGTGGTTCGATTTGTCCAGATCACGGTCGTGCCGACCGAGATATTCAGAGTGACAGGATTAAACGAAAATGTATACCCGCCAGGAGTGATCATACTCACCGTTGCCGTCGGCCCCGTTGGAGTCGGCACAGGCACAGGGGTTGATGGACCTCCTCCGATATTGCCCGAAGAAGTAGCCGTCGCTGTAGCGCCTGCTACCGGAGGCGTCGTGCTACTACCTTTCCCACAGGCAGCAAGAAGGGCTAACAGGCTGAACGCTATCATCCCCAGGCGGGCAGCCTGTTTCAGAGCATAGAAGTTGAACCGGTTTCCAGACATACCATGCTTCTTTCTGCAAAATACAAAAAGTACGGAAAGAATAAAAACCTCTCTTGGAGATACGATTTGCAGTTACATGTTATATGTGTGGACCGGAATAATCCATAAAGACGCCTCTCAGTAGTAATATCAGGCTATCTCGACAGGCTACGTCACAATGATCGTCCCGACCATCATTTCTGGATGAAGCGCACAATGATATTTGTACGTCCCGGGTTTGGTAAATTTGAAACTGAAGGTCATGCCCGCTGTAATCGGATTAGCCGTTCCCGAATCAAAGCTTTTGCCATCATCGCTGGTGACTGTATGGGAAATACTGGTCCGATTCGTCCAGACCACGGTGGTGCCCACTGAAATAGTAACCGTCTGAGGAGCAAAAAACAGCGTATAGGCCCCGCTCCGCGACATACTAACGTTTACTACCTGGCCTGTTGGGGCTGAGGTCGGCGTAGGCGCAACCGTCGGTGTGGGCGTGGGCGTGGCCGTAGGGGCCGCTACGGTGGGAGTCGTTCCTCCGGCAGTGGTCGTGCCACCATTGCTCCCACAGGCGGCGAGCAAGACCGACAGGCTGACCACGATTGCTCCCAGGCGGATCAACTTTTTCAGCCAGGAGACGTTGCAGCGATTGCTAGACATAGCATACTTCTTTCTATCACATACAAAAAGTACGAAAAGCCTATTAAAAGCCTCTATTGAGAAGTACGATTTCCCGTTACATTCACCATATTCGGCCTGCAATGCCCTATAAACGTGCTCCTAAGTAGTAATATCAGGCTACTCCCCAGCATTTTTAGTAATTTGTGCTCAAAAACGCTTGACTTTTGCAAAACGAGTGAGTACACTCAATACCAGTTAGCAAGCATAGCGCTGGTTTGTTCGTACCGCTTAGTTTTACAGGAGGTGAGTCCTATGCAGCATGTACTTCCAGACAAAGTGCCTTGTGTCCGAAATAATGGGGCTCATCTGTCCGGTTACAGCGGAACATAGTAAACTATCAGGCAGCATGAATAAATGCTGGAGCTTAGATGAATATGTGCCAAAGGACGATTGATCGCTTCCCACTTCCCTCACAATGCACAAACACCCCCCACGATGAAGACACTTCACGTATAGAGAAAGTAGCATGATTTACCCATTACTTGTGTTTCCCTATACAAAGGGTTGGCATAGAGTGTGTCTCTACCAAAACAACTTTGCAAGAAAGGCTTGATCAACTTGCTTAGCCCGTTACTTCCCTGTCTAAGGAAGCAAACAGCTATGACCTCAATCTCAAAGGAGAGGAGGTGATAGCATGAGAGGAAAGATTCGCGATAAACGCCAGGCCAACAAACGCGATACGATGAAGCGCGAGGTCGCTGAACGTCGCCGCCCATACAAGCGTGATACTCGCTCGGTATTATTGCTCAGTCGGCAGATTGAGGAGGAGCAGGAAGATTACACGCTGGACGATGACCAGGAGACCGATTCTCAGCCTAAAAAGTAGGGGCGTCAGTGACGCCCCTACCATTGGTTGCTCTCACATGCATCTCCACTTGACTTCTTAGGATGCGATATGTATACTCACTCTCTAAAGCGGCGGGAGTCACTGTTCACTCTCGATCCGCTTGAGGATACTGAAATGAGGATACTGAAAATCACGGGATATTGACCTTAGGGAACATCCTGCGCGCGATCACCAGCCGCTGAACCTGGGCGGTGCCCTCAAAGATATCGAAGACTTTGGCGTCACGGAACCATTTATTGATAAATTGTTTGGTTTCGGAGTTTTCGCCAGGGGCGGTAATCCGTACAGCCGCCGCCGTTACCTTCATGACGAGCTGGCCCGCATAGGCTTTACACATCGACGCCTCTTTCGAGTTGGGGATGCGCTGGTCCGCCATCCAGGCCGCGCGCCAAACGAGATAGCGGGCCATTTGCAGTTCTTGCCTGAGTTCTTCCAGCTCGTCGTTGATCTCTCGTAGCTTGTGCGCCGGATATCCCCTGGGCAACTCTTCTTTGAGCCACTGGCAGGTGGCTTCGTGCGCCGCGCGCGCAATGCCCAGCGCCAGCGAGCCAACGGAGGGACGCGTGGCATCCAACGTACCCATCGCGGCTTTAAAGCCTGCCTTCGAGCTTCTCTCACGACCAGCCAGCAAATTATCTTTGGGGATACGGCAGTTCTCAAAGATCAACTCTGCCGTCTGCGAGGCGCGCAACCCCATTTTTTCTTCGATCCGCCCGACGATAAAGCCTGGCGTCCCCTTAGGCACAACAAAAGGACGAATGCCCTCGCGCCCCAGGCTCTTATCAACGGTGGCAAAGGTGACGACCAGATCGGCACGCGCGCCGTTGGTGATATAGTGCTTATGTCCGTTGATTACCCATTCGTCCCCATCCAGCGCAGCGGTCGTGGACATGCCCGCCACATCGGAACCGATGCCGGGCTCGGTCAAGGCCAGCGCGCCCCAGTGGAGCTTCCCATCCATGTATGGAGCCAGAAATCTGGCCTGCTGTTCGGGCGATCCCTGCGAAAGAATGGGAGGGGCCGCCAGGCCGGGGCCGGGGATGGCGGTCGAAAGGGCTGCATCGCCCCAGGCCATCTCTTCCTGCGAGAGCACCCCAAGCACAGCCTGCTGCCGTCCTTCTTCCTGCGCCTCCATCCGGCGCGCCTGACCAGCAGAGCCAGCCCAGAAACGCTGCTGCATATTCAGAAAGAACGATTCGGGAATCTTCTCCGTGCGATCACATTCTAACGAGATAGGCCGCATCTCTTCGAGGGCGACCTGATGAGCATAGGCGCGAAACTCTTCTTGCGCTTTGCTGAGAGTGAAGTTTATCATTGTGCTACTCCATTGCGGCGGCGTTACGCATCCACATCTCGACAGGGTGGTCCTGCATAAAGCCAGCGCCTCCCATGATCTGAACAGCATCGATTGTGGCCGATTGCGCGATCTTGATGGCCTGGAACTGGGCTGCCTCGGCATCGCGCGTCAGCGTCTCAAGCTCAACGCTCCGGTCCCAATCAGCCGCCGCGCTCCACACCAGGAGGCGAACACCGTCCAGCTTCATGGCGATTTCGGCAATCATAAAGGCAATGCCCTGATAGGAGACGATAGGGCGTCCGAAGGCGATACGCTCCTCTGCGTAGCTGCCCGCGTATTCGAGCGCGGCTCGCGCTGTACCGCAGGCAACGGCAGCTCGCAAAAGCGCATAGAGCGCGGCAGCCCGCACGATTCCTGCATTGCCCGGCTCGCCCAGCAGCGCCGACGCAGGTACCACAGCGTTCTCAAAGACGTATGATGCACTCGGAGCCGCGATCAGCCCTAGCTTCTGTACATCCTCCACCACGCGTACCCCTGCCAACTGGTCCGGGAGCACGAAGCCGCACAGCTCGTTGCTTCCTTCAAGACGAGCCAACACGACGCAAGGACGAGATTTGCCTCCATGAATCACGTCGCGCTTGGTGCCATTGAGCACATACTGATC
Organism: Ktedonosporobacter sp.; assembly: GCA_035293765.1. Lineage (GTDB taxonomy): Bacteria > Chloroflexota > Ktedonobacteria > Ktedonobacterales > Ktedonobacteraceae > DASRHT01. The sequence goes on from DATGMF010000003.1 coordinate 58,663, forward strand.
GCCATCGCGGCGCGCAGTCGTGCTGATATCGGCCAGCGAGTAACCACCGGTGCGCTCGGCGTAGGCCAGGCTTCCTCGCTCCGTCGAGCCATCACGCCCATTGCAGAAGGGGAAGATATACTGCTCTTGCTGGCTTGCGTTGCCCGCCAGGGAAACGGCGACCGGCCCCATGATCGAGCCGATAACGTTCATCGCCAGGCTCGCGTCACCAAAGCCGAGTTCTTCGGCAATGAGCGTATAGGCAACAGCCTCGATATTGCCATTGCCTCCATAATCTTCGGGGAAGGGCGTCGTCAGGCCCGTTTGAGCGAGGGTCTCCATTAGCACGGATGAGATATCGCCGCTCTTCTCGGCTGCGCGTGCCTGTGGACGCAACTGTTCAGTTGCCAGGCTGTGCGCCAGGCGACGTATCTCTTCTTGCTCTTCAGTCGGAGAGAAATTGAGCATGAACCAGATCCTTTCGCCACTTAACTATTAGTAGCATCAGTAGCAATAAAATAGGAGAACGGTGTTGTTTGTTTCCCTATTGTACGTAATATAGCAGAGCAAGTGCAAGGGACGTCTCCATCATTGTAGAGACCAGCTTTAGCGCGTCCGCTTTAGCGCTCGTCCTCCATCCGAGTTTGGCGCACTAACTTTGTCCACATCATGAAAAACACTGGTGCCAAGCCAAATGTTACCAACGCTTTTTTTGAACCACGATGCCCCCTCACAATCTTTACAGGGCATATTGGGAGAAGATCGCTGTAATAAGCTGCTGAGGAGGTAGGCGAGGGAGAGGAAGACGCTAAAGCGGACGCGCTAAAGCTGGTCTCTACGAAAGGGGTATGGTATCTTTCCCCTTTGAATAGATTTGGTATAAAGTGCCGGACAGTCGCTAGCTGTCCGGCACGTCTAAGAAGCGTGGCAAGCTATTAGTCAGCAGGCTCGCGTTTAAATGTACCGATTGTGCTGGTCGCGCCGACGACATCATTGGAGATGGCTTGTAGCAGCGCCTCAAAGGTAAGAGCATTGCCCTGGATATGTGATACGGAAAGGGCATAGACGGTGAAAATATAGTGATGGATCTGCCCGGTCGGTGGGGGACAGGGGCCGTCATAGCCGGTCAGGCCAAAACTATTGGTTCCCTGAGTGAAAGTATTATGCCCGTTAATTGATCGCGTCTGCGCCGGAATATTATAGACGATCCAGTGATGGAAGCCGCCAGCAACCGGAGCATCCACATCGTTCATGGTCAACGCAAAGCCCATTGTACCTGCCGGAACTCCTCTCCAGTCAAGCGTTGGCGCGATATTTTTGCCATTACAGCCAAAACCGACGCCGAATTCGGCAGTACGCGGCAGCGGACCATCCTCACGAAAATCAGGGCTGGTCACGGTGAATGGATGAGAACCGTTAGCGGTCGCCGCCACATGAGCTCCCTTTGCCAGCGAAACCAGAGGCGAGAAGGCGATGAGGCTGAGCACCAGCAACCCTACTCCCAGCCCGACTATCACAAGGCGTTTCCCGGAAAGTTTTTCCATAAGGTTTTTACGCATGTCAGTATCCTTTCTCCATTTCTGTGTTACACATACCAGATGTAGAAGTGAATTCCTCATAGATTATAACACAGCAGGAATTTTTATTGCTCATGTGTAGATAAAAGTTATGGGGATATCAGATCCCTATCTTCGACGCCACTTACTTAGCATAATTGAGGCCCAATGGTCAAAACTAACCACTGGGCCTCAATTGATATTCGGCTTACTTTGTTCTGCTACTTAGCCTACGGAGCTGCAGAAGCGGGTTCCTTTGTTTGTACCTGGATGCGCTTTGATTGCTGCGCCTGAGCTTTCGGAATCTCGAGTTTCAGCACCCCATGCTCGTAGGTGGCCTGGACCTTGTCAGGGTCAATGTTGCCCGGCAGAGTGATTTCGCGGCTCATCTCGCCTTCGTAGCGCTCTTGCCGGACATATCGCCCTTCCTGCTCCTTCTTCTCCTCGCGCTTTTGGCTGGCGCGAATGGTCAGAGTATCGCCCATAGCCGTGATTTCAATATTTTCCGGCTTCATCCCCGGCAAGGCCGCCTCCACAACATAGTTGTTATCGTTCTCGGAGATGTCTATAGGAAACATTCTCCCGCTTGGGAACGAGAAAGGACCCGACATAATAAAACTATCCTCAAACAGCCTTTCCATCGCGTCGCGTAGACGCATCCAGGGCTCTTGATCTCTTCTCATGAGCTGCATAGCTGTGCTCCTTTCTTGTTCGTTGTATTACGTTGCTACCGATGACACGAAACATCAATGCCTTTCGTTACTGCATTACAGGAGCATACTGCTATTTTTTTGCGCGGTGACGAACCAGGAGCGAGGGATGTCAGCCATGTCACGCGACAGCACGGGATAGGGCCAGCGTCCATAGTTGGCCTCCTTCTCACCAGGCTGGACTATCGTGGCTTCCCAGCCCATCGGGCGCAGGAACTCTTCCGGCTCGTCTATTGTACCAAACCACGGCACACCCGCATCCGCCAGCGCCTGGACAAATTGCCGCGTCCACTGGGAAGTGAGCATGGCGCTGTTGATGGTGTCAAAGCCCAGCCAGCTCCCAGGCGCCGCCAGACCGCTTATGTCATTGAAGATACGCGTAATGTTTTCGTTAGGGAGATAGTGAAGAAAGCCTTCCAGCAGCCACGCGGAAGGCTGTTGTACATCAAAGCCTGCTTTGACCAGATGATCGGTCCAGGAACCGGTAAGGTCCACCTCGACTACATGCCGCTCACAGGCCGCTTGCGCTCCGGCAGCACTGAGCACCTGTTTTTTGTACCGCAAAACCTCAGGCTGATCGAGCTCGAAGAGCTGCGTCTGTTCGGGCCAGTGGAGACGATACGCGCGCGTATCCAGACCTGCCGCCATCAAAACGACCTGCCGGATTTGATGCTCGTTCGTCACCCGTTGCAGGAAATCATCGAAAAAGCGTGTACGGATAGTAATCGAAGCGCCATTATCGCCCGAACGGTGTTCAACCCACTCCTCGCCCTCTGGACCCGCTAAAGCCGCAGCCCAGGGATCATTATAGAGGCGATCCTCACGCCGACTCTCTCTGGCACGCACGCCAGCGGTCCAACGCGAGGTCGCGCCCAGTAAACTATCATGCGTAGTCTTATCAGTCATACAACATTACCTCTACTGCTTCTAGAAATAATTCTGAATTTGTCTTCAGCAATAAACAATCCTGCTTATTTCTACGAAGCAATATTGGTAAAGTCGCATCTCTCCCACTTCAGGATGTGGGCAACATCAGTTCACCTGTCTGTTCTTATCAGCCCAATACTTTTCACGCAGCTCGCGCTTGAGAATCTTGCCCGCGCCGCTTTTGGGCAGAGGCTCATCAAGAAATTCGACGCTGCGCGGCACTTTATATCCTGCGATAAGCGTACGGGCATGGGCAATTAATTCTTCGTCAGTCACGCTCATACCAGGCTTGCAGACGACGACGGCATGCACGGACTCGCCCCAGTTTTCAGCCGGGATGCCGATGACGGCTGCTTCCAGCACGGCGGGATGGGTGTAGAGGGCGTTCTCGACTTCGACGGAATAGACATTTTCACCGCCGGAGATGATCATATCCTTTGCTCTATCGATGATGAAAATGTAGTTTTCCTCATCGACGGTCGCCAGGTCGCCGGTATGCATCCAGCCATCGACAATAGCGTCGGCAGTCGCTTCCGGCATGCGCCAGTAGCCCATCATGATATTGGGTCCGCGCGCGATGATTTCGCCGATCTCGCCCGGCCTGACATCCTCTCCCTGAGCATTGACGACGCGCACCTCGACGCCCAGCGCCTCTTTGCCACAGGAGGCGAGGCGGCGCACCTGCTCAGGCGTGCCATCGACGATATGATCATAGGTATCCAGCCCGGTGAGTAGAGGGGCCGTTTCAGTCATGCCATAGCCCTGCGCGAAGATCTGGCCCCATTTTTGCAGCCCTTGCTTGAGCAGTTCGACCGGCATGGGAGAGGCGCCGTAGGTCAGGCGGCGCAGACTGGAGACATCATAGTTGTCAACATCGGGATGGTTGAGCACCATATTGACCATCGTCGGGACGAGCAGCGCAATCGTCACTTTCTCCGCCTGGATCGTCCGCAAGACATGGAGGGGGTGGAACATGGGGATGAAGACGTGGCGAGCGCCAACCATTGTGATAGCGAAGGCCGAGCCAATATCAGCCAGGTGGAACATTGGCGCGCTATGCAGGTACACGTCGCGATCAGTATAGCTGGTCGCCATAATCACATTCATGGCGTTGGACATGACGTTTTTATGGGACAGCATGACGCCTTTGGCGCGTCCAGTGGTGCCGCCCGTGTAGTAGAGGCCGGAGAGATCATCGTCCTCCATCATTTGATCGGCGCTCTCTGGTCTTTGCGAGCCACGCGCCAGCAACTGCTCGTAATTTTCCATCCCTTCCGGCGTCTCATCGCCGCAGTAAATAATATGCTGCACTGAGGGAAAGGTGTCGCGTCCGACAGAGTAGGGAGCAAAGGTCTTATCAACGATCAGCGCCTGGGATTCGCTATCATTGAGGATAAACACGATTTCCGGTCGGGCCAGGCGAATATTGAGCGGCACAATCACGGCTCCCATGCGCGCACAGGCATAGTACAACTCAAGGTAGCGGTGACAGTTGAGCATCAGGACGGCAACGCGGTCCCCACGCTGTATGCCTAAAGACGTGAGGCCGCGCGCAAGATGGTCGGTGCGCCGCTCAAAATCATTCCAGGTATGACGCGTCTCCCCGCAGGTGATAGCTTCGCGATTGCCAAAAACTCTTTTTGCATGGGCCAGCCCTTGCGCGATATTCATCGTCGTCCCTCCTTATATTTTTTAATGTGGCTCATCAGGCCGGAGCAGGTCATTATGTGTGTGATGGCGAATCGAAAGGGATTTTTTGCTTGATGGCTTTGAGCGCGTCGGCTACAGTACGGGAAACTTGCTGCAAGGGTAGACGCTTAATACGATGGGTCAGGGCCATTGGTGCAATAGTATAGACATGTTCGGGAGTAACTTCGCGCTCGCCGAGATAGGCAGCATAGGTCTGAGCGGTGCGCCGCATGACGATATCGCCGCGATGTCCGTCTACGTCCAGTTCAATATTAATCATGGCAATCAGTTCGGCGATATGACGTGGGACGGCTACCTGGCGCTCTAACCAGGAGGCACGCACAATGCGGTCACGCAGTTCCTGTTCAGCAGAGGCATATTCGGCCAGCATCGCTGCCGGGTCCGCTTCAAAGCGCTCACGCAATTCGACGATCTCGACGCGCTGGCGAATATCGTGAATGGAGGTGATATCGACGCAGAGTCCGAAGCGGTCGGTCAGTTGCGGGCGCAGTTCTCCCTCTTCCGGGTTCATCGTTCCCACGAGCATAAAACGCGCCGGATGGCTGAACGAGACGCCCTCGCGCTCTACGATGTTGACGCCCATCGCGGCTGCATCCAGCAACACATCGACCACGTAATCATCGAGCAGGTTCACCTCGTCCACATAGAGAATGCCGCGATTCGCGTCCGCCAGCACGCCCGGCTCGAAGCGCCGCTCGCCTTCGCGCAGGGCATGCTCCAGATCCAGCGTTCCCACGACCCGATCTTCCGAAGCGTTGATGGGAAGATCAACCACACGCATGCGGCGCTGCACGACCGGCAAAGTATCGCCGCATTCACTTCGCTCACGACAGGACGCGCACATCGCTGTCGGCAGCTCAGGATGACAGGAGAATGGACAGTCGCTTACGACGGTCAGCTCTGGCAGGACCGCCGCCAGAGCGCGCACCGCCGTTGACTTGGCGGTTCCCTTCTCGCCACGGATGAGGACGCCGCCGATGGCGGGCTGGATGGCATTGAGGATAAGCGCGAGCTTCATATCTTGCTGGCCGACAATCGCGCTGAATGGATATGTATACATGCTTCAGACCCTATTTGCTATATCTGCGCGTAGATGCGCACTTATGATGCGGCTCTGCATCCCTGAGAAGGGCAACCGGTAGCTCCCCGATTCATCGTGGGAGTTGCCCCTACCATTCGGTGGTGCGGCTGCTTCCACAGAGACGCAGAGCCTGCGAGTGTTTAGAATTCGATCACGCCACGGATATTCTTGCCTGCAACCATATCGGCATAGGCTTCGTTGACCTGATCGAGCGTGTAGGTTCTGGTCACCAGCTCGTCCAGCTTCAACTTGCCCGCGCCGTACATCTGGAGCAGATTGGGGATATCGGTACGCGGCTGCGAGTCACCGTAGAGGGTTCCCATCACGGTCTTCTGGAACAACACCAGATCGAGCGGTGGTATCGGAATCGACTCGGCAGTGGCGGGAGTCAGACCGATCACACAGACGGTGCCATTCTTGCCGATACAAGCATACGCCTGACCGATGGTTGCGGGAGTGGCAATGGCCTCAAAGGCGTAGTCCACGCCCACGCCCCAAGTCAGGTCCTTGCTTACCTGCACAACATCTTCTCTGGTGGAGTTAATGGTGTGAGTCGCGCCGAACTCTTTGGCCTTCTCCAGCTTGAAGTCGTTGACATCGACGGCGATGATCATGCGTGCGCCCGCGATGGCCGCGCCCTGCACCGCGTTCATGCCAATGCCGCCACAGCCGATGACCATCACTGTGCTGCCCACTTCGATTTTGGCGCGATGGATGACCGCACCGACGCCCGTGGGGACGCCGCAGCCAACCAGCACCGCGCGATTGAGCGGGTAATAATCCGGGATGGGCACGACGGACATATCGGAAACGACGGTGCGCTCGCTAAAGGTGGAGATGACGCACATCTGGCCCACATCTGTGCCATTCTGAGTATGCATGCGGAAGGTGCCATCGAGCTGCGGTCCCATCAAAATAGAGGCGCCCATATTGCACAGGTTTGTATGGCCCTTTGTGCAGTAATAGCACGTTCCGCAGGAGGGCACAAAGCTGAGCACAACATGATCGCCCACTTTGCAGTTGGTGACATTGGGGCCGACGGCTTCAACGATGCCCGCGCCCTCATGTCCGAGCGCGAGTGGTAGATAGCTTGGCAGTTCGCCGGTGATGATATGATAGTCGGAATGGCAGATACCGGCAGCAACCATGCGCACCTGTACCTCATGCTCCTTTGGCGGATCAACCTCAATCTCTTCAATGCGGATGGGCTCGCCCGGTGCGTATATAACGGCGGTTCGTGTCTTCATCAGAAAATGTACCTCCTAAGAGCTAGCAAGGCAGGGAGTAGGGGCAATCCCTTGCGGTTGCCCTGCCCCTACCAAACAAAATACAGGCTATTCCCTCGCTAGAAACATCACCCCCTTTTTAATAATAGAGTCTCATGCGGCGCTGCATACTGATAGTAGTCAGCCGAGAGGGCGTGGGCCAGAGCTCGACTGGGACTCGGTATCTTCTCACCTATGTCATTGGTGATAGTGGAATAGGGGTTTGTATCAATCATGACGGCAGGCACCTGGCGCAGGGCAATCTCTTGAGCGACATTGAGCGCGTCACGCATCGGCGTGCCACTGCGCATATTGCCGGAAAGATCGATATTAGCCAGGCCGTCCGTCAGGATGATCAATGTTGGTCTGATGGCAGGGTCGCGCAGGCGTTCGGTCTCAGCCAGCCGCAGCCCCTCCAGCAGTCCAGTAGCCAGAGGAGTGCAGCCGCCCACGTACAATTCTTCTACGCAACGGCGCGCCCGCGTAAAATTGCGCGTCGGCGGCAGCACGACGCGTCCCTGAGCAAAACGGAAGACGAGCATGGCCACACGGTCGCGTCTCTCATAGGCGCTTTGCAAGAGAGCTAGCAAAACGCGCCTGGTTCGGGGCATCAACTGCCGCGCCATCACCGAATCGCTGCCATCAACGACGAGAATGAGCAGCGCCCGCGATTTGCGTTCGCGCACCTTCTGGCGTAAATCATCTGCCTTCAGCTCAAGCCTTCCCCCATTGACACGCCCCCGCACGCGCTGATACGGAGCGGCGGCGCGGATCGTGGCAGAGAAGGCAACGTCCGTAACCGGATGGGTCTGACGACTGCGCGTAAAGCGCCCGCTATGCCTGGTGGTGAGCGAGAGGAAACGCCGCCCGGCATCCTGGCGTGCAATGCGATCACGCGGAATATCAACCAGGTTTTGCAGTTGAATCACATCTGACTCGCCGCCCACACGACGTGAGAGGCCCGCAGCTCCCTCGCGATCATCCTCCCGCCGGTCCACATCAATATCGTCATCGATCACCGCCAGCTCTTCCGGCTGCTCGGTATCTATCCCTCCTGGCGGTACCTGTTCGAGCGTGCGCGCAAGCTGCTGGGCAAGTGAGATGCCAGCACGAGCGCGATGAGGGAGCGCCAGCGTGACGGCAAGCTCGATATCCGCCATTTGCACCTCGACACGATCATCCCAGGCTGCCAGCGCGCGAGCCGTACGCGTCAGCACGATATCCCCACGATGTCCAGCAGCGTGCAGAGTATGATCAACCATGTGAGCAATAACCTGGCGCAAATACTGTGAGATACGCACAGAGGGCAAGAGTTGCTGGGCCTGTTGAATATGCCCCTGTAAAGCCTGCTCTGCTTCCATCCAGGCAGCGATAAAATCGTCGGAAGACTCATCATAAGCCAATCGACGCTCCACCACTTCAACGCGAGTACGGGGATCGCGCAGATCTTCGGCATCGACATACAGCCCGATCCTGTCCAGCAATTGAGGGCGCAACGCTCCCTCCTCTGGATTCATCGTACCGACCAGCACAAAACGAGCCGGGTGAGTCAACGAAATACCATCACGCTCCACCCGATTGATTCCGAGCGCAGCGGCATCTAACAGCAAATCAACAATATGATCGTTCAGCAAGTTAATCTCATCAATATAGAGAAGGCCGCGATTGGCCTGAGCCAGCAGACCAGGAGAGAAGTGGTGCAGCCCGCCCGTCAGTGCCATTGCGAGATCGAAGCTACCCGCAACGCGATCTTCGCTGGCATTTAGAGGGAGTGTGACCAGAGGAACCGGGCGTTGGGCGACGGGAAGAACATTGTTACGCTCATACCGTTGCTGGCAGGAGAGACACATCCAGCGGGGAGCGGCGGGATCGCAGAAGTAGGGACAATCGGCAACGCCTGTAATTGGGGGTAGCAAGTTCGTCAGAGCGCGCACGGCTGTTGACTTGCCGGTGCCTCTGCGACCGCAAATCAGCGCGCCACCAATCAACGGATCGATAGCATTCAGAATCAGAGCCTGCCGCATCTTCTGCTGTCCAACCATAGCGCTGAATGGGAATGTACTCATCGCCCCTGCTTTCCGTCGGTTGTGCTCGATACCAAACAGCCCTTACTGCATACATGCTCGGGTTTTTGCATGCTATCACAAGGGCAGGCGGATGTCAAAACGCTCGCCGAGGAAAAAGCATCCCACCTGGTCAAAATCACCTTTTTTCGTTCGTCGTCTGAGCGAAACTTTTGCCACATAGTTTTAAGCCTCTTCTACGATTTGCAGATGGATGTCCTTGAGCCAGACCTGCCCCGGCCCCTGCAGAGAAACGCCAAAGGTTATGAATCCGGCTATGAACCCTACAGGCTCTGCCGGAACGCGCCAGTCGAGGCTAGCAGGAGTCCAGGGAGTGGTACCGGTGATAGCTTGCTCGACACGCTTTTCCCCGCTCACACGAAACAAGCTAATAAAGAGGGTCGCACGAGAGGTCACATCGAGCGATTTCAGGAACGCACTCAAACGCACAGCTTTCCCTTGATAGTTCTCCATGCTCAACTTTTGCAGCAAAACACATGAGCCTATAGGAGCTTTTACAACACTTTTGAGGGAGGCACAGGATGGATTTGTGGTATCGACAGCAAGGTCATAATGCCCAGGCGTATTGCCCTCAATTTCCCAGTATTCCAGCCCCTCTGAAAAATCGAGATTCACTGGCTGCGTTGGTGGCGGGCGCAAAATGGTGCCCGTCAGCGCAACACTCTGATCGACCGTAGCCAGCTCAATACCGTCGAGCCAGAGCTTCCCCTGTTCTTTCGTCCCCAGTTGGAAACGGAAGTGACGAGCTTGCGTGGGAACGTTGATAACCATTTCGTGTCTGACCCAGGCGCCCTCCTCGGCTTGAGCGACGATGCGTGAGCGTGTCATGCATTCGGCAGTGGCGACTGTACCCGTCCAGGGGCTGATCTTGTCTGTGGGCCAGCTAAGATGGAATTCTAGTTCTGGCTGGTACATCTGTTCGGTTTTCACATAAGCGCTCAAACGGATACGCTGCCCACGATAGTGTTCTGGGAGGGAACCACCATACAGGAGAATACCGGAGCTGCCGTGTGTAAATGGTTTATGTAGCGTGATGGCAAGGCAGGCTTTGCCTGTCAGCGTCGCCTGAGAATCAAGCTCGTAGCTGCCGTACGTCGAATCCCTGAGAAAGTTCCAGCCCTGCAGGCCATCAGAGAAGTCGAGGTTGAGCGGTGCCTGAGAGGTCCGGCGCAAGGAGTCTGGATTTCGTTCGGCGCGGCGGAATACTTCAGCGAGCTGCTCAGCTTCAGTCGCGCCATAGTCGGCCAGATTGACAGCTCGCTGAGCAAGGATTTCTTCGCTAACAGAGATACGGCTCTTTTCACGGTGAGCCAGGCGCAGGGCATCGTCAAGGCTGGCATTGAGCACATGTAGGTTGTGCTGATCACGCAAATGGAGCTGTGCATACAACTGCTTATCTGGTGAGATAGCAACGGCGATTTCTTCGAGAGTACCGCCAAGGGCGTGGAGCACGCTGGCGAAAAAGTCGAGGGTTTGGGGTTCGGTAGGCAGAGTTTCCTTTCTAATGGCTGTCTGGATGGGAATAGAGGATGTCTGATCCCTCAGTTGGAGTGCTAAGAGTTGCTGCTGTTCGTCCAGGAGCAAAAAGGTAGTCATACTGAGTTTGCCGGTGTTCTGGACAACTTTCAAAATGTTCATCTGTGGCATACCGTGCTTTCCTTTCCTCTTCGTGCTTAGAAAACCCCTTCTTCCTGCTTGAACTGGATGTTTTTGAGCCAGAGCTGGCCAGAACCTTCAAGAGTGACCCCGAAAACAAAGCCAAAAGCACCGGTTGTGATAGGCAGTGTCAGATGATATTCTGTCCAGTCAGTAGTGCCGACAATGACCTCTTCGCACTTTTCACTCTGACCCGAACTCGGTTTGACGAAGAAGCGAGCACATCCGGCTGAGGTCGTTTTGATACTGGCGGACAAGTGGATAGATTTGCCCCAGTAGTGGAGCCCCTGGACCGTCTGCTGCAACGTGCAGGAGCAGTTTGACTCGGCGTTGCTACTCTTGAGAAACACATAGTGTTCGCCGGATGCTGTCTCGGCGGAGATGACACCGTGTTCATAGTGCCAGACACCCTCCCCTTTGACTTGCCAGAACATGAAACCATGCGAAAAATCGAGATTGGAAGGCTGCAAGAGCAGTGAAGTAATGGACGTACCTGTCACAGGAACATTGTCATCGACCGTCTCAAGCTCGATCTTATCCAGCCAGATGGTTCCATTCCCCTCTCCACGCAGGCTTAAGCTAAAAGAAATATGGTGCGTGTCCTGAGGAATATCCATCACCAGCACATGGGGAGTCCATGCCTGCATATCCACTATCTGCATTGTTTCGCTATCGGTATGATAACTCAGCCGATCAGTTTCGCTAGTGATGCCTGCGGGAAGAGTAAAAGGTCCCACAAGCTGCATGGAAAAGATGGGCTGCGGCACCCCATCGGCTTTGAGATAGGCTGTCGCGCGCACCCGCTTACCATGATACCTATCAGCTTTCAGGCTGCGATAGCTCAGGATAATGACACGCGGTGTTTCTACCCCTTTCAGTGTAAGCGCTCACGTGGGCTTACCGCTGCGTGTTACCTGCGTGTCTAGAGTAGCACGAGCATGATACGCCATCCAGCCGCGCATATCCTGCCTGAAATCAAGATTGTCGGGCCTGCGATCAGTGTGCAAGAGATAAGGAGAATCCAAAACGAGCTGTTCAAGTGTGGCAAGTTGCTGCTCTTGCGTTTGCCCATAGTCCGCCAGCGCAATAGATTGATACGCGAAGGCCGCTGCGTCCATGAAAATGGGAGGTTGTTCGAGTATAAACAGACGCAGAGCATCATCCACCCGAGCTTTGACAGTGCGTCGCCCATTCTTACCACGAAGCGTCACTCTTGCATAGAGCAAATCTTCGTAGAGTTCTTCGATAGAGATCTCTTCAATCCGGCCTTCTAAAGCATGGATCATCTGTAGCAGCAACTCATTAGTGCCTGGTACGGCGCTCGTCGTTTCCTGGTGTGCGGGAAGGTCCATGCGAAAGCTCTGCTGTTTGAAGTCGCTCATATAAGGTATCCAGGCATGTTGCTGCTGCTCGTTGAGCAAAAGCAGATACCTGCTCTCGTAAAAAGTCTGCTGCCGATGAATGACTTTGGCAAGGTGGAGGCGCAGCCTGGTTGTTTTCGTTCTTGAACTTTGCGCAGGAGCAAGTATATCAGCATACACTGTCTGAAGATACGCTTGCAGTTGCTGTCTTCCCTTATGCAGACGGTTTTTGACGGCGGAGAGGGAGATCGCGAGACTGTTGGCGATTTCTTGCATACTCAGATCCTCACAGTAGAAAAGGAAGGCAACAGCCTGGTTTTTGGGGGTCAGGATGCCAATGGCGGAACGCACAGCCTGCTTGAGTTCCCGCTCCTCAACTATTTCCTGGGGATCAGCCGAGAGGGGATGCTCAAACGAGGTGGTTTCGTGGTCAAGGGAGAGTGGATTGGTTGGATGCAGGCGACGCCAGTTGCGGCACAGGTTCAGGACAATGCCATACAACCAGCTTTTGAACCGAGCGTCATCACGCAGACGATCCAGGGAGAGATAGGCTTGCAGCAAGCTTTCCTGGACCAGATCGTGCGCGACTTCTTCCTGACCAACCATCCGCAATGCAAGATAGAAAGCCAGGGACTGATAGCGTTCGACCAGACTGCGAAAAGCATGCGCATCGTCTGCGCGCGCACGAGCGACGAGCTGAGCGTCAGTTTCTTCTTCCATAGATAAAGCGACCTTTCTTCTCCATTGATGTTTAGACTTTCGCAAGCCAAAAAGGCAATCCCCATTGCGGAGGATTGCCAAATTGAGTAATGTTCATCCAAAGGAAACAGAGGAGCATTACTCAGGTGAACCTGAACATACTGGAAGCGATTCGTCATCAGGT
>DATGMF010000004.1:0-23630 GCA_035293765.1 Ktedonosporobacter sp.
GCGGCTGAGCCAGCCGTGTTGCAGGGCCAGCTTGCAGCACTGATCGACCGTCTGGCGGAAGACCGTTTCCTGCTCATAGAGGTCGCGGCCCATGCCGACATACTGCTCGCCCACGCCGGCGAACATCCAGGCCATTGGGCGGTCCATGTCTTTTAGTGCGTGGCTGGTGAGAGAAGGTGAAGCGGAAGCATGCAGAGCGCGTTGCGCATCCTTCGTGCTGCTACACACGACCATGCGACGGTGGGCAAAAGCTCTGCGCCCGACTTGCAGGGTGTAAGCAACGTCGGCGAGGTTCAGGTCAGGATGTTCCTGTAAATGCGTCCTTAAATTCTCCGTTGCCGCATCCAGTGCCGCCTCCGATTTGGCCGAGAGCAATAAGAGATGGCGCGAACGGCGCGAGGGCGCAGAAGCGATAGCCGGCGCCTCATCGACGATCACATGTGCATTGGTCCCTCCGAGTCCGAAGGCGCTTACGCCAGCTCGCCGCGGTTTGCCGTTACTCTTCCACTCGCTAAGCTGCGTATTGACATAAAAAGGACTATTTTCCAGATCAACTTGCGTATTGGGGGCACGAAAATTCAGGCTAGGCGGAATAAGTTTATGCTTGAGAGACAAAGACGTTTTAATCAGGCCGGTCACACCCGCGGCACGGTCCAGATGTCCAACGTTGGTTTTGACGGAGCCTAGCGCGCAGAATTGCTTTCTATCGGTGCTCTTACGAAATGATTTGATCAGCGCCGCAAGCTCTATCGCGTCACCCAGAGGCGTCCCCGTGCCGTGAGCTTCAATGTAATCGATACTATCGGCTTCAATGTCGGCGTTGGCGAGCGCTTCCAGGATCACCCCGGACTGTCCCCGCACACCGGGAGCAGTAAAGCCAGCTTTGATCGAGCCATCATTATTGATCGCCGATCCTTTGATCACCGCGTAGATATGGTCTCCATCATCAAGAGCATCTTCCAGCCGCTTCAGGACCACGATGCCAACGCCGTTGCCTAGAGGGGCGCCGTTTGCTTCAGCGTCAAAGGCGCGACAGCGCGCATCGGGAGAAGCGATTCCCCCCTCCTGGTAGTAGTAACCGGCTCTCTGGGGAACGGAGAGCGCCACGCCGCCCGCGAGCGCCATATCGCACTCGCCATTGAGCAGGCTGGAACAGGCGATGCTGACCGCCACCAGCGAAGTCGAGCAATAGGTTTGTACCGAGTAACAAGGACCGGTTAAGTTCAGCAGGTAGGCGACGCGCGTTGTCAGCGAGTCTTTGTCATTCCCTAAGGCGGCTTGAATCGTGCCTACCGTCTCTACAACCTCGCTATTGGGGTAGATGTTGTTCAACAGGTAAGTACTGATCGCGGAGCCAGCATATAAGCCGATGGATTTCTGGTACGCTTCTGGATCATAGCCGGCATCTTCAAGAGCCTGCCAGGCCGTTTCTATAAACAAACGATGCTGAGGGTCCATGATTTGTGCTTCCTTTGGCGTCAGACCAAAGAAAACCGCATCAAACAGATCGATATCGTCGATAATCGCGCCTGCCTTGACATAATTGGGATCATTCAGCAGGGCGGGATCGATTCCGGCGTTAAGCAATTCTTCATCGGAAAACCTGGTAATAGATTCCACACCGGCGCAAAGATTTTGCCAGAACTGATCGACATTATGGGCGCCGGGGAAGCGCCCGGCGAGCCCAATGATGGCAATATCTGTGCCCTCAGCATCGTTGAACGTGTTTGCATCAATCATGATTGGTTATCTCTTCTCCATCAACTTATATGCTACGCCTCTGTTTTTTCAGTCTCTCTCTACGCAACTTCCCTCGCGTGCTATCGCTTTCCTGAACCGTCTGCTCGTTTTGTGAAGGATACATCAGGGCAAGCAACGTGCTGACCGTAGGTCCCTCGAAGAGGCTGGCGGCTGAAAGTTCTATCTCGAAAGTCTTTTTGATCTGGGAGATCAAGAGCATGCCGATTAACGAATTGCCTCCTAGCTCGAAGAAGTGGTCATGCATGCCGATATGCTCGATTCCCAGCGCCTCTTGCCAGATGGCCGCCATTTTCCGCTCGTTGTCATTGCGCGGCGCCACATACGGCGTGCGCAACTGGGGGCGCGCGGCTAAAGGTTTAGCCTCGCCTTGCACCTCCTCATCGCTCAGGAACGTCAGGGATGCCAGCGCGTTGGCGTGCTCAAACGCCGTCTGCAAACCCTGCGGTAGAACCATGAATTGGGGCGCGGGTGCGAAGAGCATGCGCTGCCATGCCTCTTCGCCTTCGGCAAAGGTTATGCCGTACTGTTGCCTGAGTTCTTTGATGCGCGTATAGACTTGCGGCATGGCGGCGAATGCCTTTTGTTGCCAGACATCCCACTGCCACGGCCCCCAGTTGACGGCTATTACCGGATAGGGGACGCGGGCAGCTTTATAATGCGCGAATGCGTCCAGGAAGGCGTTGGCAGCGCAATAATCAACTTCGCCGAAGCCACCGGTAACGGCATTGCTGGAAGAGTAAAGGACGATAAAGTCTAAGGGATCTTCGCGCAGTACTTCGTTCAGCACGAGCGTGCCTTGCAATTTAGGCGCGAACACTGCCTCCACTTGCGCGGTTGTTTTGAGCTGGATCAACCCCTGCCCCGGATTGCCTGCTGCATGGATCACGCCTCGCACCAGGCCAAACTCGTCATGAATGGCGTTGATAACCTGCTGCATTTCTGCTAGATTGGCTACGTCTGCACAGGCCGGCAAAACTTCAGCTCCTAAACACTCTAAGTTCTGTATATGGCGAATTTTCTGGCTGGTACTATCTTGTTCGTCATGCGCTGCAAGCCAGGCTGCCCACTGCTCGCGCTCCGGCAGCGGTGTGCGTCCGACGAGGACCAGGCGCGCTCGAACCGTTCGTGCCAGGTATTCCGCTAACGCGCCTCCCAGTCCTCCCATGCCACCTGTGATAATGTAAACGCCTTGTTCGCGTAAAGGTGCGCTATTGCTTGCGGGATCAAGGCGTACCGGCTCGAATGTTTGTGTCCAGCGATGTCCGTTGCGATAAGCTACCATCTCTTCTGCTGTATCGCAGCAAAATTCCTGCACAAGTTGCTGTGCCAGTTTTTTCTGCTGTTGAGGCGTCGCCGCTCGCGTGGGCAAATCAATATTGCGACAACGGATGTATGGATATTCCCTCGGGATGACCTTGCTGGGACCAAGTAGCGTTGCTTTTTCCGGCCAGTCCTGATCCGCGCCTATCACCTCATGCAGCCCACTGGAAAGCACCTCAAGCTGGATGGCTGTGGGGCCGGGATGGAGATTACCCAGTGCCTGAGCCAGACAGAGCAGACTATAAAAGCCTGGTTGTTGAGCTGTCTCCAGGTCGGCAGCCGTAAGGGCTGTGTGACGCCCGCCTGTCACGTTCCACATATGGATAATGTGTTCGGGTAGCCGATTAAGCGATGCGAGCTGCTTGAACAGGGCATCGTAATCGCTCAACGTTGCCGGGCGGATCGTATACGTATCATCATCCACTTTGCGGAACGCCTCGCCCCTGTTCACAAACACAACATGCTGCCCATGAATGTATAAATCTTCGGCCACTCTGGCACCGATGCCGCAAGTATCCGCGAAGATCAGCCAGCAGACGCTTTGCGCCAGGCGAGCGGTTGTCTGTGCTACTGATAGCGGGGCAGAACGTTTCCAGACCGGTACGTGGAACCAATCAACCATATCTGCAAGCTTCGCATCCCGGCGTTGGGTAGGCTGTACTGACGGCCTGGGTCGCTCTTTTTTGCTCCCAATCCAGTACGCTTGACGCTCAAAAGGATAGGTGGGAAGAGACAGGAGCTGGCGCTGCTCATGGGTATGCATACCGCGCCAATCTATCGTCCCGCCCGCCGTCCAGAACTGGCCCACAGAACTTAACAGCAGCTCCCGGTCGGCGCATTTCTCATAGGCGTGGCGCAGCGAGCGCAGGAAAAGCTTGTGGGTGCTCTCCTTACTGGCAGGATGCTGTATCGCCAGACTGCTGATAAACTGCCCGGGGCCGACCTCCAGCAGAATATTGCTGGAGCTATGCCATAGCTCGTCGAGTCCATCTGCCAGGCGGATCGTTTCGCACATATGGCGTGCCCAGTAGCCTGGATCTAACACCTGTGCGGCGGTGATCCATGTGCCGGTGACATTGGAGATGAACGGTATTTGCGGTACATGCAGCTCAAAGTCGGAGACAAGCTCGGTCAGCGGTTGTACCAGTGGGCGCATCATCGCTGTATGGAAAGCGTGCGACGTCTGCAAACGCTGGCAGGCAATACCCTGCTCTAAAAGCGAGCGTTCCAGGCTTTGCACCGCCTCCGCCAGCCCTCCCACAACGCACATCCGCGGCCCATTGACCGCCGCTAGAGAGAGTTCAGGACCGAGTAGCGGTAGTGCCTGCTCTTCTGGGAGCGCCACAGCCATCATCGAGCCGGCGGGCAATGCCTGAATCAGACGCGCGCGCAAAGCTACCAGGTGCAAAACATCGTGCAGATCCAGCACTCCGGCGAGGCAGACCGCCACATATTCACCCAGGCTATAGCCGATCATCGCCTGCGGTCGTACTCCCCATGAGAGCCAGAGTTGAGCCAGGGCATATTCAACGGCGAAAAGGACCGGATGCGCAAATTGCGTCTGATAAAGCTCATTTCCCGTTGCAGACTCGCGCCCTGTATCCCGTTTGAGCATTTGCCTCAGATCAGGAGCCGATCCTGTTAGCGTTGCGAATTCGTTAATATGATACTCGTCTGTCTGTATCTGCTCACGATCTGGATAGAGCAGATCGCGGATATCTCGTTGGAGTAGCGGTAGCAGGATTTCGGCGCACTCGTCAATCGCCTGGCGGAATACAGGCTCCGATTGATAGAGCTGCCATCCCATATTGGCGTAATGGTCTCCCAGTCCCGGGAACATAAACGTCACGGCTGGGCTGGATTGGTAAGCGCCGTTGAAGGTCCGTAGCGGATCGCGATTTTCCAGTGTGCGCAAGACGTCTGCTGCGTCTTTACCAACGATGGCGCGGCGATGTGTCAGCGCGCTGCGACTCGTCTGATAGGAGTACGCAATGTCCGCCAGATTGGTTGATGGATGCTCCTTGATATAGGTTGTGAGTTGCTGTGTCTGCATATCCAGGGCGCTCTCGGTCCTGGCCGAGACCACGAATAGCTGCCAGGGCGTGGCGGCAGCGGAGAAATCCTGCTCAAGCACAGCCTCTTCTAAGATGACGTGGGCGTTGGTGCCAGACCAGCCAAACGAGCTAACGCCAGCGATACGCGGCCCTTGTGGCACTTGCCAGGGCATCGTTTCGCGAGGAATGAAAACCTGGTGATCTTGCTGCCTGATATGCGGATTGATCTCCTGCAAGTTCAAGTGGGCAGGAATCTCCTTATGCTGGAGCGCCAGAACTGTTTTAATCAGCCCGGCAATGCCTGCGGCTCCGGCCAGGTGCCCGATGTTTGTTTTCACTGACCCGACGACGAGCGGATTATTGGGAGAGCGATTTTCATAGAGCACGCTGGTCAGCGCACCTATTTCGATGGGATCGCCAAGCGATGTGCCGGAGCCGTGCGCCTCAACGTAGCTTACCTGCTCCGGTCTGACATTGGCGACGCTTAAAGCCTGACGGATCACCGCTTCCTGCGCCAGCTTATTGGGCGCGGTCAGACCATTGCTCTGACCATCCTGGTTGACGGCTGAGCCACGAATGATGGCAAGGACAGGGTTTTTATCCTGTAGCGCCTCCGAAAGCCGTTTGAGCACTACGATGCCGCAACCTTCGCCCAGGGCAAAGCCGTCGGCACCAGCGTCAAACGTTTTACAGCGCCCATCCGGCGATAGCATGCGCATCTTACAGGCGTTTACCATATTCTCGGGCAAAAGGATCACGTTAACGCCCCCGACCAGTGCCAGGTTGCACTCCCCATTGCGCAAACTCTGGCAGGCCAGGTGGACGCAGACAAGCGATGAAGAACAGGCGGTATCGACCGTCATCGTTGGCCCTTGCAGGTCGAGCAGGTAGGAAAGCCTGCCTGCCGCCACGCTAGAGGCGCTGCCCATGCTGAAGTACGGATCGTCAGCGTGCGCGATCTCTCCCTGTTGCATTTGCAGCAGAGCGTATTCGAGATTATTCATCATGCCGATGAAGACGCCGGTTTTGCTTCCTGCCAGGGTAGAAGCTGGCAGGCCAGCGTTTTCTAGCGCCTCCCAGGAGACTTCCGCCAGCAAACGCTGCTGTGGGTCCATGCGCACGGCTTCGCGGGGAGAGATCCCGAAAAACGCGGCGTCGAACTGTGTCAAATCTTTAAGGAAGCCGCCATGCCGGGTATACATTTTGCCAGGAGCGTCGGGGTCAGGATCGTAGTAGGCGTTGATATCCCAGCGATCCGCCGAAACCTCAGAGATTGCGAGCCGGCCCTCTTTGAGCAGACGCCAGAAATCTGCGGGCGAATGGGCGTCGCCTGGGAAACGGCAGCCAATGCCAACGATAGCGATTGGCTCAGCCATGCTCTGGAAGCTATAAGAGTCGTCGAAAGAGAAAACGTCGCTTACGGTCTCTTCGCCTGCAAGATAATGGGCAAGCGTATCTATCGTCGAGTAGTCATAAAGCAGCGTCGGCGATAGATCGCGACCAAGCCAGGCTTCCATATCGCCCGATAGGCCGACCGCTTCGATAGAGCCTAAGCCATACTCAAAAAAGGGCTTGTGGATATCGATCTCGGATGGTCGCATCTCCAGGCGTTCAGCCAGATGCCGCATCAGCCACGCTCTGATTTCTTCCGTTCCCGGCCTCGGCGTGCGAGAAGGCGTCGCTATGCTGCCGGACTCTGGATAGAGCCTGTCGGTCAGAGACGAAACAGGCTCAAGCTCAAGCTCAAGCGGTGGTAAAGTTTGTGTAATCTTACTCATCCCATACTCCCAGGCTTGCTGCTAAAAATGCCGCCCGACAGGCGTAACGCTGGATTTTGCCGCTGGACGTTTTAGGCACTATTCCAGGGTTTACCAGCACCACCTGGTAAACCGGTAAATCGTGGAACGTGGAGATCGCCTGACGAATGGCGCTTTTCACCTCCTGGGGCGCTACGAGCTTACGCGCAGACGATTCGCGCGTTGAGTTGTCAGCATTGTTGCGCTCTGGCTCGTAGCGAGGATCGATCTCTGCAACGATGACCAGCCGCTCTTCATTATCAACATCGACGGTGAAAGCCGCACAACAGCCCGTTCTGATGGCAGGGTGGCTCTCCTCAACAGTGTATTCGATATCCTGAGGATAGTAGTTATAGCCATGAAGGATAATCACGTCTTTAAGACGACCCGTGACGAACAGCTCTCCATTATAGAAGAAGCCCAGATCGCCGGTGCGCAGAAACGGACCTTCGCCAGTATCTTGCAAGTACGCGTCGAAAGCTCGCTTTGTCTCTGTCGGACTGTTCCAGTATCCCCGCGCTACGCTGCCTCCTGTCACCCAGACCTCGCCAATCTCGTCCTCTTGACATCTGGTCATATGCTCAGGATGAGCGATGACCACCGACAGGCCCGGGCCGACCCAACCGCAGCCTACCAGGGTAGAAGATTTATCGTCTGCACATGGCGTTGGAACGACGCGATGCTGCTCCAGCGCCGCTTTCTGGAATGGCTGGTGTAATGGTAATTTTGCATGATTGTGGCCGGTAATCATCAGCGTGGTTTCGGCCATGCCGTAGCAGGGATAGAAACACTCGGGTCTGAAGCCGCAGTCAGCGAACGTTGCGGTAAAGCGTTTCATCGTTTCGGAGCGTATCGGTTCGGCACCCGAAAATGCGATGCGCCAGCTACTCAGGTCCAGGGTGGCGCGCTGCTCAGGCGTGATTTTGCGCAGGCAGAGATCATAAGCGAAATTCGGCCCCCCGCCAATCGTTCCATGTTTGCGCGTAACAGCTTGCAGCCAGCGCAAGGGACGTTGCAGGAAGACTACCGGTGACATTAACGTAGCTGAACAACCGGCGTACAGTGGCTCCAGCAAGCAGCCGATAAGGCCCATATCGTGATAGGGAGGTAGCCAGGTGACGAAATGGTCTTGTGAAGAAACTTCGCCCATATGCTGCATCAAACGGAGATTGCTCAGCAGATTATTATGGGTGAGCATGACGCCTTTAGGCATTGACGTAGAGCCAGAGGTATATTGTAAAAATGCCAGCGTTTCGCCGCTGAGTTCTGGCTGTCTCCATTCGTCGGCCCGAGTACCTAATGTGTCGGTATTGATCCATTGCAGTTTTTGCAGTCCTGGAACCTGGTCAAAGCCGCGCTGGATGGCTGCCAGCGCGGCAGTACATGTCAGCACCATTTGCGATTGTGCATTTTCTAAAATGGTAATGATGCGCGGAATGAGGCGGGCAGTCGTGGGAGGATATGCCGGGATGGCTGTAACTCCTGCATAGAGACAGCCGACGAATGCTGCAATATATTCTAGCCCGGGCGGATAAAGCAGGAGCGCTCGCTGGCCTTCTGCCCCAATATGTTGGAGGTGGGCCGCAACCATCCGGGCCTGCTGATCTAGTTGTGCATATGTCAGGCTAGCTTCTTCTTGATCGCCATGTAAAAGAAATGTATACACTTGCTGGTGGGGAGTTTGCTGGACCCGCCAGCGTAATAAGTCTACAAGCGTAGTCGCCTCAACAAGCTGGACCGATTGATTGTTTCCCATTATTCTGAACTCCGATCAACTATGTTATCGCCAGAGAGCACTTGACACAGTGTTATGCGTGAAAATTTCATTTTCCTGGACAAGCATACGGAATCCCGCTGTGCTTTGTCATCCGTCAGTATTCGTATTTTTTTTGCCCCTGCGCGCGCATTTCTTTTGCTCCCCTTCAATCACCAGAAGCGCAATGGTGTGTTAGCAACAACGACCCACCGCCACGCGTGCTAACGCGACGTATGTATGGAAATGTTATGGCTTGTGATTTTGTCGCTAGTACTGCCCTAGAGAACCCGCCTGTTTGGCAATATGCTCACACCACTTGAAGATGAGCAGGCCGATGCATACGTAAAGAATGGTGTGTACAGTGAGCAAGATCAGGCTGCCATCGCTCCAGGCGCTGGCTAACGATTGTTGCTTGAGCATCACATCGCGCAGCACGATATTTCCCTGCGTGATAGGGAAGATGCGAGCGATGGCCCCAAGCCACGCGGGAAAGCGTTCGACGGGAAGGAAGACGCCGGTGAGAAAGAGCAGCAGATTTTGGATCAGGTCTGCCAGCGCCTCTGTTTGTTTGAAGACCAGACCAACCCCGCTCAGGATCAGGGTAAAGCCAAAAAGGCCGATCAGCGTTAACAATAATACGGGCAGCCCTTCCCAGCGCAGCGGTACAGGGATCTTCAACAAAAGGACCAGCAGGATAGCGACGGGCACGACCAGAAATGTGGTCGAGATGAGCAAGGCGAGCATGCGACCGAACAGGAGCAGCGAGGCCGGAGCCGGACTCATATACATCTGCTCCAGCGTGCCGGCCTGAGCCTCCGTGACCAGGTCCGAGCCGGTGCTTAAAATCACAATCCGGGCGTAAAACCAGCCGATATAAGCGAGCAGCAGAGAAGCCAGTTGCGCGGGGTTAAATTGTCCCCCGCCGAACAGGAAGCCGGCCCCGATAAAAATCAAGCAGACCGTCACCAGTTGAGCAATCAGGTTGAACCGATAATCCCAGAAAATCAAGAGGCGTTTCTGTATTTCATTCCATATAGCCAACGCAGCAAATTCCATCGTTAACTCCTCATCGACATTTGATAGCCAGCCACTGGCTGCCGTTCTTCCATCAAGCGCATAAAGACCTCTTCCAGATCGGGCTCGCAACGTTCAACTGAAAGAAGGGGCAGTTGGAGAGCGTGGAGCAGACCAAGCATAGATTGAAGTTGCTCCTGGTCTGCAACCGCTCCGGCAAGCGTTGTTTCACCGCCATCCACCTCTATCTTTAACGGGTCAAACTGTTCTTTTTGCCCCTCGGGAATCAGACCTTTTATGCGGATCTGGTAGCGTTCCTGGTGAAAGTGATGTAACAGGTTTTCCAGGGGAAGATGCGTTATCAATTGCCCTTTACGCATAATCGCCACGTAATCGCACAGTTCCTGCGCCATATCGAGCTGGTGCGTGGTGAGCACCACAGTTTTGCCCCGCTCGCGGGCCAGCCGATGAATCCACTCTTTTACCGTACGTGCTGCCTGTATATCTAAGCCGAGCGTTGGTTCGTCAAGCAGGACAATAGGAGGATCGGAGATCAGAGCGCAAGCAATGGCAACTTTCTGCTGCATTCCGCGCGAAAACATGCGGATCGGATCGTCTCGCCGCTCCCAGAGATCAAGCTCGCGCAGCAATTGTTCCGCCCGCGTTCTCAGCTCTTTTCCCCGATAACCTTTGAGATGCCCGAAGTAGCGCAGATTTTGCCAGGGAGAGAGGCGCCAGTAGACGTTGCGCGTCCCCTCCAGAACGGCCCCGATCTGGCGCATCACCGCGCTATGCTCGCGGGCCAGGTTGTAACCGTTGACCTGAACGCTGCCCGAAGATGGGATGATCAGGCCACAGATCATCTTGATGGTGGTCGTTTTGCCTGCTCCATTGGCCCCCAGAAAGCCCAGAATTTGCCCCTGTGGAATGGAGAGGCTAAGATCCTGCACGGCATGTATTGTTTTATTATGCCGTTGACGATAGCTTTTACAGAGATGTGCTATCTTGATGGCGGGAATATCTTTTGTCGTATCCACTATAACTGCCATAAAATTCCTCCTGGTACACGATTAATAATGTCGCGTCGCTAGCAGGGCAGAGGCAAGCTCTGCCCCTACAGCTGGTTGCAAGGATCACACCGATGTCTAAGATCGGCTGTAGAGAAGGCTAGCGACTCGCTGGACCGACGGGAGTTTTTCCTTCCTGTGGAGAAGGCAGATGTACGTCGTCCGTCAGGTCAGGAACCTCTTCAAGCGTCTCTTTGAGACCGATGTATTGCCAGATGAGCTTCAACGGCCTGGGAGCCCACCAGTTGGCAGCGCCCAGCAGACGCATCATAGCCGGAACCAGGAGACAGCGTATGAGCGAGGCATCCATCAGAGCAGCCAGGGCAATGCCAAGCCCGATTTCCTTTAAAAAGACGATCTTCGAAACCGTGAAAGCGCCGGTCACGATAGCCAGCAGTAAGGCCGCGCTGGTAATCAGCCAGCCGGTACGTTGTAAACCCAGAGGCACCGCCTCGCGATTATTGCCGGTCAGGTCGAACTGCTCTTTGATGCGGCTGAGCAAGAAAACCTCATAATCCATAGAGAGCCCGAAGGCAATGGCAAAGATGAGCACCGTCTGCGAGCTGTCGAGGCTGCCCACCGACTGAAAGTCCAGCAGATTCTGCAAATGACCCTGCTGGAAGATCCAGACGAGCGCGCCGAAGGTTGCCGAGAGCGAGAGGATATTGAGCACAATAGCCTTGATCGGCATCACCAGGGAGCCTGTAAAAAGGAACAGCAGCAGGAAAATTGAGCCGAACATGATTGCCAACGCGCCTGGGATGTTTGCTTGCAGGCTGGCGAGCAGGTCGGCATCCAGTGCCGCCGTACCTGTTACCAGGCGTGTCAGACCAGAAGGAACAGGTACCGCTCGTATGGTGCGGGTCTGGTCTCGCGCCTCTGGCGCATGATCGGTGAAGGCGCTCGTTACGATAATCTCGGTGACGTTCCCATTAGCCAGTTGACTGGCTGCGGAAGCGATTTGTGGATTGGCCGCCGGGTTGGCGTAGAGTTTTTGATAATCGCTTAACGTCAGCCTGGGGTCCAGGCTCACGAGGCTTGTTACGGTTTGCACGTCTGGCAGCGCCTTGAGCTTTTGCACATAGGTGTCGAGCAGAGCCAGATTGTCGGCAGAGAGCGCATCGCCCGCTGTGATAACCGCGATCTCAAAGCTGGAATGCCCGGCGTTGGCAAAATTTTGTTTCAGGTGCTCAATAACGATGCGGGCCGATTTGTCGGCTGGTAAAGATCGTTCGTCTGGCGTTGAGAACTGAGCCTGTAAGAATGGCGAACCCAGTAGCAGGATCAGGCCAATCAGCAGGGGAGCGACGAAAATGGCGCGCCGCATCGCGAATTGAGCCAGCCGGTACCATAGCCCCTGTTGCTGCTGCGCTTTCGCATTTTTGCGGCGCAGGAGGCCACGCCAGGAGAGCGCATTAACGCGGGTTCCTAAGAGGGCGAGCAGGGCCATTAAAATGGTTAAGGAAGCAAACACGGCGACGAGCGCGGAGGCGATTGCTGCCAGCCCAACGCTGCGCAGGATCACTTCTGGGAAGAGCAGCAAGCAAAGCAGGCTCGTTCCAACTGTAAGGCCGGAGAAAAGGATCGTACGACCTGCCGTCGCCATTGTGCGGCTTAACGCTCTGGAGACATCATTGTGGCAACGCTCCATCTCCTCGCGAAAACGCGTGACCATGAACAGCGAGTAATCGATTGCCAGGCCCAGGCTGACGAAAGCAACCACATGGGTGGCGATATCGGAAACTTCCATGAAATTTACCAGCACGCGCAGGATGGCAAAAGAGCCGATGGTGGCGATGATGCCAATCAGCAGAGGAAGGCTTCCGGCAACCAGGCCGCCAAAGATGAAGAAGAGCAGCAGCGCCAGGATCGGCAGCGAGATCATCACAGCACGGACCAGGTCTTCGTTGATCTGTTGGTTAAATTGCTCATCGGACGCGATCCAGCCTCCTACATAGACCTGAAGCGTCGGCGAAGAGAGCAAGGGCGCAATAGAGTTATAATCGGACTTCGGATCGGTGTTGCTGGCAAACGTGATCGTCATCAGCATTTCGTGCTTATCGCGTGAGAGCAGAGAGGGATTTTTATCACTGTAATACCAGCCAATGCGAGCGATCTCAGGACGGTCTTTGATCCTGTTATACAACTGAGTGGCAGCACTTTCGAAGGCTGGATCATCGGCGTGTAGGCGCTCGTCCCTGAGCAGGAGCAGCACATCGGTTGAGTTGTTGTTGCCCAGCTTTTGCCCGAGAATATTTTGTGCATGAACTGATTCGCTGCCAGGATCAGTAATGTTACTTATTCCTTGTAATTTATCTAACGCGCCTATACCATAATAGGTAGCGAAAGCGGCTGCTACCAGCGTGATAAGCAGGATCAGCCATCGCATATGATAGATGATCCTGCCGAAGAGCCTGAGCATAATCGGGTCCTTTCATTATCCGCGGCTATTGCTGCGTATGGACTTTGACATATGCAGGAAATGGTTGAATCGTAGAGAGGTCGTTCTCAAGTACCATCCGCTCCCCATCTTGTGCGATTTCCTTGAAGCCCCCGAACTTGTAAGTGACCAGCATCATACGATTGCGGTTATTGGAGACAAACTCCGCCTGCAAGCGGGCGCCAGCAGCTTTCGCCATGCTCATGATATGGTTAATCAGGATCGTTCCCACTCCCCTTGACATGACCCGGCAAGACATCAAGAGCAACTTGATTATCCAGATGTCTGTGTTGCATTCCACCAGGGCCAGGCCGATCTTGCCATAGCTGCCGTATTTGTCATCCAGACTGGCAACCAGAAGCTTGTGTTGCTGAGAGAGGCGGAAGGCATTAAGCTCCTCATAAGAGTAAGTATAGCCAGTCGTATTTAACTGATGTGTGCGCACGGTAAGTTCTTCTGCTCGTTGCAGATCCTCTTCCCCGCAGGGCATGATGCTAAAGACCATCTGCAATGATGCCAGAAACTCCTCGCTCGGCCCCGTAAAGTCTTTCTCGGCCTGATTCCTTTGCAAATCGCTCAGGTACATTGCTCGCCTGTTGCGAGAATCGCTGGTGATAAAGCGCGGCATCATGACGGGCAGTTCTGGAAGCGTGTGTGCGTCCGTTGCATCAATGCAAAGGACTTCCGACAGCACTGCGCCGACTTCATCGCGCTCAAAAGGCTGGTCGTCCACGAAGGCAAAGGTGTCCAGGGTGATATTGAGTGATTGCGCGATTTCCTTTATCGAGGCAGATTTGGCATTCCAGTTGATCTGCGGATAGAGGAAGTAGTCCGCCAGGCTAAATGACCGGAGCTTTTCCATTGCCAGATCATGATCATTTTTGCTCGCGATAGAATGGAGAATGCCACGGCTATCGAGCGTTTTGATTACTTCTACGACTTCCTGGCGTAAAGTAACGTGCTCATCTTCCAGCAGCACCCCATCCCAGAGCGTGTTATCCAGATCCCAGACCACGCATTTCACCGTCTGGCGCTTGGTCTGGGAAGTATTAGCACTACCAACAAGCTGGTTGGTCATCGAGTGGGTCCTTTCTCCCTAAGATGCTGATGGCATTTCCACTTGACATCTTCGGGTGCGATATCTATACTTTCCTCAAGAGAGGCAACCAGGAGTTTATAGCTCTCTTGACCCACTTGAGGGGATTGAAACAACATAACCGTATCCGGCAATCGTGATTTGTTGGATCTGGGTGCTGCCCTCGATCAGTTCCATGACCCTGGAATCGCGCATGTAGCGCTGGACGGAATAATCACTGCTACAGCCGTTGGCTCCGTGAATCTGTACGGCGTCGTTGGCGGCTCTGGTCGCAGCGGTCGAGGCGAAGTACTTGGCGACCCAGGTTTCCATAATCGTGCGCGGATCGCCCTGATCCTTCAAGTATCCCGCGTGTAAGCAGAGTAAACGAGCAGCTTTGGTGTTGGTAATCATGTCGGTAATCATCTGCCGAATTAATTGATGTTCTTTGAGGTATGTGCCGAACTGGCGGCGTTCGCTCGTATAGCGTAAGCAGGCATCAAGGCAGGCTTGTGCGATGCCAACGCAGCCCCAGGCGACGGTATATCGTCCGATGTCTAAGGCCGAGGTCGCCACCGAAGCCAGACCAAAGCCCTTGCCTCCCAGCAATTGTGTGCGGGCAATCGCGCAATCGTTGAGAAAAACCTCTGCCAGCATGGAGGCTCTGGTTCCCAGTATGCCCGTGATGGGTTCGGTCGCGAGACCCGACGTCTGGCGTTCTACCAGGAAAGCGGAGACGCTATCCTGGCACTGGGCAAAGATCAGAAAGAGATCGGCGATCTGCCCATACGTGATCCACTTTTTACGGCCTTGCAGGCGATAGCCATTATCTGACGGTATGGCCTGCGTCTCAATACTTTTGGCGTCGCTGCCGGTATTGGGTTCGCTTAAACCAAAGGCGGCAATCATCTCTCCACGGGCCAATCGGGGGAGATAACATTCTTGCTGCTGCTTATTTCCCCAGCGCAGGATGGCTGAGGCGACCATATTATGAACGGTGAGCAGGCTGCGCAGCGATGAGCAGCCGCGTCCAACTTCTTCGTTGAGGAGACCAAAGGAGACCATATCCAGCCCCATGCCCCCAAAAGCAGGCGGAATGATCGCTCCGAGATAGCCTTGCGCGGCCACTTTTTGGATCAGATCAGGAGGAGTGCGTTCCTCCTGATCGTAGCGGTCCGCAATTGGCATGACTTCCGCCTGTACAAATGTCCTGAATTGCGCCTGGCTTGCCTTCTGTTGAGGCGTAAGCTCCATATCCATGTCGTTCTTCCTGGATATCCTCTCTGTTACCTGTCCTGTCTACGCCGGTACTGCCTCAGTTTCTTATGAGCTGGCAACTTGCTGCCCGGCTGTTTTCTGCTCGATAAGCTGCGTAATAGCACTGATTGACCTGAAATTATCAATATTCAGGTCCTCATTTTCGACCGTAATGCCAAATTCTTTCTCCACAAAAAGGACCAGTTGCATCGCAAACAACGAGTTGACAAAGCCGAGGGCGAAAATGTCCTGAGTATCCTGCAACGTGACGTTGGTAATAAAACCTGCGAGAAATGTTCTGATTTTGCTCTTAATCTCGTCCATTGGTGAAGCTTCCTTCCTTATGTATCTATGAACTGGTTTACTTATAGGTGTAGAATCCCTGTCCGCTTTTGCGACCATACAGGCCAGCATCGACCATCTTTTGTAGCAAGGGGCAACAGCGAAACTTCGGGTCCTGATAGCTCTGATACAGCACATGCAAGGTGTCCACCACCGTGTCCAGACCGATTAAATCGGCGGTTTGCAGCGGTCCCATCGCATGCCCATAGCCCTTAGTGAAAATCTCATCAACCTCTCTCGCTGTGGCAACCTGATCTTGAACGATAAAGGCCGCTTCATTCATCAAAAGATGCGAGATGCGGTTGGAGACGAAGCCGGGCATATCATTGACCACCACGCACTCTTTGCCCATTGTAGCCAGTAAAGCCTTTGTTGTGGCAATCGTCTCGTCCGAAGTATGGTGGCCGCGAATAACCTCAACCATTGTTTTCATCGGCACGGGATTCATAAAGTGCGTCCCGATAACCTGTGAAGGTCGCTGCGTGACCGAGCCAATACGCGTAATAGAGATGGCTGAAGTATTGGCCGCGAAAATGCAGTGCTCAGGGCAAATGCTGTCGAGGCGAGCATGGATGACTTTCTTGATCTCCCATTGCTCAGTTGCATTTTCAATCACAAAGTCAGCCTCTGCCAGACGATCATAGTCGGGCGTAAAAGTGATTCGTTCTACGATAGCGCTGATGCTCTCCTGATCCCGGGTTTTGCTCCACATACGCTGCAAGCGCAGATTATTGGTAATCTCCTGGCTGGCGTGGGTCAGGATGTCATGCGAGAGGTCAACGAGAATGACGCGGTACCCTGCTTGAGCAAGGTTATGCGCCACTCCAATGCCCATCACACCGGCCCCAACAACGCCGACGACTTGTATAGTCACTGTTCTACCTCCACAACAAGTTTTCTGTTTGGTCATTAAGCAAGTCCATGCCTGATGGGTTTGTGTCCCCAAGAAGGATACATGGGAAAAGCTGATTATGCGCGCCCCTCAAAGCGTATTTTTTCTTCCTCTTTTGGCGAGGCTGCCATTGCCCCATGCCCGAACTCCGTTGTCCTGGCCTGATAAAAACGATTACCGCGACACACGTTACAGTGGGTTATCCTCTATGAGAGAGAACATGCCAGAGCAATAGGCAGCTAACAGGGCGTCACGCTCACAATGAACTCCCAACTGGCTGTAAATGTGCTGGCGATGCTTCCTGACCGTTGAAGGCGAAATGAAGAGGATCTCGGCAATAGTCTGCTGGTTACAGCCGCGGAACATGAGAGAGAGCACCTCGCGCTCGCGTTTTGTCAGTGGGCCATGAATCTGATAGTCCAGCTCCCGGCACTGTCCCTGCACAAAAGCAGATTGTTCCAACGTATAAAGCATCCAACTACAGGTTTGTGCCAATAATCGCGCTATGGACAGGGATATCGCCGGTTCAGTCGGGTAATTTATGTCGTATGCAACACGTAATGTACCGTAGACATAATGTCTGAATTGCAATGGGAAAGAAGCAGCAGTAGTGATAATGTCTTCATAACTCTTCTGGCGCTGGTAATCAAGACAAAGTTGAACGCGCTTCTGTGTCATGTTCTCTACTTCCCGACACAGCCGCTCAACGCATATCTGAGTCTCCCCATTGAGAATCTGGCTCAATTCGAGTAAATGGGAGAGGTACTGTAGTTCTTCCAATTTAGTGATATCGCGCACGCCGTTAATCATAGAACGATCTTGTCTTTTAAGTGATGCAATACTTTCACTAATGGGCGATTGGGATGGCACGATCATAAAGTCTTCCTCCTTATTAAAAAAGAACTTGGCGCTTAGATAGCGTTTCGCACTATCCCGACGTTAGTTTCTTCATCAGAGAAACGATACAAAAATTATTTTTGGGTTATGAATTATAATATTTAATTTAAAACGTTCGATATAGTACTTCAAAATAGGCTTTATGCTCAAAAACAGGCAATTCAGGTCTATTAATGGATGCAAAAAATTTCCGCTTATCTCAATTGTACAGGTATATTATTAAATATAAACTAAGAAGAGCTTAACGTTGCGTATGCGGTGCGGGGATGTCTTCTTAATCGCCATGTTCTACTGGAGGCGTAGCAAAAATACGACGGTGGGGACATGACAGTTTACCGTCCGCTCTGTATCCTTTTTACAGGTTTCGCATCATGCTTGTCACGATTCTCGCGTAAGGGAATCGCGTTTTACATAAAAAATTATACACACGCTACTTGCCACCAGACCCGAGGTAAACTTTGCTGGGTGCTGGTGATTATAGTGAGGGAAAGGGCCAATAGATACTATGAGCGTACGAGAAGATCTGCTCAAAAGGCGAGCCGAACTTTCTGCTGGCAAACAGGCTTTGTTACAAAAACGTTTGAAACGTGTGGAGATTGAGGACGCGCCGCCAGCGATTCCAAGTATCAGCAAGCGTTCTCCTGAGGCCCTGATCCCTCTCTCTTTTGCTCAAGAGCGCCTCTGGTTCATTCAGGAACTGGAGCCTGATAATCCATTCTATAACGAACTTATCGCGATGCGCATGTCCGGTTCGCTCGACTTGCCCGCGCTTGCTTCTGCTATCGATGCAGTTGTGCAGCGACACGAGTTGCTGCGAACGACTTTTGCGCGTTGCGAAGGACAGGTTGTGCAGCACATAGAGCCTGGTCTACCTGCTGATGCTGGTTTCCCCCTGATCGATTTTCAGGCAATTCCTCTTGCCCGGCGAGAAGAAGAGATACAGCGGTGCGCCCGACAGTATGCCCAAGAGCCTTTTCATTTGACCGATGGCGTGCTCTGGCGCATGCTCCTTTTGCGGGTCAGCCCGACGCAGCACGTTATGGTCGTCGTTGTGCATCACCTGATTTGCGATGGCTGGTCGATCAGCCTGTTTATGCGCGATCTGGCAGTATGCTATGCGGCAGCCTGCCAGGGCGAACAGATCGCTTTGCCTGAGCTGCCCTTCCAATACGCTGATTATGTGCTCTGGCAGCGCCAATGGCTCCAGGGACCCGTCCAGGAGCAGCAGCTCGCATATTGGCGCAAGCAACTGGCTGGCATTCCTCCCATGCTGGAGCTGCCCACTGATCGTCCTCGTCCTCCTGTTCCCAGTTATCAAGGTGGACGACTGGCTATTCATATTCCCCATTCCCTGCGCCAGGCATTAAACGCCCTGGCGCAGCGCGAGGGGATGACACTGTTTATGCTGCTTGCCACCGCACTTGCCATCCTGCTAGAACGCTATAGCGGTCAGGAAGATATTGCTATCGGCACACCTATCGCCGGACGCGCTCACGACGGCCTGGAGGAGCTGTTTGGCTTATTCTTGAATACGCTGGTCATCCGTGCCGATCTTTCAGGCGATCCAACGATTCAGCAACTCCTGCGCCGTGTACGCGCCGTAGCGCTGGACGCCTATGCCCATCAGGACCTGCCCTTTGAAAAGTTGGTGGAGGAACTGCATCCCCAGCGTTCACTTTCCCATAGCCCATTCTTTCAGGTCACGCTAGGATTACAACATCTACCTGAGTCGCAACAAATAAAGCACCTGACATTCACTCCTTTTAATGTGGATAATGGTCGCGTCAAGTTTGAGCTGACGCTTTTGTTGCAAGAGAAAGGGCAGGAGTTAAGCGGGGAACTCGAATATAATGGCGATCTATGGGATGCAGCGACCATGCAGCGTTTTCTGGATCGTTGGCTGCGTATCCTGCAAGCGATGGTTCAGGACTTGCAGCGGCGTCTCAGCCAGATTGCGCTGCTGGACGATCAGGAGCGCCACCAGTTACTGCAAGAATGGAATGCTACCGCTCACCCTTTGCCCGCGCAACCATTCTTCCATCTTCGCCTGCAAGAACAGGTAGAGCGCGCTCCCGACGCCGTTGCGCTGGTCTCTGAGAAACTATCGTTGACGTATGCTGAGTTGAACGAACGCGCCAACCAGCTCGCCCGTCGCTTGCAAGCCTGCGGAGTGGGACCGGAGGTGCTGGTAGGGGTCTATATGGAGCGGTCGGTAGAGCAGATGCTCTCTATAGTGGCGATCCTCAAAGCCGGTGGGGCATATGTGCCTCTGGACCCGAGCTATCCGCCGGAGCGCATCGCCTATATGCTCCAGGATAGCGCCGCACCTGTTTTGCTCTCCCTGGAGTCGTTGCGCTTGCAGCTTCCAGCGTATAACGGGCGAGTGTTGTATGTTGATAGTGATGCCTCTCTGGAGGCGCAGAGCCGCGAGAATCTGCCGTGGTATGGGACAGTAACCAATGCAATGTATGTGCTCTACACCTCTGGTTCCACGGGCACGCCTAAAGGTTCGATCAATGCGCACCAGAGCATCTATAACTACCTGCACTGGCAGATAGAGGCAGCACAAATTACTGCGCAGGACCGCGTACTGCTCAAAACGCCGGCGAATTTTGACGCGGCGGCGGTGGAGCTGTTCACGCCGCTGATGGTGGGAGCAACGCAGGTGATCGCGCGCCCGGAGGGTCATCGTGATAGCGCCTACCTGGTGAAAATCATGCGCGAACAGCAGATCAGTCTGACGCATTTTGTGCCCTCAATGTTGCAGTTATTGCTTGATGAACCGGAAGTGGAGCAGTGCCAATCCTTGCGCTACATCGTCTCGGGCGGCGAAGTGCTCTCTCCGCAACTGCTGAACCGCTTCTCTTCCCTCTTGCATACTCGTGTACATAATCACTACGGACCAACAGAAACATCGGTGACTTCGACGGCGTGGTTCGCTGAGCCCGATAGTGACGACCAGCAAGTGCCGATAGGCCGTCCTGTTTTCAATACGGAGATTCTGCTGCTGGATCGCCATTTGCGGCTGGTGCCTGTGGGGGTAATTGGGGAGGTCTACATCGGCGGCATCGGTTTAGCGCGGGGCTACTTAGGGCAGCCTGCGCTGACGGCTGACCGCTTCGTACCGCATCCCTACGTAGGGAGCTCCCACGATGAATCGGGGAGCCACAGCGCGTCTAAGCCGGGGGCTCGGCTCTACAAAACGGGCGATCTGGCGCGCTATCGTTCTGATGGAGTGCTGGAGTATCTGGGGCGCATCGACGGACAGGTCAAGCTGCGAGGCATGCGCGTTGAACTGGGGGAGATCGAAAGCGTGCTGCGACGACATCCCGCCATCCAGGAAGCTGCGATCATCGTGCAGCAGGACGGCCAGATTGAACCTCGCCTGGTCGCCTATCTGGTCCCTGCTAGCGGGCAACCGCAAGGGATGGCCCCTACCGACTACGATGGTCCGGGGTCCCCAGTAGGGGCAGGGCTCGCCCCTGCCCTCCTCACTCCTGCCCTGGAGCTTAGCGAGATCCGCAGGTTTCTACAAAACGAGTTGCCAGCGCACATGGTGCCAGCAGTGTTTGTCGAGTTGGAAAGCTTTCCATTGACGCCTAATGGCAAACTGGACCGGCGCGCCTTGCCTGCACCTGAACAGGGACAGGTGGTCCATCAGGGAGAACTGGTCGCGCCGCGCACTGCGACCGAGGAGCAACTGGTAACGATCTGCTCGCAGTTGTTGGGGCTGGAACACATCAGCGTGACGGACAATTTCTTCGTCATCGGCGGTCATTCGCTGCTGGCAACGCGGCTGCTCTTCCGCATTCAGCAGAGCTTCCAGGTTGAGTTGCCATTACGGCGTATCTTCGAGATCGAGACTCTAGCGGATATAGCTGCTGATATCGATGCCCGACGACAGACAGAAGGCGTTATCGACTCGCAGCAGCAAATGCAAAATCAGCAGTTTTATGATGCCTTGCGCTCAATGCCACGCCCCGAACACCTCCCACTTTCGTTTGCCCAGCAGCGCCTCTGGTTCCTCGATCAGCTCGTTGAGGCTGACACTGCATACATAGTCTCGCTGGCAATGCGTATCAACGGACCATTGCATAAAGCAGCGTTGCAGGCAGCCCTCAGCGCGATTCTGTCGCGTCATGAAGTGCTGCGAACTAGCTTTGACACGGTAGAGGGTGAACCAGTGCAGATCATTCATGAGCATCTGGAACTGCCTCTCCGAGAGGTTTCCTTGCACGGCGAGACGCCAGCGGCCCGCGAGCGGGAAGCGCAGGCGCACATGAGTCGAGAAGCGAGCGCACCTTTCAACCTGCACGAAGGACCACTCCTGCGCACATTCCTTTACCCGATTGAGGAGCAGGTGCATCTATTCTTGCTGGTCCAGCACCACATGATCACCGATGCCTGGTCATCCGAGTTGTTCTTCAAGGAACTGCTCAGCCTCTATCACGGCTATGTTAGCGGCACGCTGGAAGCGGTGCCAGCCGCTCCCGCATGGCATTATGCCGACTACGCCCTCTGGCAGCGCCACTGGCTGCAAGGAGCACAGCAGCAGCGCCTGCTCGATTATTGGCGCGAGCAGTTAGCGGGAGCGCCCGACTTGCTAGAACTACCCACCGACTATCCGCGTCCCCCGATGCCCTCACATCGAGGAGGGCAGGTCCCCTTTGTCCTCTCAAAAGAACTGAGCGAGGCGCTCTATGAGCGTGCGCAGCAGGAAGGGGTGACGCTCTTTATGCTGCTGCTCGCCAGCTTCTCGCTGGTGCTGGCTCAGTACAGCCAGCAGGAGGACCTGGTCATTGGCTCTCCCATCGCGGGTCGGACTCATCCAGATGCCGAAGAGCTTCTAGGATTGTTTGTCAACACCTTAGCGTTGCGTATCGATCTGCGTAACGATCCAACAGTGGCTGAGCTCTTGCAGCGGGTACGTGCGGTCGCGCTGGATGCCTACGCGCATCAAGACCTGCCTTTTGAGCACCTGGTTGAGGCGCTTCAGCCTGCCCAGGCGATGGGACGCAACCCCCTCTTCCAGGCCATGTTCGTCCTGCATAGCCAGGAGGTGCCAACCAGTTTGCCAAACGGAACAACGATTACTCCGTTGTCTATAGATAATGGCAGCACCAAGCTCGATTTAACCTTGCTGGTTAAAGAGCAGGGTTCGCAACTCTCAGGCTTTTTTGAGTACAGCAGCGATCTGTGGAAACTGTGTACGATTGAGCGTTTCCTTGCTCAGTGGCAGTATCTCCTGCAAGTGCTGGTTACTGTCCCATCACGCCAGCGTCTAAGCCTGCTTCCACTTTTGCAAGACGGTGAGCAGCGTCAATTGCTGGAACAGTGGAATGCGACCAGCGCTCCACTACCAGAGCAGCCCATCGTTCATCTACACATCGAGGCGCAGGCAGCGCGAACGCCACAGGCCACGGCGCTGCTCTTTGAAGAGCAATCTCTGACCTATCGCGATCTCAACGAGTGGGCCAATCAGCTTGCCCATCACCTGCAAAGCTGTGGGGTGGAACCAGAAGTGCTGGTGGGGGTCTATATGGAGCGGTCGGTGGAACTGATCGTCTCCCTCTTGGCGATCTGGAAGGCCGGGGGAGCGTATGTGCCCCTCGATCCGGCTTATCCGCCGGGACGCATCGCCTATATTGTCGAGAATGCGGGTCTTACCCTTATTCTGACCGATGAGCAGTTGTGTGAGCGGGTGCCTGCGCCTGTGCAGTGCCTCTGCCCCCGGCTAGAAGCTTCAACCATTGCACGACAGCGTACAGACAATCCCGTCTGCCGCACCACGGCTGAGCAGTTGGCGTATGTCATTTATACCTCCGGCTCCACCGGGACGCCCAAAGGGGTAATGATCTCGCAGCAAGGCTTGTTCAACTACCTGAGCTGGGCCAGCGAGTGCTATCAGGTCGCAGAGGGCAATGGCTCGGTGGTGCATTCCTCGCTGGCCTTCGATTTG
>DATGMF010000005.1:0-63954 GCA_035293765.1 Ktedonosporobacter sp.
TTGAGTAAGCGGGCGACGGTCTGATTGGCATCAAAGTGAAGGTCTATTTTGGGATTCCAGGTGCCACAGGCCGTGGTGGTGTTATGACAGGTGGGATCATCGTAGGTGATGTCCGAGATCGCCGCATCGCGCACCGCCTGGTTGGGCGGGAAGATGGTCTGATAGCTGACATGCACCTGATTGCCAAAGCGGTCGGTCATCAGGTCGAGCTTCCAGCTATAGCTATTCCAGTGGCCTGAACCATCGGGATAGGATTCGCGCGAGTCATTGGTGCAGCCGAACTCTTCCATCACGCCGCTGGGCAACCAGACGCGCCAGCAGGGAGCGTTGCCGAAGGTGACCTCCTGCACTTTGGCATGGCTTTCGGGTGCAGTATGCCAGATGTAGACGCCCGAGGATAACTGGCTCGGCGTCGGATTGAGGCTGGCTCCCAGGGTGGAAAAGTGCTGATCGGGCGGGATCAACTGACCGCCAATGCCACTGGGGTCACTGATATGCCAGACTTGCTCTAGCGTATTGGTCCCACCAGGGGTCACGTTCTCCTGTGCCCAGCTCACCGAGCCCAGGTCCAGGCTCCAGCCCTGCCCCACCCAGGGCGCGGCGGCTTGCAGATTGTGGTTCTCGTCCACCGAGCCGCTGGAGTAGTTGAGCGCCAGGTTGGGCACCAGGCCGCCGGGTCCCGGTGGCAGACTCAGGGGATAGGTGAAATTAAGCCCGCCCGAGCTTAGCCCCACCTGAAAATCCGCAGGCGTGCCCCAGCTCGCCTGAGGCGCCTGGGTATTAAAGGTGACCGAGCTGGCCTGCACCGCCTGCCCGGTGAGCTGCATGGCTGGCCCGGTCGGCTGTTTGCCCCTGGCGAGCGTGGCAGACGTTGTCGGGCTGATCGGGGCCGACAGGTCGCTCTGGAACGACCAGTCCAGGCCGCTCTTGTCGCTGCTGCCTTGCAGCATCATGGGGGCCTGTGAGTTCGCTGGCAGCGGCATCACGCCGGTTGGCTGGATCTGCGCTGTTCCGGTCGTCTGGCTGCGCGTCGCGAGGGGGATCGCAGGCTCTATCGTAGACCCCTGAACCTGCGACCAGAGGGCTGTGATCGTCTGCCCCTTCCAGAGCATGGTCTGCTGGTCTGGGCGCAGATGATAGTGCAGGGTCAAGGGATGTAACAGGTGAACGCCAGTCAGTGGCTTGCCAGTGCCATCAAAGAACTGGAACTCATAGGTGCCAAAGAAGATATGCTCGCTTCTCATCCCACCGCCGCCAGGCTTGACCTGGGTGATGATGAGCGCAATGTTGCCAGGGATCTGTGCCAACTGGGTAGCATCCAAACTATTGGCCGGTAGATCCACCTCCAGTTGTCCGTCACTACTGACAAACTGTTGTGCAGTCTGGCTGAGAGTGAGCCGTGCAGGCTGCATCGAAACCGGCCAGGGATGCGGGCTATCACTGACGGGTGCATTTTGGGCCGGTGAAACGTAGTGACCAAGATCAATCTGTTGCCCCGTCGCTGGTGGGGTCAGCCAGGACGGAGGCGTCAGTGTCGGATTGGGATTGCTCGGCCCTTGCGCGTGCGCCGGCGGCATCACCGGCCAGGCGGCAATGGTCTGGGCGAATAAGATCAACGCCAGCAGGCCGCC
This sequence comes from Ktedonosporobacter sp., assembly GCA_035293765.1. GTDB lineage: Bacteria > Chloroflexota > Ktedonobacteria > Ktedonobacterales > Ktedonobacteraceae > DASRHT01. Next base: position 1,632 of record DATGMF010000005.1, read on the forward strand.
AAAAAGCAGGCGGCGAGTGAAGCGCCACCAGAGGGAGCGCGGCGTGCGTGACGTACCAGATGATTCTCCCATGTATCGGGAAACTCCTTTTCACGATGACGAGTAACAATCAACTGAGCAGTAAATGGGTGAGCGCCACAGGGAAACGACCGGGAAAGCGAAGAGAACGGCAACAACATCCTTTCTGGCTATGCCATCGTTTCGCGCGCCATTGCGTGTGGGAGCCAGTATAAATTGTTATACAGGTAAATGTCAATATATACATGAGTAAAAGCAAAAAAATAGATCAGCTGGTGTTTCCCGCTGTAGCAAAATAACGTGAATGATTCCCATAAAATTACATAGTAAGTGATTCATGAATACACGATTTTTAACGTGCAAAATTAGAGCAAACCGTATCAACATGTATCTTTTTACTTCTATATTGAAGAAAAGTAGCTTTCATACATACCGGAAGAGTGATGGGGTACTTGCAAAAAGAGTAATAACTTGTTAGAATAGTCACAACGGGGGTATGAGAAGTAGGGGCAAGCCTCGCGCTTGCCCTGCTAGAATCAGCAGACTGACAGGATCGGCAGATGAGCGCCGCCGATTCGTGGCCTGCTCACCATACTCTCTGCAAGAGAATGCAACAGTTTTCATCCGTCGCCATCAGAGGGCGCGCGCCATATGCGCCAGCATATGAGGGAACACAGAGGAAACGGTGTGTATGTGTCCCGATGCTGGCGCGCTTGCGTGTGCAGACATTTATGTATGCAAGGAGAAAACTGTTTTATGTCTTCACGACGACCTGCTCTCTGGCGGGGGTCTCCTGGAGTTGTGGCTTCGCGCCGCAGCGTCCGCCTTGTTCACGCCTGTTTCATGCTTTTGATCGTGATCAGTCTGGCAGGGCTGATCTGGAACTCCCCGGTCCGAGCCATGACGCACAACAGGCCCCCATCGCCTGCCAGCATCCACGCGCTGCAACAGGCGCTCAAAAAGCAGATCCATGTCACGCATACCGGCACACCGCTCAGGTCTGCCACCACGCCCGGCAAAACGCTGCTGCGCCCGCTCTCGCCCAGCCTGCCCGCCTATAACAACATTGGGATCAGCGATAAAGCAACGCGAGCGGGAGCCAGCTTTGATCAACTCAATCACAGCTATGCCGCCTCCGTATTACAGGATGCTGGCCTGGTTCCTGGCATGGCCATCACCAGCCAGAGTGTTACCTTCATCTGGCCCAGCGTTCCTACCGGGCAGGCCGATAACTATCAGGCTGCTGGACAGGTGATCCCCGTCTCGGCGTTACCAGGGGCTGCCACAGTCGGCTTTTTGGGAGCCTCCAGCGGAGGCGCGACCTCCGGCACAGCCACGCTGACCTATACCGATAACAGCACCCAGACCTTCACCCTCGGCTTCACCGACTGGTGGAGCGGCAGTCCGCAGTTTAGCAATCAGCAGGTGGCGCATATGACCACCATCAACACCAAACATGGCACCAAATCAGGCAACTTCTATCTCTACTCGGTGACCGCCGCGCTCAATACCAGCAAAACCTTGCAGAGCGTGACCCTGCCCACGACGGTCTCGCCGGGGCAACTACACGTCTTTGCGGTGGGAGTTGGTGGTCCGGCCTTCAACAACGCCGGCGTGAGCGATGACAGCAATCCCGGGCTGGGCAGCTATGATGGCGCCAACGACAGCTATTCCGCCCAGGCGCTCGCCAGCGCCGATCTGGCTCCTAACCAGCTCTTCGACAGCGATGGCATCGCCTATAGCTGGCCCGGGGTCGCCGCGGGAACAATGGATAACTACCAGGCCAGTGGCCTGGTGATACCTGTGCTGCCCGTGCCCAACGCCACTATGCTGGGCTTTCTAGGCTCAGCTACCCAGGGCAATAGCTCTGGTACCGCGACCATGACCTTTACCGATAGCAGCACCCAGACCTTCACCCTCGGCTTCACCGACTGGGCAACCACCCCCGCGGCTTTCGGTAATACAGTGGCGGCGACCATGTCCTATCGCAATACCCTCAGCGGGAAGCAGACCATCACCGTCTATCTTTTCACGACTGAGGTAGCGATTCCAGCGGGCAAAACGCTGTTGAGCGTGACCCTGCCCCTCAATGTGAGCGGGGGGCAACTGCATGTCTTTGCCGTCGGCACTCGCTCCACGCTCAACAACCTGGCGACCAGCAACGATAGCCAGCCGGGCGGGGGCGATATGGATAACGGTCATTCCGGTTACTCCATACAAGCGATGGAGGCCGCGGGCATGATCCCGGGCCAGCCATTCTCCTTCGATGGTTGCAGTTTTACCATCCCGGCCAGCTATGGCGCGCTGGCTGATAATAATCTGGTGAACGGCCAGGTGCTCCCCGTCACTGCTGTGCCCAATGCGACGACGCTGATCGTGCTAGGGGCTGCCGCCTACAACAACGAATCGGGCACGGCGACGATTACCTACAGCGACGGCTCGACGCAGTCCTTTACCCTGAGCCTGAGCGACTGGCTGCTGGGCAATAATACCCAATCTCCGGCCTTTGGCAATGGCACCGTGATCACCACGTCCTACCTCAATACGCCATCGGGCAGAGATAACCTGAAAGCGTATATCTTCAGCACCGAGATCGCGCTGCAACCGGCGAAAACCGTGCAAAGCGTGACCCTGCCCACGACGCTCTCCCCCTCCAATGGGCTGATGCATGTCTTTGCCGTCGGGACCCGTTCCGCTTACAATAATACCGGCATCAGCGATAACAGCAATCCGACAGGAGCCAATTTCGACGGCGCGGGAGCCAGTTACTCGGCCCAGGATTTTGCCGACCCGAGCATCGCTGGCTGGAATCCTGGCGATACTCTGACCTACCAGGGGATCAACTACATCTGGCCTGGCGTTCCTGCCGGGCAGGCCGATAATTATCTGGCTGCCGGACAGGTCATCCCAGTCACTGCTCCCGCAGGCGCAACCACCATCGGCTTTGTCGGCGCGGCGGATTTTGCCTTCCCCAGTTCCTCCGGCACGGCCACCCTGACCTATACCGATGGCAGTACCTCGACTTTTACGCTGGGCATGACCGACTGGGCAATGGATAGCGGCACGGCTATCCCTATGGCGGGCAATCGACTTTTTGCCATCCTGCCGCATTTCAACGATGCGCAAGGGACGCACACGTCCAACCTCTTCCTGTTCGAAATGGAAACCCCGCTCAACGCAGCCAAACAATTGCAAAGTGTGACCCTGCCATCCTCGGTCAATCAGGGACACCTGCACATTTTTATGCTGGGGATGCGCACGGGCGAGAACTTCACCAACAACGTGGGGACCTCCGATGACTCGGATACCGTCTTTGCCAACTATGATGGTCAGGGCAACAGCTACTCGGTGCAGGCGCTGGAAGCCTTCGGCCTCAACGAAGGGCAGCCCTTCACCACCAATGGCGTGACCTTCACCTGGCCGGCGAGCTTCTCGGTGATCCCGGACAATTATCAGGCGGCAGGCCAGACCATTCCGGTGAGCCCGGTTGCCGGCGCCACCACCCTGGCCTTCCTGGGCTCGGCCACCGGCGGGTCCTCCTCGGGAACGGCGACGATTACTTACACGGATACCACCACCCAGACCTTCACGCTCAGCTTCGGGGACTGGGCTGGCGGGACGCAGGGCAATAATCTGATCGCGGCAGCGTGTAGCTATCGCAATACGCCCGGCGGAGAGCAAAGCATCACCGCCAATCTGTTCTATACCGATGTGGTGCTCGCGGCTGGCAAGATCGTACAGAGCGTGACCTTGCCCTCCAGTGTGAGCGGAGGACAACTGCACGTTTTCGCGGTTGGCACCAAAGCCTCCTCTACCTTTACCAGTTCCTCGGTGAGGCTGACCTCGTGGCGCAACGCCAACGGCACCCAGGAGACGTTTGCGCGCGGGACCGACAACAACATCTGGTATAACTATCAGGTGATCGCCAATGGGGGCTGGAGTGGCTGGGCGCCGCTGCAAAGTGGCATGCAATTCAATGGCGATCCCACCGCGGCCCTCATCGGCAATGGCGTGTTGCAGGTCTTTGCGCGGGGCAGTGACAACAACATCTGGACCAACTGGGAGACGGCCCCCAATAGCCTGACCTGGAACGGTTGGGTGCCCTTGCAAACCGGCTTCACCTTCCAGGGAACGCCCACCATTGCGTATATGGGCAATGGGACCCTGGATGTCTTTGCACGCGGAACCGACAACAACATCTGGCACAATCCCGAACAGTCCATCGGCGGTTGGAGCGGCTGGGCGACCATTCAAGCAGGCAAACAATTCAACGGCGACCCGACGGCGGGCCGCATCGGCTCCAATGGAGTGATCCAGGTGTTTGCGCTGGGGACCGATAACAACATCTGGACCGCCTTTCAAACGGCTCCCAACAGTACCACCTGGTCCGCCTGGGGACCCCATGAAACCGGCTTTAGCTTCCAGGGGACGCCCGCCATCGACTACAACGACGATGGACGCATGACGGTGATTGCGCAGGGCAGTGATAACAACATCTGGGCCACCTGGGAAACCTGCCTCAATTGTGGCTGGACCACCTGGGCGCCGCTGCAAAGCGGTAAGCAGTTCAACGGCGATGTGGGAGGAGGCAAAATTCAGATCTCCAATGGCGTAGAGCAAATCTTTGCGCGTGGGACCGACAACAACATCTGGACCACTTTCCAGACCTCGGGCAATAGTAGCACCTGGAACGCCTGGGGACCGCAGCAGACGGGGTTGAGCGTAACCTTCCAGGGGACGCCTGCCATCGACTATACAGCAGATGGCCGCATGCAGGTCTACGTGGTGGGCAGCGATAGTCATATCTGGACCACCTGGGAAACCTCGCTCAGTGGTCCCTGGACGCCGTGGACGATGCTGTAACATAGATTTCCTGTCACGGCGATGCACGAAGAGGTGTGTCGCCATGATGGTTCCCTCAGCGTAAAGCGCCTGGAAAAGGCCCCTCGGTTGGCGGCATACCTCTCTTATGGGGAACAGAGATGCTGTTTAATGGCATAGCAGGTAGCGGCGCTGCGCGAAGAAACCCCAATTTTTGCATAGATTGAAGACAGGTGCCAGCTAACGGTGCGAGGGCTGATAATAAGTTGCTGTGCTATCTGGGCGTCAGTAATACCGGTTGCAACCAGGCGGAGTATCTCCTTTTCTCGCGCTGTTAATTGATCGGCCCTGCGTGACGGTGCCTGCGTAGAATGCTCCCCATAGTGATTGTCTCCCTCCGCAAAAAATGCGCTCGCTCCCAGGCAATGCAGAGCTCTCGCCCGGGCAGCAAGACGCGTCTGCGTCCCGCAAGAGATCACACGTTCTAGCCAGGAAAACTCTTCGGAGGCCCGTCCTCCTCCTCGGATGTAGCCACATAAATATAAGACTCTTCCTAATGCTCTTGTGCTCTCTTCCTCTCCTCGTTCTACGAGTAAACGTAAGACTGCTTGCAAGTTCTCATATTCTACCTGCAAGCGATCCAGCCAGAGCCCCTGTTCAGGACCGGTGAGCTTTTGCTCCGCTTCTAAAGCCAGCTCCTGATAATAGTTTATATAGGTATGCTGGACGAGCTCAAACTCTTCGTGTGCAAGCAATTGCTCCCGACTATATTCGCGGACCGTGTCAAGCATCCGCAGAGAGGGTTCTCCATTGGCTGATCGGCTCTGGTGCAGAAGGCTTTTGTCGAGCAGCGCGGTAACTCTCTCCAGCAGCGTTACTGTTGTTTCTCCAGTTATAGCCTCCAACGCTTCCAGGGTATAGGTACTCTCGAAAATTGAGCACTGCCGAAAGATCCGCTGTTCTTCGGGCGTGAGCAAATCGTAGCTCCATTTCAATGTATTCCGTAGCGTTTGTTGCCGCGCTGTGAGGTCGCGCGCCCCGTTGGTAAGAAGCTGTAACCTGTTCTGCAACAGCTTGAGGAGTTGTTGAGCCGATAAGAGTTTGGTGTGCGCTGCTGCCAGCTCGATGGCTAGCGGCAGACCGTCCAGGCGTCTGCAAACTTCCGCGACAGCAGAGGCATTAGATGCAGTCATCTGGAAGTGCGCGTTGACCTCTTGAGCTCGCCGCACAAAAAGCTGAATCGCCGCAAACTGCATAATACACGTCAGATCTTCCTGCAAGCTACTCTCGGGCAATGCCAACGGCAAAACGTGAAATCCTCGTTCACCACGTACGTTGAGTAAGGCTCGGCTGGTCACCAAAATCTTCAAGCCGCCGTTAGCCAGGAGCAAATCTGTCAGCACTGCTGCTGCCGGTAGAAGCTGCTCAAAATTATCCAGCAGAAGGAGAAGCTCTTTGCCGTGTAAATATGCCTGCAAATGCTCCTGCATGGTCGGCTCTGTACTATTCTTGGCTCCAAGCGCAGCAGCAATAGCAGGTAGTATCCGGGCTGGTTCCCTGATTGCAGCCAGATCAATAAAAAATACACCATCAGGAAAATAATCGACTATCTGAGCAACTGCCTCCAAAGCCAGGCGTGTCTTGCCTACGCCTCCTGCCCCCCAGAGGGTCAGCAAACGAGCCCGGTTTTCTTGTAGCAGGGCGCTCAGGGCGATAACATCTTCCTGCCGTCCAATAAGGGGAGTGAGGGGTACTGGCAAAGTACTTTTGCTTTTTAGCTGGTTCTTTTCTTGAAAAAAGGAGATATTCAACATCGCTCAACTCCTACCTCATTCTACCTCAAAGACTTTTTATGAAGAAGATTCTTCTCCTCTATACAGAGAGAACGTTCCATAACTCTTTTTTAGAGGCGGCGTTATCAGCTTACCAGGTAAATACTGCAACTACCTTATAAGAGGTTTTTCGCGTTTTTTCTTCCTGATGGTCATTATCCTGGCCCAGTAAAATTACTGGGGCAAATCCACATATTTTAACTTGATTTGATAGCAAAAAACCCATCAGCATATCCCGCAATTTTGCTGGTGCATTTGTGCTTTGCGCCAGATAAACTCGTATGCATACTATTCGGTCTCTAATCTATCTGCCTGGAAGGAGATACCCATGTCGATTCTACTCAACCAGCATGGAATGGTGGCAAACTTCGTCGCGGTGTCGCAGTTCGAGCCCAACGAGACAGAGATGGCCTGCGGTTTCTTCGCTGGAGGCTCGTTGCGGGCAGCCACGCCGCCAGATAGAGCTCCCACCATGAAGCCCGAAGACGTGGATAGCTGGTCAGATCAGCAATATGCCGCCATCTATGGCGCCTACGGCGCCAATCAGGGCGGCGGTATCAGCGTAGAGCAGCTTCATACAGTCCTGCGTAATGCCGGCCTGCATTACTGGGATATCACCGCGATTGCCCCAGGGAGCACACAGTCAAGCGATCTGGCTCATATCAAGGGAGCATTGCAAGCAGGATACCCGGTCGTTGCGACAGTGGTTGAGGCGTCTGTGCGTGATTTGACAGGCGATATCCCATTCGGCAACCCTTACGAGTGGAACCCTGTCTGCGATGCGCAATCGTGTATGACTCACGTATTGGTGTGGGTTGGCATTGCTCCCGATGGTCACCTGCTCGCCATCGACTACGCCAATGTGGTGGGACCATTGCAGGGCACGAACACTGTGCGGCCCTGGCCCAGAAAGTATGACATCGCGACGATCAACAATACCTACGCCTGCGTTGCTCAACTGGTCGGACCAGACCCCAATATCCCCTGGCTCAAGCCCATTCCCTCAGGCGAGCCAACGACCTGGCCTGCTAACTTCAATGGACAAAATTTCGCTGAGCAGCCTCCACCGCCAGACTATTTCCTGCAAGAGACGCAGGATTGCTGGAATAGCTTTCTCGTCGGCGTACTTGGCAAGTCGCCTGCACCCTTTACTACCGGTATTGCCAGAGCATGGGCAGAAGGTTGGCAGGCAGGCAAACATTATGGCCCACCACTAACCTACGAATATCATAGCAAAAATGCTCAGGGACGCGATATCGTCGTTCAGGAGTTTGCACACGCCCGCTGTGAATGGGATGGCACAGCCACGTTCTATAGTATCTCAGGAAAAGTCTAGCCCTCTATGGCTCTGACCGGAGGATGATCTTATGGCACCAACATCTGCTCAAGATATTATCACCCTGCCACAAGGCGGCGGGGCTTTACATGGCCTGGGCGAGACGTTCGCCCGATCTCCATACTGGCACGGCTAACTTTCACATTCCCATCGCTCTCCCCCAGCGGGCGCAATGGCTTTCAACCCCAGCCCAGCCTCACTTATAGTACGGGGCAGGCCAATGAACCTTTCGGCTTAGGATGGCACACCAGAAATCGTTGAGCCTGCCACTATTATTGATCCAGCCCATCCCGGGCATATTTTCGCCTGGAAATTAGCCCGCACCATTGATCACTTCGGCAATCATATTGACTATACATACGTTCGCGACGATCAGCGTACCAGTGGCCGATAGCCGTTGGGCTATGCAACCGAAATAGTTCCGCCATTTGAATGGCGTGTGCGGATATAGAGGGAGAGGGCCTTGCATTTCTGTTCGATCAGTTCCTGGTTGTAAGGTGGCTGCGGCAAATCGCATAATTCATCTTCGATCATTGTATCTACTTTACCAGACGTCTGGGGCTTCTTCTGCCAATCGACGATGGCTAAGGTTGGACGCAGGGTGGCTAGCAAGGAGGACGCTATCTCTTTGACCCGGGGGCGTTGCTCGTCGCTCAGTTCGATGTCAAGCGCGATCTGATCGAGAATGGCGAGCTCCTCTTCGCTCAAACCCTCACGCTTATGGCGCTGCTCTTCTTCAACCAGCTCGCCGTACGCTTCGATCATGTCGGCTTCGTACGCGTCGAGTAATTGCTCGCTCCGACTGGCCGGATGCAGCTTGATCTTTTCCTGCGGATCGACCATCTGGGGATCGCTGGCGAGGTTGGCACACCCTTCGTTGTAGCGGTCAATGGCGCGTTCAAGCTTTTCCATGTGTTTGACCCTCGTCGGGTTGGCGTCGATCATGCGCTTGAGGCGTTCGTACATCAACTGGCGCAACTGTTCAAGTTTGATATGGCGGTGTCCGGTGCGCATAGTGGTTTTGAGGCCAGCGAGGTCGATGTCGCGCAGCTCGAAGGTCCCTCGCGGCATGAGTGTGTCGGGCGAGAGACGCTCTTCGTTTGGCTCTACTGCGAGCGATTCGCGGACAAGCCTGGTAGCCCGTCCCAGGATATCCGCGATACCGGTTGGACGCATGACGGCGTAGATACCTTCTCTGATGAGCCGGTACAGATACACGGGAAGCGTGAATTCGGGCTCGGCAGGGTCCGGCAGGATGGCTTTGTACAGTTTGTTGACTTCGCCGGTTAATAAGAGCGCACGCAGTTTGAGATCATCATAAGCCACTAAACGGTCGATAGCTGGATTGAGCAGTGCCATTTGCCGCAGTTTATCTGTTTCAGCAGCTAACTGTAGCTGGAGCGCCTGCACGTCAATACTTTGCTCCTGGCAGAACTGGGTGGTTTCTGCAAGTTTTTGGCGTAATGCCTCTACCAGCTCACTTTTGTCGCCGATGGGCTTATCACCCTGCTGATAGCCGCTGCTGTCTTCGCGTGCATAGGTTGAGAGAGCCTCGACGAGCGAGCGCATGTTGCTGGCATAATCGACGATGAGTCCGGCCACCTTGCCGACGTGGACGCGATTGACGCGGGCAATGGTTTGCATGAGGGTGTGACCTTCGAGATGGCGGTCCAGGTAGACGGTTGAGAGGGGAGGAACGTCAAAGCCGGTCATCCACATGGCGCAGACGAAGGCGATACGCAGAGGGTGCTCCTCTTTTTTGAAGTTTTCGGCCAGATCAGCCGCATCGGCCTGCTGGAGATCTGCAAGAGTAAGCTGCTCGCCCGTTTCCTGCGCAACGCGAGCGAAGCGGTCGGCGTCGCCTTGAGAATCTGAGATGACGACGGCCATCTCGGTCTTGTCCATGTAATCGATCTTCCGTTCCAATTCAAGCACGCGGTCGGGGTCGCGCTCACGGGCAAGCTGGCCGCGTAATGCCTCTTTGTAGCGGCCCCATTGCTCCTGGACGCGGTTATAGGTGCGGAGGGCGGTGGTTTTGTTGACAGAGACGACCATCGCCTTGCCCATAGAGCCACGATTCATGAAGTGCCAGACCAGATCGGCGGCAATCTGGTCGAGCCGCTCTCCTTTGGCGACGAAATTCTCGACGCGGGCGTAGCGATCAATGATACGCTGCTGCTGCCGCTCATCCAGCATACCATCGGTGAGGATCTCGGTCATCTCTTGCGCGAAATCGTCGTTAATGATGCTAATTTGAGGGGTGCGGTTTTCGTAGTAGAGCGGGACGGTGACGCCGTCGTTGATGGCGCGCCGGAAATTGTAGATGCTGATGTAGTCGCCGAAGGTCTCGCGCGTCTGCTCCTCCTCGTCCATCAAGGGCGTGCCGGTAAAGCCGATGAAAGCTGCTCGGGGCAGGGCGTTGCGCATATTTTTTGCCAGCGTATCGTACTGCGTGCGATGCGCTTCGTCGGCGATGACGATAATATGCTCACTGTCCGATAGCTGTTCGTAGTCGTCGCCAGGATGCTCGGTGCGGAATTTATGGATCAGGGTGAATAGCAGCAGGTGCCGTTCTCTAAGCAACTGCTTGAGATGGTCGCCACTGGCAGCATGGACTTCCTTGACATCCTCGTTGATGGTTTTGGTATGGAGGAAGTTTTTGTAAATCTGGTCGTCAAGGTCTTTGCGGTCGGTGACGACGAGGAAGGTGTAGTGGTTGCCGATGGTGCGCTGGACGGCTCGCACGAAGAAGACCATTGAATAGCTTTTGCCGCTCCCCTGCGTGTGCCAGAAGACGCCGAGTTTGCCGTGCTGGCGACCGGAGTTATTGCCGGTGGTATCGGGTGTGAGGGTAGGCGATAAATCGGACGCGATAAATCGGGCCCCTACGGCGGGTTGATCGGAGCAGGGTTGATCGGAGCGGGGTTGATCGAGGCGGGGTTGATCGAGGCGATGGTTTTCGAGGCGAGGTTGAGCGGCGTGGGGTTGAGCGGCGCGGTGGTGTTCCAAAGCGCGGAGGGAGGCGATGGCGTTTTTGACGCCCAGGTACTGGTGATTGCGGGCGACGAGCTTGTTGAGGCCCTTGCTGCTATCGAAGATGGTGAAGTTTTCTACCAGATCGAGCAGGCGCGCGGGCTGGCACATTCCTTCGATCAGTGTGCTGAGCCTGGCGCTCTCGGCTTCTCGCTCGTCGCTGACGCGCTTCCACTGCGAGAAGTGTTCCCAGGTCGCGGTGAGGCTGCCCATCTTGCCCGTATGGGTGTCGGCAACGATGATAAAGGCGTTGTACCAGAAGAGCGCGGGCAGCGTGGCTTTGTAATCGCTATCAATCTTGTTGAAGATGTTGGGCATCTCGGTATCGGCAATTTCCAGCAGGATCAGGGGCAGGCCGTTGACGAAGCCGACCAGATCGAGACAGCGTTTGCCCAGCTTGCCCTCAACCCAGAAGCTTGTGACCAGTGTGAAATCATTCTGCGCTAATTCACCTTCCCGCCAGTTGATGACGCGCAGCGTTTTATGGGTATCCTGGTCATCGTTTTCCACGATCTGCCCGCGCGCGTTGAGCTTGATGCCGTCTTTGAGCAGCGCGTGCAACTGTTCGTTGGCATGTGCCAGGCTGAACAGGCTGCGGTTGGCCGTTAACTCGTCGATGGCGGCGGCGATGAGGTCGTCTGAGCAATCGGGGTTGAGCGTGCGCAAAGCATGGCGCAGCTTAGGCAGCAACACAACCTCATCCAGGCGCGCACGTCCAGTCGCACCACAATTGGGGGCAGGGGAACCCGGCTGGGCAGGGACTGTAGGGGCAATCCCTTGCGGTTGCCCTGCCCCCACGTCCAGGGAGCCGTCGATGATGGTATAGCCCAGGTGTGCGAATTGCTGGATGGTCTGGCGGCGGATCTCGTTCTCGCTGCTAATTCTCTGCATCTGCTACTTCCTTCGTATTTCGCGCTTCCCTTTGAGGTAATAACTATTTTTGGTCATGGACGAGTCGGCATAGGCATCATCAAGCAGGTGAAGGATAGCCCAGGGAGTTTTAGGGTTGTAGACGAGCTTCTTCTTATTTCCCACCAGATCGACCTGGATGGGCAGATTGTAGCGGTTGATGGTCTTATGCAGGTCATCGACGGTGAGCGTATCCAGGTAGGGCCTGGTGGAGATATTTTTGAGCTTGAGGACTTTTATTTTATTGTTCAGGCTATCTTTTTTGAAGCGCTGGAAATTCTGGATGAAATCCTTCTTCTCCAGCTTCTCCAGCGTTTCACGCGCGACCTTCTCTAGCTCGTCGATGCTGAAAATTTTGAAGAAGTTGCTTTTTTGCAGGATGAACATATGCTCTTCGCAACTGAAGCAATCGATGTGCCTTTCAAAGAGGAAGGTAGGTTGATCGAGATCGTCATAGGTGCCGCTTTGTAACCACATGGCGAACAGGTGCGAGCGGCTGAGCATCTGCGAGGGCGAGTAGTGCTGGTAGAAGTTGATCGCGGGCGAGCCTGGTGGCTGGATGCGAACCACGTAGAAGCGCATCTGCCTGATAAAGCCTGGATCGTCGTGCTGGAAGGCGTCCATATCCAGGTAATGGTCAACCGGACTGATCTGCCGCTTGATCGAGTCGTAGGGCAGGATATTGAGATACTCGATCTCTTGCTCCGGTTTGGCAGTCTCGGCCACGAAGTCGCTCAGCTCGATATTATCTTCTGCAAGCGCCTCACGATACTGGCTCAACGCCGCCGCGACAGCCTCGCGAAACTTCTGCGCCAGCTTCTCCGACTGCATCACGCGGCGGAAGGTATAGATGTTCTCATCGGGATTGCCGGAGGCGATACAGACGGCGATATCGCAGTTTTTCAGGTCAAGGGTCAGGATCGATGCGAGCAGGGTTGCCGGGTCCGTAAAATCCAGGGTCATGCCAACTTCTGCCTCTCTAACACACTTTTACTTGACGTCTTCATGTGCGACGTGCATGCTCTTCCTCTAAAGCAGCGGCGGGAGTCATAGTTCATGCTCGACCCGCTTGAGGATACTGCAATTAACGCTTGCTTTCGAGGTAGATATCTTTGCTCAGGGCCACGAAGCGTATCGCGTGATCGCGCTCCAGCCGCTTCTTAGCGATGTAATAGTGGGTACCCTGGCTATGCTCAATCTCGATCTCATAGAGCCGGTAGCCCACAACGTTCAACATCGGATTAATATAGATCATATTAGAATGGACGTAGATGATGAGCAAAACTGTAAGGAAGATGCCCAGCGCAAAAATTTGCTGCCAGCTCCCCAACTGGAACGAGACAAACGGGATGAGATAGGATGCAATATAGCCCATCACCTCGCTATCGCGCCTGGCGAAATTGACGACCCGCTTCTGCTCTACATACTGCCTGCGTAACATCCAGGAGAAGTAGACCCATGTCAGCGCCAGGCTGCCCAGACCGAGCGTGCAAAAGAGCAGCGCAATCACCCACCACGGCCACAATCCAATTGCCAGAATGCTGATAATGAAGGTTAGTGGAAAGTATGAGCAAAAGAACAACATGACGCGCATACCTATCGTAGTCACTGTCGCCTCCTTCCCACCTCAATCATATCATACCCCTTTATCGTATAATATACGATCAATCGAAAATCATCAACCCCCCAGGACAACCACATCTCCGCCACGGGATGCATGATGTTGGACCGGAGGCCGTAGGGGTATGCAGGCCGCTACCAGGGCAACCGCAAGGGATTGCCCCTACCCATCCCCTATCCGAAATAGCATGTACCTCGTTGGGCAACCGCAAGGCCCCACCCAATCCCCCATCCGCAACGGCATGCATCACGTTGGACCAGAGGCGGTTGCACCTTGTTGGGCAAGCGCAATCCCCCATCCGCAACGGTTTGCACCCTGTTGGACCGAAGGCCGTAGGGGTAAGGGGATGGGCGTGGGTGGGGTGGGGGCCTTGCGCTTACCCTGCTGCCGAATACATCCCATTGGGGGAAGGCGATTTTGGGGGAAGGCGATTTTGGGGCAGGCGATAAATCGCGCCGGTCGCGATAAATCGGGACCCTACGGCTCCCACAGCGAGCGCCACGCCAAATCATCCTGCCCCAGCGGCTCAACCTGCGCCATCCCCCTCCCCCTCGTCCCCCGCATCTCATATCCCCCCGCCTTCCCCACCTCGGTAGGGACCCGATTTATCGCGTCCGCTTCAGCGCCCATCCTCTCCCACCCCGACACATCAATCTCCCCCCCCACCAGCTTAGGCAACAGCATATCACGGGTACGACGGAGGTTAGCATTCCTCATAGTAAGATTTAATATTTGATCAAATACAGGTGCTGTCATGGTAGTAAACGCACCAATCAGTGCTAATGGCGGTTTAAGCACCTGCAACCATTTGAAGGTATCTACAATAATTGCCTCAAACACCGCTCCATTAGCGGTTTGTTTCAGTTGTCTGATGCAATTCTTGAGATGCAAAAAAAGGAAAAACTGACTGATACCTTCCCGTCCTTCAAGCGCATAACAGGATTGATTCATAGCCATAGCTATAGCATTCAGGGCAATTCTGCCCACAGTGCCTCTAGCAGTGATAAATACCGTGTTTCGGGGGTATAGGTGGCTATTACATGATTTCAAACCCATTTCAGTGAGCGATTTCTCCGTCATAATAACAAAGAATGAAGAGGGAGCATCTTTGGGGGTATAAAAAGGAATATCTCCGTTCCAGTAAGCAGGTTCAGCGGTTTTGGGGGTGCCTCCACTCAAAACATTAGCAATATCGAAGAAACTCACCACCTCCCACCCCTCCGGCACCATCCCCATCTCCGTCTCCACCATCCTCACCCCTTCGTACCCGGGGAAGCGGAACTTGGCGAACCACTCCTGGTAGAGCATCTGCGCCATCTCCTCCAGCAGCGCAATGCGCCGCGTGTTGTTCTCGATCAGCTCGTCGTAGGCGGAGAGAATGCTGGCGATGGTGCACTGGGTGGGAAGAGGCGGGAGTAGAAATTTAAAAGACTCTATACGTTCGGGCGCTGTGTGTAAAATCTTTGTCCCTGTCGCTGTCGCCGCAAGATGACGATTAAAACCGACAGTCAAAAAAAGCCAATATAAGAAACCCATATCAACTCTTTTGCTATCTTTTACGATAACTTTGCCCATCCGCTGATTATGCAAATATATACGGTTATCATTGGGAATACGTCCTGGAATACCAAGAATCTCGCCACCGGGAGTTTGACAGGTCATAACCAACAAAATATCACCAGGCTTTAGAACGAATTCTGTTGGGTAGCCTCCACTATATGCTTTTAATGTTGTGCTGCCAAAGCGAAATCCTCCAGAGTACTCGAAGTTGCCAATACCAACAACTATAGGTTTCCCTGGCTGGTATTGCGTCATATATTGACTTTTGAAGGGCCATCCATGCTTGATTGATATCAAATCTCCCAACCGCGTGAGTTGCCAATGCTCATATGTCATCCTTAATCCCCCATCTCCTCAAGCAAGCGTTCCATATTATTGTCGATCTGCTCTTCGAGGGCGTGGGCCTCGGTGTTCAGGCGGGTCAGTTCTTCGTGGAGCTCTTCCAGCTTCTCTTTGAAGTCGAAGTCGATGGCGGCGCGTTCGGCCACGCCGACGTAGCGGCCAGGGTTGAGGCTCCAGCCCTGGGCCTCGATCTGCGCCAGGGTCGCGACCTTGCAGAGGCCAGGGTTATCAATGTAGCGGCCCTCGGGGAAATGCTCCTGCATCAGCGCCGCGCTCTCTTGCTCGTTCTCGGGCGCTTCCCCACGGTAGAGGCGCACGATGTTGGCGAGGAACTCGACCTGGGTGGGGGTGAACTCGCGATGGGCGCGGTCGATCTGCTGGTAGATGGGGCGGGCGTCGATGAAGAGCACGGTGTTGCCGCGTTCGCTGTCGCGCTTGCCCTTATCGAAGAACCAGAGCGTACAGGGCAGCGTCACCGTGTAGAAGAAGTTGGAGCCGACCGAGACCATCACATCCACCACGCGCTCCTGCACAATCCTGCGCCTGATCTCCTGCTCGGAGGCGCGGGCATCGCTGGCCGAGTTGGGCATCACAAAGCCTGCTCGCCCGTTCTCTTTCAGCGCGCTGTAGAAGAGCTGAATCCAGAGGTAGTTGGCGTTGTCCACACGCGGCAGGCTCAGGGGGAAGCGGCGGTTGGGATCGAGCAGGCGCGCTTTATCCACGCCATCGACGTTGAAGGGCGGATTCGCCATCACGAAGTCGAACTTGCTCGTACTTTTGTGCGGGTCCTCGTAGTAGCTATTGGCGCTCTGGATATCGCCGGAGAGGCCATGCACCGCCAGGTTCATCTTGCAGAGCCGCACCGTCTCGGTCGTCTTCTCCTGACCGTAGAGCGAGACCTCCTCGTTGGGATCGCGGCGGTGTCGCTGCACAAATTGCGCGCTCTGCACAAACATGCCGCCGGAGCCACAGGCGGGATCGAAGATCAGGCCGCGATACGGCTCGATAATCTCCACGATCAGCTTCACAATCGAGGTCGGGGTGAAGAACTCGCCGCCGCGCTGCCCCTCTGCCAGAGCGAACTTGCCCAGGAAATACTCGTAGATTTTGCCGAAGAGATCGCCCTCGATATCCAGCGGGATGCCAGCAAAGGTTGCCAGCAAAGCTTTCAGCGTTTCGTTGTCCAGCCGGCTATAGACGTTGGTTGGCAGCGAGCCGGAGAGGCTCACGTTATAATCCTCGACCAGCTTCATCGCCTTATTGAGCTTCACATCCAGCTCCGTACTCGACCGACGCAAAAAGTCGTAGCGCGCTTCAGGGTCGAGGTAGATCGCTCCGGCGGCATGGTAGCGAGCGGGGTTCAGCGTCATGCGCCCGCCAGACTGGCGCACGCGTTCTTGCAGTGCTTGATCGACGAGAGCGAACTTCTGGTCGGCGAACTTCAGGAAGATCAATCCCAGCACGGGAACGGAATACTCGGAGGCGCGCAGGGGCGTATTGGCGCGCAAATTATCGGCGGCCTGCCAGAGCCGATCCGCGATATGCTGAAAGTTGGTAGCCACAACACAATCCTTACTAGCGTGTCAGCCTCGTTTTGCTGCAAATCAAGTATAACAAAAGGCCAGCAGGATGTGAAGTGGCATAGGACCACATCAAAGCCAACGATCACCTTGCTCTGGCGGCGTTCGCGGCCACGATCAGGTACGGCGCGATCTCAACGAGAAGAACATCTTCTCAGGGGGCTGCCTCAAGTGTGCGGCTTTGCGGTCGAAGCGCCCACGACACGTCACTGTTGCTTGCCCGCAGAGAGAACAGCGTGGACCGTTGCTTCTTCTCTGTCCGTTGACAGAATGGCTCTCTTGAGACATACTCTCTCATATGGGCTGTTCTTATCTCTGAGGAAGAGTGTAGCCAAACGAGCAGCACAGCGCAAGAATCAATCAACACCATCTGTCCCAAATGAGACAAAGTGTGTAAAATGACTCAGAATGCAGACAATCTCCGCGTGAAACGCACCAAAATCTTGCTGCGAGAAGCACTCATCGCCTTGATCGAAGAGCGAGGCTTCGATACCCTCACCGTCGGCGAATTGACCGAATGGGCGATGGTCAGTCGGGCCGCGTTCTATCGGAATTATCAAGATAAATACGATCTGGTCGAGCAGATCTTTGAGGAGGCCATGAGCACGTTATTTCACGCCATTGGAGAATTCGGACGGGAACATCCCATAGATGTATGGATTCGGTTCTTCGAGCAGATTGCCCGGTACGACCGACTCTATCGAGCGCTGCTGGGAAAAAAAGGCAGCCCCTGGTTTGTGCAGAAGATGCGCGCGCGTCTGGCTGAGTTGATCAAAGAGCACGGAAGTTCAGGCAGTGAGCCTGAACCGGGTACGTCCGAGCACGTCGCTCACCAGGCTCACCCATTTTCCGATACATTTGTGCCAGAGCTTGTTGCCGCGATGCTGGTAGAGGCGATCACCTGGTGGCTTGAGCAGGAGCAGCCGTATACGCCCAAAGAACTGGCGACGAAAACAGCGTTGCTGGCTTCGGCAGTGTTTCGGGAAGCCAGCACCTGGTCATAACTGGCAGTTCGCACACATACAGGATTATTGGCAATAAAATACGTATAACATATTTGGCACCAATATTCTCTTGCCCCGTGAGTTAGTTTTTTTATGCGGGCGAGCGATCCTCTTCGATAAACGCTGGGATGCCTCGCCTGCGCTTCTGCTACTTTTGTTTCTCTCCCTTGAAAATCCACTGAACACCATACTTGTCGTAAAACTGCCCATACGTTCCAAATGGCAGATCATGCAGTGCTTGAAATCTTTCCTTTTCTGCACCCTCTGAGAGTTTATCAAACACTGCTTTCAGCTCATCGTACGTTCCGCCAAGCACAAAGATGGCGTACGTATTCCCTTGACTAACAAGAACATTTGCGGCAGAACAAAAAAGCCTGGTATTACTCCAGATAGATTTCGTCACAGTCATATTCCACCATCTGCGCAAAGGCATTGAGAATGCGTTTATCCTCTATGGCAGGAAATATACGTTCCAGAGAATGTAGTAATATTCTGCTCGGATAGCGTCGCCCGTTCTCAAGTCTCCAGACATGGATTCGATTACACCCCAGGGCTTCTGCTAATTTTTGTTGAGAGAGGTTCTGGCGCTCTCGCAGAACTTTTAACCAGGCACCAAAGGATTTTCGCTCTATACAGGACAATGTGTAATTAGGCAACATATATCACTCTCCTTCATCTTGCGGCAGACGGACTGGAATAAGGAAATCTGGATACCTCCTCTACTTTTTTCTATCGATTTTGCTTTCCTAGAGGGAAAAATACCAGAAGCCTGTTAACACAAAATTTCCATTCCGTAAACCTGCTAAGGGTTCAGAGTTAGCAGTCTGTTAGCACTATTGAAAATGCAGCATGTTTATATCAGAAATAAACGCTTGATTTTGCTAATCCCTTAGTGTAAAGTATTGCGAGAGAAACCACTCAGCATGCTGTTAGAGGTAATATTTACTATAATATTAATTGGTCGAAGATTTCTTTTATGCCTGATCTGATCGAAATATTTTGCTCGCTTCAGTGATTCTTTCTGATCCTAAAATAGTCAGAAGCCTGTTAACAATGTCATCACAGAGCTATGAAAAGCCTTGAAGCAAACAGAGGCACTGGCGCTCTTCTCCGGTGAGGGGGAGCTTCTCCAGATGCCTGGAAGCATGAGACTGGCGCGCAAAAGGGATGGGGGCGTTAGTGCCGGGAGGCGCAGAAGCGAGCAAGTTTGCTTTGACAATCCACAAACTCCAGGAGAGGAAGTGTAACTATGCAGGAAAACGCATCTCTTGTCGAGACGCTTGCCGATCTCACCCATAATGCGGAGGCCGAGCTTGACGAAATTAACACGCTCAAGTCTTTGGAGGATTGGCGTGTACGCCATCTTGGCCGTAAAGGGAGCGTAGCCAGACTGATGGAGCGTCTCGTCACGTTGCCGAAAGAAGAGCGCCCTGCTATAGGGCAGGCAGCTAATCATGCCAAAGACAGGTTAGAGGCAGTATTCGCTCGGCGCAAGGCATCGCTGGCAAGGGCACTTCTAGACGCAACGATTGCCCAGGAGCGCCTCGACGTCACACTTGAAGGGCGCCGACCGCATGTGGGATATGCCCATCCTACGCGGCTTGTGCTAGAGGATGCGGAGGCCATTTTCCAGCGTATGGGTTTTAGCGTCGTTGAGGGATACGACGTAGAATGGGATTATTACAACTTTCAGCAACTCAATATCCCTCCTGATCATCCAGCGCGCGATATGCAGGACACGTTCTATCTCAGCCAGGAGCGAGGGATGCTCCTGCGTACCCATACCTCGCCCATGCAGATACGCTTCATGGAGCGCCAACGCCCCCCGATTCGTATTATTGTTCCTGGGCGTGCTCATCGCCGTGATGATGATGCCACTCACAGCCCCATCTTCTGGCAAATCGAAGGTCTGGCGGTCGATACCAATATAACTTTCAGTGACCTTAAAGGCGTGATGGCGCGGTTTGCCGACGAGATCCTGGGATGTAAGGTTCGTTTCAGGCCGTCCTACTTCCCATTCACTGAACCGAGCGCGGAATTTGACTTTAGCTGCCTTGCCTGCGGTGGCAGTGGTCGCCTTGCCGACCATATCTGTCGCATTTGCAAGGGAGAAGGCTGGCTGGAGATCTCGGGAGCAGGCATGGTACACCCACAAGTGTTGCGTAACGTCGGTTACGATCCCACTGTTTACTCGGGCTTCGCCTGGGGTATGGGGGCTGATCGCATCGCCCTACTCAAGTACGGTATCAGCAATATCCGTTTCCTCTGGGAGGACGACCTGCGCTTGCGTCGCCAGCTTCGCTAAAGACCGATCCTGCTTAAAATAGATAATCACCAGCATAGATCAGGAAAGATCGATCCAATTGTTAGAATAGAGGTACGGAGGACGAATGCATGAAAGTGCCGCTTCGTTGGTTGCAGGAGTACGTCGATATTGTACTCCCGCCTGAGCAGTTGGCCGAGCGGCTGACGCTCTCAGGCACAATGGTAGAGGGCATCACGCACATCGGCACAGACTGGGACGATATTTTTGTAGCAGAGATTGTGCGCCTGGAGCCTCATCCCAACGCAGATCACCTGCAACTGGCTACTGTCAACCTGAGCACCAGGGAGTATACAGTGGTTACCGGAGCGTTCAATATCGCAGTGGGAGACCGTGTGCCTTTCGTTAGCGCGGGCGGTCGCCTGCCTGATGGCAAAGTTATGGAAGCATCCCCCATCCGTGGTATCCTTTCCCAGGGCATGCTTCTGGCAGAGGATGAATTAGGGCTCAGCGAGGATCATAGCGGTATTTACCATCTTGATGCCCAGACGCCTGTGGGCGCTCCGTTGCGTGAGGTGCTTGGTGATGTGGTATTCGAGATAGATATTACGCCAAACCGCCCCGACTGTCTCTCCATCTTGGGCATAGCTCGTGAAGTGGCGGCGCTTACCGGTCGCCAGTTACGTATTCCCCGGGTCCATTTGCAGGAGGGAGGGGCTGCTATCGACGAGCTGGTAACTGTCCAGGTCAACGACCCTGAGTGCTGTCCACGTTACACCTTGCGCGCTGTCATGGACGTCACTGTTGGTCCTTCTCCCGCCTGGCTGGCTGAGAGAATACGCGCAGCCGGTCTGCGTCCTATCAACAATGTCGTAGACATCAGTAACTACGTGATGCTAGAGTGGGGCCAGCCTTTGCACACATTTGATTTCCAGGCGGTGAGGGAGCGGCTGGTTGTGGTGCGGCACGCCCAGACAGGTGAGACGCTAGAAACGCTAGATGGTCAGCAGCGCCAGCTTCAGCCTGATATGTTGCTCATCGCGGACGCAGCTCGCGCTATCGGCATCGCCGGCATCATGGGCGCGGCCAACAGCGAGATCACTCCCGCAACGTCCGTTGTGCTGATCGAATCGGCTAACTTTACTGCCCGCAATATCAGACACACAGCACAGCAGCTTGGCCTGCGTACCGAAGCCTCGACCCGTTTCGAGAAGGGGCTGCCCTGGGAACTGCCGCCTCTAGCCCTGGATCGAGCGGCTGCCTTAATCGCCGAGATATGCGGAGGCACAGTGCTTCGTGGGACTATAGAGGTCGCTGAACCCGCGCCGCCACAGAGGGTCATCGGCCTGCCAGAGACCGAAATAGCACGATTGCTGGGAGTACATCTCAACCGCAAGCAGATCATTGCCAGCCTTGAGTCGCTAGGGTTTGCCGTGGCCTCTGCTGATCACACGGGGCCGCTCTCTGTAACCATTCCTTTCTGGCGGGGCGATATCTCTGAGTCGGCCAATCTGGTGGGGGAGGTAGCAAGAATGCTCGGTTTTGATAATATCCCCACCAGCTTTCCAGAAGGCGCAGTGGCCGCTGCCCCACCGTCGCATGCCAGGCACTGGGAAAAAGCCATCCGCCACTTCTTGCTCGCCTGCGGCCTCACCGACCTTATGACGTATAGTATGATCAGTCAGGATGCCCTGTCAGCTCTTTTCTCATTGGAGGGAGCAGAAATTGAACTGACCCCTGATCGGCTGGCAACCCTCGTGCCGCATCCCCAGGATGTGCGTGAGCACGATGCAAGCTTTGATCTCTTACGGCTCTCCAACCCCTTGACGTCAGAGCAGGAGATATTACGCCCAACGCTCCTCCCAAACTTGATTAAAGCTTTGGGGGCGAATCTTCGTCACACCCAGGAGGGACTTGCCTTCTTTGAACTGGCACGCTGCTATTTTCCTCGCGCCAATGATCTTCCTTACGAGCGCCTGACCCTGGGCATAGCTATGGCCGGTTTGCGCGCTCCTCGTATCTGGTGGAATGACGCCCCTTCCGAAATTAACTTCTACGATATGAAAGGCATTTTGCAAGAACTTTTGGATCATTGCGGGATAACCGGCTATCACTTTGAGGCAACTATCCATCCTGTACTACATCCTGGCCGCTCTGCTCGCGTGCTGACGCAGGATGGACAGGATCTCGGCTACTTCGGCGAAGTTCATCCTGCGCTCACTTCATCCCTGGATCTGGGAGGAGGACGCTCCTACTTGTTAGAGTTGGATGGGGAGCTACTGATCAGATTATCCACCAAAGACCGCCGGGTACACGCAGTCTCGCGCTTTCCAGTGGTCAAGCGTGACATTGCTGTCATTGTACCGGACAGGATAGCAGTCGCAGAGATCATAGCCGCTGTGACTGTAGCTGGCGGCGATCTATTAAGGGAAACGCGCGTCTTCGATGTATACCGCGGTGAACCTGTGCCCGTCGGCTATAAAAGCGTGGCCTGTGCCCTGACACTACAGGCTCTTGATCGCACTCTGAGCGATTTTGAGGTCGATAGGGTCTTCAAGGACATCAGTACGCGGCTCTCGGCAGATATCGGGGGGCAGGTGCGTGACCTCTCACTACAGAGTAAATAGTCTCAGCCAGGTTCTATCGAGCCGGTGACAGTACAGAGGGGCCGTATGCTTCCGACAGAAGAAGAAACGCAAAACTTCGAGACAGATGTACTGGTGATAGGCAGCGGCGGAGCTGGAACGCGGGCCGCAATCGAGGCTGCCCGTTCAGGAGCGCGGGTCATCCTCGTCACTAAGCGACGGCTCGGTCAAGGCGGCGTCACCCCTGTGGCGGTGGGGGCTGCCGCCGCACTAGGCTACGCGGACGCAGCAGATTCACCGCTTGAGCATCTGCGTGATACAGTGGTGGGCGGCCACTACCTGAGCAACCAGGAGATCGTCTCTACACTGGCGCATGAAGCGCCTCGACGCTTGCTTGAATTGCAGACGTTTGGTGCGCGTTTCGATAAGCAGCCTGATGGTCGGCTGCGGCAGCTCGCTCTACCAGGTCACCGCTATCCCCGCTCGGTGGATTATCATATGCAGACCGGCCAGGAGATCATGCGTGGGCTCCTACAGGAACTCCATCGTCAGCCTGACATCAGGGTCATTGGGGACATGATTGTTTGTGAGCTATTGGTGGACAGCGGTCAGATACAAGGAGCCGTGGGGCTAGATCTTGTCTCAGGCGCGATAGTGATGATCGAGGCGAGAGCAGTGGTGCTGGCGACCGGAGGAATTCAGGAAGCATATGCCCCATATGCTTACCACGCGCCGGACCTGACCGGCGATGGTCTCGCTCTCGCTCTGCGGGCTGGTGCTGAACTGTGCGATCTGGAGTTTTTGCAGTTCTTCCCCACAGCACTCGTCTGGCCGCCTGAGCTGGCAGGCTTGATCTGGATTGGCGAGCTGCGTTACCACTGTGGTGCCTGGTTGATGAACAAGTATGGCGAGCGCTTTATGGCGCGTTACGATCCACTGCGAATGGAGCTCGCCACTCGCGACCTGGTCGCACGGGGGATAGCGACGGAGATGCTCGAAGGGCGCGGCACGCCCCACGGAGGAGTATGGATGAGCGTAGCTCACCTGGCACAGAACCAGGTGCAGGCATTTCTCGATGAGACATTCCCTGATGGTCTTTTCGGCGGGCATGACCTGCGTGCCGCAGGCATCGATATTCGGAGAGATGCTCTGGAGGTGGCGCCTATCGTCCACTTCCATATGGGCGGTATCCGCATCGACGCACTGACTCGCACCAGGGTGGCCGGGCTATTCGCTGCCGGTGAAGTTGCTGCTGGCGTCCACGGCGCGAACCGCATCGAGAACAATGCGCTCACCGAGGCCCTGGTGTTTGGCGCTCTCGCCGGGGAGCAGGCTGGCCGTTATGCCCGTGCCACATCTGGAGGTGGCCTTTCCCCAGACCATCACATGTGGCTCCGAGCGCAGAAAAGCCTGTCATCCTCTGTTAAGGACGATGAGCGGCTATCTCGTGTACGGGCAGAGCTTCAACGGATTCTCTGGGAGCGCGTAGGTCTGGTACGTGACGGAGATGGATTAGAGCAGGCCATCACCGAGCTGGTACGTCTCCGCAAGGAAATCGCCGCATATCCCGTGCCTGGCAGTGGACGACAGATGCGCGCAGTGCAGGAGGTGCAGAACCTTGTGCTGGTAGCAGAAGCGCTCGCACGCGCAGCATATGCTCGCCAGGAATCGCGCGGAGCGCACTTCCGCATCGACTATCCCAACCAGAATGACAGCCAATGGTTGGTCAACCTGATAGTGACGCTGGAAGACGGCGAGTTCTGCTTGCGAACCGAGCCTGTACAGTTTCCCTACGTGGCGCCCACCGCACGCTTATAACTGGAAGGTGCAAACACAGCGCCGACAAACCGGATTTGATTGCACGTCCAGATTACGACGAAATTGCACAGCCTTTTCCGCAGAGAGTACCGCTTCCAGGCTTCCTGCATGATGAATGTTACCGTAGGGTTTGTGAAAAAAGCAAGGACGAACATCCCCATTCGGCTCCACTACGGCGGACGTCCAGGGCGCGTTACAAACCACCGGCGGGAAGACATCAACCGCATTATGGGCCTTGTAATACGCAAGCAGCTTCTGCCTGAGTAAAGAGGCGCTCTCGCAGATAAACTTCGACTCAAACTCGCTGCTCAACTCCTGCTCTAACGCCGCAATTTCCCGCTCCAACTCGGGTAACTCTTCCGGCGCCAGAGCTATCGTCGATTGACGTTCAACAAGCCAGGGCTCCGCCCTGTTGAATGCTTCACTGGTCACGTCAGCCGCCAGAAAGCTGATCCGGCTAAAGCCGATGTCCTGAGCGAATCTGACAGTTTCTCGCAGATGCCGAAAATTGTGGCGATGGACGGCACAGCGAGCTTGAATGGGGAAATCAGGACGAAGCTGGCGAATAGCCTGTATACCCTCGATTACCCGCAGATGGGCGTTTCTCACTCTCCTGATTGCATCATGAACTACAGGAGGCCCATCCAGGCTAACAACCAGTTCGCAGCAGTACCGGGTAATTTGCGGCGCGTAGCGTTTGAGCATAATACCACTACTCAACAAGCCAATCTGTAACGAGTGTGAGGCAAGGATTTCGCAGATCTGCCAGATATCCGAGTGCATCATTGCTTCACCGCCGGTAAGCAAGACACCATAAACGCCAGCATCATGGAGTTCCTGCGCCAACGCCGCAACCGTTTCCAGGGGTATTTTGCGATGACTTCTATCGGTCCAGATGTCGCACATCACACATCTACAGTTGCAACTTGAAAACGGCCACAGAAAGACATGTTTCAAATGAACGTCGGAGCTTTTCTCATGAATGTTTTCTTTTAGATCTTGCATCTGCTCTCCGCCCTTCTTACGAAGGTTGATAACACCTTCTCCCGCTGAGATCAGGCCGATTTTTTCCTCAAAAGAGGTACATATCGGGAGGGCTTTACCTTCTGAAGGTTCTTGGACCAGGGTTGTACCTCCCCACGACATGCCTGGGAGAAGAACGCTTTCGCGATGTTGTTCCTATAGGTCTGACCTGGAATTGTTATCTGGAGCTGATCAGCCGTCTCTTGTAGCCAGCCACGCGCCACCATTGCAGCGATTCCCTCTGCAAAGACATCAGCGAGTTCCACTCCAAAGAGTTTTTTGAAAGGTGCTTTATCAACCGAGAGGCAATGGAGGCCAAGTACCATATAGCGGTGCTGGAGTTCTTTAAGTGAAACCTCCTGCCCTGTAACGCCTGCGAAGCAGCCATTTGTAATAGCTTTGATATACTCTGTAACGGTATAGACATTCGTCCAGGTGTAGCCTCCGAAGTAATGGGTGTGCGCGCCGGCCCCCATCCCCAAAAGGAGCGTTTGTGGCGCTCGCCAGTAGTTCACATTGTAGCGTGTAATGCCTCCCGGTTGACAAAAGTCGGAGACGCTCCACTGCTCATAGTTGTGTTGTGTCAAAGTATCATAGATATGTGAGAACATTTCAGACTCGACCTGCGTCGTCGGCAGGGTGGGCAGCGCCTTTTCAAGCCCGGTCCCTTCGACAATCAGGCTATACAGGCTCACATTAGCTGGTCTATACTCGCATACTTTTGCCAGGTCAAACTTCAATTCCTCCATCGTCTCGTATGGCAAGCGATACATCAGGTCGATGGAAAGTTTCTCAATTCCCACGGCCTTAGCTTCTCGAATCACATATTCGTTTTGCGCTGCCGTATTATGGCGTCCGATGGCCTGAATTTTGCGATCCACGAAGGATTGAATACCGATTGATAAGCGGTTCACACCGCTTGCATGGTAGCGAGCAAGTTTTTCGTGATCCAGGGTGTTAGGGTGCGATTCCACGCTAAACTCGCAGCCAGGGGCGATAGGAAAAATTTCCTTCAATGTCTGAACCAGGTGCTCTAAGTCTGAAGGGGTCAAGGTCGAAGCGGTCCCTCCGCCAAAGTACACAGCCGTGACAACCCGACCATCAAGATCAGGGTGATTTTTGTAGGATCGAATCTCCTCAGTCAACGCGGCGATATACGCCGTATAAATGTCCTCGCGAAACGCCCTTTTGTTGAAGCTACAAAATGAGCAAATTTCGGGACAGAATGGAATATGCAGGTAAAGGGTAATTTCGCGTAGACCGCGATAGGATTGCGTTTTCATAATCCTGGCGATGTCAACAGAACCCAGGGGCTCCCACTTTACCGGATAGATTTCAATATACTCGCGTTCGATTCCTGGAGTGGCATCGATCATGGTAATGTACACCTCCTGATAGGGATGAAATGAAGCTGAATGGTAAGGCTCGGGGGTTGGGCCTGTCTTCCCAAACTAAACAGAGCAGGAAATACAGGTTAAGTGTCTTTAAATGCTCAAAGTCTCCTTTGCGTAAAAAATTACGGACAGTACACAGTTACTTACACTCAAGAATAGCTATAGTCGGTGGCATTGAGAAGTTGCCTCAGGCAACTTCTCAATGCCACTCTCCTCAGAGTAGACTATGATCAACCTTTACTTCTGTCAGATCAAGTCAGCTAGATACTGAGAGAAGAGAGACAGAAAATCGTTTGTTTAATCTCTAGCCTGAAGGAGGAATCCATGAAAAAAGCGGTACTCGTGATTGCACGCATGCTCAAGTTCGCGAAAAGTGATCTTTCTGGGCGGCATAACTGGCAGATTGCCTAGTCGCCAAATCGCGCATAGCGATCTGAAAAATGCGTATTTATCGCTCGATAGATATCGCATTGGCTGATAAGATATCCAGCAGATGGGATGCAGCGCTCGCTATAGGGACAAGAGGAACCCCCTGTACAGGTGCTGCATCCCATTGAAAACTTTCTCTTATAATTTAAATACATTGTACTAAAAATAAAGGAGGGAGAGCGTTTAAAATGGATAATGTGAACCTTTTAAGTTCAATACCGTTTTCAAATGAAAAGCGCCTGCTGCTCTCCTACTTGTTGGAAGAGGTAAAGCTTGATATCCCGACAGATCAAGACCTGCTCTTAGCACGACATGAAGCAGAGCACTTAACGCTCTCTTTTGCGCAAGAAAGGCTCTGGCTTCTTGACCAGTTGATCTCGGAACCTGCCCTTTATAATACTTCCTTTGTAATACGCATGCAAGGTTTGTTAAACAGGCCAATGCTGGAAAAAAGCCTGAATGAGATTATGAGGCGCCATGAAATATTACGTACCACTATCACTGTTTATGAAGGACAGCCGCGACAGGCCAATACTATAAGTTCGCCTGGAGCATTGCCTGTAATAGATTTAAGAGGGATCGCGGGGCATGTGCTCCAGCAGCAAGTACAACAGCTTATTAAAGAAGAAAGTGGTCGGCCTTTCAATCTGACTAAAGGCGCTCTTGTACGCGTCACGCTCTTGCAGGTAGCCACTCACGAGAGCCTTTTATTACTCACGTTGCATCATATTATTTCAGATAATCAATCAATACACATTTTTTTTCAGGAACTCGGCCAGCTTTATAGGAGCTATGTAGCTGGAGAAGTCGCTTTATTACCTGCGCTACCTATCCAATATACTGATTACGCGCTCTGGCAGAAAAGACGCTTACAAGGGAAGGTGCTTGAAAATCTGCTAGCTTATTGGAAACGGCAGTTAGCTCAGTTCCCTGAAGCCCTCATTTTGCATACTGACTATCC
This sequence comes from Ktedonosporobacter sp., assembly GCA_035293765.1. Classification (GTDB taxonomy): domain Bacteria; phylum Chloroflexota; class Ktedonobacteria; order Ktedonobacterales; family Ktedonobacteraceae; genus DASRHT01. Next base: position 30,161 of record DATGMF010000005.1, read on the forward strand.
TCGTCCCGCTGCGCCAACCTTTCGGGGAGCTACTTACACCTTCACCCTGCCCAACGCTTTAACTCAGGCGCTCAAGGAGATAAGCGTGCAAGAACAGGTAACGTTATTTATGACGCTCCTGGCCGCATTTCAAGTCTTGCTCCATCGTTATACAGGGCAAGATGAATTTGTGATTGGCTCCCCCGTTGCCAACCGCGCTCTGCCAGATACCGACAGGCTGATTGGCCTTTTTGTTAACACATTAGTGCTACGTGCAAATCTTACAGGCAACCCCACCTTCCGCGATCTCTTGAGGCGTGTGCGTGAGACTACGCTTAACGCTTATATCCATCAAGATCTCCCTTTCGAGCGTCTGGTCGAAGCATTGCAGCCGAAGCGTTTTTTAGACCATAATCCTTTATTTCAGATTATGTTTACCCTGGAGGCGGCCTTACCAGAGAAAATAGAACTGCCAGCATTAGAGATGTATTTGCACGAGCAGAGTAACGGAACCGCTAAATTTGACCTGACCCTTGAGTTTTTTGAAAGTTCAAAAGGGCTGTCTGGCCGAATAGAATACAATACAGACCTTTTTAAGACCGGAACTATCGCCCAATTGAGTGGACACTTGCAAATGCTATTGCGAGATATTGTAGCTCATCCAGAGCGGCGGTTGTCAGATCTCCAGCTCCTAACGCCAGCCGAAAGGCAGCCATTGACTGGCAACCGGCAACAGCAGCATTATTCACAGCAACAACCCATTCATCAACTATTCGAGGAGCAGGTCAGGCAGACCCCTCTGGCTCTTGCTGTTAAGGATGAGAACGGGCAATTGAGCTACCAGGAGCTGAATAAGAAAGCTAACCAGCTAGCTCACTACTTACAAAAGCTAGGTGTCGGACCAGAAGTGCCGGTGGGGCTCTATCTACATCAATCGCGAGAAGCGATAGTGGGGCAGTTGGGGATCTTAAAAGCCGGAGGTACCTACATCCCTCTGGATCGCTCCTCGCCTAAAGAACGACTGCTCTTCATGCTGAAGGATGCTGGAATAGCAGTCGTGCTAACTTTGCGCTGCTGGACCGAGGAATTACCTGCAAAACAGCTAAAGGTCATTTGCCTGGATTCCGACTGGAGAACTATTCTTCAGGAAGATGAAGATAACCCCACGAGTGGTGTGGCAAGTACCAATCTAGCATATGTAATCTACACTTCAGGAACTACAGGCAGGCCCAAAGGAGTGCAAATCGAACATGGCAGTTTATGCAACCTTGTCGCCTGGCATCGTGAAGCCTTTGCTCTATCACAATTGGATCGCGCAACTCAAATTGCAAATTTGGCATTTGATGCATCTCTGTGGGAGATCTGGCCCTATCTTGGGGCAGGAGCAAGCATCCATATCCCCAATGAAGAAACACGTATGACGCCGGACCTGCTACAACAGTGGCTGCTATCAGAGGCTATTACTATCAGTTTTTTACCAACGCCGCTGGCGGAGAAAATGATAGAGCTAGAATGGCCGCGCCAATGCGCTTTGCGGGCGTTACTCACCGGTGGAGATAGGCTACGCCACTATCCACCATCCGCCCTTCCCTTTACGCTGATTAATAACTATGGTCCAACCGAGGGGACCGTTGTAGCCACCTCTACAGCAGTCATCTCGCAGCAACAGTACAGATTCCCATCGATTGGCACACCCATTACGGGCACGCGAATCTATATTTTGGACCGCTACCTGAACCCCGTTCCTGCTGGAGTGCCCGGTCACCTCTATTTAGGGGGTGCAGGTATTGCAAGAGGATATCTTAAACAGCCCGCATTAACTGCCGAGAAGTTTATCCCCGATCCCTTCGTCAGGACCTTCCCCGATCAATCGGGGAGCGACGGCGTGTCCGAGCCGGGGGCACGGTTATATAAAACTGGAGACCTGGCACGTTATCTGGATAGTGGTGAGATAGAGTTCATAAGGCGTGTAGACCAACAGGTCAAGCTGAGAGGATTCCGTATTGAACTCGGAGAAATCGAGGCGGCCTTGAAATCCCACCCCCTGGTCGAGAATGCAATTGTGTATATGCAAGAAAGTGATCTGGAAGAACACTATCTCGTCGCCTATCTCATCTTAGCCCAGGGCCAGCCACTAGCAAGCGGTCATCTGCAACAATATTTAAGCGACCACATACCTGCATATATGATACCTCACGCTTTTGTATTTCTGGAAAAGTTCCCTTTAACCGCTAACGGCAAGGTAGATTACAAATCACTTCCCTTACCAGAAGAGTTGAGTGCGAGGCCAGTTTCGTCATGTATTGCCCCTCGGAATCACTTAGAAGTGACCCTGATGGATATCTGGTGCCAGGTGCTTGGCATGAAACAAGTAGGTATCTACGACAATTTCTTCGAGATAGGCGGTCATTCTTTAAAAGCCACTCAAGTTATTTCTCGTCTCCGCAAGAGCCTCGGTATAGAATTATCGTTGCGCCGCTTTTTCGAGACCCCCACGATTGCTAGTCTGGCTGCTCGTATTGAGCAGGTCTATCAACAGCAAAAGGAACGTATCGCAGCCACTCCCGATCAATCCCATGTAAGCCCTGGCGGCGATATCAAGTCGGGAGCAAGCTGCTTACTGCTGAACAAAGAGGGGAAAGATGCTAAATAATATTTTGTGCATACACGAGGTAGTTAAAGTATGGGCGGAACAAACCCCGGCCCAGATAGCCATAATGGCTCCTGAGCGCCGTCCGCTTACCTATCAAAGTTTATATCAGCAGATTGACTACGTCAGAAAAGCCCTGCATGCAATGGGTATAGGACGTACGGACCGTGTGGCAACGATGATTCCAAATGGCCCAGAAGCTGCCGCTGCTTTTATTGCGATCTCCTCTAGCACCACTATAGCTCCTCTTAATCCCGCTTATCGACCACACGAGGTAGATTTTTATTTATCAATTTTAAAAGCACAAGCTTTCATTGTGCATACCGACATAGATCCAGCAATTGTGAACATCGCACAAAAACGAGGTATCCCCCTGATCAGGCTAATACCGCTACTGGAGGGGGATGCTGGTCTTTTCATGCTTGAGGGAGAAAGGCAGGGGAAAAGCCGCGGAGACCTTGCCAGTCCTGGCGATGTGGCCTTATTGTTGCATACTTCTGGGACAACGGCAAAACCGAAACTGGTTCCTCTCACCCACGCCAATCTTTGTCACTCAGCCCGCCATATCCAAAGGGCGCTCCAGTTGACTGCTAGCGATTGCTGTCTGGATGTTATGCCACTATTCCATATTCATGGTCTGGTAGGAGGTATCCTTTCATCCCTGGCTGCCGGCGCAAGCATTGTCTGCCCTCCAGGATTTTATGCCCCCCGATTCTTCGAGTGGTTAGAGATGTTTCGTCCAACCTGGTATACAGCCGTACCTACGATGCATCAGGCAATCCTAGAGCGCTGCAAGCTCCAGCCCTGCAATGTCGGTGATAGTTCTCTGCGCTTTATTCGCTCATCTTCTTCAGCATTACCCACGCAACTCATGTCGAGCTTAGAAAATGTCTTTGGGGTTCCTGTGATTGAAGCTTATGGGATGACAGAGGCATCTCATCAAATAGCCAGCAATCCGCTGCCACCCAACAAACGCAAGGCCGGTTCTGTGGGCAGAGCCGCCGGACCGGAAGTTGCAATTCTCGGAGAAGAAGGCGTATTATTAGCGCCCAATGCCATTGGTGAAATTGTCATTCGCGGCCCCAACGTAACACGAGGCTATGAAGATAATCTTCCTGCTAATAGGGCTGCCTTTATTGATGGGTGGTTCAGAACGGGCGATCAAGGATATATCGATGAAGACGGATACATTTTTATCACCGGTCGGATTAAGGAACTGATCAATCGTGGCGGAGAAAAGATTTCACCACACGAGGTAGATAAGTTACTGCTCAGTCACCCGGCGATAGCTCAGGCCATCACATTTGCGATACCTCATGAAAAGTTAGGAGAGGAAGTTGGCGCCGCTGTTGTATTACATCACGAGCGAACAATAACAGAAAAAGAGATACGTGAGTTTGCCGCCCAGCACCTTGCGGCTTTTAAAGTCCCGCGTTATGTGGTTTTTCTGCATGAGATACCGAAAGGCCCAACGGGAAAACCCCTACGCATAGGGCTCCATAAAGTATTGGGTATTTCCAGCTTCAAGGAGGGGAATTTAGAGGACAGCGCCTCTTTCTCCGCTCCGCGCACTGCATTGGAGGCACTATTAACGGCAATATGGTCACAGGTACTGAACTTAGAGCCGATCAGCATCCATGCTAACTTTCTTGCATTGGGTGGCGATTCCGTTCTGGCCGCCCAGATCACCACCAGCATAAAAAAGATCTTACAGGTAGATCTCCCCATAAGCGCGCTCTTTGAAGACTCTACTATCGCTCGTTTAGCTTTTGCAATTGAGCGAAAACAAGGAGAGCAGAGCAAGCTAACACGCTTGTTTTCCTTGCTCGCCAGGTTAGACGCACTTTCTGAAGAAGATGCTAAAAAGATGATCCATGAAAAAAAAGCTCACCCTGAATTGAGGGTGTGCGTTTTGTTAGAGAATACGATCTCTAGCGCTATCGGGAGGTAGTTATGACAAACGTACAACCGTTGTCTACTCAGCGCCTGGGCAGTGATTTCTGGAAATTTTGGGTTGGACAGGCAATTACAACCCTGGGAAGCTCATTTACGAATTTTGCCCTGCCTCTACTCGTATTTAAATTGACTGGCTCGCCCGTTAATCTGGCATTAACTGTAGTCGCTCAAATTCTCCCATACTTAGGATTTGGCCTGCTGCTCGGAGCGTGGGTGGACCGGAGAAATCGCAGACAGTTAATGATCTTGACGGATGTGCTCCGCGCATTCGTCATCGCCATACTGCCATTGCTGGCTCTACTGGGTTACTTGAATGTCTGGTGGATTTATGGCATCGCGTTTATCAACGCAACCTTATCGATTGCCTTTGATGCTGCAAAATTTGCTGCGGTACCTAGCCTTGTATATAAAGACGCCCTTATCTCAGCGAATGAACGTGTTCAAGCCAGTAACTCAATCGCAATGATTGCAGGCTCGTTTCTCGCAGGCCTGCTGCTGATTATCATTCCTGTGCCTTTGCTCCTATTCATCGATGCTTTTTCCTACCTCGTATCAGCCGCATCGCTTGCACTGGTGAAGCGTAGCTTTAATGCCGAAAAGGGAAAACAGCATACCCCCACAAATATTTTCCAGGATATTCATCATGGGCTGCGCTATATCCTGAATCATCCGGTGTGGCGCGCGCTTACGGTGTTATTAATGATATTGCTATTTATGAGTACAATAGTTGATTCTCAGGTTGTCCTTTTTGCGAAGCAATGGCTGCATAGTAGCGATACGCAAATAGGTCTATTGTTCTCCTGTCAGGGTATCGGGATCGTCATTTTCTCCTTAGTTGCCAATCGCATCCGTAAATTCTGGTCTCTGGGCCAGATAATGTTAGGAGCGTTAATGCTCAATGGGTTTATGACGGTTGTATTTGCCCTGACGCACTGGTACTGGCTGGCGCTTCTGGCCTGGATGGTAAAGTCTGGCGCCCTGCTGCTTTTCAACGTTATCGCCTATAGCGTAGGGCAGAAGATTACGCCAGATCACCTGCTTGGTCGCGTCATTATTTTCGTCAGGGTCATGACCTGGTCAACCTCATCGCTAGGTGCGCTACTCGGGGGCATAGCGATTGAGCTCACAGGAAATGTTGCCGTGGTATTTGGCGTAGCAGGTGTTTTGATTTTTATTACTGCGGTTGCATTTTTGTGGACACCGCTGAACTATGCCGAGCGTTTCCTTCCGCAAGAGAGGAATACAGCTGAGGTTGCTTCTTTATAAACTCTGTCAATGATCTTTGATACTTAGAAATGAGGGTGCAAATGTTGCAGACTAACGATAAAACTGTCTCAGATCTCAGCCAGTGGCCCATTGCCTGTTCTTTCGAAGAATACGAGTGTGACCGATTGGGGACATTGATGCGCGCGACAAAAGAGTTTGGCGCGATTTTTCGCTGTGGGAAACAGATGATTTTTGTCAATGACCCCGCACTGATCGAACGTGTACTGGTAAACACCAACCAGCAGTTTCTGGTTCCTGCGGTGCCATTTCGTCCTGACTTGGGGGAAGATCGCATTGCCGATTGGATGGCTAAACGGCATGGCACGGCACGGGGATTGCATCACGAGCAGGTTTTTGCTTCCATCAACCAGGCTGTAACCATCATTGAAGATCAAGTGAGCCGTTGGCCTGATGGTCGGCAGTTGCCCCTGGACGAAGAGATGAAGCAAATGAGTTATCGCATTGTCGCTGCATACTTCTATGGGCAAGATGGCGAACAGCTGGTGACTCCCAGTCGTGATTTTGTCGATGCAGTGGTCAAATTCATTGATAGCCCCTTCGCTTTTCCAGATTGGTTCCCACAACCTAAGAGAAGTCGCATGCGCACACAACTGGCACGTTTTGATCGGACCATTGCTGAACTCATTCAGAAAAGGCGGACAACTCCCTCAGAGAGGCCCGACCTGTTGACTGCACTGATGCAGACCTGCGACGCACAGGGGAGTGCCTTACCAGAACAAGCTATGCGCGAGATCCTGATCGCAATGACTTTCCCATCAAGCAGCATCGCGGCAGCGCTTTCATGGATCTGGTTGCTGTTAATGCAGCATCAGGAGGTCACACAAGCTTTGCTCCAGGAAACAACCGAGATCCTTGGGGATGGTTGTCTTGAGAGGGGTGATCTTTCTCAGCTCATATACCATACCTGCGTCATCAAAGAGGCCCTGCGCCTGTATCCTCCCACATGGCTGATAGAACGCAATATCGAAGCCTCCTGTGAGATCAACGGATATCTTTTTGCACAGGGGCAAAAGGTTTTTATGAGCCCCTTTGTAACTCAACGTAATCCTCAGTTCTTTAGCGACCCTGATCGTTTTCTGCCCGAAAGGTGGCTTGACAAGGAAAACATTGCTTCGTTGCCCAAATATAGCTATTTTCCCTTTGGAGGAGGACCAAGGATCTGCACAGGAGCCACCTTTGCCATGACCGTTCTGCTCATTGCGATGACCTCTATCGTTCGTCAATATACATTTCACCCGCCTGGGAATGTAGCGCAGGTCAGGCCGAATCCACAACCTTTTCTGATCCCAGAGCCCTCTCTGAGGGTGATTGTGAAGAAACGTGCCTTTGCAGCATGATGCTGTAAGAGCGCTGGCCGTTGGTGCTAGAAGGAGACACACGCTATGTATCATCGCTATCCCCCCACTCCTCCAGGTCATCCTCTCTGGGGCAACCTGTGGCAATACCGCCGTGACCCTTTTCAATTTCTGATTTCTGCGTCTCAACGCTATGGAGATATGCTGCGTCTGCGCTTTCTGGCGACCTCTATTTACGTCATCAGCCAGCCGACGATAAGCTTCGATGTGCTGGCAAAACGCACCAGCGCGTTCGACAAAGACCAGGTTACGGCTATAGGAAGGTTCATCGGGAGCGGACTCAATGTTAATGAAGGAGGAGCCTGGAAACAACGACGCAACATCGCTCAATCCGCTTTTCATGCACAGCAGATTGATTCCTATGCGGAAGCGATGAAAAATTGTATTACCTGGATGTTAAGCGCCTGGCAAAGCGGGAACGTTCTGGATATCAACCAGGAGATGACTCAACTGATGGTGAGGATTGTTGCTCATACGCTTTTTGGAGCGGAGCTAGCTCCTCATACTGCCGCAACGGTCGGGAAAGCAATGGCACTTATCGAGCGAGCAGTAAGCCAACAGGTGACCTCTATATCGCTCCCATCGTGGTTACCAACACCCCAGAATCTGGCACTACGACACATGACAAAGGCATTAGAGACGCTGGCAAGGCAGATTGTGGAGGAACGACGTACAGGGGGTGGAGAGCACGATGATTTACTCTCAATGCTCTTACAGGCTGATGAAGATGGGGGGCATATGACAGATGGTCAGATTCTTGACGAGATAATGACGCTTTTATTGGCCGGCCATGCCTCGACCGCAAGCGCCCTCACCTGGATGTGGTACGTCTTATCCCAATACCCAGAGGCTGAAGCACACATTCATGAGGAGATAGATCGTGTATTGGATGGTCGCCTGCCAACCATCGAAGATCTCGCAGCGCTCCCATATGTTGATACGGTCGTAAAAGAGGTTTTACGTCTGTATCCGCCTCTCTGGCTGATTGGTCGTCAGGCCAGGGAAGAGGTCACTATTGGTGACTATCAACTTGCCAAAGGCAGTTTATTATTCATTTGCCCTTATATCATCCAGCATAATTCTGAGTTGTTTGAACAGCCAGAGGCTTTCTTCCCTGAGCGATTTAGTAAGCAGAATGAAAAACGCATTCCGCACTTTGCATATATTCCCTTTGGGGGCGGGCCAAGATCCTGTATTGGCGCCCGTTTTGCTACGATGGCGATGAAGTTGACGCTTGTGATGGTGGCGCAACAATACAAACTGGCGCTCACTCCAGGCCAGAAGGTTGAAATACAGCCTCTTCTCTCCTTACGTCCAAAGTATGGCATGCGTGTGTCTGTCTCCAGGCGCGTGCCCCGCGCAGTTCAAGTGGCTGGTGACTGAGCTCACTTACTGTAACCTCAAGGAAGGCGATCAACGTGGAAAAGGGAATTGGCAAGGCCTGGAATGCGTCGCCAGCAAAGCATATCAGACGGGAATTGGGGAGTATAAATAGGTTTTTTGATACATGAAAGGAATAAAACGGTGGAGGATTATCCAGTAATCTGTGAATATATCAGCATTCCCAGGCGATCCTCAGGCTCGACGGCTCCCTTATCCTACGCTCAGCAGCGTTTATGGATAGCGGAACAACTGCATCCTGGCACTCCCGCCTACAACATTGCTCGTGCGGTTCGGCTCACAGGCCTGCTTGATTGTGCCGCTCTTGAAAAAAGCCTCGGCGAAATTATCCGCCGCCACGAAAGTCTGCGTACAGACTTTCCCATAGTCCATGACCAACCAGTACAGCATAGCGTCCCCGCTTCCCCTTTTCCGTTGCCACTGATAGATTTGCACGCATTGCCAGCGGTAGAACGTGAGCAGGTGCAGCATTCCCACCTCCAGATTGCAGCCCAACAGCCTTTTGACCTGACTGCTGGCCCTCTACTGCGTTTCTCACTACTACGGCTACGCTCAGATGAACATGTGCTACTGCTGATTTTTCATCACAGTATATGTGATGGTTGGTCCCTCGGGATCTTTAATCAGGAGTTGATGACGCTCTACCAAAGCTTTACCGGTTCATCACATTTTTCCCCACTCCCTGAGTTGTCTATCCAGTATGCCGATTTTGCTCAGTGGCAGCGCGAGTGGTTACAGGGAAGTGCGTTGGCAGAACAGATGAACTATTGGCGACAACACCTGACCAACGCACCTACTGTCTTAGCACTACCAACCGATCATCCGCGCCCGGCTATCCAAACTCTGCGCGGGGCGGTTTATCATTTTACGCTTTCTCCGGCTCTCTGTGAGGCCATAGATGCTTTGAGCAAACGCGAGGGTTGCACACTGTTCATGCTGTTGCTGGCGGCCTTTCAGGTCCTGCTGGCGCGCTATACAGGACGAGACGATTTGTTAATAGGTTCTCCGATTGCCGGTCGTACGCGAGCAGAGATCGAAGAGTTGATTGGCTTCTTTGTCAACACGCTCGTCTTACGTGCTGATCTCTCGGGGAAGCCATCGTTTCGCACATTGCTCAAGCGCATACGTGAGGTATGCCTGGATGCCTATGAGCATCAGGACGTGCCGTTTGAGCAATTAGTGATCGAAATGCAGCCTGAACATGATCTAAGCAGACACCCTCTCATACAGGTGCTCTTCTCTTTTCAGAATATATCCACACCTATGCTAGCACTCCCTGGTTTGCAGTGCGCGACACAGGCCATTGCCACACAGACCGCCATTTTCGATCTCGCGCTGGAATTATCGCAAATGCCTGAGGGCATCGAGGGCACATTCAGGTACAGCACCGACCTGTTTGAGATGGAAACTATCGAACGACTGGTTGGTCACTATCTTCAACTCCTGGAAAGTATCGCGACCGAACCCGCCTGCAACATCTGGACGTTACCATTGCTGACGACAAAAGAACGACAACAACTTCTGAGTGCATGGCCCAGGACAACCTATCCTCGGGAGCAGTGCCTCCATGAGCGGTTTGAGGTTCAGGCAGAGCAATTACCTGATGCCATTGCCATTCTCTGTGAAGATTGTCAGCTCACTTACCGAGAGCTGAACCAGCGCGCTAATCAACTGGCGTACCACCTGCAGCACTTGGGTGTAGGGCCGGAAGCGCTGGTGGGAATCTTCACAGAACGGTCGATAGCAATGGTTATAGCGCTGCTTGGAGTACTTAAAGCGGGCGGAGCATATGTAGCTTTAGACCCTGTTTATCCAAAAGAACGGCTCAGATTTATACTGGAAGATACTCATCTAGCCGTGTTGCTCATACAACAACATTTGCAGGATTTGCTGCCACAGCATGGAGCACGGATCGTCGCATTAGATACACTATGGCATGTCATTGCTCAACAACAGGTGGCAAATCCAACCAGTCGGATACAGCCGGAAAATCTGAGCTATGTAATCTACACCTCCGGTTCAACGGGTCGTCCTAAAGGAGTTGCTATCGCTCACCGCAGCGTCATCACTTTGCTGGATTGGGCACGCAAGGTTTTTACAGATGAGCAATTACAAGGTGTACTGGCTACGACATCAATTTGTTTTGATTTATCAATTTTTGAGCTGTTTGTGCCATTAAGTTATGGCGGGAAGGTTATTCTCAGTCAGCACCCCCTGGAGTTAGCTCCTTTGCTTGCTACCAGGGAGGTGACGCTGATTAATACCGTTCCTTCGTTACTAGCAGAGTTAAACCGTGCCGAAGGTCTTCCGCCTTCAGTACACACTATCAACCTTGCCGGTGAGCCTCTATCTGCTACGCTCGTCCAGCAACTTTACCAGCAAGAGACGGTGAAGCATATTTACAATCTCTATGGACCTTCGGAAGCTACAACTTACTCTACTTATGCCTTGATCTCTAAGACCGATCCCAGACCGCCGACCATTGGGCAACCGATCACAAATACGCAGGTCTATCTCCTGGATCATTACCTTCAGCCTGTTCCTGTTGGTGTGCCAGCAGAGCTGTATATTGGCGGAGAAGGATTGGCCCGAGGCTACCTGCACCGTCCAGAACTGACCGCTGAGCGATTTATCCCTCACCCGTTCTCCTCTGAGTCGGGTGCTCGCCTTTACAAGACAGGCGACCTGGCTCGCTACTGGTCGGATGGCAATATCGAGTTTCTGGGGCGTATTGATCAACAGGTGAAGATCCGGGGATTTCGCATCGAGTTGGGGGAGATAGAGATGACGCTACGTTGCCATCCTGCTGTGCAAGATGCTATTGTGATAGACCGGGATGTCCGTGGCGAAAAGCAGCTCGTTGCCTATATTATTACCAATGAGGAACAGTCTGTTCCAGCACATGAACTGAAAGACTATCTGCAATCCCTTCTTCCTCATTATATGGTTCCTTCGGCTTTTGTGATGCTAGCTACATTCCCGCTGACCCCCAATGGGAAAATTGATCGGCGAGCGTTGCCAGCGCCTGAGCGGACTGGTATTGAACGAGCAAACACCTCAGAGATGCCTAGAGACGTAATAGAGCTGCAATTGATGCAACTCTGGGAAGAAATCCTGGGCATTCCTCGTATTGGGATACAAGACAATTTCTTTGCATTGGGAGGGCATTCTCTCCAGGCAATCACATTAATGACCCGCATCCAGCAGTTATTTGGCAGAGGTCTGCCTTTGACTCACCTGCTACAGGGGGGCACGATTGAACATCTGGCCGACATGCTGCGCAAACAGGCAACGCCTGAGTCCCGGTCACCACTCGTAACTTTGCAACCTCAAGGCCGCAGGTGTCCTCTTTTTGCTGTTCATCCTGTAATGGGGGATATCTGGGATTATATTAAACTAGCTCGTTTTCTGCATCCAGATCAGCCGCTTTATGGAATACAGGCGCCAGGGATCTATGGAGAACAAGAGCCACTAACCCGCATTGAGGAGATGGCGGCATCCTATATCGCCGCAGTGAGTACCATCCAGCCAGAAGGCCCTTACCAGCTTTTAGGTTACAGCTTTGGGGGATATGTGGCTTTTGAGATGGCGCGGCAACTGCAAGCTCAGGGAAAGCGGGTGGCTTCATTGGTTCTGCTTGATACACCCTGTCATCCTGAAAAGTGGCCGGAGCCGGAAGATAACATGGGTCATCTGAACGCAGACGAGCAGCTTGACTATCTTGTTGAGCAATTGCAGGGATTTGCCCAGATCCCATCACATGTCACCACTTCGAGCCTTCGTCATTTCCTCAAAATTGAAAGATGTAATTTTCATGCGCTTGCACATTACACGCCTAAAGTATATCCAGGCCGTATTACGCTCTTCCGAGCGCAGGAACGGTCTGTAGAAGAGGCTGAGGATCGCGATCTCGGGTGGAGCGCATTCGCGGCAGGGGGCGTGAACATTTATGATATTCCTGGAACCCATTATACTATGCTCAAAGCATCTCATGTTGAGACCATTGCCGCACTCCTTGAAGAATGCTTACTTCAAGTTCAAATCTAATTATGGAGGAGCAAACAAGGAGCAGTAACGCAGTTGTTGCGTGAGGAAAGACGCTCCCGGCAAAAAAAACGCCGGGTGTGCGAAGCTTCCACTTGTGGGAATGGGGCGGCAGCTTCATCCGACCTGCTCACAACACCTTACTCCTCCCGCAATGCCTGCTCTACTATCTCCTCCGCTCGCTTTGCGGCCTCATGTTGCAACATCTGTACACCCTGCTCACCCAGAGCCAGATGTAACTCGCTTATGACTGTTCTGGGTATTTCTTCTTTATGATCATGACGCTTTTCGTTGCAAAGGTCTCGCGCCAGCACGAAGCAAGCAAGTGCCGCCTCATACTGCTTTTGTGCAAGATACCAATAGCCCAGATTTTTGAGCACAATGCGCTCACTTGCTCTGGCACTGATTGCGCGAAAAATTGCTAATGCTTGCCTATAGCAGGCAAGTGCGCTTATCCCTGTTGTCGGCCACCTTTTGGCAAGGACGCCGAGGTTATTGAGAGCCATTGCCTCCACCCAACGATCTTGCTGCTTCTGCGCCAGGGTTAATGCCTGCACATGATGGATATACGCTATTGATCTCTGTCCCAACGCCTGGTAAATCTCCCCCATATTGTTGAGCGTTCGAGCTTCCTCTATCCAGTTTGCGTCAGCTTTGTGCAACGGTAATGCTTGCTGATAACTTGCTAACGCTTGTTGATAATATGCGCGCTCTTTATCTGCATGCCCGCATTGTCGTTCTTGACGCGCGAGCGTTGTGTATGCGTAGCCCAGGTTATTGAAGGTCGTTCCTATGCCAGCAATGTTTGCTGGCATGCTATCACTCTGCTCCTTTGCTTCCTGATAGCATGCCAGCGCGTCGCGTATGTGCCCTTGCTGACGATACATTGTCCCCAAATTATTTAGCGCCTTGACGATATGATCGGACGCCTTGAGCGTTCTGAAGTTTTCTAACGCCAGCTTGAAATAGTGCTCCGCCTGGGCAAACGTGCCCATCACCTGGCGAATCTCGCCAATTTCATTGTAGATGCGAGCGGCTACCGCTTGCGACGGTTCCCAGGCTTTTGCAGGTTCAAGCTCCTGGTATAGTTCTAATAAGACGCTGTTATTGCCCCAGCGCCGTAAATCAAAGAAGAGGTTTTCCTGCTCGATCAAATTGTATGCCTCTTGTTGTCGTTTTGCCTGACACAAATGCCACGCAGCTTCGATCTGTGCATGAACGCTCTCAAGGGCGCGTCGCTGCTCACGCTGGTGCGTATCCTGCTCTGCTTGCTCTCGATAGTAATTTGCGGCTCGCATATGAGCACTGCCTAACACCTCCTGCCCCTGTCCCAACGGATCGTGCTGTTTTATGTACTCCAGGGCAAACTCGGCTATGATGGAGTGCGATTGGTACCGCCGCTCTCCTGTAGAGAATAGAAGCTGCCGCGTCAATAGGACGCGATGCGCTCGTGATAGCTGTTCTACTGGACTAGTGCTCAAGGCTGCCACTACCTTCTGTGCCGCCTCCAGCGGGACGGCTTCGCGGTAGATCGCAAAAGCTCCTAGCACATTACGTTGATCCTGGTTTAATTCACGGGTAAACATATCCGTTAAAAATTTCTCGGCGTCAATCCTCTGCTGCACATAAGTGCGATGCTCAAAGAAAGCAGTGATGCTTACACCAGGATCGTCTGTGAGCAGACCGCAGAGCAGCGCGAGTACCAGTGGATGTCCAGAACACTTTTTTACCGCCAGACGGATTTCTGCCGCAGATGCTTTTATCCCCCAGAGGCGCAATAATGCTTCTGCTTCTTCCAGTGCAAAAGGCGGAACGGGATAATTTTGGAGGAATCGCGCAGGCGATGAACGCGTTCCATGCTGCAAAAAACGGTTCGTGAGGAGAATACGCGAGGGATATGACTGAGCCTTTAGCTCGTCCAGCCACTCATCTATCCCGACATGGCTCACATGTGCCTGTCCTGTTTGCGGGTCCAACAACGCTTCAAACTGGTCCAGAATGATCAGGCATGGTTGCTCTATAACTTGTAGCGTCCTGCAAAATTCGTAGATGACATCGGCAGTTTTCATACGGGCAAAGTTTAGTCGAGGCTGATTCAGGTATTCTCTGAGGGTGCCAACGATATCTACCAGCGTCACAGTGGTATCGATGTTGAGCCAGAGCGTCTTGCCTGTCCAGGGGCCACAGTTGGCGTTGCGCTGTTGTTCCGCATATTCGTATACCAATGCAGCGAGTGTAGATTTCCCTATGCCCTCTATGCCAACCAATGCCAGCGCGCCGACATCTGGCCTGGTCAGCCTTTCATAGATCTCTCGCACGCGATCCACGCGCTGTACGCCAATCACCTGATGAGAGGAAGGTCGCCCGATGATAGAACGATACCCTACGGGCCATTGCTGTTGCTGCTGATTGAGCAGAGCTTCTACAACAGTACGGATGCCATCTGCAACTTCGGAAAGTGCTTCTTCTCTATTCGATGGCGGTTTGATATATTTATCACCTTTCGGCACCGCTTGTAGTCTGCTGAACGGTAAATTTTCCCAGTCGATAACGGAGGCAAGTTTGACGGGTATGACCTCTGCTTTTCCGTTTTTTTTCCGCTCCAGCGCCAGCTCCATCTCTCCTTTATAGCATTGGTCGGAGGCAATAAAGTTCGGGCTGATGAGTAATACAATAATCTGAGCAGTGTTGATACTGTTTTCAACGGTAGTCCCCGGGATTATTTCTCCTGACGACCTGGTCACGATACGCCCTTGTTGCCTGAGGGGCGCTAGATGTTTCTCCACCTCTTTACACCAACGAGCATCAGCTTGAGCATGAGAAATGAAAATGACGATGGGGTCGGAAAGCAAGTAGCCCGCATCTGGCATAGTGTGAAACCTTCTCACAATGAACAAAGTTGTTTTTGTACTGCATACAGATGAGCGTGATAGACGATTCTCATCCACACACAATTGACATTACTCTCCAAGCTCTCTCAGACGTTTGCTGACAGCAGCAAGACCACTCTGACTCGTATCATGGCAATATTGCCACAATTTTCGTGCATGCAGATCATTATTGGCTTTTTCTAACACGGTAGCCGCCTGTTGAAAGTAGATAGAGGCGGAACGTGCCCTTGCCACCCGCTCATTGCGTACATCAGCGTCGTAACTGAGCCGAAGTTCCTGTTCCGCATCGTCGATGGTTTGCAAGAGCGGATCAAAGAAAAGGTCAAACTCATCGTCGGCAATAGGCGCGTCATCGCCTTGTTTTATACGGGTGCTAACCCCCTGTGTCTGCTGTTGTAAAGACTGCAAGATCAGCGGAAAGATTTGCTCAGCCATAAGAGCAGCATCATCCCGCTCTCTATGCTTCATAAACATTCTTTGAATGGAGGTCGCAAGCAAGCCAACGCGTAAACTGCGCATACTTTCATAGTCAAGTTGCAGTTTTTCTTCGATCAGGCGCATTTCTTCGGTATTAAGCACCGGTAAACTATCTGGCTCATGCAGCGATTGCGTCAGGCGACGCACTTTCTCATCCGCAATACCAATATCGCTGGCAAGTTGGCTCATACTCAGATGATGCGTCTCTAGAACTTTCTCCAACTCACGAGCAAAGATATTCCAATATCCTTTCGTCCTATCATGCTCTGTCATGGTTGTCAGGCACTCCTTTTTTTATTGATCCTCACTTTTGCCATTTTCCTGATCTCGACGCATAGTTCTGGCACGTTCAAGTATATCGAGGGCGAGGGCAATATTTGCCGCATCCCCTTGACGCTGCAAGAATAGCAGACTTTGCTGTGCCAGAGCTTCAGCCTGGATGCAGTCTTTTCTGCACAACGCAATATTTGCGAGCTGGAGCCGCTTACGCGCCATTGTCGGAATATCTCCTATCTCCTCAGCCTGACAAATGCGCTTTTCGAGCAGGTCAGCGGCGTTTTCATATTCTTGCTGGAACACAGCGATATCCACTAAACTCTCAAGAGCCAACGCCAGAATGGGTTTGCTCCCAGACTCCTGGGCCAGGGCAAAGCTTTCCTGAGCTAACGCGGTGGCGCGCAGAGCATTGCCCTGAGCAAGCTCAAGCGAGATGAGGGAGGTGATGATGCGGGCCAGGCTCTCACTATCGGCCAGCTTTCGCGCGAGCGCAACGCTTTCCTCCAATAGAGGGCGGGCTTCCCCACTTCTGCCCTGATCACGCATAAAGCGCCCCAGGCTATCGAGGACATTTGCAAGCGCCCATGCGTTGCCAGATGCATGCGCAACTTCCACGCTCTCTTGCAGCAAGGATTCAACGCGATCCATTTCATTTTGTCGATATAATGTCCATCCCAATCCACTCAACGCTCCAGCGAGATTTTGTTGATCCCCCGCTTCTCGCGAAAGTTCAATACTTTCTTCCAGCCAGGCGCGAGCCACTACCAGATTGCGCAAGCGATAAGCAAGATGGCCCGCCCGACGCAATATTTTCGCACGCAAGCTTTTTAACTCAGGAGTGGTAGGCAGTTCTAAAACGGTATGCAAGCAGCGCCATTCTTCAGTCCAGTAACCGCGCAGGCCGCAGTACTTCCCAAACCCTTCACAAAACCGTAAGGCAAGTTCCACTTCATCATTGTTGAACAACCAGAGCAGGGCCGCTCGCAGGTTATCCTTTTCTTGATCGAGCTGTACCAGCCAGGCTGCTTGATGCGGCCCTGTCAGATGGGGCAACGCCTGCTCTACCAACGCGAGATAATACAGCGCATAGGCTCGCTGACACTCTTCCAGTTCATTATGCTCACGCAGACACTCCAGCCCATATTCCTGTATGCTCTCTAGCAGCATATAACGCGGCTCGTCAGCCCCCAGTTTCTTCTGTTGCAACAGGCTTTGATCAAGGAGACTCGCCAGCAATGCAAAGATATCACCTTCTTTTCCTCCCCGGTCGCCGCAGACGGCCATAGCAGCTTCAATCGTGCAACCGCCGACAAAGACCGAGAGCCGCCGAAAAAACCACTGCTCCCGGCTGCTAAGCAGATCATAACTCCAGGCAATGGTCTCATAGAGGGTGCGCTGCCGTTGTGGAACAGCACGAAGTTCGCTCGTCAAGAACTGAAAACGTTGCGTGAGACGGGCCAGCAAGGCCACCGGGGGAAGTAAAGTGGTACGAGCAGCGGCTAATGCAATCGCCAGTGGCAATCCATCGAGGCGGGAACAGATCGCAGTAATTGCAGAGATATTTTCATCAGTCGCCTGAAAAGTTGACTCGGCAGCTTGCGCACGTTCAACAAAGAGAGCAATGGCGGCATACTGGAGCAACTTGCTCCGTTCGGTCCATTGTGTACGATCTGGCACAGCCAACGGTGCAACGGAGAAGATATGTTCAGCCGACAGATGCAGTATGGAACGGCTTGTCACTATCACTTTGACTGCCTGGCAGGCCGCCAATAACTCCTCAAGAAACAACGCCGCCAGCACAACGTGTTCAAAATTGTCCAGGATCAGCAGGCAGTGTTTGTCCGCGAGGGCGGCCTTCACCTGTTCAGCGAGAGATAACTGGCCGCTTTCCTGAACTCCGAGTGTTTCGGCAAGCGTAGAACAGACAAAAGCAGGATCATTGATTTCGGCCAGTGAAACAAAGCAGACCCCATCTTTGAAAAGGGTCCGTACTTCTTCGCCGATGCGCATCGCCAGGCGCGTTTTCCCCACTCCTCCCGGACCGGAAAGGGTGATCAAGCGTATATCCGGGGATTGGAGCAGTGCGCAGACGGTGGTAATATCCTGGGCACGACCAATAAGAGGTGTAAAAGTCGGCGGGACGTTCCACATGGGCAAGAGGGAATGGCTCTGCTCACGGACGCTCTCAGCTTGTCGATGCTTTTCGGTCTCAACTTCAAGCAGCCCCAACTCCTCCAAACTTTTCCCATAAAGCTCCATTAATTTCCGGCGATAGTGGGGGTGAGGTCTATGCTGCCCGTTCTCCCATGCGCTCACCGTATGAGAATCAGGTACACCGATCTCATCGGCAACATCTTTGAGCGTCAAACCACGTTGTATTCTTGCATCTCTTAGACGTTTATTAGAGATAAGTTCTTTTCTGGTCGTCTTCGTCTCTCCCATACAAAAGCCCCTTTTCGAAAAACGCTACTTTTTCCATCCCTTTTAGGATAATAGCACTACCAGTTCATCAATATCTACTGTTTTTCCTACAAAATTGTAAATGCATTTGCTATTCTACATGATTTGCCACCTATTTGCCACCTTTCTATCCTTTTATCTCATAAGAATGCGAGTTATGCTTTTTGATGAATGATACTCTTTGTGCATGTATCAAACCTGGAAAAGAAAGGTACGTTCCTGATGGCTGTAAGTCCGGTGAGAGGCGTCACCATTTTCTATTGTTACGCTCCCGAAGATGAAAAACATCTTCGCGAGCTGGAAAAACACATGGGCGCATTAAAACGTTTAGGGAAAGTCACGACATGGCATGATCGCCATATTATGCCAGGCATGGACTGGGAAGCCGAGATTGAAGCGCACTTGAATGCTGCCGATATTATTCTCCTGCTCATCAGTCCAGATTTTGTGCAGTCAGATTATTGCTATAACGTGGAGATGCGCCGGGCGCTCGATAGGCATCACAGTCCAGACAAAACTGAGGTCATTCCTATTATTTTACGTCCGGTGAACTGGCTGGATCTGCCTATCAAGACTTTGCAGGCATGGCCGACCAGGGGAAAGCCAATTACTCTGTGGGATAACCGCGATGTGGCCTATCAGAACGTGGTCAAAGGCGTTGGACAGGTCGTCAGTTCGTTACTCGCCGTTCAGTGGAAAAATGAGGCTCGCTCCTACTATATGCTCGGCGCCCACGAAAACGCTTTGCACGCGTATGACGAAGCCTTGCGGCTAAACCCTAAAAATGCCGATATTCATCGGGATCGGGGTCACGTTTTATTAAAGCTGGGCCGCTTTCATGAAGCGTTGGGGGCCTATAGCGCGGCGATAGAACTCAAGCCGGGTGACGCGCTTTTCTATATTCACAAGGGACATGCATTCCGTCAAATGAAGCGGCACAGCGAAGCCGTTGTCGCCTATGATCAGGCATTGCGCGTAGACCGCAGCAATCCTTATGCCTCCATCCACAAGGGCTATGCTCTGCTGGACCTCGAACGTCCTGCGGAAGCGCTGGCTTCCTTCGAACAGGCATTACAACTGAATCCCAATATTGGATTTGGCTACATTGGGCAGGGACGCGCCTTTGAGATGTTGGGGCAAACAGGCCAGGCCGAGATGGCCTATCAGAAAGCTCGCGATCTCGGTCAGCCCATTTAAATAGTGCTCTCCTTTCAGGTTTTTATGTCATTCAGGCATGTGATGCTTGTTTCGCATGGAAAGGGAACAATCATAGCTATGAATACTTTTACTATTATCGTTGGCCTCATCGGAGCCATAGCCGGCCTATGGATTGGCTATGCCTCCTACAAGGACAAAGACCAGGGCTTAGCCATTCTCATGAGCCTGCTCGGAGCCATTCTTGGAGCGGTCGTCGGCGTGTTTTTGTGGATTGTACTGGTCGTTATAGTTGTGCTTTACCTGATGCTGGTGGCGCTTACGTACATGTAAATTGTTGTTATGCCGTCTTGTAGTGCTATTACCAGGGCTTTACAACTTATCAGAAGTTACGAAAGGAGCAAGTCATGTCTGAACGATTACTTTACAGCTTAAAGCTAAAATCTGTGAGAACAGCACCTCCTGGCTATGACATTCCAACGTGTCAGGGAACCACCTGCCAGGTAACAACCGAGAATCTGATTGTTCCCGGCGCTACCTATGGAAGCAAAACCCCTCTGAGGCTTATCGGAGAGTGCGAAGAGATTCGGCGTGAAGGGACCCTGGAGAATTTTGTGCGCATAGATACCATTCACTATCACATGACATTATGCTGTAACACGTACGCTGATTGCGAGAAGTTGGCACATGCGATCCGTACATCTCCTGGATATGTTAACCCTTGAAGGCAACATCCGTGAGAGGAAGCCTCATCGATGGGAAAAGCTGCTAAAGAAATTTCGGCAATATAGATACATATCATTACAAAAGTAGGCATCAAGATCATGGCACAACGGTTAAAGAACGTGTGAAAGGGGTTATCACTGTGGAACGGATCTCCAATCTTCCGAATGAACTACCTATTCTGCCGTCCAGGAATTTGCTTGTTTATCCAACGGCGGCTGCGATGATGACGGTCGAGCATGAAGCGACGCTGCGCTTGCTCGACGCGGTAAGAGCTAGCCAGCATCGCTTGCTGGTCATTACTACCCAAAAATCTCCTGACGCAACGCCGACGCGCCTCTCCGATCTCATGCGCGTCGGAACGATAGCCCGCCTTGTCCAGATGCAAGAGACCGCCGAAGGGAAACGCGAGATCGTCGTGCTCGGTCTGGAGCGTGCGATCATCGGCGAAGCGGTCCAGGAACAGCCCTACTTTGTGGCCCATATCGCCCCTAAAGCAGATGTAGATGGGCAGGAACAGATCTCTGACGATGAACGGAAGGAAATCATCTCGTCCTTCCGCAAGCTTATTGCGCGCTCACAAAAGATGCCACCGCGCGAGGTAGCTCCCCACTTAGAGGAGAAAGAGCTGCGCGAAATAGTATATACGATAGCCTTCTTCCTACAAATAGAGGCTGAGCATGGGCAACAACTGCTGGAATTTGACTCGGTCGCTATGAAGCTGGCAAGCGTAAAAACGTATCTGAAAACAGCATCGGAACGCTTCGATCAGGAGTGGCAGGAGGCATATGAGCACACACAACGCCAGGGGCCGACGGCCAATCAGCTTGAAATTGCCCTCGACACGCTCCATACGGCGACCACGTTGCAGCATACCTACAAAATTTTGAGCCTGCAAAAGTCCCTCCTCTTAAAAAAAGAAGCTCTTGACCTCCTGCGCACGTGTATTGCTCAGAAGCGCCAGCAAAAAGCATCAGAGCATTGGATCTTCCTGCTGTCGCACGATCTGGAATTCCTTGAACGTGCATCCAAGCAGGGGCTTGCCGCCACAGAACGCTATCTTACCGCTCGCTTCCAGATGCTTCAAGGGCAGCAGATGCTTTTTGAGGCAATGAAAGTGCTGGCGCTGCTCGACAGCAACGATCCGCAAACGTTAATGCAGCTCGCGGACAAGCAAGAGGCTCAACCATTCTCGCCAGAAACGTTCATGGCCCTGCACACCCTGGTAGAGCATATGGAAAATCCCGAACAGAGAGGGCAGATCCATGCTATGCTGCGTTTTCTAGAAGATGTGTCAACGATTGGGAAAGAGAAGGCTATGATTAAGCATTTGGATCTACTCAGGCCCGGCCTCAAAGATGAGATCGATCAGCGTGAGGAGCATACTATCAAGCTATTGGATGAGTACCTCACCTCAAAATCCTTTGATGTGGCTTATCAAACGCTCAAGCAAAACCAGGAGGCATTGCTCTCCGATATGGCCCTTCAGTTGCTGAAATGGCAAATCGACAAACAATATCGCCTCGGCGCTCAACGCCGCGCGACTATGCTGGAGGTTCATCTGGCCCTGTTCGAGGATGCCCGTGATCGCGGGCTTGAGGGTGCCTGGCAAACATTCATGGAAGATATGGAAGATGATGATGCATAATCAGGAGGAAGCGTCTGCTATGTCATTTTCGTCGTTGCCATCGGAGAAGCCGCAACCGCCACGCGTCGCCGTGCTCAAGGCGCTGAATCTGTTCATTGAACGACCTGTTTCCGCTGTGCTGGAGAGCAAATGGGATCTTCTGTTGAGCGATCTTGCTGAGCAAACACTCACCGAACGTATCAACCGTCTTGAGGCCAGTAGCGGTCCCGGCGCAGCTATCACGCTCAAGTTTTATCGCTGGTTCCTCTGCCGGGCACGTCAGCAGAGAATTGCCGTCGCTTGCGAGGAACTGCGCTACCTTACCGACAGCGATTACCGGCAGTCCTTTATCGAGTTCCATGAGATTCTCCTGGACCACCACACCTGGCGCGAAAGACGGCAGGTGCTTGAAGAGCATCTTGAGCTGCTCAATCCTGAACTCGACAGGCCACTCAAAATCTATGCCATCATGATAGAGCAGAATCCTGATATCTTTGCTGCTCTGGCTGGCAAAAAGGCACGAAGCGACCTGCGAGAAGCGAAACGCTTTGGGAACGATCTACACCTGCTGCTAACAGCCTTGCGCGAGGCCCGCGAGCATGGTGGCACTGTCGAGAGCCTTCGGCGAGCCTGTACCAACTTCTTTGGCGGCCTCGCCCTCGACGCCCCACCCTGGTTTATCAAGCAAGAAAAGCAGTATCTTGACCTGCTCCACCAGCACCGCATAGCTGACAGGCAGAAAGGCCAGGAACAGGCAAATACCGATCTCATACAGATGTTGCGCAAGCTGATCGAGCGTTCACAGGAAGATACGCAGGTTCAGCCGGAGACGCTCGCGGAACTACGCATCCACTTGATCACCAGAATCTCCCAGGCCAATCTCTATGAGCGCGAGCAGAAGGACTATGAAGAAATTATTCAAATTCAACAAGAGGTGCTGAAAATCTACACACGCGAGCGCTATCCCTATTGCTTCGCCCTGGCACAAAAGCGGATGGGTGATGCCTATATACGATTTGCCAAAAATGGTCGCAGGCAAAACCTGGAAGCTGCAATCCGCTGCTATAGCAGCACCATCGAGATCGCCACGAAGGAACTCTCGCCCGTGCTCTGGGCTGAAACGCAGATCGATCTGGCTCACGCTTATTATGATCGTATGGCAGGCTCGCGAGCAAAAAATATAGAACTCTCTAAAGAGGCCAGCGAAGCTGCGTTGCAGGTCTTCACTCGCCAGGATTTCCCGGACGAGTGGGCTTCAGCCCAGCACGCGCTGGCAAACGCCTATTTCTCTCGCATCGAGGGCCAAAAAGCGGACAACGTCGAATGTGCCATGATGCACTATCATCTTGCGCTGCAAGAGATCAAACGGGACAAAGATCCGCACTCCTGGGGAACGGGACATTATAGCCTGGGCAATTGCTATATCGAACGGATTGAGGGAACGAGGAGGCATAACATCGAACAGGCGATTACGTACTTCAAACTGGCGGAACAGGCGCTCACCGACGAGCGATTTCGGCTGGATTGGGCAATGGTGCAGAGTGGTCTGGGTCTGGCATACGTGAGGCGCATTGAGGATGTCCAGTTGAACAATATTGAGCTGGCAATTTCTTATTTCCAGTATGCTCTGGAGGTCTTTACGCCCGATGCAACGCCTAAAGAGTGGACGGCTGTCCAGCACAATCTGGGATCAGCCTACTGGAAGCGCCTGGAAGGGGCACGCAATGAGAATCTCGAACAGGCCATTCTTTGCTTTGAGAAGGCCGAACGCGTCTGCCCTCGTCAAGAAGATCCGTTTCAGTGGGCGATGATCCAGTTCAGCCTGGGTAACGCCTACAGTGATCGCATGGAAGGCGATCACCAGAAGAATCTTCTCCGTGCCATCAGTTGCTACCAGGCAGCTGCTCAGGTCTGGAAGCTACCAACCTACCCGCGCGAGTGGGCGCTGACATGGCATCACCTCGGCTCCGCATACAATAAAATGCGAGACAGAGAGCAGGCCATCACCTGCTATAAAGCAGCTCTCCAGCATTTCACGCCTGAGGACCACCCCTACGATTGGTCTGGTCTACAGCGTAACCTCGCCGTAGCCTATCAGAAGCGGACCGTCGGCAACAGGCGCGAAAACCTCCAGCAAGCGATTACTCATCTAGAAGCGGCTTTGACAGTGCAAACACGTCAGCATTATCCTATGGAATGGGCTGGCGTCCAGGAAATTCTGGGTAGTATATACCGTGAGCATCCCGATAAAGCGCACTCGGAAAATGTGCAGGCGGCCATTGCCAGATATGAAGCAGCCTTGCAGGTATACCGGGATAATGGTGATCTCAGCCGTCAACGTTCCGTGTTGCTGAGGCTCGGCAATACGGAAGCGGAAAGGGAGCACTGGGGAGCCGCTGACATATACTTTTCCGAGGCTTGCGACGTGGAGGAGACGCTTTCCCTGCTCAGTACAGGAGCAATGGGGCGCGATTTGATTCGTGGGGAGATGGCGGATGCCTCGACCAGATCGGGCTATGCACGGATGCGTCTGGGACAATATGCTCAAGCGGCGGCAGCTCTTGAGCGGGGGCAGGCTCGCGATCTGGCGGAAGGTCTGAGCTTGCATACTGATAGACCCGATAAGATCCAGGACCCTGAGAGACGCAACCGCTATGACGAGGCAAAAAAACGGTGGGCGCGGGCCTCAAAAGTGGTCAATACCTCACCTGATACAACGCCATCTAAGCAACCACCAGCTAAAGAAGCAGAGCAAAGGCAACAACGCCTGCAAGCCATTGAGGTTTGTCGTCAAGCAGACCACGATTTCAAGATGATCGTGCAAGAAATTCTTACGGTGGAAGGATTTGACGTTCTCCAGCAAGAGAAACCTGACGCCTCTACTATCCTCAAAGCCGCCGGGCAGATCGGCCCCCAGCATGCGCTTGCTTATCTGGCTGCAACTCCCTGGGGAGGATTTGCCCTCGTCGCCTTGCCGACAGCACAGCACACAAAGTCAGAAGAGAGCTTCTTCGCCGTTAACCTGCCTCGCCTCACCACGCATCTGATTGCAGGTTTGCTCGATAGCAGATCAGGCGATGGCACAAATACGCTGCTTGGCGGCTACGCCTATGCCCAGCAAGGTCAAGGCCTCGGCCTGCTTGACCCCTGGCGTCAGCCGGGCAAGACATTCCGTGAGACGGCATCGTTGCTGCACCAGCAATGTACTGCCTGCCAGCAAGAGAGTGGGCTGGATTATGCTGCCCAGAAGGTGTTAACGCTGCCCGATCTCGCCTCGCTCATAGACCTTCCACTTGATGATATAAACAAAAACAATGCTATCGTCTATGCGTTCGAACATGCCTTCCTGCATCACGAACTGGAGAGATGCTTTGAGGTACTGAGAACCTGTGCGCTCTCGCCGCTGCTAACCGCACTCCAGGAGCACGCCATTGCCAGCCTGACGCTGATTCCCTGCGGCTGGCTGGCGGCCTTTCCCCTCACCACCGTGACGCTGGAGAATGGCCAGACAGTGGGTGATACCATACCTACCAGCACAGCGCCGAGCGCACGCTCAATTCAGCACGAAGACACCGCGCAGAGCCAACGCTCCAGTGTCTTCGCGCTTGGCGATCCTCGCCCAACTCGTCCCGATATGGAACTGAAATGGGGAGAGGCCGAGGCTCACGCGATAGCCAGGCTGGCCGAGTTGCTGGATTTCGGGCAGCGCTCGGCTAGCGTACATGATCAGGTGACGCATGCTAATCTCGTCAAAGCACTCGCAAATGGACTGGTAGTAGATATATCCTGTCATGGGGCATTTAATTACCAGGATTTTCGTCTCTCCTCTCTGCAACTGGCAAACATGGAGCACCTATACCTGGGAGAATTGCTCAGTCACACGGTTGAATTACGTGGGTTGCGTCTCCTGATTCTATCGGCCTGCCAGACAGCCGTGTTGGACCTGAATGGAGCCGTCAACGAAGTGCGCAGTCTGGCGTCTGGCGTACTGCAATGTGGAGCGCAGGGCATTCTGGCATCACTCTGGTCGGTCAACGAACTCGCCACCTATCTGCTGATCGTCTACTTTGCCCGGCAGTGGCTCCCGCAGATGCAGCATACGCCACCGGCTGAAGCACTGGCAAAAGCTCAGCAGTGGCTACGGAAGGCGACCTGGCAAGAAATACAGCAGGAGATACAACAATGGGACACCAAACCTGTCATATCTGAGCTTGTAAGCAAGGATCGATACGAGCATGCGGGAGTGCTGTACGAGGTAAGCAAGAATATCAAAAAGCATGCTCCGGGCCTGCGTCCATTTGCCAGCCCTGTCCACTGGGCAGGTTTTCAAGTCACCGGGTGGTAATATCTATCAGCAGTTTCACCGTTTCACAGGGCTATTTATGCACATTAACAAATTAATTCGCCAATGGCGGCCTTGTTTCTTACCGATTTTAATAGGTAATCTGCATAAATGAGGCTTGGTCATAAATAGGAGACGCCACTGGAGACTTGCCCTAGTGAGGCGCATCGCGGCATCGAAAATCTTCCTCTGGGTGAACCCTTGCAGCCTCAAACGTGTCGCCGGTTCGTTACCGAGAAAGCAGGCGCCACCGGCTTTCTTGCCCCGTGTCAGATCGTTGTCAAAAGAAAGAAATTGCTGCGCATAGATGCGGGACCGAACGATGAAGGAGTGTACCTGTTTACCTTGATCACACACGACAAACGAACCAGTTCGCTTGCTGGCGAACCAGTTCGTTTTCCAATGCAATTGAGAATCAACCTGTGTTGCCTCTCAAAGTTTGGATGCCGGACAACAGCCGTCCTAGATATCTTCATCCTCGCCAAATGGGTGAAAGAGCTTGAGGAAGGCAAAGGAACGCTGGTTCAGGCCACTGCACGTATCCTGGTCAGAAGGATTGCCCGGACAGGTGCCGTTATCCCGTGAGACCTCCCAGAAGGATAAGAAACCCAGATGATGATGCTGTGCGAAGGCAAGGACGAGATGCCCATCATGCTCTGTGAAGATTTCGCCAGGCGAATCGTTCTGACCTATCAGCAGCGTGACGCCAATCATTGACCAGATTTGACGATCAGAACGGTCGGGGAAGATCTGCTGGAGTTGCTGGAAGAACCCGTTCACCGAGTTAATGGCTAGCTGCCCCATCATCGTCTCTGGTGGCCCAAAGTCAAATGGCATAATATTGACGATGGAGAACTTGACTCCTTCAGCCTTTGCGTTTCTCAGCAGCCCAAGACTGTCATCCAGCAATCCCGTTGTGGCGGCTGGCAGAGTAAATGAAATGATGAGATGGGGATTGGCTCTCTGCAAGGCGGCAAGGGCAATATTGCGGCGCGTGTAGGAGGGCACATCCCCCTGCGTTCCGCCTTCGATATCGAAATCGAGACGGCTGGCATGATAGGTGTCAATAACCCGCTGATATTGCGCCTGCAAGCTAAGCGGATCTTGACAGGTCAGCGCCAATTCCGTGCCCGCGGCTCCCCCAAAGGAAATGATCACATCCCCGCCAGCATCGCGGACCGCATCAATATCGCTGTTGAGATGAGGCAGCAGCCTGGCGGTCTGGTTAAAGGGGATCGAGCCTGCCCATTCGGCGTTGCAGGAACCGCCGCCGTTGGTAATGAACGCCAGCGTATAGAAATGTTGTCTGGTCTTGTTCAAAACCGACTGTAAAACCGTTCCGCTGATCGTCACATCCTGATAGGGGGCAAAGATCTGCCTGGCCTGGGCCGTGTGGGCAGTTGCACTGGGAATGTTGAACCCAAAGAAAACGCTGAAGAGAGCCAGGATACCGATAACCGGGAAAGCGAAGGGACGTAAAAATACTCTCATGCATGGTTCCTTCCTGTGCTGTATGAGGAAAATACGCTCAAAAGTCCTCTAATCCTTTTATTACGTCTTCTCTTCCTCCTCTCCTCTGATTGTCTGCATGCATGTTCACCTACTAGGAAGCAGGCAATCTTACAAAAAACGCTTTATACTCCATATAAGTATATGCCCTAGCCTATATATTGTCAATACAACTAGACCACTAGACCGAGCAAATGCTGGTAATTGGCGGAGCATTTCGCCCGTGAAAAAGGGAGCGCGTGCTGAGCGTAACAATGCATTGTGGCGGGCTGGCAGTGAAAAGCTCGCGCGTCTGTATCCGGCATATTCTCTGCAGTGGTGGACAACACTCACCTCCTTCCGTTCAAAGAACCAGCAACACTCGCGCGGTCTCTCGACTCGTTTGCCCAACGCATTCGGGCCGGATCTCCTTCCCAAGAGGAAAACGGCGACCAGCACAGGCTGCCCCAGGTCTGAAAACACAGTAAACGGAGGGAAATAAGTGCAACGCAGATCATTAACGACATAGATGGGTTACATGGGCATGTACAGACACATCTTCTGGCAACTACTAAAGAGATCAACAATGCGAGGAGCTCTGCTTTACGGCCATCGGGATAGATGAACCACATCTTGCCACATACCAATAAGATTTCGCATGATGCAATGCGAGATTGTTGACAATTAACAGCAAACTCCATCTGCTTCCTTCTTGCCTGATGCCTTTGGAGAGGCAGCAGAAGAGAGGCGGTTGATTGCGCTCATTATTCGCTCTATCCATCGTTGTCGCTCGTTTTGATCCATCATATCCTGTATCACCGTCTGTACGAGCCGATGCATGAAGAGTGTTCTGCTGTGAGGATTGCGGTACAATAAGGAGTGTTTACGCAGAACGATCAGGGCTTCGTCTAACAGCAACGCATCGCTCCCCACTGAGGCAAGAGGCTGTCCCATTTCTAAAGCTACCTCAGTAAGCAACTCCTCGGAAATGGCATCGACATCAAGCCATGTGCAAAGGCGCAGCAATTCACCTGCGAGCGGATTCTCTTGTTCCACTCTCTCAAAGGCTCGCTCAAAGGTGGCGCTCACTGAGGAGGGATGTTCTGAAGCGAGATGACCGCGCCGATTGAGCAAACTGGCCCGCCATTGGCGATAGTGCTTCAGATAATCTGAGAAGCTGCAAGCAGCCTCTTCGAGATAAGCTCCTGCCTGATCTAATGCCAGGGGTAAGCCGCCAAGCAGTTGCGCAACGGCCCGCGCACCTTCCCAATCGGCGTCAGTTGCATCATCTAAAAGCGTGTCCGGTGCAATCAGCTTCGCACGTCGTAAAAGAAACAAGGCACTTTCATCCAGTGTCATGGTGTCCATGATAATACTTTGAGCATATACTCCGGTCATCTGAGTTTGTGTGGTCAAGAGTACACTGCCCATCTCTGTTGGTATCACCTGGCTTATAGGCATAACCTCATCCACATCATCCACGATCAACAGCCAGCCACTATGCATGTGGAACCACTGGATGACCGCTTCTACCACTTTCCTTTGATTTTGTTCATCTTCTGCGACGAGTTTCAGGAAACGAGCCAGTTCTACCAGTTCTAGCTGGAACTCTTCACCATCTCTGGCATTGAGCCAGAACACGGCTGCATAGTCCTGGCGATGGCGATAGGCGTATTCGACCGCGAGCTGCGTCTTCCCAATGCCTCCCAATCCGCTGATAGCTACGACATGATGCCAATCCGCAGCATTTTCGGCTCTCAGCCGATCATGTAAACGACTCAAAAGTTCCTCCCGACCTGTAAAGCAGGGATTACGGCGATAAGGAACCCGCCAGCGTCTGGCGAGTTCATCCTGCTTGTAAGAACTTGCTATATGAGGCGCGAGGCCCAGTTCTTCCGCACTCAACGCAAAAAGATCGCACAGCGCGGGATGATACGCAGTAGTTGGCAGATGTAGCCCACGTTCCCAGCGACTGACAACCCGAAAGTCGGTTCCCAGCTTCTCTGCCACGTAGGCTTGCGACCACCCCCGCAGCTTGCGTTCCATTTTCAATATTTCTGCAAATGGTTTCTGATCTGCTTGCTTCATGCTCTTCTCAGCAGAACTTTTTTGACACTGTTTTTGTATTCGTATCTGACAAATGGGAGCCGGTTTGTCATACATCGATAGTATCTTATTGCTTCTGCCTCATGAAAGGTCATTTAGTATCACCCGGGTATCGTTTGGATATCGTGCGATGTGAAAAAGCCAGAATGTATTCGTTTAAATTCTTATGGGAGGCTTCTCTCTTTTTCCTCGCTTGCTAGAAGGAGCAGCGGCATGGTTGAAGCAACAACCAGACAGTGGAGTGTGTGCTTACGGAAGGAACGCATTCGGCACAACTGGCGACAGCAGGACCTGGCTGATCAGGTAGGAACCACCGTCCTCACCGTTAAACGCTGGGAGCGGGGGCGTCAGATGCCCAGCAACTATTTTCGGCAGAAGCTCTGCGCCCTCTTTGGGAAGAGCGCCGAGGAATTCGGCTTCGTCCCAGAAGAGCTTCTTGCTGCTCAGAAAACAATCGTTGAGGCGTCAGGAGAGGAACAGGTCGTGTCTTCTGCTGAAGAAGCTGCGACCCCGTGGAACGTTCCTTTCCCGCGTCACCCCTTCTTTACCGGGCGTGAGGAGGCGTTAGCTCGTCTGCATACGTTGCTCACACAGCCGTCCTCGCCGGTTGCGCTCACTCACTCCTACGCCCTGCATGGCCTGGGCGGCATTGGGAAAACGCAGCTCGCGGTCGAATACGCCTATCGCCATCGTCAGGACTATGCAGCCGTGTTCTGGGTGCAGGCCGAGACGCGAGCAGCTCTGGTCTCCAGTTTTGTCGCGCTGGCTGATCTGCTCGCATTACCTGAGAAAATCGAAGAGGATCAGAACAAGCTGGTCGCAGCGGTTCTGCGCTGGCTCAATCGGCATAAAGGCTGGCTGCTTATTATTGATAATGTCGAGGACCTCGGCGTGCTCAAACCCTTCCTGCCAGCGACGGATCAGGGGGTATTGCTGCTCACAACGCGCTTACGCTCACTGGATCGTTTCGCACTCACCCTCGAACTTCCTCCCCTCTCAGAGGAGGAAGGTATGCAGTTGCTTCTGCGTCGAGTGAACGGTGCGTCTCCAACTGCTTCATCTGAGCTCCCTGGCGCCGAACTACTCACGGCGGTCAGGACCCTGGTCGCACTGATGGGCGGCTTGCCATTAGCACTTGATCAGGCAGGGGCATACATAGAGCGGACAGGGTGTCGCCTGGTCGAGTACTTGCAGATGTATCAGCAGGACCAACTGCACTTCCTCAATGATCGCTACCCCGCCTCCGATCATCCTCACTCGGTCGTCACCACGTTCCTCTTCTCGTTCCAACGACTGACGCAGGTCAATGCAGCCGCAGCCGATCTCTTGCGTGTCTGCGCGTATCTTGCTCCCGACGCAATCCCCGAAGAACTCTTTCGACAGGGAGCGGCTGCTCTTGGTCCACGACTTGAGGAGGCTGTGAGCACTGCCGCTCACTTTAACCAGGTCCTGGGGGAAGCGTTCCACTATTCGTTGCTACACCGGCAGCCGGAGCATCAGACGTTTTCGCTGCACCGCTTAGTTCAGGTGGTCCTCAAAGCCAGCATGGACGAGACGACGGCACGCCTATGGGCGGGTCGTGCAGCAGCAGCGGTGGCTCACTGTGTAGCTCGTGAGGTCACCATCCATACAGGAGAGCACGATAGTCGCTATGTGCTGCATGCCTATGCCCTCCTTGAGCAGATTCAGCAATTGAGCGAGTGGGAGCAGCCCGAGGTACTCGTTCCCCTCTGGTACTATCTTGGCTTAGTCGCCCAACAGTACGGGCAAACAACTCAGGCCAGGGATCTCTACCTAAAGGGATTGGAAATAGCGCGTCAGTGTGCTCACCCTCTGGAAGCAGCGCTGCTGGTCCACACAGGATATATGATCAGTGACCTGGGCGATGATCAGGAAGCCCTCAGGTATTATGAACAGGGGATTCAACGAGCCAGGCACCTGCGGGACGAGGCAACGCTCAGCTTCGCGTTACTGGTGCAAGGGGTAACGCAGGACAATCTGGGGCACTATCGAGAAGCGGAAACGACATATCAGGAAGGACTCTCCATCGCCTTGCGCATGCAGGATTGGGCGACAGCGAGTGGCTTTATGAAGAATATAGGGGTACAGGTTGTGCGACGTGGGGATTACGAACGAGCGAGGGCGCTCTATGAGCAGGGGTTGGCGTATGCCCACAAGAGTCAACGGCTCCTCCTATGGTGTAGCCTGCTGATAAACCTGGGCATGCTGGCTATCCACCAACAGCAATACGACCAGGCACTCACCTATTCGCTGGAGAGCCTGCACCTGGCTCGGCAGCTCCGCCAACGCTTTCTCATCGTTTCGGCATTACAGAATATGGGTATCATCTACCGCCTCCGTGGTCAATGGGACCAGGCACACTCCTACCTGGATGAGAGTTTGCAATTGGCACGCAAGTTACAAAACCGTTGGGTCATTGCCGAAACGCAGGGAGAATATGGATGGCTGCTGCTGGAGCAAAAGCGAGCCGATGAGGCCAGAGAGCTCTTTGAACAGATGTTAGCTGTAGCGCACCAGATTCAAGCCAAAGAGCTTATCGCCCGTGCGCTTTTGGGCTTAGCACACACAGCAGCTCAGCAATGCCGCTGGGAACATGCACGATCTCTGGCTCAGGAAAGTCTGGAATATTTTACGCAACTTGGGGATGTCCATCGTGACCAGATCTCTGAGTGGCTGTGTATCTTACCGGTATAAGTCTGCCTGCTCACGCCACAGGCGCTCAGAGGGAGAGGGAGGTGCAGACGGTGGGCATCGCTCACCGTCTGCACCTCCCTCTCCAGAAACAGCTTGTTAGCGAGCTGTTTCTGGAGGAAAAAGATGACGTTTGCGCAGCCCTGTAACATGTTTTGCGGTGCGTGAACCTGTTTTTAACGGATTGGCGAGCATGTGACGAGTAATCTGACGAGTTATCGCTGTTGTTGAAGAGCCGCCAATGAGAGATACTTCTGCTCTAAAGGTAATAGCTTTCTCTAGTATCTCTCTGGAGGTTTCACATGGTTTCGCCGCGCGTATGGATGAGTTATGCTGCTGGAGACGCTTTCTCGCAGGAGGCAACGCTCATACAGCAGCTCATCAGCGACTTGCAACATGCGGGAGCCATTGTCGTAACGGATAATCCTGCTCTATCTGACGAGCAGTTTACGCCTTTTCTTCAGCAAGAACTTGCAACATGCGCATGGTTTCTGCTGGTGCAGACGCAGGAGATCACGCGCTCCTCTCGTGTGCAGCAAGCAATGGATATGGCTTTGCAGCAGGTCAAACATGGTCTATTGCGAGGGGTGCTGCGTATCATCTGTCCATCCTGGGATGTCTGGAATGAACCGGTGCAGTGGTCTGAAACGAAGTCGTACCTCTTTCAAGGGGATTACCCGCGCTTACGCGATAAAATACTGCTTGACCTTGACCTGCTTCAGATCATTGATGTTTAGACTTTCGCAAGCCAAAAAGGCAATCCCCATTGCGGAGGATTGCCAAATTGAGTAATGTTCATCCAAAGGAAACAGAGGAGCATTACTCAGGTGAACCTGAACATACTGGAAGCGATTCGTCATCAGGT
>DATGMF010000006.1:0-34151 GCA_035293765.1 Ktedonosporobacter sp.
TCTGTTCCGGGCAAGATTCCAGGGATTTTTCCGGGGAAAAGAGGAGGCTTTTCAAGGCAGGTGTTTGCTTGGTGTTTGGACGGCAGAATCCAGGGAGAATTCCGGGGAAAATGTCGCATTTTCAAAGTGCCACTGTAGTGAGGAGCATATTGCAAACCGTAAACCCATCTAAAGGCTAAAGAGCCGGTCGAGCCCATGAGGGTTTGAAACTGCCATCGCGATTCGCAAGGCGGATCGTTTCGAGGGGCTAAAGAGCCGGTCGAGCCCATGAGGGTTTGTAAACGTGATGTTTCCGGCATCTTCTGCGGTTTTGCCCTCAGTTTTGCCCTCACCTCTGTTTTTTGCCTGCACGTCAGAAGCAAGGAGGGCTGTAAAGCGAATGGGGCCGCCTTCTCACGGGTTGGCTCTCTGGTGAGCGGGTTGATGCTGGCAGTAGTACTTAACTCCTCTTAGATTGAGTAATTCGGATGCGCTCCTTATAATGGTGCAGGTAAAGCATGTGATTCTTGATGTAGCAATCGGAAATTACTGCTTTTGCCTGCACTTGAACGACCCGTTCAAGCTGCACGATGGTTCTTTCTTCAATGAATTGTGTCGCGATAGAAGGGATATTGCAACTCTCATGGATGTTACAGGTAATCAGAAAATTAGTGCCCCCCGCCAGCAGGTATTTGAGGCTTTGCTGAATCCTACTATTCTGCAGAATAGTATTCCTGGCTGCGAAGCTGCCGAGCAGGTAGATACTCCTGCGGGACGGCAGTTGAAATTGACCGTTTCGACCGGAATCCCAGGCTTCAAGGGGCCATACACCATATTTGTGCAGGTAACGGAAGCTGTGCCGCCCTCGCGCGTCGTTCTGGTCGCAGAACCAAATAGCGGGCTCGGCTCTGTCAAAGCAACGTGTGCAACGAGCCTGGAGGAGGCGGCTGGCGCTACTACTCTAAGCTACAATGCGCACGCCGAGCTCAGCGGCAAGATCGCCGCAACTCCTGAGTTTGTGCTCAAAGGCGCAATCAAGGGTGCGCTGGACCAGTTCTTCAAGAACTTTGAGAAGCAGGTCAGCGCGCTGCACGCGTAATATAGATGACGCCAGATGGGGCAGACGATGACAACTTATCGCCTGCCCCATTCTTTGTCGTCAATGCAAATTACGTTGTAATTGGGGCGTTATGATGGGTTACGACGGGTAATTCGGTTGCTCCATTCCAGGGCGTTGTAATAATGTGTGTCGCGAGGGTTATCGGTTGATATGCGTCCTGCCAGTATCCAGACGGCGCGCAGGATCACGCCTCCGATGAGCGTCAGTAGGGACGCGCTGATGGTAAGGGAGCGCGGCGGAGCCTTTTTGTTCATCCGCCAGCCCAGCTTCAACAGCAAAGGCGAAAGCAGTCCGCTTCCAATCGTGCCTATGGTGAAGAGCAGGCCGGTTTTGCCCTTGAAGAGCGGCCTGGCAAGCGGTCCCAATATGGGGATGAGCGCGACAATTAAACCCAGCTCGGTGGTGGTGGTGATCATCTCCGCTGCTTGCATGCCACTTCGCAGGCTTTGCAGCCGATACAGAGCGTGGTATCGGTAAAAAATTCTTTCTGGCCCATGATCTGCTCCTCCTGAATTACGGCAATTCTGGTGGACGATGCGCCCCTCGATTTTTAAGGACTGGATGCGGTCCGTCACCATCGCCTTTGCCTCGATCTCGCCCCGCGCCGTGTTGATGGTGATCCAGTCGCCCATCTTGACGCCCTTTTCTGCCGCTAACTCCCTGCTAATCTCGGCGAAAAGCTCCGGCTGTAGCTCGGAGAGCCAGAGGATCCAGCGTGACATCGCACCACCTACATGGTGCTCGGTCAGACGATAGGTGGTGATGGCGTAGGGATATGCGGGATTGGCGATGCCATGTTTGGGATTATCTGGCCGGTTCCAGTATTTCACTACCGGATTGTTCGGTGTCTTTGGGTAAAGATCGCTGTTCTGATGCTCAGGGTCCCACCAGATGTATTTCTTGCGCTCCGACCAGGGCCTTCCCTGCGGATCGGCGGAGGCACGATTGTAGAGGATGCGTCGATTGGCGGGCCAGGCAAAGCCCCAATCAAGGCTGACGTAATTGTCGGGATTGCGATGCTTCGACCGGTTATCGCCCCCCTCGGGCATGATGCCGCTGAAGATCCAGCAGCCACACGCGGTACTGCCATCGCCCTTCAGTGCTGTAAAATCCTTGACTACTTTACCATCGGCCAGCGTATAGCCGTTGATCTCCTTCACAATATCGTCAACCACGGGTTCGCGCAATGGGTCTGCGCGCAGATAGTTCCAGGTCAGGTCGAGAATGGGCTTATCGCGCTCCTTCGTGCTGTTCTTGTACAGTGCTTTGACGCGTTCGTACAGTTCGGTCATAAACCAGTTATCCGAGCGTGCATCATCGGGCGGCTCTATCGCCTTCTCGCGCCACTGGATCAGGCGCTGCGTATTGGTGAAGCTGCCCTCTTTTTCGACATGCGATGCTGCGGGGAGGAAGAAGACCTCTGTGCCGATCTTCGTCGGGTCAATGCCTGGACGCTTCCAATAGATGGCGGATTCTATGGGGTAGAGATCGCGCACCATCAGCCAGTCCAGCTTTTCCAGCGCGGCGCGGTGGAAACCAGCATTGACGCCGCCGGCGGGATTCTGGCCGAGCAGGAAGAAACCCTTCATATGCCCATCTTTCATAGAGACAAACATCGGCAGATCGGAATAGTCGCCCACCACTTTGGGGAGGTAGTTGAAGGCCCAATCATTCTCTTTCGTGGCGGCATCTCCGTACCACACTTTCATCAGGCTGATGAAGTATTCGGGATAATGCACCCACCAGCCAGCAGACTCATTGTTATTTGCCCAATACGTTTGCAGATCAAACTCTTTGCGCTGCGCATTGGGCATGGCAAGATAGCCTGGCAGCAGGTTGTAGAGTGTGGGGATATCGGTGGAACCCTGGATATTGGCATGACCGCGTAACGCCAGGATACAGCCGCCAGGACGCCCCATGTTGCCCAGCAAAAGCTGCAAAATGCCCGCCGTGCGGATCATCTGCACGCCAATAGTATGCTGCGTCCAGCCCACGGAATACGTAATGTTCATTGTGCGTTCGCGGCCCGAGTTTTTGACCAGCACAGCGGCGATTTTGAAGAAGAGATCCTGGGGGATGCCGCAAATCTGCTCAACCAGCTCCGGTGTATAACGAGCATAGTGCCGCTTCAGGATTTGAAAGACGCAGCGCGGGTGCTGCAATGTCGGGTCGCGCTGGATCTGTCTGGGATGGGCATGAGGGATCGTTCCCTGTCCCTCCTGAGCGTCTGGCATGATATGTTGTTCGTTGCTGACGCCAGCTTCTTGCGCTTTACGCAGAGCTGCTTGCTCGCTCTTGCCGGATTGCCCCTGCTCCTTCGCCTCTCTCGCCTGCGCCTCCTGCTCTGCTTCCGTCAGCTTGTATTGCCAGCTCGTGGTATCGTAGAGATGGTGATCCGTGTCCAGGCCGGAGAACACGCCTTCTAAATCCTCAGTGTCCTGGAAATCGTCGCTCACGATGGCCTGCGCGTTGGTGTACGCCTGCACATATTCTTTAAAGTAGAGTTCATTTTGAAGCACGTAATTGATCAGGCCGCCCAGGAAGGCGATATCTGTGCCCGCGCGAATGGGCGCGTAGATATCGGCCATTTGTGAGGTACGCGAGAAGTGCGGATCGACGTGAATGATTGTCGCGCCGCGTTCGTTCGCCGCCATCACCCAGCGAAAGCCGATCGGATGGCATTCGGCGAAGTTGCTGCCCTCGATTAAGATGCAGTCGCTATTCTGTAAGTCTTGCTGGAACGTGTTGGCGGCGCTGCGCCCAAAGCTTGTGCCGAGACCCGGCACTGATGCGCTGTGTCATATACGGGCCTGGTTCTCGATGCCGATCATCCCCAGAGCGCGGAAAAACTTGAGGATGAGATAGTTCTCCTCAATCGCCCTCTATATCAACCACCTTGCCATCTTTGACGTAGACGCGCTGTCCGCAGCCGACCGCGCAATAGGGGCAGATGCTCCTGAACTCCTGGGCGTCATGGATGCGCGGCTCCAGTTGCTTGCTCCGTTTGCTCAAAGGGTTAGGCAGAGGGCCAACATGAGCCGAAATGGTTTTGCCAACGGCATTAGGGGAAAGGTTCTGAGCCAGTTTACCGAATAATGATGCGAATACAGCCATCTCTTTTCTGCTTTCTGCTTACACATCGAGAACGTCGTTTCACACATCAAGAACGCCGGTAGGGGCAGGACTTGCCCTTGCCCTGCATTGTCCCTACATCACACGGCGCGCACCAGAGAAAAGTTACAGGGAGCTATATTCCATCCTGCGCCCTCTTTGGGACGCTTGCTGGCTATGCTATACTCCTCTCATGAAGCTTGCCCTGAAAATCACGCCGCAGCGCACAACGCAATACGCCCATATGACGGCCTCGCTGGCGACTCCCGAGCTGCTTGCCAGTCCCCTGGCAGCAGCTATTGATGAGGTCGCTCCGGTTACGCTCGCGGGCCAGAGCTACTTGCTGGCGACGCTTGATGTTGCTCGCATTCCATCCCCAACGGTCTTTGATAGCCTCTTTCGCCTGGGCGCGATCAGCGAGGTGTACGAGTACTTCGATTCCGCGTTCCTGAGCGCTCCCACGATGAATCGGGGAGCTACAGGCGTGGAAGCGTTGGAACGCGGAACACTTTCAAAGGACTTTGAACGGATCGGAGAAGTGGCGGGGCCGTTGTTGCGCCCGCTGGAGCCGCGATTTACCCCGTTTGTGCCACTGGAGATGGCGGAGGCCAGGCGCTATCGCGGCAAGACGAACGAGGTGTTCACCCGTGTGCTGTTGAATGTCGCTTTGTTCGCCGGCGCTTATCGCGAGCAATATACGCAACGACTGCGCATCCTCGATCCGCTGGCTGGCGGTGGCACGACGCTTTTTCTGGCGCTGGCCTATGGCTATGATGCCTTTGGGATCGAGCTGGAGCGCCAGGATGTGGAGACGACGGCAGTTTTTGTCAGGCAATATTTTGCCAACGAGGGCATGCGCGTGAAAGAGATCGATGAACGCTCTCGTAAAGCAGGGCGGCGCCACCAGTTCGAGATCGGGCCAAAGGGGGAGACGCGGCTGCTGGTGCTGGCCCACGGCAACGCCCGCGAGGCCGCTCTGCATATGCGCGAGGTCGCGGGCGGGCCACGCATGCATGCCATCGTGGGCGATCTACCCTATGGCATTCAGCATTTCGGCGAGATTGCCAGCCTGCTCAGCGAGTCTTTGCCTGTTTGGGAACGCATGCTGCTTCCTGGCGGCTCGCTCGCGCTGGCTTGGAATGCCACACGTATCGAACGCGCGGCGCTGGTCGAATTGATAGAGTGCCATAGCAGCCTGTATGTGCTGAATGAGCCGCCATACACACGGTTTGCCCATGCTGTAGATCGCGTCATCAAAAAGCGCGATATTGTGGTCGCGGTCTCTCGCCAGGCAGGGAGCAGGGCGGGGGCAAGCCCCGCCCCTACCGAGGAATAGGTAATGATGGTAGGGGCAATGCCTTGCGCTTGCCCTGTGGGGGATGCGGAATCACAGCCGTTGTTGTAAATCTGCACACAGCTTCGCTACTTGCTCCACGGTGCTGGCCTGACAGACCTGTTCTGCGACCTCGCTGAGCTGCTCAAAAGAGAATCCCTCAAGCGCGGCACGTACCGTTGGGATGGCGGTGGGGGCCATGCTTAGTTCGTTCACCCCCAACCCCACCAGAACAGGAGCGAGCACGGGATCGCCCGCCATCTCGCCACAGACCGCGACCGGTTTCCCCTTGTTGCGCGCGGCGGTTGCCAGGTGGCGAATCTGGCGCAACACTGCCGGCTGCATCGGGTTGTAGAGATAGGCAACGGCGATATTGGTGCGGTCACAGGCCAGCGTGTACTGCGTCAGATCGTTTGAGCCGATGCTGAAGAAGTCTACCCGTTGCGCCAGCTCTGTTGCCATGACGATGGTCGAAGGCACCTCAACCATGATGCCGAGTGGCACACTGGCAGGTACCTTGATGCCGCGCTGCACACGTCCATTGTAGACGCGCTGAAAAATGGTCTGGATCTCCTCTACCTCTTCAATAGTAGTAACCATTGGCACCATGATATGCAAATTGATGCCGGCATCGGCTGCTGCCAGCAGGATGGCGCTCAATTGTTGTTCCAACAACTCTGGGTGGGCCAGGTGGATGCGCACGCCGCGCAGGCCGAGGGCGGGATTGGCTTCGTGAACTGTGCCGATGACCGATTGCAGCGCGGGCATTGGTTTATCCGCGCCCGCGTCGAGGGTGCGAACGGTGATGGGTTTGTTCTGCATAGCCGGTGAGCCGCTAAAGGCGCGAAAAACGCTGGCGTACTGGCGGCGCTGCTCTTCCTCGTCCGGCATGGTGGCGGCGCTGGCGAAGAGGAACTCGGTGCGCAGCAGCCCAATGCCTTCGGCTCCCCACTGGCGCGCAGCCTCTGCTTCGGCCTCGCTGCCGACGTTTGCCAGCAGGTGAATCTGGCTATCGCCCAGATACAATGGAGCCTGAGTCCGGCGCGCTCTGGCCTGAAGGGTTGCTTTTTGCTGTTGCAGGACCGCCAGCCGCTCGGTGATAGCGCTACGGATATCAGGCGAGGGGCGCAGGTAGAGAAAGCCGTTGTCGGCATCCAGCCCCAGTTCATCCCCGGGCTGGATCACGTTCAGCGCGAGTTCGTCCAGGCCAGCAAGAGCGGGAATGCCCAGGGCGCGCGCCAGGATCGCGGCATGGGCGGTTGGCCCTCCCAGCACGGTGACGATCCCCATGATCGTCTCGGGACGCAACTTCGCCGTATCCGATGGTGCCAGATCGCGGGCAACGAGAATAACCGGGCGGTCAATGGCGCTCAGGTCTTGCTCAGAGGTCCCCATGTCGCGCAAATGGCGCACTGCTCTGCTGGCAGCATCGCGTATATCGGCGGCGCGACCTGCCAGCAGCGGATTTTTCAATGTTGCCAGGGTCGCAGCCTGCTGCTCCCCAACATTGGCGAGCGCGCTGGCGGCGTCGATATGCTGCTCGGCAATCAAGCGCAGGGAGGCATCCAGTAAAAGGGGATCGCGCAACATCAGCTCCTGTGCCTCGATAATCGCTGCCTCCCCCGGACCTACCCGTCTCTGAAGCTGCTGCGCCAGTGTTTGCAGTTCCTCAATCGTTGC
The DNA here is from genome assembly GCA_035293765.1 of Ktedonosporobacter sp. Taxonomy (GTDB): domain Bacteria; phylum Chloroflexota; class Ktedonobacteria; order Ktedonobacterales; family Ktedonobacteraceae; genus DASRHT01. Next base: position 7,224 of record DATGMF010000006.1, read on the forward strand.
CTGAAGAGCCTGACGCAGGCGGTCTTGCTCAGCCGTAACCTGGGCGGGCGGGATGGTCCGCTGTTCCAGTGCATCGAGCGAGGGAGCGCCTGGCATATATAACAATGCGGGACCAAGAGCTACCCCCGCCGATGCGGTAATACCCTGCCAGACATTACCGGCTTGTCCAGCAGGACGCTGCGAAGCAGGTTTTGCACTCGCGGCTGGTTTAGCCTGCTGCTCCTGTTTCTGCTCAGGCTCTGCTTCATAGAAGCCCGCCTGCGCTAGCTTCTCCAGGGCGGCAAGAGCCGCCTGGGCATCTTTGCCAGAGGCGGAAAGGGTGATGGTATCGCCTTTGCGCGCGCCCAGCGAGAGAATGCCGATGATGCTGGTTGCGTCAACCTGTTTGCCATGTCCCTGTGCCTGGATGGTCGCCTGGAAGCGCGCCGCCGTTTGCACAAAGAGGCTGGCGGGACGAGCATGCAGTCCAAGCGGGTTCGTGAGCGTAATTTGTAGCGTATGGGCCTCTGGGGCAGGGCAACCGCCAGGGATTGCCCCTACGGCGGAGGAACCTTCCTTGCCGCCAATTGTAGGGGCAGGGCTCGCCCCTGCCTTGTAGGGACCCGATTGATCGCGTCCACTGGCATTGGCGGGCGGAATATCAAGACCATCCTTTGCGGTTGCCTCTTGCTCGAATGGTTTCAATTGTTGCAATTGGGCAGGGGTTGCAATTTTTTCGGCGGCTGCCTTCACCTGGGCCAGCGAATGCCCAAGCGAGGCTTCGAGGGCTGCCGTCACAGCTCCCTCCACCAGCGGCGCATAGGTGAGCGTCACGCGACGGCGCTGCTCGTCGTCCAGCATTTCGAGCGCCATTTCGGTCGAGAGGATCGCGCTACCCAGATCGAGCAGGATCAGCACGCCATCCGTATCATCGGCTGTCTGAATTGCTGTAAGGATCACATCAGCCGACGTGCCCAGAACGCCATCGCCTGCCCCTCCGCCTGCTATAATGCGAACTGCGCCCTTTGTCATCTGACCTGCAAGCTCGGCGACGCCTGCCGCGAGTTGGGCGCTATGTGCCACAATAACCAGTCCCACCGTCATGCCTGTATTCTCCCTCTAGTGCATTTCCATTTGACATTTTCGCGTTGGATGCTATACTTGTCCTCAAGGGAGGCGGCGGGAGCCAGTGGCTACTCGACCCGCTTGAGGGTACTGAAATCTGAGAGGCTGCGCACTATCAGCCAGCTTGATGTCGCGCCCGGGTCCTGGTGTCCAATGCTGCGCTCCCCTAGATAGCTTGCGCGCCCTTTGGTTGCCTGCATCGGGATGGTCGCTTTCATCCCCTCTTCTGCTGCCGCGGCTGCACGAGCGGTAATCTCGGTGATATCCTTTCCTTGAGCCAGGGCCTCTTTCGCACTATCGACGGCGGGAGTGAGCGCGTCCACCATTGTTTTTTCGCCAGGCTGGGCCTTGCCACGGGCCACAATGCCGCCGAGAAAAGCGTCCAGCATCGCCACAAGATCGGCAGGAGCAAGTTCCTGCTTGCCCGTCACGGCTGTGGCGGCCCGCAAAAATGCAGTTCCATAGAGCGGACCGCTCGCGCCTCCCACGGTGGAGATGAGCGTCATGCCGACCGTTTTTAAGCGGCTGGCTATCTCCATCGTTGCCATATCTGGAAATTTAGCGCGAATAGCTGTGAAGCCGCGATCCATATTAATGCCGTGATCCGCGTCGCCAATAGGCGAATCGAGCTGAGTCAGGTACTGCGCATTCTCGTGCAACACATCGGCTATGCGCTCTAACCAGCTCATAATCTGTTCGTTCGTCATCGATGTACGGTCCTTTGATAAAATATACGGGTTTTGCTATCAAGTGACTAGCGGCCCTGCCGGGTGCCGACTGACGCGATAAAGCGGACGCGATAAATCAGGTCCCTACGAAGGTTTACATGACCTGTAATGAAGGTCAGGCGATAAAGCGGACGCGATAAATCGGGTCCCTACGACATGCGACTGGGCCTGCTCTCCTTATACGCCCCAGCGCAGCGCGGATGTGTGAACGGGAGCATCCCAGTAGCGGGTCAGCTCGTCGTCGAGGCGCACCAGGGTGATGGAGCAGCCAGCCATTTCCAGAGATGTGATGTAGTTGCCGACCAGCGAGCGGGCAATGCTGATCCGTTTGCCTTGCAGGATGCGGTTGAGCGCGTTGTACACAATGTATAGCTCAATGAGCGGAGTGCCCCCCATGCCGTTGACCATTGCCAGCACGTTCTCACCGGACTTGAGGCCCAGATCTTCGATGATGGGCGTTACCAGCATGTCCGTAATATCGTCGGCGGGAGCCAGCTTGACGCGGCGTCGTCCTGGTTCGCCGTGGATGCCGATGCCAATCTCCATCTCATCGTCGCCCAACTCAAAGGTTGGTTGGCCCGCTGTTGGCACAGTGCAGGAGGTGAGAGCCATGCCCATGCTACGCCCCTGGCTGTTGACTCTGCGGGCGAGCTCCGCCACTTTTTCCAGAGGCGCTTTCGTTTCCGCGAAGCCGCCGACGATTTTCTCCAGCAAAACGGTCACGCCAACGCCGCGCCGGCCTGCCGTGTAGAGGCTATCCTGCACCGCTACGTCGTCATTGGTAACGACGCTCTCGACCTGGACACCGTTGGCGGCGGCCAGCTCCGCCGCCATCTCGAAGTTGAGCACGTCGCCGGTATAGTTCTTGACGATGTGAAGCACCCCGACTCCTCCATCGACGGCCTGGGTGGCTGCCAGCATCTGGTCGGGGACCGGTGAGGTGAAAACAGCGCCAGGACAGGCGGCGTCAAGCATGCCCATGCCAACGAAGCCGCCATGCATCGGCTCATGGCCGCTGCCACCACCAGAAATAACGCCAACCTTGCCTCGCACCGGAGCATCTTTGCGGACAATGATCTGCTGCTCCAGATCCACGCGAATCAGGTCAGGATGGGCGGCAGCCATCCCCGCCATCGCCTCTTTGACTGCCATTTCAGGCTTGTTGATCAGTTTCTTCATGACTTTCTCCTTCTCGCAACCTGTAGGGGGCAATCCCTCGCGGTTGCCCCTATAGTTTCCGTTCGGCCTCGACGGTTATGCGTCGGGAACGCGATAAATCGCGGGCGGGCGCGGTAAACCTGGCCCCTACGAAGCACTGGCCTCGGCTGTTATGTGTTCGGCGGCCATCTGTTGTTGTATGGCAGTGCGATATGCATCAATCATAGCCTGTTGCTGGCCGGGCGTCCAGTGAAGCTCCTGGGCCATAAGCGCGGCCACCTGGTCAACGATGCCCAGACCGCGTTGACGATCTTCCAGCGTGATGGAGGTGCGGCGCGCCAGGATATCGTAAGGGGTCATAGCCATTTCCTGGCGGCAGGCGTAGAGAACCTCAGCCCGGATATAGGGCAGGTCGTCGATCAGCCGTGACGCCAGCGACGGGTCCCCGGCGGTCATGTCTAATAGCGCGAAGGCGTTCGTGCCGTAGCTTCTTTTTAGCTGCTCAATAATATCGGCAGCCAGACCGAGTTCCGTTGCCCGGCGGGTGATGGCCTTTTGTTGGCTGGACCAGCCCGCGCTTCCCTGCAACGGCATATGTTCCGTGGGATGCACAACTTTGGAGCCATCGCGACGATTGAGCACATCCACAGTATCCTGAGCCATGCGCCGGTAGGTTGTAAGCTTGCCACCGACGATAGTCACAAGGCCCGAATCGCCTTGCAGCACCACATGCGTGCGTGAAAGCTTTGCCGTCGATTGTCCTGGTTTGTTCGGTTTTACCAGAGGACGATAGCCGGAATAGACGCTGATAATATCGTCCCGTGTAAGCTGTATTGAAAGGTAGCGTTTAAGATGATTCAAAAGGTAAGTAATATCTTCGTGTGAAGCAATGGGATGATCGAGATCGCCGGTGCCGGTATCGGTGGTGCCGTAAATGGCGCGGGACTCCCACGGGACAATAAACAGGATGCGCTTGTCGTCGGTCTCGGGCAGCACAATCGCGCTATCACCCAGTTGCAACGTCTCGCGAGAAAAAACCAGGTGTACGCCTTTGCTTGGCTCGACTTTAACTTCTGGCTCTTCGCCGGTGAGCGCCTCTAGCTGCTCAGCATAGATGCCGGTGGCATTGACGATATGCCTGGCTCGTACCGTCACTTCCTGGTTGGCGATATAGTCGCAGACATGCGCTCCGCAAACCTTGCCGTTTTCCATCACAAATGAGGTAACGCCGGCGTAGTTTGCAATCGTAGCGCCGTACTGGGCCGCCGTGCGGATCAGCGTCATGGTGAGGCGGGCATCGTGGGTCTGTCCGTCGTAGTAGACGTAGCCAGATTTCAGCTCGTCCGTTACCAGGGAGGGAGCCATCTTCATCACCTGCTCGCGGCTCAAGCGGTGGTGGCGGCGGATATTGCGTCGGCCCGCGAGCAGGTCATAGAGCCAGAGTCCGACATCAAGGATCAGGCCGAGGCCAACGCCTCCAGGCGTAGTAAATGGGATGCCGACCGGGTGACGATCATGTTCGTAGATGGGTAGCACAAAGGCCACCGGATGGACAAGAAATGGGGCGTTCTGGAGAAGCAGGCCGCGCTCAACCAGCGCCTCATGCACCAGAGCAAAATCGAAGTTGGGCAGGTAGCGAATGCCCCCATGCACAAGCTTGGTCGATTTACTGCTCGTGCTGCTGGCGAAATCGTTTTTTTCGACCAGCGCCACTTTGTATCCGCGCGCGACAGCATCCAGGGCGACGCCAGCGCCTGTAATACCACCGCCGATAACGAGAACGTCAAAGCGTTCGCTCTCCAGAAGAGATAAATTGTGTTGGCGTACCGTTGATGATAGCGGTTGCATCATGGTTGTAAAGAGGCGGATGTAAGCCAAATAGTGCGTATGGGAACATGCGCCGATTCCCTGGCCTGATTTGCCCTCTATCCGCCTCTTATCCTTTCTTGCATTACTCAAACGTTCGAGTGCGCTCATAGCTGGGCTCTCGCACAGCTTCCCCTGTTGTAATAGTATCACCTGACTGCGTTAACCCTTTAGCAGCCAGCACTCTGCCCATCGTGAAGTCGTAGATCAGAGCGCCAACCGCACCACCAAGCAGAGGCGCGACTATCGGAATCCAGGTGTAGGAGTTGAACGAGTTCCATCCGCCGCCGACGATAGTGATCCAGAGCCGTGGGCCAAAGTCACGAGCCGGGTTGATGGCGTATCCGGTGTTCAGGCCGAACGAAGCGCCAATCGCCACGATGAGCAGGCCGATAATCAGCGGGTTCAGGTTGCCCTGAACGGGCTGGTTGCGACCATCGACGATGGCGAGAATCAGACCGACCAGCAGCGCGGTACCGATGAATTCGTCACCAAAGGCTCCGAACCCTCCCACAAACGCTTTCTTGCTGGTGTAGAACACATTGCCTACCCCCTTAACTGGATCGGCAATGTTTGCCCCTTGCAGATAGTTGTTGATGCCCCCTTTGTACACAAAGTAAAGGATAGCTGCTGCCACGAACGCTCCCAGCAACTGAGCAGCCCAGTAATAGAGTACCTTTTTCCAGGGGAATCGTCCAGTTACCGCAAAGCCCAGAGTGACCGCCGGGTTGATATGAGCGCCGCTGACCGCGCCCGCGACATAGATGCCCAGCATGACGGCGAGGCCCCATCCCCAGATGATGAGCATCCAGGTGTTGGCGAAGGGGAAGGGTGATATCTTATTGAAGAGTAAAAAGCTTGCTACGCAACCGTCGCCGAAGAGGATCAGCACCATCGTACCGAAGAACTCGGCGATCATCTCACCATAAAGTCCCGCATAAAGTGGGGAAGGCTTGGTTACTGCCTGTCTCATAATGCTCACTCCTTTTGCCTGACAAAACCGAGATAAAACGGAGTTGCACTACAGGGCCAATGGTCCAATACTATCAAGTCGTTATACAACGGAGAAACGGTCTGTAGGGGCAGGGCTTGCCCCTGCCCTAAGACGGGCTCATTTTACAGCTATTACGCTTTACATATACAGATGTCCGTGAGTGAACTTGACCTGTCATGTGGTCATAATGTAAGCTCAACAAAACCAACGGGCATGGGTAACCCGCTATAATAGCGGGTTACTGATTTTCTTTGGACTGTTCCCAACCCAGGGAACGTTGAACGGCGCGCTTCCAGTTGGCGTAGAGCTCTTCACGCTTCGCCTGGTCCATCTGGGGCTCAAATGTGCGGTCGATGGCCCAGTGTTCTGCCAGTTCCTGAGTGCTGCTCCAGAAACCAACGGCGAGGCCGGCCAGGTAAGCAGCGCCGAGGGCTGTCGTCTCTGCGACTTTGGGGCGCTGAACGGGTACTCCCAGGATGTCCGCCTGGAATTGCATCAGCAGGTTATTGACAACCGCGCCGCCATCGACGCGCAGCGTTTTCACATGCACGCCGCTATCGGTCGTCATCGCCTCCAGCACGTCACGCGTCTGATAACACATCGACTCCAGAGCCGCGCGAGCTATATGTCCAATAGTTGAGCCGCGCGTCAGGCCGATGATCGTGCCGCGTGCGTAGGGGTCCCAGTACGGTGCGCCCAGCCCGACGAAGGCCGGAACGAGGTAGACGCCGCCGTTATCAGGTACCGTACCGGCCAGGGCTTCGACGTCGGCGCTATTGGTGATGGCTTTGAGGCCATCGCGCAGCCATTGTACGGCAGCGCCTGTGATAAAAATGCTGCCTTCCAGCGCGTAAGTAATCTGGTTGCCGATGCCCCAGCCGATGGTCGTAAGCAGGCCGCTATGCGATGGCACGCCCTTTGAGCCGGTGTTCATCAGCATAAAGCTGCCAGTGCCGTACGTATTCTTCGCCATACCCACTTCGTAGCAGGTCTGACCAAAAGTCGCGGCTTGCTGGTCGCCCGCGTCGCCCGCCATTTTAATGGGGCCGCCGAAGAACTCAGGGTCGCTCTCCCCGAAGACGCCGCTGGATGGCATCACCTTAGGGAGCATGGCGCGCGGGATCTCCAGTTCATTGAGGATTACATCGTCCCAATCGCCTTTATAGATGTTATAAAGCAGGGTGCGCGAGGCATTGGATGGATCGGTGGCGTGGACGCGCCCTTTAGAGAGACGCCACATAAGGAAAGTATCGACGTTCCCGAACAGCACTTCGCCTCGCTGCGCTTTCTCGCGTACGCCGGGGACATTATCGAGAATCCATTTGACTTTTGTACCGGAGAAATAAGCGTCTGTGACCAGTCCCGTGCGTTCGCGGATCTCCTTGTCGAAGCCTTTGGCTTTCAGTGCATCGCAGATCGGGACGGTGAGGCGGCTTTGCCAGACGATTGCGTTGAAAACCGGCTTACCGGTGCTCTTTTCCCAGACCAGGGCGGTTTCGCGCTGGTTGGTGATACCGAGAGCGGCGATATCATCGGCTGAGGCATTTGCCTCTTTTAACGCCTGCCGGGCTACTGCCAGTTGGCTGGACCAGATAGCCTCTGGATCGTGCTCCACCAGGCCGGGGGCGGGATAGATTTGCGGAAACTCCTGCTGAGCCACGCTCACAATCGAGCCGTCATGGTCGAAAACGATGGCGCGCGAGCTCGTTGTTCCCTGATCCAGGGCAAGCACATACTTTGCCATAATCTGCCTCTTTCTAGGTTGCAGGTGTGATAAGTGACACTACTAAGTTTAAGAACGTTAAGGTGCCGGATCGGCATGCCTTGCGGCATTACCCATACTACAGATAATACGGCTGCGGTAAAGAGTCTGATCTGGCTGAGTGTTAATAATTTCACTACAATGACAATTGTCAAAGAGGGACCGGGTATTTTTCTACCTGTACCCGTTCAGGGCAACCGCAAGGGATTGCCCCTACTACACATCAGGTAGGGGCCGGGCTTGCCCCTGCCCTGGGCTATGCGATGAAAAAGATAAAGCCCTGGTCACTTGAGGAAGCTGGCCCAGGACTTTTTATTGGTTTGTCGGTATTGAATTACACGAAATACGGTATGCCACGATCTGGGCCTGATATTGAGACACTGGCGTTTGCATACAAACCGTTTTGCTCTTTTGAGAGCGAGTAACTCCTCCCGGTCGGAAGGATGGGCTAGAAAAAAGTATCAGGGAGAACAATCTACTGTAGGATAATCCTGACTATACAATGGGGACTATCGTCGCATATAATGATATTACTTATCGCCGCGCCCTTTGTCAAGAGCGAGATCTGGGGCCTCCGTTCGTATGAGGAAAACCGTCAGGCCCCCATTTCCCTATAAAAGATCGGTGTGCATAGTATTTTGCCTTCATAAGATGGTGTGGAGGTAACTGGAGCAAGGTAGTGACAGAGATGCTCTGGAGCGTTGCATACCTGAAATATGAGGTGCAAGCATGCGAAATCTCCCTAATATCTTGAGTTTAAGTCGGCTACTAGCCACAGTAATAGTCTTCATCCTGGTTCTGATCAATCAGCCCTGGGCGTTTCTCGTGGCAACGCTGTTGTTTTTTCTGGCCTCGGTGACGGATTTCTTCGATGGCTACCTGGCCCGACGTTACCATGTCACCTCCTCTCTCGGCGTTTTCCTCGACCTGACCGCGGATAAAGTGTTTGTTTCCGCTATTCTGATCGCGCTGGTGCAGATTGCGCTGGTGCCGGCGTGGATCGTCTTTGTGATCGTCACGCGCGAGTTCCTCGTCACCGGCTTGCGCTCGATGGCGGCTGCCAAAGGCAAGGTGATTCCGGCGGGGGTCTGGGGAAAGCAAAAAACATTTATCACGCTGGTGGCAATGGGAGCTCTGTTACTGGCAAAGGGGTTGGGGGCGCATCAGCTTTCCCTCTTCCCCCCGTACCTTGTCTTCAACAGTCAGACGCTGGTGCCAGCCGAGCTGCTCTTACTGCTGGCCGATGCGCTGCTGATCCTGGCTGTGGTCTGGACCGCTTTCTCTGGCATAGAGTATATGATCGGGGCTTTGCCGCTTTTCCAGGATGAGCGGGGAGCGAGCAAGTCCGGCTCAGGCGTGTGATGAGGCGTTCTGTTCGTTGGTGGTCGGAATCGTCTCTTTCTGGCCGATTTTGCGCTCTTTCCCTGCCAGCAAGCGACTGATGTTGTCTGAGTGGAAAATGATGACCAGCGCAGGGACGATCACCATGAAAAGCATCTGGGGAAAGTTCAGGCGCGCGAAGAAGTTCGGGTTGGTTAGCCCGGCGAGATAGAAAGCGATGCCGCAAATAATAGTTGTGGCGCTCCCGACAATCGAGCCAAGAGAGACATAGCGCCAGATGACCATCGTGCCAAAGGTGGTGATGGCTGATATCAAGAAGCTCAGCGGTGAAACGACGAGCATCGTGCCCGCCCCTGTAAGCACGCCGCGCCCGCCTTTGAAGCCAATAAATACGGGATAGCAGTGGCCCAACAATGCCGCTATCCCCGCCACGGTGATGCCCCAGCCTCCACCGTAGAAGGCGGGCACATAGGTCGCGAGGAGCGCGGGACCAATCCCTTTGGAAATGTCCACCAGAAAAACGATCAGGGCGGGAACTTTTCCGAGTGTGCGCAACACATTGGTCGCGCCCGTTTTATGGCTACCATAATCGCGGATATCAAAATCTTTCCCGCGCAGTATTTTTCCCATCCAGTACCCGGAGGGAAGCGAGCCCCACAAATAAGCCACAACGGCTGTGAGCAAGAGAGAGCCGACAATAGCTGCCATAGTAGCCTCCTACATGTGTCGAAAGTCGTGGTGAGAATATCGACAACCTTACCAGATTTGCAATCAACCTTGCACCATTATAGACCCGTACGAGCTAAATTGCTAGCCATTTCAAAGCTGCCATTGCCCGTTTGCCAGCCACACGATGTTATCGGTCAGGCGGACTGTTCCCGCCCGCGCCCCGATGACAAGCAGCGTGCCGGGGGCGGCTTGCGGAACTTCGGCGAAGGTTTCCGGCTGGCAAAGTGCGCCATATTCAAAGGTCAGCAATGGCTCCTGCGCGATCATAGCCGTTATTGCCTGTATGATAGCCTGGGAACGGAGCTCGCCCTGCTCGATGAGCTGCCTGGCATGCAGCAGTGCCTGATAAAGCACTCTTGCAGCCTGGCGTTCGGCTGGAGAGAGTCGATGGTTGCGCATACTCATCGCCAATCCATCGCTCTCACGCACTATAGGGAGCACGCGCAGGCTGATATCGACGTGAAGATCGCGAATCATTTTGCGCAAGATGGCGATGTATTGTGCGTCCTTTTGCCCGAAATAAGCGATATCTGGACGGACAAGCAGGAATAACTGCATGACGGCGGTGACAACTTCTCGTACACGGAGCGCGTTGTTGCGTCCTTCCAGGCATTCCGCGAGCTGGCCGGTGGGAGTAACATAAGTAGAAAAGTCTATGGGAAAGAGCTCGTTGAGTTGAGGCGTAAAAACAACGTCTGCCCCCAAATCCTGTAATTGCTGTATATCATGTTCCGGGGCGGGTGAGCCTGCCTGAACTGACTGCTGGGCTCCAGTAAAAGCGTTTGCTAGCACGCTGACCACGCAGATTTCACAGGCGTTATGCGCGGCCTGGATCAGCGTTCGATGGCCGTCATGAATCCCGCCTTTGATTGGTACAAAGCCAACGGTCCCGCCAGCCAACCAGCCACGGGCCGTTTCAGTCATCTCAGCCAAACTTTGAATGATGCGCATAATTACATTACTCCGTAAGGGCAGGGCTTGCCCCTGCCCAGCTAGCATTCTTCTTTTGCCGGAACGCATGGCGTATAGTTTTATGCATGCTTTATCACGCATTAAGAATCTTGAACAGATACTGAATTTCGCATATTGTAGATTGCAAAACGGATAGCGATAGTTGCAGTAACATGTTATATTATGGTACATGCTACAGCAGGTACAAGGAGGTTCTTATGGCGGTTTTCCTACGCAGGAGTTTGAAGCTTATCTTTCTGGCATTAGTGGGCACGGTGTTGTTAACGCTCCGCTATATCATAAAAACTCCTCAGCCCTTGAAAAGTATTTTACCAGGGAAAGATCATCTATATAAATGGACATATGGTCACATTTTTTATAAAGTTCTAGGGGAAGCTGATGCTCCTCCTCTGCTTTTGCTGCATGCGCCGGGCATTGGCGCGTCCTCCCACACAATGCACGCGCTGATGGAGCCTCTGGCGCGGCACTTCCGCGTTTATGCGCCCGATCTGCCAGGCTTTGGGCTCTCAGACCGTCCGAACATGGCTTATACGGCTGAGATCTATGTGCAGTTAGGCCATGATTTTCTGGTCGAGGTGATCGGGCAGCCTGCAACGCTGCTTGCGGGTGGACTGAGTTGTAATTATAGCATTGCCATCGCTCGTAACGCTGCCGAATTTTGCAACGGGGTCGTGCTGCTCTCTCCAACGGCGCTATTTGCGCATGGCGAGCGCAAGCAGCGACCGTGGCTGGCGCAGTTAGCAAAAAATCCGGTGATTGCGCTGATGCTCTACTCCGTTTTAACTACTCCCATCGTGCTGCGCGCAGTAGTTGCGAGAGAGAATGCGACTGGCTATCAGGATATTGCTCAAGCCAGGCTGGCCTACCTATCGGCTGCCGCCCATCAGTTGGGAGCTCAACACGCGGTACTGGCTCATCTTGCAGGCGCGCTCGATCTGGATGTAACCGATCAGCTTGAGCAACTGACGCAGCCAGGGCTGATCATCTGGGGAGCAAACGCCTTGCCGCATTCGCACTCTATTGCCAGCCGCTCTGCGCTAACACGGCTCAAAGAGGCTTCCCCTGTCTATGGAGCAGGCGTACAGGTGCAGGAGGAATGTCCTGATGCAGTTGTTGCGGACATCCTGACATGGCGCGAGGAAAACGAACAAAAAACCTCACCTGCTGCTCCAGCTCTCCAGGAGGTAGCATCCGTGAAAGAAGCTCCGGTTGTGCGTGAAGAAGATGCGCCACAGCTGCAGGAAAGGCAAGCAACAACATCCATTCCAGCGGCGAGCTCTGTGGAGCCTGAAGCCTATTGCGTCAAATGCCGGCAGAAGCGCGCAATGCAGAATGCGACAAAAATAGTCACAAAAAATGGGCGTGCCGCGATGGAGGGGCGTTGCCCTGTCTGTGGTACAAAGCTCTTCCGCTTTATTGCGGGCGAAAAAGAATGATTCGCTGAGTTTGAGGACTGTGCAGGTCATGAGCTGGAGGGGGGAACAAATCACTACACAAGTTTTGATAAAACGATAAAAAATCAGCCGTGGATCACTTGACGTTCCGCAGTTCACAACGTATAATCTCCCTCATGTGTGTTGAATACTCGCGTTTTGCAGTCAGCCGAAGCGCGAAACAGTGCCACCTCGACCAATGCAGGAGAAGCAGCAACGAAAAAACGGATCTTGCAAGCGTTTTCTTGCTGTAAGAGTTCACCCTTTTTCAGCAAACGAGCAAGGGTGGAAAGCGATGTCTTCGCTAATTTTAGAGGAAGGCGAAGATATGAGGGTGTCGTTGGAAGCGGGAATAAAGAGTGATCAATGTTTGTAGTAGATGACGAACAGAGTAAAAAGAGGCGGATATCTGGAAGAGACCAGCAGAAGGTCGAGGGCCTCACTACCAGGAGGAGAATAGCTTATGAGTATTGGTGGACAGAGTGATGCGAAGTCCGAGCGTAAAGTAGTTCGTTTGACGCCTGAAGGCTTTGCGAAAAGGAAGGAGCGGCTAGAGTATCTGCGCACGGTGAAGCGCAAGGAAATTGCTGATTATATCCATGAAGCCAAAGAAGCTGGAGATATCAGCGAGAGCAGCGCTTATGAAGATGCTAAAAATGAACAGGCCAAAGTTGAGGGCGAGATCCTGCAATTGGAGAATTTGATTGCGCTGGCTGAGATTATGACGCCAGACATGCATACCGATGAAGAGGGTCCCCTTACCGCCAGGATTGGTACCCAGGTGGAGGTGCAGTCCGAAAGTGGCGCGAAACGCATCTTCAAGCTGGTTGAGACCTTTGAAGCTGATCCAAAAGCCGGTTTGATTTCTGACCAGTCACCTGTAGGGAAGGCCCTTTTGGGACATCAAGAGGGAGATGAGGTAAGTGTATCAACTCCGGGCGGGGTGACGGCTTATACTATCCTCTCTATTCGCCCCATGCTTTAGAATCTTTTAGCCTATATGCAATGATACAGGGCACCTGCACAGGTGCCCTAATGTGTATTGTTCTTATAGCTACCCCCTCGGCTCCGCAGGAAAATATCGCTATTGACACCTTCTTCTGACATCAGTAATATAGAGGCACGCCATACTAGGGAGAGCCGCCAGGTTGTATGCTGTACCCGGACAGTAAGGAGATCAGTCTTGTGTTAACGTATGAAGGTATGACCGAAATTTTCCTGAAAGCGGCGGCCAGTCTCTCGCTTGTAGTCCATCCCGAGTACCTGCTCAATACTCGCACCCTCGAACGAGAGTTTGTCTGCACCTGCCATGCCGGAAGCTGTGAAGAGGCCGAATTACATAGTTCCTGCACCGTCTCTTTTAGCTGGGGGGCATTGGATACCGCTCTTTCCGTGGAAGGGCCAGCCGGTGTCTGCGACTTTTTCCATGAGGCAGAGCAGGATTGCTTGCATTTACGCACCAGCGCAATTCCGCCGCTGGTGCTCGACCTGTCCTATACCCTTGCGCTCAACGGCATAGATATCTCCGAAGACGTGCTCCTTTCACTCATGCAGTCGCTCAAGTTGCGCGCCAGTGAGCATAGCCGACGGACTATCGAGACGCGCCCGGGCATCGCTATGGTCATGCACGAGAATCGCTTACTGCCGGATATGCTGACGTTGCAGCAGCGGGTAGAACTGCCTGTCTGGCACCCTGAGGGGATGCGAGGGCTGCACGATAGCGAACCGCCACAGCGAAGATTGACGAGTTCTCACTTTGGCGCGCGCGCGGACGAGGAGGGCGGTGAGGTGATGGCGGATAATCCGCATCCAGAGGAGTGGCTGCCCCAGGTGATGGTCGAAGTTTGCCAGGATATTCTCCATGTGCTTGAGGCATTTGATGCCACGATTGCATTTAAATCATCAGAATTTTAAAACCTATTAGTACATTCTTGGCGGCTTGCGTCGCCTATCGGTGGGCAGGAGTACGTCAAGGGCATCATCAACGGTAACAACGCCTTCGAGTATTCCTGCTTTACTGATTACAGGCACAGCCAGCAGATTGTATTTTGCCATAATCTCAGCTACCGCGCGCGGGTCGGTCTCCGGCTCGACGCTGATAACGTCAGTCTCCATCAGCTCTTGCAGGGATTGGGAGGGCTGAGCAATCAATAAATCCCAGAGCGATACAACGCCTAAAACCTGACACTCATCCTGCGTCTCGTCCGCAACACAATAGATGTAAGCAATGCGCACATCGTAATCCTGAATGTTCTGACGCATGGCATCCAGCGCCTCTGTAACCGTCCTGTCCTGATTCAGAACGATATAGTCGGTGGTCATCAGGCCACCGGCTGTATCGGCGGCATACTCCAATAATTCCTGCACCTCTTCTGACTCTTCGGGATTCATCAGGTGTAAGAGCTGGCTGGCTCGTTCCTCCGGTAGGCTAGCCAGCAGGTCAGCGGCCTCATCCGGCCCCATCGCCTGAAGAATGTCGGCGGCGCGCTCCGGCTGGATATTTTCCAGAATGTTACGCTGGCGATCAATGTCGATCTCTTCCATTGTATCGGCGGCAGTTTCATTATCCAGCCCTTCTATCAGGCGTGCGCCCTGTCCGGCGGTGAGCTGGTGGACGATCTCAGCAATATCGGCTGGATGGAGTTCCGCCAGGTGCCCGCTGGGTGTGCGCAAGGACGGAGCGCCAGCAGCTCCGTCCTGATCTGCGGATACCGGTTGCTCTAGCGCGGGGGTGCCGATCAGTTCAATGTGCGCCCAGGGGATGAACGCGCCCACGCCCTGCCTTTTGCCACCGAGTAGCCACGCTGGAGCAAGGCGGCGTATCAGGCCAACGGTGCTGTTATCGATGCCGAGAATCTGCCAGTCATCTCCCATGCAGATATCGTTCACGCGGACCGTTTTTTTGTGCTGGATATCAATCACTTGCTTGTCTAGCACCTCCCGGGCGAGATAAATTTCCTGTCCCGCTGCTGCCTCAGGCTGTGTAGTAAGCTGCTCCAGCGGAATGAGCAGACGTAATATATCGTCTTGCCATGCTACTGCACCGGGAGGGACGCGCCACGGCTGATCCTCTGCTCCCTCGACCAGTAATGTACTGGGGTTAGCAGGCTCTTGTTGCCCAACCTGCGTTACCGGCAACAGTACATCAATAATTTTGCCTAAGCGCGTGTGGTTTTGTGCTTCCACGGGCGTGCCCAGCAGTTGACTGAGATATAGCATAATCTTTACATCACATCTCGACTCGCGAGTCGGGTAGGACTCTGCTCGGTTCTAACTCGAATGCCCTGTCATTGTTCTGGTATTGCCCCTTGCTGCTCGTCTGCACGCAGGCCCCGATGAAATCGCGGAACAGGGGATGCGGACGCGTGGGGCGGCTCTTGAATTCAGGATGGAACTGTGACGCAACGAACCAGGGATGATCGGCGAGTTCAATCACTTCGACCAGGCTGTTGTCGGCTGAGCGACCGCTGATCACAACGCCGTGCGCCTCCATACGTTTGCGATACTCGTTATTGAACTCATAGCGATGGCGGTGGCGTTCAAAGACGATGGGCTCGCCGTACGCCTGATAGGCTTTTGTGCTGGGAGTAAGGCAGCAGACCCAGTTGCCCAGGCGCATGGTTCCTCCCTTATCCGCGATCTGGCGCTGCGTCACCATCAGATCAATCACCGGATAAGGCGTTTGCGGGTCGAACTCGCTGCTATTGGCCCCTGGCAGCCCCAGCACGTTGCGGGTGAACTCGATGACGGCAACCTGCAAGCCCAGACACAGGCCCAGGTAGGGAATGTTGTTGCGGCGCGCAAAGCCTGCCACTTTTACCTTGCCTTCGATCCCACGATGCCCGAAGCCGCCGGGCACGACGATGCCTGCGACATCCTCCAGCACGGCGGCGTAGTTGTCGCCCATCTGCTCCAGCGCCTCGGAGTTGATCCACTTGATGCGTACATCAACGTTGTGGTGCCAACCCGCGTGACGCAACGCCTCGGCAACAGAAATATACGCGTCGTGCAGTTCGACATATTTGCCCACCAGGCCAATAGTCAACTCGGGGCGCGGGCTTTTAATTTTCGCCACCAGGTCCTGCCATTCCTGCATCTGCGGCGCTTGTTTTTTCAATCCCAGCTCATTGACCAGGTATTCGCCCAGGCCAAGATCCTCTAAGATGAGCGGCACTTCGTAAATAGTTTCGGCGGTGAGCATAGGAATGACCGCTCTGGCCTCAATATTGCAGAAGAGCGCGATCTTCTCGCGCAATTCATCGCTCATTGGCAGGTCCGAGCGGCAGATGATCACATCTGGCTGAATGCCGACGCGCAGGAGCTCTTTGACGCTGTGCTGCGTGGGCTTCGTCTTCAATTCTTTGGTCGCGCCAATATAGGGGAGCAGCGTGACGTGAATGTAGAGTACATCGCGCCTTCCGACGTCTTTGCGCATCTGGCGAATGGCTTCTAAAAATGGCTCGCCCTCGATATCGCCGACGGTCCCTCCGACCTCCACGATAACCACATCGGCATCGGAACGGCGGGCGACGGCGTGAATGCGATCTTTAATCTCGTTAGTGATGTGAGGGATCACCTGGATGGTGCCGCCCAGGTATTCGCCGCGCCGCTCTTTGCCAATCACCGAGGCGTAGACCTGGCCGGTTGTCACGTTATTAGCCTGGTAGACAGGCTCGTCGGTGAAACGCTCGTAATGGCCCAGGTCCAGGTCAGTTTCCGCGCCATCATCGGTGACGAAAACTTCGCCGTGCTGGTAGGGTGACATCGTACCTGGATCGACGTTGATATATGGGTCCAACTTCATCAGCGAAACGGAGACCCCGCGATTCTTCAGGAGACGACCGAGAGAGGCGACACTGATGCCCTTACCCACGGAAGATGCCACACCCCCTGTTACAAAGATAAATTTTGACATGTTGAGAATCCTCCTAAAATCACGGGAGCCTTGATATTCCGCGCTCCAACGCTCCCACGATGAATCGGGGAGCTACCCGCGCTAGCTTTGCTCAGGAGCGCGGTAAGGCAGTGTCTTGCCGTTGAATATGTGCCGGTGTGTAAAAGAGACGTTTTGCTTACATCACGCCGGTCAGCGTGGTTGGAGTAACATGACCTGTGTTTCTACAGGTAAATTACTTTTGGTAACAACGATTTTTGGTTGTGCCTCGATGCTCTCCACTCCCATCTCGCGACAGAATTTGTCGAGCGGATCGGGCGTGTTGCCACTCGCCGGTCGGTAGTGCATGGGAATGGCGATACGCGGCTCGACCTGGCTGATAATCTCAGCCGCCTGAGTCGCATTCACAGTATTTTGCCCTCCAATAGGCACAAAGAGCACATCGGCGTCGGCCACGACCTCCAGTTGTTCCTCCTGCAACGTATGGCCCAGATCGCCGAGGTGACAGAGAACAACATCATCCATGTGGATCACATAGATTGTATTGCGACCCTGTTCCTGCCCATGCTTATCGTCGTGATAGGACGAGACGCCTGTGATCAGCACATCGCTGATCTCGTATTCGCCCGGTCCTCGCACCACATAGGGTTTACCCCCGACCCCCATGACATAGTTGTGACTGGGGTGGTTATGGCTGACGGTGACGATGGAGGCGTTGCTCTTGCCCAGTCGTGGCGGCTCCCCTTGCGAGGGGCCGTGCTGGGGAGAGAATGGGTCTGTGACCAGTACGACATTTTTGCCACGTAATAAAAAACAAGAGTGGCCCAGCCAGGATATTTCCATGATCTGCTCTGCTTCTCTCACAATAAGTTCGGGCGGGGACCTGGTGTCCTCGCCCGAATTGTATTTTACCATATAGATAAGTGTTCTAGCAAGAGTGTCTTCCCTATGGCATAGAGGCTATGACGTGCTTAACATCAGCATCTGACCGGCTTCTTTTTTTGACAACGGCCTTTTACATAAGTTCAATCCATTTTAAGATACTTTGTCCCCAATATTACGAGCGGACGTACGCTTGAGATGCTCGCAACGGACTCGACGGGGGCTCTGTCCTATGGTATAATCTCCACAAACTACCCTGGTTCGGGTTTCAGGTAAATGCGAAAGCGAGGAGAGAATCGTGCAACAATGGCTTCCAGCTATTAGAATAGTACAAATCATCCTGTGTGCAATAGTGATCGTCTTTATTTTGTTACAGGTGCGTGGCGCCGGGCTTGGCAGCGCCTTCGGTGGCAGCAGCGCGGGCTCTGTGTTCAAAACGCGACGCGGCGTCGAGCGGCTGATTTTCAATTTAACTATCATCTTTATCGTCTTGTTCGCCCTGGTGTCTATACTTAGTACTGCCTTTACCCCGCACTAAATCTTGTATTAGTAGGAGCTCGCCGTAACGATTTTGCGTAATGAAGAGTAGTGTATATTCACTTTTTGTAAGTGATATGGTTGCCCTGGCAGCAATGCCAGGTTTGCATTGGCAGGGGTCGCAGTTTCCACTGCGCTGTCTGGGAGCGATTTTCTATGGCCTATGCCAGACGGTACATTTCACTGTATATACTGATTCTTACGCTATCCGGTTGTCTGGTGAGTTGTGCTATTTTTCCTGGAGGGCAGTCTTCAACAGGCGCTTTGCGGCTTCAGCAGCCCCCGCCTGCTCGTCTGACCTATGTGGCGATTGGTGCCTCTGATACCTTTGGCACCGGAGCCGATGACCCTCCTTCAGAGAATTGGGCTGCCGATCTTACGCTCAAATTAGGCAATGGCGTGCGCCTGGTGAATCTGGGCATTCCCGGTATCCATGTGCATGATGCGCTGAATATGGAATTGCCGGTGGCCCTTGATTCGCATCCAGACCTGGTGACGGTCTGGCTGGCCGTTAATGACCTGGCTGATAATGTGCCGCTCGATAGCTATTCCCACGACCTTGATCAATTATTAGGCAAGTTGCAGACAACCTTGCCTCATACGCGCGTGCTGGTAGCTAATGTGCCCGACCTTACCCTGTTGCCTCGTTTCCAGGCGCAGCCCCAGGATATCCCGGCGCTGCGTGAGCAGATTCAAGCGTACAACACGGCAATCGCGACGATTGTACAGCGTCATCATGCAGTGCTGGTCGATCTTTATCAGGATTGGCGTGAACTGGCGAGTCACCCTGAATATATCAGCGATGATGGCTTCCATCCCAATGCTATCGGTTATTCACGACTGGCGGAGATTTTTTACCAGGTGCTACAGAAAAATGGCCTATGATAGAACTTTTTGGCATTCCCATTGACACGCTGACTCTTCTTCTTGGAATAATCACTACAGTGATTATCGTCGTGGTGGCCTTGCTGGCCCTCTTTAACGCGATCTTTTTTAAGATCGGTGTGCGCAATATTCCGCGGCGGCGCATGCAGATGGTGCTGATCGTCTTCGCCCTGATGCTCTCGACGACGCTGCTATCCAGTGTGCTGGCGACCGGCGATGTGCTGACCGCGACGGTACAGAGTGTCGCGGTCTATAACTGGGGCGGCATTGATGAATTGATCGAAGGAGGGCGCGGTCCGCTCGGTCTGTTTCGCGATGAGGTCTATTATGGTCTGGTAGATCGGGCGCGCAATTACCCCGATATTATGGCGGTCGGCGCAGCCTTGCAGGAGCATGATTTGCTGGTGGCCGACCAGACCTCTCGCCAGGTGCGCTCTGCGGTGACCGGCCTGGCGGTGATCCCGGGCAGCGAAAAGGGTTTCGGCGGTATGCAGGATACGGCTACCAGGCAAACGCTGACCATCGCCGCTCTCAAGCCCGATCAGGTCTATTTAAACCAGACGGTAGCGCAGTTGCTCAATGCTCATGCCGGCGATACGCTTTATCTTTACTCATCACGCTGGCCTGGCCGCCGCTATACGCTCTCGGTGGCCGCAATTGTCAATAATGGAGGGTTGGTGGGCGATAATCCCACGCTGTTGAGCCAGTTGCAGACCTTCCATACGATTGAAGGGTTGGACGATGAGATTAACGAGGTCTATATTGCCAATCGGGGGAGCGGACTGAGCGGTCTTTCCCTGTCAGATCAGGTGTCGCAGACGATACGCCACTGGTTTCCGCGCGTGAATGTGATCCAGGTCAAAGTGCAGGGGGTACAGAACTCACAGAAGGCGCAGGATATCTTCTCACGCGTCTTTGCCCTGTTTAGCCTCTTTGCGCTGGCTATCGGCCTCCTGCTGATCTTCCTGATTTTTGTGCTGCTGGCCGCCGAGCGACGTACTGAGATGGGAATGGCGCGGGCCATTGGTGTGCAGCGCCGCCACCTGATATTTATGTTCCTTTTTGAAGGTACCGTCTATGATCTGCTGGCTTCGTTTGTCGGCTTGCTTTTCGGCATAGGGGCCGGCTACTTGCTGATTACGCTGCTTGGACCCGTGCTGGCGCGTTTCAATTTTCCCCTGACGGTGACATTCCAGCCTCGCAGCATGATTATTGCCTATTGTTTGGGCGTGATTTTTACCTTCTTCGCGGTCGCGCTCTCTTCCTGGCTGGTCAGCCGCATGACGGTGGTGGAGGCGATACGCGATCTTTCGGAGACAGGGCACTCGACGCTCTCGCTGGGCGAAATAGGCGTGCGACTGTTGCAGGTGCTTGGCATCGTGGGGCGAAATGAGCGCAAAGCTGCCGCTCCGGCTGCGAAACGCATGGCGGTGCGCCGCTCTTTGCGCCGCCTGCGCCGCATCTTGTTTGAGCTTATTCCTGATATTTTTGTGAGCCTGGTGCGCGAGCTGGTCAGGATGGGCTTCTTGCCGCTACTGGCCGGCCTGTTGCTGATGCAGATGGGTCTGGAGAATACCCAGGTGATCCCGTTCTCGCTTGGCCTTTCGCTGATTGTGATCGGCGGCGGCCTGCTGGTCAAGGCATTGATAGAGCAAATCATGCTCTTCATTAACTGGAGGCGCAACGGCGGCTCTTCGATGGAACGCAGAAATGCAACTGCCGGATTATTCGCCTTCCTGGTTGGCCTGCCCATCGTTGCCTACTGGGCGCTGCCCTTTGACGTGGTGGGCAATCTGGGCCTGCCGCGTTTTCAGGGGGGCATAGAGGTGTTCTTTGTAGCGGCCATGATGATGGTGCTGGGCGCGGCCTGGGTGATCATCATGAACGCGAAAATGCTGCTCAGTCCACTGTTTACCTTCTGCGCGCGCATTCCTGGCGCCTCCGCAGTAGCCCGATTGGCTCTGGCCTATCCGCTGCACCGCCGCTTCCGCACAGGCTTGAGCATGGTCATGTTTAGCCTGGTGGTGTTTTCGATGACGGTGATGGCAGTCATTACCAACGCAATGCAAAATAGCTACGTCGATATTAATACTCAGACCGGTGGCTATGATATCCAGGCGACGGCGTTTTTCAAATCGATACCCGATATCCGCTCGTCGCTGGTGCAGCACGGCATTGATCCACAGGATTTCTCTGCCATTGGAGTGCGCAGTACGACTGCCGTAGGCGTGATCCAGCTCAGCTCCGATGCTCCCCGCTGGACTACTTATCCCGCGCAGATTGTCAGCGGCGGCTTTTTGCAGGGCTATGGGCTGCACTTGAAGGCGCGCGCAAACGGATTCGCCAGCGATAACGCGGTCTGGCAGGCATTACAAACACATCCTGATTACGCGCTCATCGATAGCAGCGCCCTGCCTTTCAATCCCAATGTTGCGCTCAATACCTCCGTCTATGATCCTTCGACTCCCGCGGCGGCAGATGTGGGAGCTCCTGCCACGCCGCCCAATTTTGATCCTCGTCTCACTTTCTCGCTCAGCGGCGTTTACCAGGGCGATACGGTTTTTGCTCCCACGCCAATATGGGTCACGAGCCTCCAGGGCAGGGAAGCGATCAAGCTGACTATTATCGGTGTGGTTGATAACAGCGATAGCGCTCATTTTGGGCTCTATATTCCTCGCAGCAACTATAGCCTTGCCGGCGTTGGCACGGTTGATAATGTCAGCAGCGAGCCGCAAACCTATTATTTTAAAGTGGCGCCGGGACAGGATAAGCGGGCGCTGTCCCTTGCGCTCGGTTCGGCGTATCTTGATGACGGACTGGAAACGACGGTACTGGAGGACGCGATCTGGCAGGTGCGCGGGCCGCGCATTCTGCTGAGCAACGTCTTGCTCGGCATCGTTGGCATGGTGCTGTTGCTCGGCGTTGCAGCTCTGGCGATTACGGGGACGCGTGCGGTCGTCGAGCGGCGGCAGCAAATTGGCATGCTGCGCGCTCTGGGATGTAGCCGTCGCCTGATCCAGTCGGTGTTTTTGCTTGAGTCGTTCCTGGTGGGCGCGCTTGGCAGCGTTCTAGGCGTGATCCTGGGGCTGATTCTGGCCCGCAATATTTTTGCCGCCAACTTCTTCGAGCAATACCAGACCGGCCTGCTATTCAGCGTGCCCTGGCAGGAGATTGGATTGATTATTGGCGTGGCCTTCCTGGCTTCGTTCCTCGGCGCTCTGCTGCCGTCCTGGCAGGCGGGCAAGGTCGCTCCTGCTGAGGCATTACGCTACATCTGATCCGGCTTCGCAGCTCTGTTGCCCAGGTCACAAAGAAACTATGAGATGACGCATAACTCTCCAGTTGTTGCTGCGTTATAATGTTGTCAGATGCAGCAGATCCGTAAGGATTCGCAGCAAGGAATCATTGTTTAGCTAAAAATAAACAGTGCTTTTTGGGAGAGGTATGATGCGAAAAAATCTTTTTGGCTCTGGTAAACATCAAGGGATTGCTATAAGTCTAAGCCTGTTTTTTCTGCTGGCGGGCCTTCTGACCGCTTGTAGCATGCCTGGCGGAAGTAGTAGTGGGGGGAGCGCGTCCAGCTCTCCTACAACGCTGGCAACCAGCAGCGTCAGTACGAGCACCCCGGCCCCCGGCATCGGGCTGGGTCCACAGCCCTGTCCCGTGGCCGTCAGCGCCCCTTCACATTGGGACCCTATTATTCCCACTCAGGCCAATGTCAGCAAGGTCGAGAACGTCACCTGCGCCAATTTAATGGGCAGCCCCACTTTGCAGGCCCTTGTGACCGTACGCTTTGATGGCACCGGCTCTAATCTTGATCTTTATGTCTATAGAAATATTACCGATGCCAGCCCCGCTCAGATCTTCAAATTGCAGGGGCTCTACAAAGGCAGCGCCAAAATTAGCAACTATAATACGGTTCTCACCGGCGAGGTCGATCAGAATTCCGCCGTTAACGTCGGAAAGGCCAATGTCGCTTTGACGCAGGATCTCTTCCGCGAATTTAAATGGTCCGATGGCGCAGGCACCCTCGTCCCCGTCTCTTTCCCCGGCCTTTTCCCCGATCTGACCCGTTATCAGGCCGAGACCGACCAGGCGCAGGTCAACCAGGGCCATGACTCCTGGAAGCTGAGCGCGGAGACGGTTTCTACCAACCTTGCGGTCACGCTCCTGAAGTGGTCCACCAGCGCCCAGACGACCATTGTCAGCGGCGGAGGCCAACATGATGTTGATGCAGTGGTTACTGTCAAGAACACCGGCCCGGTTGGCAATACTATTAAAGTCACCTTGAGCCGGCTGGAGGGCAATGCCAACGGTGGCATCTGGGAGGCGACTGCCGTTGAGACGACCGGCATGTCGATTACCTCTCCTCAAGATCGTGACCGTTTGAGCAGTCCTGTCGCTGTTAGTGGCACGGGCTCCGCGTTCGAAGGCAAAATTGGTCAGGTTGTGGTCCTGGATCACTTATATAATCCTATCGGGCATGCCGATGCCAACGGCGCAACCGGCAACGGCCCCACCACCTTCTCCGCCAGTGTCAGCTTTAACTCCACCTTCAAAGGAGGCACCCAGGAGGGCATTGTGCAGCTCTACTCGCGAAGCAACGCCGATGGGTCAATCGCCGGCGCCGTCATGATCAAAGAGCTATTAAGCGCGTAACTAGCAACAGAGCAGCAGGGCAACCGCGAGGGATTGCCCCTACCCATACGTCGCAGCGTAGGGCAAGGTCATCGCTGGTGGGCAGAGCAACCGCCGGCGATTGTCCCTATCCATTCATGGTCGCCCACCAGCGAACAGCCCGCAATGGGTACAGGGCGATCAATCGCGGTTGCCCTGCTGGGGATAGGTGTTGATAGGGCAACGGCAGGGCGAATGGGTAGGGGCAATCCCTCGCGGTTGCCCTGCTCGGACGCGATCATGCAGATTCCCTATGAAATTCGGTTAGAAACACGCTCGCATCCTTATAGCTATTTGCTATACTTGAAATAGCAGATAGTTATACGTTATAATAGATATGTTACAATATATGTACGGATAAACGCTGACAGAGCAAAAGCTAGTAACAGCTCTTTTCTAGTTCCTTGAGGGGGAACAGCTATGTACAGATACAGAGGACCCCACCGGCGGATGAGACGACTTGGTGGTTTCCCGTTTGTGCTGCCATTTGTGATATTCGCTATGTCTCATGGCTCGGTTGGAGCGCTGGTGGCATCATTTTTGATGATCACGATCCTGTTCCTCATCGTGCGCGCGATGATGGGCACGTTTTTTGGGCCTTCCACGACAGGGAATTACCAGCAGCCGCAGCAGTATTATCAACCGCCGTACCAGCCGTATCAGCCGCCATATCAGCCATACGAGCAGACGTACCAGCCGTATGAGCAGGGGTATCAGCCACAGCCGGGTGTATCGGAGCCATATCAAGAAAGTGAGCGGGGAGAGCAGCCGTATCAGGCGCAGACGCAGTATGAGCAATACGAGCAACCGCAGGTGCAATATCCAGAGCAGATGCCGCCAATGCAGTAAAGAATGGCTGATACTGAAGCTGACAGCAAGCGAGGAACGGATGGAAAATATCGTCCCTCGCTTGCTGTGTGCTTTGTTTTTTAGGGAATCACATTCGTTGTTTGGTCGATTGCAAGGGTGAAGCGGGCCAGCACCTCCGCCACCTGGTCGATATCTTTAAGCGAAGCGATCTCCGATGGGCTATGGAGGTAGCGGCAAGGGATGCTGACCAGCCCTGTAGCCACGCCAGCGCGCGCTAACTGGATCGCATCCGTATCCGTGCCGGTGTGGGATGCCTGGGGATCGATCTGCCAGGCGATTCCCGCCTCAGTGGCCGCTTGCGCCAGGAGCTGATAGACGCGCGGGTTGATGCGACCTCCGAGCGTGATGACCGGGCCGCCATTGAGCTTAACTTCACCAATCTCTTGCTTGGAAGTCTCTGGATGATCGGAAGTGAAGGTCACATCGACCGCGACCGCGATCAGCGGGTCTACGCCGAAGGCGCTGGTGTGTGCGCCGCGCAGTCCCACCTCTTCCTGCACTGCCGAAACAAAAAAGACGCCGGCTTTCAAAGCTGCTCGTCGCTCGTGAATGCGGCGCATGGCCTCAACAACGGCGAAAATTCCGGCTTTATCGTCTAACGCCCGTGACGTCACCAGATCTTCACGCAGGGATTCGAGCTGGTTTGCCCGCGTCGCCACGCTGCCGATAGGCACCAGCGCCAGGGCCTCCTCTCTGTTAGAGGCTCCGATATCGATCCAGAGTTCCGTAAGTTTAGGGGCTTTGCTGCGATCTTCTCCGCTTAATAAATGCGCAGGCTTGCGTCCAATCACTCCAAGCACGGGGCCTGATGGCGTATAAATTTGGACGCGGTTCCCGGGGAGAGTCGAGGGATCGTAGCCGCCGATGGTCGCGAAATAAATAAAGCCCTGCTCATCGATATAGCGGACCAGGAAGCCCAGCTCATCGCAGTGGGCGGTAAGCATCACGCGTGGTTGGCCGGTAGGGTTGAGGGCGGCGATCACATTGCCGTGGACATCGGTACGCACCTCATCGGTGTAAGAGCGTATTTCCTCGCGGATCACCTGTTGCACAGGTTGCTCAAAGCCGGAAGGGCTGGGACTGGCGATAAGGCGGCGTAAAAAACTCAGGCGGGCCTCATCCATAGAAGTGGTCTCCTTGCTGGTATGTAGCTTTTTTGGGAAGAACGGTAGAAAACACAAACAGGTAGACCCGCATGCCTTCTGATCGGGTCTACCTGTTGCAGCGTTTCTTTAGCGAACAAACTGTTTAAGCACCTCATCAACACCGGGGTGCATGCGATTCAAGCGCAGGTCCTCAGCTCCGGTCGGGTCTGTCTGAACGAGCAAGATATTTTGCTGGATGCAAGTATTCAATAGCTCGCGAGCCGATTCGCGGGTAAGGCGTCCGCGGAAGCGATTCTTGGGATTCACAGGGTCGCCAATGAAATTAGAGACGCCAATGATGGTGCGCCAGGACCAGTTGCGATCAATATAATCGAGAAACTGTAAGAACTGCGGGTCCAGAATATCGATCTGCGGAGCCCCATAAGGAACTTGCTGGAACTGCGAAGTTGATCCGCTATAGTTAACCGCGGGCATAGTCCCGGTATTACCAGTTGGAGGGGTCATAGCTGGAAGGGTGCCGGTATTACCGGTAACATTGCCAGGGACCAGGGGCACAAACTGGTTCGCACTGCTAATAAGATCTCGGCTGACGGTTCCTGGAATACCTACAACTATAACAGTTTTGTTCAAACGTAACTTTAAACGAGCACTGATTCGAGTGAAATCCTTATCGCCAGTCATCAAAACAAAGGTAGAGATGGTCGGACGATCAAAGACGGTTTCGATAATGTCCATCAACATATTTAAGTCAACAGTACTCTGTACAACAGTACTTTGCACAATCGTACTATTACCACTATTGACTGCGGGCATATGACCTGTATTACCAGTATGCTGAGTAGAAGTAGTGGGATATCCTAAGGGACCAGTATTACTTTGACCAAGAGGACCGGTAGGACTTTGACCATAGGAACTCTGATAAGGTAAAGACTGTCGGTACGACTCGCGTTGCTGAAAATCGGAGACTTGATAGCTTTCTTCGGTCGTTGG
>DATGMF010000007.1:0-36616 GCA_035293765.1 Ktedonosporobacter sp.
TGACGTTTGCACCAGTCGTACGGCTTCCTCTTTGAATTCTTTGGTGTAGACCTTTTGGATCTTTCCCATATGCTGATCCCCTTTCTGATCTGATCGAGTATATCTCAGCTTCGGGGACTCCATCAAATCGGGGGAGGCTCATTAGTGTGGCTCTACCATGTGTTGTGCAAGAGGCCAAAGAGATGGGGGCAATATCGTGATCCATGATTGCAAGAGGCAAAGATATCGGTGCAAAGCGTGCAAAAAGACGTTCAGCGCCCGACGAGGCACGATGTTTGAGGGCTTGCGCAAACCGAGGGACCTCATCGTCATCGTGGTGACCTTACTTGCCTATGGATGCCCGATCCAAGCCATCGTGCATGCTTACGCCTTGGATGAACGGACGGTGGCAGACTGGCGTGATCGAGCGGGAGCCCATTGTCAAAAGGTGCATCAGGAGATGGTTGAACAAAGGCAACTGGACCTGATGCATGTGCAAGCTGATGAGATACGAGTGAAAGGATGTAAGATCATCGCCTGGATGGGTTTGGCCATGATGGTTTCGACGCGTTTGTGGTTGGGAGGCGTGGTCCAGTCCGCGCGGGATCGCAGTCTGGCTGACCGACTGCTTCAGCAGGTTCGCCGCTGCGCAGTCTGCTTGCGACCTCTGCTCGTCTTGACGGACGGCTGGAGCGCTTACCCCAACAGTATTCGCCGAGCGTTTCGGGAGAAGGTCAAGCTGACCAGTGGGGTTGGGCGAGCCTGTGTGCAGATCTGGCCGGAGTTGCACATTGGCACCGTGATCAAACGAACGGAGAAAAAACGGGTCGTCGAGATCACGCGACGGATGGCTTCTGGTCTGCTCTCGCAAGCCGAGCAGTTGTTGCAGCGTTCGCGAGGGGGGAGCGTCCTCAACACCGCTTTTATCGAGCGCTTGAATGGCACCTTTCGCGAACGGCTGGCCAGCTTGACGCGCAAATCTCGTCATGCTGCCCGTCGCCTTCGAGCGCTTGAGACGGGGATGTATCTGATCGGATGTAGCTACAATTTCTGTTTTGCGCATCATGAGTTGAGTAAACCTGGGCATCTGGGCTCTCCCTGTACCCCAGCCATGGCCGCCGGGCTAACGGCTCACGTCTGGAGCGTCTTTGAACTCTTGAGCTATCGCATCAAGCCACGACCTTGGATTGAACCCAAGGGAAAAGGACGGCCAAGCCAGCGAACTGAGTCGCTCGAAACTCCCAGGAAGCGTCCCAGGGTCCGCCTACGAAAGGGGGTTTTATGCTTAACCATCGTTTAGTAGGGTTCTACCGCTCCTTCCCATTTTCATACCGCTCGAATAGAAGAGCTTTCTCCATGGCTTCAGGATAGCAATTTCCGAGTTCGGCGTTTCGCCCAAAAAGAAACTCAACATTTTCAAAAAATGCTCGAGCTCGATGAGGGCTTAAATAGACGTGAGGGTTGACCATAGCTTTAGCCGATAACAAGGCAGCTACTGATTTATTCTCCCTTCCTGGAGCGCTGAGGTGATCTTCTTTAACTCCTCGATAAACTTTGACGGCGACCGATACCACGTCTTCAATGCGTCAGGGCAGCGAATGGAGAGGAGTTCTTTGAACTGTTTTGGCCATTGCTCGTCAAATCTTTACAGCAGTCAGGCCCAGATCATGCGCATTCTGCGCTGAAGAGTACGGATTTGCACGGACTGAAAGCGACCTGGAAAGAGAAGCTGTAACGCTTGGAAGCTGCTGCCTCCGGTTCGTTCTGGGCTGGTTTTGAGCCAAGTGGTTACCTGTCTCCAGGCTCCCTCGAAAGGATCGACCCACGTTCGTCGTCAGCGCAGTGACCGTTTCCACTTTTGTTGCCCTTAGCGAAGCATTTGAAGAACCGAAACTGGATCTGGGCACAGCCAACCATCCATCAAGTTCATAGCTCCTGGCTCACCCAGTTTCACTTCCTGAACCTCCCTTGAAGTAGATGGCTGGGATACCCACACCCCAGTTCGTTCACATCGGCGGTGTTATGAGCGAGTCTGGTGTCAGAGCCCCTTGAGCTTGCAAGCGGGCTGCCTCCTGGTATCGCTTGATCACGCTTTGCTCTGCCAGCCCAAGGACCCGTTGTAGCCCCTCTTCAGAGCCTCCCGCTTGCAGAAAGCGCACCGCAAACGTGTCGCGCAGTGTGGAGGGGCTCACGCGAATGCCAGGCAGGTTCAGGCGCTGGTTGAGCCGGGTGAACAGGCTCTCTACAGCTGGAACGGTCAGTGGCGTTCCCATCTCCGTCCGAAAGAGAGCCTCCCCGTCGGAGAGTTCCTCACAGTCTCTCCCAATGAGTTCCAGGTAAACGTGCAGTGCCTGTTGCCCTTCCGTACCTACTGCAATCCGACGCGCTCTGGCCCCAGCGCCTCTAACCTGCACGATCCCCTGCTGGATAACGACATCGCTTCTCTGCAACGCACACAGTTCTGCCACCCGTAGTCCGCCGTCCCAGATGAGCCAGAGCAGCGCTCGATTGCTCGCCTCTGCCTCCTCCGCAGACACCTCCGCCTCGGTCGCCAGTTCGCCCACCTGTAGCAATCGCCTAAACGTCTCCGACTCGACGAGTTTCACCTGTTTTGGACACGAACTGGGACACCGCTGTGACGAGAAAAGCGGATGGCTCCGCCTGCTGGTGCGTACCAACCAGTTGCCAAAGGCGCGCACTGACCGCGCGTAGGTAGAGATCGTCGTGCTGGAACGCAGTGTTCCTAATGCAGTCGGCGTCGTTCGCAAAGCGTCCAGCCACTGCTGCACCATGGTTTCGGTGAGCCCGTCCAGCTCCTGGCTCTGCTGCTGGGTGTACAGATAGGTGCGCAACTGGCCCAGCGCCGTTTGATGCCACTGCAGCGTTTTGGGGCCACGCTTGGCATCAACTTGTTCCTGCAGGTAGGCGGCTATTGCCTGATCCAGGGGACTGGTGAGAGAAGGTGATGGCTCCTGGGCTTCAGGGACGACGTCTGGAGGAGCAGGCAACTCACCTGGCACTATGGCTGCTGGTCCCTGCATGTCATCAGCCCGTCTTGACGCCTGAGTTTTCGGGCACTTGCCTTTTGGACGACGAGCAACCGATGCCCTCCTCGCTCGCTCTGCATCACGGGCAACGGTTCCCATCCCCGCTTCCATAGAGCATTCGAGGATGAGAGGGGATAGCAGAGACAGCGAGACTGGCTCGGAGAGAGGCACGTCTCCATGGATGAGTTCTGTAGGTCTTGGCCCGGCCCCCATCGCCAGCAGTCGGCTCCGAATCTGGCGCATGCCCCGTTGCAGACACCGCAGTTGCCCAGGGTGATAACGCCCAGGCGTACGGCTCTGTAAGTGCCGGAACAAGCCCGCTGCCGTGAGATCTGGTTGGGTCTGCATACACGAGACAATAGAGACCCATTCTCCCTCGAACGGGTTGTTCCGATACCGCTTCCATCCCAACAGGTCCTCCACGGATACCTCGTTCCCGCTGGAAGAGGTGCTAGCGGCAGTGGACTGCAACGCCAGGGGAAGTGAGCCATCGGTACAGTCTTGCCAGGTGAAGATCTCGACAGGCGTCACGATCTCATGATGCCAAAACGGAGAGGCCGTGGCCGCGCAACGAAATAATGCCTGCTGCAAGTGTTCGATCTGTCGCAAGAGCCGCACCGGATCGAGGGCTTGCACCACTGAGAGCAGTTCTCGTTCTTTGGCAGGCGAGAGCACTCCCGAGAGCAAGAGCCGCTGCAAGGGCGTCTTGGCCGGATCATAGCGCCCAGGTCCTTTCCGGGTCTCTCCCTCATGAGGCAATCGCTTCATGGAAGGTTGAAAACAATTGGCATAGAGGCGAAGCGCGCGATACAACTCCCACATCTGCCGACGAGCATACTCTCCACAGTAGCGATCATGTCCCACGACCTGGCGTACGATATGCCGATTCTTCGCCTCCACGAAACACTGGTCATTTTTCATCCGAGGTCGCCCTCGGGTCAGCATGATCTGCTCGTGCGTGCAATAAGCTACCATCTCCTCATTGAGAAACTCACCGCCGCAATCGACATTGACTCCCAGGATTGGGAACGGAAACAGGCGGCGTGCCTGACAGAAGGCTTCCAGCACCACCTCCTGGCTTTTGGAGCACACCGGCACACACTCCGTCCAGCCGGTCGCTACATCGGTGAGCGTCAAGGTAAACAGATAGACTCCCTTGTCGTTCGGCCCCGCGTGCGCCACCAGATCCGCTTCCAGGAACCCAGGCTGGGTGTCATTCCACTGCTGAGCGGTACGAATGGGAATGTGTTGGCGCAGCAGGGTTCCTGCTCGGGTCGTTGAAAGACCTCGCAGCCCACGCATGCGCTGGGAACGTAACAGGCGCTCCGCTGTCGATGCGTTCATCGCCAGGAGTTGTGCCCGCGCCTCGGCAGAGATCTGTACATGCTCATGTCGCTCTAACACCTCCAACCAGAGAGGCAAATAGGGCATCAGCCGCTTGGGACAGATGCGATTGGCCGCGTGCCACGCCAGAAACAACAGGTGGTGAACCTGGGGTCCATACTGATGCGAGCGTGAGCGCTTTCCTTTGGGTTGAGCCGCTTCTGGGTGGTTGAGCAGCCATCGTGCGTATGCGCGATGGTAGCCTGTGAGAGCCGTTAACTCATCCAACAGCGTTTGTTTCGTCTGTGAATCGGCAGCCTGATAGTCCTGGCGTTTGTGGTGGATAATCGCTCGTCGTGCCTGCAGCGTCAATGGCTTTTCCATCTCAACCCCCTCCAATTCCTCCGGCTGCGTATGGGAACAGGAGAGACGAGACGACAAAGTTCCACGAGGTGGCGTCACGTCAGATCTTCCTCATCTGCAGCCATTTCTCTCTATTTTTAACGATCTGACAAGGGGCAAGAAAGCCGGTGGGGCCTGCTTTCTCAGCCACGAACCGACGACACAGTCGAGGCGGAGAGGACTCATCCCGACGAAGATTTTTGATGACGCAATGCGGTTCGACGTCGAACGCGTGGTTTTTCGCAGGGATATGCTGTTCAGCTGTGAGTCTCATGACCGCTTGCTGGTTGCTACCCACTATGGGAAATATCCTCATACTGATGACGGAGTCGAGGTCCGGCGTATCTTTCATAAACTTCGCTCGACCGCTATTGAGAATTTTAATGAACACTTTAAGGGCATCTTTGATGGGCACGGACAGGTGCCTCCCAAAGGACTCCTTGCTACCCAACGGTTCGCGTTGGGAGCCATTTTCGTGTATCAATTGGCTTTATGCTACCGCCTTGAGCACGGCCTCGAACTCTGTGTCGGACTCAAAGCCTTTCTCAAGGCGGCCTGACGATTTATGACCAGGCCTCACTTAGATAGTTTAGTGCTAACCTGCGCCAATGCCTAATCCAGGATTTATCTGTTCCATTCAGGCTTAATGATCCTCTCATCAGAATGCCTCCGTTTGACATCATAGCCACAGAGCAGAAAAGCTCGTGAGACCATGTCCAAATCGGGTGGGAATTTGAAGGTGCCGGGGTCGTGATCTGCCCTCTGGGCTAATGGCCCCAGGCGAATATCAAGGACTCCATGAAACAAGTCCGGCCATTCGTCACTGGCAACACAGGTTATCTCATGTACTTCGCGGTCATCCCTCTCCTCGTGTCTTTGCCCGTTTCGTTGACCGACCAGGAATTTCACCACTTTGTGCTGCCCTGGTTCCGCCCCTGGCAACTCGAAGAAGATGTGGAGACGGTTGACCCACAACTCTTTGTGGCCGGGAATGAAGGGGAACATGTCGCGACTGAGCCGTATGCCGAGATACTTTGGCCCTTCCTCGCGGTTAAAGCTGCCCTGGAAGCGGTGCCAGGCATCCGGGAACTCGTGCCTGACGTCAAAGTAGCGCACACCCCCGCCCGGAAGATGGCGTTGCGCAACCTCGTTAGCGGTCCGGCGCAGGACTTCTCCGCCCTCACGCGCCGTGTAGTTCAGGTGTAGAACCAGATCGGTCACGCTGTCGATGTCGAACTGGTTATTCTCCTGCGGCAGCTCGATGCGCACCCGGCAGACGGCCCCCATGAACTCGAAGGGCAGGTAACGTTCGTCGCGGAAGTTGAGTTCGAACAGGCCAGAGTCGTTCTGACCACCCGACGTCGCAATGGCCTCTATGGCGGAATACTGAGTAACAATGCGCGGGTCATCGTACACTGGTCGGTAGCCATTATCCTCTTCATCGTCGTCGCAGCACTCGATGAGCGGATCGCGCAGGCGTGGGTGAACCCGTGTCATGCTGCGCAACAGGATCAGGCGGCAATGCACGCCGGTGTAGGGGCCAACGACGCAAGGGATGGTCAGCGACACATTTCTGATCCGACGCATGTAGTGGCCGGGATAGTCGAGATCGAACATCCACTCAGGGATTTCAATCTCGCAACAGCCAGTCGCTTTGAGAAGCAGGAACTCATGTGGGAAATGCAGGCGCAGAGAGAAATGCTTCGTCAACTCATACTCGCGCACGTTTTCGTCGAGGTATGCCTTCTCCATATGGCGCAGCGCGAGTTGCAGTTGTTCACCCACGAGCAGCCCTTCGTGCAGGCTATCCCATCCCTCATCAGACAGGAAGTGGCGCGCTGTATGGCCGCGCTCGTAGTTGAAGGCTCGCTGGGCTTGCTGAGCAGCACAGAGCGCCAGTTCGTACATGCGGCTATACAGCATAGCGGTATCCTGCTGCAGGTAGAGGTAGAGCGCGTGATTGGTGAATTTATCGCGCAGGAAGTCCTGTACCTCAACAGCGTGTTCCATTTGCTGCTGGTGATTATTCAGTTCGCGCAGCGCGATGTCGCGTCTTCGTTCGGCAGCAAGAATCTGGCGCTCGATCTGGTCATTCTCGATATCGAGCACCTGCACTTGCTGGCGCCAGTCCGCTTCTCGCCGGTCCCATCCGGCCTGTGTCAAGCGAAGGCCGCCAGTAGTGCTTGCGCTGCCTGCCTGCGAGTTGACGATCTGGGACATGCCGGAGAAGACTCCCTACAGCTTTGAGCCGATAGGAATCGTAGTGAAAGACAATGTCCCAACATTTAGGTCTGGTATGATGCCCAGAACTGTCCCGATCCCTTCCAGAGTTCTACCTGTTTCCTGGCCGCTGAGGGCAACGTCGGTGAGCGACTCGTGTTCCAGTTCGCCGCTGATCAGACTATTCTGTATCAGCAGGGCGTTATACTGCCTGCGGGACTGATTAGCCTCCTGCGTCTTCTGAAGGGCCTGCACCTGCCAGTCGGCTTCTCGCCACTGGTTCTAGCGAATCCCCAGTGTCAGTTCCAGGAGTTGGCGTTCGTGGATCTGGCGTAGAGAAGCGAGATACTCGGCATCACCTTTCTCGAACGCTACAAGCAAGGCTGAGCCAAGCTCTTTCACCTGGCTAGCAAGCTCCTGCGCTTTTTGTATCAGGAACATAAAGCGGTAGGGGCTGGGGGGACAGCATCCACCCCCTTCATCGGTCTGACAATTATACAGAAATTATGAAGGAGCAAAGGAACCAGCGAGATGCACGCCTTCCAAGACCGTCTGAATATACAACCAACCCTGCCACAAGGTCTTCCATCCAGGGGGACCATCGCAGGTGCGGTTGAGGTAACCACCAAAGCGGGCAATGGTGCGCCACAAGAGCTGGGCACTCATCGCTTCAGGAACCCGTTTGCTCAGATGGGCAACGACTTGGACCACCTCAGCGGAAACCACCTCGGTGGCAGGGGTCTCTGGGGCGTTCTGAGCGATCTGGCGCAAGTGCAGCAAGCGCAAGGCGGTCGGGGTCAAGATCCCCAACAGTCGCCATTGCGCTGCCACGCTGCGCAACTGCCGGTTCTCGACTTGACAGCCCGTCTTGAGCGCGTGGTGGAAATCCTCCAACAGCCAGCGCCAGCTGTACCACTGCACGCGTTCCCAAGCTTGCTCCACGCTCTCAATCGGCACACTGCTCACCAAGATCCATTCCAACGGCTCGACCCCTTCGGGAGGCGATGGCTCCCAGACCCGGATCACCCAGGCCTGGATCTCCGTTTTCTGCAAAGACGCTCCGTTGATGGGTGGTTGGATGCGGACCAGTTGATAGCCCATCTGCAACCAGGCATCGCGGGCCTGCCGGTCATGCTCTGCTCGCACGTGCAGCACCCGTCCAGCCTGCGCGGGCAGACGGCGCGCCAGTTGGCGCAGGTGGTCCAGCTTGCAAGCGGCTGGCTCTTCATCTTCCTGGGCAAAAACGCCACGATCCTCCATCACGCGGACCACAAACTCACATCCCAATTGCTGACAGGTCTGCCAAAACGTGAAGATATCGGCGGCCCGATCCCCCACATGCACCCAACGCACTCCCGAGGGTGCCGCCCCAATCTGCTTCGCACAGTGCTCCCAGATCTGCGACTCACGTGCACGCTTACGACGCTGTGCGCGGGTCTCCTTTTTGGGAGCAGGTTTTCGCACAAAGGGTTCTTGATAGGCACACCCCAGGATCTGCTTGTTACTGGCATCGAGCGCCAGGACGGTGTGCAGATAGAAGCCACGTCCGCGCAGCCCCTGCCCTACTGGGCCAACGCCTTTGGTGCTCTTGTGGCTCGACAGATTGATTTCCGTCGTGTCTGCCACCAGCAACACACATGGCCGTTGCGCTGCCTCTTGTCGTGTTGCTATCCAGTGCGGCATCATGATCTGCTCGTGGCTGATTTGCTCATTGTCCAGCAAGCGATAGGCCGCCAGGGTGTCGCCCCAAGTGCGCATGGCCTTGGGCAAGGAAGCGGCTGGAGCGTGGGCGATGGCCGAGGCCATGCTTACCAAACGATCGGTGCGTCGCTGGTCTCCCAATTCCGCCGCCCCGAAGGTTTTACTGGCCCATACTTCGGGCTCTTGCAGGTCTTGGTGGTTCATCGGGCTTGCTCCTTTCCGAGGAAATTCCTCCTTTCTTTTTTTATCGGATTCTTCTGTATAATTGTCAGCCCTTAGCGAGGGATACATTATCCATTGACGGATCAGGGCTTTTTAGTTTTCCGAACGGACAAGCCATAACAACATCGGTGTCTGTTCTTTCCTGTACTCAGATAACATGACTCGTTTTCATGCGAGATTGCATATGGGCGATTTGGATGCTAGCTCGCCAGTTGCCGATCTGACCAGTTCGCAGATGAATTGCAAGCAGGACGATGCGTCGCTACCAGCAAAGGTGACAGCCAATGATGCCGCCCGATACCAGATGGATTTCCGGCGCTTTTTGGCGAGCACCTATTATGAGTTGCGGATGATGAGGATAAATGCTCCGCTCGGTCAACAGACGATAATAATCTACGGAGCGTATCAGCAAGCAACCGCTTCCCCGATGTTTGCAAAAGCCAATCAAACCTATTTCGAGCCGATGCTGCACTCGTTTCAACTGAAGACCGCCTGAAGCATCAATACATTGTTACGCTTCAAGCGATCCTCGGGGTGAGACATCCCATACAGCTAATACAACACAAACCTCCTCGGTGAGCGCTGATCGTTTTTTTCAGTCTCACCTAAGAGGTTTGCTTTTGCATGCTCATCCCTTCAAGATGAAGGATGACTCATGTCATAACCTACTATGGAATATCCAGCGCGCTCTGCCTTCTCGATCACTGTCCATGCGGTTTGAGGTATGTCTCAAACCAATCCAGGGTCAGCTTCCACTGGAAATAGCGGTGGTGCGGGCTGGCTGTGCCAGCAATCGCGTGGCTGGCATTGGGAAAGCGGATCAGTTCCACCGTTTGCTGGCGGGCGCAGAGCGCGGTGAAAAGCTGTTCACCCTGTTCAATAGGACAGCGATAGTCGTTCTCGGATTGGATCAGGAGCAAGGGCGTCGAGATACTCCCGACATAGGTAATCGGCGAGCGCGCCCGATACCATTGCCAGGTCTCCTCACTCTCCCAGAAACGCCCGTACTGCGCGCCAAGCCAGAGCGCCCCGACATCGCTGGTACCGAACATGCTGATCATGTTCGAGACACCGTTGACCGAGACACCTGCGGCAAAGCGGTCGGTGTGCCCCAGCGCCCAGTTGGTCATAAAGCCGCCGTACGAGATGCCTGTGATGCCAAGCCTCTGCGGATCAGCCTCACCCATTGCCACGACGGCATCGACGCCCGCCATCAGGTCGAGGAAATCTTTCTCGCCCCAGTCAGCCGCCTGCGTAAAGGCCAGGTGATAGCCTTTGCTGCCGCGCGGATTGATGTAGAGCGAGGCATAGCCCGCGCCCGCCAACGCCTGGGCCTGGAAGTAAAAGCTGTGCCCCCACGCGCTGTATGGCCCGCCGTGAACATGGAGGATCAGTGGATAAGGACCTTCGGCATGCAATGGCCTGACAAGCCAGCCCTCGATCTCCCACTCGTCTGGTCCCGTGAAGCTGATGCGCTCGGTCGGCGCGATGCGTACTTCTGCGAGCAACGCCTGATTGGTGGAAACCAGCGGCTGTAGGGGCAATCCCTCGCGGTTGCCCTGCCCACCGCTCCAGGGAAGGGTAAAAAGATCGTAGGGCTGTTCTGACGTTGCCGCTACGCCCACGAACATCTGCCTCGCCTCCACACTCTTCAAAGCGTCGATATCCGCGGCGGTGGACGAAACCCGCCAGCAGTCACCAGCTTCGACTGCGAGTGCGAAGATCGCGTTTGCTCCATGCTCGGCGCTCACAAAGTGGAGTGTTTGCCCATCCGGCGCCCAGATGGGAGCAGCACCCCCGCCGAAGTGATAGTCGGGCTGTAGCGCGGACAGCGAGCGGTCGAGATGGCTCATGAGATCGCGCTGGTCGCCGCCAGCACGCGAAACTAGCCAGACGTGTGGGTCTTCATAGCCGCGACGAGCATTCAAAGGGTGTTCCGCGAAGAATGCGAGGCTTTGTCCATCGGGCGACCAGGCCGGCAGTAGGGCGCTGAGGTTGCCATCGGTGAGGCATTGCAGCTCACCGCTCTCAACTGCGACCGTCCAGATATCGCTGCCCAGGCTGGCGCCGGCGTCGGCAGAGCGATTCGACACAAACGCGATCAGGGCACCATCAGGCGACCAGGTTGCCTGAGCCGCGTCGAAATCGCCCTCGGTGAGCTGGCGCGGCTCAGCTTGCGTATCGTCTAGATTGAGGACAAAGAGCTGGGCGCGGTGCTCGATGTAGCCACGCGCGTCGAAACGGGTGAGGAGTTCGCTCTGGCGACGCAGGCGCGGCGTGCCTTTATCAACCTCGCCGTGGGCCTCGAACCAGGCGGTCTCCTGCGGGACCTTCTGCCGATCCGTTTCTGGCGTTGAGGTGTAGCAGAGTTGCTTGCCACCGGGGGACCAGAGCGGCGAAGCTGCGCCGTCGGCCACGCTGGTCAGGCGTCGCGCCTCTCCGCCAGCAACCTCAATGAGGAAAAGCTGGGGCTTTCCCTCGTGACGCGTCGAGACAAAGGCCAGTCGCGAGCTATCAGGCGACCAGCGTGGCTGCATATCCTGGCTCTCGCCACTGGTCAACTGGTGACATTGACCGTCCTCCAGCGAGGCCAGCCAGATGGCTGAGTGAGCCTGGTTCTTCGTTTCATCAAAGCTGCCCACGACATAGGCAACCCGTGTGCCATCGGGCGACGGTTGAGGATCCTCAACCGTCTTGAGTCGCCAGAAATCCTCTAGCGTTAGCGCACGTTTTTCTCCAGACATCGTATGCTCCTTACCTATGCGCTGTTCTCTGTAGAACGGCACAACTACTAGCAATGCTTTTCCGTCACGGGAAAGAGGCAATGCGAACGTGTATATCAGGTGTTTTGCTGTCGAGGATCAAAGGCTTTTTGTATGCCATCTCCCACATAGGAGAGAGCCAGGATGATGGTCGTAAGCGTCAGTGCAGGGAGCAACGCCACCCAGGGGTGCGTATCGATGACGTTTGATCCCTCCACAATCATCAAGCCCAGACTCGAACCAGGCGGCTGCACTCCCAGCCCTAGCAGGCTAATACCAGCTTCTCCCACGATGATCGCCCCCAGATCGAGCGTGGCTGTCAGCACAATGATATGCAACAGATGGGGAAGGATGTGGCGCATGATGATCCGTGCATTGCGGGTTCCGCAGACACGAGCCGCTTCCACAAATGGCTGTTCCTTAATCTGAAGGGCCTGCCCTCGGACATAACGCGCCATCAACGGCCACCCGGTCACTGCTAATGCCAGTGAGACAATCACCAGGCGCGCATCCCCGTTGGAGCCAATGAGCGGAATATTCTGCAAATGCGTATCGGCCCAGGGTCCGAAGATACTGGCAAGGAGGAGCACAAACAGAAAGCTTGGGAAGGCAAAGATAAAATCAATGAAGCGCGCCAGAATATAGTCCACCCAGCCTCCATAGTAACCGGCTATCACCCCGATAGTTACCCCCAACCCGAGCACGATTAGCTCGACCATCAGCGCTACCGTGAGCGAGATCAGCATCCCTTGCATCAACCGCGCCAGCAAATCTCGGCCCAGATCATCGGTTCCCAACCAGTATTGCGCAGAGATAAATTGATCCTGGTTCTCCAACTCCTGGTGATAAGGATTGTGGTACTGTGCCGCTGGGACAACGCCATTCAGTGCGCTCTGATAAGGAGCTCCAATGTGTTGATAGATGGGCGGACCAAACAGCGCGACAAGAACGAAGAACAGCAGCAGACACAGACTGACCATGGCGCGTTTATCACGGCGGAACAGGCGCAGTGACTCCCGTGTGGCTGAAGGTGCTGACGGAGTGATGAGCTCGGTTGGAGCCTGCTCTGCTGGTCTGGTAATTTCTGCACTCATGAATATCTTCTCCTCTCACTTAAGCGAATTTGATGCGGGGATCAACCAGAGAATAGAGGAGATCCGAGAGAAGGTTGCCCAGAACCACACCGCAAGCGAGCAGGATAGCCGTTGCCTGGATTACCGGGTAGTCATACGCCATGACTGAGCGAATTGTAATGTTTGCAATGCCGGGAATGTTAAAAATAAACTCGATAAAGAAGGCGCCTGTAATCAGCAAGCCCAGAGAGAGGCCCAGTAGCGTCACCAGCGGGATCAAAGCATTGCGTAGAGCATGCTTATAAATTGTCGCGCGTTCTGATAACCCTTTGGAGCGAGCCGTGCGGATGTAATCCTGATGGAGCACTTCTAGCAGATTGGAGCGGGTAAAGCGAGCGATGTAAGCGATACCGCCCAAAGACAAGATCAGAATGGGGACAATCTTGTATTGCAAATCGGTCCAGTCATACTGCCAGGGCACACCCCAGCCGGCAATCGGCCAGCCGATGCCCGTCTGCTGATCGAGCCAGACCAGGAGAATCTGCGCGAACACACAGATAATGAAAGCAGGGAGGGTATAGACGACCAGAAGTGTGCCTGTATTGACCGTATCGACCCAGGTGTTCGCCCTGGTCGCTGACAAAATACCCAGCGGAATGCCAACCAGGTACTCAATCACAAGCGCCCAGAAGCCCAGTTCAACGGAGATTGGCACACCCTCTTTGAGAATATCCCAGACCGGGCGATTTGTCTGAGTGAAAGAGATGCCCAGGTTGAAGCGCAAGAGATTGATGAGGAAGGCCCCGTACTGTTGATACCAGGGCTGATCGAGACC
The DNA here is from genome assembly GCA_035293765.1 of Ktedonosporobacter sp. Taxonomy (GTDB): domain Bacteria; phylum Chloroflexota; class Ktedonobacteria; order Ktedonobacterales; family Ktedonobacteraceae; genus DASRHT01. Next base: position 13,565 of record DATGMF010000007.1, read on the forward strand.
ATACTTATGCCTGAGCAAGGCATACACTGTTGGATTAAATTGCTGTCCTAAAAGGATGCGAATAGGATCGCCAGGAGCGAAATACCCTAGAATGAAGGTCACGAAGGTGATTGCCAGCACAATCAGGATCAGGCCAACCAGCCGCTTTAGAAGCATCTGGATCACGAAAATACCCCTTTTCTCCTCTAATCTACCCGGAGTTTGCTGGTCAGCGCCAGTTCATGAACTGGCGCTGACCAGCAAACTCCGGGGCTCTGGAAAGCTCTTTTGAGCTATCTTCCTGTACTACACCGAGATGTAGATATCGCTCCAGGTCTTGGTGGGGCCATTTGCGGCGAGATTCTGCACTTTAGGATTGATCAAGACATCGATTCCTCCCTGGACCAGAGGTATCCAGGCCACGTCGTTGACAATTTTCTGCTCAGCATCGTTGTATTGCTGCATGCGTTGCTGAGGGTTGCCATTCGTTGCAGCCGCCGCCAACTCTTGCTGGACCGCCTTTTGTGCAGGAGTTTGTCCATAGTTTGTGTCGTTGAGCGATCCTCCTGCGCCAAAGAACGTATTGAGCCAGAAGAAAGGATCGGCAAGATACGTGTACCCCAAGAGCCAGATTTGCAGAGGGCCAGCGTGACCGAGGGTAGCAGGCAGATCGCGCGAGATGAAGGTCGGCGTGTCCTCTGTTTTTAATTGCACCGTAATGCCGAGGGCGTTCTGCCATTGTTGGACAATCGCCTCTGCCTCATTCTGGAGATCCTGACCCGCGTTTGCAACCGTCAAGGTGATGGCGGGTAACGCACTCACACTGCTGTATCCAGCCTCCTGCAAACCTTGTTGCAGCAGTTGTTGCGCTTTTGTTTTGTCGCCTACGGTACTGCTGACTCCTGCGGGTCCCGTTAGTTGCTGGTTATAACCGGGCATGCCCTGCGGTAAGAGGTGATTGGTCGGCGTGTATGCACCGTGCAAGACAGTGCTGGCTAATACATTCTTGTCGATGGCCAGGGCAAAAGCTTGACGGATGTGGACGTTGTCGAAAGGCCTGGTCAGGAAGTTGATTTCCAGGAAACCGATACTGAGAGCGGGGGCATGGTGGTAGTCTTTGCGGGATCTGGCGCTGGCAAGATCGGTCAGTGGAATGCCTGCATCGTCAATCTGACCGGCCAGATACTCTTTATAGACGGTAGCCGGATCACCTGAGGGCAAGAACTCAAGCTTTTGCAAGCGGGCTTTGGCCCCATAGTAGGCAGGGTTGGGAACCAGAACCATCCCCTGGCTATGGCTATAGCTGGCAACCTTGAAGATCCCGGCCCCGGCGCCTTCCGTTAAATGCTCCGTCCAGGAGGTACCATATTTGTCAATCAAGGCTTTTTTAACTACATGGGTATTCAGTCCGGCCAGCTCTTGCAGAAAATAGGGAGCAGGAGCACCCAAAACGATGGTAATGGTCTGACTGTCGTTCACAATGAGACTATCGCCAATCAACGTGGGGATCTTGCCATTGAGCCTGGGAAGAAAATCTTTGATAGCCGACAGAAACGAGGCGGTAGGAGATGCAGTCGCTGGCGCTAAGGTCCGGTTGATGCTATAGGCGACATCGGTTGCAGTCAGGGGGGCACCATCACTAAAGGTCAGGTTGGGATGAAGCGTAAACGTATAAGACAGCCCGTCTGGGGACACCTTATAAGAAGCAGCCAGATCGAGCGCCACTGAGTTGTCGCTGTTGAGTCGCACCAGGCCAGGAAAGATCAAACTGACAGCCGTGAAGTCCGTCGCTGCATCGCTCACAGCTGGATCGAGCGAAGAGAAGTCTGCGGCGCCAATGGGGAGACGTAACACCTGTTTGTCAGGAGGCGCGGCGGGCGCGTTGCTCTGCGGATTAGGGTTTGGGCCGCCGCAAGCAACCATCCACAGGAGCAGTAGACACATGAAGGTGGAAAACAAAATTGAACGAGCATATGTGTGTTCTCGCATAGGAAAACCCCCTAATGCATTTCCACTTGACATCTTCGGAAATGACATATATAGTAGCCCTCAAGGGAGGCGGCGAGAGTGCGTAGTTATCTCGATCCGCTTGAGGATACTGAAAAAATACTAAGGTACGAAATACACCAGGCAGCGCAAGCCATGCTCTATCAGCCAAAAAAGCTTCAGGTTGTTGGTGCATCTGGCACGCGCGTGAAAACCTGCGCTTTCACCGTCGGCTCCAACTTGACGGTCAGGCTCTCAATCTCTCCTTTCTCGGAAGTGACAAACGAGACCTTTGCTTTGAATTCAAAGCGTTCGAGGTGCAACTCGAAAATGTCGTAGTGGATGTGGGTCAGGGATGAGGGGATATCATTATAGATGAACCGCAACTGGTCGCCTTCCTGGCCGATGGTCACAACACCATAGCCGGGATGCTCATAGCGCCCGCAATAGGCATGAAGCTGATGCGATGGGTGAGTATCGGGGATCGCAGGCTCGGCTTTCTGTAACTCCGCAAGCTGCTTTTCCGCCTGGGCTCTGAGATCCGCGAACTCTTTCTGCAAGCGTCCGTTCCAATCTGCCTTTTCCGCGCCAAGTAGACGATCACAGGCAGTAAAGGCGATGATGTAAGGAGCGAGAGTACCACCGCGATTGGTGAAGACGGCCACTGCTGCATTATCGTCGGGTAAAAGCACGACCTCAGCCATAAAACCATCAATTGAGCCCCCGTGCTGCACTATGCGATGGCCGCGATACGAGCCAATGAACCAGCCCATGCCATAGCACCAGTGGGCGAACTCTGGATGCTGGCCCATTGGGATGGTTCCCCCTGGTGGGATAGGGGTATGCGGCAGGTGGTTTTGCGCGAGCTGCTCGCTTGCCAGCAGCTGTGTCTCCCCGTGCTTGCCTCCATGTAAATGGCAGAGCAACCAGTGCTGTATGTCTTCGAGGTTGGTGTTGACGCCTCCCGCCGGGGCAATAATTTGCCACTTATCATAGAAGGGGATCTCTTTGACTTCATCCTCCTTTTCAGCGTAGGGCAACGCGTAATCGTCGGTTCGCTGCGAGTCGCGCGGGGAGAGCGTTGTGCTGTGCATACCGAGCGGCTTGAGGATGCGCTCCGTCACAAACGCTTCCCACGACTGGCCCGTGACGTGCTCAATCAGATAGCCTGCGGTGACAAACATCAAATTGTTATACTGATAGGTTGTACGAAAATCTGCGCTCGGCTCAAGGTGCGCTAAACGCTCAACAACTTCTTTGCGCGTGAAGTTCGATCCATACCACAAAAACTCGTGGCGTGGCAAACCAGAACGGTGGGTGAGCAGGTCGCGGGGGGTCATACGCTCAGTCGCAAATTGATCTTGTAGCTTAAAGGTGGGCAGGTAGTGTTTGACCGGCTTATCCCACTCCAGTTTGCCTTCATCTACCAGCAGCGCAATCGCCGCCGCAGTAAATGCCTTGCCGGACGAACCAATCGGGAAAAGCGTGCGTGGCGTCACGTCCAGATCCTCGGCCACGTTGCGCTTGCCAAAGCCTTGAGAGAGCAGCACCCTGTCATCTTTGATGATGATAACAGCAGCGCCTGGCACCTTGCCATCCTGGAGCGCGGCGCGTACATCGTCCTCAAAGCCTGCAAGTTGAGCGGTGCTGATTGCCGTTTCAGTGTGTGGATTCATTACGCTTCCTTTTCTGCTGATGGTTCTTTGCTCTCGCTGCGGAAAAAACGTCTGATACTTCTGAGTGTACCCAAACACATCCCATTAGCACCTCTACCAAAGGGCAAATGTGGGGATAACTTTTCCAGGGGGAGTCGGACGCGATAAATCGGGTCCCTACGGGAGGAGGCCGAGAGCTCGCGCGCGCGTGATAGCTTGAACGCGGTTGGTGGCCCCGAGTTTCTGATAGATCGTATTGATATGCGCTTTGACCGTCCCGGTGACCACAACCAGTTCGTCGGCAATCTCGCGATTCTTGCGCCCGGCTGCGAGCAAGCGGAGGACTTCGCGTTCACGCAAGCTCAATGGATCAAGGAGTGGTTGGGACTCAGCGTGTGAGGTTGATAGAGAAAAAGTGCCAGACTGTGTAAAGGCTTTGAGCAGCGTGGAGAGATAGGCGATGCTGATGGCCTGTCCGCTGACTTTCTGGGCACGCTGCTGCTCAAGCAGATGGCGCAAAAGCCGGGCCAGTGGGTCGCCCTCAGTCACAAACACACGGATATATCTGCCCGGCTCTGCCAGGGTGACAGCGCGCTGCACTCGCTTCAGCGCGCCTGCGCCATCATGCTGAAGTTGGAGCGCCAGGGCTTGCAAGATCAGGATCTCTACCAATACACTCACTCTTCCTGCTTGCTCGGCTGTGATGAACCAGTGCTCTAAGAGTTCAAGCGCGCGGGTGCCAGCGTCCGGCTCAATGCCAGCCTGACCCGCAGCAATCAGCACACGCACACTCGTCAAATCAAGAAGCTGGCTGCGTTTATAGCCGGGGGCAGCGCTGCGCTGATTCTGTTCGTGCATCCAGAACAACGCCTCTTCCAGGCGGCCCTCTCTCAGAGCAAAGCGAGCGCGCAGAGGTGCGATTATTTCAGTCTGCTCGATATAGCTGGCACGCCGACTGAGTGAATCCAGTTGTTGCAGCCAGGATTGTGTGGCCGCGCTGTCTCCCTGCGCCTGCGCTATCAGAACGAGCAGCAGTGCGCTATCGAAGAGAATCGTAGTCGTCCGCGTGTATTGCCCCATCGTCCAGGCTTGCAGCAAATGATATCTGGCCTCAGCAAGATTATTCCACTCCCATAAAAGACACCCCAATCCAAGATGGGCGAAGCCTGCCGAAAAAAACGAGGAGATACTCGGTTCGGTCTCCAAAGCAAGAATGTGACGATAGAGCTTCGCAGTTTGAAAGGGATAGCCCTGTACAGCATACAGCTCTGCCTGCGCCATCATCGCATAGGGCAAGAGAAGCGCATGTCCTGCCGCCTGGAGGTTGCTTTTGGCCTCAGAGAGCAGCCGCGCAGCCGTGCCCACGTCGATGCTGCGCGTGTAAGCCAAACCCAGGAGCATTAAAATCAGGCCGCGCAGATAGTGACTATCGGCGGGCAGTTGTTGCAGAGCCTGCTGGCAGGAGGCAATGGCGGAAGAGAAGTCAGCGAACGAAATGGTATAGACCGAGCGGAGCGCAATGATCTCACTCTGAAGCGCGGCAACCGTCGGCGGAGACAGCGTTTCCTCAAGCCGATGGAGCGCCTGTTCCGCCGCCTCAACCCACAGGATGAAGGTACTGGGCTGCGAGGTAATGAACTCTTGCCAGATCCGGCAGATGCAGAGGCGAGGGCTGGAGCGCACAACCTCCTCAGGCAAGGAGTCGAGCCAGGTTTGCAGGATAGTCAATTTCCCCTCACTGATCATGCTCTGGGCAACTCCCTCTATCAAGGTGGCTGCGCGCGGATGGTCCCGGGCCGCCAGAGCGTGCTCGATGGCCTCTGTGGGCAAGGAGTGGGCCTCGAACCAGCGGCTGGCTCGCAGGTGCAGTATGGCAAGCAACTCCGGCTGGGTACGTAACAAAAAATGGCGTAACGCGCTGGCAAAGAGCGGGTGGTAGCGATACCACCCCTCTTGCTCAGCTAGTGGGCAGCAGAACAGATTGGCGCGTGCGAGTTCTTCCAGCATATGCGCAGTGTTCTCTTGATCCGTTACAGCCGCACAGAGCGCGCTATTGCAGCGCTCAAGCAGCGAAGTATGGAGCAGGAAAGTTTGCGTTTCTCGTGGGAGGTCCGCCAACACCTCTTCAACAAAATAGGTCTGAATGTGCCGGTTCGTGCCAGCACAGGCGGCGAGCAAATGCGCAAAATCCATCTGGCCCTGCAAGGAGCTTCTCGCCAGGTACAGGCCAGCAATCCAGCCCTCGACGCGCTCGGCCAGCACATCCAACTCTTTCGGTTCAGGTGTGAGATGCAGCACACGGGTAAGCAACTCCTCCAACTCTTCACGGGTCAGACGAAGTGCGTCGGTTCCCAGTTCCGTAAACTCTCCAGAAGCGCGCAAACGGACAAGCAGACCCGGCGGTTCACTGCGGGTCGCGATAATCATATGGACATGTGTGGGCAGATGAGCGAGGAGGAGTTTGAGCGCATGATGAATACATTGCTGCTCAATCAGGTGATAGTTATCAAGAACGAGGATGATCTGTGTGGGTGATGCGGCCAGTTCGTTGAGCAAGAGAACGATCCCTTCGCTCAGGGCAACCTGTCCCTCCTGGACGCCGGTCAGTATGCTCGCGCTGAGGTCAGGATGGACGCGCTGAAGTGCTCCGATCAAATACGCCAGGAAACGTTGCGGCTCGTTTTGCTCACGCTCCAGGGTGAGCCACGCCACTGGCAGGCGGCGGCAAGCGAGCCATTGCGCTAACAGCGTGGTTTTGCCGCAGCCAGCCGGAGCCGAGAGCAGCGTGAGCCTGTATGCAAGGCTGGCATCCAATAACGTATGCAGACGTTCGCGTGGAATGAGCGCAGCCTGTAGAGGCGGCGGACGTAACCTGGAAGCCAGCAGGGGTCCCCGCGATATCGCTAGCTGCGAGGTGGGAGCGGCGTCGTCCGTCACACATAGCGGTTGCACCGGCTGAGATGTTTGCTGCCATGCGCGTTCTTGCACTGATTGCCGGGGGATTTCGAGCACGACAGCCGATGTTCGTTGCATCTGGTGAGGGACTTCATGCTCGCTGTACTCTTGCCGGTCCTGCTGCGGGAGCCGATCAATGGAGGGATACTTGTCGGGAGTATGGGCCAGTTCTTCCAGGCGAGCAATCGTCAGAGTTAGCGTGCGTCCAGCGTATTGCTTGATCCGGCGTTCACCCTGGCGACGATATGCGTACCAATAACCCTCGTTGCCGCGTGCCCGTGTCTCTTTAAGCAGGGTGAGATGGCCGCGCCTGCCCTGGAAAGAGAATGAACTGCGCTCGGCCAGCCAGGTTCGCCACCTTTCATCGTCTGCTGATAGGGAAGAAAACCGTTGTTGTCCCCGTTCGTAGACAGCATAGATATTGTGCTCAGAAGACCAGACGAGAGCGTGTGTGGCAGGTTTCGGCATAGCATCGTTCCTTAGACTCGTTGTGTCCCCCAACAATCGTCGGACACCTTTAGTCCCCAACAATCCCTATTGATAGTCCCCAATACAAGTATACGTGAAAAGCTGAACATGGGCAACCCGGCGGGAATCGTTAGCTGACGTACAGAATTGTTTCGAGTGATGGGGTGACGCAATATTGTAAAATAACAAAATTTATGCAATTGCAATATTCAATGTAATATGCTATGATTAAATCAGCAGAAGACAATAAATAGTCTTGGGTTACAATTTAATATATTAGCATATAATGTTGAGCTGGTCTGTTTTATGGGGGTGTGCTATGGTAAACCACTCTTCATCCTCAGATCAGGCGCCACTGGCCCTGGCAAGAAAAAAAAGAGGATGGACCCAGGCTTATGTTGCGGAACAGGTAGATGTAAGTATTGATGCAGTGCGGCGCTGGGAAAGCGGAAGGATTCCATATCCCTCCTCGATTCAGAAATTGTGCCGCCTTTTTGCCATGAGCCCTCAGGAATTGGGCCTCTTTCAAGATCCTCATCAGCGGATGGCGACGCAGGCATGGAGGCCAGATGAGGCGGAAAAACAGGCAGCCTGGGAGATCCATGTAGAACTGGTCACGCGTGTTCCTATGACCATTCTTGAGGACGACCGAGGACTACTGCACGAGGCATTAACTTCGTTCTATTCCCTCTTTCAGACTACCAGAATCATCCTTCGTCAGCTTGGCCCTTTCCAGACTCCTCCTGACGCCGAGCCAGAGCGGTCCGTCTCATTTCTGGCCGTCAGAATGCTTAATCTGGCCCTGCGTCCTTTCCTCTCAAAGTGGCACCCCTTGCTTAAAGACTATGAGGATCGGCGGCCAATGACCGTAGGGGTTCTGGAGCACGAACGACGGTGGGAGCAATATGACAAATTACGTCAGGAAATGATCACGCTCCGACCGACGTTGCTGGGCTATGCCGATGCCTTTGCGGCAATCGCGGGAACTCCGTCGCTGATTACTGCTATGCCTGCAAAAGAATAAAGATATCGTTTGTGCTCATAATGTTTCTCTATGGAACCACCTGGTATCCTGATAATATTCCTGTGGATAAGCTTATAACATTAGCTACAATTACCGTCATGTAAAAGCAAAAACACCATCAAGACACCATCAAGTTGCACTTCCTCAAGTGCTGCCTGGAGAGTATGCTCCTTCTATTAAAGTAGAGTTTTTGAATGCTCAGAATGACAAGTCCTTTTTGATCCTACTTCTCGCTGTATTATCAATGACTATGTTCAGGAGAAAAACTATGCAACCATCATCACCAGATCCGACAAACTCCACCGGACAGCTTTCGTCTTCTTCCCAATCGGAAAAACTATCTATGGCTCAGTCGCCAGATTCGCTTAGCTCGACGGATCAACCGTATCCGCTGTCGCCCTATCCGCACACAGAAACACCGGTCGCACCACCGCCACCTCTGGAAAGCTATCCGCCAGGAGAAGAAGCATATTATAGGCAGCTTGCGCAGGGAGGACCGATTACACAACACCGTGCCCAACTCCAAGAAAAGATTAGCGAACCAGCAAAACCGAAACGCAATGGGTGGAAAGTCATAGCAACCATTCTGGCTGTCCTGGTGCTTGTTCTGGCTACTACAACGACGACGTTGCTCCTCACCCGTCCATCTGTTCAACAACCAGGACAAGCAACGTCTCCGGCAGTCGCAACGCAGGCGGTGCAGCCCACATCCACACCAGTCGCAACGCAGACGGCGCTACCCACATCTACGTCTGCAGCAACACAACCTACACCTGCAGCCACAGTTCCAAGCGGGACAATTACTGAGAATTTGTTGTTAACCTGTGGAACAAATTGTAATGATCCCATTCGTGTGACAATCACAACTATTCAGGTTAATGCTGCAAACGGGAATATGATCTGGAATATCTCTCTGCAAAACGTATCAGGGAGCAGCATGGACTACGGAATAGATACATTTGAGTTGTTAGCCAGTGGGGCGCAAAATCAGATTCCTGCGAATGTTACTCCGAAGAGTGGTACTCTTGCGAACAGCGATCCAGTAAAGATACAAGCAATCTTTGCCTTTGTTCCCACACAGGATACGACGTATACGCTTACTGTTGTGATCCAGGAAAACCCTTTTATAGGGCCTACAATAAATTTTGATCCCGTCCAGATAACGAACCTTTAGCAGCAGCAACTAGTACGAGTGGAAAGAAGAGTGTTCGTGATGGAAAAACAGCCTCGCCTGTTTGATGTTTGTATTGTTTGCGCTCTATATGAAGAGGCCAGTGCGCTCATTGATGAGTTCCAGCTACACTACGCAGTATCTTTTACTCAAGCCTTTAGTCGTTTAGATCAATATGAATACAGATGGTCCACAATTCAGAATAATTGCGGAGAACCTCTAACGGTGTTGGTGAGTTGGCTGCCTGAGAGCGGCCCTGTGCGTACAGGTTTAGATCTCAGGCCCTTTCTGGAGGAGTTCCGCCCTCGTTTCGCTGCCATGACAGGCTTCTGCGCAGGCTATCAAGAAAAAGTCCATCTAGGTGACCTTGTCATTGCTGAATATGCCTATCATTATGAAGAAGGGAAGATAGTGAGCGGATCAGATGGACAGCAGCACCAGCCGGAACTGAAAACGGCCCATCCAACAGCCCGCGTGCTTCAATATGTGAAAGGCTTTGACGGCTGGCGAAAACCGGTCGATGCATTGAAATGTCGCCTATTGAATGATTTTGCACAATCAGAGCGCCATATAGCTCCGATGGCGTCAGGGATGGCTGTCCGTGCAGACAATCTATTTCCCTGGTTGACTGAGTATCGGAACCGCAAAACGCTTGGGCTTGACATGGAGGCCGCCACTTTCTATCTCGCGCTTCGTTCCTTGCCACAGTCTCACGCACTGGTCGTCAAAGGCGTGTGTGACTACGCGGATGGACAGAAGAATGACAACTATCATGACTACGCCGCCCGCGCCTCTGCCGTCTACATGCTGCACTTTATCCAAGAATACGTCACACAACAAACGATGCCTCGACGAGATGACTCGGATCGTGTAGCGATTTCTGGCGACGCGGATGTACCTCTTCGGATCAAGACTTCTCCCACATTAAAAGAAAGTAACAATGATATGCTATCGAGTAATAAAATAAAGGAATTTGATGTTTTTCTTTGCCATAACAGCCTTGATAAGGAAGAGGTCAGAGAAATTGGACGGCAATTACAAAAAGAGCAGATCAGACCCTGGTTAGATGAATGGGAATTGTTGCCAGGATGCCCCTGGCAGCGTGCATTGGAAGACCAGATAGCGCACATCAAATCGGCTGCGATCTTCTTTGGCGCTCATGGCATAAGAAACTGGCACTGGCTTGAAGCGGAAGCTTTTCTGCGTGAATTTGTCAGCCGTGGCTGTCCCGTCATCCCCGTAATTATGAGCAGCGCCCCTTCAGAACCGGAGATCCCTCTTTTTTTAAAGGGCATGATGTGGGTTGATTTTCGTCAAGAGAGGCCAGATCCTCTGCACCAATTGATCCGGGGTATTCGTGGCGCTCATGGACCAGACCCGGGAGTTGTTCATCCCCCAATCAAGCCAACGAAGATACGTGCGACGTACCAACCTTCTAGAGAAGGTAACAAAGGCATGATTCTTTTTCTTTTAAATGGGACAGAACACGCTCTGGAATATATGCGCAGGGATAATCTCTCCCACCAGATCTTTTTTCTCAAACGCAAAGAGCAGGAACTGGTGAGGCTGTTGATGCCTTTTGCCACGCTCAAGTCATTGGAGAAATGCGCGGAATTTCAAATTGATGGTGTTGACTGCCGTTTCACTATCAAAATGAGCGCGGTCACGAGTATTATGAGTGTCAAATTGGAAATTGGGGGGGTAGAGGTTTTTCGTACGTAGTCCTTGTGACCGCCTTTCAACCTCCTCGATGAGAGCCGATTGCATTGCTCTAGACTTGTTATGTCCCCTAACAAGCGTCGGACATCTTTAGTCTCCAACAATCCTATTGACAGTCCCCAACACAAGTCTACGTGAAAAGCTGAACATGGGCAACCTGTTTTTCTGTCTCCATTCACTAAAAATTCACCCTGCGAAGGGTGAAGACAGCTCACCCTGCTAATCCCTATACTTCCTACATGAACAGTCGTACAGCAGATGAAAAGGAGAACAAAGCATGATTGTGACGCCGAAACCTTGTAGAGCACACGTTCCTGGACAATGGACTTGTAGACGCGCAATATCCTATCAAGTAGTTTTCCCTCAAGGAGGAGATCATGAGTAATGACTATATGAATGGCTGGGATACAATGGTTGCCACCTCCCAGGCCAATGTGAACAAAGCCCTGGTTCTCGCTTACAACGATGATAAGCTGCCTCATCATGCAACAGGTGCATTCACCATCAAGATGTTCGGCATGGAATTCCCGGCCTATATTGACGCCGACCTCGGCCCCTGGAACCTTGCTGGCGGCAGCGGCAAACTGGTCATCGTCGAGATTCCTTTCACCGGCGGCACAATGACTATAGGAAATATCACCTATCCGCTCGCGGGCGTTCTTCTCGATGTGACGTGTTTACTCACCGAGATCAAATCACCCATTGAGCACGAAGATGGTAGTTCCGATTACATCTTCCAGATCAATTTTGTTTCCCCTGATGCAATCCAGGCGGTTCAGGTCAAAAACCCTCCTCCCGGCATTGATCAGAATACTATCGATATCGTCCTGCTGAATTTCCTCAAAGAAACTCTGGGCGGCAATACCTATGATATCGCCACCGTCAATCTGAATGGCGCTCAACAAGACTATGCCTATATCATCCCAACATTGTGTGAATACGCCATCGATACCAATACCGCCGATCCAAACAGCTCGGTTTTTGGCTTCCAGATGCTGACGATTAACACGGTTCCTGGGAATCAGGACATCGCCAGAGGCACCATTCCGGTAGGAACGCCAACCTGTGATTCGGCAGTCCTCCTATCGAATCAAATTTTTGTGCAGTACATTCTGATGCCCGGCATTGTCTCCTCTCTAGGGGTCTCAGCGGACCATCTCATGCCAGTGTACAATGCAGGCTCCTGGCAGGTTGTGAATAATGGCGACATCACTCTGAATATGGATTACAATCCCGTGCTGTCTTCCTTCAACGCTGTGATCAACAACAATTTGCTGGATATCAGCCTGACCGGGCATGTCGAGGCTTCGCCGGGCATCACGATCAATTTCAATGCCACTGCTACCTATCAACTCCAACTGACAAACAGCGGCACCACACAGACGCTCGATCTGGTGCAGGTCTCTCACGATTCGAGCACGTCCGTCGATGTTGCCACCTGGGTGTACATCACAACCGCGGGACTGGCCGCGCTGATGACGCTCGTTATGGGTCCCATTGCGGGCGGACTTGTCGCAGCAGTCGAGGCGTTAATCGTTTACATCGTCGCCACGGTTGCTAATAACAAAGCCGGAGAGCTGCTCGCCAACAGCCTGCCGCTTACCATCTCCTCTAATGTTACCTGGACATATATGGAGGTCTTCACCATCGAACAGGCACTGATGCCTATGCCCCTGCAACTGGGAGGCATCATCCCGGTGCTCAACGATGTGCCGACGCAAGACGCTCACGCGACAGTGGGGGCGCAGAATCCCCAGATTGAAAATCACGCACGCTGAAAGAAATGCGCAAAGAAAAAGGAGTCGATCTATGAGTTATGAAATGCCAGTTGTTGTTCGCTTCTCAAAAGAAGAATTCGCCCGGGCGGCAGGTCGTCCTGTTGACGATCCGAACGTCCAGCATATCGGGGACGTCTCGGTGGTCTTGCGCGCGATTGGTCAGCCCGCAGCCCCTGCGCACGCCACGAGCGCCGCTTCCGTGGCAACGCACCCGGCGGTCGCGCAAACGCCTGGAGCGGCTGAGGCTCTGCAAGCACTGGAAACGCTGTTCAAACCGGTGGAAGAAAAGCTGTTCCAACGTTTGCGCTCGAACCCGGGGCTGGGAAAACGCTTCGTCCTGAATCCACTGGGAACGCTGGAAGAGCTTGGCCTGCTTGACGCCTCGACCAAAGACCAGGTACAGGCGCACGCTAACACCCTCGCATCTCTCTTCCCGACGAAGAAGTAAACGTGCGGTAAGCCGAACCCTTGAGAAAAGGATAGACGGGATAACATGTTGTCCTATCTATCCTCTTTGTATTCAACGACGCTGGCTCCTGCTGCCATATTTAAGAAAGAAGCGCCTGCGTTGCTCCTTCCCCCATCCCCTTTTCCGCTGGCTCGTTCGGTCGCGCGTGATCGCCAGGACGCGTAAACTCCATTGTGCCGTCGTTGACGCTGCTGAAGCGCAAACTCCACACGTCACGCAGGTAATTCTGATGCATCCTCCAGGGGTTGCTCGGTCCCTGGCGCGGCATTATGTCGCCTGCGCGCTGTACATAGCCCGAGGTAAACCCTACCAGCATCGGCTCTTCTGCGATCCCCTGCTCCCTGAGGCGCGGGGTACATTGGGCGTAACCATGCCGATCCATGTAGTTCAAGATTCGGCACACGCGCTGCGTGATGAGCTCGCACTTCAGCGTCCAGGAGGCGTTGATGTAGCCAAAGACGAAGGCAAGGTTGGGAACATCGCGGTACATCATGCCTCTATAGATGAGCATTTTTGAGGAATCCACGGGGCTACCATCGACGACGAGTTGTACGCCGCTCATGAGCTTCATAGTCAGACCGGTGGCGGTTACGATGATGTCCGCGGCCAGTTCATCGCCGGAACGCAGCTTGATGCCCTTTTCGGTGAAGGTCTCAATATGGTCCGTGACAATCGAGACGTTGCCGGATTTGAGCGCGGTGAAGAAGTCCCCGTTTGGCGCTAAACACAGCCGTTGATCCCAGGGATTGTACTTTGGCGTCAAATGTGTGTCGATGTCGTATCCGTCGCCAAGCTCCTGGCGCACCATGTCCAGCAGTCGCTTCTTCGCCAGCTCGGGTCGGCGGCGGGTGAGGGCATAGAAGTAGATGCCAAAGAGAATCGATTGCCAGCGCCCAAGATGATGGATCAGCCTGGCCGACAGAGGGCCGCGTTTCCCTCCATCTTCTTTCACGGGCCGCGCCACAATATAGGTCGGAGAACGCTGAAGCATCGTGACGTGGGCAGCCTGCTCTGCCATCGCCGGGATTAACGTGACGGCTGTTGCCCCGCTCCCGATGACGACGACCCGCTTGCCCTTATAGTCGAGATCTTCAGGCCAGTGCTGCGGATGAACGATCTGTCCGGCAAAGCGTTCAACGCCAGGCCATTCAGGCGTATATCCGTGCTCATAATCGTAGTAGCCGGTACACATACATAGAAAATTGCAGGTAACAGTGATGGCCTCTTGCTCCGGCCCACGTACGGCCTCAACCGTCCAGCGCGCGTCCGCAGAAGACCAGGCGGCACGCCGCACCCGGTGGTTGAACCTGATCTGCCGGTCAATGCCAAACGTCGCCGCAGTCTCACGCAGGTACTGCAAGATAGATGGCCCATCGGCAATCACCCTGGCATCCTGCCAGGGACGAAAGTTGTATCCAAGCGTGTACATATCAGAGTCGGAACGCACGCCCGGATACTGGAACAAATCCCACGTCCCGCCGCTCGCTTCACGGCCCTCAAAAATAGCATAGCGCTTCTGTGGGCAACGTGCCTGTAGATAATAGGCCATGCAGACCCCGGAGATGCCGGCTCCGACAATCAGGACGTCCAGGTGCTCAATCGCCCTATTTTTCTCTTCTGCGCTCATATCCATCTCCTTTTATCTGTCCCTGCTTTCTTCATGCAAACCATTCTCAATATCCTGATCGCCTGCAATTATGCATCGACCGGTAGCTTCGCGCTACGCTGATAGACGGTTACGCCATCCTGGAGTTGCCTGCTGACCTGCTGCCGCTTCACCAGATAATCCAGGTGCGAGCAGGTTTCATCGAGAGCCGAACTGCGCTCGAAGAGCGAAAGCCGCTGCCAGCCGTCCTGTGCGCGTTTCCATGAGAGGTTGCCTGCAATGTCATAGGCCGTCTGCTCGTCCTCTGCCAGCACGCGTAGAACCTCTTCCAGACGGCGCTGGTGATGCTCCTCAAGCTCATCGACACGCGCGGCAAGGTTCGCAATGGGCCTGCCGTGTCCTGGCAACACAAAACGCGCCGGGAGATTACGCACAGCCTGCAACGAGCGCAGGTAATCGCCCAGCGCGTCACCGTCCGGCTCGTCGCTGCGCCCGATGTGCGGGCTGATATGCTCCAGCACATGATCGCTGGTAATTAACAATGCGCGCTGCGGCTCATAGAGACAGACGAGCCCGGCGCTATGTCCCGGCGTCCAGATTACCTCGAAGTGGAACGGGCTCCAGTCCAGCTGCTCGCCTCCCTCAAGCAGCACATCGGGCCAGAAGGTTGGCATTTGCATGCTCATGCGCCTCCCCTGGTTGATGATGGCTTCCAGTTCGTCCGCAGGCATGCCGCCGCTGCGCAGCCATGCGAGCCAGGCCGCGCGCCTGCTTTCCAGTTCCTCCCGACTGAACCTGAGATAACGGGCATCAAGGCGGTGCATCAGCAGGCGCGCACCGGATTCCTGCACCAGGCGCTCGGTCAGCCCAATGTGATCCGTGTGGTTATGCGTCACCAGGATCTCTCTGATGTCTCCGACCTGTACACCGATTTCATGCAGTTCATTCACCAGCGCTTCATAAGCTTCCGCCGTATTCCACGCGCAATCGATCAGCCTGACGCCTGCTGGACCGAGCACGGCGTAGACATTGACGCGCTTCGGCGACGAGCGCGGGTGCATGATCGCAATACGATAGAGGCCAGGGATGATTTCTTCTGCCATAAAAATATTGGTATCCTTCCAGGACTGAGGGTCGAACTCGTCCGGCCCCAGAGCGCATGGCAAGCGTTCCTACCCCGCTTGATACCTGCATGCATTCAACTGTTTTAAAATCGAACTTTGTTCAATAGAAAACATACCACGCCGTTGATGGAAAAGTCAAGGGTGATTGTCGTTTCTCTTTCCACACCTTGACTCGTCTTTGACTACTCGATGACCTTCATTCCGCCTTCGTTTCATGTTTTACTTGAAGTGGACACAGTCACCTATAGCGAAAACATTTTCAGCAGCAAGGCCCCGGTTTCTCCTCTCAAGGGAAACGAGCGCCTTTCTTGACCAATGACCAGAAAGGAATACGTTCATGCCAACAGCTCTTTGTGAAAATTGCAAATGTGTCTTTAATGATGATTCTCTCACAGAATGCCCAAATTGCGACAGCCGCTCGTATGATTATCCGAATGAAGACCTCTCCTACTGTCCCAACAAGAAGTGCGACTACTACCTCATAGGCCAGGACACCACCTCACCCCACTGTCAATATTGCAGCACCGACAGCAGCAAAACCCGCCTGCTTGATGCTGATGGCCTTGACACGCTGATTGTAGAGCCAGAAAAAACGCTAACGAAGGGTGATCGACAGTTAAAAGCCGTGCTCCAGCAAGCAGAAAGCTTCATCAGCAGCTCTGGCTCCCATCATCGCTCGAAGGGTGGCTCGCATACGTCCTCCGCTACCGAGAAACACAGCGGCGCCATGAAAGGGAAGAAGAACGTGCGGACCAAATACATCGAACGCTTGCAGGAGGCCATCTCCAAAGCCACGGATAAATCCCTGAAGGAAGAGGGCGAGAAAATGATCAAGAGCATGGAGAACAAGTAAAAGCTGTGTCAATGCACACGTTATCGCCGCCAAAATTTCCTTATAGTCTTGTGAATGAGCCAGCTTACACGGAACTCATGGAGATAATCAGGGAAAAGCGACCGGGATAATGTGTGCATTGATAGCCAGGTGCCATTGAAATGTGCCAGGGGAAAAGCTTTCATGATATGATGGGAAGGTGGACGATACAAAGATTGGAGGTGGATCGATGAAGGCTCATATCCTGGTTGTGGACGATGATACGCGCATTACAGAACTGCTGCGGCGCATTCTTGCCTATGAAGGGTATAGCGTGACCATCGCGAACAGTGGTCACGCTGCTCTGACACAGATATTAGAGCGTGCCGCCGATCTGATTATCCTTGACATCATGCTACCAGGCATCGATGGGCTTGAGGTGGCTCGCAGGCTCAGGACTGCCGGAGACAATGTGCCGATCTTAATGCTCACTGCCCGCGATACCATTGCTGATCGCGTAACGGGGCTGGAGGTGGGCGCTGACGATTATCTGGTCAAACCTTTCGCGCCTGAAGAGCTACTGGCACGCGTTAAGGCTCTGCTGCGGAGAAATCAAGCGGAACGGCAGGAGGTATTGCGCTACGCAGATGTAGAGCTTGACACAGGCACGCGAATCGCTCATCGAGGGGGACGAGAGATTGAGCTCTCGCCCACAGAATATGAGCTGCTCTCCCTTTTTCTGCGTCGTCCGCGCCAGGTACTCACGCGTGATATCATCCTGGATCGCGTCTGGGGCCTGGACTTTGCAGGCTCCTCTAACGTCATGGAGGTTTACATTGGCTATTTACGCACGAAGCTAGAGGCCAATGGCGAGCCCCGGCTCATTCATACGATTCGCGGAGTTGGCTATGTCCTCAAAGAATGACCTTCTCCCATTCCCACCAGCCTCCTCACGCTCTGAGGCCAGTCTTCCATCTCCCCGCTCCCTGCGCGTCCGCCTGACGCTCTACTATGGCACGCTTGTTGCAGCCGCTCTGATATTTTTCGCCGCGCTTGTCTGGGGGCTGACCACCAGTATACTCTATGAGAGCGCAACCAGTTCTATTCAAGCCGAAGCGCGAGTTGCAATGGCGGAGGTAAAGCGCGAGCTGCTTCCCACGTCGCCGCACTGGCCCGCTCAACTCTCATTGCATACCTTAAATACCTATCAGGAGCCAGGAATCGTGGTTGAGGTCATTGATGCTCAGGGCAATACGCGCTATGACTCTGATAGAGAGCCGACTACGCGAATTCCGCTGAACGCAGATACGGTACAAACGATACTTTCCGGGCAATCCAGTCAGTACCAGAGTGTTGTCGCTGGTGAAACCATCCTGGTGGAGGCCGTTCCCATCAACTTCCCCTCCACCACTTCTCCCGCCATTGGCATGCTGCTGGTGGCAAAACCGCTCGGTGAGGTGAATCTGGCACTGTCACAATTACAAACGCAGCTCCTGATCATCGGCGCTATCATCCTGTTGTGTACGCTGATAGGCGGATGGGTTATTGCGGCCAGAGCATTGCAGCCATTAGCGGAAATGGCAACGACGGCGCGCAATATCGCTTTGACAACTGCGCAGGGCACCCGCATCGGGAACCTGAGTCAGCGCGTCAAGAGACCGGGCAGCCATGACGAGATGGTCCAAGTCGTTGATGCCTTTAACGAGATGCTCTCCAATCTGGAAAAAGCCATCCAGGGGCAGCGACGCTTTGTCGCCGATGCCTCCCATGAGTTACGCGCTCCCCTTACCACTATTCAGGGTAACCTGGCTTTTCTGCAACAACACGAGGATGACCTGCCTGCCGCAGAACGCAATAGCATGCTGCACGATGCGTATGTAGAAACGCTACGCCTGACGCAATTGGTCGAGGAATTATTATTGCTCGCCCACGCCGATGCCAACGTGGACGCGGCCTTTACGGATCAGGAGCAAACGACCGCAACGACAGCTCAGCCCGTCGAACTCGACCGCCTCACGCTCCAACTGGTGCGCCAGTTTCGCGGACGCTTGAGCGCGGAACAATCGCCGCTGACACTAGAGATCGGCCACATCGAACCGGTACGCGCCTCTGGTAATGAGGAACATCTGCGGCAAATTATCTTCATTTTACTCGATAATGCACTTAAATATACTCCACCCAGGGCGGAAACCGGGGATGGACGCGTGATCATCTCAGTAGAGCAAGAAGACGATAAAGCGGTGCTTCAGGTGCGTGATACCGGCATTGGTATCGCTCCTGCTGAACTTCCTCATATCTTCGAGCGCTTCTATCGTACGGACCGCGCCCGCTCCCGTCAGGGAACAGGGCTCGGGCTTGCAATTGCCAAAACGCTGGCGGAGCAGGCTGGCGGATATATTACCGCCGAGAGCGTTCCAGGGCAAGGCAGCATCTTCAGCGTCTGGCTTCCTTTCGCTTAACGCTTCGTCAGGCATCAACTCAACCTTTCTCAGCTTCAGTTCAGCAATGTCACAGCCCGGATTCATGTGGGCGTAGTACGATTGCATCAGTATAATACGGCTCTATCGCTATAATCATGGTGCTACCCGACCAAAAAGTGGAGGTCTTCATGTCTGCCCATGTCCCAGATCCGTTAATTGCTCGTGTACGAGCAGTAACAAAGAAATATACATACGCGAGCACGCAACTTCCGCGCTGGCGTCATCCCCTGATCGGCTATCCCGCCGGGCTGCTGCTGGTGGGTCTTGGCTTAGGGTTGGGTTTGCTGGAAACTGAACTAAACTCTTCATTCGCCTTTCCCGGTATCCCGCTTCTGTTTGCCATCGTGCTTGCAGCTTTCCTCTGGGGCGTGGGTCCCGCAATGCTCGCGACTCTTCTCAGTCTGCTCGTGCTCGACTATCTGTATATTCCACCATTCGCGGTATTAGGAAATTACACCTGGGATGGTCTATTACAATTGCTTACCTTCGCGGCGGTTGGCACCATTATCTCCATCCTCGCCAGCCAGCGCGAATCGGCACGTTTGAGAGCCGTAAAAGCTGAGCAGGAAGCTGCCTGCCGAGCGCGCCAATTAGCAGCAACGTTCGACGCGATGTCTGATAGCGTCGTCGTCTATGACAAGAAAGGGCAGGTATTGCAGACAAATGCGGCTACATCGCCCCTCTTTGGCATCGACTCATTGCCTGAACAAGACCAGATCCGTGAAGCGCAGCATCTTTTGCCTCAAACCATCCTTTATGATGAGCAAGGACAGATGTTGCCAACCAAACGCCAGCCACTCTCGCGCCTCCTGCGGGGGGAAGTGCTTACCGGCACCAAAGCTACCGATGTGCAGATACAAACAGCGCCAGGGCGCAAGCTTGTGCTCAATATGAGCGGCGCCCCCATCCAGGATGAAACCGGCACCATAGAGCGCGTCGTGTTGATATACAGAGATGTCACAGAACGGCGGCGACTTGAACAGCGCACTTCAGAGGCGCTCAACGCATTGCTGGCAATGGCACAGGCACTCGTCGAATTTCCAGAACGGTTTCCTCAGGATGAGAAAGCTTCCCCATCAGAGAACATACCACAGCAGTTAGGGCAGCGGCTGGTTGAGCTTACTGCAAGCGTTGTTGAAAGTACACATGTAGCATTGTTGATGATTGAGCCAGAAGAGGATGTAATGGAACTGGTAGCAAGCAGGGGCTTTACTGCGCAGGAAGAACAACAGTGGAGAGAACAAATTGCTTCCTCCCCCCATCTGGAACACCATATAGGGGGCGAGATGCTGGTTTCTTATCTCAAAAATGATGAGGTGGTAATGCTCGATGGCATGTCTCTGCCGCTGCATACTCAGGTACTTCCTTATTATGTGCAAACAGTGTTGGCAGCGCCAATCTGTGTGAATGACGCACTGATCGGCGTTCTCTGCGTCGATGACGGCAACCGCGAACACACCTATACAGCTAATGAGATGACCCTGATCCAGACAGTTGCCCGCTTGATGACCCTGATTCTTGCACGAGAGCGACTTCAGCAAGAGCGCGCCCAGGCGCAGGCCAGTGAACTTGCTTCCCGCGAGGCCAACCGCCGCATGGAAGAGTTTCTTGGCATCGTCTGTCACGAGTTGAAAACTCCGCTGACCATTGTGCGAGGAAGTTTGCAGCTAGCCGAGCGCAAGGTGAAACGGCTTGTTTCCTCAAACATTCCCTTAGCAGACGAGATCAGAGGGTTTGCCCCCGTTCAGGAACTGCTCAAACGCGCAAAGAGTCAGCTCGCCGTCCAGGATCGCCTGGTAAACGACCTTCTGGACCTTTCGCGGATTCAGATGCAGACGCTCAAACTTCATCTGCTGCCCTGCGATCTGGTGCAGCTTGTTCAGGATACAGTCGAAGATCAACGCCGCATCACGCCATCGCGCACGATCAACATGGAACCGCCAGCCAGAGAAGAGGTCTACGTCTCCGGCGATCTGGAACGTCTCATCCAGGTGTTAAGTAACTACCTGACCAACGCACTGAAATACTCACCATTTGATCGACCTATCACCGTCTCTTTGCGTACCGAAGATCAGCAGGCCCTTGTCTCCGTTCGGGATGAAGGACCTGGATTGGCCGAGGCAGAATATGAGCGCATCTGGGATCGCTTTTACCGGGTACCAGGAGTTGAGAGAGAAAGCGGCTCCGGTGTTGGACTCGGAGTGGGGTTACATCTTTGCCGCATCATCATTGAGCAGCACGGAGGAACGGTAGGGGTGCAGAGCACTCCCGGGGAAGGCTCTACATTCTGGTTCAGGCTTCCCCTGATTAAACAGCCAGAGTGGTAACTATAAGAAAAGGTGCTGTGAAGCGATGCCGCGCTTGCCGCTCTCACAGCGGGAAAAACATCAATGTTTGCAAACAATTTATGGCCGTGGATCGGATTCACCGCCTTTGTGCTGGCAATGCTGGCCCTTGATCTGGCAGTGTTTCATCGCAAAGTCCATACGGTTTCTTTAAAAGAAGCCTCCATCTGGAGCGGGGTCTGGATCGCGCTGGCGTTGCTCTTTAACGCCGGTCTTTACCTGCTTAGAGGTCCCATGCCCGCCTTGCAATTTTTTACCGGTTATCTGATTGAAAAATCGCTCAGCGTGGATAACATTTTTGTCTTTACGCTGCTGTTTACCTACTTTAAAGTGCCCGCGGCCTATCAACACCGCGTCCTCTTCTGGGGCATCCTGGGGGCGCTATTGATGCGCGGCATGCTGATCGCAGTTGGCGTTGTCCTTCTGGAAGAGGTCCACTGGATTATCTATCTATTCGGCGCGTTTCTGATCTTTACGGGCGTCAGAATGGGATTGAAGAGGGAGACGGAGGTTCACCCGGACAAAAATCCTTTCATCCGCTTCGTGCGCCGCCTGATTCCGATAACGGCAGACTATGCAGGCGAGCGATTCTTTGTGAGGCAGGCCGGTCGTCTGCTAGCTACCCCCCTGTTCCTCGTCCTGTTAGCCATTGAGAGCGCAGACCTGGTGTTCGCGGTCGATTCCATTCCGGCCATCTTCGGGGTTACGCAGGACCCCTTCATCGTCTACACCTCGAATGTTTTCGCCATTCTCGGCCTGCGTTCCCTGTACTTCGTTTTTGCCAACATCATCGACAAGTTTTACTACCTGAAGCCCGGGCTAGCGGTGATTTTGACGTACGTGGGCGTCAAGATGCTGCTGGCGGATATCTACCCGATTTCGCCCCTGACCTCTCTTGCCATCATCGTGGGAGTGCTCACCATAGCGATCATTGCCTCGGTGATCCGCGCGCGCAGAGAAGAAGTTACTTGACAACGCTGTCTTTCTTTTCTCAATGGGGAGAGAGAAACCATAGCCCTGCCTTCTACAAAAATAGGACAGTTACATCTTGGGATACCATAGAGTTGCCTCCTATCCTTGGTGGGTGACTACCACCATGACAGGGGCAACGCCAGGCTGGGGACAAGCCCCCAGCCTGGCTTTCTATTTATGACCAGACCTCAGTCAATTATCAAACCATACGACAACACGGATCAGGCTCTCTTGCTGAGCCAGATGAACTGGTGATGGCACTGAATATCCAGGACGAGGCGCTTCCTTCTGTCGGTAGTAATCCTCCAGTTCCTTCAGCAACTTGAATAAGAAGACCCAACCATCGGCCAGAGCTTGACACCATGCCGCGTTGTGTGTAAGGGCAAGCCGTAAACGAACAAGCAAAGATCCAAGAGCGATGTGCTTGTCCATAGAAGGAGACAGAACTGGAAACGATGGCCCAGGCACCTCATCGGTGAGCAGGAAAAGAGACGCTTCAAGGGTCGTTGT
>DATGMF010000008.1:0-103261 GCA_035293765.1 Ktedonosporobacter sp.
TGGATCGGTACGGCTTCCCTCGTACCACTGCCAGGCAAGCCAGGAAGGTGAAGGGCTTCCAGACAGGGGATATCGTCAAGGCGGTTGTGGTATCGGGCAAGAAGACAGGCACCTATACGGGACGCGTGGCAGTACGCACCATAGGCTCTTTCGATATCACCACGCGTCAGGTGACGATACAAGGCATTGGATACCAGTACTGTCATATCATTCATCATGGTGACGGCTATGGATACGAGAAAGGGAAAGGTGGCAATTCCTCCCTGGCTTAAAAGCGCAGGGTCTCCTTGCCACGTTTTTATGAATCATAAATGTGCCAGAAGAAAATTTGGAGGCTCTCTATGCATATTGTGACCGTGGCTGAGATGAGGGAATTGGAAGCGCAGGCAGATAAACAGTATGGGCTCAGTTCATCTTTATTAATGCAACATGCCGGAGAAAGCGCGGCGGAGATTTTTATCGCCTGTTTACCTGCTGATCATACAATCAATGGCCTTGAAATACTGTTTCTGATCGGGCCGGGCAATAATGGCGGCGATGGTCTGGTGATGGCACGCCACCTGGAGCAGGCCGGAGCAATTGTCCATCTGTATCACTGGAAAGAGCACAGGTTGACTGTACGCGGACAGGCGGTCTCTGAGGAAGAGGCTGAGACAGCGACAGAGTTGGAGGCGATCATCCGGCACGTTCCGTACGTGGTCGATGCCCTGCTGGGGACCGGTCATTCGCGGGCGCTCCCCGACGATATGCGCGCTTTGATTCAGCGTATCCACCAGGAGCGCGAAAAACGTCCCGAGCTGCGTTTTGTCGCGATTGACCTGCCGACCGGTCTCAATTCTGATACTGGCGAGGTTGATCCAGGCACAGTGCGAGCCGATATGACTATTACGCTGGCCTGTCCCAAGCAGGGCTTCTTCTTCTTCCCCGGGCGCGCCTATATAGGCGAGCTATCCGTTGGCGATATCGGTCTTCCTCCTGAACTGGAGAGCCATTTGCGGACGGAGATGCTGACCGGCGATCTTATTCGTGACCTGTTGCCGCAGCGCCCGCTGGAGAGCAATAAGGGAACTTTTGGCAAGGTAATGCTCTTTTGCGGCTCCTTGCCCTATCCCGGTTCGGCCTATCTCGCGGGCTGCGCCGTGCTGCGGGTGGGTGCGGGCCTGGTGACGCTGGCGGTCACTGAACGTATGCTGCCCATCTATGCCGGTTCGCTGCACGAGGCAACCTATGTCTTGCTACCCGAAGAGGATACGGAGAGCTTCAACCGCGCAAAGAAGCTTATCAGCCATCTGGAAGGGTATAGTACGTTGCTGATCGGTCCCGGTCTGGGACAATCTCCGAATACGCGTGAGGTGATCCTGCAAATTCTGGAATACCTGCGCGGACAGCCCGATAAGACGCGTCCGCAGCTTGTGATTGACGCGGATGGGCTCAATAATCTTTCGGCGCTGGAGCACTGGTGGACCTTATTGCCCTCGGGAACGGTAATCACGCCGCATCCAGGCGAAATGGGCCGTTTGTGCGGCGGATTGAAGGTTTCGGGAGGCGATATTGATCGGCTGGAACTGGCTCGTAACAAGGCGCGCGAGTGGAAGGTGGTGCTGGTGCTGAAAGGCGCATGTACGATTGTGACGGAACCGGAAGGGCGGACGCGTATCAACTGGCAGGCCAATCCAGCCCTGGCTTCAGCGGGTACGGGCGACGTGCTGGCAGGTATGATAACGGGCTTACGGGCACAGGGATTATCGTCTTTCGATGCCGCCAGCGCGGGCGTCTACCTGCACACCGGCGCATCCGAGCTGGTAAGCGAGATAGTGGGTGATGCCGGTTTGCTCGCCTCCGATCTCTTGCCGCAGATCCCGCGAGCGATGGTGAAGACGGCTCAGCCGGGCAGCAGGAAGAATACAACGCAGGCCATGATGTACACCGAGACCAGTTGAACGCCCGCTAACCAGGAGGTTTCGCCATCCAGGCTGATGAAGGTGAACAGGATCGTTGCCAGTCCCAGGATCACCAGTTCTAATGGCTGGAAGACCAGATCGAGCGGCGTAGTAAAAAAGAGGCTTATCAGTACCAGCACCGGAGCCACAAAGGTCGCGACCTGGATCGAAGAACCGGCGGCAATAGCCATGCTCAAATCGATGCGGTCGCGATAAGCCACGAAAAGGGCACTGGAATGTTCGGCCGCGTTCCCCACGATGGGAATGATCACCAGGCCGATAAATATCGTTGACCAGCCCAGTTGTTGCGCGACCGGCACAATTGCTCCCACCAGCAGTTCGCTATTGATCGCCGTCCCAATCGTCGCGATAAAGAGCATCAGTATTAGTATCCACAGGCGGGGTGGTTTGCGTGTATCGACCTCCTGCGGGGCTGCACCTCCTGTAATGGCTGTGCTCCCGTGGTCCTCGTCGCCATTCTCTTCGGCCTCCTCGGGGCGCACGGGAGGGCGAGCAACGAGTTTCGCTCCCCTGCGCTCTCTGGGATTGCGGCGCACCGAGCGTACACGAAATATATGGTGCGCCAGATACATGGTATAGACCAGCAGCAGGATAACGGCGACGCCGATGCTTATAGACTCCAGGCGACTATGATTTTTAATAGCGGTAGTGGCGGTATACGGGATCAGCAGACCGGCCACCGAAAGCACCATCATGGCGGAATACTGGCCCGCGTCGCGATTGCTAAAATATTGTCTGCCCCAGCGCCAGCCGCCAAGCGCAATCGAGCCCCCCAGCACCAGCAGAGCGTTACTGATAATCGAGCCGGTGATCGACGCCTTAACCACCTGAAGTAAGCCTTGCTGGAGGGCAAAGAGGCCGATAATAATCTCGGGCGCATTGCCAAAGGTTGCGTTAAGCAGGCCGCCGGCAATAGGCCCGACGTAGTATTCCAGGTTCTCGGTGGCCCAACCGATCAAGGCGGCCAGAGGGATCAGGCTCAGTGCTGAAAAAACAAAAATAGCCGTCTCTAGTTGGCTTCCCCCAACTAGCTCCAGGATGGGGGCAACGACGGCTAATATAAGTAGCAGATATAACCAGCGTGGCATGGTATCTCCAGGCAAAAATACGCCTGTGACCAGTGGGGCTTGCCCCGCCTGGCATTACTCAGCGGCAACCTTCTCAGACTCGTCAACCACTTTGACTGTAAGCTTTGGCTCCAATCCGGTTGCCACCCTTACGGGGATACTAAACGTGCCCGGAGTGCGAATAGGTTCCGCTAGCTCAATCGAGCGGCGGTCGATGGTAAGATTCTCGGCTGTGCGCAAGGCCGATGCGATATCCTGGCTGGTAATTGAGCCGTAGAGGCGTCCCTGGCTGCCAACGCGCGCTTTGAAGGTCAGCGAAACCTCTCCCAGGCGCTCCGCCAGTTGCCGATTGGTCTCATCCTGCTTCTCTCGCTTACGCTGTTCGGCGGCGACGCGTTGTGCGCGGTTAGCGACCAGCGCGGGCGTTGCTCCAGCGGCCAGGCGGCGGGGCAAAAGATAGTTGCGGGCGTAGCCATTGGAGACCTCTTTCAAGTCTCCGGCTGCTCCCAGCCCCTCGACGTTTTGTAAAAGAATGACTTTCATCGTAAAAAGCTCCTCACAGAGGGGGTAAAAACCCTTCTTCCTCTCAACGCGATAATACGGCAGTTAGTATACACCTTGCGTTAAACGAACGCAAGCTCTTTGCCCATGCGACGAAATCAGAAAATGGTCGCAAATCAAACGTGCTTCGCATCACAGCCTCTCACCGCAAGCCTACCGGAGGGCAGCCTTTTCGGCGCCCAGTTTTCCTCTGCGCAGTGGCGCACTTACCTCATGTAAGTGATGGAGGATCTCTTTGTATGACTGCATAAAGCTGACCTCGGTATATGGAATACGTTGTTCCTGACAGAAGGCCATGACGATATGATGGGCCGCCGACAGATTGTTACGCGGCATGCCCGGAAACAAATGGTGTTCAATTTGATAGTTTAAGCCACCATACCAGAAGTCAGTCAAAGGGTGAGATCGGACATTACGCGAGGTTAAGACCTGTCGATAGAAAAATTCTCTCCGACTATTTTCGTCATAGACGGGCATACCTTTGTGATTGGGCGCGAAAATCGACCCCATATACAGACCGGTGAGCGCCTGATGAACAAGGATAAATACAGCGGCTTTCCATGCACCAAAAAGGGCGATGAGGGTAGAACAATAGGCTATGAAGTGAATACCCAGGAGGATCAACTCCAACACAGAGTTTTTGGGGCGTTTCTGCAAAAGGTAGCAGATACCCTGACATTGCAAATCAAGAAAGGTCAGGGTAAGCATAGGAAAGAAAAAATATGCCTGATATTTAATGATGAAAATCTGTATCAGGCTGCCTTTGCGCGGCAAATCTGCTTCTGAGAAAGCTAAAATAGGAATATCAAGATCGGGATCGAGATCAAGGTGATTGGGATTGTTGTGGTGTTGATTATGCTTGTCGATCCAGTAGGCGCAGCTAATGCCGGTAAGCAAATTGCCCGTAATCAAGCCTAAGAGAGTATTTTTCCACGGCGCTCGAAAAACCTGTCGATGTCCGCTATCATGGCCGAGTAAAGCCAGTTGAGTGGTAACAAAGGCCAGATACACGATAGCGCAAAACTGGAGCATGACCTGCTCGCTACTATGTACAACCAGCAGAAAAAGCCAGCTCGTGACAAGCATGGCAGCAGTTGTCATAATTTTCGTACTATAGTAAGCTGGTTGCCTTTCTAGCAACCCCCTTTCCCTGATCTGTCTCTTCAACTGCCCATAAATACTAGCAGACGACGTCATACGTACTCCCTACCCTCGTTCTGCTTCCATTATACGCCGCATAATCCAGGTAGTGAAGATAGGTGTGATAATCGAGTAGAGGTGTCCTTTACTTCCTGTTACCAGATCGCGTTCGCACAGTTTCTTTAGTGCTTGATATACTACCTCTTCACCAAGTTGAGTTTGATGGGTTATCTGTAACGAAGTAGCGTGCCCTATCGTGGCTAATACCTTGAGGCAGGAACGCTGCTCTTCATTGGTGCGAGCCCACAGGTCAACGAAAAAACTATCCCAATTCTCTAACAAATTATCTATGGCGGTGGTAACATCCTGTAAGCTGGCAGATTTGCATCTTTTTATATTCAGGATATCAATCAATTCAGAACAGATTGCCTGAAGCAGGAAGGGATGACAGGCGGTAACACGAATGATTTCACTCACGACCTCGTCATTAAAAATGTCATGGCCTGGCAGTTCGCTGTTGATAAGCGGATCGATGATCAGTTGGCGGGCCTCATTGTCGAGTAGAAAGCGGACAGGTAGTGTTTTAACATGAACAAAATAGCTGGCCCACCCTATTTCGGCAGGGGATTTAACTCCGCAGAAGAGGAGCGTCAGGCATGGATGGTTTTCGGTCATACTACGGAACCAGTCGAGGAGCCATTCGATGGTAATTGCCGCCCTGTTCTCGTTCAGTTTTTCAAACTCATCAAATGCGAGTAATAGCTTCTTCTTGTCCTTTTGCAAAAAGGCTTCAACGCCTGCCAGCCATTCCTCGAATATGCCATAAGCTTGGCGCTCATTTTCTCTGGCAACCCTCTCCAGCTTTCTGTAATCTAATTTGTGAACGGTGGCGGTGAAATGAGGAATTTTTGTTGATATGGTTGTATAAATTTTTTTTGCTATTTCCCATAGAAATCCCGCTAAGGTGGCTCGAACACTGGGTGATTGGAGGTCCAAAGTAATAGCGAAACAATTTGTGCCTAGCGAATTTGACAATTGGTTGAGGGTGCTGGTCTTGCCCATACGTCGTTCGCCTTTGAGGAAAAAGGCCGAACGCTTGTTAAGGGCGGGAAAGCCTTCCTGTGCATCGGATCTGTCAAGGCCAAGTTCTTTTTTTAGTGCCTCAATGATGTCCTGACGTCCCACGAAGAGGTGGTCGCCGGTTTGTAGTGCCGGGCCTACTCTATAAGGATTGTTGATGGTACCGGCTTCTATTGGTTCATTTTTTAAGATGGTGAGCGCCTCTTCTGCCTGCTTTTTCCACTTTGTCACAAAGTCCTTGAGACGGTTGTTCTGACGCTCATTATGAAAAGCCGTGTCGGGCTGCACGCGTTTCAGATGATCTATCATGCGTCTCAATGCTTCTATGCGGCTCGCTCTTTCAAAGAATATCAGGTAACACTGCACCTCCAGGCTTGCGTTGCTTAACTCTATCAGCGGCGCAACCCATGCTGGATTGACATAACCCGCCTCAGGTTGTAGAAGGGGTTCGAGGAGAGTGGCGACCTTCTGCATCTGGTCCAGCTCTTCGTAGGTTTCCAGCTCTCTAAGAATCAATTCCAGCATGGCCTGGTGAACCTGCCCTGCCTGCGTCGGCCTCTCCTTCACCACAAACTGGATTTCTTTCCATGCTATTTTAGGGTTCTGAGTGACGGCAATATAGAGCATCTCTTGCAAACCGGGCAGACGAAGAAATACGCATTCATCCCAATAAAGAGCAGAGCGATGCAGATACTTGAAAACCTTTGGCGGATTGCGTCTGCTGGCCCAGCAGGCGATCATAGAAGATAGGCTACTGAAGGGATAGAGCTGTAAACGATAATTGCCGGCCATGAAAACCAGGGCAGCGGCAAGGGCAGCAGGCAGATTAGGAAGGACGATATAAGTAAGACTATTTTGAATGACCTGTGTGCCTGGTATTGTTTGATAGCTAATATAGAAGCTGATCGTACCTCCTACCACTACACTACCTGTCAGGCAGAAAGCCCATCCGGTGGATAGTCCCCGCTGCACACCAACCCTCGTCTGCCTATCAGCCCTTGCTTTAATGTTAGCTTGTATAGCAGCGTCAACTGCCAGGGCCAGAAAGCCTGCTGTGAGAAAGCCGGTGATGGCTCCTACTATGTTACCAGCGTCAACTATTTTAATGAGATCTGGACTCCAATGGAGGCCGTTTCTCATCGTCGTATAGGTCAAAAAACCTCCTAGATATCCTCCCAGCAGTCCCGCAAAAATTCCCAGGGGGGTGCCCAGGACAATACCTACCAGATGCCCAACCGCAGCAGAAGCCCGGTTCTCGCTTTTAATATCCCTGGCGCTGGCAAGCGTAATGCCACTGATCAGACCAAACATAGCCAGGGTAGTGCTAAGAATCGCAAGATACCCATGAGCCTCTATATTCGTATGAATGGCAACTCCCGCCCAGATACCGCCACCCAACGCCAGGGTGATGCCAAATGCGCGCCCGTACCTGGCTCCAAGCAAGGTGCATGTGCATGCAATAATGATTATAGGCCACGCTATATCGAGTAATAAAACTGGCGGAGCAAGCGAGGGATCGAGTGGAAATGCTCCTGGTATGAAGGCTCTGAGGATGAGCCGGATGGGAATGGCAAGAAAGTAAGATATGAGGAAGAGCATGAATGCAAGCTTCCACATGGCTTGAAGACGCTCTCGGAAGGGTCGCTCAGACGGATTGCCCGGTTCCTCTCGCGCAAATTTCGTCGGCTGAAGAAAACAGGAAGACACGATGCAGAGCGGTTGTACGAATGGATGTCGTTTAATCTGTCTATATCGCATCATGCCTCAATTACCCCTCTTGATCCATCTGCGAGACGTTGTAAAAGCTCTTCTCTATACGTGAGATCATCAGGTCTATAGTCGTCGGCAGCCAGTATTTTGTCCTGGTAGATCAGCTCACCAACAAACTGGAGCAGCCAGGGGTGCCATTGTTCGCGCTCTTTATCCTGGCTATATTGTAGGAGCAGCAACCTTTCTTGCTCAGTAAACTGGGCTTGCTGGCTTTTTACCTTCACGAATAACTCGGCATCAAGGCGCGAAAATTGCCCAAGTCGCAGTTGCAAGAAGATATTAAAAAACGGGCTGGTCTCGCTACCAGCAACCCTGGCAACGACATCAAAAAGTGGCTCTTTGCTGGCTATGATCAGGCCCAGAAGATATTGCTGGGCGATAGCGCGTAAGTTCTCAAGAACTTCTAAACTGAAATCCGGCTGCTTGCAAATTCCCTCAAATTCGTCAATACAAAGAATGAAAACTTCAGCCTTTGCTGTTTTTTGCGCTACCGCATCCTCTAAGGCAATGAGATTATTTTTTAAGTCAGGCTCGTCAGGAAGAGGGATATTCAGCGCGCGCAGTATTTCTTTTGTAAAACCGACCATGCCACAGCATCTTGGGCTGGTAGCGTCCAGATAGCCGATGGTATATTTATTTTCCCATTCTTCCTTGACAACCAGGCATAGGTAGTGAAGCAGCCAGGTCTTGCCCATTCTGCGAGGGCCGATAATGGATGTGGACTGACCTGTACGCGCTCGGTGAAGCAACGTAAGTACTTCCCGCTTCCTGCCAAAGAACTCGCTGGGATCGGTTAAAGCCGCATTGCACAAAAAAACCGGGCGGTCTTCATCCCAGCGCTGATGGAAAACACGGGGGAAAAGCTCCTCCGAACTTTTTTGATAAAGCTCACAGAGCTTACGCGTATAGTGCGGCGCAGGTGACGTGATACCACGCTCCCAGCGGCTCAAGTTGGCCTGCGTGGTGCCAATCATGGCCGCGACCTCTTCCTGCGACCAGCAGTGGTGTTTTCTTGCCTGTGTTAGCGCCGTATTAAGCTTCACGTTCACCGAACTCCTCATCTACTGCTCAGCTCCCTGAGCAAAATGTATGTTTTGACTGGAAGAGCGGCAGCGTATAACAAATATCTGGTAATATATCATGTTTATATCATACGCTGCGCTTTTTGCCAATGAATTAATTTGCCGGTTAATTCATTGGCAAAATATCCTTCAAACCTCAGCGTGACTTGATCAACGTAATCCCTAGAATGAGGCCCGCGATGAAACTGACTAACACCAGAATAATTGCTATCTGTATGTCTATTTGCATACCATGCCTCCTTGCTGATAGGCCGGGTCCGTAGTACAAGCCTTGCGGGTTAATCTTTATGCCGCAGTTGTGAGAAGTATTGTTTTGCCTCACGTATGATGCGATAAATGGTTTGTCTATCAATCTTCAAGTGGTCTGCTATTTGTCTAACCTCCTGACCCAGTAGCACGCGGCTCCAAACGTAAAAATCTCTTTTGCCGTTCCTGCGTCCCTCCAAAGCCTTGTGATAGCCGGTTATTACCTCGTGTATTTCTTCACGAATGATGACGGCATCTTCAGGCGTTCTTGTTTCAATTGCTACTTCAAGTTCCTCCTCGCTTGCGTCCTGAAGAACATTGAGTGAAATATTGGCTCTTTCCCTTCGCTCCTTACGAAAAAAGTCAATGGCTGTACTGGTAAAGATGATTCCAAGCCACACGACTAGAGGATACTTGTAAGAAAAGGTGCCTAAGCACTTGAGGACCTTTATAAGTGCCTCTTGTACGACATCCTCCTTGATGGGGTCTGGATACCCCTTTTTCATGTACTTTTTGATAAAAAACGCACGGCATTTTTGCCACTCGGGCGATTGGGGGTCTTGCTGCATTTCCGCGACGACGCTCCTGTCATCTTTGTCAGGCCAGTTCATATCACCTCCCGAGAATCAAAGAAAGAGACGATGAATAATTCCTGTTTAGAAGGTGTTGTTTCTTTCCCCTCTACTGAATAATAACGCAGTTAACTGTGAAATACTTTAATAAATTGCAGCATAGCACTGCATAAAGACTATATAAAAATACGGTATAAGAACAGTATAAGATTTTTGTAGCTTGATAGCGTATGGTCGCAAGGCCTGGATGAGTTTTTTCGCTCAGACTTGAACGGTTTAGGGGCGTGAGTGGTACTGGTTGCAGCGTACCCTCCTCTCCCTTATAATGGGGGCAGCGGCCATGACCTTTTATTGCAAAGGACGTTTGTCATGAATATTGAGATTAAGGGGATGTATACGTTGCAGGCTCCCCCGGAAGATGTGTGGAGCTATCTGATGGATCAGCAGGTGCTTTCACGTACCATCCCAGGCGTTGAGCGGCTGGAACTGATTGAGAAAGATATCTATTCTCTGGTTATTCATATCGAGTATGCTCCCCTGATCGGTACGTATCAAGGACGCGCTATTATCTCTGAGCAGCAATATCCTTATCATTATCAAATTACGCTTCAAGGGGAAGGCCGCCATAGCTCTGTCACGGGCGTAGGGCATGTGAGTTTGAGCGAGCGTGATAACAAAACAATCGTTGCTTATACAGGGACGGTGACGCTGGGCAAGCTCGGAGCTCGGCTCCCCGGTTCCGCTGCTAAGGGAGCGGCCAAGCTGCTGATTCAACAGTTTTTTACCGCATTGGCAGAGCAACTGCGCACTACCAGTCATGCAAAGGTTGTGCCGATGCAGGAAGCAGAATGGGCCTCGATCATCAAGCAGCCCGGGGGCAATATTGTGGTGATGCCACCCTCCGTCGCGGCTGAACCGCAGGAAAAGCCAACCTTTGTGCGCGCAATTGTGAACTGGCTGGCTCTTGGAGGTAATGATCCCGTGCAGCAGGCGCATTGGGAGCGGCGCGTGCGGCGCATTGGCGCAATTTCCGGCCTGTTGTTGCTGGTCTGGATTGGGACGCGCTTGCCCAGAAGACGGTAAGTTATTTGTCCATCATCGCGCGAAGACGCGCCTTCCAGCCATTGTCGTCGTCAGTGCTCTGATGCTCGTTGCTGCCGATGGTCCAACTGCGCGAGCCATCGGCGTTTTTTGTGGGCGTAGTTCGCTGCTGCCGTGGCTCTTTGTCGTTCAAGTTGTGGAGAGCAATCAGGGCAGCTTTCCGCACATCCTGGACAGGATCTTGCAAGAGCGGGCGGATGGCCTCCTGAGCTGATTTGATAGCGAGGCGTCCCAACGCGCGTACGCTGCCTGCGCGCTCATCGGAAGTGGGCGCTTGCAACATCGGGATGATATCCGGCGCAAGCTGTGTCAGGGATAGATCGGTGATCAGGCGCAGCAGGCGATTGCGGCGGATCGGGTGCGTCAGGGTATGCAGCGCAACACGGCAATCCTGTATCATTTGCGCCTTGTTCGCGATAATTCCGGTCTTGAGCGCCTCGGCTACGGCAATTTCCGGCGAGTAGAGCGACGAGCCGCGTAAGAATGGTTCGATCCAGGCGGCAACCGGCTCAAGCAGCCTGGTATTATCATGCAATTGCAGGATGTGATGGTAATACTGATCAAGCCATTGGTAAAGTGCCAGCGTTACCTCTGCGTCGCGGGCGGCATAGGCGATCATTGCGGGCGGCAAGGGACGACGCGTCCAGTCGGTGCGCTGCAAACTCTTGTCCAGGCGAATAGTAAAGGCTCGTTGCAGCATCGCGGCCAGCGATGATTCGTGCTGGCCGAAGATGGAGCGGCTGGTAGCTTCCAGGTCGTAATAATGAGGCACATTCAGCCCGCGCTCAGCCATCACGCGGATATCGGCGCCGGCTCCATGTAGCAGCACAATGGTCTCCGGGTGCTCAAGCACCTCGATCAGAGGCGAAAGATCGTTGAGCCGCAGCGTATCCACGACAAAACAATGCCGCTCTATCGCAAGTTGCAGGAGTGCGAGGCGCGGGATGGTCGAAACCGTCTCATTTTGCGTACGCGAGCGTACCTGGGTAAACTCCGCGTCAATCGCCACTATGTGAGCCTGTTTGAGAATGTTAACCGCGTGCTTTAGTCGTTCAGGGCGGTCCACCCATAGCCGTTCGCCTCGCCTGGGGAGTTGGCCCGCGGGGGGAGTGGGACCAAGATAACCCGGTTGTGCATGTTCCAGGTTGCCTGATTCTATTTGTGGTGTGTTGTCGCTCAATGAATTGCCGATCTATTTTGGACAACCAGAATCCTCATCAGTCTGTGCTTTACACTATAACAGATTTTTGTGTAAACGTATAGTAGCTAACATGGAAAAGTTCTGCGTCCTCGCGTTGAAGAAAACAAGGACGCAGAAGCGTTCTGCTAGCGTTCAGGCTTGGCCCAGATGCCGCGTTCGTGCATCAGGTCGATCTGCTTTTGAATGACCTTTTCGCGGTACTCGGCGTGTTTCATCGGTTCGCGGTCGAGATAGAGGTTTTTGGGGTAGATAGGCTGCTCGTAAAGCATCTGATACAGCTCGGTGCGCAGATCCTTCATCCAGTTATCCCACTGGGCGCGGGCGCGGTGGTCACGCAGGGCCTCAATGTCGATCACGCCTCCAACGTATGTTGAGCCTGCCCCGTAGTCCTGCTTGCCCACAATCTGACCTTTGTAATTGATAATATAGGAACGGCCCCCGAAGGTATCGATGGGGGTGTCTTCCTCGGGGAAGAGATAGTACGTCCCCATATTAGGCGCGATAATGTACATATTGTTGTCGAGTGCGCGGGCGCGGCTCTGGATCTCGAAAATATCGTTGCCGGTGGCCGGATGTGGATAAGAGGCGCGGTAGACCACCTCGGCCCCGTTCATTGCCAGCGCGCGAGCATTTTCTGGATACGAACCCTCGTTCGCCATCATAATGCCCAGTCGCCCAATCTCCGTATCGACCACGGGCCAGAAGGCGTTAAGGTTACGCCCGTACCTTTCTACCCACCAGTCATAAATATCGTGGGGGCAGACGGAATGTTCGACGGGGAAAAGCGGCGAGACCTTATAGTGTTGTAGGATCACCTCGCCCTGCGGATCGAGGATAAAGCCCACGTTGAAGAAACGATCTTTAATTTCCGGGTGGCGGGCTTTGGCCTGGGCCATAATAAAGGCGTTGTAAGTGCGGGCGAGCTTGCCCAGCGCCTCGGTCTCCTCGCCAGGAATATCGATAGCGCATTCCCGTGCAAACTGAACGTGATCGAGGTCGAGCACCTCATCGTTAAAAGCCTGAAGCGCGCCCTCGGGAAAGGCGATGAGGCGGACGGGAAGATCAAGGCTCGATAGCCAGGAAGCTGCCTTGACGAGGTGTTCCAGGTGTTCGATGTTGCGTTTGATATCGGCGCGTGTGCGAATGCCTCGCACGGTGGGAATGAGTCCGACGGCTGTGTAGGGCTTAATCATACATTCGCTCCTTTGTGGTGTCAGGAATCTCAAAACCGATAAAAGCAGGATAGTACAGGTATCGCTCCATAGTCAAGCCCGGCATCTTGTGGCTGAGCCGGTGCTATGCTACACTGGAGGGGCAAGAAAAATCAAGGGAGAGACCTTTATGCTTGACGAGATTTTAGCGAACAATGAGCGTTTTCTCCAGGAGCGGACCCTCTCAACGGTTGGGCATGCTCCGCGGAAACATACAGCGGTAGTGACCTGCATGGATTGTCGCCTGGTGCAGATGTTTGAAGACGCGCTTGGCCTGGAGCGCGGCGATGTGCTGGAATTGAGAACGGCTGGCGCGACCATCGCTGAACCTGAGCGCGAGCACGCAGCCAACGATCTTATTCGCTCGCTGGCTGGCGGGATCTATTTGTTAGGGGTGCGCGAAGTCCTGGTCATCGGACATACCGAGTGTGGCCTGAGCCGCATCAATCCAACGGCGCTGACCGCCTCAATGCAGGCGCTGGGCGTCGATCCGCAGCAACTGATAGAGCGAGAGAACCTGCACGACGCCAACGGGCTGGCGCGCTGGTTTGGTGCATTTAGCGACGTGCATATCAATGTCAAAGAGGTTGTTGATGTCATCCGCAACAGCCCCTTCCTGCCGAAAATACCCGTTCACGGCTGCGTTATCGATATCAATACCGGTAAGCTGACGCTGGTGGAGCGCGATAACAGGTAAGCTATACTCTGAGGAATAACTCATTTCATGGCCCGGAGCAGCGCGGCATACGCTGCTTCTGTTGCCAGCGTCCCAGGATGTTGCGCTCCCAGTGCTTGCTCGCGTATGGTCAGCGCGCGCTGATAGAGGGATGCAGCTTCCTGGAAGTTGCCCTGCTTTTCCCGTAACGCCGCAAAGTCATGGAGCGTTGTCGCCGTCTCGGTGATCTCAGATCCGCGCCCCTGTTCGCGAATAGACAGCGCCCGCTGAAAAAACTCTTCAGCCTGTTTGTATCGTCCCTGAGCGACAGCGATGAGGGCGAGGTCGTGGAGCGAGTATGCCAGATAAGGATGCTCTGATCCTAGCGTTTCCTCCCAGATCCGCAGGGCCTGCCGGTGCAGTGGTTCAGCTTGCTCATATTTTCCCTGTTTGCGGTACATTTCAGCTAATCCGTTCAGCGAATGAGCTATATGCGCCTGATCGGGCTCTTTCGCCTGTTCGTGAATAGACAACGCTCGCAGATAGAGCGGCTCGGCCTGCTCATAGCTTCCTTGCTCGCAGTAGAACAGCGCCAGGTTGTTGAGCACGGGGATCACGCCGGGATGCTCCGGCCCCTGAGCCCGTTCGAGAATGCGTAATGCACGCAGGTAGAGCGGCTCAGCCTGTTCATATTTTCCTTGCCTTCGATAGAGCAACGCCAGATTATTGAGCGGACCGGCTACATCGCGGTGCTCCGGCCCCAGCGCCTGTTCACGAATGCGCAGCGCTTGCAGATAGAGCGGCTCAGCCTGCGCTAAATCCCCTTGTTGAACGAAGAGCAAAGCCAGATTGTTAAGGGTGGACGCCTGCTTGAGTGGTTCCGGCTTCTGGATTTGTTCGAGAATGCGCAACGCGTGCAGGTAGAGCGGCTTCGCTTGCTCATAGAGCGCATGGACCTGTAAATAGCTTGCCGTGTTATAGAGCAGAGAGGCCGCTTCCACAAACATAAATTCATAATCGTAGATCAGGGCACAACACGACTGCGCCTGGGGAAGGTAGCGCTGGCAGAGAG
Organism: Ktedonosporobacter sp.; assembly: GCA_035293765.1. Taxonomy (GTDB): domain Bacteria; phylum Chloroflexota; class Ktedonobacteria; order Ktedonobacterales; family Ktedonobacteraceae; genus DASRHT01. Next base: position 14,720 of record DATGMF010000008.1, read on the forward strand.
GCCAGGTATCCGTCGCGACCGCCGGGTTATTTGGGAACACGCTCGCTGTCGCCTGTACCACCTGTTGCGCCCATATGCGCTGAGCTTCTTTTGACATGGCATCCGTGAGCACGGCCTGCACCAGGCGATGGATACGCAACATGTTCGTTTCCTGATGATATTGGACGAGAGAGAACTGGCGCAACTCCCTGATGGCCTCGTTCAACTTGAGGGGATCTTGCGCCACAGGCTGCAAAACCGGACCAAAGGAGGCGCTTGCCTGACTGATCAGGTCGTAGGGAATCGTATCAGGTTGCAGAAAGGCGCACAGGCGCAGGAGATCTGCGGCGGCAGGATTTGCTTGCTCAATCCTTTGGAAAGAAAGCGACCATGTTGTGGCGACCGATTCAGGATATTCTGCTGATAATTGTCCCCGTCGCCCGAGCAGCTCCTGACGCCGTACCCGATACAACTCCAGATACGTTGCAAGGCTGCATCCAACCTCGTCGATGTAAGCGCCTGCCTGGTCGAGCGCGAGTGGCAAGAACGCCATCTCAATGACGATAGCTTCAGCAGCAGCGAGGCGTTCTTCGGAGACCTGATCGAGGGAGGCATCGGGTGCCAGCAGCTTGCTCCGGCGCAGCAGGAAAAGTATGCCTTCAGCCAGTCCCATATCCTCAACTTCAATGCGCTGGGCTAAAGATCCGAACGCCTGAGCGCGACTGGTGAGCAGGAGGTGACCGGCATGGGTTGCCGGAATATAGTCGCGCACCATTGCTACGTCGTCGGCATTGTCCAGAATCAACAACCAGTCCTGATGCGTGGAAAACCACTGTTTGATGGCCTGGATAATGCGATTCTGGTCGCGCTCATCTTTTTCGGGCAGATGCAAAAGCTGGGCGACTGTGATAAAGCCGGCGAACAAACTCTCGCGCGTGTTCGCGTGCATCCAGAACACGTAGTGATAGTCGTCGCGGTACTGGTAGGCATATTCCAGCGCGATCTGGGTTTTGCCGATTCCTCCTAAACCGCTGACGGCAAGTGATTGAGTCAGGGCCAGGGTATGTCTATGGTGAAGCCTCTCATGCAGGCGTTGGAGGACTTCTTCCCGACCGGTAAAAAATGGATTGCGTGGGTAGGGTACATGCCAGAGCGGCGGCTGTGCGGAATCGGCCTGTTCCTGAACTGATAGTTCCTCAAAAAGCTCCTCTGGTTGCATCTGGAAGAGACGGCACAGGGCGAGCCGGTGGTAGGCGCGGGGAAAGGTCTGATCGCGCTCCCAGCGGCTAATGGTTGGGGGAATGGTTCCCAGGGCTTCCGCCAGCGCCTCCTGAGATAGATGGCGGCGGAGTCTTTCTTTTCGTAAACGCGCTCCAAAAGACATGGCTCCTCCATTTTCTCTGCTTCCCTTAACAGCCAGTCAGCAATTATAGCGGTGATTATTATAAAGCAATTCGACAGGTAGAACAAGCCGTTCTGGCAAACTGCTAAGAAAATGCTTCGCAAATGTGCTGGTTATCCCCCCTCCAGTTTTTTATACTCATGCCGATACGGCTCTTCTCTTTACATAAGTCGTTGCCTGTCTTTATATACGTAAGGAGTAACCCACTATGATATTGCATCAATCTTCTGAAGGGGCTCCTCAACGGAGCCTTTGCGTCGCGCCTTGCAGACGCAGGCGCATCAAGAAGAAGGCGCTGATCTTTTCCGCCTTTCTTCCGTTTATTATTTTGAACTCCATCTTGCTCAACCAGTCTATATTGATCCCAGCCGCCTTAGCTGCTCCCCTCGCGCCCTATAGTGCGCCGGGGCACAACACTTTCCAGCAATTTCAGCAGCAGAACAAGGCGAACCAGAGCCAGTTCCAGCGTCCGAGCATCGCTCCTGGCATGCTCAAGCCGAACATAAACGCCTCGACGAACAAGCCTTTGCCGAGTGCCGAACCGGCTAAGATGCACGACCTGACCTTTGTGCTGGACGATTCGTTTGTGCTGCATCGTCCAGCAATGAAGTCGGGAAGCCCGCTCGGCAATGTCCAGGGAGCAGCGATTCCCACAGGCACAACGCCGCTAGTGGCTAAAGGCAGCGATGGACGTCTTGAAGTCCAGGTGCCGCGCGGCTCGCTTGATTTTGCCCACGCGGCTCTCGCCGATGGTAGCGCGCCGGTTGGGCAATTGATCTTGCAAGTTCATCAGATCGCGGGCCACTTCATCGAGGCCGACAGCATTCTGGGTACCTACCAGTTACAGATCGTTGATAGTCAGGGCCATATCGTCCAGGGCGTACAGGTGCTCCACCCACTCACGATCATCTATCACTATCAGCCCTGGGAGATGCAGGACCTCAATATTGATCCCTCGCAGGTGCATCTCTCCTGGTCAAGCCTGCTTGCCGCGGCCCAAACGGCGAAGCAGTCCATAGGGACCGCTCAAGCCGCTTCGACCAGCACACAATCCACGGCTGGTCTGGTGGTGCCGATGAGCAACAATGCCGCAGCAAAAACATTGACGGCTCAGACCAGCATCATCAACGGCATCATGACCGCCTCCGCCACGCCAGAGATTCAGGCGCCGGGTAAGCCCGACCTCTTCGAGACCAGCGGCAATAGCGGGCAGTATAGTTACAGTTATCCAATCTCTGTTGTAGCTGGTCCCGATGGCTTTATGCCGCAATTAGCGCTGAGCTACTCCAGCCAGAGCACCAATGGGCGGCATGGCGAGCGTTCGCCCGCGGGCGACGAGGGAGAAGGTTTCTCGCTCGGTATGGGCTCGATTACCTCCTCGGTATATCCATCGAGCAGCACCGGCGGCGCGGCTACCTGGTTTTCGATCAATGGGGTCGATGGGGTGAGCGACAAACTGGTGCCCAACCCCGATGGGCAAACTACCACCTATATAACCCAGCATATCACCGGTTTGAAGATCGAGTGGACCGGCTCTCACTGGCGGGTCTGGGCGCCCGATGGCACATTTTATGAACTGGGAGGAACGTCCGATTCGACTCAGGCCACGTCCGCAGGCACATACGAGTGGGATGTGAGCAAGGTTCTGGCCCCTTACAATGACCACAACGGCCTGATCAAAACCATGTTTATCACCTATCTCCAGGATTCGCCGTCCAGTGGCACGATCCGCGATGCCGGGATCAAGCAGATTCAGTATGGCTATGCCAGCACAACCGGGGCCAGCAGTCTGAGCCTGGTAGCGGGTACGGTTGATTTTCACTATCACATGCCCAGCGTCCCCAGCGGGCAGAGCGCATTTGCTACGGCCTATGGCACCAACTACAACTGCCTCTCCAGCCCACCAAGTTCAACAACGCTGCGTTGCGATGACCCGGTGACCTTTAATTCGGTTCCCGCGCCTACCGTAATGCCAACGATGACGCTGGACTCGGTGACGAGCTTCGTGGGGGCCGATAGCGCTAACCAGCCAGCCTTTAAATATAGCTTCACCTATCAGGATCAGCCCTATAACACGAGCTACACCGATGCCTACACGTATGTAAATGAATCGGCAACAGGTGAGCACCTGCTCACACAGATCACGCCAACGGTGTATGTTCAGGGCACTGCTCACCAGCGTCCAGGGGTCGTCTTTGGTTACACCGGCGTGCTGGACGATCATTATCACGATCCGAACGTTTTCCCGCCTGGTTCCTCCACAAACCACTTCAACTCGATGACGTTCTGGCAATACCTCAACCATTATGAAGACCTGGCGACCGGCGAAGGCGCGAATATCACCTACGCGCGGGCGCGGGCCAATATGTTTGGCACACCCTATATCACTGATAGCCAGGGCAACGTGATCGATGATCGCTTCGATCCATTCTACTGCGATAATCAGGCGAGCAATCCTGATACGAGCAAGCAGTGCAACGGCAAAGATTACGATAGCTGGAGTGTGCAGGTGGTGACGCAGATCTCGGCGCTGGGCACCGACAGCAGCGGAAACAAGACCGTTGCCACCACCAAATACCACTACTCGCTGTCCCCAATCTCAGCCAGTCGCGACCCGGTCAACTGCAATCCGATTACCGGGACTGGCGTGCCTCCACAGGAGGCAGAATGCGTCAGCGATAGCTGGTCCCCTGGCTTCAACGGCACCTCGACTCCCAATCACGATGGTGACTGGCAGGACTTCTATCACCAGGAGTATCGCGGTTTCAACATCGTCTATACTACGAGCGCCGCGGGTAATCTGACCGCCGATTACTTCTTCAGCACAGAAGGTTGGTGGACTCCAACCTCGAACGGCGCTACTTACAACGGTGGGCAACTCTATCAGGAAGATGTCTACCAGGGCAATGTCGCGACCCCGAGCGCCTTGCTCAGAGAGACGCTCAACTACTATTCAGGCGTCGGCAATACCCCGGCGGGCAATCCCTATAGCAAGATCAACTCGTGCAATGGCAACCTGAGCGCGATCTATAATCCCTGCGTAATTGCTCCTCTAGAGACAAAGACCATTTTCTTCGAGGGCAATGGCGGCTCAGCAAACGCTCCCTTCATTGACACGAAGTATACCTATGATGATCTCAACGGCACTCAGGGGTATGCCTTCTCGACAAACTATAACAACAAAACACAGGAGGTCATTAGTGGCAGCAACCTGTCTTCTACCGTATACCCACTGACAAAGAAATGGGTCTATACGCCTGATGACGGTACAAATAGCAATGGCGTCACCTATCACGACGTTAATAAAGTGACCCACAGCGAGATCGACGATAATAGCGGACACGTCTGGCTGTGCCAGAACACGACCTATGACGAGGGTGTTCCTTCGGGCACCACGACCCCGGCAGCAGGCATGCCCACGACCGTCACCAGTTTCAGCACATGTGGCAACGCCTCTACCGCGATTACAACTTATAGCGGCTACGACCAGTTCGGCAATGTGGTAGCCAGCGTTGACGGGGTGGGAACCGCCAACGCATCGAGCTATGCAAATGTGGGCTGTACTCTGGCAACCGCACCAGCGTACATTACCGCGAACTGGCACAACACGCGTTATACTGCCTGCACGACTTACGATACTACCCATACGGTGAACCTGCCGCTCACGCAGACCAACGCGCTCGGTCAAACAGCCAGCACAAGCTACGACTACACTTCGGGCACCGTGCCGAGCAGCACTACAGACGCAAACAGTCAGGTCACCGGTTTCAGTGTGTCCTACTCTGGCACTAATGAAGTCATCAGCGTGAGCCAGCCGGGGGAAACCGGCTCGTATACTACCAGGCAGAGTGAGAACTCACAATGCACCGGTACGAGCACGCTGCCCTGCTACGAGATCGACTCGAATAACTCGCTCTATCCTAACGCCATCTCGCGCACATTCTACGATGCGCAGGGACGTGCGGTTGAGACGCGCACGCCTGGCCCCACGCCTGGCAATGATACGGTGGTGATGACGGTCTACAACGACCAGAATAATACCGTTTTCAAGACGGTACCGTTCCAGGTAGCCGCTGGCTCCGGCTGGATCGATCCCAATGGGGCCAAAGACATCAATGGGAACGTCCCGGCAGGCACTACAACGTTTATGGACGCGCTGGGACGCACGATTGCGATGCAAGACCCCAACTTTGGCTCAGCTCAGGAGCCGGGGCTCAATTGCTCAACCGTGCTTACCGGCAAATATACCGCCTGCACCAATTACAGCATTGGTCAAGCTGTTGGGGATAGTACCTATTACTCCTTAACCACCGGAGTGGACCCCAATGGACATGTAAGCCAGAGCTTTGCCGACTCACTGGGCAACGTTCGTTATACCCAGAGCAATAGCGGCGTGTATGGCGGCACGCTTACCGTCACTAAACAAACGCAGACGCAATACAACGTCCTGGACAAGCCGACCTCGGTTGTGGTCAAGGACAAGGCGCCGCAATCGGGCCAGACGATTACCAGCGTTACAACGACCATGACCTATGACGATATCGGGCGCCTGCTCATGGTGAACGATCCTGACCAGGGCACTCTCACCTATAGCTACGATCCCGATAGCCATGTGACCTCGGTGGTTCAGACCTCCGGCTCGAACACGCGCACGCTGGGCACCAATTACGATCTGTTGGGCCGCATAGGTTGCGAACAGACAGCCGCGCCAACCTTCAACACAACCGGCGCCTGTAGCGCGGGCAACCCCTTGCTACAGAACACCTACGATACCACCTTCCTGGGCACGAAAGGGAGCACTGATTTTCCAATTGGGAACCTGACCCAGAGCGTGGCGACAACCTACTATCCTGATGGTACCTCAGCCACGGTCACGAATCAGGTGCAGACTGACCAGCGTGGGCGCGCCATCACTCACCAGATGCAGTTGGGTTTGCCCTCCGGCTGGAATGTGACTTCGGCGCTGCCAGCTTATCAGTTGACTCAGGCGTACAACGATGCCAATCAGCCCACCACCACCGCAACGGCGGGAAGTCAGGCGTCGTACACCTTTAGCCAGGTCTACGACCCCACGAACGGCGTTCTGCAAGGGCTCTCGAACAATGGCAACGCCACAGCCAATCTGGCAACGCTCGCCTACAACGAGTTCGTCCAACTGGGCAGCATCACCCTGCTCAACGGAGCGAGTTCGTCTCCAGCCAGCATTGCCAGCGAGACCTTCAACTACGATGCCAACCTGCGTCCGCTCAGCATGACCGCTAACTGGTTATCTGGCAGCGGCAACAGCGGGCAGATTCTGGGGCAGAGTCGCTCCTTTGACAACGCCAGCAACGTCACCAGCGTGAACAATGTCTTTGCGGCTGTCCCGGGTCAGAGTGGCTCAGGCGGTACAGAGACGCAGAATTTCTGTTACGATGAGCAGAATCGCATGATCTGGTCCGGCAACGGTGGTACGCAGCCCGGCGCAGGCAACGGCACCTGTGGCAACGGCGCCCTGGGCAATACCATCAGCGGCGCAGGCTACACGGCTCCATTCAGCTACACCAATCTCGGTCAGATCTGGCTGGGACCGGTCAACGGGCAGGGCGGCAGCCAGCAGTTCCTCTACTGCAACAGTCAGCCGCACCAGTTGAGCGGGATCTATCCCCTGGGAACCACTTGCGCCAACAAGGGCAGTGCCACTGCCTCTTACAGCGCCGGCTACGATCCCTGGGGCAACATCACCAGCCGGACATACAATAACGTCTCGGCCACGTTCTCGTATGACCAGCTCAACCGCCTGGTTCAGTCCAATGTCGGCAGTAACCAGGAGTTCTACGTCTACGACGCCAGTGGGCAGCGCGTGCTCAAACGTTCCACCAGCGGCGGGACGACGACCCTCACGGGTTACGCCTTCGGATTGCAAGAACTGACCTACACTGGCAGTGGGGTGCTGTCAAATCAGGTCGATTACTACAGCCTGGCAGGTCATCTGATCGGCTCAACCAATGGCACAACCACCGCCTACGACCTGACGGACGCACTGGGCAGTGTGCTCATGAGCATCAGCAGCAGCGCCGTACTGGGCGAGCAGGTCTACGGTCCCTACGGCAACCAGCGCTACAGCGCGGGCACGATGGGCACCGATAAGGGCTATACCGGTCAGTTCCACGATAACGTCACGGGACTGGACTACTACAACGCCAGGTATTACGATCCGGTAATCGGTCAGTTCCTCTCGCCGGACAGCGTGCAGGGCAACGCGCAGGGGATGAGCCCGTATGCGTATGTCGCGGAGAACCCGGAGACGATGACGGACCCGACGGGGCAATATTATGTTTGTCAATGTGGAGGATCCCCATCGCCACCACCGCCACCGTCGCCGCCACCATCTGGAGATCGATGGTTTAACGATCCTGGGATGAATACAACGGTTCTACCTACAAGAGCAGCAGCACCACCAAGAGCAATACGAAGAACTCTGACGCCGAGACAAGTGGCGCAAGAGTTAGAAAGATTAAAACCCACGCCAGCCGACCAGGGAGATAATTGGGAGCATGAACCTGGGCAAAATCCGCCAGTATCAAATGCCCCAAGTCCTTGTGGGGACTTGCCGAATTGCAATGGAGTACAAGACAAGGGAAACACTACCATTGTTTCACAGTATCTTTACTCCGGTTTCCGGCAATTTTTTGCAGTAGGTTACTTTGGTCTCTCGTCGTTCATTGCAGACCTACAATCTATCCTGGATCACCTGCGTCAGGATCACTCTAACGATCCTGGAAGCATACTCGAAGGTCTCGCTGGTCTCTTGTCTGCCGGCTATGAGACTGTAGGTATTGGATTTGTCCTCTTTGCAATCGGTGCTGGCTTAGATGCCTCTGCTACTCAGTCTGGGACATCTGTCATCCAATACTTCTCGCAAAGGCTAGCTGCGCTAAGGCGTATTTATGCTACTATGGGGCAGGATGAATATCGCAATCCCACAAAGTTCAACGAGGAGGACATGAATCAGGTTTTTGTCTTCACTGAGACAACGGTTACTGTGAACCGGACCTACTCTTACGGAAGGGCAGGTCGGGCGACCGTAACAAGTTCATATGAGCAGTTTAGCCTTCAGTCCTATAACCTGAATCCCGAATTCGATAACTGATCCCTGCAGAGAGAGCTTCCAGTGCTTTCTAAGTAAACGGGGATTTTATCAGAGGGACAGATAAAGGTGTTTTGTACATTAAACTGCGGTCAGGAGGGGCAGATGGCATAACCAAACTTTCTCAGGGACAACAAACAGTGGGCCTTTTATAACCAGGGGCTCACTGCTTGTTGTGTTATGGGCCTGTATGGGGAAAGTCGGCTCTGCGTGCTGGCTTTCGTCAAACAATGGAGATTCTCCCTTCAAACGAAATAAGTTCTGGTAAACAAGTTGAAAAGGAGAAAGGTAAGGCGATAAATCGCGCAGGTCGCGATAAATCGGGTCCCTACGAAATCGCATAATTGTGCAGCATCATCCTACCAGGACGATCCCGCCGAGCCAGAAGCTGAGGCCGAGCGCTTCGTGGAGGAAGATGGCGCTGAGCAGGCCGCCGACGAGGGGTTGGGCGAAGAAGAAGATGGCGCTGACACTGGCCGGCAAATGCTCGACTCCTTTGTACCAGAGAAACCAGGCCAGCGCGGTCGCGCCTATGCCTAGATAGAGGATGCTGCCGAGCGAGCTTAATGAGAGCGTGGTAATCGGATGCTGGAGTAGCTCCCAGGCGGCGAACGGGACGAAAAAGATCAGGCTCCAGATGGTGGCGTAGGTCGAAACGCTCAACGCCGATAAGCTGCGGACCAGCGGCGCGCCCAGTACAGTAAATAAGGCCCAGGCCAGCGCGGAGACGATCAAGAGCGCATCTCCCAGCAATGCTTGCAGGTGCGTGGATTCCGCTGTGGACTGCCCTCCGATGCCGACGATGAGGATAACGCCCACCAGCGCGATCAGCATGCCAACGACAGTGCGCCAGTGGGGCCGCTCGCGCAACAAAATCCAGGCGCTGGGGACGATAAAAACGGGCGTGATGGTGGTCAATAGCGCGCCGTCGTGCGCCGTCGCCAGATCGGTGCCCGTAAACTGTGTGATGATGGTGGCGGCGATGCAGAGGCCGAGCAGCGGCAGACGCCTGCGTTCGCTGCTGGTGAGTTTCTGCGCTGGCTGAGCCTGAAAACGCTGGCTGAGCCAGAGCGTCAGCCATAATGCGAGGCCGCCGATCAGCAGGCGGAAGAGTCCGAGCGTCACCGGAGGGATAGCGCCAAAGCTGGCCTTGCTGACAACGTACATACCACCCCAGAGGCATGAGGCTCCAAGCGGAGCTAATCCTGCTATGGCTTTAGATGTCTGTCGATGTTGCGTTGTGGCTGGCTGCATGTTTGCTGTCATTCTCGCTATTCTAGCGCAAATCCGCGTTCGTTGAGCAGTTTTTCGACCTGGGCCAGATTTTCAGAATCGACGCGCACCAGGCGGCTCTCGTGCTCGACCTCGCTTCCCAGCAGCAGCTTGAGCTCTTCATCTTTTTGCAGGTCCTGTAACACCTGGGCTGGGAGGCGCAGCATCGGGCTACGCTCTATCGCAATCTGCTGCCGTTCCCCGTAGCCTCCTCCCCATAGTTTGAGGCGGATCAGCAGGGAACCGGGGATGCCTCCTTCGCAATATTGTTGCAGGAAACGCAGGATATAGTCAAGCGAGATGCCTTCTTCTCGCGCTCGCAGGAGTGATGCCGGCGTGAGCTGATACCAGCCGGTGTTCTCTTCGCAGTCGCTGAAATGCTTAACCTCGGCAGCCAGGTAGAGGTCCAGTACGGCGTAAAGAGGTTGTAAAAGGCCGTCGTCATGCAGCCGCCATTGCGGCTCATGGCTTGCGAGGCGTCCATTTTCTACCGCTGTATCCTGCGTGGGAGCCGTTGATAGCGCGGGTAGGTAATGACGCTGCCAGAGGATTTGCTGGACCGCGGCAAGCTGATGGGGTACGACTTCGGCAAGCAGCGGGGAGAGACGGCGCCCTAAGAGATAGCGCGTCGCATCACTGGCAAATAGCTCATCAAGCAAAGCGGCATTGTCCGCCTCTAAGAGCGTTGCCCCTTGCCATACCTCCACGCGCCGGGCCTGGCGCTCCCACTCGACCAGGGAGTAGCGCACATTCTGAGGAATATCGCCTCCTACTGCCTGCTCCAATGTTTGCTGGATGGCATCAACGCGCAACCCTTTCTGGATGGCGCGCGTCACGCTGGCCTTTGTTAAACGGTATTGCGCGATATGCTCCAGGCTGGTTCGTTCGGCGAAACGATCCAGCCGCACAAGCAGCAATTCGGAGACGGGGGCGAGCGCGATCAGTTCGAAATTGGGTTGCACGATCAACCGTCCCCATGCCTCTGGCTCCTGTCGCGGCTCCGTGCTGCTCATAATAGCTGCCGCTCCTGACGAGAGCCGGAAAGTAGTGGAGCTTTCTTCGCTTGCAAGCTCTATGACTCCCAGCCAGTGCAGCGGACCGGTGACGACGGTACGGATAAAGCCCCCCTCCACCAGATGCCATCCTTCGCGATGGGTAAGCCAGCCTCGACGCAGGCGGAAGTCCCAGCCATAGGGATTGCTCCCGCTCGAATAGCGCTCGGCCCGCGGACCATACTGGCGCGGGAAGAGCAGATAGGGGATATAGAGCTTGGTACGGGCGATCAATGCCGAGATATTGTGCCACTCATCCATGCGCTGATGAACCAGTCGTTCGATCAGTGCCTGCCGTGCTCGGATAACTTCTTCGTGCGCCGGATCAAGGTGCCCCGGCCCTGGACGGACATTGACTTCTGGCAGGTACAATAAATCGTTCCAGAGCGGGGTTTCTAAATACAGACGGTAGCAGCGGCGCGCCCTCTCTATCAATGGCAGGGCGAAGTAAGCTTCGGCTGGAGCGGCATATAACGCATTGCGCCGCTCTTGCAGCAGCCCCAGTTTCATCAATAGCAGACGGGTGAACAGAAGATGCGGCGCATCGCTCTCGACCCGCACCTGCTCGTTATGAGATTGGATATGCAGATGTTCCATCACATGGCGCAGGGAGGAACGAGAAAGCAGGCCATTATTCACCAGCGAGAGCCCTTCGCGCAAAGCAGCGACCAGCGACCAGTAAAGGTACAGCGTACGTTGCAAGCCGCGTGCCAGCTCTCCAACCTCTTCCAGGTTCTGCCCTGCCAGATGATCCTCTTCCGCTCCCCATTGCGCTGCAACGGCCTCCCGCACTGCCAGAGGTACGATCAGCACGCCGTCGTGAATGCCGTTGGCGTAATCGCGGCCCACAAAGTTCGTTTGCTTGCCCCAGAAAATCAGCCCGAGACCGAGCAGCCGCCGCAGAGCTAGCTCGAAGACGCCGTGTGGTTGCGGAACCGGATATTGCACGGATAGCCCTGACTGGGATCGTGGCGCTTCTGGCAGCCCGTGAGCGGGTTTTTCCGTTGTGAGCAGGCCGGCATTGGTGAAGTAGAGCGCGAGATCGCGGCTATTGGCTCGTCCTCCGCAGGAAACCAGTTCGCGCAGAATCGCTGCATCCAGCTCATCCAGGCCCGGTAGCGTTGCCGCGAGCGAAGAGGGGTCCAGGAGATGCCGGGCGATTTCCAGCATATTGGCCGAAGAAGAATCAGAAGAAAGAGATGCACTACTGATCTGCTCGCCCGCTTGCATACGTAGAGATACGGGCACGCGCCGGGCCTTTATCATCGATTGCAGGTGATAGGTCGGCACCGCTCGCAGCAGATCAAGATCACTCTGTTCCATAGATGTCCTCGTCATGTAAGAGCGGGGTCTGCCCACGACGCTTGAGTTCGTCGATGACCCGCTCGGCCCCTGGCTTTTTGAGCACCAGCAAGGTTGGATGAATAGCCTGTACAACCTGTTTGTCTAACGAGGTCGTGACGGCAAGCTCGCGCAACACCGTGCTATCCATCGTCTCTAGCAAGGTTGCTCCAGTGTAAATGCGTACGCGTCCATAGCTGGCGACCCAGCGTTCGAGTTGCGCAACCATCGTCGGCAATGGACCATCCTGCGCCACGGCATTCGCCCTCAGTGTACGCAGCAGATCCAGGAGTGGCGTTGGATGTTTTCCCCGGCTCAAAGCGTCCCCCAGGGCTCTAGGCGTCAGGCAGTAGCGCAGACGATCAGGCCGTACACCTGCGGCCTCGGTGAAGGTTTCCAGAATTTCAATCACCGGCCACGCATGCGGGGAGCAGCGAACCAGTATCTCCTCCGTGTCTATTATTTCTAACGAGTCGGAGGGAACTCGGTAATCATGGGTCGGAGTATCCTCGTCAGGGGGGACTCCACCCAGGAGCCAGCCCGCTATCGGGGTCAGGCGGAAGGCAAGCAGCTTGCCTTCGGGTGAAAGGGCAACGTCACAGGCTCCCCACCAGTGCAGCGGACCCAGCAGGAGATGGGCCAGATAAAAAACATCGGCTCGCAGCCAGTCGCTCAGTTGCATAGGGCGCAGAGGCCGTCCCTCTTCCTGCTCTAACCACCAGTGCGGTGAAGAGAAGAGGCGCTGACGCCTTTGCAGGAATAAGGGGTTCAAACGATAGACGAAGCGGGAAAAGCTCTGGAAGCTGATCCACTGCTGCAATGGGGCCTGGGCCAACAGCGCGATCACCGTTTGCCGCGCCTCGCTATTCTCGGCATCCAGCTCACCTGAACGCAGAATAGGCAGGTTGAGCGAGGTCGCGCGGCAGCATAAGCGCAGTCCTTCCTCCCGCAAATCAAAAAGCTCTCCGTAGGAGGACTGCATCAACCATAGTTCGAAGAGGTCACGCATCACTTCGGCGCGGGCGGTGCCAAGTAGCAACTGGGCAGCGTTGGGCAGGATGCGTAAATAGGGCGTGCCACTATCATCTTTGTGTAAAATATCGGCCAGCCGCAAGAGGCGCACGGCGAACCGTAGAAACGCGGGCGGGCGCGGTACCAGTTCCTGTAAGGCTGAGAGCAGCGACGATGAAGGCATATCAGACGGTGGCGGCACGGCCACAGAGCTATCGCCAGCCGCAGGAGTGAAGGAGCGCGTAAAGGTGAACGTGTCGGGGAGTCGTGCGGCGCTACCCCGCTCGTGCCGCTCATCGTCATGTTCGAGCCGGTAGCCATTTAATGCGCGCGCGACCAGCAGCAGATCCGCCAGCAGGTTGTATGCTTCCCCCAGACGAATCTCTGGCAATTCTCCGCGCTCGTCAGCCTTCTCGACATGATATGGGGTGCTGGGTACCATGACCCGCAGGGCCGCCCGCACTTCTGTGGGGACATACCAGCCGATATCGAGCAAGCCGCCACTCAAACTGATGCGTTGCTGCGAGATGCTACCCAGGCCGGTGCGGAAGAGCAGGGCCTTGTTTTGGAGCGTGACCAGGATGCCTTGAAGCTGATTGGCATGGCCCAGAGAGAATCGCTCATAGAGCCCGCGCAGATCTTCATCGATGACCGAGCCGCCCGCCAGGGTGATGGCTGCGAGCAACTGACGTTGGGACTTTTCCAGCGTGGTCGCGATGCGACGGACCGCTTCCGGCTGGCTCAGGACCGTCACAATAGCCTCCGCGAGTTGTGGCTTGCTCAGGCCATTCGAGGTGATCTCATATTCGCGTGCAATGCCGCGCAAATCACTCAATCCGAGTTGTAGCAGAATATCTAGTGTGCTGGTCTGCGGCTCTGAGGTTCGGAGGGTCACAATAGGCTTACCCTGCCTGAGGGAACGTGCTGGCCTGACGCTCGGCTCTGTATCCTGGACCGGCTCCTTTTCTGTGGCCTCTTCACTGGAAGGGGTCGCGGCAAATACTGGTGCAAAGGTGGAGGGGCGGGCCAGCCATTGATAGAGCAACGCAGCAGCATGTACGCAAAGCGTTGCGGCATTATGACCGCAGAGGCAGGTGCTGACCCACTTCGTTGCGCTTTGCATCTCAACTTCGACCTGATAGTGATGTAGTCTTGTTGTGGCTTTTGTCTCGCTATACGCCGGGGGAGCTCCATCATCTTGCATAGAAGGAACATCAACGGTTCCACTAATACGCGCTTCCTGACGTTGTGTGCTATGTACCGCTCCGATGCGGCAGTACTCCTGCCCTAATGACGCCGTTGTTAGCCCTGCCATACGAATAATATCAGCGGCTCGTAGCCGCTGTAGAGCACCTGGTACAACATTTTTCATACACGCAGACTCTTACAATTTATCCGCAATTGAACTACGTTTGATCATAATAGCATGAATATGATCTTCTGGTCAATTGTACAATTGTCTCTCGCACACTCCCCCGCGTTCCCCGAAATACTACATTAGGAGCATATAGTATTTTATCCCTCTATTATAATAGAGGATGAGAAAAAGAAGAGAAAAATATTCGTAAAGTATGAATAATAGGTAAAAAAGTAAGAAAATTTGAAAAATGTATTGCAATTTTATGGATGAAGGGATATACTCATCAACATGTTGGTAGATAGTGTGGTGTATTTAATGGAAGTGAACAATTTTATGTCTTCTTACAATACCAGGAAGAGATTGTGCCGCCTCGCTCTATGCCTGGGAATTGTCGCGGCCTGTATCATGGTTATTGTCCTGGAAATGATTGCCGGATTTCCCCCCGTTCATGCAGCTCCATTGCAATCCCTATGCCAGTCGTTTTATGTCCCCGTTGCTCTGGGAAGCGGGCTTCCTGTTCAATATGAGATTTATGGCGAACTTTGCAATCCCTCAAGCGGGCCGAGCAGAACGGTTCAGTTACTCGTTCCCGGAGCCACCTATGGTCATGTCTACTGGGACTTCCCTTACCAGCCTGAAACCTACTCGTATGTGCATGCGCTTAACGCAGCAGGATATAGTACCTTTAACATCGACCGTATTGGTATTGGAAAGAGTTCGCACCCTCCCATCGGGCTATTAACCGTTGCTATGCCAACCAATGCCTACGTTGTCCATGAGGTTGTGCAGGCTCTCCGTAGCGGGAGCATAGGGACGCAGCCTTTCGCGCAGGTGTTGCTGGTGGGGCATTCGCTGGGCTCGGCTATTAGCTGGATCGAGGCCAGTACATATCATGATGTTGATGGCGTGATCATCTCGGGATTGCTGCATCTCGTCAATGCAACCAGCGTGGCATCTGTTGTGGCGACCCTTTATGCTGCGACACTCGATCCGCGCTTTGCCGCCGACTCGCTCAATTTGAACTATATCGGTTATCTGACAACGGAACCAGGAACGCGCGGACGGAGTTTCTATTACCTTCCCAATGCCGATCCTGAGGTTATTGCTACCGATGAGGCAACAAAAGAGACGGTTACGCCAGGGGAGGTCGCCAGTTTCCCGCTTTCACTGGCAGATGATAGCTCGGCACTGATCCAGGTTCCTGTACTGGTGGTTGTGGGTCAACAGGATTCCCTCCTGTGCGGCGTGGCGGCGGCAGACTGTAGCAGCTCGGCCTCGGTTCAGCAAACGGAAGCGCCATTCTATGCGCCGCAAGCACAATTGCAGGTTGCCGTGATTCCCAACGCCGGGCACGATCTGAATTTGCACAAAAACGCGTCCCTCTGGTTTTCTATCGCGACCCAATGGGCCTATGCACACGTTGCTCCTTGATCGTTTTTGCTGAGGGGTGCGGATGCGCTGCAGTGGGTCACTCCAGTTCGTGCATGGTGTTGGCGATGGCGGCGAGGGCAGCGGTTTCGGCCCGCAAGATGCGAGGGCCAAGAGTGACTGGCTGCACGCTATGACGTTGGGCCAGGATGACTTCCTCCTCGGTCAGGCCGCCTTCCGGTCCGATGAAAAGCATAACCGTGATGGGGGACTTTGCTGGCTTGCGCGCCGCCTGCAACGCAGTGCGCAAGCTGGTGATATGCTCCTCTTCCCAGGGTATGAGCGCGATTGCATCGGGAGGAATGTCATTGAGTGCGTGCATCAGGGGACGGATCGGCAGCAGCTCGGGGAGACGCGCACGACCGCATTGTTCGGCTGCTTCCTGGATGATCCTCTGCCAGCGCTGAAGCTTGGCAGGTCCGGTCTCTTCTAAACCAGACATGGACCGTCGGCAGAGCAACGGCACGAAGCTTGCCACGCCCAGTTCCGTGCCCTTTTCCAGAATCCACTCGAAACGGGCCGATTTGAGTAGCCCCTGACAAAGGATGATGCGTACCGGCGACTCGCTCTTCCCGGGTCGCCGTTCCAGTACCGTCACTTCTACGCCCGCCCGGCTGCTTCTGCTAACGGCGCAGAGCCACTCGTCGCCGCTATTATCGAGCAGCACAAGCTGTTCGTCTACGGCTAAGCGCAAAACATCGCGTATCTGGTGAGACTGCTTCTCAGGCAGCATGATGGTGGTCGTTGAGGTTGCTAGCAGCTCGGGCGCGACAAAGAATCGATGCATGGCTGGCTCCTACTGGCGCTTACGATAGACGAGCGCAAACCAGTCGTCAATCTGGCGCTGCTCGATTAGCTCCAATCCGGCAGCCAGCAACGGTCCCTCTGCATCAGGGCGGCGCGCTTCGATGATGCCGCTCACAATCAACATGCCTTCTGCCGTCAGCACCTGCGCTAGCTGAGAAGCAATTGAGCCAATGATATGCGCGATAATATTTGCCAGCACCAGATCGTACTGCCCCTGCTTGCGGGCCGCTTCCTCTTCGCTCAACACGCCCAGCACCACGCTGATCCGCTCCCGTGAATCGTTCATGGCTGCGTTGGCAAGGGCGCTCTCGGTCGCGACGCTGCTGTTATCGATGGCATCCACATGCGCCGCGCCAAGCTTTGCAGCAGTCAGCGCCAGAATGCCCGATCCCGTACCGACATCCAGCACGCGCATCCCTGGCTGGATATACTGCTCAAGCAGTTCCAGGCACATGCGTGTAGTTGGATGCAGCCCGGTGCCAAAAGCCATGCCGGGATCGAGCGTCAAGACAATGTCGTCCGGCTCGGGTTCATAGGAACGCCAGGACGGTCGAATGACGATATGCTTTCCTATATGAGTAACGTGGAAGTATTCTTTCCAGGCATTGGCCCAGTCCTCTTCGTTGACCGTTCGCGTATGTAGCTCGCCGACGAAATGCGCCCCCAGGCTGGAGAGATGCCATAGCCCTTCCGCTACCCGCTGCCTTGCCTCCTCTTCCTGACCGTCAAGAGGCAGATATGCATGC
This sequence comes from Ktedonosporobacter sp., assembly GCA_035293765.1. Classification (GTDB taxonomy): domain Bacteria; phylum Chloroflexota; class Ktedonobacteria; order Ktedonobacterales; family Ktedonobacteraceae; genus DASRHT01. Next base: position 32,247 of record DATGMF010000008.1, read on the forward strand.
ACGGTAACAGGCTGCCCCTGTTGCACCCGGTACTCCTGTCCCTCATCGATTAGTTCGATTGGTTCCTCGATTGCCACTCCCCCCGTGGTATAGCGGCTTAACAGCTCGCTGACCGACTCCACCGCCTCAGGATGAGCCTTCACGGTCAATTCTAACCAGTGCATTGACGTAACTTCCTATCTTCTATATAAAAATAAACTGCTGCAAATGTCGTAGGGACCTGATTTATCGCGTCCGGTTCACCGCCCGTCCTCTCCCTCTCGATGCCCCCAATGCCCGTGGCGACGCGATTCATCCCGTCCGGTTTACCGCGTGTCTGGCTCAGCACGGCGCTGAAGCGGACGCGATAAATCGGGTCCCTACAGGAGCAGCATGACCAATATGTATTCTTCATCTGCATCATCGCGTCCGCTTTAGCGCCCATCTTTCCTCATTAATGCTATACAGCCCCGATATCACCCTTTTCCAGCAGCTCCGGCTTATGTTAAATAACAATGTTCGTTAGCTATGCTCGCTCTTGATGATGCGACGTTGGAGCCCCATTGGTATCAGGACAAAGGACAGCAATAAATTGGACGCGCTGAAGCGGGTCCCTACGAAGTTCGACACAGGTGGTTCTCAGTTTTTATGCTTGTTGGGCGTCGATGGCGTAATAATCATAGGTTGTTTTGATCTCGAAGCCGCAGGAGCAATAGAGGCCGATGGCGTTGACGTTATCGGTTTCGACGTCCAGCGTGATCATTTTCTGGCTGCGCGCTCGTATGCTACGAATCGCCTCCTCAAGCATTTGTCGTCCATAGCCGCGTCCACGGTAATCGGGCAGCACGCCGAAGCCATAAATGCCGACCCGGTCCTGGGCTTCATGCAGGCGTAGTGCCCCGACCGGCTCTTCGCAGCCAACTGACTCTTCGCCAAAGGTTGCGATATAGGTGTAACTGTTGGGTTCTTGCAAATGTTTGCTCTGCCCGAGCCGCGCCTCCTCTAGTGGATCGCCAAAACTACCTGCTTGAATGGCGGCGAGCGCCTCCAGATCGGCTGAATCCGCGGCGCGAAAGAAGAGCCGGTCATCGAAGAGATTGCGCTCCTGGAAGTTGCCCAGCACCATTTCATGCTCTGAAAAGTCGAGCCGTCCTCCCACCGCTCTGACAAAGGCTTGACCGGATGCGGACGTTCTTTCGCAGACGAGAATGACCTGCTTGATTCCGCGACTCGAACACTCCTCCCTGGCAGCGTTCAAGAGCGCCCGGCCTATACCTTTGCGCCGGTATTCAGGATGAACCATGCCGGTTAGCTCCCGCTTCTCAATGCCCCAGCTATCCATTGCCAGGTAGCCTGCCAGAGTTTTGCCTTCATAATAGAGAAAGTCGTTGACCTCGATGCCCGGTCGCGATTGCAACATGTCCCAGAGGATGCGCATGTGCAACCCTTCGTGACTATCACAGATATCCGTTAACTGTCTGATCTCGGCCAGCTCAACCTCGTTCAGGCGTTGCTTTGCCACCAGCTCCTGTGCTTGTCCGTCGGCCATGCGCTACTCCTCCAGTGAATCATGGTACGCTTTGTTTGTAATGACTAGATGCTCTCATATCATACCAGATATGACCAGTATGTTTGAGCCCGTCCATTACGGCGCGTCAGTGAAGCAGCGCGGATCATCCATGCGCGCTCGGATTATCGATGATAATTGGGGGAGACTTTCAGAAAGTCAATTCGCTGAAGGGAGTTTGGGGAAGGACGGGCGTTGTAGGGATGTGCATCCCTACAACGCTGCATACGCTGCCTGCACCCTTGTTCCATTCTCGTTGAGCTGGTAGCTCGGTCCTACTTTTGTCGCCACATTCGTTTCATCATAATACACCAGGCAGATATGGTAGGCATGCGCATAGGTTGTGATCGCCTGGTTGTATTGCGCGAAATCGTTGCAGCCGCCCCATTCGGTAAAAGCCACCGCTTTATCGCTGCGTTGCGAGAATCCAACCTGCTCATTGGCGTTCTCAGGCCAGCGCTGCCACACGTAGCTCTGAGGCTCGCTGCAATTTTTCGTTCCATAGAGACCTTGAAAGCCGTCGTAAACGTGAAAATCGTAAACCAGATTGGGCTCGGCAAAATTCGGCACGTTGCCGTGAATGATCGGGTTGATGTCGCCTTTGTAATTGGGACCACCTAAGAAGATGAGCGAGCGTGGGTTTTGCGCCCGGATGGTCTCTATCAGTATGTTGGTGTTGTGGTACCAGGTCTGGGCGTCGATGCTATTCATCTCGTTCCAGCTATCATAGAGGACCGCGGGATCGTTGGCGTAGCGCCCGGCAATACTTTGCCACATCGTAACTGCCGGCTGGATATATTGCCCCGTCGTCAAATCTTCGGGACCGGCCAGGCCCTGCTGGTAGTTGCGCTTCGCCTGGTTCTGGGTGGGACATTGTTTCACGCTCCCGCCGCAAGGGGGATTCTGGAATTGTGGACCTTTCGTCAAAATCACGTAATTGCCGTAATTCTCCGCCCATTTGATGACCTGTCCGATCCAATCCTGATAGTTCATCTGCGCCAGTGGCACATAGACGTTCTCATTCCACCAGGTCGTATTCACGGGAATGCGCCATACATTGGTGTGAAAGGTCTGGCTATACCAGGCTATTCCCTCCTCGCTGATCCGCGTCTTAGGGCCGCCGCCCACGGCGTTGCCAAACTCCAATTGCGACCAGTTGAACCCCCGCAGATTGATAATGCAGCCCTCATCGTTGACAAAATAGCCATGAGTGACATGTAACCAGGAAAAAGTATAGCCGTTGTTCGTCCTCTTCACACCGCAGGTAACCGCGCCCGGACTCCCTCCCGTCCCGCCTCCTATCTGTTGTTGCGGTACGTAAAGCTGCATATATACCAGAATACCGATCCAGATGGCAAGAGCCGCCAGAATAATCAGCCCGATTGTCACTATGTGCCGACTCATCTCCTCATCCTCTCACAACATCATATCGTAGGGACCCGCTTTAGCGCGTCCTGCGCGATTTATCGCCTACCCTTTATCGCCTGCCCTATAAAAACTCACTTGTACTCCCTCGCTCTCGTCCGTAGCTTCCGCCTCACAATCCCCTCATTCTCAGCTTGCCCTGGTACCGTCGTCACATGTTCGAATGCCTCCTCGATCACGCGCCCGCTCAGCTCATCGGGCCTGGGTACATCCATGCGTGCGAGAATGGTGGGCACGATATCGCAGACATGGGTCGCTGCGATCTGTAGATCTCGTTTCACACCAGCGCCATAAAGATAGAGTACTCCATCAGGATGGTGGATGCCTGTGGTCACGTCGCTACTCTCCCACAGCTCGCCGCGCCCTAACTCAGTCGCCAGCGTCGTGCGTTCGTTCGCCAGCACAATCAGGTGACGCTCGGGCGGAGCAAACGGACCAGCGCCATAGACCTCCTCGCGGTGCATCTCCACAAAAAGTCGCTCCCCACTCTGAGGATCTACCACATCTCCTAACGTCCGCATCAGCCCCTGTATATCCTCCTCCGCAAGCTGATCATCCAGGAAAATATCGGCGTAGCCAGCCAGCGAGCCGGAAGCGGATGGTATCCACGCCCGCGTACGTGCCCAGTCCAGGTCGGGTAAGTGTACAGCATGCTGCCCTTTCTCAGTCGCCATCATGCCGCTTTTGCGCAACAGGTCGCGCAGCGAACGCGCCGATTGTTGCAAACCCAGGTCGCGTACAATAGCGCGTGCCAGCCCCAATGCCTGCGCGCGATAGCGATTACCGCTATGTCGCATGCGCAGCAGGCCCAGCCTGTGCAGATACTCCTGGATATAAAATTTGCGGCGTACCCCGCGAAACCCATGGTCCGACACGATCAGCAGCAAATCATCGGCGTGCAGCTCGTCCAGCATCTGGCCCAGCGCCTCGTCCAGCATCTGGTAATACGCAACTGCCTGAGGATGGAAATCCATAATCGCGTCCCAGCGTAAATGCTGAATGCGGTCCGCGCCACTGCATGCCAGGAAACAGAAATCCCAGCCCTTGCTCAACGCCAGCCGGAACATCTTGAGGCGCTCGCGTGTCATCTTGAGCGTCTCCGCAAAGGGATCGCCAATCTGACCGCCGGAGACCGCGGGATCAAGGTCAATCTGATAGTCGGGCGCAACGCGCAACAGCTCATCCTTAAAGCTGGATGGGTAGGTCACATTGGCACGCGTATCGGGAGCCATATAGCCGCTGAGCATAATGCCATTCACCGGTTCCGGCGGATAAGTCAGCGGCACGTTCGCCACCACTACCTGTTTGCCCCACTCGCTCAGAATATTCCAGATCGCCTTCCCTCCCCTGCGATGCGTCATCACGTACGCCGCAGGCCCCTCCTCGCGCCCCTGCACTGCCCTGGCAGCTCGACTGGTGGCAACATGACCGGTGGCGGCGTGCTTGAGCGCGTCCGCTTGAGCGCCTCCTTCGCCCGCAACATCTCCTCCTCTTTTCCGCTCATACCCCCAAAAATCATATACCCCGTGGCCCGCTGGCAACAGCCCGGTCGCAATAGACATCCAGGCCGGGGGCGTCATCGGAGGCGTAGTTGAACGCAATATCCCCCGCGTCCCTTCACTACGCACACGCGCGAAGTTTGGCAGCAGTTCGCGCTCAATCATCGGGTCCAGAACGCAAAACGCCAGCCCATCAATGCCAAATAATAATACTCGCATACCCTTTCCCCTTTTTTTTCAACCTGTCAGCCGATGCTAACAATAGTGGCTAATGCAGCGTTGCCTTGTCGGGATGCAGCAGCCGCAGCTTGCGAGCAACGAGATTGTCGTTGCCCTCTCCCGATGCTGTCGCATCCCTATCGGCAAAAATCTCCTGCGCTACCCGTCCATCGAATGGCTCATCCGCGGAGATACCCAGCGTATGCAAAGCTGTCGGCACGAGATCATAGATTTGCAGGGCCGGCACCTGTGCCCCCCGTTTGATCCCCGCGCCCCAGGCCATGAATACCCCTTCCTTCTCATGAACGCCCTTGCCCTCGGCGAGCCGCTCCCAGAGGTTTTTGCGCCCGATATCGAGGTGGAAGGTTGTGCCGCGATTGGGGACCAGGATGAGGTGCTCCTCATTGGGACGGAAGGGACCTACCCCGTAGGCATCGGTGGCATAAATAGCCTCGGCCAGCGGTGCGCCGGTCTCGGGGTGGCGCTGGGCCGCCAGTGCCTGACGCAGGTCCTCCATCTCTTCCGCAGTCGCCTCGGGCGAAAGAAAAATGTCGGCGTTGCCCCCGCTAAATGCCATAGAAGAGAGCACACAGGCGTGGGTTTCGCTCCAATCGATCTCATCGAAGAAGGGGCGATAGATGCCCTTCTTTTTCGCTATCGGCGGCTTGGGATAAAAGTGCTCATACGTCTTCCTCGTCTGGCGTATGACTCCCAGCAGATGCATTTTCTGGGCCGCCTCGCGCCCAAAGCCAATCAGCGTGGCATGTTTTGCGCCCGGAGCTGTGCCGCGGTGAAGCAGGCGCTGGCGGCACAGAAACTCGTTAATATAAAACCAGTTCCGTGCCCCCACAAAGCCATGATCCGACGCCAGGAAAAGCGCATCCTGCGGCGCCAGGCGATTGAGCACATCGCCCAGCGCGTCGTCAAGCAAGCGGAAGTAGCGCGTCCCCTCGTGGCTCAATGCCTCAATCGAGTCCCAGATGCGGTGCTGGATACGATCAGGACCCACATAGGAAAGGAAGGCAAAATCCCACTCGTGCTCCGACAAAAGGTGTTGCTGCAAGCGAATACGCTTCTCCGTCATGTCCAGCACCGCATTGACAAAGTAGGCGGGGGAAGTCTTTGCCAGCGACAGATCAATACGATAATCGGGAACGATCCGGTAAACTTCATCTTTAAAGGCATGTGGAAACGTAAAAGGCGCTGACGCTCCAGGCGTCATCAATCCGCTTACCATAATGCCATTCACCGGCTCCGGTGGATAGGTCAGCGGCACGTTCAGCACGATCACGCGCTTACCGTACTCGCTCAGAATGTTCCAGATCGCCTTACCCCCTTTACGATGAGTTACCAGGCGAGACTGCAACCTGGGTGAAGTCACATCGAATTCCCAAAAATCAAAAACCCCATGCTTCGCGGGTTTGAGCCCCGTCACCAGCGACATCCATGCCGGTGGCGTCATGGGCGGAACCGTAGATATTAGCTCCGACACCACCCCTTCCCGCTGCAAACGAGCAAAGTTCGGCAAATCCCCCCGCTCGATTAACGGTTGTAAAATGCGAAAACTTAGCCCATCAACCCCAAAAATGACTGCCCGCATAACACATCCTTCCCACTTTCTACTAGCAATACCCTCAATCTTCGCTCCTCGTAGGGACCGGCTTTAGCGCGTCCGCCGGCTTAGCTCTTCGTAGGGACCGGCTTTAGCGCGTCCGCCGGCGATTTATCGCAGTCCTCCGGGCGATCCCCTGTGGTTGCGCCTCTGGTACTGAAGGGATGGGCGATAATTCGCGCTCGTACGCTGCGAGAGCGGGCGTTAACTCACGCTCGGGTACTGGCGGGGTGGGCGATACATCTTCCGAAAACGCGCGATAGCTCCCCGCTTGATCGTGAGAGGATGCGCTGTAGCTCCCCGATACATCGTGGGCGTTGTGGTTTTTTAGCCAGCGAATGCCGGCTGCGACGCCAGCTACGCGGCCCGCCAGTTGCGCCACCGTACCGGCGCTAAAGAGGCCGATGAAATATACTGCTCGTCCGCATGATCTTCCCGCGTCGATCAACTGACCTCCGATGGAGCGTGGTGTAAGGCCAAAATGTTTGATGGCAAAATAGGAGCCGTTGCGCCCATTGGAAAATTGAATGGTGGGGCGCTCCAGAAAATATGGTTGCAGGCTGCGGGCAGAAAAATGCACAACCGCGATCCCCGGCTCAAACACAATACGCCATCCGGCCCGTTTGACGCGTAAACAGAGATCGGTCTCCTCGCGTAAGTTCGTCAGGGTGAAGTTAGAATCGAAGCCGCCTACCTCTTCCAGGACTGTGCGGCGAAACGACATATTACAGCCAATGAGATGATCCACCTCGGTTCGTTCCTCGCTCACCAGACCCGCATCTTTCGCAATAACGCCGCCCAGGCGGGTCACATGCAGGCGCGGCGGTCCTTTAATCTCATCGCAATACGGTTCAGGCATAGTGATAACGCGCCCTCCGGCTGCCCCAATAGTCTTGTCTCTATAGACATCAAGCAACGCCTCCAGCCAGCTTGGCTGCACCATTGAATCGTCGTCGATGAAGGCGATAATTTCGCCGGTCGAGCAGGCTATGCCTGTGTTACGCGCCTGAGGCATATTGTTGCGCGCCCCACGCACCCTGATATGCTTTGTTGCGGGATAGCGTGCAATGACGCGCTCGCTCTCGTCGTTGGTTGAGCTATCAACCACGATTACTTCGAAATTCCGCAGAGCAAGGTTGCCATCAGAGGAGCGGTAGCTCCCCGATTGATCGTGGGAGGTCCCAACGGATGGTTGGGACCAGAGTCGTTCGGGAGAGGAGCGGTGGCTCCCCGATTGATCGTGGGAGGTCCCAACGGATGGTTGGGACCAGAGCCGTTCGTGAGAGGAGCGGTAGCTCCCCGATTGATCATGGGAGGTCCCAACGGATGATTGGGACCAGAGCCGTTCGTGAGAGGAGCGGTAGCTCCCCGATTGATCATGGGAGGTTCCAATGGATGATTGGGACCATACCCGTTCAAGGCAATGCCCAAGCAGAAAAGGGCGGTTGCGGGTAATAATAATAATGCTCACTACTGGTTTGTTCATATAGCACCTTTTTTTCTTAATCGTGCAGACGCCATCTCAAATACTATTCTATCCTCTTCACTGAAACCCAGCATTGCTAGCAATGCTATATAAACCAGGACAAACGAGGCGACCAGGATCAATGCTCCTAAGATCGCAAGGTGGCCGGAGCCCGTATGCACGATGGGAAGCAGCATCCAGCCAAAGATGGCCGTCAACGCTCCGGCCAGGAGTGGCTTCCACATGTCGCGCCGGTAAGGGTGAATTTTCATAATCCAGTACACTTCCATCAGCCCCACACCATTGAGCAGCATTACCGTCAGCGCCGCCGCCAGCGCCGCCCCCATAACGCCAAAGCGTGGGATCAGCAGTAGCGCCAGCGTGATATTCACGGTTACGGTACCGACCGTATTTATAAGAATGATCCTGGGGCGTCCCGTCATTGTTAGCAGGTAATTCACCGAACCAACGCCCGCATCCACTAGATTGCCGAGCGCCAGTGTGATGAGCACCAGCCCCCCGGCAGTATAATGGTCACCAAAAACGCCAAGAATTGCGTTATGAAAAACCAGGCAGCAGAGGAACACCGGCCAGCTCAAAGTGAGCGACCACTTTGTGACCACCTTAAACATGGTCGCCAGCGGTTTATGCTCATTGCGTGCGTGGTACTCGGCGATAATGGGCGAAAAAATGACATTGAGCGCGATCAGAGGCGCGACCACAAAATAGCTCACGCGGTCGGCAGCTCCGTATAGCCCGACCTGGCTGGTGGCGACAAATGCTCCCAGAAAAAGCACATCCGTTGAGTTCAGGACATTGCGGATCATCGAGTTGAAAAACATTGGAAAAGCAAAACGCATCCATTGTTTTTGCTCGTATCGTGGCACGGCGTCCTGGATGAAGTTCCTCGCTGCCCTTCTCAAGAGCCATTCACCCGTGAAGGTCGAGGCTACGAACCCACAGATGGTCGCCAGAATCAACGCCTCCAGCCGCAAACCTAGCCAGTAGAAAAGCAGCAGCAGCAGTAGTGTAATGGCTGGTTGAATCAGGCGGTCTACGTATACTTTCCATTTAATCGCTCGTAGCGCCTGCAAGCCGCTAGCCAGCACAAGTTGCAAGCCGATCAGCGGGATGAGCAGCGCCGCCTCCTTAAATGGCAGGATGTAGCCATCGCGGTGGTAGACGACCCGGGCCAGGATGGATGACGACAAGTAGAACAGTCCTGCGCATAGCAGACCCGACACCAGAGCCAGGGTCGTTGCAAACCGGATCAATCCCGCGGCCCGCGCTTTTTCGCCCTTCGCCCGGTAATTGGAAAGAAAACGAACAATGGCGCTATCAAGGCCAAGCTTGGACGCATAGCCAATCACGAGTACGACCGTATAGGTCTCAATAAAGATCCCATAGATGCTCTGCGCTACCAGGTGCGTCATCACGACGTTGGTGATGTAGCGCAGTATGGCCGCTATGATGTCGCCCACGCCCGCAATCGTGGCCCCGCTCGCTGTCCGTTTGACTGCCCGCAATCGATCTGTCTGCTGGGTAATTAAGCGCGTCGAGGTTGAAATAAGATTATTATCCTGATAATCCTGCCGCCTCCCGCTTCTCTTTGGCGCAGGGCTGCTCGGCATAGTTTTTTCTTCCGAACGTTTATTCCTGGCATGCGATGAAGGCACCAGATCGTTCCTTTCTGTCCAGCTAAGGCCGGTAGGGGGCGCCCTGGGCGGGGGCCAGCCCCGCCCCTACCCGAGGTACCCCAGGTCACGCAAACGATCCACAATCAACCCCTCTTCCTCGTCTGAAAGGGCGTGTTCTGCCTCATCTATACGCGTGATCTTATGTTGCGTGCGATATGCCGGGGTGACGATGGCCGCCGCTACCTCACCATCCATGCGCCGGGGGATAGGCTGGCCGAGCAGGTAAAGCAGTGTTGGGGCCACGTCAATAAGGGCCGCCTGCTGAGTGGTCGATGCCAGTAGCGCAGGCCCATAACCTATCAGGCGCGCATGTGGTGCGAGTGGGGCCTGCGCCGGTAATGGATTCCCTGACGGACTGATGCTTGTTCCATCCAGATCGAACGCGGCAGCTCTGGCGGATGGCGCATACCCTGGACGATAGACGGTGATCAGGTCAGGAGCTTTGAAAAGATAGTCACCGCTGTACAGGTCATTTTTCTTATAGACATGATCAACCACGGGCTCATTCGTGCGCGGGTCCAGCCAACTGTTGAGCAGTTCATAGGTTAATGCATCACAAACTTCCTGATATTCGCGACCGGAGCTAACTACGCCCTGAGGCTCGCGCCCGCGTAGATTGATCCGCACCTGGCCCGCACCTAAGCCATAGACCAGCGTCTCAGGCCAGATAATATTAGCGGAGCGACGCGCTCCATTTACTTCCATCAGCCCGGTATCTACCAGAAAATCATTCACATTGACCAGTGTATGAGCAGGAGCGTGCCAGACGTCGGTCATCACAAATACATGTCCCCTGGCAGCTACCAGCTCTAAATAGCGCGATAAAATGACATCAAGCGCCTCCGGGGTGAAAGAGCCCGCGTTCCGCAGCCGGATCAGCGCGCAATCAAACTCGCGCCCGGCCAGCACATTCAGCCCCTCCACATTGGTAATTTCTTCAAATGCCACCGCTAGCTTGCGTGATTGTAGCAAATGTGGCAGCAGCCACTGAGGGGAGCTATCGGTAAGACCAGGAGCAGGCAGGGCATGGTATCCCTCCGCCTGCACAGCATCGAAGCGCCCGAACTTGGCCGGCCCCATGCCTGTTAAGCTCTGATAATAGCATTGTCCCTTCTCGGCAGGAGGCAAGGGAGCCAGGCGCAGGTCTGCGCCGTGCGTTCTCATCTCCTGTAGGGACGGGAGCGCCTCAATGCTCGCAGGGTCGATATCGGCCAGCCATAATAGAGAGATTGGATTTTCTACAGAGCGAACTGCCGCCCCACCGGTAAGTTTTTCCATCTTAAATTCCTTACAATACTATCAGCCTGAACAGGCCCGATCCCTACAACCACCCGTGTGAAGCTGGATGGATAGAGATTATTACGCCGTAACTTTAATTACATTGTAATAACCCTTATAATACCGTCATATAAAGTTGAGTTGATGTGGTTTCTCCATCTATCAGCGTTATGCTGACGCTTATAGGCCAGGTACCGGCAACCGCAGTATCATCGACGCGCCACGTCCAGCTTGCAATTCCAAAGCTGTTTGCCCCCGTGTGCAGGGCTTTCGTTACTCGGCCTGGTCCGTAATTGAGTACGAGGGTAGCAGTTGCGCCGGGCGCCGTGGCAATCGATAGAGCCATAGTGCCATGAGGAGCAGCGGTCAGATTCGTCTGCGAGCTCACGACACTGATTGGCGGAAAGGCCACCAGGACGTTCACCTGAGAAGTAGTTTTGGCGCCATTTGGCAGCATAGCGGTGATGGTCAAAGGCCACCAGCCTGTATGGGCATCGCCATCAACGCGCCACGCCCACCTGGCGATCCCATTCCCATCAGCCGTACTGGGAGCAATCCCGGGGCTATGGCTGGGTATTCCCCGACCATAATCAACGATCAGTGAGCAGAGTGCATTGGGATTAGTAGCGATAGTGATGCTCATCTGTCCACCAGGATAGGCCACCAGATGAGAGAGATTGTTCTCAACATGGATAGGCTGTACGGTAATCGTCGGCAGCGCTTTCCTGGCAATAGTGATGGGTGTATCATCGCTGCTCAATGGTTTTGCCGGTGGAGCTGGTACACCACATGCCGTCATGCAGAATGTGCAAAATACAACCAGGACTCCTATACCGCTCCACTTCCATTGGCGATACCGCGACTGTTTCATACCTCTTACCATCTTGGAGACACCTCAGAGAAAAATCAGATCATCGTACAGATTCACACATCCCGCTGAATACCCCTGCTAATAACCCTCTACTATCATTCTAGAGAGCGAACAAAAACTTCATAAACGGGCGGGGAAGTGTATATACGGCGTCACGATTTGCCAATCGATATGCTCAAGCCGATTAATGATGACTGGGCCAACATATCAACATACTGTATCTATCAATCGGATAGGCCGAAGAAATTTATAGGGGAAGCGAATACGTCATTATGGAGGCCCGATTATAATGGATAGAGGTGTTTTGCTGCTTTCAGTATCCTCATACGGATCGAGAATAAACAGCGCTTCCCGAGCCTCCATTGATGGGAGAGTATATATATCAAATTATAAAAAGTCAAGTAGAAAGTGTGCGAGGAGGCTATTGTGAAATTGCTGCAAATCGTCTGGAATTTTCCAGATACGATCACGCGCCCGTTTGATATGTATTATTTCTACTGGCCCGTACGGGAGGCAGCGCTGCGAGGATGGCAGGCTGAGGTACTGACATTTCAGACCGATCAGCGACAAGCGCGCAACGCGGTGATTGATGGGATTCAGGTTACGCGCTGCCCGGTGGGAAAGCACAAAAAGCGCGCGTTTTCCTGGCCTTATATTCGCGCATTGTTGACAACGAGCGCCGATATTATCCATACCCACGGCTATGCGGAAGGGCATAGCGAGCTTGCTATTTTGCTTGCCAGGTTGCGCGGGCGCAAAGTTATTTTCACGCCTCATTTCCATATCTATCCCTATCGCCGTCCCCTGCGTGAACTGTATGATCGAACCATCGGGCGCTACCTGTTTAATCTGAGCGACCGGGTGATTGTGTTCACAGAGCACACGCGTTCGTATCTGATCGCGATGGGCGTACGACCCGAGAAGCTGCGCGTTGTGCCACATGTGGCAAGGCCAGAGGTGTTTGAGGGCGAGATCAACGAAGAGGAGCCAGGGAAACTCTTACGTGAAGCAGGTTGTACCGGTAGCCCGCTTATTCTTGGCGTAGGCCAACTGATCAGGCGCAAAGGCTGGGAATACATGGTGCGTTGCATGCCCGCGATTGTGGCGCGTTTCCCACGGGCCGCCCTGCTGATCCTGGGTTATCCCTCGTCCGATGAGCCTGCATTTCCTGACACACTGATGCAACTGAGCAGGGAGCTGGGCGTGCAAGACCATGTGCTGATCCGGCTCAACAATTCCACCGAGTTTATGCGGGACGCTTATCGTTCAGCAACTATTATGACCCTGCCATCGCTGGTCGAAAGTTTTGGTATAGTGCTTTTAGAGGCCCTGGCCGCCCGCTTGCCTGTGGTGGCGCATAACGGCACCGGCCTCCCCTGCATTATCGATGATGGTATCACCGGTAGCGTGGTAGACGTGCGCGCTACCGAGCAATACATGGCTGCTCTGTTGGCACTGCTTGACGATGATGCTGAGAGAGCGCGTATGGGAGAAGCGGGCCGTCAGCAGGCGCTGACGCGCTTTAGTCTGGAAACGGTGGCGGAACAACTTTTTGCCGTCTACGCCGAACTTTTGCCATTGATTGCAGTATCTTCAAGCAGGTCGAGCAAACTATCAGTGCCCGCCGCCTCCCTTGAGGAAAATATAAGCGTCGGACACGCTGATGGGCATTGAGAATTGATGCTGGGAATATCTCTCCGTGGTGACGTGGTGGGCGAAGCAAGCGATAAATCGGACGCGATCAATCTCGTCGCCACGGAGAGATATTCCCAACATCATGAGTTACTCTACATTAGCGGGTCCCTACGGATGTCAAGTGGAATTGTGATCAGACAACAGGAGCTGTGATATGGAAATAAAAGCATATATAGAGGGTATCTGGCGTAAATGGTGGCTGGTGACTCTGGTCTTGCTTCTCTCCCTGTGGGCAGGGGGAGTCATTGCCAACAATCTGACCCCTGACTATACCGCATCAACAACGATTTTGCTGAATGATAATGTACTGGCAAATACGGCTTTCCCATCGGGCGATGTGCATTTGTCTGTCCCTGTCGATCATGAAGGGCTGGTGCTCACTCCTGCCACCATGAGACGGATCATGAAAACCTATCCCCGCCTGAACGCGACGGCGTTGCAGAAGCAGGTGGTGGTTTCAACCGATCAGACGAATCAGCTTTTGCTGATTAGCGTCACCGATATTTCGCCGTTTGCCACAGCCGATATCGCCAATTTCCTGGCCAGACAGTTTGTACATGATCAGACCCTTGCCCTTAGCCAGCAAGTTGATTATTATCAGCAGTCGGTTCAACAAAGCATAGCTCGTCTGAGTAACGATATCAACAAACTGAATGCCCAGATCGTGGCAGCAACGCCAGCTCCGCCCTTGCATGGCCCTATTCCTCTGTTGACGCCCCAACAGAGACTGGTTATCAACGAGCTACAAGTGCAGGTCGGTCAGGACAAACGCTCCCTGTACGCTTACCAGCAGTCATCGACTGAACTACAACAGGTGTTGCCGCAGCTTCCCCAGGTGTATACCATTCTGAAGCAGGCAGACATACCAGATGTACCGAACTATAATCCCTTATTGCAGCTTCCTAAACTTGTGATCCGTGCTGGAGTAGCAGGTGTAGGTCTGCTGCTGGCGCTGATACTGATTATTGGCATTGAGTTCTTCACGCCGTTCATTCGCCACCGGGGCGAGCTGCTCAGGCTCATTGGTATTCCTGTAACGGCAGAGATAGCGCAACTGCGTAAATCCGAGCAGAAGTTTCTGCTGGAAATGGACCAGATGCTTTTTAAGAAGCGCATTAAGCCGTTACGTTTGTTAGGGGCTACGATGAGCGCGCTGGCTGCCAGGAGCCGGGGGCATACGGTGCTGCTGACCAGCCCATGTCAGAAGCGCGACTTCGCGGCGCTTCTGGCGGCCTTTCAGGCGTATAACGGGCTGAGAACTTTGCTGATCGATGCCGATTTCGAGAAGCCTGTCCTGCACGAGCGGCTCAGGGAGGCTGGCCCGTCCACGCTCACGACCGCCAGAGGAAAGCTGCTTTCATTTGTGAGTGAGACGACGCAGCCCAATCTTTTCCTGTTGCCTGCCACCACATTAGCTGCCGATGGTGAACCTATGTCGAACAAGGCCCTGCTGGATCTGCTACCGGAGCTCCAGGAGGTTTTTGATATCATTATTATCGATACGCCCCCGCTCGACCGCCCTACGGCCCACCTGCTCACGGCAAAGGCCGCCCAGGTGCTATTGTTCGTCAAAAAGCGGCAGGACACTCTGAAATCGCTGAAGAAAGCCAGACTGGCCTGCGAGACGCTCAAACTGGAGCCGCACTACGTTTTTCTGACGTAGCTAAGGGGATTCCAGAAAATGGTTTCTCCATCTCCTGGAATCTGGAACGGTATCTTCGCGTGATATATCAGGGGCGAGCCAGGCGGTTGGCCCAGGGACACGCGGCCTCAAGTTCTGTCGCCAGCGAGAGCAACAACCCCTCACCCAGTGGCGGTCCCACCAACTGCACTCCCAGCGGCAGGCCGTCCTCGCCCTGGTAGAGCGGCAGCGAGATGGCTGGCTGACCGGTAATATTCCAGATGGCGGTAAAGGGTGTAAACACGCCAGCCTTGCGGAATTCGCCCTGCCAATCGGAGTTGATATCGATGGTGCCCAGTGGGAGCGGGCGCTGACCGAGGCTGGGGGTGAGTAAGACGTCGTAGGTGGAAAAGGAGCGAATGATGGTGCGTGATTGCTGCTGGACGCGGGCCATTGCGCCAACATAGTGAGCGGGCGTGAGGGACCTGTTGAGCTCGTAGAAGCCCCATGAGAGCCGCTCTATGCTCTCAGGTTCCACCGGACGTCCGCCCAGTTCGGCGGCGTAGGAGATATTGGAGGAAATACCCCCGGCATACAGGACATTGAACGCGCGAAATAACTCTGGCGCCACCATGCCCTCCGGCGTGTGTTCTTCAACGTGATGGCCCAGCGAGGCGAGCAGTTTCGCGGCATCGTGCGCGGCCTGGATGTTCATGGGGTCAACAGTCGAGCCAATGGGTGAACTGACCGTCATGGCGATGCGCAGGCGACGCGGCGGGCGAACAGCAGTCGCGGCAAAGGGCTCTGCGGGTGGAGGTGCCCAGGAGGCGTCGCCTGTCTCGTAGCCTGCCATCACGTCTAACAGTGCAGCAGAATCGGCAACGCTGCGGGTAATAGCCCCATTGGTGGACAGGAATGATTCGCCTAAAGCTGGTCCCGGTGAGATCCGCCCTCGGCTGGGCTTGAGCCCGACCAGCCCGCAGCAGGCGGCAGGAATGCGGATCGAGCCGCCCCCATCTGAGCCGTGTGCGACCGGCAGGATGCCCGCTGCAACGGCGGCGGCAGCACCTCCAGAAGAGCCGCCGGGGCTGACGCTGGTATTCCAGGGATTGCGCGTGGGGCCGAAGCGTCTGGGCTCGGTCGCGGGAACAATGCCGAACTCGGGGGAGTTGGTGCGGCCAAGCAAAATAAAACCGGCATCACGCAGGCGTCGCACCACGAAATCATCGATAGGGCTAATATAGTCGCCAGTCAGATCCGAACCCAGCGTGAAGCGTTCACCAGCGACGCGCGCCAGCTCTTTGATCGCAATGGGCACGCCGGCAAAGGGTCGCGTATCTCCGGGCTTGATTGCATCGGCGGCGGCCAGCGCGCCCTCGGCATTGACCAGGGTAAAAGCATTGATGTCCTGATTGGCCTCAATGCGTTGCAGCGCCTCCTCCACCAGTTCGCGCGAACTGATCTGACCGGAGCGGATCAGCTCCGCCAGCTCTAGCGCCGACCGGGTAAGCAGGTTTGTCTTCTCAAGAGCCATGAACTCGAACTCCTCCTTGATGCCTGTCATTGGATGACTTGAAGACGTGTACAATCATCGTTGTATTTATACGTTATAGCACATCTTTAGCCATTGTTGAGGAGTTACCCCTTCGCTGTCTTGTTCGCCCAGTTGCTTCAGACGCTGTAACCGTGCTGGCTCCTGAGCAACGAACCAGGGGTCCTGGCTGAGCAAGGCATAGGCCCGCGCGAAATAGGCTCGGCTCTCGGATACCTGCCCTGTGGCGAGCAAGCATTCCGCAATTTCTTCAAATATGTACCCATCCTGTTCCTCTCCACTTTTTTCCACAGCGATAAGCAGCTCTTGTTGCAGGGCAAGAGCCTCTGCCGTACGCTGCAAGGAACGCAGAGTGCGGCCCACACACCAGCGAGCAATGCTTCTATTGCGTGCTGTTCCATGCTCCTGCTGCCATTGCAGGGCTTTGTGGAAGTAGTCTAAGGCGCGTTCGTATTCTCCCTGGTCGTGGTATGTCCACCCCAGGTTATTGTACAGCGATCCGCACCGGTGCCGTGCTTTCTCCTCGGTCGCAGCTTCAGCGGCCTGTAGAGCTATGTTGTTCCAATGAGCTTTTTCTGTGAACGAACTGGCGGCAATGGCGAGCATATGGGCTGCATCAATCGCAAAAAAAGCCTCTTCTTCGTGCATACGAGCCAGCTCCCAGGCTTGTTGAAACCTGAGCTGTGCCTCCTCTGGCTGCCCTGAGGAGTTAAAGATCCTTCCTCGCTCTAAGAGATAGCGAATGGTTGGCGTGATCAGGTCCGGGCTTAACTGTTCTTCTACCGTATCGAGGGTCGCATGCGCCTCAACGAACTGTCTCTGTAATCCCTGGGTGCGGGCGATCTGTGTCAGCAGTTGCAGGTAATATGAAGGGTTGTTATTATGCGCGGCCTGGGGCAGCAACTGCCGAAATGTTACCTCCGTTCGCTCCGGGTGCTGATAATCCCAGAGTGCATCGAAATCTAATTGGGGCATTTGCCTTCCTTCCTGGAAATGATAGTGGCGACATTATCACCGCGAAAACCTCTGCGCGCTGCGTGCTCGCGCTCGCGCCTCCTCTTCTTCACGGTTCCGCGGTGCCGCCTTCGTGGTAAGCTGGCTGAGCAGGGAGCTGGAGGCCGCTGTGATGGCGTCAACGGCGGCAAAAAAAGCCTCTTCGTTAGCCTGCGATGGCGTATTGAAGCCACTCAGCTTGCGCACAAATTGCAACGCGGCGGCCCGAATCTCCTCTTCGGTCGCGGGCGGGTCGAAATTGAAAAGCGGTCTGATATTTCTGCACATGAGCGTCTCCCCGATAGATGTTTTGCAAAAGGTCCCTCTGCGAGACTCGCGATTGATCGCCTGGCCTCTCCGTTTGTTATTCCATATAGCGAGCGGAAAAGCGGAAAAGTCTCGCTTTTTTAAATATACGTAACCCCTTTGACAGACAGCGAGATCGATCCGTATAATTGACCTATGGACATGAAATTAGAACTCGTGGCGGTCCCCGTTTCGGATGTAGACCGCGCAAAAGCTTTTTATACAGAGAAGATCGGCTTTCATGCTGACCATGATCATCAGGTGAACGAGAATCTGCGCTTCGTTCAGTTGACGCCCCCCGGTTCTGCCTGCTCGATAGCGATTGGGACTGGAATTACAGACATGCCGCCGGGCTCGGTCAAGGGGCTGCAAATGGTGGTCTCGGATGTCAGGGCGGTGCGCGATGAGCTGATCAAGCGAGGGGCTGAAGTCAGCGAAGTTGAGGTTATGCCCTGGGGATCATTTGTCTTTTTCAGCGATCCCGACGGCAACGGCTGGTCATTACAGGAACTGCCTGCTCGCCGCTAGCTACTCGCCGTTCTCAGCAATTATCTCCAGACGCTGTTGCAGAGCATCATAGCAGCGACAATCGCGCTGATCACATAGCAATGCGGCAGGATTGGCGCGGATCAGCCTATCAGCGGTTGCCAGCACCTCCCGGACGGGGATGAGCCGGGCGCGGCATGAGCCAATCATTACTTCCCGCGTGACCGCCCGCAGCTCTGGCTCAATATCGTCAAAGCGATGGCTCTGACCGGGGATGTTGGGCAGTTCCATCCAGATCTGATCGGCGAGTTTAGCATAGCGATAGAAGCAAGAGCGGCCCAGCCGTTGCTCGGCCAGGTGAATGGCAGTATTGACAGTATGATCCACGCCCAGCAGCAGTACATCGCCCCCTAGCTGCTCCAGAACCTCAAATGGACCGAGCGGATGGGCAAAAAACTGCCCGCCTATCAATTGAGAGGCGTGCGGGCCGATAGCGATATAAGAGAGCAGGGGATGGCGGGTGCGTAGATGAGAGACGGTCCGGCGCATAATCTCCGGGAGCATGCCGAGCTCTCGATCTATGGGCAGATCGTCCGCATAGGGCTCCGCATCACTGAGGGCGGCATCAAACTCCTGCCACGTCTCAGCACTGTCAGCCGCATTATGCGGACGGATCAGTCCCGGAGGAGCAGGCCCCCCCGTCACATCCCAGGTGCCAGCGGGCAAAAGCAACGTCCCGCAAGTAGCGAGCAGAGCCTGACAAACGGCCTCAGCGCCGCCCTCAATCGGGCCAAAGGAGCGCAACGAAGTATGCACCACGACCGTCGAAGAGCGTTGCAAACCTAAAGCCTGTAACCCCTGTGTGATATCCTCTACTGTAATCATCTTCCATGCCTCCTGATCCATTATATCCCCTTCCTCCAAAGTGATATGGTACATTGCTACCTGAGTTGTCTTCAAGTTAGCCAAAAGGATAATGTACAGTTTTTTATAAATGCGATATCATATGTACCAGGTAATGTTCCATCTGTGCCATTTTGCTGATTTGAAGAGAAGAGGAGCGATATGCCTGTAAAGAAAACAGCGCGAACTCGGCTAATCGAGGAGCGAAAGCGGCGTCAGTGGTCTCAGCAAGAGCTTGCCGACCACCTCGGAACCACCCGGCATAACGTCAGTCGCTGGGAAGCAGGGCTGACCACCCCCGGGCCCTATTTTCGAACGAAACTATGCGAGCTGTTCGCGATGTCGGCTCGTGAACTGGGGCTGCTTGATAGCAATCCTTCATCAGGCGAGGCGGAGAAAGCAGGTGAGAGCACAGGCGGACTCTCGGCAGAGACGCTGGCACTCTGGACGGTTCCCTATCTGCGCAACCCGCATTTCACCGGACGCGAGGAACTGCTCGACCAGCTTGATCAGCAATTCGCAGTGTCTGGGGACAATCAACTCGCTCCGCCGCGCCAGGCCGCATTGACGCAACCGCAGGCGATCAAGGGGCTCGGTGGCATCGGCAAGACGCAGATCGCGGTCGAATACGCCTATCGTGCTCATGAACAGGGGCGTTACGCTCACATTCTCTGGATCAGCGCCGCCAGCGAAGAGGCGATCATCGCCAGTTTTGTGGCCTTAGCCGGGCTGCTCCCTGCCGGGGCAGCCAGCTCCGAGACCAATCAGCGCAAACTGGTAGCGGCGGTCATCCGCTGGCTGGAGCAGCGCAAAGAACGCTGGTTGCTCATCTTCGATAATGCCGACGCCCTTGCCCTTGTTCAAGAGTACCTGCCTCAACAGGGCCACGGGAGCATTCTTCTAACCACTCGCGCCAACGCGGTCGGCGCGCTGGCGGCATCGATTGAAGTAGAAAAGATGGGCTTTGTTGAGGGAACACACCTTCTGCTCCGCAGGGCACAACGCTTCGTACACGCTTCCGACGAAGAGATCAATGAAGCTGGCAATCTTGCCATCGCTCTCGATCATTTTCCTCTGGCCCTTGATCAGGCAGCAGCATATATTGAAGAGACTGGCTGTAATTTCTCCACCTATCTCCAGCTCTATCAAGATCACCGCAAAGCTCTGCTCGCCCGGCGCGGTCGGCAAAATGCCCATTATCCAGATTCCGTGGCTACAACCTGGTCGCTTTCATTTCAAAAGGTCGAACAGGCCAATCCCGCGGCAGCCGAACTCTTACGTCTGTGTGCCTTTCTTGCCCCTGATGGTATCCCTGAAGAGATACTCACGCATGGGGCGGCGTATTGGCCCCCCATGCTGCAACGGGCGGTTGCTGACCCCTTCTTGTTCAACCAGGTGATCGAGGATGTGCTCACATTTTCGCTGATAAAGCGCCTTACCAACGACCACCTGCTAAGTATTCATCGCCTGGTACAGGCAGTCATTATGGACACGATGGGGATGGAGGAGCAACGTCTATGGGTAAAAAGGGTGATACAGGCGGTCAATGAAGCCTTTCCGCGCAAGGTGACGGCAACGACCTGGTCACAGTGCCAGCGCTATCTTTCCCAGGCCCAGCAGTGTACGCTCTGGATTGAGGAGTATGTATGCGTTTTTGAAGAGGCTGCATCGCTGCTATTTCGTACTGCAAGCTATTTGCATGATCGTTCACTGTATCCACAGGCTGAAGCGCTTTTTCAGCAGGCGCGGACCATCTGGGAGCAGGTCTGGGGACCGGATCATCCTGATGTGGCGGCTTCGCTCTTCTGGCTAGCTATCGTGTACGTGCGCCAGGCAAAATATGAGCAGGCTGAGCTATTGCATCAGCGGGCGTTATCTATCCGAGAACAAGTTTTGGGACCCGAGCACCTTGATGTAGCAGCTTCACTTTATCGCCTGGCTGTCGTTTATGCAGAACAGGAGAAGGATGAGCAGGCCGAGCCATTACTCCAACGGGCTTTGCAGATTTGGGAGCAAAAGCAAGGTGCGGAGCATCTTGATATAGCTGGCGTGCTGGATGCGCTGGCAATCATCTACACACGACATGGAAAAGATAGGCAGGCGGAGGAATTATTTCAGCGGGCTTTGTCTATTCGCGAACGGGTGCTGGGGTCTCACCACCCCGATGTGGCGGCTTCGCTGAACAACCTGTCCAGTTTTTTTCTCGATCAGGGTAATGATGAACAGGCAGAGTCTCTGGGCCGCCGAGCCTTACAGATCTGGGAGCAAGCTCTGGGGCCTGAGCACTCCTATGTGGCTTATCCTCTCTCAAATCTCGCCGAGCTTTATGCCAAACAGGGGAAGTATGCACAATCCGAGGCATTCTACCTGCGAGTTTTGCGCATCTGGGAGCGGTCTTTGGGGCCTGAGCATCCCGAGGTAGCCGTACCGCTCAATGGGCTGGCAGGCTTGTATCGTGAGCAGGGAAAGTATGAGCAGGCCGAGTCGCTGTATCAGCGAGCGTTGCACGTCCGCGAGCAAAGCCTGGGGCCAGAACATCCCCTGGTAGCGCCTTTGCTTAACGGTTTGGCGAACCTCTATACAAAGCAGGGAAGATTTGCACAAGCCGAGCTGCTATTCCAGCGGGTTTTGTCTATTCGTGAACAAACACTGGGTGAGCATCACCTTGAAACGGCGGAAACCTTGCACGATTTTGCCGAGCTGCAAGAAACTCAAGGGAGACAGCAGGAGGCGCTGTCACTGTATCAACGCGCGCTGACCGCCCGAGAACAGGTCCTGGGAGAGACGCATCCGGCGACGATAGCGACGCGCACAAAATACCGTGCGCTGTTGCACTCGACAGGTCGGACGGAAGAGGCCGTTGCTATCAGAGGGACCGCGCGGGAAGAAGCTTCCTCATAGCTGCCGCAGAAAAAACTGCCAATTTATGAATGGATGAGCCAGGAAGGTCGTCTGTGAGCTATCTCACAATGTACTTGCCACGCATCTCACGGTTTTATGCATCAGGCTATGGTATACTTCAAGCGAAGATTTACACAACTGCGTCAGATCAGGCATCTCCTCTCTTTTTTACGAATGTAAGGAGTATCGATCATGCTCAATCGTGAGGGCTTGCGGCTTGGCAATTATCGTCTCGTGCGTACGCTGGGAAAAGGGGCTTTCGCTGAAGTGTATCTGGGGGAACATCTTTACCTGAAGAACTACGCGGCTATTAAAGTGCTGCTCACCGAGCTAAACGAGGAGAAAGAGCAACTATTTCTCTCGGAAGCGCAAACCCTGGCCCAGCTTGCTCATCCCAATATTGTACGCGTACGTGAGTTTGCTATCGAACGCGCTACCCCGTTTCTCGTGATGGATTATGCTCCTGGTGGCGCGCTCCGCCAGCGACATCCTAAGGGATCGTGCCTTTCGCTGGATCTGGCAGTGAGCTATATGAAGCAGGTAGCGGCGGCTTTGCAGTATGCGCATAACCGTGGCATCATTCATCGCGATGTGAAGCCGGATAACATTTTGCAGGGAACTGAGTCGATCATGCTGAGCGATTTCGGCATCTCGATGTACCTGCCAAGCCCCTCTCAGAGTCCTTCTCAATCGTGGGCGGGCACGCTGCCCTATATGTCCCCGGAACAGTCAGAAGGTCAGGCGGTGTTTGCCAGCGATCAATATTCCCTGGCAGTGATTGTCTATGAATGGCTCTGCGGCGTCCGTCCCTTCGAAGGCACTGGAGCATCTCTCATCTACCAGCATCGCAATGTGCCTCCGCCTCCTCTGCGCGAAAAAGATCCCTCGCTGCCCGAGGCCGTTGAAGCTGTCGTGCTGAAAGCCCTCTCCAAAAATCCCAAAGATCGCTACGCGAGCGTGTTGACGTTTGCCCGTGCTTTTGAGCGTGCCAGCAAGGGAAGTGTGACTGATCCACACGATGATAGCCAACTCACCGAGGTTCCAGATGCTCCCGCCTCCTCTCTTGCCTGGCGCATCTTTCTCTCTCACGCGGCAGCGGATGATGTCACGCGGCTGAAAGGAGATCTGGAGATCCGCGATGTGGCCGTTGTCGATGGAAGCAGCGCGATTAACCAGTCGGAAGCTACTATGCCTGCGGGGTTAGAGGTGCAACAGGATGAAGAGAAGCTGCGTCAGGCTATGCGTGCGTCACAGGTCGTTGTGCTCGTCGTTTCACCCCAGGCGCGCTCGTCTGCGCTAATCAGAGAGCATGTGCGTATCGCCGCGCTCTATCGCCGCCCGCTGCTCTGTGTGTGGGCGGCTGGCGATACCATCGATTCGTTGCTCCCAGTCGGTACCGAAGCCGCTACCCTGATCGATGCGCGCGGCCAGCATTACGGGGCTGCGCTCAAAGAAATCGTGCTGTACCTGGAGCGTGAAGTGCGCGGAGCTCCCATTGTGGCGAGTCCGCCGCCAATAGATCCCACGTTTGAGCCACGCAACCCGTATAAAGGGTTGCACGCTTTTACGCAGAACGACCGGGCCGATTTCTTTGGGCGCGAGTCGCTGGTGCGAGAGATGCTGGGTTCGCTGCGAGAAATGCTCACACCTGCCCAATCAGGAACTCCTGCCAGGCGTTTGCTCGCCGTCGTGGGGCCAAGCGGCTCCGGTAAGTCCAGCGTGGTGATGGCCGGACTGTTACCTCGACTTCAGGATGGTGCGTTGCAGACCAGTGAGACATGGCTCTACCTGAATCCGCTGGTACCGGGCAAGCAGCCGCTGGATTCCCTGGCGCATGCGCTGGCCCCGTACATTCCCAACAAGGATGGGCAAACCATCCGTGAGATCCTGAGCAAAAAGGGAGGCTTCGGCCTGCACCAGCTTGCGCTTGAACTTGTGCATACCGGTGTGTATGTCGTGCTGCTCATCGACCAGTTTGAAGAGCTGTTCTCGCCCGATGTCTCGGAGCAAGAGCGTCAGAGCTTCATTGAACTGCTGGTAACGGCGGCAACGGAGGCGCGCGGCCCGGTCCTGGTACTGCTCACCTTGCGGGCGGACCTCTATGATCGACCAATGGCCTACCCTGAGCTTGGACGGCTCATACAGCAGAATCAGTGCGCTGTGCTGCCGATGGATGTCGAGGATTTGCGCTCGGTGATTGAGCGTCCTGCGCTTCAGCCAGATGTGCGCCTGACCTTCGATGAAGATCTCGTTGGCGACCTGCTGTTTGATATGCACGGCCAGACTGGCGCTTTGCCGCTACTGGAATTTACGCTGGATCAGTTGTTTCAGCATCGGCGTGGCTACCGCCTGACGCGCTCAGCGTATGAAGAGATCGGGGGTGTGCGCGGCGCGCTCTCCAGACATGCCGAGTCTACCTATGCTGCATTGCCCGATGAAGCACATCGCCAGTTGGCGCGCGCGTTGTTCGTGCGCTTGATCCAGCCAGGAACAGAGGGACAGGAGCCTATCCGGCGTCGTGCGGACCTCACGGAATTCTCGTTGGAGAGCGCGGAGCAGACGCGGCAAATGCGCGCCGTCATAGATGCTTTTGTGGGCGCGCGTCTGCTGACGATCAACCAGGTCGCGGGGATAACAACGCTTGAGGTCGGCCACGAGGCGTTGCTGCGTGAATGGCCGCGATTGGGCGAGTGGATGCGCGAGGCCAGCGAGGATATGCGCCTGCAACAAGAGCTGAGCAATGATGTGGCTGAGTGGGGACGGCGTGGCATGCCCAAAGATCGACTCTATCGCGGCTCACAGCTCAAAGAGTCATTGACGTGGCAGGAGCGCAACACCGTCAGCGCCAATGAGGCCGCATTCCTGCGTGCCAGCACCGTCCGTCGCTCGCGCGAGCGCCTCAGGCTGCTCGTCGTCTGTTTGCTGCTGCTCGCCTTATTAATCCCGGCTGGCCTGCTGGTGCAACAACAATTGACCCCGCCTACTATTACCTCACTCGCGGATTCGGGTCCTGGCTCGCTGCGCCAGGTGATTGAGGACGCCAAGCCAGGCAGCACCATCACCATTGCTCCCAACCTCAAAGGCACCATCTCGTTGACGAGCAGTCTGAATATCAACAAAGAGCTAACGATTCGTGGGCCAGGCGCGCAGAAGCTCACCATAGGGGGCACCTCAACGAATGCCTACTTAATAACTATCCTCGCAAAAGGCAATATCACGTTCTCGGATCTGACTTTCAGCACTCCACGTCCCGAGGTGGGCGCTTTTCTGAATAATCAAGGGAAACTGACCCTGGAGCGCTGTCATATCGTTGGCAACACCGAGCTTGGTATCCCTTCTACGGCAGATCCTACTCAAAACTCTGGTTTTGGGGCTGCTATCTTCAGCAGCGGGCCGACGCTCACGATACGCGATAGCGTCATCGCGCATAACACGATAAATAGCGGTACCAGCTACGGAGGGGCCATTACGAACTCTAATGGCACTCTCGTCATCACGAACAGCCAGATTACGGATAATACCGTCACAGCCAGCGGCCAGCAATCTGGCGGCGGAGCTATTGTGAGTCTGAATGGCGAAATTATTATCACAGGGAGTACCATCTCCGGTAATAAGGCAGTTGGCGGACAGAAAATTAGTGGCGGAGGCGCTATTAACAGCGGCAGTGATACAATCACGCTCACCAATACCGTCATCGCTGATAACCTGGTGAGCTCGGATGGTGGTCCAGCCGTCGGCGGTGGCATCTCTGCCAACAAGAGCCAGATTACCCTTGTGGGGAGTCGGGTGACGAACAATACCGTCTCCTCGCCCAATCACAACGGGTATGGTGGCGGGATCTACAACCTGGATGGTGTGGTTACGCTCAACAACAGTACTATCAGCGGAAATACCATAACGGCGAACGCGGCTTTTGGCGGCGGAGTAGCGAGCGCCAACGACGTATCGGGCGGCACGAATGGCATAGATGAACTGACGCTCACCAATACCACTGTGTCCAACAATACCGCGAGGAGTACACAGCAGGAGAGCATCGGCGGCGGCATATTAGTAGAAGGGAAGCTGACCATCACCGGCGGCACCATCACCAATAATGCGGTCACCTCCGATAAGCTCACTGCAACTGGCGGCGGCATTGGCGATGTGGGAACGCTCACGATCTCCGGCAGCACGGTCGCTGGCAATACGGCCAACGCCAGCAATAACGTTGCAAAGGGCGGCGGCATCTTTATAAACAGGCCCTCCACGCCGGGCAACAATTTTACTCTCACCAACAGCACGATCTCCGGCAATACGGTATCGGGGAGCCAGGGTGGCCTCGGCGGTGGCATTGATGCCAAAGGAACTCAAGGGGTGATAGATTTCGCGACCGTCTATGGCAATATCGCCTCCTCGCAGGGCGGAGGCATCTATCTGGAAGCTGCCCAAACCGGCCAGGCAAATGTTACTTTGAAAAACTCGCTCATTGCCGCCAACTCGGCTGGCACAGGACCGGATATCGCTGGCAATGTCACCACCGAAGGCTACAACTTGATTCAGCGTTTCGCCGGGGCCGATTTTAGCGATCCCGATCACAAGCATGGGCTCGACCTCTCCGGCAGTCAGTTTTCCGATCTGGGCATCAATCCGCAGTTGCGCGATAACGGCGGCCCCACGCCAACTTACGAATTGCTTGCCAACAGTCCGGCGCTGAATAAGATTCCCCCCGAAGCCTGTGATGTTCCCACCGATCAGCGCGGGGTAAAGCGGCCTCAGCAGGGAGCCTGTGATATCGGGGCGTATGAAGCGAACAATTGAGGCCATCTAGATGACGTTAGTATATGGACTTTCACCCTCGGTGGCGACGCGATTGATGGCGTCCGGTTTACCGCCCGTAGCAGGGCAACCGCAAGGGATTGCCCCTACAGACGAATGCTATCGTGGCGCCGTTCACCTGCGTTGTACCGACCCGATTTCATCGCGTCCAATTCTCCCGTTCTTGTAGGGTTTGTTTTTCTGCTCGTAGTGGAGCTTTCTCCAGCCCTGCCAGGGTGCGCAGCAACAGCTCAAGGACCTGGCGCTCTCTTGCTGGATCGCTGCCGTGCAAGCGGTTGTAATGCATATGCACGAAATTGCGGTAGATGTTCTCAGGAAGCTGAAAGAGCGCGTGCTGAGCAGCTAATTCAGACAGGCAGTGGGCTACCACCGCCAGACATGTGTTTCTGGCTGCTAGAATCGCTGCTAACTGCTCTCCTCCTGGCAGCTTCTGCAAATAGTCAGGGTCTCCCAGCAGTGAGCGTAATGTGACGCTTCTCTGCCGATAAGCAGGCCCGGAGGCTTTTGACGCAGAAACCACCTCACGGCACCACTTCAGGCGTTGCTCCGGCGAGAGCGCCAGCCCCGCGAGGAGTTCATTAGTACTGAGTACGGCCAGGGTCGTCGTATCCAGTTGCAAGATGTTCTTGCGTCGCAAATATAACATCTCCGCCACCGCTGCGCTATCCGCGCAGAAAAAAGCCTCGGCGGCATGAATACCCTGCGGACCGCCGTACCGTTCGATCTCACGGTCGTAGACATCGAAGACAAATTTCAGGCATGAGCCTTCCGTCATCAGATGTGCGCACCAGCGACAGAGGTCGGGCATAAAATGATTTACCAGCACCTGGGGATCGCCCTGAAAACGTAAGCGGATATGAGGCTCGGGATCGGCATAGCGGATAAAAAACCAGTTATGGATGAATTGCTGCTCTAGCATTTGTAACACAAAGACTCGCAGCGGGCCAGTGAGCAGCTCTTCTTGCAGGGTTGGCGCACAGTAGAGTTTGACATAAAGCCACTCGCTTCCAGGTGGCTGCAAACGCATGGCGGCTGCCAGCGCATTGTGGCTTTGAGCAGGTATCCATTGCTTTTTTGGCGCTGTTCTTGTCTGCGCCCGTTGTTCCTGCGTGGGTCGCCGCACCAGCGAGATGACAAATTCTGTGAGATAGTGTCCGTTGGGTCCTGGCATCCAGGCATGTTCTGGCCCAGGCAGCGCCTCTTCCAGCACGACGGCCTCGCCATTTTTCAGGAGATGTAGGCTGGCACGCAACTCTTCCACCTGTGCAGGACAGGTGAGGTCGAGCAGCAAACGATTATCCCCCAGACTGAGGTAGACGTAACGCGGCACGTCCCAACGCTCGCGCCAGGCTTGCAATGCTGCCGGAAAATCTTCAGCGCGCTGCGGCGCAAGTTCCGCAAGGTGAAATTGCGAGCTGATGCGCCAGTGCGCCAGGGCAAGAACAACGCGTCCAACCTGGATACGTGGCAGGAAGGGAAAATCAGCACATGCGCCCCATTGAAAATTTGATGAGAGGGCGACCTGATCCTGGCCCATCTCGGAGAGAAACCTGATCGGAGCTGAAGCCTGCATCGTGCTGAGCATATGTCCTGTGCAGACGCGCACCTCCCGATTCTGTGTTGCCCAACGCAGGTAGAAACGCCCATCTCGCACCCCAACAACCAGCTCGTCCAGAGGGATGACATGTGTTTGCTCCACGCCCGGCATCACTCCGTACAGGATTTCGTGACGGCGCACCGCAGGACGGATCACAACGTTCATCATGCGATCATCGCGTGGCTGGTATACCACCTCGGCATGAATGAGATCAGGTTCCAATAGTGCCTCTTTTTCGGCAATCAGCGTTAACGCCTGCTGTGCCTCCTCGCCCAGTATATGAGCGAAGCGGCCTAGATAGCGACCGGCTTGCAAAGCGCCCATATTTGGTCCGATGACAATCAAATAGTCTCCCCGGTCCACCGCCTGCGCTGAGGAAGCTGCTACAAACGCGTTGATATCGAGAGAGGCCGGCAGGTTGCTCTCTGCCGTTGTGGTCTCCAGGCGCTTGAGCTGTTCTGCATTGAGCTGGATGACCTGTTTGCGCTCGCGCAGTGCGTCCAGCGCCAGGCGCAACAATTCCTGCTGCCGCTCAGGATACACGGGCGGCTCTTTGCTAGCTGCCATACTGGAAAGTTGAGCCACTCCCAGACCAAACTGCGGATCGAGCATCTCTAGCAGTGGGACTTCCCGCGCGTCGCCGTATCGCTCCAGAAATGCCTGACGATACGCCTGTATGTTGGTGAACCCCCTGGGGAGAGGCGATAAACGCAGCATCAGTTCCGCGGCACGCGCCACCTCATCTCCCAACGATGCTGTAATGTGGCGCGTCGCCAGGTGTAAAGTCGTGTCTACCTGGAGCAGCACGCTGGATTTCTTCTCTGCCATCGTTGTCGTCGCTTTGGGCGTACCATCCGCCTGTTGTGGGCCAGCCAGTGCTTCAACCCGGGCCGTTAGCCGTCTGGCCTGTTCAAGCAGCAGGCGATATGCTTGTGTGTCCTCCGTCCAGGAGGAGGCATCCCAGTCCTCAATGGCTTCAAGGTATGCTAGCAGTTGGGCCGCGATAGGAGCAACGGCTGGGATTTCGGCCAGGCATTCCGCGAGGTAGCGAGCCGGATTTTCAATGGTGAGAGGGGGTCGCAGGTGGCTGATGAGTAAGCTGTGCTTCCAGAGCGTCGCAATGAGCGCTTCGACCTTCGCTAGCGTCGCCCCGGGCGTAGAGGCGAGCAGCAACTCCACCAGCGTAGCATAGGAAACAGGCTGGCGCGCCAGGGCCAGCGCGCGCATCGCTGCCCCCGTCGCTCGTAAAGAGATCGCTTCCGTGCTTTTAACCTGGCTGCCCGCAAAGGGCTCCAGCAAAAAGATCCTGCCTCTACGCACGTAAGCAGCGGTATTGGCAACAAAGCGCAGGTGTATGCGTACTGCCGGGATAGATTCGAGCAAGCGGATCAGCGGAAATAGCCAGGCCATGTCTGGACGAGTATACATCGAGCAGAGGCTATCTGCCAGCTCCAGATCTGTCTCCGCTCCAAAACGTGCGAGGCCCACTCCGGCGAAGAGCCCATAGGGCGTGGGGCGCGTCGCCATTCGTATCAGGTAACGCAGCAGTTTGCGCTCGCTACGCTGGCGATCTCGCAGCGAAGAGGAGGGTTGCTCCAATTCATCAAGTAATGACAGGCTGCCAACTGCCAGGGCTCGTTGCACGCGATGGTCGCCCGCGTGTAAACCATATGCTTCTGCCTCTCCCCCATGAGCGAGCGCCAGGTATGCCTCGACAGGGAACAGGGGGGAGCGCACCTGGAGTATCTCCAGAGGCTCGTAGAGCGTCTCTCGCCGTGAAGAGGCCAGCAGCGGGCGTTGATAGGTCTGACGAGCGGTTTGCAGCATAGAGACGGACGCTCCTTTCCTAATTGCATTTCCACTTGACATCTTCGGGTTTGATGCTATACTGCCCCTCAAGGGGAGCGGCGGGAGCCTGTGGCTACCTTGAAATATTCCGCACTCCAACGCTGCTGACGCGCTCCCACGATCAATCGGGGAGCTAGAGGGCAAGCGCAAGGGATGCCTTGCAATTCCGCCGACCAACGCTGTTATCACAGCTAGCTGCGCTCAGGTCGGCTGCAAAGAAGGCCCCTACGGAGCGCGGAATACTGAAACTATGACAGTAAAAACAGGCGGTCCCAAATCGGTTCATAGGGTTGGGCCGCAGCCAGCAGGACAAGCGCCACCCCCGCTACGCCATCAAGCAGCCAGGGATGATCGACAGAGATCCCCGGGCTCTCCTGATGGAGGTAGCCGAGCAAGGTTTCTGGTTGGTAAAGCTCCAGCAGTTGCTCTGTTAAAGCGCGGGCCGCTTCCTGGAAAAAAACTTCGCCGCTTTCGTTGGCAAAACGCAGCGTAATCTGTAACAGCCCGGCAATACCGTGGCAGAAGGTCGGAGAATCAATCCGACGCACTGAGAGCGGTTGACGATACACTGACCGCATCCCATCGAGGGCAACGGCGCGATATGCCGGGCGATCCAGAGCCATGCCGGCAAGCCAGAGCGCGCGAGCGATCCCCGGAATGCCGTAACACCAGGCCGTGCGACTATTGCCGTCGAAATCAGGAGTCGCCAGGAAATGGCCTGTTGGGCAGGCAACGGGCCAGTTGATCCCCCACGCGTCCTCCCTATGATGAGCAATCAACCAATCGGCGCTACGAGCAATAGCCTCGTCGATTCCTTCAACTTTTATGGCGAAACGTCGGGCCTGGGAGAGCAGCGCCAGGGGGCCGGGAATACCGTGGGCGAGACCACAATTGAGGTAGCCATCGGGATAATGCTCGTACCAATGTTCCCGCGGAACCAGGTGAGCGGGAACATGCCAGTGAGGCAGGCCATCCTGTTCTTCCGTCAGATAAACCAGGCTGGCAAGTACGGTTTGCAGAGCCTGTGCCGCGGCTGGCTCCTCCCGGCGGCACAGCAGATAGGCTCCCATACCCGTTAATCCGGTAATGACGTCATAGAGCGAGTCGTTGCAACCATGAGGGCGTTCGTCCAGTACGCGCAGCGCCTGGTTGGTGACGGCGGGCAAAAGGTGGTGCTCAAGGGCGGCCAGCAATTTCTGATAGCGGGTGCCGTTGTGGCTCAAACACCAGGTCGCAAAGGCCATGCCGCTGAGACCGGTAAAGAGGGAGAGACCGCACCCCAGCGCATAGCTCGCTTCCAGGGAGCGCGCTGCCAGTTGGATATGCTGATGGCCGACGGCATCCCAGCCTGCTCCAGGGAAGCAGGTATCCAACATCGCAAAAAGAATAGCCAGTCCCGCGTTGCCCGCAGAGATCCCTGGCGGATTGGTCTGGATCAGGTAGGGGAACTGCGATTGCTGAACAGCCAGTTCGGTGACCGTTTTAAGGAATGCTGTATCCTTCAGGCGTCCTCCTATATCGCTGGCGGCGGCGGAGGCAGCCGCCGCCAGTTCCTTTTGGATGACCGCCTGCCAGGATTGCTGTTGTATTCCTGGTATAAGTGGTGGCATAGTTCTACCTTGCTACGGAACCTGTCCTAACATGGAACTCTTACGCAAGTGGTGCAAGTACCGCCGCTACAGGTCTGGAAGCAGGTGATCTGAGTCAATGTCGTTGGCTCGTCTCCTTGCTGCGAGCGGTCTTCCTCGCGCTCCTCAGTTAATTGAATATCCAGGTCAAATTCGTCGTTTGCCAAGTGCTTCTCTCCTTTCATTCAAATCAAAAACTAACGCCAGTAGTTAGCGGGCGCGGGGATGGCCTTTTTCGCCTCAAGTGTTAGATTTTCCTTCTTAAATGCGTAATGTAAATAATGAAGACAATGCATGGCATGAATAATGAAGACCTGCTTACCCGTCAATGGGGTCTATGATACCCTGACTGATGCTGTTAATAATCGTGATGATAAAAACGCTTTTAATGAAAAGCACAATCATCTTGCTCTTTTAAGAAGTGTAATTCACTTCGTTTCGTAAAGTGAATATCAGATGTTCCAAGTAATGTATCATTTATACCATTTTGCCGTGACATTGAGATAAGGAGTGATCTACCCTTGAAAAGAGTTGCCAGGACGCGCTTAGTCGAAGCACGCAAGCGGCGTCAGTGGTCCCAACAAGAGCTTGCTAACCACCTCGGAACTACCCAGCATAACGTCAGTCGCTGGGAAGCTGGGCTTACGACCCCTGGCCCCTATTTTCGGGCGAAACTATGCGCGCTATTCGAGATGTCAGCCCAGGAACTGGGGCTGCTTGATATAAATCCCCCACCACCTGACGAGAAGGTGGCAGAACTGGCTGAGAGCGCTACTGCTCCTCTGACCGATGCTGTATCGCTCTGGACGGTTCCCTACTTGCGCAATCCGCATTTTACTGGACGCGAGGAGCTACTCGACCAGCTCGATCAACAGTTTGCGGTGTCTGGAGATGATGATCCCGCTTCGCTGCGTCAGGCTGCGTTGATGCAACCACAGGCGATCAAGGGGCTGGGCGGCATCGGCAAGACGCAGATTGCGGTCGAATACGCCTATCGCGCTCGCGAACGGGGCCGGTATACCCACATCCTCTGGTTCAGTGCCGCCAGCGAAGAGGCGATCATCACCAGTTTTGTGGCATTGGCCGGGCTGCTCCCTGAGGTTGCTGCCAGCGCCGAGACCGATCAGCACAAACTGGTGGCAGCAGTCATCCGCTGGTTGGAGCGGTGCAAAGATCGCTGGTTGCTCATCTTCGACAATGCTGATGAGATGGCTCTGCTGGAGCCCTACCTACCCCGCCAGGGCGACGGGCATCTGCTCCTCACCACGCGCGCGCATGCTGTGGGGGCATTTGCCGCCGCTCTGGACGTGGAGAAGATGGGGTTGGTAGAGGGAACGCTGTTGCTCTTGCATCGAGCGCGGCGTGAGCACGCCTCCGATGAGGAGCGTAACGAGGCGAGCAATATTGTGATTGCCCTCGATGGCTTCCCGTTGGCGCTCGACCAGGCGGGGGCTTATATCGAAGAAACCGGATGCAGTTTTGGGGACTACCTGCGCATGTATCAGCAGCATCACCAGGTGCTGTTGGCGCGGCGAGGAAGGCAGGCAACCAACTATCCCGACTCGGTCGCTACGACCTGGTCGCTTACCTTTGCGCAGATCGAGCGAAGCAACCCCGCTGCCGTCGAGCTCTTGCACCTGTGCGCCTTCCTGGCTCCTGATGCCATTCCCGAAGAACTGCTCACCGAAGGGAGGGCGCAGTGGCCCGCGGCGCTACAGCAGGCGGTCGCTGACGGCCTGGCCTTCAACCTCCTGTTGGAAGCCTTGCTCAGCTTCTCGTTGGTCAAGCGGCGGGTGGAGGAGCGAGTGCTGAGCCTGCACCGGCTGGTGCAGGTGGTGCAGCGCGATGCGATGGGGCCAGAGGAGCAGCGACAATGGGCCGAGCGGGTGGTGCGAGCGGTGCATAGCGTCTTTCCTCGCGATCCCAAAGGAGACGTGACCTCCTGGCCGCAATGTTTGCGCTATCTGGAGCAGGTTCAGGCATGTGACGCGCTCATCCAGCAGTACCAGCTTCTGCTGCCCGAGGCGGCGGAGCTGTTGGACAGGGCTGGTACCTATCTCAGTGAACATGCCTCTTACACGCTGGCCGAGCCGCTATACCAGCGGTCTTGCCAGCTTCGAGAGCAGTACTTAGGACCAAAGCATCCTGAGGTAGCTCGCGCTCTTCTAAAACTGGCTAACCTCCATAGGGAACAGAGGAACAGTACACAGGCCGAGTTGTTGTTCGAACGAGCGATCCGTATCCAGGAGCGGGCGTTAGGGCCTGAGCATCCAGATCTGGCCTCTTCCCTCGATGGATTAGCCAACCTCTACCGACGTGAAAGGAGGTACGAACAGGCCGAGTCGTTGTTCGAACGAGCGATCCGTATCCAGGAGCGGGCGCTAGGGCCTGAGCATCCAGATCTGGCCTCTTCCCTCAATGGATTAGCTGTACTCTACCGGCTACAGAGTAAGTATGGGCAGGCCGAGTCGTTGTTCGAGCAAGCGATCCGTATCCAGGAGCAGGCATTAGGGCCTGAGCATCCAGACCTAGCCCTGTCACTTAATAATCTGGCAAATCTCTACTCCAACCAGGGCAGGTATGAACAGGCCGAGTTCCTGTATCAGCGAGCTCAATCTATCTGGGTGCAGCGCTTAGGCCCTGAGCATCCTGAGGTAGCTCGTACCTTCAACAACCTGGCAAACATCTACTATGAGCAGGGCAGGTATGAGGAGGCGGAACCTCTTTATCAGCGAACCGTGCAGGTTTGGGAACAGCGATTGGGGCCGGAGCATCCCGCTATGGTCTTTCCTCTTGAGGGATTGGCGAGCCTGTACCGCGAGCAGGGCAAGTATGAGGAGGCCGAGCCACTATATCAGCGAGCGTTGCGCATTTTTGAGCTGCGGTTGGAAACTGAGCATGCCCAGATGGCTACTTTGCTCACGGGATTGGCGAGCCTGTACCGCGAGCAGGGCAAGTATGAGGAGGCGGAAGAGCTGTATCAGCGAGCTTTACAGATCCGAAAAGTGCGTCAGGGCGAGCACCATAGTGAAACAGCGGACACGCTGCACAATTTCGCGCTGTTACGGGAGGCGCAAGGGAGACGGCAGGAAGCGATTGCCCTCTATCAGCGAGCGCTGACCATCCGGGAGCAGCTCCTGGGAGAGACGCATCCGGCGACTCTGGCGACGCGAACCAGGTATCTTGTGCTCTTGCAGCTTATGGAGCGGATGGAAGAGGCTAATGAGCTTCTCTCATAGAGAGCAGGAGAGTTCCTGTCAGGCGTTTTCGACAAGAACTCTCTTTTCTGGTTTGTGCATCTGAACGGGATCGAACCTGACCCGGGCGTGAAGAAGCTGCTTTCCTCAGTGATCGTTTGTACCGACCCCGACCGGGGTGAATGGAGATGTGCCCGGTGTAAAGCCCAGTCCCTGCGCAATTGGCTCCCCGAGTTGGGGATCTACCTGCTGCCAGAGCTGGAGCGCGCGCTGCTGGATTGCGGGCTCGACTCCCTTGCTCATATGTCTGACGATATTGTCGATGAGATGGGCTCGATCAGTCTGGGAGAGCACCTTCTGGTAAAGATTGCGCGGTTGCACGAAATCATTATCCTCGGCGTGTGCGACATAGGCGCTGCGCATGATCTCTCCACTCGCGAACCAGCCTGGATCGGTGTAGCGCGCTGCATCGGCTCTGGGTCCTCCATAGCTATTGGGCGCGTAGACAGGCTGATTGCTGTTGTGCAGGTAACGCATTGCTCCATCCTTATTGTAGCTATGGACGACGCTTCTAGGCTGATTGACCGGCAATTGCAAGTAATTGGTGCCAATGCGGTAGCGGTGCGTATCGGGATAACTGAAGAGGCGTCCTAGCAGCATCTTATCGGGACTGGGGCCAATGCCAGGGACCATATTAGCCGGTTCGAATGCGGCCTGTTCAATCTGCGCAAAGAAGTTTTCCGGGTTGCGCTCCAGCACCAGTCGTCCAATGGTGATTGGCGGATAATCGCTATGGGGCCAGACTTTCGTCAGATCGAACGGATTGAAACGGTAGCTGGCAGCCTCTGCAAAGGGCATGATTTGCATCTCCAGTCGCCAGGCCGGGTAATCTTTTTTCTTGATCGCCTCCAGCAGGTCGCGCCGGTGATAGTCGGGCTCCTCTGCTGCCATCGCTTGCGCCTCGGCATCGGTGAAATTCTCGATGCCCTGTTCCGTTTTGAAGTGATATTTGACCCAGAAGCGCTCTCCTGCGGCATTGATCCACATGAACGTGTGGCTGCCATAGCCATTCATATGGCGATATGTGCGCGGGGTACCGCGATCCGACATCAGAAATGTCACCTGGTGGGTCGCTTCGGGAGAGAGGGACCAGAAATCCCATTGCGCATTGTGGCTCCGCAGATCGCTGTCGGGCATGCGTTTTTGCGAGTGAATGAAGTCCTGGAACTTCGACGGGTCGCGCACGAAAAAGATCGGCGTATTATTGCCCACCAGGTCATAGTTCCCATCCTCCGTGTAGAACTTGATCGCAAATCCTCGTGGGTCACGCACGGTATCGGCAGAGCCAGCTTCTCCTGCGACCGTTGAGAAGCGTACCAGCACCGGGGTGCGCTTGCCCACCTGGTTGAGGAATGCCGCTTTCGTCCAGGGAGATACATCCTGCGTTACTTCAAAGTAGCCAAACGCGCCGCTCCCTTTAGCATGGACAACGCGCTCAGGTACTCGCTCGCGGTTGAACTGCGCCATCTTCTGAATGAGATAGTGGTCTTGCAGCAGTAAGGGTCCTTCGGGTCCTGCAGAAAGAGAATATTCATCGCTTGGAGCAGGTATCCCTGCATCAGTCGTGGTGCGCGGTAATGGTTGATCATGCATACGTGTCTCCTGTTTGTGAGGATCTACATCTACTACTATCAGTATACAGAGGTTGCTAAATCAAGCGTTGAGTGAGGAGGAGATGAATTGGTGAATGATATGCTATACAAGAAGTAGCAGGGGTACTATCGTCGGTACACTGTTATCTATAGATGTGCTATACTACTGCTAAAATATGTTGCTTC
The DNA here is from genome assembly GCA_035293765.1 of Ktedonosporobacter sp. Classification (GTDB taxonomy): domain Bacteria; phylum Chloroflexota; class Ktedonobacteria; order Ktedonobacterales; family Ktedonobacteraceae; genus DASRHT01. The sequence continues at coordinate 69,239 of DATGMF010000008.1, forward strand.
AGTGTGTTGTTGTGAGGTCCAGAATATCTTCTGAAGATAATGTTGATACGCTGTTAGAGGCCACGCTGTTCGTATCTGATAAACGCTGTCTTTGCTTTATAAGCGATGGGTCCCGTTGTGTGGTTGGCTTTGTGAGCGAATCGCTGCCCTTGCATTGAGCGCAAGGGCAGTGACGATTGTTAGTATATGAGAGAACGAGATTGCCAAGATGAAATACGCTCATCGTGTTCGCGTTTTTTCTGAGCAGATCCACCTCATTCCGCTTTTCTTGCTGCGTCTTTCCCTGGGGACACGTTTGTTCATCGTGCTCCTCTCTTATGGGATTGGCATCCCGGGACTCTGGTTCTTTTTTCCCCAGTTGCACAACGGGGCGAGCATGCTGGTGCCCATTATCTGTCTCTGCTGGCTCTTTTCGTACCGGGGCTTATTGCTGAGCCTATTGACCACAGTTGGAACTATGGTGCTGGTTTACTACTACCTTTTGAAGGAACCCGCTACCGATCAGGCCCTTGCGGAGCGGGCTGTTGTCGGGCTGGGCGTCGCGCTGTTGCTTGGTCTGGCGATTTGTTGGCTGCGCAAGGCTGTTGACCTTGTCTCTGTTGCCCGTCAGCAGGCGCTTGCTGCGGAGCATAAGCACTTACTGGCCGTGGAACGTGCGCAGCAGGTCACGATTGCCTACGAACAGCAATGCAAGATCAATGAGCTCAAAGATCAGTTTCTGCTCAACGTGAGTCACGAGTTGCGCACCCCCTTGACGGTGCTTGGGGGGTCGCTGGAGCTGCTCAAAGAGTATTATGAGAAGCTTGAGCCGGTACAGCGAGCAAAAATGCTGAATCGAGCTCTGGCAAGCCAGGAAACCCTCGTCGATTTTGTCAATCGGGTGCTTGATACCACTGCCGTAGTGAGCGATATCCCTTTCGTCGAACCAGAGGGGTTTTGTCTGCATCAGTGGCTCCGGGAGGTATTGACCCAACTGGCTCCCCAGGAGAAAGACGCGTATACTATCTGCCTGCAAGTACCTGAGCAGATCATGGTCTGGGCCGATCCCCAGTTGCTGCGTCAGGTGATACAGAATTTGCTCTCCAATATCTTCAAGTACGTTCCCAGGCAGACAACAATCCATATTGTGGCCTCGCACGCGGCTCCATCGGCTCCGGTCTGTCTTGCAGTGCAGGATGCTGGCCCCGGCATCCCTACCGAAGAACTGCCGCTGCTTTTTGAGAAATTTGTGCGTCTCAAGCGTGATGTGGCGGGAACAACGCGTGGGACCGGTCTGGGGCTCTACCTTTGTAAGCGTCTGGTTGAAGCGATGCATGGGCGCATCTGGGTCGAGAGCTCCGGTCGCCCGGGAGAAGGCAGTCGTTTTTGTTTGACTTTGCCCCCGTTCGTAGCGTGTTGATGCGCGTGCGGATACGTGTTTGTCTCGATGAAAGATCTGCATACACAAAGGTAGCTGGAGCCCCAAAGAGATGAAGCTCCGTCAACCTCCTTGCGCGACTTGTGAGGTAGCTGTCAGAACTGTCTTAGACGACTTTCTGTCCCCAGGCGGTCTGGAAATAGATGACGGCGCTGAACTGGTCAGTATGCATCTCTTCGCACAAACGAGCATACAGGATATCAAGCTCGTTTTGTGTGGCTACCCCGCTCTGGACCAGAAAGGGCTGGACCAGGCGCAATGCGACCTCCCAATCCTGTGTGAGGAGCGGATGCGCCACTGTACCCGCCGAGTAATTGATCACTGCCGCTTGCTGCTCAACATGAGCGAACCCGGCCTGTGCGAGTAAGCGGGCCTGGACAGCCGTAATGCCAAAGCTGGCACCCTCTGAGGTAAAACACATGCCGGCCTTACGTAGCGCGTCTGCACAAAGCGTACTGTAGCGCATCAGTGAGGGGCTGGTACTGATCCCGATATTCTCATCTTCCGTCGTGCAAAAAAATCCTCCCGGACGCAAAAGCCGGACGCACTCGCTGACAAGAGCAGGCCACATGCCTGTCGGGAGGAATGTGGTAATCAGACGAGCATGGATCAGATCAAAGCTCGCATCTGGAAAGGCCAGCGGCGCTCGTGCGTCCATCACCTGAAAGTGAACCCGGTGACGTTGGCGCTCCTGAGCCTGGTAATGAGCATAGTCAATCATGCGGCGAGAGAGATCGATCCCTGTCACCGTCAGATGGGGATACTGCTCTGCCAGGGAGAGCGCCCACTCGCCTGGACCACAGGCAATATCGAGGGCAGCCTGCATGTGAGCTGGATTGATCTGAGACGGGAGAAGGCCAAGATGCGTCGTGATAATACTTGCCTGTTTGGCAAGACGTGCCATTTCGGCCATATTTTCGGCATCAATAGGGTACTGTGACGCTGGCAAAAGTGAATCATGCCTGTCTAACAAAAATACGCTCCTTTCTGCTATTGCTGGTAATGCTGAAAGTATAGCGTTTTGGCATGTTTTGAACAAGGAGGAAAGTAGCGATTCAATGGAATGAATTCTCTACACGTATGAATTATAAAAGAGGTATTTTTTCGCAGAAAATACCGGAACCATGACCATTCCTTCTTATGGTTGAGGTATCCAGAAAAGGGCTTCACTGTGCGGTTCCGGTATTCGTTCTCCCCTGCAAAAGCAGCTACAAGAGCTATCTGTTGCTATTTTCGGCCAAAGGCGACGCGTAAGGCGGCGGCGCTCTCTTTCACCGCCTGGTTTCCGCGGTCAAAAATGGGACCCATGCTCATAAAGCCGTGGATCATGCCATCATACCGACTCACTGTCGCCGGAACCCCCGCTTTGATCAGTTGCTGCCCGTATGCCTCTCCCTCGTCGCGCAGCGGGTCATATTCGGCGGTGACGATCAACGCGGGCGGCAGTCCGTTAAGATGCGCAGCCAGCGCCGGAGACGCCAGTGGGTTGACGCGGTCATTCTCGTCGTTGAGGTAATGCTTGCTAAACCAGCCCATATCATCCTGCGTGAGCATATAGCCGGCCCCGTTTTCCTTTTTAGAGTGGGTCTCGGCAAGGAAATTGGTGGCGGGATAGATCAGCAGTTGGAAGACCAGCGCAGGTCCTCCCTGGTCTCGTGCCATCTGCGCCACGACCGCCGCCAGGTTGCCGCCGGCGCTATCGCCCCCGACGGCTATGCGAGTGGCGTCAACATTCAACTCGTCTCCATGAGTGGCGACCCATTGCGTCGCGGCATAGCAATCGTGGGGAGCAGCCGGGAACTTGTGTTCGGGAGCCAGTCGGTAATCGACCGATACCACAACGCAGCCAGCTTCGTTCGTCAGGCTGCGACAGAGGGCATCGTGCGTATCCAGGTTGCAGATCACCCAGCCACCGCCATGAAAGAACACGAGCGCCGGAAAGGGGCCATCTCCTTGCGGAGTATAGATCCTGACCGGTAGGTCGCTCTCTGGGCCAGGGATCAGCCGATTTTCGACGCTTGCAACCGCTTCGGGCTCGCCCATTGCAAGCGCGGCGTCCGTCTGCATAGAGATCATCTGGCGTATCGTCTCCGGTTCAAGCGTATGGAGCGGCGGCCCATTCAGGGCGGCCATCTGTTCCAGATATGTTTGTACTTGTGGATCGAGTGGCATGCGTTGAATCTCCTTTTCTCTGTAAGCAGCATGCAAAACTGGAGAGCGGCCGTTCAAAAAGTATTATCCTCACTATATGGTTGAGGGCTACCAAAAGTCAATGCGAGAAAGCGAACCATCCTTGCCGGGCTTCAAAGTCCAGCGCATTGCGACCGCAACCCTTCCAATAAGGAGTCAGGTCATACTTCTTGTAGACCTCTTGCAACGCTATGGCAACTTCCAGTAAATCTTCGTAGGGAGGCCGAGCATGCTCCTGGTAGTGGCTGCCGCGATCATTGTGAAAGACATTGATAATAGGCGTCACCCCAATGCCAGCAAGATAGTTCATGCCAGCAATGGTCGAACGCACCGGTTCAAGACCGGCAATCAGCACAGAATGTACGCGTTTGCCACTGATGACAGATGCTGCATGCTCTAAAGCTTGCATTAATCGATGTCGCCCATAAAGTTGCGCCTTCCCCGGACAAATTTCTTCAAAGAGCTGCTCATCGAAAATTTCTAAATTCATCGTGAGGCGGGCATTTAGAGCATTCAAGTCGGCGAACAGACCAAAATCGTCCGGTGGCATAGTGGCGATATGCGTTTCTAATGGGCGATTGGAAGGTAAAAAGCTTTGCACCTCATCTAGCGCTCTCGCAATTTCCAGGTGCCGTCGGAAACCTTTATCGTAGTTGGGCAGATTGCCACCCACCAGCATACTTTGCTTCAACAGGTCGGCGTCAGTGGCTACAGCGATTTTTAGTACAGAGGCGGCAAGGGCCGGGCTGATAGCGGGGACGAAAGTCTGCTGTGAACTACGATTTGGCTTCAATGAACAGAATCTGCATTCGTGCCCCTCATTGAAATAATAGCATGTGGCGGGAGTAAAAAAAGCCAATGACGATCCGCCATAGAGGTTGGCAACCCGATCACACCGCATCCCTTCGGGAGTAACTTGCTCGAAGAAGCGAGGACGTCGGGGAAAGGAAACCTCTACATCAATAGTATTTTTTCCTACCAGTCGATATGTGTTATCACGATAGAGTAGCCGCCAGGGAGATTGTCGTTTGTGATTAACCGCTACCACGACCTCATTCAGATATAGTTCCTGCGGAATTCTGACTGTTCTATCTAAATACTGATCATCAGTATCATCGTAAGCACGTCGCTTTTCCATACTGCTGAGATCATTGGCAAAGTGTTTTAAAAACGCCTCATCAAAGGAAATCCCTTCTGACAAAATGTGTAATTTAAGGCGTGCAGCCTCATGATTGCTGAGCCTGATCATAATACTGGCCTTCTTCACTACTAATGATGGCACTACAATAATCGATCATCTATTTATCTGTCAAGAAAAGCTGCTAAATCTCTTTTCTGACATTCCTATTATTCCTAAATAATTAGGATGGATAGGGATATTATACCCCTGCTGCATTAGCGAGTTGCTTGCCCAACCCGGACGGAATTGCAAAAACATCTTTTTTGTACAAATCGCTCTTCCAGATAGGTGGCGTGCGGGGGAGACGACTTACCGCTTACATAGAAGCAAGCTCATCAATAACGGCCTGTGCGCGCTCTACCTGAGAATTGAGGCCCAATGTTTCAAAGAGCTCTTGAGCTTTCTTAGCATACTCAAGGTTTTTATCTATTTCCGCCAAACCAAGATAATTCCAGGCCAGCAGCCGCCCATCAGCTCCGGTTTCCGACAGGCGCCTCGATTCGAGGTAGCATTCGCGCGCCGTTACTTTATCGTCAATTAACAAACAGGCATCGGCTTTCAACCTTGCGAGATGAGCGCGTACACGATCCCATTCTAACTCTGTTTGTTTAAAAATACTATCCGCTTCCTCCAAAACTTTGAGCGCTTCTTTTGCCTCCTTCCGCTCGGGATTGAGCATATACAACTCGGCCATATAGCTTAACGTTGATATTCTTGTTCTCAAGCTGTCATAGTCATTATTCCTTGCAGCTTTGTCCCGCGCTTTTTCTAAATACTGCCACGCTTGTGACGGATCGCTACGATAAAACGTTTGCCCCAAGCGCAAATAAACCTCCGCTTGTAACGTTTCATCTCCGATAGACTCTGCCATTTCCATGGCGGGTAGAAGATAGCGTTTTGCGACCTCGGTCTTCTCCTGGTGGGCGTAATGTCTCCCAAGCAAGACCTGGACCTTGATTTTATGAGCATCTTCTGTCATTTTGCTGAGGATGGCCTTAAAGAACTGCTCGGCGTCAGTCCAGCGACCGTTAATGTGCAAATAGTGAGCGATAGTGGTGCCGAAAGTGCAGAGAACCCTCTCTTCAGGTACTGCTTCCGAGAGCAGAATCTCCAGTGCGGCTATTAAATTATTCAGGTCCGCTGCCAGCACATTCGCCTGCTGGCTATAGACTTCCCACTTCTCATTTGCCTCGGCAATTGCCAATGCCCAGTCAATAAAATCCTTTTGTACCTCTTTCAATAACGTTGAGTTCTCCTTACGACCCATCTGGTTCATAATATACTCCCGAAGGGTATCATGTAAATATAAATCCTCATGATCTACATTTAGTAGTCCATAATGGCGTAGTCGCGCGAGTGCCCTGTCATATTTTTTCATGCCGTTTGCATCGTCGAGACGGGCTGCCTTCCTTAGACGCTCTTTGTCTAAGGGAGACTTAAAGAGGATCATCAGGACAAGCAAACGCCACTCATCCTTTTGCAATTGCTGCAACACTTTTTTATAGATGTATCTCCATAGATAATGATCATGCGACGTTATATCTGCTAAGGCTGTTTTCACATCGCCAATGTTATGGACGTAGTTGGCGACCAGTTCTAAAGCAAGAGGGATGCCTGCTGTAACTTTGAAAATCTCTTTGTGTACTTCTCCGCTCCACTGGGGCGACGGCAGTGCGATTGATTTTTCCTTGCAATGATAGAGAAAGTACTCTTTGGCGAGAGGTGCATCGAAGGGCTCTATTTTTATGACCTTGTAGAGGTAACGCCTGATTTCCGCCGAATCGCGCCAACTGGTGAGTACGAAGCAGCTTCCTCTGGCAACTTCCCGTAGCAGTGCCGCAAAGTCGCTGTCTAATTTCGCTTCTTCCCTTTTTCCCTCCAGGAAGAACTCGAAACTATCGAGAATCACCAGTGTGGGCGCATTTTGCAGTACCTCCTGTACTCCTCTAAGCGGGTCCATATTGCCCAGGTGCGGCGAACCGTGGACCTTCAGGATCTCGGCGTATATATCGTGCTTACTCTGATAGTAGTTATACGGTTTGGCAATGCCTGTAGCTGTCAACTCCTCTTTGCGAAAGGTGAGCCATACGATATGGCTGAACCGCCTTCCAAGAGAACCTTCAGCCGATTTGCAGTCTTCCGCTATCTTCTTGGCGATCAGACTTTTGCCGCAACCTCGCATTCCCCACAAAAAGATCCCTCGGATATCCTGATCTTTCAAACACCGCTCTATTTCTGCTAGCGTTTCGACCCTGTCAAACAATTTTCCGGGCGGCGCGGCTATATGGTTGCAACTGATCTTAACGACAGGTTGCTGTTCATATCTTCTCTTGGGCATCGTTTCTTCGGTTACGTATTCCTGAATGAAAGAAAGGAGATAGATTGCTGCTGCATGAGCGGCTTCTTCGTGATAGACATCATTTTTACCTAAATGAGCGTAGTCACAGACCCCTTTGACCACGAGGGAGCACACATCGGGAAACTCGTGCAGCGTTGCGTAGAAGGCCGCAGCTTCTTGATCAAGTCCGAGCGTCTTGCGATGTTGCTGCTGCAAAATGGGAAAGGGATCATCGGTCCGAACGGCCATACCTGAAGCCATCGGAGCAATAAAACATTGTACCTCCGTGGCGTGCTTGCGCGTCCTTTTTCTCCTGGCGAGTTGTTGTTCAGCAACTGGTTGCTGCCATGCCTTGAAATTGTGAGCGTATTGTAAGATTCGCTTCGCGGGACTATAAGGAATTGAGCCGGGGCGCAGTGTGACCGTTCCATTCTTGCTTCTTTCAACTTTTCCCTCTTCATAATGATAGGCGTACTCGGCTACCACAAGATCCCCTAGCTGAACTTTGCGTTTCTCTCCCGCACAAATACCTGCCATTGCGGCGAAGCGTGGGTGAAACTCGCGGAGGAGGGATTTAAGATGAAGAACGGTTTCCACAGGACCGGGATGTGCCTGGCATAGAACAAGAATGGTCAGCGGCTCGCCTTTCTGGTTGCGGATCGTTGCATAGTGGTAGACATAGCCATCTGAGGAGCTGATAGCCTTTTCAAACACTGTCTGGCATCGTGTCGAAAACTCATCGAGGACTGCTTCGGTTTCCTCTGCTAAAGCGCAGATAATGCACACATCGCACTGTGGGATGCCGTCTCCCATCGCTTTTGCCTTCCTGCTCACAAGAGCGAAGCATCACTTAGAGATTACCGAATATCTCTCCCGCCAAAGCGATAGATACGCTCTGTCTACAGGTAGTGAATATCAAAATTTCGTGATAAGCTTCATTTACTGAAGAGACAGATACCGCATTGTATCGCCATCAATATATAGGCAATCCTATCCCTTTACCAGTGGCACCAACTACTATAGTAGTAGTATACATAAGAAAGTGCCGTTTGACCAATAAAAAGTTCTTGGGAAAAGAGAACAGGTAAGAGAGGTACCTGTTATGCAAATTCTTCACTGAAAGTCTGGAAAAATCGCTTTTTATCAGGTATACTTCTTCTGGGTGCTGTCAATCACGAGGGCCGTGACATCGATGAGATTGCCGAGGCAATACGGCAAAAGTCCGAAAATTCTCGCTGTTCTTCTTGCAGAAGAGATATCAGGAGAAGCAATGCCAACAACAACCCGGAGCGTCTGCCCTCAACTTCGTCCCGATCTGGTGATTGAGAAGCAGGGCGAAGGAAAAACGGTGCGCTATGTCATCAGTGACCCTGCTAAGGGACGATATTTCTCCTGCGGAGCTCCCCAACATGCCTTGCTCATGCTCTTGACAGGTCAGTTGACCACCACGGAGATCGCGACGCAGTATAGCGCGCAGACCCGCATTCTCCTGCGCCCTGAGCAGTTAGAGGCTGTGTTACGTCGGCTTGAGGGGCTGGATTTCCTTCTCCCCTCTGGCAACCTCGCTCCATCTTCCTCCTCTCTCTCGCTGACGTCTCCACCATTGTGGAAAAGTCGTTTCCGCCGGAAAATGCATTGGAAGCTTTTTCCTATGCAGCGGATATTGCTCCCTCTCCAGCCCGCCATGCGCTGGCTCTTCTCTCCTGCATTCTTCCTGATCTGTGTGCTGCTGATCCTGCTCACAGGATGGATTCTGCTGCATGGAGGGTGGTCTCACGGGGTTGTTCCTCTTATGTCCGGCCTCTATGCTCACCCATCGCTCTCCTCCTGGAGCATCGTGCTGGTGGCCCTGCTCATCACCTGCTATCTTCACGAATGCGGCCATGTCTACGCTTTACAGCATTATGGACGAGAGCCTGGATATTTGGGAGTCGGGTTTGCCTTTCCACTCGGGCCTATTGTCTACGTGGAGATTGGCGAGGTCTGGCGTCTGGCTCAGGCAAGACAGCGCATCCTCGTCAGTCTGGCCGGTCCGCTGGCCTCGTTGCTGGTTGCGGGAATAGGCGCGCTTGGCTGGTGGCTTCTGCCTGTTTCTCCCCTCTGGTCCCCCTGGTTTGCTGCCTTTCTGGTGATGGGATTATTGACGGGCGTCTATAATCTCCTCCCGCTCAGAGGGACCGACGGCTACTTTGCCCTTGCTGATATGGTGGGCGTGCCTAACCTTGACCGCAAGGCCTCGCTCTATCTGAAAGAAGTCCTCCTCCGTCCGTTTCGGCGGCAACAGCCTCTGAGAAAATATTCTCTCCGTCAGCACCTGCTCTTCGCTGGCTATGGAGTGCCCATCTTGCTGCTCAAAGCCTGGCTGATCTGGAACCTGGGCGGATTTCTTTTGCGACGCGTCGTTTCTTTCGTTGTCTTCCTGCTTCATTTCCTCTGAAGAAGGAGTATTTCACCTATCAAGAAGGAGTATTACCATGAACGAAGAGATCAAGATGATCAACATGATTGACGAAACTCTCGACAAAATCCTCGACCCGACCGGAGAATTTGCCGACGAGTTCACCTTTGACCTGGAGGAACTCGATGGCAAACGGGCGTCAGCTCTCGTCGTTGCCCTCGATCCACCAGATTGCACCATTAACCATTCAGTCTAACTCTGGGAGGCGGTAGTCAACAGACACGATGAGACCAGCGAGGGCAGGCGTCAGGGATGGCTGCCCTCCCTGGACCTGGGGCAGAGCATGTTTGAAAGGCAGGATCGATGGAAAGCCCGGTGATCCCATTGCAAGAGGTCGCGAAAGCTTCAAAGAGGAGCGACCTGGAACCACGCAAACTGCGAGCCAGCAGCTACATTATTTTTGTAGACTTGCCCGATGAGCGCGAAAAAATGCTGCTGGTCCACGGCTATAGTGGCGCTTACGATCTGGTTTCGCGCAAGGTTGCCACCTTCATCCGCTCGCTGGAAGTCGGCAAGACGCCGCGCCCTTTGTACGGGGCCTGGACTCCTGCCCCTCCTCTTGAGGGAACTGTCGAGCGTCCCTCGGAGCAAACCATCAAGCTGCTCAAGCGCCGTGGGTATCTGACGGAACGAACAGTTGCCGAAGAGGAAGCCCTCTTTATCAAAATCGCCAACTACCTCCATGCCAGATCGCTGCGTACACAACCAACGTATATTCTGATGCCGACCTACGACTGCAATCTGCGTTGCGCCTACTGTTTCCAGGATCATATGCGCACCAATCCCCAATATCATCATCTCTTACATACCATGTCGAAATCGGTCGTTGATCGGGTCGTCAAAGGGATGCTGGCTATTGAGACTCAACATGATGTCCCGCCACCGGATCGCTACGTCCGCTCCATCGTCTTCTTTGGCGGGGAACCGCTGCTGGCGCGCAACCGTCACGTCATTGACTATATCATCGAGCGGGTGCGCGGCATTGGCAGAGCCTCTTTCTCCGCCGTTTCCAATGCCACCGAGCTGGATGCCTATCAAGATCTGCTCAATCCCGATGGGATTAGCTCGCTCCAAATCACTATTGATGGCCCGCCCGATGAGCATGACCGGCGGCGTGTCTATGCCGATGGTAGTGGCTCGTTTGCCCGTATTGCCAGCAATGTGACGATGGCGCTTGAGCAAGGGGTGCAGGTCCAGACTCGCATCAACGTTGATCGCCTCTCTATCAAGTTCCTGCCTCAATTTGCCGAGGAGATCCTTGCTCGCGGCTGGAACACCTATCCGAACTTTGTGGCTTATACCGCGCCGATCCATGCCAGCAATGACAACGTCGATGTCAGGACGACGTTCAACTCCTGGACGCTGGAGAAAGCCCTCAACGAGATGCGTCTGGAGTATCCGGCTCTATGCCTGATTAAGCGGCCAGATGATTCGCTCAAAGCCAGGGCGCGCCGCCTGATTGACAGCCAGGGCATCCCTGCGCTCCATTCCCAATTTTGCGGCGCTCATGCCGGAATGTATGTGATTGATCCCTTCGCTAACGTCTACGCGTGTTGGGAACGGACGGGCGATGAAACTGTGCGCATCGGGCGTATCACCCGCGAAGGGACCTATGAGGTTGCCTCTCAGTTGAGCCAGATATGGCGCAGCCGCAACGTCACCACGAACAAAATCTGCCGCCAATGTCGCTATGCCCTCAACTGCGGCGGTGGTTGTGCCGTGCTCGCTGAAGGGGGCAGCGCGGGGACGATTTTCACCAATCACTGTGATGGCTATGCCGCGCGTTTTCGTGCCAGTGTTGCAGAAGCTTATCTGGAGCATGTGGCCGGCGTGCAGGCTCCCCAACACGTAGAAAGTGTGTGCGATCTGTGATGGACAAGGAATCCCGATCTCCGCATGAGCGTGCGTTCCCAGGAGGTCCCATTCCAGCTTATCGTATGCCTGCCCTGAAGCGCACCTGGATCGTGACTGGAAATCGGACGAGCCGTTCTGTCAGCTTTGCTCCATTGGCCCCTGGATTGCGCGCCTTTATGCTCCACCGCGTCTCTCCCCCCCAACTGCGCCTTCTGGGGTTGCTCACCGGCGAATATCGCACGGAGGAGCTTGAGCAACGCTTATGCGCTGAGTTCTCGCACCTGCCGCCAGGGGCCGTTGCCTCGATGCTCAATCAGCTTGATCGCGCGGGACTGCTGGAGGAGGCTGATGTCCAACCGCCGGCTGATTGGACGCCGGCGTATGTGGAACGCTACACTCGTCATCTCGCGGTTTTTGCTGGCTACGAGCGCCCAGGACTCTCACGTTTTGACCAGCAACAGCGCCTGCGTGACGCACGGGTCGCGGTTCTGGGCGTGGGCGGCACAGGTTCCTGGATCGCCCTTTTGCTCGCACAGCTTGGCATTGGTCATCTCACGCTGGTTGATGAAGATCGTATTACCAGCAGTAACCTCACCCGCCAGGCCCTCTATACCGAGCGCGATATCGGGCGTTGCAAAGTAGTCGCCGCCAGTGAGGCGCTGCGTGCCATCAATAGCGAGATTCAATTGACTGCCGTTGCTCGCAGCATCACAACGGAAGAAGAACTGGCCGAGCTCTGCCAGGGAAGTAACCTTGTAATCATCACCTTCGGACCTTTTCTTCTCCCCGACCCGAGCAGGCTTCAGCGCGCCTGTGTGCGCCAGGGCATCCCCTGCGTTGCTATGGGAGGGTTGCATCTAGGACCTCTGGTCATCCCAGGTCAGACTGCTTGTTTTGAGTGCGTTCGCCTGGCCCTGGATGCGTATTTCCCCACCCCAACCGCGACCGGAGGGAACGCGGATGCAGAGACCTTTTTCCTGGAAAGGGGGTATCACGCCATTTTTGCTCCCCTCATCGCCAGTTGTATCGGCTTAGGGGTCACAGAGATAATCAAGTTTCTTGCAGGCTTTGCTCCATCCACATTAGAAAATGGCCTGCTCTACCTCAATCCGACTGACCTCTCGATCACGCGTCTGGCAACGCCACGCCATCCGGCCTGTCCTCTTTGTGGCACAGAGGAGGAGTTCCGGCATTTGTAGCCGCATGATAGAGTAAGCTCGTCAATGGTCGCTGCTGCTTTTATGGCGGAACGAATTTTTACACTTCCCCTCTTCAACCGGTAGAGCCCAGCAGAGTGCGCGCCAGAAGTCGCGGACAGGGATAATGATAGCCTCTCGCGCAAAAATAGTTGCGGTGAAGTCCTCCAATATGCCTTCCGTATGTGCCTGCGTCCTGGTGTCGGGTGCGTCGGGGGTTGCCCTGACGAGCGATGCTGGCTGCTCTTTCATCAGAGGAGAAGCATCCACTCATCAGGAGTTAAGCGCAAGGCAGAGGCTTCCACTGCTAATTGCCTGGCTTTTGTGGTCTTGCCGGCTCCTGGAAGTCCCACCAGGAGATACAATCGTGCAGGTTCTTGCATCCCTGTATTATGGCATTAGGACGAGCAAGTATCGCCGGATGTCACGTTCCCCGCTGCCCGTACGCGACAAAAAATTGATAGATGGTGTGTGCTGAAAGTTAACTGCCTCCATCACCGACTATCACTTCGAGGTGGGCCTGGCAAGTGGGCAGCAATGGCTCTCTGTATTTGACCATTTAGGGGGAATATATTCTATAGGAAAAGATGCTAAGGATGAGCATCGGAAAAGAAGTCAGGAACAATTAAAAACGGGCCGGGGCGGAGGAGGTGGGATTCGAACCCACGAAGGCTATTCACCTTACACGATTTCCAGTCGTGCTCACTAGACCACTATGAGACTCCTCCAGGCTGGCGGAGAGAGTGGGATTCGAACCCACGAGGGCTTGCACCCTACCGCTTTTCGAGAGCGGCACATTCGACCACTCTGACATCTCTCCGCCGAGAGTATAACATATCTCTTCCAGGGTGGCAAGCACTATATTTCACTGATTTCGCCGTGTTCATAAAGCCATCGAACAAAATGTGTACGCAAGTCATCGGCCATGCGCTGGCGCACTTCGCTATTCTCATACAGGTGTTCACGCATGCAAAGCAGCTTGACCGCCTCCCCCCACTCAAAGCCCGACTCCATCAGATAATCCAACTGCACCTGCTCTTCCTGCGCTTCCTCGCTACTGCTGCCCGTTCTAATGTGCTGTAAGAGCTGCTCATTGTGCTCAAAAGCTCCTCCGGGTGGTTGTCTGTTTTTCATAGAGCTCTCTCCTCAGATGAATCGCATAACAGAAGTTCGATGTTCAGCCGTGTGGGCAGGCTGCCACTCCCTTCCACCTGGAATTATCTATCGACCCCCTCCCATGAAACTATAGCTTCCCAGCGGCTTAGGACCTCTGTTGATTGAACGGGGGACCTGCGTCAATATTCCTCAGCTTGCTATCCTACTACACTCTACTCATGCGATGGATCGGGGGGTCTGTCTGGCATTGTTGAAAGGAGTGTCATATGAGGGCATCAGTGTCAATGAGCGATACCTGGACAGAGTTTATCGCCACCAAACGTCCGGCGTTGCGGGAAGAGTTGATTACTGAATACGCGCCTCTTGTGCGTTTTGTCGTCGGAAGGTTAGGGATACCGCCCACCAGTCTTTTAGATGCTGAAGATCTGATTAGTTATGGCATGATCGGGCTGATCAACGCCATTGATCGCTACGATCCGGCGCGTGGGGTGCGCTTCGAAGCATTCGCCACTCCGCGTATTCGTGGGGCCGTCATCGACCAGTTGCGTTCGCTCAACTGGTTGCCGCGTTCAGCGGTCGCGCGCGTGCGACAAATCGAGCAAGTGTTAGCTGAACTGGAGCAACGGCTGGGACGACCGGCCAGAGAGGGGGAAGCCGCGGCAGCGATGAGCGTCTCGATAGAACGCTATCGTCAAATGCTGCTTGAGGTCAGCGCGACCGTGCTCTCGCTCGACGCGCCGTTGAGTACGCTGACTCAGGATGATGAGGCAACCTCGCTGAGCGAGCTGCTAGAGGATCAAAGCGCGCCGGGGCCGGACCTCCAGGTGGAGCGAGGAGAGCTGGTGGTGCTGCTCGGGGACGCGATTGATCGTTTGCCAGAGAGGGAAAAGTTGCTGCTTTCCTTATACTATCAGGAGGAACTAACGATGAAGGAGATCAGCAAAGTGATGCGCGTTTCCGAGTCCCGCGTGTGCCAGTTGCACATGCAGGCAATTATGCGCTTACGGGCCGCCTTGAGGCCATATCAATCTGATGAGGCCAGGGACTTCCATGAAACCAATAGCGGTCAGCGCGTCGTGGAAAGTGTGGATAGCCCGGAAACGGCTGCTCATGAAACTGGGAGATCGAATCATCAGAAGGCTATAGCTAGTAGTGGTAAAGGGAGACGTTCCAGGCAAGTGATTTCATAGTCAACATGTATCATTACTATCCCTGTTGAGTCGCTGTTTCAGACCGATAGTACAGTGTATATCCAGTATCCTCAAGCGGATCGAGATACTTCTTTTCTGCGCTCCCGGACTGTAGCTCCCCGATTGATCGTGGGAGCGCGTCAGCAGCGTCGGAGTGCGGAACATTTCAAGGTAGCCACGCCTTCTCGCCGCCTCCCTGGGGCGCTGTACACGCCATACCCGGGGATGTCAAGTGGAAATGCATCATGGATGATTGCGAGTGATTGCTAGAATGTATCACCGGTAGAGCCACAAAATTTCATAGTGGGAGGGACTTCCATGAAAATAGGCACGCGTCATCTGATTCGTACGAAAAAACAAGTTCGGACGGTGGAAGACGCTTTACCAGATTCGCAGATTACACCCTGGCTCGATTGGATTGCTCATTCGGAGCGGCAATCGATGATGCGGCGTGGTATGCGTGCTGCTCAGCTTGGCTCTGAAGAACGCGCAGCGCGTATCGAGCAACTACAAGCGCAAGTTCAGGCCGGTACCTATACTATTAATAGTAGGGTTCTTGCCGAACGACTGTTGACGAACGAAACCCACCTGATGGACGAGCAGGAAAGGTAACTTTATTTAATTATCCTGAATTGTACCCGCTCTGCGCTAACCTGGCGTCTAGACAACGTAGTAACTCTCTAAGCGTTCGCTATTCAATTTTTGTGTGGTGGTTTACGTTGAAAGATGCGCCCTCCTGTCGGTCGCCGCGCAGGGACGCCTGGGACATGCTGCTAATGAAGGGAGCCTTGCATGTTAGTATTGCGACGAAAAGTTGGTGAAAGTATTGTGCTGGCCGGTGTAATTAATATTTCGGTGCTGGCGGTTGAAGGCGAGCGTGTTAAAATTGGCATTAGCGCGCCACCAGAAATAACGATTGTGCGCGAGGAATTGTTACGTACTGCTACAACGAATACAACCGAAACAACTCCTGATCAAAATGCTTCAGTACAACATCGTTAGAAGATGAGCAACAATAAAACACGGTGATGACGGTAGCGAGGGGACGCAGGGCATCTCGCATGGTGCCCTGTATCCCTTTTTCGCTCCCCTGACCTACTCGGTTCTGATTTCCGCTTTATGTCCGTTCGCCTGCTCCTTCACGGTATCATCCTGCGTGGGAAGAGGCACTTCCTGGATAAACGCTTCGGTCATTTCTCGGGCAATATCGTCATGATGCTGCACCGGAGGCGACTTCATCAGGTAGGCGCTTGGCCCTTCCAGCGTGCCGCTCAGGCCGCGATCCAGCCCGAGTTTGACCATGCGTAGCGCATCGATGACCACGCCTGCCGAGTTGGGTGAGTCCCATACCTCCAGCTTGAGCTCTACATTGAGCGGAACATCGCCGAAGGTGCGGCCCTCCAGGCGGATATAGGCCCATTTGCGGTCGGTCAGCCACGCGACATAATCGGAAGGCCCGATGTGAACGTTGTCGTTGCCAATCTCATAATCGAGCTGGCTCGTCACCGAGTTGGTTTTGCTGATCTTCTTCGACTCCAGGCGATCACGCTCCAGCATATTGTAGAAGTCGGTGTTGCCGCCCACATTGAGCTGCATCGTGCGCTCCACCTTGACGCCGCGTTCGCGGAAGAGACGCGTCAGCATGCGGTGAACGATGGTGGCTCCGACCTGGCTTTTGATGTCGTCGCCAATCATGGGCAGCTTTGCCTCTTTGAAGCGATCCTGCCAGTATTGCTCGCGCGCAATAAAGACGGGGATACAGTTCACAAAGCCAACGCCCGCGCGCAGAATTTGCTCAACATACCACTTCGTCGCCGTCTCGGAGCCGACGGGCAGGTAGTTGATCACCACATCAGTGCCGGTATCATTGAGGATCTTCACGATGTCGTTGGTCTGTCCGGGCGCTTTCTGGATCACCTGGGAGAGATACTTGCCCAGCCCGTCGTGGGTCATGCCGCGATAGACCTTTGCCCCCAGTTTCGGCACCTCGGCGAAACGATAGGTATTGTTCGGGGTTGTAAAGATGGCCTCGCTGATATCCTTTCCCACCTTATTGGCATCTATATCGAAAGCCGCGGAAAACTCAATATCCCGAATATGATAGCCGCCCAGATCCACATGCATCAGACCCGGCACAAAATCGTCTGGCTGCGCCTCCCGATAATACTGGACGCCCTGTACAAGGGAGCTTGCGCAGTTGCCTACACCTATCACCGCTACGCGTACTTTCTTATTCGCCGTCATGGTAAAACTCCTTTTGCTCGCACTATACCTGGTCTGGAAGGGCAGGGGCCAGCCCTGCCCCTACAGAAGAATTTGCGATCTCGCATTCTTAACTATACCGCCATTTCCAGACAATTGCTATGCACTGGCTTACAGGCGGGATGTGAATTCTCTTACAGAAGTGTCCGATATTCTTTAATAGCGAGACTCTGTTTAAAGGGAGTCCGCTCAGCTTTTGCTAAAAGCGGTAAGGTGCCTATTGCTGTGATGCGATGGTCGGATCATCAGGCAAGGGCGCTGCAATTGATATCTGCCGATTGGCGCAAATATTACAATTATAAAGGCAGAGTACTGTTAAATGATCGTAACAGGTCCCGTGAGATAAGTAATCAATGCTAAACCGTTTGGAAGCATGTCATTATAATTGCATATGATGTGTTTCGCGTGGAAGATGTATTTCAGGTTGAAAGGCTTCTACTAGTCATGAGTCAGCGAAAAAAAGTCCTTGTGATTGGTCTGGATTGTGTAGAGCCAACGCTGGTCTTTGAGCAGTGGCGTGACGAGCTACCGCATTTCAAGCGGGTGATGGATGGCGGCGTGTGGGGGCGGCTGGAGAGCTGCACCCCGGCTATCACCGTGCCTGCCTGGAGCTCGATGATGTCAAGCCGTGACCCGGGCGTGCTGGGCTTCTACGGATTCCGCAATCGCGGCGATTACTCCTATGAGAAACAGACGCTCGCTAATGCTAATTCTGTCAAAGTTGATCGCGTGTGGGATATCCTTTCACGCGCAGGCAAGAAGGTCATCACCATCGGCGTGCCGCAAACCTATCCTCCTAAGCCGGTCAATGGCATCCAGGTGGGGTGTTTTCTCTCGCCCTCGACGACGAATCCTGAGCGTCCTTACACCTATCCAGCTTCCGCTATGCAGGAAATAGCGTCGCTGGTTGGAGAATACCTGGTTGATGTCCCCAACTTCCGCACCAATGATAAAGATTTCCTGCTGCGCCAGATCTATACCATGACGGAGAAGCGTTTCAAACTGGTGAAACGCTGGATAGCGGAAAAAGACTGGGATTTCTTCATGTTTGTTGAGATGGGCACGGACCGCATTCATCATGGATTGTGGAAATACCACGATCCCGGCCATCCCAGACACGAGGCGCATCCGGTCTATAGCCAGAGCATCCACGACTATTACCTCTATCTTGATAACGAGATCGGCCAGATCTTAGAGCTTGTGGATGATGACACCACTGTTTTCATCGTGTCCGATCACGGCGCGAAAAAGATGGATGGCGGCATTTGCGTCAACGAATGGTTGATGTGCGAGGGCTATTTAACGCTCAAAAATAAGCCAGAGCAACGTACCTCCATCGATACCTGCGGGATCGACTGGAGCCGCACAAAAGTCTGGGGCGATGGCGGGTATTATGCCCGCATCTTCCTCAACGTTGAGGGGCGCGAGCCGCAGGGCATCGTCAACCCCGGCGAGGTGGAAGCCTTGCGCGACGAGCTGAAAACCAAACTTGAGGCCATTGTTGACCCGCATGGAGTCAATATCGGCACTAAGGTTTTCAAGCCCCAGGAAATTTATCAGCAATGCAATGGCTTCCCGCCTGATCTGATCGTCTACTTCGGTGATCTCTTCTGGCGCTCGGTGGGCACCGTTGGCTACGATTCGATTTATACGTTTGAGAATGACACCGGTCCCGATGACTGCAATCATGCCCAATATGGCATGGTCATCAAGCGCGATCCGGCGCTCAATCAAGGGCCAGGAGGGCGAGAGCTGTCCGGGCTGCAACTGATGGATATGGCCCCGACGATCTTGCAACACTTGGAAGTTCCTATCCCGATGGATATGCAGGGGAAGCCGTTTTAGTTGGCAGCAACAAGCGGGAAGTACCTATTTTTTCTGCTGAAAAGCTATGAAGGAAGTGTCTTGAAATTCCGAGCGACAACGACGTTGACACGTCCTGTAGCTCCCCGATTGATCGTGGGAGCGCTCAGTCGCTCGGCAAGGAGGTATTCATACAATGTCAGATACCGGCTTTACTATCTGGTTTACCGGCCTCTCCGGCGCGGGCAAAAGTACGCTCTCCGAGGTGATTGAGCAGCGTCTTAGAGCGCGAGGCCGCAAAGTGGAAGTGCTTGATGGCGATATTGTGCGCACTCATCTGAGCAAGGGGCTTGGCTTTAGCCGCGAAGATCGCGATATCAACATTAAGCGTATCGCGTTCGTGTGCAGTATGCTGACCCGCAATGGCGTTGTCTGCATCTCCGCCGCCATCTCTCCCTACCGGGAAGCACGCGAATGGGCGCGTAAAGAAATCGGGAACTTTGTTGAAGTCTATGTGAAGTGCCCGCTTGATGTCTGCCGCGAGCGC
Organism: Ktedonosporobacter sp.; assembly: GCA_035293765.1. Classification (GTDB taxonomy): domain Bacteria; phylum Chloroflexota; class Ktedonobacteria; order Ktedonobacterales; family Ktedonobacteraceae; genus DASRHT01. The sequence goes on from DATGMF010000008.1 coordinate 88,790, forward strand.
GATGTCAAAGGTCTGTACAAACTCGTTGACGAGGGCAAAATCAAGAACTTTACCGGCGTTGACGATCCATACGAGGAGCCGGAGCGTCCAGAACTGGTAATTCATACAGATAAAGAAACGGTTGAGGAGAGCATCCAGCGCATCTTTGCCAAATTGGAGCAACTGGGCTATCTGGCTGTAGGGGCAGGGCTTGCCCCTGCCCTGTCAGAGGACGACGAGGCAAAGCATGTAACGGATCGCCTGGCCGCTTTGGGATATCTCTAACGTTGAAAGATGAGCGTGGAGGACGCGATAAAGCGGGTATGTACGCGGAATGCGATAAAGCGGACGCGATAAATCGAGTCCCTACGAAAGAGGAGATGAGAATGGTGACAGATGGTTTGATCGCCCCTCATGGTGGCGCATTGATATTGAACATGGCAAGCGAGGGAGAGGCTGCCGAACTGAAGCAAAAAGCCAGCACGCTGCCCAGGATCGTCGTGGGCTCGCGTCAACTGGCCGACCTGGAGATGCTGGCGATAGGCGCGTACAGCCCGCTCAAGGGCTTTATGAACGGGAGCGAGTACCGCAGCGTCGTAAAAGAGATGCACCTGAGCAATGGCCTGCCCTGGACCATACCGGTCACGCTTCCGGTAACCGCAGAGCAGGCGGCATCGCTGCGCAGCGGCTCGCAGATAGCCCTTGTCGATGCCCAGGATGCGCTTCAGGCGGTGATGACGGTTGAAGAGAAGTTCGATTACGACAAACGGCTTGAGGCCCGCCATGTCTATCGTACAGAGGAAGAAGCCCATCCAGGAGTGAAGATCGTCTATCAACAGGGCGATGTGTTGCTGGGTGGCGCGGTGCGTGTTGTCGCGCTCCAGGAACAGCACTTTGCCCGTTACCGTTACACGCCGCAGCAAGCGCGCGCCCTGTTTGCCGAGCGCGGCTGGCAGCGTGTGGTCGGGTTTCAGACGCGCAACCCCGTGCATCGCGCGCACGAATACATCCAGAAGTGCGCCCTGGAGACCGTCGATGGCCTCTTCCTGCATCCTCTGGTTGGCGATACCAAAGGGGATGATATTCCCGCCGCCGTACGCATGCGCTGCTACGAGGTGTTGCTGGAGAACTATTATCCCGAGGATCGCGTCCTGCTCGGCGTCTTGCCTGCTGCCATGCGCTATGCTGGTCCGCGTGAAGCGATCTTCCACGCCATCATGCGCAAAAACTATGGCTGCTCGCACTTTATCGTAGGGCGCGACCATGCAGGCGTCGGTAACTACTACGGCACGTATGATGCGCATCACATTTTTGCCGAATTTGACCCTGCCAGGCTGGCAATCACGCCGATGTTCTTTGATCACACCTTCTTCTGCAAGGTTTGCGATGCTATGGCCTCGCAGAAAACCTGCCCGCATGGTAGCGATCAACACATCACCTTGAGCGGGACGAAGGTGCGCCAGATGTTGCAGGCGGGCGAAGTGCCGCCGCGCGCCTTTTCGCGTCCAGAAGTCGCGGCAGTATTAATCGAGGCCATGCGACAACCTATCGGGTCGGGATCGTAAAAATCTCAGGCTGGGGGAAGGGCAGGGGCCAGCCCTTCCCCCAGCCTATGGCTGTCGGCAAAGCAGAGCGGGATACGAGGAGGGTAGAAGAGATGTTAATTGCCAGGGCGCCGATGCGCATCAGCTTTGGGGGTGGGGGCACTGATCTGGAGGCATATTACGCTCGCTACGGTGGGATGGTGGTGAGTAGCGCGATCAATAAATATTTTTATGCCATTATGACAACCGATGAAACCGATGATCTTCAGGTGATCTCGGCAGATTATCGCTCGCTGTTTCGTCACACGCCCTACAATGACCTCTTCTGGGATGGGGATCTCGCGCTGCCCAAAGCAGTGTTGCATCATTTCGGCATTCGTCGAGGCGTGAACCTGTTCGTCGCCAGCGAGGTGCCCCCGGGTACCGGTCTGGGCTCATCGAGCGCCGCAGCCGTCACATTGGTGCGGGCCATCTCGACCTTGATTGAGCAGCCTATGACCAGGCAGCAGACCGCAGAACTGGCCTCATACATTGAAATCGGCAAAATGGGCATGCCTATCGGGAAGCAGGATCAGTACGCCTCAGCTTTCGGAGGCTTAAATGCCATCACTTTTGCCAGCGAAGGGGTAACGGTTGAGCCGTTACGGATCGATCCCGAGGTGCGAGACACCCTGGAACGCCGCCTGCTGCTATTTTTCACCGGAAGTTCCCGCGAGTCAACCTCCATTCTCAAGCATCAGCGCAGGTCCACCGAAGAGCGCGACGAAGGGGTGCTGGAAGCGTTGCATCGCATAAAGCGCGTCGCCGAGGAGGTGCAGCGCTGCCTGGAGCGTGGCGATTTAGAAGAATTTGCCGGCCTTCTGCACTATTCCTGGCAAGAAAAGCGCCGCCTTGCCCCTAACCTCTCAAGCCGGTTCATCGACGAGTGTTACGAACTGGCCTTACAACACGGCGCGTCGGCAGGCAAAATTACCGGTGCGGGCGGTGGTGGTTTTCTCTTACTGTATTGCCGGGAAGAAGCCCAGGAGGCCGTTACCTATGCCCTGGAAGAGCGGGGATTGAAGCGCATGAATTTTCACTTCGACCACCAGGGCGCAACAGTAGTGCTGAACGTCGCTAACTTCTTTCAGTACCCTCAAGCGGGCCGTGCTACTTCGCTTCCGCGTGCCTGAACTGTCGCTCCCCGATTGATCGTGGGAGCGTTGGAACGCGGAAAGTTTCAAGGTAGCCATCGGCTCCCGCCCTTCTTGAGGGAAAGATGTAACATCGAGTCCTAAGATGTCAAGTGGAATACACGATGGAGGGAAGGAAATACCGTCTTGGAGAAGATCAGTACGTATTTTGGCGAATTAGAACACATGATGCGCAACATCTCACTTGCCGGGCTCCAGCGCGTTTTGCAACTGTTAGAGCGGGCATACTATCATAGCCACCGTATTTTTGTCATGGGCAATGGAGGGAGTGCCGCGACCGCCTCTCACCTGGCGCTCGATCTCGCCAAAAACACGATAGTGCGTGGCGCGCCGCGTTTAAAGGCAATCTCGCTAACCGATCATGTGCCCTTGATTACCGCCTGGAGCAATGATACCGCCTACGAGCACATTTTCGCGGAGCAACTGGTGAGCTTGATTGAGCCGCACGATGTTGCCATCGGCATCAGCGCGAGCGGCAACTCGCTGAACGTCATCAATGCGCTCCTGCTGGCAAAACAATCGCAAGCCTATACCATCGGCCTGCTTGGCGCTCAGGGAGGCAGAATCAAAGACCTCGTGGATGCCTATGTGCTTGCCCCAGGCCAGAATATTGAGCAGGAAGAGGATGCTCATATGATCCTGGCCCACGTTATCACGCGCCATATGCGTGAAGTGGTACGCTCCTATGCCCAATCTCTGGAAGCGGCAGGTGCCAACTAGCCCGCTTGCGGGGGCGGCTCGCCATAGCTGTGATGAGCCGCCCTGTTGTTATGAGGTATCAAGGAAAGCAGCTTGCTATCCAGCCGACCAACGCTCGCCTTGTAGCTCCCCGATTGATCGTGGGAGTGCTCAGGTCGGCTGCAATGAATGGCACCCTATTGATGCTTAAAGAACTCGACCGTTTTCACAATGCCCTCTTCCAGGGAGACTGATGGTTTCCAGGAAAGGACGCGTTCAGCTTTGCGACAATCGAAGTAGGCGACGGCGAGATCGCCCGGACGTTTGGGCGCGTGCATGATTTCCGGGCTGTAGTCGGTAATCTTACTCAGCACGCGATAGAGCTCATTGACCGAGGTGCCCCTGCCGGTGCCCAGGCAGAAGATATCGTTATTGCCCTGATCGAGCGCGAGCAGGTTGGCGCGGGCCACATCGCCGACGAAGAGGTAGTCTTTCTGCTGTTCGCCGTCCCAATCGATGCGTACTGCTTGATGGGCAAGGAAGCGTTTGGCGAAGATGGCAATCACTCCCGCCTCTCCATTAGGATCCTGTCGGGGACCATATACATTGCCGTAGCGGAATATGGTATATGTCAGCCCATGAGCCTCTTGCCAGTAGCGCAGGTAGTGTTCAGCAGCCATTTTGGTGATGCCATAGGGCGATTCGGGAAGCTGCACGACCTCTTCGTCGAGCGGAAGACGGGCCGGAGTGCCATAGGTTGCGCCGGACGAAGCAAAAATGACCTTACGCGTTCCCGCTTTGACGCAATTGTCCAGCACATTGATCAGCCCGAGAATGTTCACGTTGGCATCAAGCCGGGGATTTTTGGTCGAGACCGCGACGCTATGCTGCGCGGCATGATGATTGACCAGGTCAGGTTGTACCTGCTCAAAAATGCGCTCCAGGCTTGCCTGGTCCGTGATATCCGCCTGGAAGAAGCGGGCTTTAGGAGAAATATTGGCTGTTTTGCCGCCCCCCTCGTCCCAGAGATTATCGACAATCGCGACTTCATGACCAGCCGCCAGATACTGGTCAACAACATGTGAACCGATGAAGCCAGCTCCACCGGTGATGAGAATCCTCATAAACATCCTTTCTGCTATCTGATCTCATTTTTTGTCAATGAGGGAAAAAGGTCGCTGAGACAGGAGAGAAACATGAAAAATGCTTTCCGCTCCGCTATTGCTATTATAGCAGTGCAGAGGAAGGGGCGTGCTTACATCAGTTGCTCCAGGGCTGTCTCTAGTTCTTGAGGGGGAACCAGGATCGGGAAAATGTGCAGCCCCGTTTCCTGGCGCAGGCGCTCTAACGCTCTGCTATCCTGCGGATCAGACATGGCGACCGTCAGCGTATTGCGCGCGTACCCCAGGGGATAGCAATGCAGCTCCTGAGCCAGTTGCGGGCTGACCAACTGGTGGACGCGCGCGGGCAATGTGCGGGGGAGCAGCGTCAGGTAGGGCACGCCCAGTTTACGAGACAGAGCTGGTAACTCCCCGTCTTGTATCTGAAGTGCGAGCTGTTTCTGCGTGGATTTTTCGGGTGAGGCTCCGAAACTATCGCGAACCCTATTGGCGGCAACAATACACGCCTCTATCGTATCGCAGGGGGCAGGATAGGCGCTATGCCCTATCGAGATACTTTGCGGGCTCAAGATGTCCTGCTCTGAACAGGTATGGATGTGCCAGCGCAGCGCCTCCCACAGACGTTGCTGTACGATCTGTCCGCCCTCTTCATTTGCGCCGTTGAGGGCAAAGTAATAGCTCTGATCCAGAAGAAAAACCAGGTCTGTTTTGCGCACAAGGGAACGTAAGTGTTCAAGAAAGTAGCGCGTACTCCCCTGGGCAAGCGTCGCGCGGCTGCGAGATGCTTTACCCCGACAGCCAAATTGCATACAGATCGTTACAAGCGCAATCTTCTCAGAAGTCACCTCGACTGCTCGCTGCATAGCCGCAGCGATATCCTGCGTGCTATGCACCACCTTGTACCGGTACGCATTTGCTGTATCGTCGGAATTCAGAAAAGATACTGCTTCCTTGCGCATCCCCGCCTCCTTGCATCTAATATGCCTAAATGCAAGAATACCTGAACTGTACTGTTTAAACGAGTATCAATCCGGTTACAATCCTGTTAAGACCCGCCCATGACGGTTAAGATCACTAACGCAGCCATACTGCTGATCTTTTACGGCAATATGTTGTCAAAGATGACGCCCATCTGATAGCTACCCCTTTTGCCTGATCCCGTATCATTCAGCAAGGCAAGCGCGGGACTCTATGTCTTTCATTATACATCATACCATTCCTTTATATATCTTAGTATATCATGTTTCTCTTCCTAACACTTTTCCATGAAATAACAATTTTTAACTGCATCACCTATGGAATAATTTTCTGCGTTTTTCCTCTTGAATAACATCTTATCTTTCGTTTATACTTGTTCTTGTGTTAGGGTAAATTCTCTCAGCCCTTTCATATTTTGTAGGATGATACCGTTGTGAGTTCCTTTATTGCTATGACCGATCCCGCATTTTCCCGCACGACTGTGACTCTCCGGTATTCTCGATTCCCTGGGGAATGGCTTCCCCTCTGTTTTTTTGCTGTGCATCATGGTGATGGCTGCTGGATGGCCCTCATCAGGGGAGATTCTGTGCTTTTTTTGACTATATTGCGAGCTCTGCCCCTATGTCTATCTGCTCCCAATGATGCTATTCTTTTGTAAGGAGTGTCTCTTTCATGATGGCTCGTGATGATGAGCCCCGGCGTCTAGAGGCGCGTCTGGCGCGTGGACGAACAGGGGTTCCCCTTCGCCGTCTCTTCTTTTCTCTCTTGCTTACTTTGTTGTTGGGAACCAACGCGATCAGTGGCTGGCCGCTGGCGGCTGCCCAGGCACATGCTGCCACGCCACGCCTCCCACCATGACGTTGCAGCAGTTCCTGTCGCATCAGGTGAGTGATGGCAAATATCATGGTCCGTTTCAGTATCCCACCACCGTTCCACCTGTGCCGGGCGTCGATCATGCGACCAAAGCGAACGCGCCCTTGCCCAGCGCTGAACCGGCCAGGATGCAGCCCGTCTCGCTGCTCGCCGATAGCACGTTTCTGAGTGCCAGCAGCCTCTCGGCGCATGGGCAGGTCGCCTCGGGCCTGGGCGTAAGCCCTCTGCATATGCGTGGCAGCGATGGGCGGCTGGAGATCAGCATTGCTCCTGGCTCCTTTGATCTCTCAGGGGCTACTGTTGATGGTGGCGCGGCTCCGGTGAGCCCGCTCAATGTGCAGATCAAACAGATCCACGGTCACCTGATTGGTCCCAGCAGTATCCTGGGCTCCTATCAGATCCAGGTGGTTGATCACCTGGGACGGCTGGTCCACGGGTTACGGCTCACGCAGCCTGCGACTATTATCTACCACTATCAACCCTGGGAGATGAGCGATCTGGGGATCGATCCAGCGCACATCCTGCTGAGCTGGCCCGACGCGATCCGGCAGGCGCGGCAGCAAAAGCAACCCACTGCTGCCCTGGTTGCTCCCATGACCAATGACGCCCAAACCCAGACGCTCACGGCGCAGGTCAGCACGCTGGCCGTGGTGCCCTTCGATGTCTCGGGCGATCCCACCGACCAGACCCCGCCCACGCCGCTGATGGCCTCAGTGAGCGGCAATTCGGGCCAGTTGTCCTACACCTATCCCCTCGCCGTTGTGGCTGGTCCGGCTGGCTTTGGTCCCAAACTGCAAATGAGCTACTCCAGTCAGGCGACCAATCAACGCTTCAGTCGCCGTTCGCCTGCCAATGGTATGGGCGATGGCTGGGCGCTCTCGCTGGGCTCGATCAGTATGGCAACCTATCCCTCGACCAGTACCTCGGGAGCCGGGACCTGGTACTTTCTCAATAATGTGGCCGGGGTCAGTGACCGGCTCGTGCCCACCCTGACGGCAGGGTTCTACGAGACCGAGCACATCTCGCACCTGCGTATCCAGTTTGTGAACAATGTCTTCCATGTCTGGGATCGCTCCGGCTTTTATTATGAGTATGGAGCGACCGCCGATTCCTCGCAGTACACCACCAATAGCAACGGGGTGAAGACGACCTGGCGCTGGGACCTGACCAAAGTGCTGGCGCCCTACGAGACAACCGGGCAGGTCAAAGCGATGGACATCAGCTACCTGCAAGACACGACGCAATCGGGTGGCTTTACCTCGGTACGCGATGCTGGCATCAAGCAGATCGTCTATGGCTATGCGACCACGACCGGGGGAACAACGCTGAGCATGACGGCGGGGACCATCGATTTTCACTATCATGCCCCCAGCGCCCAGGGCAGTTGGGCCGATGCCTACGGCACCAACTACCACTGTTCCAGCGCGCCCCCATCGAGCACGATGCTGCGCTGCGATGACCCGGTGACGTTCGGCAGTGTGGCAGCACCAGCGATTATGAGCACACTGACGCTTGATCGCATTACCAGCTATGTGGGGACCGATAGCAGCAGCGCCAACCTGGCGTTCCGCTACGATCTGAGCTATCAAGATGTGCCCTTTACCACGCAGTACTGGGATGACTTTACGCAGATCCAGCAGGCGGCAGCGGGCGAGCATCTGCTGACCAGCATCGTGCCGACGGTTTATCAGAATGGGGTGGCCCATGTGAAAAAAGGGCTGATCCTGGCCTATACCGGCCCGCAGGAAGATCGCTACCAGGATACGTCGCAGAAGATCCAGAATGGGACGCAAACCATTCAGGTGGGAACCTTCTGGCAGTACCTGGACCGCTATCAGGATCTCGATACCGGAGTGGGCGCCACGGTCTCCTATCTGGAGGCGGCGGGCAATACCCACGGCACGCCCGATACCACCGATGGCAATGGCAATGTGATTGATGATCGGCTCGATCCGACCTATTGCGCTGTGCATGGCTGTTCAGGCAGCTATAATCCGGCGGAAGATCATTCCTGGTCGTTGCAGGTGGTGACGCAAATGCAGGCGCTGGGCACCGATAGCACCGATAGCATTCCACTGCCGACCACCACTTATCATTACAGTCTGGCGACGGTGGGCACCGATCCCAGTTGTAACCCGATCACGGGCAGCGGAGTCCCGCCACAGGAGGCCCAGTGTGTGCGTGATACCTGGATTCCTGGCTATGATGGCACGCAGACCAGGCATCCTGATGGGGATTGGCAGGATTACTATCACGGCGAGTTTCGCGGCTTCAACATCGTCTATACCACCAATCCCGAAGGGGATCTGACGGCGGACTACTACTATAGCACCGAAGCGTGGTATACCCCGGAGTCCGATGGTCCCAACTACAACGCCGGGGCGCTCTACCAGGAAGATTCGTACTGGGGCAACCAGATCACTGATAGCCTGATCCAGCGTCGCGTCCAGAACTGGTATCCTGGCGTGCCCGGACCGGGCAGCACGATCAACTCCTGCAATGGGCAGCTCAACCCAACCTACAATCCCTGCGAAATCATGGTGATGCGCACCAAAACGACCTACACGGAAGGGGCCGGGACCGACAATGCCAACGCGCCGTGGGTGCAGCATGACTACACCTATGACGATCTGGGCAGTGGCGGGCTAATCTTCAACACGCCGGTCTATCACAACCTGCTGCAAGACGTGACCAGCAGTAGTGATGGACCCACGCTCACCCAAAAGTGGACCTATCAGATCAACGACCAGACAGCGGGTGGCATCACCTACTATCATGTCGATGAGGTCAATCACAGCGAACTCGATGATGATAGCGGCCACGTCTGGCAATGCCAGGACATCACCTATGACCAGGGGGTGGCCAGTGGCGTGCCTACCCCTGCCGCAGGCTGGATCACGACCGCCACAGCCCATAGTGATTGCACCCAGCCGAGCACGACGGCGCTCAACACCTACTTTGGTCACGACATCTACGGCAACACGGTCGCCAGCGTCGATCCCTTTGGGACTGCTAACAGCAGCCTCTACGGTTCGTCCGGCTGTACGCTTTCCACCGCACCGGCTTATCTGCCGAGTGCCTGGACCGCCGGACGTTTTACCTCGTGCAGCACCTTTGATAGCGATGGCGCACGTCCGACCGGGGCGAGCAATGTGCTGGGGCAGAGCAGCAGTACCAGCTACGACTACACCCAGGGAGCGCTGCCCATCAGTGCGGTCGATCTCAACGGGCAGACGACCACGATGAGCTATAGCTATGATAGCAATGGCAATAGCACCGCACAGACCAAAGCGCCGCTGGAAACTGGCAGCTTTACCAGCCAGTCGAGCACGAACTCGACCTGTACCAGTAGCTCGAATCTCCCCTGCTACGAGGTCGATACCGTCTCCGCGCAGTATCCAGGCGCGGTGAGCCGCACCTTCTATGATCAGCAGGGCCGCGTCGCTGAGACGCGCACGCCGCTGGATAGCACGCACGACCTGATCGTCTATATTGTGCATGATGAGACGCATCGCGACTGGTTCCAGAGCCTGCCATTCCGCGTCGCGCGTGACACGGTCTGGCTCGACCCGCGCACCGCCACCGACGACACCGGAGCGACGCCTGGCGGTACGACGACCATTCTCGACCCGCTGGGTCGGCTGGTGCGCGTGCAGGACCCGCTCGTCGAGTCGTCAGCCGAGCCGGGCATTCTCTGTAGCGGCTGGACGGTGACCCTGTGTTATGGCTATGGCTTCGGCCAGGTGGCGGGACCGGACAACAACTGGTATCACTGGACGGCAGTGGAAGATGCCAACAGCCACATGGTGGTCAGCTTTGACGATATGTTGGGTCGCACGCGCTATGTGCAGTGGTACAGTTCGCCGGACTCCACCGACAGCAATATCACGGCGCAGAAGCAGATCCAGTACAACGCGCTGGGAGAGCCGACCAGCGTGACCATGACCGATCTGACCCCACAAACAGGCCAGACGATCACCAGCGTCACCGCGACCGCGACCTATGACGATCTGGGTCGCATGATCAGCTCAACCGATCCTGATACGGGCAATCATAGCTACACCTACGATGCGGATGGACGCACACTCACCGATGTCTCGGGCACGCGCACGCTGGGCATGAGCTATGACCTGTTAGGCCGCGTCGGCTGTATCCAGGATGCGGCCCCCACCACCAATGGCACGGGTAGGTGCAGCAGTGTTAGTCACCCGCTGATGCAATATACCTACGACACCAGCGTGATGGGCACAGCGGGAAGCACTGACTTCCCCATCGGGCAGATGACGAAGAGCATCGCCACGACCTATTATCCCGATGGCACGTCAACGACCACGACGCAGCAAAGCCAGCACGACCAGCGCGGACGGCTCAGCAGCGCGACGCTGCAACTGAGCGTGCCCGGCAGTTGGAACGCCACCACGGCCTTGCCGACCTACCAGATGAACCTGGCCTACAACGACGCCAATCAACTGATGACGACGCAGACGACCGTGGGCGGACAGGCGGGCTATACCTTCTCGAACGCCTACGATAGCACGACGGGGCTGCTCACCGGTCTCTCCAACAACACCACGGGAGTCGCGAATCTGGCGACGCTGGGCTATGATGCGCAGGGCGATGTCAGCGACATCAACTTCCAGACCACGACGGGCACGGCGCTGGCCAACGATCACTTCACCTACGATGGCGATCTGCGTCCGGCGACCGCCAGTGCAACCTGGCAGAGTGGCAGCGGCTCCAGTGGCACGATCTTTAGCCAAAGTCGCAGCTACGATCCGATGGGCAACGTCGCCAGCATCAGCACCACGCTCTCCGCCGTGCCGGGGCAGAGCGGCTCCGGTGGCAGCGACACACAGAACTTCTGTTATGACGAAGAGAACCGGCTGGTGTGGGCAGGCAACGCGGGGACGCAGCCAGCGCCGGGTATCGGCACCTGTGGCTCCGGCACGCTCTCCAACAGCCTGAGCGGAGCAGGCTACAGCAGCAGCTATGCCTACACGCACCTGGGCCAGCTCTGGCAAGGACCGCTTAACGGCACAGGCAGCTATCAGTACCTCTACTGCGATAACAACCACCCGCACCAGTTGACCGGCCTCTACCCCCTCGGCACGACCTGTAGCAATCTGAGCGGCGCGGTCTACAGCAGCAGCGATGACGCCTTCGGCAACGTGACCAGCCGGACGTACAACGGCAGCACGGCCACGCTCTCCTACGACCAGCTCGACCAGCTCGTGCAGTGGAATGCCGGAGCGAACAGCCAGGAATGGTACGCCTATGACGCCGGTGGCAACCGCACCCTGCGTCGCAGCACGACCGGCAGCGGTACGACGATCACGGTCTACGCCTTCGGGCTGGAAGAGCACGTCTACAGCAGTTCCGGCAGCCCACAGAGCAGCACCTACTATTATCCCTTAGGTGGGCGGCTCATCGGCGAACTGCAGGGCAGCAGTACGCAATTCTTCCTGACCGATGCGCTGGGCAGCATCATCACCACCTTCAACGCGGTGGCAGGGAGTGCCGCGGTACAGGGCAACCAGCTCTACGGTCCCTATGGCACCAGTCGTTACAGCCAAGGGTCGATGGGGACCAACAAGGGCTTCACAGGCCACTATGCCGATGCCACGGGGTTGGACTACTACAACGCTCGGTATTATGATCCGGTGATAGGACGCTTCCTGTCGGCGGATACGGAGCAGGGCAACGGAGCAGGGATGGACCCCTACGAGTATGTGGGAGGCAACCCGGAGACGTTGACAGACCCGACGGGGCACAGGTATATCCAAACGGGTGGAGGAGGCGGAGGTCCGACGCTGCCATGTGGGTCTCTCTGCGATTCACTGAAGAACTTGCCTGGAGGTTCGGGCTGTGGCAAGTATTGTCCTGGCAACGGGACGCAGGTGTGCGATCCACAGATAGGTTGTCATACAAAAGCCGTTGGGCAGGGCACGGTCTATGTCAAAGTGGAGGAGACGCACGAAGTCGATGTGACGACGTATTCACCGGTCTGCTATGTCGTCTTTTGCGTCTCCGTTCCCACGGTGCATAAGTACTTCATTACCACCACTCACTACGTTCAGGTGCATGTCACGTTTGGCGTAGACGTCTGCTTGTCGGGGGTAGTGCATGGCTGCGGTGAGGAAGGCAGTGACGATTCAGATAACACGGATGATAACCACCACACGAAGCCGAATGTTGCGGCGAGTGATGATGGGGCGGGGGATGCGACTGGTGGGGGGTCCCAACAAGGATCGTCAGATACAAAGACTGTAACCTATAGTCGTGTTCAAGGGGGAACTCCACCGAATGCCAGCCGTTTCCGAATTTTCGTTAATGAGGATGGTAGCATTAGTATACCGAATAAAAGTGCTGATTTGAACGTAAGTGTAGGTACTGAGCATGCAGACTATTTCCGAGGAATTAGAGGAGGTGGCAGCGAGATAGTTCAGTTTGATATTCCCAAGTGGCTTGATGAGTTTATAGCTGAGAGTGCTGTAGAACAATATGGCTATAGACGTAATCCATTGAATCAAGGGGGGACAGTACCTAAACTAGTAGATCCGACTACACCTGGTGTTTCCTACGAGCTTCCTTCGCCTTGGATTCGATGGCTAGAGGAATATGCCACTAATGGTCGTGTAAGCTAATCTAGTCGGGTTACTTATGCTCATGGAGCATGGTATAATTGAGCACCTAAGTAATCCGTTTTTGAACGCTACTCTCAGAGAAAGAGAGACGTTCTATATCTCTGAGAGTAGAAAGGGGAAAAAATGAAATTTGTTGAGCCAGAGTATGCGAAAAATATTATTGTGGGCGTTGTCTTTCATAATATATTTGCTTGGTATGTCACAGATAGAGACTATTGGTATTTGGATTATACGAAGTATGAACGTGATTTGATGTCATTGGGTTATAAAAAGACTATTTCCGAGGATTTTTCTTTTAGATTTGGCATTGCTGTTTTAGACGAAAATACTGTAGAGCTATTTTTGTCATTAATAGCGGAGCTTCGAACTTCCGCTAGCGCACTATCTGAGATGATGTTGACTCAGAGAAAAATGTATGAGGAGTATGGTTCGCTTGATTCCCAAGAATATCGTGATGATATTCTTGACTTTGTTCCTTGTTTCCTTGTGAATTTTGATCGAAAACAATTTTATTCTATGTACCCTGAGATGATCCGCTTCGAGCTCTATGTTCCAGATGGTTGGTCAGGTATCCGTAAAGATTTTCAACTAGAGATCCCTGAAGAAGAGCGGTACTGGATTGTTGATGGTCACAATTTGTTTGAATAAATCGGTCTGTTACGGGAATGATAAATAACATTTATCGTAAAACCAATAACGAAATTGTGGTAGGGAGAAGTCTACCCGTTCTCGTTAGGGATAGAGATGGTCAATATGTGCTGGCTGATCTGGAAGTATATAGAGATGGAAGAATCATTTGCTGGGGGATAGATGATCTGCTGGTACGGAATATAATGGAACTCACACCTTTTCCAGAGATGTCGTTGGAGCAATTCATAGAGCTTGTATCGCTGGGAAAGTTTGTCACAACCATACCGGAAGGTGCATCTATCACAGTAACGGAACTAGCAACCTTTACCGTCTCCCAAATAGAGAGCCTGTTAGAGCAGGATGATTTAATTGGAGTGGTTCGAGACACGCTGCATGAGCTCAATGGAGAGCCAACGTCCTCAGACCGGTGTCGTGAGGCGTTCTTCCGTTTCCTGGACGAGCCAACACAACTCAATCATGAACAGTTAAGAGAAGCGTATCAAGCTGTTCCGTCCCATTGGCAAATTGGGGTTCTCAAGGATATTGACAATGGGGATGCAGCCATTGCTGCGATTTTAGCCAGGGAGGTTGAGGCGATTGACCGAGGGTGGCTTGAAGAGCAGAAACAATGGTATGAGTATTTGCGCAAACGGCATGAAGAAAAGTGGTGATGCAAGGGAGATGATAATGGGTGTGGAACTCGCTGGCAAACACATCATCATGGCGTTATGGAACGGTTGATGTGACTCCCTCTACTAGTCTAGTGGGCTCAGTGGTGCGGGCTACAGCAGCAGCTATGCCTACACGCACCTGGGCCAGCTCTGGCAGGGAC
>DATGMF010000009.1:0-50125 GCA_035293765.1 Ktedonosporobacter sp.
ATCTATATGAGTCGCCTCTCATCAAGAAGCGCTCGATGTGCTGTTGAGTTCGCGATCCAGGCCAAGAGTTGTTGCGTTGCGTTACTTGGCTTGTTCGCAGATGTACTCGCTTTCGCCGTGCATCCCTCTCGCGAGGGAGAGACAAAAGCTGTCAATTGACAGGAACTGGACAATCGCGTTCAGGATGCGCCATCGTTGCCAGTTGCTGTTCTGCTTTCCACTCTTCAGTTGTCAAGGTACCCCTGCAAGCGTTGCTTGCTTCGTTGCCATTTAGAGACAGACAAAGAAACCAGCGACCGAATTCCTGGTTTAAGGACATAAGCCTCTGGGTTTATATTCTTCAGGGGGAAAACCTTCTAGAGGTTGACCGACCGGAGATCTTTTCCCGTCTGTATCGGCGACATCGGTATTATGCCATAGCTCCCCGCCAATGTCAATAGGTTTTTCACGAGTTTTTACAAAATTATAAAAATTCATTTTTGGACTCAGGACTGGCAAAGCGATGTCCTGAAACCTGTTGGGAAAGGAGAGCTAAAGTACTGTGCATTAATGGAAAACAAGAGGGATATTTGATTTATTCCCTGTTCCCTCGTTCTTACTAAAGGGACCCTTTTTTGAAGTAGTGTGTTTTGTCAAGGAGGTTATTATGCCTGGTATGCGCAACGTTATTTCGACGCTGACTCCCGATGGCGAAGAAATTATGGGGCCGGATATTCTGATGTGGCACTATCCCGAGAATAGTATTATGAATGGTTCGCTTTTAACGGTAGAAAGCAACCACTTCTGCGTGCTCAAATCGCGCGGGGCAATTCTCAATGTCTATGAAACGGGTCAGTATCCTGTGCAAACTACCGATCATCCTCTTGTTGGCTCGATCCAGCAGGCATTTTATGGGGGACAGAGCCCCTGGCAATTCGAGGCCATTTATATCAATCGAGCGAAATTAGTATTGAAAACGAGCGGGATGGCGCTTTCGCGCGAGATGGCGGAGATGGTGTACAGCGTCGATTACTATATCCACGTCGAGACACGCGAGAACGCCGTACGCCTGGTACAGCATATGCCTTATCGAGGCCACTCGCTGGCGATCCAGGATGTGAACGCTTACGCGGGGCCGGTGATTGAGCAAGCGGTGAACCAGTTGGTGCAGATCACTCCGCTTGAGGCGGTCAATGAGAAGATTCATGACCTCTCGCAGATTGTTTTCCAGCATCTGCAGCAGTTCCTGACGATCTATGGTATCTCGCTTGATACGGTGAAGGTGCTTGTATTCCCGCGCGATGAGCGCATGAAAGCGTTGATCGCCCTCAAAGCTTTTGGCTTGAGCGAGCTGGACGCAGTACGCTACTACACGGCGATGCTGATGGCGGAGAAAGGCGTGGTATCGGCTCCCAATATGGCAATCGGTCTGCCATTTAACATTAGCGGCGTCCAGCCGACAGTGAGCACCGAGCGTTATACAACGAACTCACAGGTGCCTCCGCCGGTCCCTCCGCCCACAGCCCCTCGCCGGTAACGCCCACATAAAACATTCCTTCCGGTTTTATGCAAAGAGGAGAAAAGCATGGGTTCGGAGCCATCAAATAGCCCGGTGGTGCAGCAGCTACAACTGCTGCTCACCGGCTATGGATATAATTTCTATAATTCGGTGAACAAGGCGCGGTCGGACGACCTGCTGGTGCGAGAGCGAGCGAGTTACTATCTGGCTCAGGCCGTGAATATGCTGGCAAATCTGCGGGGAGCGTACCAGCGCCGCTTTATCCCGCCACTCACACGGGCCAATCCAGATCCTCCCCAGGAGGCAATGGCACAGGTACGCGAATTAGAAGAGGTGCAGCAGGAACTGGCTAACATTGAGACGTATATTCGGGGCATGTCCGTGCCAACGCAGGACCGGATATGGTGGCGCTTTCGCCAGGAGCAGGTGTTGTTGACACAGTTGCTGGATTTCGATCTCTCCCTGGTTCTCATCAGCGAGCAAATTTACCAGCATGTCTCGCAGCTCACGCCTGATGTCTGGAACAATCAGGGAAGCCGCTCGCTGCGCCAGTTCATCCAACGGGTTAATCAGATCGCGCACGAACGAGAACGTTTTCTACTGCTGCCGATGTAAGGCGATAAGTGGCAATCAATATTGAACGCATGATTGCCACTTATCAACTCAGTGCTAGCTCTCAAGGATGCCCATATAGTTCCCGGGCAATGTGCAGTGGCTATAGAGTTTTGCTAGTAACTGCACCTGGTCTTGGACGGTTGTGCTGCCACCGGGACAGGAAAGCGTCAAAGTGCGCGCCCCCATTGGTAAATCCTGGCGGATCGGCTTGGGCCTCCCTCCTGCATCGGCGATGCCAATGGGCCAGTTGATCCCCTGATCAAAGAAATCCTTGCCGCTAAAGTAGAAAAATGGCGTCTTATACTTCATCGCCGTCTGCACATCTGTCACCAGCGCCAATGCGTGGGAAACTGCGACCTGGTAGGAATTGTAGGGATCGATGCCGCAGCCTTTAAAGCAGCCGGTGCCCTCGACTACCCAGAGATGCTTGCCGAGATCGCCACTATTGAGATCGACATGGAATTGCTGAGCCCAGAAGACGAATAGCCCATAGAGGCTATTTGTACCAGGACCTGGATAGCCATTATGCCAGCTATCAATAAGCCCCAATATCTGACTATGCCAGTCCCAGTTTCCGCCCGGATGTACGGTAGAGTTCATGGCATCCTGCATCCGATTAAGGTAGTCCACCTGATCGACCAGGGGCTGATAATCAATGCCGCCCACATGAGGATCGAGCGAGCCGAGCAGGACAGGAATATCATGGCGCACGGCATGCATAGCTTTTTCGCAATAGTCATAGAACCGGGCGAAGTTTTCTGGGGGGATATATAAGAAGGCCACGGCAGGATCAAGCTTCATCTCCTCATTTCCACACTGCACGGCATCGGCGTTGCCATGAGCGGCATCGTTGAGCGCGTCCAGATTATACAGCCGCGAGTCATTTGGCCCCTGGCAAACGGTGAGCAAGACGCGAATGCCTCTTTGATGGTAAGACTCAATGGTGCTTTTCAGCACATCGCCACGTAAATTGCCCCAGCCACAGGAGGGATAGCCCACGCGAATCCAGGAGATGCCATTGAAAGGTGTAGTATCCACCCCGAGAATCTGTGATGGGTCCTGCGTTGGCAGCAATGTCGGAGACGGAGTGCTTGTGGGGGTGGGCGAAGGGATCACCGTCGGCGTTGGTTTGGGTGTGGGAATGGGGGTTGCCAGGGCTTGAGTATGGGAGCGCACCACAAGCTGATACGAAAGTATCGTCAGGAGAACAGCGCCTATGAGGACGACCACAAAAACGATGGATAATGGCTTTTTGAGAACTCTTGAGAGGTTCTCCCGGAGATCAGATAGATTCACAGCAATTACACCTCGCATTCATTGAAACAGAAAAAAGACAATACCATTGGTCAAAAAAAACTATACTCAACTGTATTCTACCATTAGAAATGGTGCAGGCAAATAGCTTGAGTAAGCAAAATTTTTTATTATTAGAGAGAGGCGAGAGTAGGTCAGGAGCGGTTACTTCCCGATACAGAACTCGCTGAAGATTCTGTCGAGTAAATCATCGCTGGCAGTCTCTCCCGTTATTTCGCCAAGCGCACTATATGCGGCTCGCAGATCGATAGATACAAAGTCCAAAGGTAGCTCTTGCACAAGAGAAGCCTGGGATGCACGGAGATGCTCAACGACGCGACGCAGCGCCTCCTGATGCCGCGTGCTGGTGACCAGAACGCTCTCGCTATATAGCGTCTTCCCCGCAAGTGCCACAGCGGCAATAGCCTCCTCTAACTGCGGCAGCCCCTCGCTCGTTAGCGTCGAAGTACGGACGAACGCAGAGTGCGCCCAGAGGTCCCGCGCCTGATTCAGCTCTATACGTTGCGCCTGATCAGCCTTATTGATGACCACAATCACCGGCCTCTTATGCTTCGAGACATTTGCCTCATCGGCAGGGCTGCAATCAAAGCCCATCGAGCGCAACTCGGAGGAGACGAGGCGATCCTGCTCGGTGAGCGGCTCAGCGCCATCAAACACCAGCAAAACCACATCGGCGCTCTCGGCGGCTGCTCGGCTCCGTTGCACGCCGATCTGCTCGACCGGGTCCTCTGTGGGAGTGATGCCGGCAGTATCGATCAGGTGCAGGGGAATGCCGCGCACATTTGCTACCTCTTCTACTGTATCACGCGTGGTCCCTGCGATTGGTGTCACAATTGCGCGCTCGGTCCGCAGCAACAGATTGAGCAGGCTAGATTTTCCCACGTTAGGGCGACCGATGATCGCGGTTCGCAGTCCCTGGCGATAGAGCCGTCCCTGTTCGGAGCCAGCCAGCAGCGCATCGGCCTGTTCTTGCGCGTGAGCGATCAGCGGCTGTAGCTCAGCGATTTGCGGCGTCGGAACATCTTCCTCCGGGAAATCGATGCTGGCCTCAATACGAGCGATGACGCCGAGCAGGGCATGACGCACCTGCTGGAGTTGTTCCGAGAGCCGCCCGCGAAGTTGCTGCATAGCCAGGCGCTGCCCCGCTTCGGTTTGAGCCTCAATCAGATCCATCACCGCTTCGGCCTGAGCCAGGTCAAGCCGTCCATTGAGAAAGGCGCGCAACGTAAACTCGCCCGGATTCGCCATGCGCGCGCCCTGCGCCAGTACTACACGCAGGATGCGTCGCAGGATCAGCGGCCCGCCGTGCCCCTGGATCTCCACCACTGGCTCACGCGTATAGGTATGGGGCGGCTGCATAAAAGCTGTCAGCACCTCGTCGAGTATTTCGCCGGTTGCAGGATCGACAACATGCCCATAGGTCAGTTGATGGGAAGGAGGCACTGAGCTGCGTCCGTGGGGTTGGCGGAACAGAGGTAACACCAGCGAGAACGCATCCTGCCCACTTACCCGGATCACACCGATACCACCACTCCCTGGTGGGGTTGCAATCGCTGCGATTGTGTCGTTTTGCATGGCTGGATTATAACGCATCTATGGATCTCTCACAAGGGGGTGCTATCATCCTGCGCCTCATCGCTGGATGCTATCACGCGTTGTGGATGGGTATAGACGTTCATCGAGCGGCCGCGCAAAAAACCCACCAGCGTCATGCCGCTGCTCTCGGCCAGTTCGACGGCGAGGCTGGAAGGGGCGGATATGGCGACAACGCAGGGGATGCGAGCCAGCAGCGCCTTCTGAATAATCTCAAACGATGTGCGCCCGCTTACCATCAGAATGGAATGGTTGTAAGGATATGTGCCGTGAAGCAGGCCATGCCCAATCAATTTATCAACGGCATTATGCCTGCCGACATCTTCGCGCAAAAGCAGCAATTCGCCCTGCGGAGTAAAAAGACCGGCAGCATGCAGGCCCCCCGTATGGGTGAAAACCGCCTGCTGCCCGCGTAGTTCCGCCGCCAGTTGATAGAGGGTGGAGGCAGCGACGCAGAACGTATCCGGCTCCAGAGGCGGCGTTGTTTGCATTAAGTCAGCAATACTATTTTTGCCGCAGAGCCCACAACTGGCCGAGACGGCGAAGTGGCGCTCGAAAGCGGTGGGAGCGGGAGCGGCACACTGTTCAGAGGCTCGCAGCGTCACATTGACCACATTTTCCAGCGGTAAGCCGTCGGAGTCGAGAGCATCCTCAATCTTTAACACATCGCTCGCATTCTGGATTACGCCTTCAGTAAAGAGGAAGCCCAGCGCCAGTTCGTAGTCGTTGCCGGGCGTGCGCATAATCACCGCCAGACTCTGATCTGCGATACGCACCTCGAACGGCTCCTCAACTGTCAGGTTATCCTCGCGCACCTGCCGTTCGTTGCCCTGCCAGTGGGTTGTTTTCACTTGCAGCACGCGTTCTGGATCAAGCGGCGAGCGCCAGGAGCTGGTTACTCTCATCGCTATCCTCCTCTTTGCTCAAAGTTGGTTACATGATAGCTCCGACAACGGCAAAACTATTATCTACAGAGTACCGCTGCCCTCAATATATCATATCGTTTCCTCTCCAGAAAGAGACGATTGCCCGGCGCATGCGGCTACAGAACCTTGCACGATTTTTTCTGCCAGAACGCAGATATCCCACATGCCTCATGATTGAAGCATGTGGGACATAAGGTATCGCCAAACCCCTGCACTTCAGCTATCGTGCCGACTGGCGCGCTAACGACAACAGCATCAACGCGACCGGAGCGTAGCGCGGAACTACTACAGGCCGCTATGCTCAGGCCAACTAACAACAGGCACGCCAATAGCGACCAGGATCGCTGAACACAAAATCGCATTACTATGTTCTCCTTCTAAAATAATGGAATACAAGAGCCGGAAAAACCTCAAATATCAGCAACGAAGATCTACCTTTACTGCTTTCCCTCTCCCTCAAAAAGCAAGTAAACCTGTTTACATAGCGAAGGTCCGGCTTTAACGAAGAACCTTTCTGCCGATGCTGACCCCTGCCTTCCAGCGAACGGCGATGCGCAAGCCTGTCAGCATTGAGCCCATAGCTGCGGGAACAATTACCTTGAACAGAATGTCTCGACGCTTTCCCCCCATAGAGAGAAGCCTTACCAGGGTTATATTCACAGAGTCCTGGTAAGGCTTCTCTCTTCGAGTATGCTGTTTTACCAGCGCCCGTCCTGGCAGCGTGCCTGAGCAGGAGTGTAGCTCCGTTGAGAACAGGCGAGATTGACGCCGGTGCTGCACAGTGCTAGGATATGCACATAGCTGAAACACTACTATCACCGGCGAAGGGTTGTAATATGCACCATTTTGTGAGAGCAAGCAACGAACTACTGCGTAAGCGCGGCTACCGCCTGACACCGCAGCGCTATATGATTCTGAGTGTGATCCAGGAAGCGAACGAACACTTGAGCATTGAACAAATTACGGAGCGAGTCCAGCAGCGCAACCCTTACGTCAGCCTTTCAACGATCTACCGCACCCTGGAACTGCTGAAGCAACTGGGACTAATCCGCGAAAATCATCTGCCAGGCGAGCAGCCCCATTATGAAGCTGCCGAAGGGCATGCTCATCATCACTTGATCTGTCGCGGCTGCCGCACGACCATTCACCTGAACGAAACCTTGCTCGGCAACCTGCATGAACAGCTACAGGAAGAATACCATTTTCACAATTTAACGCTTGACCTGGTGGCAGCAGGTTATTGTACCGCCTGTTGGGCGGCTATGCAGCAGGACGAACGGGGCTCACAGGGATGTTCGGAGCCGCCAGAAGCTCAGGGCGAGGAGCGGCAAAGCGAACAGGTAGAAAAGCAGCAAGTAGTTCAGAACATCGATACGGAAAAAGAAATAGAGCCCGATAGCAATAAACAGCACCATGCGGCTGGGGCGAACGATCCAGCGCGACGAGACTTGTAGCATCTGGTGCAGCATCAGAAAAATCCCTAGCGACGTATACACGTATACAAAGAGAATCGCCAGCACGGGATGAATAACCTGCTTCCAGGCCATGCCCGCCACGCTAAAGGCGACAACAGCCTGGTCGCAAAACAAATCGGTAAATGAGCCGCGCGGCGTACTTTTGCCCTTGAGCCGCGCCTCTACTCCATCAAGCCCATCAAAGACGATAGATATCACCAGCAACCAGAACGCAACGGGGAAATTGGAGGGAGCCAGGAGAAAGAAGCCCATTCCCAGAGCCACCGAGGAGAAGGAGAGCGCATCGGGACTGATGCCAAGATATGAGAGGAGAGCCGCGATAGGAGAGAGCAAACGCTGGCGTACTCTTTGCCAGGGACCAAGCACTTTCTCTTCTTCTTCGCTATAGATACTGCCAAATTTCTGTCTGAGTTTTTGCATGGCCCACCTCTACATGTGAGTACGTACACTGTCATAGTAATAATATCCTCTCCCGAAATCCGTACTTTAACCTATATACTTATATTATAGTAGCCCGGTAATTTCTCAGCATCTCTTCCAGGCTATCGCCGCCAAACTTCTCAATCACCGCCTCCGTCAGCACAATCGCCATCATCGCCTCGCCAACAACGCCAGCGGCGGGCACCACGCACACGTCGCTGCGCTCATAGCGGCTCTGATCAATATTCTCGCCGGTCGCCAGATCCACCGATGGCAGGGGACGCGCCAGCGTTGGGATAGGCTTGACGCCTACGCGTACCACCACGGGCTCACCGTTGGTAATCCCCCCTTCGATGCCGCCCGCATTGTTGGAGAGATGTGTCCAGCCGCCACCGTCTGCATGACGTAAAACATCGTGAACATGCGAGCCGGTCGTCTGTGTGGTCGCGAAGCCGAGGCCAATCTCCACGCCTTTGACGGAGGGAATGCTCATCATCGCCATGCCCAGCCGGGCGCTCAAACGACGATCCCACTGGCTGTAACTTCCCAGGCCAACGGGTACGCCCAGCGCAACCACCTCAAAGACTCCGCCACAGGTATCGCCCTGGTGCTTGGCTTCCAGAATACGCTCTATCATTTTCTCGGTCAATGTGGCATCCGCACAGCGCATAGGAGAAGCTTCAACGGCCTCCCACAGCTCGGCGGGATAGGCATCGCGCGTGATCGGCCGGGGCGTCTCATACCCAACACCCACCACGGATAGCACATGGCTATGAATAACGATCCCAAATTGCGCTAAGAACTGGCGACACAGGCCGCCGACGGCGACGCGAGAGGCGGTCTCGCGCGAACTCGAACGCTCGATCACATTGCGAATATCATCATGGCCGTACTTCATCGCGCCGGTAAAATCGGCGTGACCGGGGCGCACGCGCGTCACCGCCTCAATTGCCGCCTCGACCGGCTCGGCGTTCATGCGCTCCTGCCAGTTCACCCAATCGAGATTCTCAATCTGCATCGTAATCGGCGAACCCAGCGTCTTCCCGTGCCGTACCCCCGAGAGAAAGCGGATCGCGTCCTTCTCGATCTTCATGCGTCCACCGCGACCGTAGCCCCCCTGACGACGACGTAAATCAGCGTCGATGGCGGCCTTCTCGACGAGAAGCCCTGCGGGCAGGCCCTCTACCACCATAGTCAGGCAGGGGCCATGCGACTCGCCTGCGGTCAAAAAACGGAACATAGTCTGTTACTCCTGACAAAAACTTATTTATTTATCAAAGATGGTAGAAGCTTAACCCGGAATGCTAACTTCTGGATTGTACCAAATTATCACTAATCTGTGGAGTATGCGCCACGATGATGGCACTTTTTCGTAAGCATATCGTATCATAATTTGCCTGTTGCGCCTACAGCAAAGCCTCAATATCCAGCTCAACTATAGAGACATTGCAGCAAGCTTCGATATTCACTACTCGCTTGTTTCTAGCAATCATTCTAGCATCTCCTTATTTCTTATGTCATTAGGATAGTATGTCAAGAACTTTACTTGTAACACAAGCGAAACTTTATGAGTATCTCTTTAATACTTATTGCACTAAGATATTGACACCAAACATAGGTCTATTTTACAATACATTTGACCATTATTTTGTGTATTTATTGACCCACATTCGCAATATCATTGCATCTAGGAGGCTACTATGTCCCCGGAACAATCGGCGAGCAAGATTGGAAAATCTGTGGGGGAAAAGTTGCGGGCCGCACGTATCGCGCAGCATTACACGCAGAGCCAGCTTGCGGCCCCAGATTTTTCAGTCAGTTACATCTCTGCTATAGAGCGAGGGCAGATTCATCCATCGCTGCGCGCTCTAGAAATTCTAGCAGGACGGCTTGGGCTATCGTCAACCCAATTGCTACCGGCTCGCGGCCAACAGGACGATAGGCAATCGTCTCCAATAAGTACTGAACGTGATGATGATGAGGTGGAATTGGCCCTTTTAGAAGCCCACATCTTAATCAGAGAGGGTGCAACATCACAGGCTGTCACTCAATTGGAGAAACTTTCGAGCAAGCGTTTAAAGCGTCCCCATCAGCTACTCCATCGTTATCTACTAGGCTGGGCCTATTATAAAACCGCACAATTCCAGGAGAGCGATTACACTCTTTCGGAAGCTGCGCAACTGGCAAAAGAACTCAACGTCAACCATTTGCATCTGCGCATCCTTAACCTGCTGGCGATGGCCCAGGCCGCCATGCGTAACTACGCCCAGGCGCTCCTGGCACATCAGCGCTGCATCAATTTGTTGGAAAGTGTCGAACCATACGATCCCTTCTTCACCATCCAGATATACGTGTACATGGGCCAGCATTATACCCATCTAAACAACTTTGCCCAGGCCCAGGAAACCTTCCAGAAAGCACTTACCATCGCAGAGAAGCTAGCCACGCCTGCCGGTATTCAGGCCGCTTACTGGCAACTATGCCAGTATTATGCTTCTAATAAAGAAACCGAGCTCGCGACACTCTATGCCTTCAAAAGTTTCCACCTCCACGATCTTCGGGAATGGAAATATTTAAGGAGCGAAATCTATTACTATCTTGGCCGCGCCATGTTAAAGGGCGATCCTGATGCGGCCCGCGCTTATCTGGATAAGACGCAGCATGATGAGCTTGTCACCAAAGATCCCCTCAGTTGCGCCACTGTCCTTGCGCGCGAAGCGGAATGGCACTTTGAGCGAGGGCAATTGGGACCAGCTCAGGACTACGCCAAGCAAGCATGCGACCTGGCTCAACCCTTTGGCGATACCATCATCGGGGCCGATGCGCTTATTATACGCGGACGTATCGAATACGCACAGCAGCGATATGAGGAAGGGCATCAGTATTTCGCCGCCGGATTGGACATGCTGGAACGGATTGATCAGCATGAGGAATTGGCGGACGAGTCAGTGCGTTACGCGCAGCAATTAGAGGAGATTGGCAAGCCTCACGAGGCATTTACCTATTTTAGAAAAGCCTTCCAGAGCAAACAAAAGATAGGAAAATAAGAGCTAGTAGGGCAGGGACAAGCCCTGCCCCTACAGAGCGCGGAGAGGATGGACCTCGATACGGAGAAAGATCGCTTCTAGCAGGTTGTGATCTTCGGATCTGTCTAAGCGCAGTTCGGTTTCGCCCAGCGGCATTGTTAGCCCCCCGAAAGCGTCTACCGGCATAGGGCTGCGAATGGCATGCGGATTGCCCCCAATCCAGCGTACAGGCTCGATTAGCGTGCCAAGTAGCACTGAGACTGTCACATAGTGCCCGCGAAGCGACTCATCAAGATCTTGCAGGTGCAGTTCCAGCATTGACCCGTGCTGGGTTATACTCCCCTCTAAAGAACGGGATTGTAGATGAATGATTGGAATGATCGGCTGTTCTTGATGCGGTGCGCGCGTGAGCAACTCGGCATGGCGCAGGGTTTTCCTGCCGCCGCGCATACCCCCCGTTCCAGCCAGCGATGGGGCATATGTATGGACGCCTGGCTCATCCGTGTGCGGCGGACTCGGACCCTCGAACAGCAATGCCACGCGTACCAGCTCATGCAACGCCGTGCGCCGAACGTGACTTTGCGCAATATGCGCGCTGATCGTGATCGCCAGTTGCAGCAGACGGCGTGCGGTCTCATCTTTATCGCTATGATCGTGGCGGGCCTGCCGTAGAACAGCTTCAGCCTGACTGACCAGCGTTTGACAGAGGTGGCCCAGCATACGCTGCGGTGTAGCGGCCAGCGTACGCGTTCCCTGACCCAGCGTCGAGCGCGGCCTCTGTGGCTGAATGGCGTAACGCATAGCATCATAGAGTTCCAGATAGCCCGCGTGGCACTGGTCACAACCAGCCATATGATAGAGCAGCGGAGTGTGGTGAAGCGCCGCCGTTGGCTCATTGTTTAACAAAGCCATCACAAAATCTGGCAACTGCTGGTAAAAACGGAGGTGATAATCGCTCCCCAATAATAGCTCCAGCTGCGTCTCTCCCGCCTCGACCGGTAGCGCCTTTCCCTCCAGAGGCACGCGCAACACCTCTTGTAGCCATAGGGCCAGTTTTTCGTAATGAGTATGAGGATCTGCTCTCTCCCCAAACTGATTATGATCGTTCATGATTGTCTCCTTCAAGCCTGTACGTCACGCCATTCATTGCTCTGCATAGTAACGCGACAGACGTTTCATCTGGACCGGCGTGAGGCGAACGATCTCCTCACCGGACCAACTGAGCAAGCCCTCGGCCACCAGCTCGTTCAACCCTATGCGCACATCATCTTCAGAGAGATCATCTTGCGCCAGAGTCCGAACATCGACCGCATAAGCACTTTTGTCAACGGCAAGCCTTCCATATACTGTCAAACGCAAAGCGACTGTAGTTGTCAAATTCGTGCTTTGTTGTTGCAGGCAAAGCCTCAGTTTTTTGTGGGCGTGATCTTTATGCTGGCTCATATGGGAAGAAGAAGGGAAAGACAATGAAATATTCAGATCATGCAGCACACTTTGTAGCAGTTCATCGGCGCCAAACTCGTGTAATTCCTGTATTACCGCTTGTAGTTGCAGGGGAGCGGTGCTCAGCACCATGATACAGTGTTTGAGCAGATTGCGCAGTTCCTGTTGGGAAGCCAGATGGAGCGTAATTTGCTCAGGCGTCCCAAAAGGAGCTGAGCCCCACAACGACTCAACCGCATCATCGAGCGGGTTTTCATCATACTCCGCGCCTTCCGGCATCTCCAGCTCAGCCTCAGTAGCGACCTGCAAACGGCGCTTACGCAGGCGGTCAATGGCCTTATTACGGACGCAGCGGCTGAGAAACGCGTAAAATTGCGCATCCGTCAAGCGATCTAGCGCGGAAAGAGGAGTCGTGTCGCCAGCGCCAAAAAGGCCCAGACGCACCAGTTGCTCAACGACATGACCAATAACGGTATCCACCTCGAAGGCATCGTACTTGAGCGTTCCCAGGTAGCGCTGGGCATTGCGATGGAGATAAGCATAAAGCAATGGGTAACTTTGTTCAGGACGATATCTCAAGTCCTGCGCAGTAAATGGCATGCGGGAAAACCCTCCGATATGCCCAGAGACATAAAAGACAGGACATAGGCATAAACCATCAATAAATACATACACAGGCTGTACTGTGGACATTGTCATTTATTGTACAAGGAAAACGGGTTGGGCGCAATGCATACACCCTCCTGCCCAACGAAAGTAACGTTGTGCGGGAGCAGCGTAGCATTGCGCCCAACCACAGCAAGTTCTTGCGGAACCTGCGCTACTATTTACTCCAGATCGCTGCGTTTGCCGAGCCGCTGATGCTCATATGCCTTCTTAATGGCGCTCAGGCTGCGCTGCACCTCGTTACGCTCCTCCAGGAGGTTAGCATAGCGGAAGTACGCCCCAGCGGCAATCTCGTGCGCGTTAGAGGCATCCAGCAGTTCCAGGGCCTGCGAGAAGTACTTGTCGGCGGCATCGAAATCATTGTTTTGATGGCGAATCTGAGCCAGAGCAATCAGCGCCTGACCCTGGGTCTGAGCGTCATTGCTTGAGCGCGCAAAGCTCAGTGCCTCCTGGGCCTCTTTTTCAGCTTCTTTGGTTTGGCCGCGCTTCAGCAGCAATTCCGCCAGGCAGGTATGGCAGATGGAAGCTGCCACCTCATCATTGAGTTCGCGCTCAATTGCAATTGCCTGTCTGTATTCCTGCTCAGCCCCGTCGAGGTTATTCTGCTTCTCCAGAGCTTTACCCAGGCGTTGATGGGTCAGACCAACGAGGCGCTGCTCGTCGCGCATCTCATACACGGCCAGGCTGCGTAACGCATACTCGCGGGCCATCCCCAGCTTGCCCACGGACTTGTAACGCTGGCTAATCTCCATATACTTGCGAGCAAAGCTCTTGCTATCTCTGTTCATCGACTCCAGGGTTTCCAGCGCCTTATGATAGAACGTGATCGCGTTCTCCAGATCGCCGAGCCTGAAGTAGTCGTTGGCGAGATTGCTATAGACTTCGAGTGAGAAGACAGGATCGGTAATCTGTTCACTCTCAACCGCAGTGTTACAGCGGAGGTGGTTCTCGATAGCCAGAGTATAGTTGTACAGCAAAAAGTAAGCTTTGCCAAGCAAATTACGAGCTCGCTCAGTGTACTCGTTATCGTTAAGAGCTTCGCCCTGGGAAACGGCGGAGCGCAGATCAACGACGGCTTCCTGATATTCGGCGAGCCCTAGATGAACCTGTCCTTGAAGAAGATAGAGGCGATAGACCTGATCGGTGGTGATGCGCTCGGGCTGGATCGGCTCAAGCAGTTGCGCGGCCTGTTGATAGTCGCCATGCTGCACCAGCACATCAGCCTGCAAAAGATCGACATCAATTTTCAGATCGGGGCCGGCATCCGCAGGCGAATAGCCGACCGCGCGCGCCTCCGCGGCACCGGACGGGGACCCCTCCAGGAGGAAAGTCAGGGGCACATCCAGGCGGCGAGCAAGCACGGAAAGAGCTTTGAGGGAGGGACGAATTTTGCCCCGCTCAATGGCTGAGATGTAAGAAATGGAAAATTCAGGAGCTGCTAGTTGAGCTTGAGTCATGCCTAATTTTGTGCGAACTTCCCTGATATTAGTCCCGACTCTTGCTGCAACAGCCCTCCCTACATTAGCAGTCTCAAGGGATGGCATGGAACAAATCCTTTCGATGAATAATTAGCATTGGCGCTCGAATTTAAAGATTCAGCACAGGTAATAGAACTGATCTCGCACTCCCTTTAGAGTTTCCAACATACATACTTGTCAGTAATGACACTCTGTAAGTTTCGTGCTATAAGTCGATGTTGTACAGTAGTACAGACACCCAAAAATAAGGGAATTGCTAGACAATTCTTCATATTGCATATTTTAACATGCTCTATGAATCTAGTCAACCCGATGGATTTTTAGCACAGTCCCATTATACAATTTTTCCTATTGATCCAGGTTAGACTCATAATTCCTATAGCTTAAACTCACAAAAATATTATTTAATAAAAGAGCATTTTGCAACTATTTTTACATACAAAATAATTAAAAAATGGCTTCCAATCTAAATCTGCTAGCTATTACAGATCACTTTATGCTGTTAGAAAGGACTATAGCAGAGGCGGAAAGCCGAGGTTTCACCATTTAGAGCCTCTCTTCGGCTCTTTGCTATTACTAGAAATTTTTCATCTCTATGAAATTTCCTTTTCTATCGAAAGCTGCAACTATATTCAGAGCTGGCTACAGATTGACTTGTCAGGCAGGGATCGCTAAACTATAATAACCACCTGCACGATGTACTGCAAGCGATAAAATTAACAGCATGATAGACAAAATCTGGCAAGCGGTATTTCAAGCGGAGTTTTGTGTGTCACGAAAGGAAGGCGGGCCGATGAAAACTATTCCCCAGCTCTTCGCCAACGCCGCCGCACGCTTTGCTGCCCATCCGGCCCTGATCGAGCCGGGCGAGGACGGAGCCATAGCTACTCTTACCTATCGCGAACTCCAGGAACGTGTCCGGCGTTTCGCAGGCTATTTGCAACAGCAAGGATGCAAGAAAAGTGAGCGGCTCATGATCTGGTCCGTCAGCCGCTCCGATTGGCTGATTGCGCATCTAGGAGCCCTTACCGTCGGCATGGTAGTTGTCCCTCTTGATGTCAACTCCCGAGAGGATTTCGTGGCCCGCATTGCCGCAACGACGGAGGCCAGGTATCTGGTCACGACGCGTAAGCAGTATCAGAGCTTGAAGCAGCCGCCCGCCCCTCTGCTCGACATTGACGCCCTTCCTCAAGAGAGCCTGGATGCCGCTCAACTGCCGCCGCTTGAGGAGAACGATCTGGCAGAGCTGGTTTTCACCAGTGGCACCACCGGTCAACCAAAGGGCGTTATGCTCTCCCACTACAATATCATTTCCAATGCCATTGCGGCGGTGACCGTTGTAGACATCCGAGCCGAGGATCGCGAACTCTCCATTCTGCCTCTTTCGCATATGTTCGAGATGACCATCCAGATCGCCCTTCTCCATTCGGGCGCAAGCATCATTTATGCTCGCACGCTTGTACCGGACAAGTTGCTGAAGCTGCTCTCTTCGCAACAGGCCACTTGCATGATCCTGGTCCCCCAGGCGCTACAGCTCTTTCTCAGTGGTATTGAGCGCGAGGTGCGACGACAAAATAAAGAGCGCCAATGGGAGCTACTGCACAGAATCGCCCCTCTGCTGCCGTTCAGATTGCGCCGCTACCTCTTCCGTTCCGTCCATCAACGCTTCGGAGGCCACTTCCGCTTCTTCGTCAGCGGAGGTGCGTACCTTGCTCCCGCACTCGCGCGCTGTTGGGAACATATGGGGTTTCGCATGCTCCAGGGATATGGGGCAACCGAATGCGCCCCCATTATTACCGCTACGCCTTTCTGGGACCATAACCTGGAAACGGTGGGCAAACCACTGCCAGGGGTCGAGGTGCGCATAGCCGACGATCAGGAGGTACAGGTACGAGGTCCCAACGTCGCGCAAGGCTATTGGAAAAACCCCGAAGCGACCGCAGCAGCCTTTCAAAACGGCTGGTACAACACGGGCGATCTGGGCTATCTCGACGACCAGAACCATTTATATCTCAGAGGGCGCAAGAAAAACCTTATCGTGCTGGCAAATGGCATGAATGTCTATCCTGAAGATATTGAGAACACCCTCAATAGTATTGCGGGCGTCAAGGAGGCCGTGGTGATCGGGCTCACCGACAACGATCAGGGACAGGTGGTCCACGCGGTTCTCCTGACAGATACTCCTGATAATGCCAAAGCTATCGTCCAGCAGGCCAATAAAAAACTGGCCTCGCACCAGCAAATCAAAGGCTTTACCGTCTGGCACGGGCCTGACTTGCCGCGCACCCATACCTTAAAGGTCAAACGCCAGGAAGTGATTGATGCCATCCGCAACAACAATAAACGAGAGGAAGCATAAACGACCTGTATGCTCTATTTAGTAGCCACCCCCATAGGGAATCTCAAAGATATCACGCTGCGCGCGCTTGACACGCTGCGCGAGGTCGATATTGTCGCCAGCGAGGATACGCGCAAAACGGGCCTGTTGCTCAAGCATTTCGATATTCATAAGCCGCAAATCGCCTTTCACGAGCATAATGAGCAGCGAGCGGGCGAACGCATTGAGGAGCTACTGAAACAGGGCAAATCGGTGGCGATTGTGACCAACGCAGGCACGCCCGGCATATCCGATCCTGGCTTCACCCTTGTGCGCCGGGCCATCAATGCCGAGATTGGGGTGACGATGATCCCGGGCCCGGCTGCTTTTGTGATGGCACTCGTCCTCTCCGGTCTGCCGGTGCATAGCTTTATTTTTCGCGGCTTCCCGCCGCGTAAGCCTGTGGGACGCCGCAAATTTATGGAGATTGACCGCAGCTCCCCGCATACGCTTATCTTCTATGAAAGCCCGTACCGCCTGGAAAATTTCTTACGTGACGCCCTGGAAGTCTTCGGAGATCGCCAGGCCGCCATTGCCAACGATCTGACCAAGATGTTTGAGCGCGTTGCACGGGGGCAGCTCTCGGCTCTGCTGACCTCCGTGACTCAATCAAAGCCACGGGGCGAATACGTCATCGTGATTGCTGGCGCGGGTAAAGAGTCAGGGGAGAGCGTAGAAGAAACTGTAGAGGAAGAAGAGAGTTTTTAAAGCCCGGGCCTGTGGGCATCCTTTTGCAGTGATGCCCACCAGGATGCCTGCCTTTTTTAGATCCCCATCACCTGGACAAGTTCTTTTACGGCGTCCGCCGACTTTTGCAGCGCGGCGCGCTCGCTCTCGTTCAGCTCGATCTCAATGATCTGTTCCATCCCTTTAGCGCCTAATTTGACTGGCACGCCCACAAAGAGATTATGAATGCCGTACTCGCCCTGAAGATAGACGGCGCAGGGCATGATCATCTTTTTGTCAAGCAAGATCGAGTCCACCATCTGCAAAACGGAGGCCGAGGGCGCAAAATAGGCGCTGCCGGTGCCCAGCAGTTTCACGATTTCGGCTCCGCCATCGCGGGTGCGCTGCACAATCTGCTCAATGCGCTCAGGGGGTATGAGTTGAGAAATAGGGACGCCCGCGACTGTACACATACGAGACAGCGGCACCATCGTATCGCCGTGACCGCCCAGCACGTACGCCTGCACATCGCGCACGGAAACGTTTAACTCTTGCGCGATAAACGTGCGGAAGCGGGCCGTGTCCAGCACGCCGGCCTGGCCGATGATGCGTTCGCGCGGGAAGCCGCTGACATGTAAAGCCAGTTGAGCCATCGCGTCGAGAGGGTTTGTCACCATGATGATGATGCAATTGGGTGAGTTCTTCACCACCTGTTCTGTCACCTGGGCGATGATCTCCTGATTCTTCTTGACCAGGTCGTCACGGGTCATGCCGGGTTTGCGTGGGAAACCGGAGGTGATAACGACGACATCCGAATTGGCGGTATCGGCATAATCATTGGTGCCGGTTACTAAGGTATCGTAGCCAAGCACCGGGCCGGCCTGGAGGATATCCAGAGCTTTCCCCTGCGGCATATTCGGTATGATATCGAACATGACCACATCGGCATAGTCGCGTTCCGCCAGGCGCTGGGCCAGCGTGCTGCCCACAAAGCCTGCTCCAATAACACTAATCTTACTTCGCATTAACGCATCCTTTCAATATCTTCCCGCCGCCTTGACGAGCCATGCCATGCCAAAAGTTGCGTGGCACCGGTATTCAGCGCCGATTCTCGTCACGCGCCAGGTTATTGTTTGCGGATTATTCTACTGGCTATTGTATGCTTTATCAGCCAGCGATGGCAATAAAGCCAGGCCGATGATGGCAATTTGGGAAAGTGGCAAAAATAACGCTTGACAATTCACAATACTTAGGGTAATATACTCACCACAACAAGGAACGCATTGGGGTGTCGTTCAACGGTAGGACGGCTGACTCTGGATCAGTTAATTGGGGTTCGAATCCCTGCACCCCAGCCATATGAGAAGCCGGTTTAGCCCATATTTGTGAGGTCTAGATCGGCTCTTATTTTTGTCTTTTTTCGACGTTGAGATAACGGCTAGCGTATATGGGTTATTCTCTTGCTTGCTTCTTTGATGCATTATATATCTGTAACAATGGTTTGTTATTGAATAAACATCAATTACTTGCGTTGCTCTATTATGCCCCATGAATACTGACTTCTTTATCGCGAGCATAACGCCAAATTGAGGCTGGGTCTGCCTAAACCAGTCCAGGGGTCCTCTCCTGAGCAGATTTGCTGATAGGCCCATTGCATTGTTTCAAGAGGTCTTGATGATGTTGAAGAAGCTTGCAACAATTCTTCGTGCATTTGCGCTAGTAACTTTATCGTTTCGGGCTTCATCTTGCTGGATCTTTCTTCAGGAAAACCATCAATTCTTAAAAAGCCAGTTTAACGAGCGTTCAATCTGCTCGGCATTCTTCTCCTGTCCTTCAGGCAAGAGGTACTGATCTGCTTTTTGACACCACGTCTCTTTAACTCCATCCCCAGTTCGGTTAGGTATTTCTCTATTTCATGTGCATCCATATTATCCTGCATTCCTGGTTTAAGAACAACCGGCTGCTTTCGCCAGTTCCAGAGGGAGCAATACGACCTTTCACGCAATTTGTGAACAGCAAGATATTCAGAGACCCATGTAATCCTGCCGCATAAAGCAATCAAGCAAGAGAATCATCAGCGGGACGACATTTTTCAATCGCTTCCTCAAGCTGTCGATAAAGCCAGTTGTCCCTCTCACCCTCCCATGTTTCCTGTAAATGTATCAGAGCGGGGTACAGGCGTGGATCAGCAATTTCTGTTGCGGCCTCTAGCAGCAAACTGCCGGCATAGCCATTTTCCAGATCGGTGAGAAGCGGCGCTATCATACGCACATCATGCCGTCGCGCCAGCCCAACCATCGCCTCTCCCCGCGTATCGCCATCCTCGTCGGTCAGCCGTGCCGCCAGAGCTTCGCGGATGGCAGGCGTATCCAGCTCAATCTGCGAGCCCAGCCCGAACGTAGCCCAATCGCGCACATCCGCATCCGTATCGTTGGAAAGCTCGATCAAAGTCTCGACTGCCAGCTTATCCTCAAGGGCCAGGAGCCCCATCACGACGCCAAAGCGTACATCCTCATCGGGATGCCTTTTGAGACGCGCCAGCGGTTCAATCGCGCGCCGATCATGCCGGTGCCCCAGAGTAGTCGCCACCGCACTCAACACCTCTGGCTCCTGCTCCCGTTCCAGCATCCCCATCAGCGTAGCTACCGCCCCTTCATGAAACGCCTTATCGGGCGATCCCAACTGAGCGAGAATGTGCGCGCCCACAATCCGCTCATGGGCATCTTTAGACGAGCAGAGCGCCAGAGCCTGTGCGAATGTATGATGACCTCCACGATGATGTAACAACGAAATGGCCCGCCATGACACATCCTCATCCTCTGCCGTCAGGGCCGTATGTAACAATTCCCTATCGTCGGGCTGATCAGTTTGATTTTCTTTGTTATCGCTCATACACTCCCTCCCCTCGAAAATAGCACGTTGACAGCGGTAATAGCGGTACGATGGGTCTAGTATAGCATGCTGTGGCAAGGGTAAACCTGTATAAAAGCGCCGCCCCAGGGCAAGCGCGAGGCCCCCAGGCCCATTTCCACCTGGCCCCTTGCCCCTACGGTTCCTCCTCGTGATCATCTGTGCCGCAGCCTTTTTGGCCCGTCAGGTCTTCCGATGGTATCGGCACCCGTTCTCCAAAAAAACCAAACGGGGCTGACCGTGTTGGACCGGAGAAGGTGGGGGCCTGGCGCTTGCCCTGGGGCGGAACAGCACGATCTGGAGATGGGGACGACAATGAATTGGACGCGGTAAACCTGGTCGCCACGGCGGTGTTGCTGATTTTGGCTTTGGGATGGGGAGGTTAGGGCAAGCGGAGATTGGTGGGGTTGCGCTTGCCCCTGTATCTTAGACTACTGTTACGACTACTATGTGATAGCCCATTGCGCCGTCAGGGACGGTGATTTGCTGGAAGGCTGGCTGGGTTTCGCCTGTACCGTCGGTTGAGCGGGCCGTGAGCGTGTGCGTGCCACGGGAGGCCGGCTGCCAGTTCCATGTCCACAA
Organism: Ktedonosporobacter sp.; assembly: GCA_035293765.1. Taxonomy (GTDB): domain Bacteria; phylum Chloroflexota; class Ktedonobacteria; order Ktedonobacterales; family Ktedonobacteraceae; genus DASRHT01. The sequence goes on from DATGMF010000009.1 coordinate 20,990, forward strand.
TACCCACGAATCGGGCGAGAGCGGCAGCTGGAGCGTTGCAGGTTGCCAGTTCTCCCCTCCATCGACGTTGATCTCGACCTTTTTGATGCCCCGGTTGCCCGCGAAGGCGATGCCACCAACTTCTATCACCTGACCAGTGGCTACCTGACCGCGCGGACGATCTATGCGCGTGATCGTGTGCAAGGGGCCGTTGTACCAGCCCTGGTCGGAATAGAGCCCGCCGACAAAGTGGTCGGTAACTTCGATGCGCGTCAGCCACTTGGGGTTCTCTTCTCCGTAACGACCAGGGATGAGGGCGCGCAACGGGTAGCCGTGCCGCTGTGGCAATACTTCTCCGTTCATGCGCCAGGCAAAGATGGGATCAACCGCCAGCAGCTCCTGCAATGGCAAACTCACTACGTAGCCATCCACGCTGTAAAAGGCAACATGGCTCGCCCCTGGCTTGACTCCGCCATGAAGGTCGAGCAAAGTCTGCCACCTCACCCCCTGCCAGATCGCGGTACTGATCAAGTGGCCGCCAATTCCATTGGCGATGCACTCCAGCGTCACCGCGCGCGAGATTGAGGGCAACCGCTCCACTTCAGCGTAGGTGTATGTGCCAGGGTTCTTCACCAGACCGGTAATCTCTAAGCGCCACAGATCGATGTTGGGCGTCGGATCTATCGTGTTTTGAGTGACGACGTAATGCTCGTTATTTGGCGTAATTGGCGGCGTGACGTTTCCCGCGTGTGGCGGTGGCGTCATGCCATCATAGGAGGCGTAGCGGGCCAGATAACCACGGACGAGACCAAAAGCTCCCGCGCCCGCCCCGATGCTGAGCGCGGCTACACCGGCGTTGGCAAATAACTGCCGGCGCTGCTGTACAGGAGCCGGTACGTCCGCGAGGGGCTTTTTGGGCAGGAGGGCGCGATACACGAGGCAGAGCGTGATAGCATACAGCGCAAAATCTATGCCCAATCCAAGCCCTGAGAGCAACGCGGCCCATTGCAACGGCAGCCCGAACAGATTCTGCCCGAGTTCTCCCCAGAAGATGATAACGCCTATCAGCGTCATAGCGACGGCAAAGACGGCGGCTACGAGCCACTCACGCTTCCCCGGTCGATAGCCTGAAACCGGTAGGGCAGGACGCGCCAGGATGGCGTACAGTATCCCTAAAAGCGTCCCCAGCGCAATCATCCCTAACAGGGCAAGCCCTAGAGGAGCGGTTTTGGAGTTCGGGGCGAACGTAATTAGCAGCCGCACAAACGTAAAGACATCTAACGATTTCAGCACGCGGTCACCGAAGAGTTCCACCGGAGCAGGAATCCCCGCGACGAGTCGCAATATGCCCATAGATACGACAACGATCAGGCTCGCGGCCAGACCAGCCGTCGGAGCGCCGAAGAATAACGAAAGCATCCCTGCAAGTCGCATACGTTGCGACGAACGAGATAGAGCCTTCTCGCCGGAAGGCACAGACGAATCGACCGGTTGCATGGAAACTTCCCCTTCTTGCATTTCCGCTTGACATTCTCGGATAGAGTGTGTATATTGCCCCTGGCGGGAGGCAGCAAGAACGCAGAGCGATCTTCGACCCGCTTGAGGGTACTGAAATCACTTCACAGGCTCATCCAGATAGCTCTGGGACACCTCACTACATTGCTCGCCCTCACAAGAAGCTGCCTTCACTCTCTTCTCACGAACATACCCGCTTATTTTCACCGGGAAATAGACCGAACACCATCCCAACAGAGCCGCCAACCCCAGTCCCCCTATCATCACCTCGTAAGCTATCACATAGTAATTATCCCAATTACCACTTCCAGCCCAGAAATAGCTGATGACGCTGATACAGGGGAAATACCATAAGGCTGCAAAGGCAACCATCTTTGCCGTTTCCCCCAAACTAACCTGCGTGATTGGGGTAGGGGCAAGGGGTGGAGAGGACAAGGGGAGGGGGCCTTGCGCTTGTCCTGCCTGCCCTACAACAATCTGGCCTTGCGCTTGCCCAGATGGGCCAGGAGACGGTGACAGGGCAAGGGCCAGTCCTGCCCCTACATCACGACCCAATCCCACCGCCGGAATGATCCACGGCAAAAGCACGGTCGTATACCAGGGAAAGACGTGCGAGGAGCAGGCCAGCACGACGCCGATCAGCAGCAATATCGCCGCCTCTATATTGATGCGCCCGCGTCTCCATAGCTGCCACACGACGAGCGCAACGCCGCCCACAATGATTGCATCCAGCACAAGTTCCAGGCGAACCGCTATCTGGAGCTGCTGAGGATTAGCCCCGAAGAATTGCACAATCTCTTTATCAAGCAATATCTGGATCGGACCGGCATTGCCTCCCAGCTCCCCGACGTAACGCGAGAGGAAGCCAAGCACCTGACCATGACCCAGGATCAGGAAAGGGATATAGCTCAAAACGATAGTGGCAAAGCAAGCCAGGGGCATGAGCCAATCGCGCCTGCGCATAAACACGACCAGCAGGATCAGCGGATAGAATTTCGTCATGGTTGCCAGCGCGACAAAAACGCCGGTCAGCACGCGCGCCCTCTTCCCCTCACCCATATTCCAGAAGAGGGCCGCGATGATAAAGGTTATCGCGATGACATCGACGTGGCCCTGCATGGCGAACTCGACGATGGGCAGTGGACACCAGGCGTAGAAGATGACCAGGCGAGGATCAAAGCCTTTGCGCCTGAGCAAGAGCGCGAGCAGGCCGCAGGTAAGCAGATCAAAGAGCATGAAGATGCCCTTGAGCACGCTTAGATTCGTTGGCGCGATCAGCCCTCCAATAAGATAGACGGCCTGAGCGGCGGGCGGATAGATGGTTGGCACGTTGCGAAAACGGCTATTCTGATAGAGGATGTCCCGCATGTTGTTAAATAAGGGATCTTGTGGAGCGTAGACATAGGGGCTATAGCCGTGCAACGTCACACGGGCATCCCAGAGATAGCGCCAGGAATCATGGGAGAGATTGGGCGGGACCGGGAGAAATAGCGCGCGTAAAAGCACTGTTCCCATGATAATCAGCCCCCACTCAATTTCGCACCACCGCCCGGAGCCTGGTCGTATCTTCCAGATCAGCACGCAGGCGGCAATATAGGGCAAGAAAGAGATCAGCCAGGCGTACAAAAATGGCGGATGGTACGGATCATCTATCGGTGCAATGATGATTAGCCAGATCAAGCAGCCGACTAAGAGCAGAAGGGAGAGGGCCAGCGCCAGCGAAGCTAGCCAGGGGCGCGAGTGGCTACGAACGCTCAAGATCACAGGATCGACTCCTTCTTCAGTTGCGCGATTTGAGCGGCGGTAGCCATCGCGAGATAGCTGCGCTCCTGTAACAGATGGACGAGGCGCAGCAGTTCGGGCAGTTCATCGACATCAAAGAGCGGCTCCAACAGGTGGACCGAGAGACCCAGACGCTGCGCCCGCTCCAGCGTCATTCGTAAAACAGCATCGGTACTCATTGGAATATCGCTAAAGAGATCATGTGGCTCTTTCATGGCTATAAGATAGTATCCCCCATCTTCGGCGGGACCCAGCACCACATCGACGCTATCGAGAGCCTCCTGCGCCTGCGTGATGATTGTGCGGCTGATCTGGGGAGAGTCGGAGCCGATCAGAATAGTGCGTTGGAACTGGCGCGATTGCGTAAAGCGGAACGCATGGTAGAGGCGCGCACCCAGATCGGGCCCTTCCTGCGCAAAACTGCTTATTGAGGAGGCATCCAGAGTAGCAAGGGAGGCGACAAAGGCATTGAAATCGGCCTCTGGAGGCGTGTAGGCCCAGTGCAGGTGGCAGGTCCAGTTCGCAAAGCGCCAGGCAAGATCGGTGAGAAACGCCTGGTAGAGGCACAGCGTTCCCTCTTCGCCGATGCTGCGGGCCAGGCGCGTTTTGATCTTCCCCTTCTCTGGATAGCGAGCCATAATAACCAGAGCAACATCAGACATACTTCTTCCTCGTTCCAGCATAGCGCAGGGTCGTTCGCGACATAATGTACGCAGCCTTCACGCTGCCAATCAGGGTACCCGCAACTTTAGAACGACCGTGACGGCGACGACGGTAATGAATCGGTATCTCCAGAATACGATAACGCGCACGAGCCGCCTTAATCAACATCTCGACCGGCCAGCCAAAGGTCATTTCGCGCATATTGAGCGATTCCAACGTTGAGCAGCGTAAAGCGCGGAATGACCCCACATCATGCAGCCGCGCACCATAGAAAAGACTGATGAAACGGCTCACCAGCCAGTTGCCCAGCCGCGCCTGGGGAGGTACAGCGCCTGCTTCCGCTCGTTGGCTGATACGCGAGCCGATCACCAGGTCAGCCTTGCCTTCAAGGAGCGGCTTCAGCATATGAGGAAGATCGGCGGGATCGTCGCTGCCATCTCCATCCATGAAAATGACGATCTCGGCTCCTCGCTCAACTGCCGCTCTAAAGCCGCTCCAGCACGCCTGTCCGTAGCCACATCTATGCTCATGCACAACAATTGCGCCCGCCTGCTCGGCGACCAGGGCCGTTGCATCAACACTGCCATTGTCCACAACAATAACCCGGTGGGCAAAATCAGAGGGAATTTCTTTAAGCAGATGACCAAGCGCCTCTTCCTCATTCAACGCCGGTATTACAATTGCAATCGGGTTCGTAGTCATAAGGCTAACTATTACTCCTGAACAAAAAATACTTCGACTCCGCGCTCCTGAGCGAAGCTAGCGCGTCAGCAGCGTTGGAGCGCGGAACATTTCAAAATAGGATCGGTGTACCTTCAATACCACGCTTGATAAAATCCATATTTACCAATCTTGCCCATCCAGGACGCCTGGATACAGGCAAACTAGATACATCTAAATATTTCTGCGCTCCGTAGGGGCCGGGCTTGCCTCTGCCCTTATTAAAGAAGTTGTTTTTTGGTAAACGTACGGCTCTTTCAAACGTGATACAAAAGGGAACCATCCTATCCAGAACTGTGAAAGAGAGTTGACATTCATGACATCGCTTGCCTCGCTACCTCGTTCTATCTACATAGAACCCACAAGCCGTTGTAACGAGTTCTGTCAACAGTGTCCGCGCACACTACTATCCCGCGAGGAAGATCGAGACTTGACTTTTGACGAATTCCGTTTGATCGTTGATCAATTTCCTGTATTAGATCGTGTGGTGCTGCACGGGCTGGGCGAGCCGCTCCTCAATAAGGAATTACCGCTCATGATCCGCTATTTAAAGGAGCGTGGTACTTACGTCTTATTCAACTCCAACGGCATCGCGCTCACTACCAAACGCGGTCAGGCGCTGATAGATGCCGGGCTTGACGAGTATCGTCTCTCGATGGACGGCGCGACGCGTGAGATGTACGCCCGTGTGCGCGGCGTCGATGCCTTCGACAAAATCTGGCGCAACGTGGAAGCTTTTGTCACTGTGCAGAGACAACAGGATGCCCAGAAGCCCGCAGTTTCGCTCTGGTTTACCGCTATGCGCGAAAATCTGTCCGAACTTCCTGGCCTGATCGATCTGGCGAGCAAAGCAGGCATACGCGAGGTCTATTTACAGCGCCTGGTCTATTTCGAGGCAGGTCTGGCGGCATCCAAACAGGCTCTCTTTCGCCGCTCAACGCCGGAAGAAATCGAGCTGATCCGCCGCTGCGAGCAGATGTGTCAGGAACATAAGATTACATTCAAGGCGGCAGGCGCTTCAACGCCCGTTGAGAGTATCGTACGCGACTTCGGAGAGCGACCCTGGGCTGGCTGCCACCGCCCCTACACGCTCACCTACATTACGTCAAGCGGCAACGTACTCTCCTGCTGCTTCGCGCCCTTTGGGCATAGAAGCGCGCGCGAATATCGAGAGGAGCGCGTCCTCGGCAACGTCTTCCAGGAGCCAATCGAGAGCATCTGGCACGGCGAACGCTACAACGCCTTCCGCCGCGCCTTCGAAAGCGACTCCCCCGCCCGCCACTGCTCTCAATGCGGCGTAAACTGGTCGTATTAACAAAAAAGCAAGGGCGGGGGTCGAGATTTGGTAGGGACCCGGTTTACCGCGTCCGCGATTTATCGCCCGTTCACCCCCTCGCCTTGCTCCATACATTTCCCTGCTTCTAAAACAAACTCCACAAAATGTATTCATGATAATGAAAAACATTTTCCAAATAAACAAGCTACTGCTGCTATAGCAGCAGTAGCTTCTATTTATATTTACTAGCAAGCCCATCTGGAGGCGCTGCTAACAATCTCCGTCACTTGCATGAGCTATCAGCGAGCAAAAACCTTTTTAGGAAGAACGCGCAGGAACTTCATCGATTCGCTGTAATAGTTGGGTTTACGCTCCACCCGCCGCTTAAAGCCCCAGGGAGTCTGAAACGAGCGTTTGATGGCCGTGAAGCTCATAATACCATCGCTGCGCTTTTTCGCCTTCTTCATCTTCAACTTTGGACCTATTGGACTTTTATTGCCAAACAGACCCTTCTTCGTGCCAAACAAACCTTTTTTCGTCATTCTCATCTTCTCCTCTTCCTAATCTACAATGCTGCTATAACCTCATCCATAGGCTAGCTTTTCAACAACTACCAGAGGATCACGTACCACGGTAGAGAAACGTTGCAGCCCTACCCGTCATTTTCTTACTCAATCGCCACTATTTAACCAGCTTTGAGTAGTGAACTGTAAGATTTCAGACACGCAATGACGTACTTTAAAATGACACCTGACAATATTCAAAGCAAAAGGCGAACACATCAATATCTGGAGGATAGATCAGCCATGAGCTTTGCCGATGCATTATTGACCGAAGACCTGGAACCATTGCGCACGCGCTTGCTGAGACATCAGCTCTGGTCAGGCATTGAGGATGGAGCGGTGGAACGCGAGCGGCTGGCGCTCTTCGCCTTGCAGGACTGGCGGCTGGTACGCGAGGCATATCGCCTGGACGCGCTGGCAATAGCCACGGCCCCCGATCTGGAGGTACAGGAACTACTGTTGCAGAAACTGCTGCCCAAAGTTGGCGGTCATCAACTGTTACTACGCTTCGGCGAGGCGCTGGGCCTCACGCGTGCCGACTTCGACGCCGTAGAGCCATTGGCAGGCTGCATGGCCCTGACCAACTTTTTTTACTGGATGCTGGCATACGGCTCACCCGCCGAGAAGCTGGCAGCCGTCAGCGCCAGCGAAGATATCTTCATCCAGATCTGTGTCCGCATCGCCCCGGCCCTCATGCGCAACTACGGGCTAACCGCCGAGCAGATAGCCTTCTTCTCCGTCCACGACACCATCGGCCAGCAAATCGCCCCAATCGACGAAACCCTCCTCGCCCGCTACAACACCCCCACCGAGCGTCGTCTCATCACCCGCGCCGTCCGCCTCAGCCACGAATTCGAGCTCATGTTCTACGACACGATTATGCAGTGATCTATGTATACGCCACTAATGCGTTCCGCCACCCGGGTAGGGCAAGCGCAAAGTCCTGTAGGGATACGTCATCGCTCCCGACGGGCCAGTGGAGTGGCCGTCAAGAGCGATGACGCTGGCAGAGGGATGCTCTGCCCTATTCCCGCTGCCTAGCAGCCCGGGAATTTAAAGGAGATGATGCGCGTACTCCAGTTGAACGAGCCTGACGTTGCCAGGTACTCTGTTGTGTACCAGAAGGTGCAATCATCTACCGGATCGACGCTGATGCTGCTGTAGTCGCCCCATCGATGCAGGCTACCGGTCTGCGAACCGCTACCTTTGAAAGCGAGGTTCTCTGCCTCCATCGTCCCCAGCGGATCAGAAGGCACGCGGCCTGTGAAAGCGATGCTGGGGAAGAGCGAACCGCTGGACTCGCTGTAGCCCATAGCGATGTCGCCGAACTTATCCATCGCAATGCTGCCCATCCACCGTGAGTTCGCGTCGGGAGAGAACGTCCCCTGCTGGAACACCGAGGGCGTGCCATTGGGATTGCGGATCTCGTACCAGCGCACCCCCGTGACGGAGTTTCTCTTGCTCCCGCTCACGGTGACCGAATGGTTGACGACGAGGGACTCGTGCCCATCACTAAACTTGCGCCAGGCCAGCCGATACATCAGCCGGTCCGCCAGCGAATCAAGCTTGTTGGAGGTATTGGGCTGGGGAATACACGTTCCGCCTCCTGAACATGCTGCGGTAAACGCCGCGACGGGAATGATGGTCGGTCCGGTAAACGTGGAATTAGTCGGCGTGGTGAAATCTACATGGAACTTAAAGAGGTTGAGCACGTTCGAGCCGAAATTCAGGTAGAAATCAGGCTCACCCGCCGCCGGAGCAATCGTCCCGTCCACGTCGGACGGTAGCAGGCTACCAACGGTAGAGCCCTGCTGGAAGCAGACCTGAGTGGCTGCCGCACCGGCGAGCATCTGGTTGCGATCAAACGCGCAGGCTCGTGCCCCGACGAAGGTGTTGCCCGAAAACATATTAAACGAGAAATAATAGCCATCGGGCCAGATGCCTAACTTGGGATAATCGTTGAAGTTGGGTTCCTGGAAGGCGTAGCGGTTGTACGTCCCGGTGGCGTCCGAGGTAGTCGAGACGGCCACACACTGGAAGAACGGCGGACCACCCGTCACAGAGAACTGGCTCAGTACCCAGCGACCTGCCGCTTTGTCATATTGGGCGATGATGTCGCCATCGTTATTGGTTTGGCAGGGTCCGCCAAACCCCGACCACAGGGCGTTGCCGGCGGTTGGTCCCATGAGCAGGTTACCGCTCTTGTCGTAGACGGCAAAGGCGGAGTTAACCCACTGGACGAACTGTGTCGCGCCCGCCGCTCCGTTGGTATCGGATGGCGCACAATTACAGGGATTGGCCGGGGTATTACTGGTGTCGCCAACGCCGTTGATATTGACCCCTGCCGTGGTCGTGACGTTGGGAGTTGAAGCCGAAGACTGGACGACGGGATCGGGCTGCACATTAGCGCCCTGCGGCACCGGCAGGAGACGCAATGGCTGATCGCGCCTCACGCCTGAGGCATGGAAGGACTGGGACATCTGACGCAGCGGTGGCGAGACATCATGCTGGGCGGCTGGTTGCACCTCGACGGGCGACCCGCCATTGGAGGCAGGGGCAGCGCGCACGTTCCCGACTGAGGTCAGCGTCAGAACCAGAGCTGCGAGAGCGGTGAGCGTCCCAGCAAGGGAGAAGATACGGGATAATTGACGCATGGTAAATGATTTCCTCCTTGCTCTATTAGCCTGGACTACCCATAATGGTCCAGGCCCAGGTGATCTATGCGACTCCAGCCGCTGCAAGTTGCGACTAGAGGAAACCTGGAGATCGTTCGCCACCAGCCACAGCACCCCTGGAACGCGTTGCACCATACTCACCCATTTGTTTGCAGGAAAGCCCACCGATCAGAAGCGCGCTCACTACGCAGGCACCCATTACCCCCTAGAAGGGAGCTTTTTCTGGTTCTATCTTTAAAGTTGCAAACGCGACCAGGATGGTTACGGGCAAATGCCGAGAGGGCAATATTGGACAAGCATTATGTGAGCAAGGAGCTGTAAGAATTATAGAGGATATGTTACTGAGGAAGAACGAGACTGCGCGTAAACGAATATGTTTAAATACATTTACACACAGTCTCTAATGTGATTATTCCTACTGAGAGCCTGTCTGACACATCGCTCGCGCACGTTCGATCACATCGGGAGGGAAAGAGCAAGATTTGCGGATCTGGGCATCGAGATAAACGCCGGTAATGGTCGTGACTGCTGCCACCTCTTCTGTCTCCTCATTATGCATCTCATGAGAGAAGCGGATCACCTTCTCCCTCACCTCAAGAATGCGCGAATAGATCGTCACCGGATCGCCCGCGTGCAGTTCCCGTCGATACGTCACCTCCTGATGCACCGCCGCCATCGCCCGATTATGCTCACGAAAAAATGCCGGGGTCAGTCCCAGCCGCGCAAACAGGTGCCACGTCGCATCATCAAACTTGCCAACGTACCACATCACATTCATATGTCCCATATGATCGCAATGCCACGGATACACCACACTCCGAGCCGTCAGTATAGGCTCAGCCATATCGCATCTCCATTTCTGTCATCAAAAACCATAAACACAGCAAGCTCTATTATCGCACAGATATGCCTAATAAAATCATCGCCCGCCCAATAGCACCCACCAAACATAGCTCATCCAATATCACTCACCAACATGGTAGGGACCTGATTTATCGCGTCCGATTTACCGCGCCCGATTTATCGCCTGTCCCCCTCCTCAACCCTCCCCCCAAGCCTCGCCATCTCTCCTTGCCCCTGCACGCTCGTTCCCTTTCGCGCTTCGTTCACGCTGCCCTGGAGCTCCCCTTGACAATCAACAACGGTGTCCACGCTTCCGGTCCAAACATTATAAATCCCGTTTAGATTTTTTGTGGGCGATAGGATAGGCAACATTGGGATATGGATAGAGGCGAGGCAATAAGGGGAGCTCGCGCTTGTCCTGGTGGCACAACACGCATGTTTGATAGAATTACAAGCCCCCTCTCGGGCCGCTCCCCTCTTCAATGAGCAGAGCAAATGGCACACGCTCCATGAGCATATGAGTTCCAATCCCCTTCTCGGGCCTCTTCCCCCAACAACAGCACCAACCCTCAAAATTCGTCGCGCCATGTTATCAATAATGAAATCACGGTAATAGTATAGCAAAAAAATTTTACCAAATGAAACAGTTTACATCATATATTTTCGATGTTATGGCTTTCATATGATAAATGAAGAAAGAGCGCTAAATCGGACGCGCTACCGTAGCTCCCCGCTTCAGCGTGGGAGCCCGATTGATCGTGGAAGCCCGCTACAAAGCTAACACATCGCTATCAGGGGAGAGCCTCCTCAGAAATATTCCCAGAGGCACATGCGCCATGAACGTAACCCGCGCGATAATTCGGACGTACATGCAATGAGGCCCTGGAGAAGGACCCCGAGACATTGAGAATCCCAACGAGAGAAAACGAGACATCAAGATGATGAACTATCGAGCACAACGCAGGGCCTATCGTCGGCAGATGCGCGGCTACTATAGAGGGTATGGCGCTCTGATCTGGTTGATCGTGATGATGTGACGTTGGGGGGACCGGTAGGGGCATGGGGAGGCGGTGAGGGGGCCTCGCGCTTGCCCTGATGGAGCGGCACGAAGGTTTTTAACAAACTACAATCCCTTTCTCGGGCCTCTCCCCTTTTCAATGTCCACGCCCCTGATATATCATAAGCAGCGCGAAAAGACCAGCTATTACAGAAAAAATACTTATTACTTCTTACTTCCCCATTTCCTCCAAAATGTATATTTTCGCGTGCGGCAGCGTGTAGAATAAGTTCATGCCGAGTTGCTCGAAGAGGCGGAGCTGGCGCTGCTGGGCGTTTTGGGCGAGGAAGGTGACGCGGGGGAAGGTCCAGGCTGTGCGGAACCAGTCGGTTAGCGATTGGAGGAGGCGCAGGTCGAGGTTGTCGGCGAGACGGCTCTGGCGCACCCAGAAGGTGACTACGGCATCACCGGCGCTGACTTCTGGTTGCGGCTGGCTGGCTGCTTCAGATGCGGGGGGCTGCTGAGTGGCAGAGGCGGCTCGCGCTAACCTTTGCGCGAGCGGGGTGATGTAGAGGCAGCCGAGACATTCGGTTTCGTCGAGGTTCATGACGGTGTAGGTGAAGGCGAGACGGTCCTGGTGCTCCTGCTCGTGCTGTTGCAGGTCGGCGAGGTTCTCTTCGATGGTGAAGCCTTCATGGGGCCAGTTACCTCCACTGCGTAGCCACAGTTCGGCGCGGCTGCTGATGACGGCGTCGTAATCGAGCACGACATCGCTGGCTCGCAGCGGACGGATGAGCATTTCGCCGGTTCTGAGTATGGTGGGAACGGGCGCGGGTTCTGGATAAAATGACATGGCTGTGCTATCCTTATTCTGTTACCGGTTGCCGATAACCTTATCCATTCTCATTTTGCTTTTCGTCTGTATGGTATAAGTCCTTTGATCGTTTGTCAAATTAGTAATATAAAGATTAAGCTATGAGAAGACGTACATTTTTAAAGGTTGCGGGCATTTCTACCGTGGGCGTGATTGCGGCAGGCGGCAGCGCAGCCTATTACTCCCGTTCGATTGAGCCGTCCTGGGTGGATATTACCAGCATTCCCCTGTATATGCCGCGCCTGTCGCCCGCGTTCGATGGCTATCGCGTGGTCCAGATTAGCGATATTCATGCCGATGAGGAGTGGATGTTTCCCGCTCGCCTGCAGCCGATTTTAGACGCGGTCAACGAGCTGCATCCCGATCTGATCCTGATTACGGGCGATTTTGTGACTTACGAAGGCGACGAGCCGCTCAATACCATTACTGCGCTGTCCTCGCTCTCGGCTCGTGACGGTATTTTCGCGGTGCTGGGCAATCACGACCATTGGAGCGGGGCTGATGAGGTACGGGCAGTGCTCAAAGCGACGAATATCCAGGAGCTACCCAATAAAGTGCATACTATCGCTCGCAAGGGGGCGATGCTGCACATTGTTGGCCTCGACGATCTCTGGCCCTATAGCTCGCGCACGCTTTCGGTCTGGTCCTATGAGCCGCTGCTGCATGATGTGATGCGCACGATGCCGCAGCAGGGCGCGGCGGTCCTGCTGGTACACGAGCCGGATTTCGCAGATGTGGCGGCAAAGTCGAACCGCTTCGATCTGCAATTATCGGGCCATACTCACGGCGGTCAGGTGCGCATCCCTTTCGTTGGCGCTGTGGAGCTGCCTCCGCTCGGTCGCAAATATTCGAGCGGCCTCTACCAGTTCCCCTCAATGCAGCTCTACACCAATCGCGGCCTCGGCATGGTCCATCCAATGATCCGCTTCAACTGCCGTCCCGAAATCACCCTGTTTACCTGCCACCCGATGACATAGGGATGGCAGGTAGCCTGAAAATTGTCATTCCTTGCCCCAGTTATTACAAATACCGTCAACCCGGTAGGGACGCGATTGATCGCGCCCAATTTATTGCCCGTCCTTCCCCCAGCAGCCTCATTGCGCCACTGCTGTAGCGACGGCCTGATCGCGTCTCAACCCGCCACAGGGCGAGCGCGAGGCTTTTGATCGGGGCGGGTCATTGGAAGGGGGGAGCGCTTTCGCGGGATGTACAAGGCAATGAATTGGACGCGATCAATCGGGTCCCTCCTTGACTTATCACGAAAAATGAAGTATCATTCAATTATGAAGAACGGTTCACAAATTGAGGGACAGGATGAGCGGCATCGGGGGAGCAGGAAGAGGGCACGCACACGGGCTGACCTGTTGAAGGCGGCTCGCCAGGTGTTTGCCAGGCGGGGGTATCACGATGCGAGCATTGCCGAGATCACGGAGCATGCGGACGTCGGCGTGGGAACCTTTTATCTGCATTTCCGCGATAAGGATGAGATTTTTTCTACTTTGCTGGAAGAGGGATTTTGCGAGATGCGCAAGCAGATTGCGGCTGCGCTGGAGCAGGTCCCACGCGAGCAGCGGCTGGCTGCGGTTATTCGCGCGATCTTTTTGCATGCGCACGCGCAGCGCGATCTGTTCATTATCGCGCTCACCGGTAGGGATGGCGGACAGCTTGGCGGCGTGATGCGCGCGCAGGCGGGATTGATCGAGGGGCTGACGAAGGCGCTTGAGGCGGTTCCATTGCAGGAGCGCCAGGATGAGCATAATCTTCCCCTGCTCGCTCGCTTTGTCTCAGGTATGATTACGCAGGGCATCTTCTGGTGGTTTGAGCATGATGAGCCGGGACCGGAGGCGATGGCAAATCAGGTGCTGGCGCTGTTAGCTCATGGGCTACCAGCATCGCTGCTCAACAAAAACACGTAGCACTGGATGATAGTGGCTAGTACGCCAATAGCACTAGAAAGTTCGCTTCGGCGAAGAATGGAATAGTAATTATATGGCTAAAAAGAGTACCGCGAAGCTGCCACCAGGGCCGAAACCGCAGCCCTTTTTTGGCAATATCTTGCAGTTCCGGCAAGACCAGACGGCGTATCTACAGGATTTGCAGCGCACCTATGGCGATCTGGCGACAATTTATGTGGGTCGGCGGCCCAGCATCCTGGTCTCCCATCCTGATTATATTCGCTATATCCTGACCGAGCATCCGCGCGACTTCTCTTCGGTGCAGACCAGGAGCGATCTCAAGGAAGTGCTCGGCGAAGGGCTGCTCACGATTGAGGGAGAGACGCACCGCCAGCAGCGCCGCATGGTTCAGCCCGCCTTCCATCGCAAACGCGTGGAGAGCTACGCCGAAGACATGGTACGCTTCTCGCAGGACCTGCTTGAAGAGTGGCATGAGGGCGAGGAAGTTGATATCTCGCAGGCCATGCAGGAGCTGACGCTGCGCATCGTCGTCAAAAGCCTCTTCTCGCTTGAGCTCGCCAGCCAGGTACGCGAGCTGGGCTATCTTTTCACGCAAATGGCCGAGCACCGGCGCAAAATCCTGGCGCAGTTGCTCAACATCTACATCGATGCGCCTTTTACCGAGTATGGCAAACGGATGGGGGCCAGGCGCGGGATCGATAAGTTCATCTACCAGCTCATCGACCAGCGCAGAGCCGAGGGGCGCGACACGGGCGATATCCTTTCGATGCTGCTGGTCGCCCAGGACGAGGGGGATGCGCTGACCAATGAGCAGGTACGCGACCACGTCATGACCTTCATTGGCGCGGGCCACGAGACGACCGCGAACACGCTGACCTGGACCTTCCTGCTGCTCTCCGAAAACCCCGGACCGCGCGAGAAGCTGATTCGCGAAGTGCAGACGATCCTGACGGGACGCGCTCCCACCGTTAACGATCTGCCCAACCTGCCCTATACGGAATGGGTCATTAACGAGGCCATGCGTCTCTATCCCCCTGCCTGGGTGATAGGCCGTCATGCATTGAAGGACTTTGACATGGGTGGATACCATTTCCCTGCCGGGACATCCTTTATGCTGAGCCAGTGGGTCACACATCACCTGCCCGAAATCTGGGGTGACGCGGACGTATTCCGGCCCGAGCGCTGGGACCCGGTCAATGGGCAGAAGGTGCCGCAGTGGGCGTACTTCCCCTTCGGCGGCGGCCCGCGCATCTGCATTGGCATGCCCTTCGCCCAGATGGAGGCCAAGCTGCTGCTGGCTACGCTGATCCAGCGCTACAGTCCGCGCCTCGCTCCCGGCTTCCAGGTCGAATTGCAGCCAATGGTCACGTTGCGCGCCAAACACGGCCTGCGCATGATCCTCGACCCGACGCCCACAGTGGTGAAGGACACCGTCGAGGCATAAAGCCGCAACGCCCCTGTAGGAACCCGCTTCAGCGCATCCGCCCGCGATATAGACAAAAGAGGTACGTTCTGCATTGAATGCGAACGCACCTCTCCCCTAACAGAAAAGACCACATCCCTACGAAGCGTTTGAGCAGTTGGAGCTTTTTTCCGGCTCGAACAATATTGCTGTCAAGGAGAAATGCCTTTAGCGAAAAGAGCACTAAGCCCAAATCGCCCTCAACAACACGACCAGAGTCGCATCCATATCACATCTATAGACGCATTACGGTTCCCGGCACGTCGGCTATACTTTGCTCAAGATCGTTACTAATCGTTGGGACGCTTCCCATACTGATAATCCTGCTAAATGAAGTATTGAAACAGGCAATGAAAAACAGAGGAGTAGCTATTATGATCAAATCTCTTACACGACCTCGCGGCTTGAATATCATCTGTATTATTCTTGTGCTGGCTGGCCTGCTCTCGCTGGTTGGCGGCGTGGTGCCCGCTCTGTTCTTGCTCAACACGTCGGCGGTGGCGCAAGGGCTTGGCTTCTTGCGGTTTCTCGCGCCGGTGCTCTCCATCGTCTTGATTGTGCTCGGCGTCTTCTACCTGAGCCTCAGCTATGGATTATGGAAGGGATATCGCTGGGCCTGGGTTGCCAACGTGGTCTTTATCCTGGTGCATATCGTGGCAGATATTGGTTTTGTAGCCTCACGTAGTTTCGCGCTAGACAAAGTAATCGGATTAGCAATTATTACGGCAATGCTGGGATACCTGCTGAGTCCACATGTGCGAGCATACTTTGCTCATGAAGAGTAGATGCCTACACCATAGACGCAAAAGGGGATGTTCCTGATCTGATGAGGAACATCCCCTTTTGCATTTTTCCAGCGTTAATCTACGCAATCATACTATCACTACTTTGTCCCACTACAAAAGAGGTTTTTCCTGCCAAAACGAGAAGGGTAACAGCAGCAGCCAGCCACCAGACGCCTTGAATGATCGACAGCATATCGACCACGGTTTGAATAGAGGGCACGAAGAGCACAGGCAGCCCCAGGACAACAAACAGTCCTCCAAGCACAAATGCCAGGTATCCGAGTATACGCGGCAACACCCGCGAACTGACAATAATCAAGCCAAGCGGCAAAAAGAGTAGCGGCGCAGCCACCATCGAGTACTCGCTCTGAACGGCATGGATAAAATCGAGGCTGACTAACAACGTTCTCGTCGGATCGCCGTTGATAGCGCTAAGGTAAAAGGCGACCTCGACCAGGCTTACCATCGTCAGCACAACCCCACCAAACAGCGTCATCCAGCCTGCCAGGCGATTGGCAGCGCCAGCGAGGTGAACGACGCCAAAGGCGAAGAGTACAATCAGACACGGACTGGTAGCTTGCAGCCACGCCCCGAGACGGACAGCCCAGCCATGTTCATTGCCAAAAGCGATCAACTGAGCATAGGTAGTACCGGATGGGGGACCAGGATTGATCGCGAAAGACGTGATCAGCATAATAACGCCAATAATACCGCTAAGCGCAATTAAAGTGTGGAATAAGCGTGTAGACATAGGTTCCTTCCCTTTCTTTCATAGCATATATAATATCACTTAAACTAAGGGAGCAAGCACCCGTCGAATTGTTGCTATAGTCTCATGTGAGATGCTGCTTATAGTCTCTTGATCCAGTTGCTCCAGGTGAGCGAGCAGCCAATCGTCGCTTGCGCCATCGACCGCTCTGAACCAGGCGATCAGCAAGTTGTCAGGAAGATCGGTACGGATCAGCCTCAGCTCCTGTCCGCGTTTAATCATCGCGCCCATATTGGCCGTGATATAACCGCTCAGGTAGCGAGCAAGCTGTGCCAGAGGTTCGCGCTGCAACGACTCTCGCGTCAAACGCTCGGCGGCGCGCACAACCCCGAAGAGCCAGGGCTGCTCCAGCGCACGCAACAGTGGCTGATCATGAATCTTCGCCAGCTCCGGCCAGAATGTTTCAGCGGTGAGCGAGGAGACATCCTCATCAGGTGGAGCAAGCTGCAAGCGATCAATGCAATACTGGACGACGGTGCAAAAGAGATCAGCCTTATCCTCAAAGTAGTAATAGGCCGAACTCTTCCCGATCTGCGCCTCCTCCAGAATGCGATTGAACGAGGCCGCTTCGAAGCCCTTAGCGGCAAATTCTTGCGCCGCCACGGTCATCAACCGCTCGCGTTTCTCACCCGGCATCTTAGCAAAGCGTGAAAAAGGCATGCTACGCTCCTTCATTAACAGGTATCGGTATGTACTTCACATATGTACTTTAGACATGTACCATATAGTACATAGTTTACCAGCGAAAAGAAGTAATGTCAAGAGCAAAATCGTAAAGACATCAATCTGCCAGACGATACCTTTATTTCTTGTTTTCATAGATATTTGCTGATATAATTCTAAGAAAATAGTTATCTCATCTTAAGCGATTTAAATTTTACTCTGTTTGCTTGACAAGAGGAATTCTTAATGAATAAGGAGCAAACTTCGCTAGCCGCTTTACAGCATACACTGAGGTTGGCACATACAGGTGCAGATCTGAAGCCATTCCAGGCACATAAACGCAAATGGAATGCTTTAGCGGCTATTCCGCTTATTCTAGCATCCCTATGGGCTCTATTACTCATCCTCCGCGATTTTTCAGTCCCTGATTGGTGGCACTTGACTAACGATATATTCTCATCTCTTGCAGGCATCTGTTTCTCATTCTGCATAACATTCGTTACTTCGAAATATATACTGGGAAGCTCCTCTTTGCCCGAGAAAGTGCTAGAGTTGCGTGAGCAATTGCACGATGAGGTGCGAGTTCCACTTGTTGCCGAACAACCTCTCCCTCTTGAAGCTGAAGAACAGCCTCCTGCTTCAGCATGCATCGGACCAGTACGCCGTATTAAAAGCACGAGTATTACTCTCCTCGTTGGTGTGAGCATTTTTCTATTAGTCATTATCACTCTGGGCGTCGTGATCGCCCTGTTGCTTCCACTACCGGATTTTGCTACGCTCAGCATTTGGGATGTTCTCGATGAGAGTATCTTTTTCACCTTTTTCATCCTTCTCATAACTTCTGCTGTTTTTCTGCTTGTGTTCGCAATTAGACTTCCAAGTGCGAGCACAGTCGTTGTAGATGAATGGGGGTTGCGTTGGAAGTGGCCTTATCTGATAAAAGGAATTTCTATTGAGATGACCTGGCCCGAAATCACTGGATTTTATGTCATTACACGACGTCAGGTAAACAAGGACGGGTTTTTCAAAATCTATATGCTCGATAGCTCAAGCAACACTTTCTTCTGGACCCTCTGGAGGAGCTGCTCACAGCAAGAACTACAAGCCAGCACCTACCTCACGCGTCTGATTGTGACACGTACCGGCCTCCCCTTACGAGACCTCACAAGTGCCGTCGAGCCGTTGCTCAATCCACCTCCAGAGGCGAGAGAAGTAAGAAGATAGACGAAAGGCACGCGCCTTTCCGCAGGCAAACACCCGCCAAACTCCATGTGATATACTGCGTCAGTATCCACTCTTTTTCAATCAAAAACAAAGCGACGGAGTAGAATCGTATGACCACGAGTGAACGTAGCTCGCAAGAGACGGCAAATAGTAAGGGGACGCGCGAGAAGATCGCGGAACTACACGAGTTGAAGGCGGCAGCAATGCTGGGCGGCGGCGCTAAACGCATTGAGGCCCAGCACAAAAAAGGCAAGTTGACCGCACGCGAGCGCATAGATCTTTTGCTTGATCCCGGCAGCTTTAACGAACTGGATATGTTTGTGACCCATCGCGCCTCCGATTTTGGCCTCGATGAGCAGCGTATTCCAGGCGATGGCGTGGTCACCGGCTACGGGCAGATCGATGGACGCCTCGTCTACGTTTTCTCGCAGGATTTTACGGTCTTCGGCGGCTCCCTGTCCGAGGCACACGCTGAGAAGATTTGCAAAGTCATGGATCTGGCAATGAAAAACGGCGCGCCGGTGATCGGGCTCAACGATTCGGGCGGCGCACGCATTCAGGAAGGCGTGGTTAGCCTGGGCGCGTACGCCGACATTTTTCTGCGCAACACCCTGGCCTCCGGCGTGGTGCCGCAAATTTCCGCCATCATGGGACCGTGCGCGGGCGGCGCGGTCTACTCGCCTGCCATCACAGATTTCATCTTTATGGTTGAAGAGACGAGCTATATGTTTGTCACCGGCCCCAATGTGCTCAAGGCGGTCACGCATGAGGATGTGACGTTTGAAGAGCTGGGGGGCGCGAAAGTGCATAACAGCACCAGCGGCGTTGCCCACTTCGCCTGTCCCAGCGAGCCGGATTGTGTTCGCATGATTCGTCAGTTGCTAAGCTACATTCCCTCCAACAATCTGGAAGATCCTCCTCGTATCACTCCCAGCGACCAGCCCAACCGCAGCGAAGAAGAGCTGAACAACATCATCCCCGATAATCCCAGCAAGCCATACGATATGAAGGCCGTAATCAACTATATCGTTGACAATGGCGAATTCTTCGAGGTGCAGGAACATTTCGCCAAAAACATCATCGTTGGCTTCGCTCGCCTGAACGGGCGTCCCATCGGCATCGTCGCGCAGCAGCCACGCGTCATGGCGGGCGTGCTCGATATCAATGCCTCGGATAAGGCCGCTCGCTTCGTGCGCTTCTGTGACTGTTTCAATATCCCGATTATTACCTTCGAGGATGTGCCGGGCTTCCTGCCCGGCGTGGGTCAGGAGCACAACGGCATTATCCGTCACGGCGCCAAGCTGCTCTACGCCTACTGCGAAGCGACGGTGCCCAAGATTACGGTGATTACACGTAAAGCGTACGGCGGGGCCTACGACGTGATGAGCAGCAAGCATGTGCGTGGCGATATCAACTATGCCTGGCCCACCGCCGAAATTGCCGTGATGGGCGCAGATGGTGCGGTCAACATCCTTTTCAAAGATGAGATCGAGAAGGCGGAAGATCCAGAACAGCGGCGCAAAGAACTGATCGCGGAATATATCGAGAAGTTCGCCAATCCGTATATTGCCGCCGCTCGTGGCTACATCGACGAGGTCATTGAGCCGCGTCACACCCGTACCAAGCTCATCAATGCTCTGGAGATGCTAAAGAACAAACGCGACGCCAATCCACCCAAGAAGCACGGCAACATTCCATTGTAATCTACAAAACGAGCGCCTGTTCTGGCATATAGTGTCGTTGAGCAGGCGCTCTTGATGATGCAAAGCTGCACTTTTTCCTCATATATGGTATGATATACTCTATAGTGTAAGCAATTCTTAAAATTGTACTATCTTTTTCAAGCACAGTTAGCAACTTTTTATGATCAAAAAGCTGGCAGAGTACGGAATGTTTATTCTCGTCTTTGATGGGAGGATTGGCTATGGGCTACTCAAGGACGGCGTTTTCCGTCTTCATCTCCGTCTTTTTCTCACTTATTCTTATTGCGGTTTGCACAGGGGCAGGTCTTTTTGTCAGCTTCTTTCTAGCGGTTGCACACATCTTTGGTACAGTCTCCTCCGCTCAGCCAGGGTCCAATCCAGTGCCGGACGCCCCCTCGCTGTTCAATCTGAGCAATCCGACTCTGCTCATAGCCCCCGGGATAGGTTTCGCGCTGGGGCTGTTGCTCGCCATTCTGATCTCATCAGCCGTTCTCAAGCGTACAGCCGATGTGAACTGGCTGGAAAAGCATGGTCGGCGCGTGATGGCGGAAATTAAAGGCATTAACCAGCATAGGGGTAGCCGTACCGACGCTAATGGCAACAGCACATATTACACCTACTATATCATCACATCCGAGTGGGTCGATCCCGCAACCCGCATCATTCATACGTTCAATAGCGATCAGATATATTCCCCTGGAAGGTACCAGGTGGGCGACGCGATCCAGGTCTGGATTGATCCGAAGAACGCAGGTAAATACGTGGTAAATGTTGCTTAATGCAGCGGCGATTGCAAAGTGCGCCGGAGGAAGGAGCAGCTAATGAGGTGGGATTGAAGATGGATGAGAGCGCCAAACAATCGCCAGCCGTAAACTTTCGGGTAACGCGCAAGTCAGGCAAACGGAACCGCAAGCCCGCTGTTCGCGACCTCCCCATACCGATAAGTGAGCGGATCAATAACCTTCCCGCCCAACTTTCCTCGTTCCTGGGCCGCGCCAGAGAGTGCGAGACCATCGCAGCTATGCTGCTAGATCAAGGCGTGCGCCTGCTCACGCTGACCGGAACTGGCGGCGTCGGTAAAACGCGCCTGGCGCTTGAGGCAGCAGGCGCAATCGAGCAGCACTGGAGCGATGGCGTCTGCTTCGTGCCGCTGGCCGCGAACCAGGAGCCCGAACAGGTGCTACCCTCGATAGCTCAGGCGCTCAACCTGCAAACCGGCAACCATCCCATTTTCGAGATGGTGCAGGCATTCCTCCGCGATAAATCCTTCCTGCTGGTGCTGGACAACTTCGAGCAAGTAGTGCAGGCCGCCTCATCCCTTCTCGCGCTCCTCACCACCTGCCCGGGTGTCAGCATGCTGGTAACGAGCCGTGAGCCGCTGCATGTACGCGGGGAGCAAGAATTTCCCGTTCTCCCCCTGACTCTGCCCAATGTCGCACACGAGTCCGTCGAGGAACTGGCGACGAATCCTGCGGTGACGCTATTCCTGCACCGCGCCCAGGCGATCAAGCCCGATTTCCAGTTCACGCCGGAAAATGCGCAAACTATTGCCAGCATCTGCATCCACCTGGAGGGCATTCCACTGGCGCTGGAACTGGCCGCCGTCCGCGTCAAGCTGCTGCCACCCCTGGCGCTACTCTCGCGCCTCTCACACCCCTTACAAGTGTTGACGATGGGCCGCCGTGACGCACCCCAACGCCATCAGACGCTGCGCGCTACCATCCAGTGGAGCTATGACCTGCTCACAGTCGAGGAGCAGATACTTTTCCAGCGCCTGAGCATCTTCAATGGCGGCTGCACGCTTGAAGCTGTGGAAGCTATCTATACCGAGCTTGATGATAAGCCAACCGAGATTCTCAACGGCGTCGCTTCTCTGCTCGACAAGAGTCTGCTTCAAAGGAGGGAGCAGGAAAACGAGGAGCCGCGCTTCCAGATGCTGGAGACGATCCGCGAGTTTGGTCTGGAATGTCTGCATGCATCAGGCGAATTGGAGCGCGTCCAGCAGGCGCACGCAAACTATTATATGAACTGGGCCGAGGCCAGCCGCAGAATATTATTTGGCAGCAACCAGGGGTTTTTAATCAGAAGCTACATCCAGGAACAATGGAACTGGCGAGCGGTGATGCGCCTGGTGCTCCAACAGCAGGACAAACAGGCTGCTCTGCGCCTGGGAGGGGGGCTCAGCGTCTTCTGGCTCGTCTGGGGATATAGCTTTGATCAGCTCTACCTGATCGAAGGAAGAGACTATCTGGAGCGGGCATTAGCAGTCAGCGAGGGGAGCGCAACGACAGCGCGAGCATGGGCGCTGTGTACTTATGGCGGCATCATATCCCTGCTGCGCGATATGGAGCGAGGCGAGGCTGCGTGCCGCGAGGGACTGGCGCTGGCTCGACAACTGGGGGATGCCCAGTACATTATCACCGGCCTCTGGATGTTGCTGCTCCCACTCATCACACGAGACGACTTTAAAGCCGCGCGCGCAGCAGTAGAGGAGGCGGTATCTCTGGCACGAACGCACGCGGGAACTTTTACGGATTGGGGCGAAGAGTGGCTGCTCGGGTACTCCTTGCACCGCGCGGGCTATATCGCTCTATGGCAGGGCCGCTACGACGACGCACGCGCGCTGCTACTGGAAACCATCGAACGCTGCGGTCAGATCGGCGAGCTCTTCTTTTCGCTCTGGTCAAATCTGCTCATTGGCGCGGCAGACTTTTACGAAGGCAAAGACGACGAGGCCCGAGAGCGGCTCGAACAGGTCATGATGCTCTACAAAAGCTTGCAGTTACGCACACAAATCGCCGAAGCTCAGGGCTACCTGGGCCTGATTGCGCTGCGTCGTGGAGATAGCGAGGGCGCATTGACACACCTCTCCGAAAGCTTGCAGTTGCGTAAAGCGGTGGGAGACGAGCAAGCTATCGCCTGGGCGGAATGCTGGCTTGCGCGAGTAGAGCGTGCGCGGGGCAACCTGAGCGAGGCGCGCCTGTTGCTGGAAGACGGCCTGTCGCGAGCTATCAAAGCGCATAGCAGGCTCTATACTGCTATGGGATTAGAGGAGTTTGGCAAGATCGTAGCGGAGCAAAATGAATCTGTCTGGGCAGCGCAAATCTTAGGGACGGCGGCAGCATTGCGCGAGGCAATGGGAGCGCCGATGCCACCAGTTGAGGAGCCAGAATATGAAAAAGCAATCATGCTGCTCCACAGTATATTAGGGGAGGCGAGCTTTCAAGCAGCCTGGGCTGAGGGACGTGGCATGACCCCACAGCAGGTATTCTCCGGTCAGAAACTTCCTGTCAACCTGCCGCTAACGCCGGAAGCAATCAAAGTTGCTCTGACGAAGCGCGAGCTGGACGTGTTACGACTCCTCGCCGAAGGGCTAAGCAACGCGCAGATAGCAGAAAGGCTAACGCTCAGCGTCATTACCATCAAAGCCTACCTGCGCACCCTCTACAAAAAGCTCAACGTCTCCTCCCGCACAGCCGCCGTCCGTAAAGCGATTGAATATAAGTTGCTTAACGATAGGTCATGACTGTTGTTGCGCGAAAAAGCGGTCAACCTCGTGTAAGCTGCTCGTTCGGCGGGCGGGCGGCAGGGCGTTGATGACGAGTTTGCCGTAGCCTTTGGTGTGCAGGCGCGTGTCGAGGATAGCCATGACGCCCCGATCCTCGCGCGTTCGCAGCAGACGGCCAAGCCCTTGTTTGAGGCGCAGCACAGCCTGGGGCAGGACGTAGGCGCCGAACCAGTTCTCCCCGGCGGCCTTCATCAGGGCGACACGCGCTTCGTGTACGGGATCGTCAGGAGGGTCGAAGGGCAGCTTATCAATTACCACCAGCGAGAGGGCCTCTCCGGCGATGTCAACCCCTTCCCAGAAGCTCTTTAAGCCAAACAGAATTGCACCCTCCTCCTGACGGAAACGGCGCGTGAGTTCGAGACGGCTGGCATCTCCCTGCTTCAATAAGGGGAAGTTGAGGTGCGGCGACATGAGTTCATAGGCCCGGTCCAGCATACGCTTGCTGGAGAAGAGCAGGAAGGCCCGACCACGCGATAGTTTGACCAGCTTATACATCTCGCGGGCGATGGCTTTCATGTACTCATCGGAGCCGGAGCCGAAGGTTGGCTCGGGCAGGTCGCGAGGCAGGTAGAGCAGAGCGTTGCTTTCGTAGTCAAAGGCCAGGGGCAGGATGCGCTCTAAAACGTCGGGCCGCTCGACCGGGTCCAGGCCGATGCGGCGGCGGAAGTAGTTAAAGTTCGCGCCCCTCTCCGTCGTCTTCGGCGTACCCGGGCTGACCGTTGCTAGCGTTGCCGAAGTGCAGATGACGTTACATTTGTCAAAGAGACGCTCTTTGAGCCAGTTGGTCACGTCCAGCGGAGATGCTGAGGCTTGCAGCGCGAAGCCGCTGCGGGAGCTGCCACTCTCCACGCGATCCACGAAGTAGACGAACTTATCAGGCTGGGCCGCAGAGAAGACGACGCGCACGTTCTCAGAGAGATTCTGCGTGCGTTTTAGCAATTTATCGTAAAGCTGGCTATCTTTGTCTTCCAGATTCTTTGGCCGCTGTTTGCGCAGCGAATCGGCCAGATCGGAGATGACGGTTGCCAGGCGTAGCCCCTCTTCAAGCGGCGCTTCCAGGTTGACGCGTCCTTTAAAGCCCGGATTCGCCACCTGCTCCAGGCGAATCCACATATTTTGCGCCGTCCTGAGCACCTCGTCTTGCAGGCTGAGCAAGCTATGATCTTTGAGCATGCGCTGCGCCAGCAAGGTCTGAATTTGCGCAGGGCTGATGGTGATAGTAAACGAGCGCGTCGCCTCTTCCTCAAGATGATGGGCCTCGTCGAGAATAATCACATCGCGGTCCGGCAGGAGAAAGCCGCCGATGGCTGCGTCGAGCAGCAGCAGCGTGTGATTGACCACGATCACCTGAGCCACTTCGGCGCGCTCCCTCATCTGGCGCACGTAACAATCCATAAAGTAGCTGCATTTGTTCCAGGCGCACTGATCGCTATCGGTGGCGACGCGACCACGAATATCGCTCGGGAGCTGGAAGCCGAGGGTCTCAAAATCGCCCGAGAAGTCGGCATCGGGATCGTTGACGATGTCGAGCAGGCGCTTAAACTCGCGGTTGCGCGTATAGTGCTGCATGCCCACCCGTTCGCTTTCCATACGGTCAATGCAGAGATAGTTATTGACGCCCTTCACCAGTGCCGCCTCGAAATGCTTGATATGCTGCTGCACAAAGGGAATATCTTTATAAAAAAGCTGCTCCTGCAACGCTTTATTGGCGGTGCTGACAATCGCTACTTTGCCGGAGCGCACAACAGGTAGCAAGTAAGCAAGCGACTTGCCTGTTCCCGTGCCAGCCTCCACGATTGCTGGCACGGCATGAGTAATGGAGCGCGCGACCAGCATCGCCATCTCGATCTGGGCGGGTCGCTCTTCATAGCCGGGCAGGCTGTGCGAAAGCACTCCTCCCTGGCGCAGGTCGGTGGAGACGATTGCTTGCAGCCGCGACTCTCCAAAACCGCTCACCGTGAGCGGTGTGACGGGAGGCCCTTTCTCGTCCGCCGGTAAGGGCGAGGGCGTTGGAGAAGGCTCATCCCAATGCGGCAAGGACGGAGAAGGCTCCAGCGCGATACTTTTCTCTACACCATCCTCAGAGAAAGCGGGCGTGGGTGGCACGATGGGCTGTGGCGGGGCCAGAGGCTGCCGCACGCTCTTCCCATTGTTAGCTGCTGGCATGCTTTGATCAACTTTACCTGCTTTATCGACATCTTTGAGAGGTGGAAACGTGGGAACCGCGCGCACACCAAGAGGGGTCGCGGGCCTGGCCTCAAAACCCATCAGCGCGCTTAAATAATTATCCGCGAACGCTTGCGTGTGGGGAAAGCGCTCGTCCGGGTTGTATTTGAGCGCCTGCACAACCACACGTTCGACCTCAGGCGAGATGGCCTCATTCAGGCTGCGTGGCCGTGG
Source organism: Ktedonosporobacter sp. (assembly GCA_035293765.1). Classification (GTDB taxonomy): domain Bacteria; phylum Chloroflexota; class Ktedonobacteria; order Ktedonobacterales; family Ktedonobacteraceae; genus DASRHT01. Next base: position 47,367 of record DATGMF010000009.1, read on the forward strand.
GAACGCAGCATGCTCCTGTTGATGCAGCAACTCTGCTCGTTCGGTCGCTTCGTAGGGGCGGCGTCCACAGAGCCACTCGTAGACCATTACCGCCAGTGCGTATTGATCGCTGGCAAAGGTCGGCTCCCCCCGTAAGTGCTCGGGAGCCATATAGGGGATCGCCTGCGCCTCATCATCCAGCGCCTTACCGCTTCCCGGCAGCTTGAGCGCAAACTCGGTCAGCAAAATATCGTTGTATTGCGCCAGCAACAGATTGCCCGGGTGGAGATTGCCGTGCAGCGTATGATTGACATGAGCGTAATGCAGCGCTTCCGCTAGCGGCGATAGGTAGCGCCTGATCTCATCAGGAGCAATGAGCTCCCCAGCAGCAAAACGCTGGCGCATCGTCTCGCCCGCAACATATTCCATCGCGATATAGCCGGAGTCGCCATCAAAGCTCGCATCTATGACGTTCACAATATTGCGGTTCTTGAGCTTTTTAAGCTGCTTCGCCCGATTAAGAAATGCTTCTTGCTCTTCAGGAGTGCTTAGAGAAATCGTAAGTTTTTTGATCAGAATATTTTTTTTGCGCAGCTTTGCCCGGTAATAGTTGCCTGTAGAACTCGTGTGCAGCAGCTCGGTGATAAGATAGGGACCAATCTGCTGAAGCTCTACCTCTGCCATAGCATCCTCTCTTCCCCCAATGATGAGAACATCTGTTTTGTCTGTTGTGCAGTATAACATGTTTTAAAAACTATGGGCAAATGTAGCCAAATATAGACTTTTATTCCTTATTTTTGATTTTCTTTCCAATGATCTGTTTGTATGTAGTTAGAAGCGGTGAATCTGATGTTTCAAGGTCTAACTCATAGCGGATGAGCGGGTCATTGGAATAGATAATCTCTTGGAAGCCCAGTTTTCTGGCAAGCCTGATGCCGCTGATGGTTTGGCTGGTAGCGTAAAGTTTCTTGACGGGCATGTTTTCTCTTGCGAGGCTTTCCAAAACATCAATTGCTCCGCTAATGAGATGCATACCGTGCTGTCTTGCTTGCTGGAGTGGAAGCCCTGGAAGAACTGCTAGCCCGACCCATAGACCCTCTATGGGTATGTTTGGTGTGAAGGGGAGAACTGTTGTTGCAGGTGGTGATGGCCTTTTCGGCTCTGTAACTGATAGAATGTGTTGGGTGGCTTCTTTATTGAGATAAAGAAAACCTATATATCCTGTGACTATGCCCTCCTGTTTGACCACGTAGTAGGTACGCGGGTTTTTTTCCTGCCAGGAAAGCATCGTTTCGTAGCTGGCCGTATTGGTCACTCCAAACAGACTGACACAAATGTCATAAATACCTCTCATATCTTTCTCTGATGCTCTGGTAAATGTTGATGGCTCTGCGGCGTATTCCAGAATGGCTAGTTCTCTGGCACGCGCCATTTTATCGATTTCCGTTTTAGGATAGTATCCCTCGGTATGTCCAGGAGGAACAACTTTTTTGATTTTCCCTTCCCGTACATGAGTGAAAAAAGTGTTTCTTTTCATACCGAGCTTTTCAATGGCTTCGGCGGCAGTATAAAAGTTTTTTGGAGGAGTTGATTTTTTGACCATTGGTTCACCTTCCGCAACTTTTGTAGGAATGTTTTCTACTTTGAAATATTATAACACACATTCAGTACTCTTTGCACAGTTAGGGTTGACAATACTATCAAGAGCGGCCATTGATGCCGCCGCCTTCAAGTCGAAGAACCTCTACAATGCGACATTGTACGAAATACGGCAAGCGTTCATCCATCAAGGCATATACCTCAATTACAGCGAGATGGACAAGCGGATGCAGTCCCATGAAGCCTATCGGGCGCTTCCGACCAAAGTGAGTCAGCAGATATTGCGGCTGCTTGATAAGAACTGGACGTCCTTTTTTGAGGCATTGGAGGCATATAAGGAAGACTCATCGAAGTTCACCGGACGTCCCAAGCTTCCCAAGTACAAGCGCAAAACGGAAGGCCGCAATATCCTCGTCTACACGCTGCAAGCCTTACGGGGAGGCCAGAGCAAGAAGGGGATACGAGGGCGTATTCGACCATCGGGACTGCCCATTGAGGTAAAGACCCGACAAAAGAACATTAATCAAGTGCGTATTGTTCCTCGTCACGGCTATTATGTGGTAGAAGTGATTTACCGCAAAGACCCCGTTCAAGCGCAAGTAGATCCCTCGTTCTGCATCGCCATTGATCTTGGTGTGACGAACTTAGCAGCGATAACAGCAAACCGAGAGGGCTTTGTCCCTCGCTTGGTTAACGGTCGCACGCTCAAAGCTCGAAATCAATGGTACAACAAGCGCATCAAAGAATTACAGTTGTGCTTGCCCAAAGCAGAGCGAGAGCGTGTCACGAAACAAATGCAGCACATCACGAACAAGCGTAATCGGCAGGTGGATCACTATCTACACGCTGCCAGCAAAGCCATTATCGACCTGATGGTCAAAGAAGGCGCGGGCACCCTCATCATCGGCAAAAATCCGCTTTGGAAACAGGAAGTCAATAACGGACGACGCAACAATCAGAACTTCGTGAATATTCCGCACGCGCGTTTTATCGACATGCTCACCTATAAAGCGGAGTTCGTCGGTATCCAGGTGGAGTTGCAGGAAGAAAGCTATACCAGCAAAGCCAGTTTCCTGGACCTGGACCCCATTCCAACGTACCGGTCTGATGATGAGACCGAGTATCCCTTTAGCGGCAAGCGGATGGGACGGAGAAACCGTCTCTATCGCACCAAAGACGGA
>DATGMF010000010.1:0-183992 GCA_035293765.1 Ktedonosporobacter sp.
TGGATCGGTACGGCTTCCCTCGTACCACTGCCAGGCAAGCCAGGAAGGTGAAGGGCTTCCAGACAGGGGATATCGTCAAGGCGGTTGTGGTATCGGGCAAGAAGACAGGCACCTATACGGGACGCGTGGCAGTACGCACCACAGGCTCTTTCAATATCACCACGCGCCAGATGACGATACAAGGCATTGGATACCAGTACTGTCATATCATTCATCATGGTGACGGCTATGGATACGAGAAAGGGAAAGGTGGCAATTCCTCCCTGGCTTAAAAGCGCAGGGTCTCCTTGCCACGTTTTTATGAAGCTTACAAGGATAGTTTTTTCGGCATAGATATTTGAAAGCAGGATGCGCTACAGAAGCATGTATCTGTAGAAAAATCGGGGGAGCTATGTTTTGTCCAAAATGCAATGAGCCACTGGAGGCGGGCGCTTCGTTTTGTGGAAATTGTGGTAACCAGGTCGCCCCCATTTACGCTCGCGGCGCCACTATTGGGGATGCGGCAAATAGGGCAAGGGTAGGAGACAGGGACAGAATTTTCCCGGTACAATCCCCTCCCCGGCTCCCCATTTCCTCCCCTGCGCATCAGCCCCAGCGTAGCACGCCGCCCTTTCCGGCAATGACCCCACGTTCACCCCGCTTCGATAATGGTCCGGTCCTGATCATCACTTTGTCGCTGCTCGTCATCGTCATTACAGGCGGATTAATCGCTCTGATCAGAAACAACTACAACGGCGGTGGAGGCAGCATTCAGGGCCAGGTATCATTTAGCGACAACCAGGGCGGTCAGGATCATAGCAATATCGTCAATATCAACGTCAGCGGCCTGGGCGCGCTCCCCTCCGGTTCTCAATATCACGCCTGGCTGCTTAATGACCAGACCGAGCAGATTCTCTCTCTGGGCATCCTGATCGCACAGGATCAGAAGTTTACGCTGAACTTTACCGATAGGGGGACGAATTTGCTGGGGCAAGGGGACAAGGTCGAGATTACGCAGGAGCAGGGTGATGCAAAATTGCCAACCGGCAAGGTAGTACTTTCGGCAACTTTCCCACCTCTGGCCTTTATCCATATCAAACATCTACTCGTCAGTTTCCCGGGCACACCTGGCAATATTGGCTTGATGGTGGGATTACGTGAACAGGCGCGGCAACTCAATAATCAGGCGGGGCTGCTCAAAAATGCCTCGACCGGCGGCAACCCTCTGATCGTGCAGTGTATTGCGCAGAATATGATCGATATTATTGAGGGTGCGCCGAAAAATCGTCCACGGGCGCTTCCTCCCCTATGTGGAGTGCTCAATATTACGTTGAGCGGCGATGGCTTCGGTCTGCTTGGCTCAAAGGGATACGTCGCGACTGCCTCTACCCATGCTTCGCTGGCAGCGACCCAGGCCGATTCAACGGATGCTATCAAAACTCAAGCCAAAGACGTCATCATCGCAGACGATAACGTCAAAGGCTGGGCGACCACCGTTGACCAGGATGCTCATGCATTGCTCACAAATCCTGGTGATGCCGCGAAAATTCAGGAGATTGCCACACTATCCGATCATATCCTGAACGGAGTCGATACTGATAATGACGAAAGTATTGATCCCGTGCCGGGCGAGGCAGGGGCTATTACCGGCTATATCCACGCCCAGTTGATGGCAACCCTGACGCTTGCCCCTTAAACGCAACCCCTGCTGTGGCGACGGCATTGATGACGTCCGCTTTAGCGCTGGTCCGACCCGCTACGGCGCTAAAGCGGACGGGATAAATCTCGTCGCCACCGGGCAAGGTGTCACCAGACAAGGAGGCACCGCAGGGGAGCCACAGGGGAATATTCCCACATAATTTGTTAAATTGCATCAGCATCATGCTCATACAGGTGAGAAATTATGTATAACGAAGGCAATACCCCCTTTAAGGTCGCGGTCGTCCAGGCCACGCCGGTATTTCTCAATCGGGCCGCCACGGTCGAGAAAGCGTGCGACCTGATCGTTACGGCGGGGCGCGAGGGCGCGCGCCTGATCGTCTTCCCCGAGTCGTTCATTCCGGCCTATCCCGACTGGATATGGGCCGTTCCGCCGCGAGAAGAGCAGATGCTCAATGAGCTGTACGCTGAACTGCTTGCCAACGCCGTGACGATCCCCGGCGATGCAACCGATGCGTTATGTCGCGCGGCGCGGGAAGCTAACGCCTATGTTGTGATGGGCATGAGCGAGCGCAACACAGAGGCGAGCGGGGCCAGCCTCTACAATACGCTGCTCTACATCGACGATCAGGGCAACATCATGGGCAAGCATCGCAAGCTCGTACCGACGGGCGGCGAGCGCATGGTCTGGGCCCAGGGCGATGGCAGCACATTGCAGGCGTACGATACGCCGCTGGGGAAGCTGGGCGGCCTGATCTGCTGGGAAAACTATATGCCGCTGGCCCGCTACGCCATGTACGCGTGGGGAACGCAGATCTACGTTGCCGCGACCTGGGATCGCGGGCAGCCCTGGCTCTCCACGCTGCGTCACATTGCCAAAGAGGGACGCGTGTATGTCTTAGGATGTTGCATTGTCATGCACAAAAACGATATCCCCGATCATTTCGCGGTCAAGCAGAAGTTCTATGCTGAGTCCGCCGAATGGATCAATGTGGGTGATAGCGCGATTGTCAATCCCGACGGCTTCTTCATCGCCGGACCGGTGCGGCACAAGGAGGAGATCCTCTACGCCGAGGTGGACCCGCGACAGATGCGCGGCCCCAAGTGGATGCTCGACGTCGCCGGGCATTACGCCAGGCCGGATGTCTTCGAACTCGTCGTGCATACTGAAACACACCCGATGCTGCGAGCCATACCCAGAAATCGCAACAGTTAGTGCAAGTATAGCGGCTTGCAAGAGACCGCTATACCACTTCCGTCTGTGCTTGTTCTTCTTCCCTGCGGGCGGGCTCTGTCTTGCTCTGTTGCTGGACCCTGCTGATCTCGTTCTCCAGGATGCGGCGTACGATGGCGACCGTGCAGGCGTAGGTCGAGTCCATGCCAAAGTAGGAAAGGCTGCCCGCGCCGAGATTTTTGCCGCGCGTGTAGGGAGTGTCCGACGCGTAGTGCAGGATGCCCAGTTCATAGGGCAGGCGCGCGAAATTGATGTTTTCCCCGGTTGGATAGCGCAGCAGGTACTGATCTTCGTAGACGGCGTTGAGGTAAGGGCCGCTCTCCATCTCCACAACGGTAAAATTGGCCTGATAGTAGAAGTCCAGGTACTGGCGGTTTTGCAGGAAGGTCCCTTTGGCCGAGATGGCTTTCTGATTATCCAGGACCGAGCCGTAGATCAGGTAGGGCTGCACCTCTTGCGCCGTAAAGCAGTTATCCAGCCAATAAGTGTTCTGGCTATGTTCATCCATCACGACGTTGGAGATCATCACATCGCCAATGCTGCCGTTGAGCGTGGCCGCCTTGCCCAGGATGTAGATGCCGCGAACCTGAGTTTGATTTTCCATAATCTCGCGCATCATGCGGTATGCCGCCATGCCCAGCGGATAATCGATGTTCAGCACGATGGCCTGGCTCTGAGCCAGCAGATCTATATTCGACATGCGACAACGCGGATCGATCTCTATCTGGTGCAGTTTAGCCAGCTCGAAAATCTGGGCATCGATCTCCAGGCCGTGACGCGCCCCGACGCGCCAGATGCCGCGCTCTTGCTCCTCGCGCGCACGATTGACCAGGAACTCCCTGCCCTGCGGGGTATGGCTCCATTCGCGAGCGACAAAGTAGAGAAAGTTCTGCCAGTTGCCCGGCACCAGTCCCTGTTGGAGCTTGCGACATTCATCGGCAAGGTAAGGATCATGCCCATGCAGCGCAAAATCGACCAGCTCTTTCTCGTGATTGAGAATAGAACCGGATAAAAGATTGACCATGCTATGGGTATTACTGGAGACGAAGTAGATGGGGCGGTCCGGCTGCCCCAGCGTATCCAGCAAGCTTTTGACCGGAGTCCACCATTGATGCGTGGCCCTGACAAAGCCTACATGCGAGCCGCCGAGCATGCGCATGCCGAAGCTCTTACGCTGCTTGCCGATCATCAGCAGGTTCTCCCAGAGGTGGTCGCCCCAGATCACTTCCATACGCTCCCAGTCGTCGGGCGCAATGTGCAATCGTTCGCGCACGACTTTGTTGATTTCGGCGAATACCGGCGAGTTGCGGTCCATGCGCGCTTCTAAGAGCTGCATGGTGGTCGGGTCGGCTTTGAGCAGATAGTAGATTTTGTTCCACTCGATCTGGAAGGCGACCAGGATGGGAACGATATCATCGGTATCGCTCACGCTGGCAACGTAAGCGGCCAGGGTCTGCTTGCCGTCGTAGAACCATTTGCGTCTCCGTGCCGGGGCCGTTACTGCCTCCCAGGTATTGACGTGAAAACCCTGCTGCAAAAACACTTCCTCGGACTGGCCCAACAGAACCAGATCACAATGAATGATTGCGGCAGGCAGGCGCAGGACGCTATAGATGAACGCCGACATATCGGGATAGGGCGAACGCGCGTCGGGATGCAGGCTGGAATCGATATTGTAATGTGCCTGCACCAGAGCTTTGAGGCTTATCTCGCCAGAGCTGCGCAACAGGGTATTATAGGTGCGAATGTACATTTCGACGTCGCGCTTGCCCGCCTCGTGGTACTTCTCCCCATGCTCAAAGCTTGGCAGAATGGTAGAGTTTCTTGCCCTCTGACTATCAATCAACTCATCTTCAGAGCGGCGCACTTCAATATGCCGGGCATCTGGGGAGGGTTCAAATCTGGACAATTCACCATTATAGTAGGGGCCGTTATTATACTGATCGTCGTTCTTCTGCTTACGTGGCATTTTTTGCCTCTATTCTTCCGTTTATCCTTGATACTATCTTCCTTGTTTTCCTTTAATTATACGTGGTAAATAGGCGTTATGGTAGTGAGAAAAGATTGTAATTTTTTGCTTCCCCTTGCTACCCTCTTTCTCCATAATACAGTTCTCAGATGCAGTTTTTCTTTCTCAAGAATCGAAAACTTCCAGTTAAAATTATGCTACTGGATACATAATTTCAACGTATACTGATGTTAGAGGTGTTGCCAAAACGTTTAGTACCCCCATACTTGACGTTTCCCCCTGGCGATACCTCTTTCTTGCTCCTGTAGGGACCAGATTTATCGCGTCAAGCCCGATTTATCGCGTCCGAAGGCGGGGATACTAGCGCCATATCAGGGTGTCATCGCTTCCCGGAATGCGAGTCTCCTCGGGATCGATGGGAGCGCGTCTCCATTCGCAGCGCACCTCATTATTCAGTAATAACTTGCGCATAATCATATCATAATCGTAAACGCTGTACCGACCAAAATTGGCGAGCAATAGTTGCTGGCGAAGATCGGGCCAGCGGCGGATACGCTGGGTGCGTCCCTGCTGCAATGTACGTTGATAGAGCTGCTCCAGGGCTTCATCGGCGCGTTCCCGTTGCTGCGCCGCGAACCATTCCGCGCCCAGCACTCCCTGATGACTCTGCTCATTGATGTGACGGTGGTAACGGTAAACAGCATCATTCATGCTCAACAGGCTATCCTGGCGACGCGTGGCAAAGAGCAACAAATATGGAGCCTCCTCCACAACGGCGGGCCGCGTCTGCATCGGCAGCGTGATAGATTGAACCGGAAACTGAAAGTGACGCTGCATTCCTGCTATGAATAACGTAACAAAGCCATCAACTGCCTGCTCTCGCTCCTCGTCTGCTGTTGGTAGAGCCTTCCAGCGATCAGTGCGCAGCAATCCGGTCAGCGTGGCGGCCTGCTCGGACGAGCGGCGGGCCAGCAGCAAACACGTCTCTATCTGTTTATACGAGAGCAGCAGGCAAAGTTCGGTGGGGACGGTACGCTGGTAGAGGGCAGTCAGATCGTCCTGGGTAAAAGTCGCGGGTCCGAACGGGTTGAGCAGGAAGATAGCGGGCGATTGCTCGATCTCTTTCAGCAGCAGCGGAGCCACTTCAAGCCAGCTCGCCTGCACAATGCCGCTTTCTTTGGGCAAGGCAATCTCCCTGACCGCCCCGTTTTTCTTTTCACGCCCGCTTCTCCGCTTACTACTGCCCGCTTCCGTCATCAGGCCACAAAGGGTGATCGGCTTACTTTCTTGCTCAAGGGCCTGGGAGAGCGTCACCACCGGTTGCAGTATGGGAGGAACGACCGGGGCCACTCCTTTTTTGCGTCCCTTGCCCGTTCGCGAACCGTTCTGTTGTTCAGGCTCTACAGGTATCTGAACGGGTCCGGTGACCTTGCTATCAATCCCCAGCCCATCGATCCAGTAGCAGCGACGATAAATGCGGGTAGCGCCGAGCGAGCGGCAATAGGAGGCGGCGTAATCTTGTAAGAGCCATTCGCGGAGCGAGGACAGGATGATCCGTTCGGTGGGGCGGCGCGCGCGTTGCCAGCGTCCCTGCTCCATCGTATCATGCGGCGGTAAGCGGTTGTTTTCCAGATCGGCCCATAAGTTCATCTTGTGGGTATTTTACCATAAAAAGAAAGTGCGCGCCCTCATCATATGCCTCGTCGTTTCCTTTCGCTGTGTCCTTGCTGTAGGGACCTCCCACGATCAATCGGGGAGCTACAGCGCGTCCGATTTTATCGCCCGTCTCCCTTCGCTCCGCCTTCCATGTGACCTCACCGTGAAAATCTCCCCTGTGGCAAATCTCTTCCTCAAAGCTTGTCAATGCTCTATCGATGTCTTAATTCCTTTCTCAATTACAACGTAATTACAATTACGTTGTAATTTTCCCAAATGCGGAGGGATGTCTGGTTGCTTATCCTGCTGGCTGATCTTGGATGGAGGGGCAAAACAGGCGATCAATCGGACGCGCTGTAGCTGGTCCCTACGGCAAGGAGCGGCTTTTTCTCGTTTTTAATATGCTAGCTAATGGGTAACGAGAAGTGTTGGGAAACTCGCAACAATATCCACTCTTCCAGAACTTCTTCTAATTCATCGCGACACGCCTCCAGTGTGTTGGAGTTGGCGTAAACCCCGTTAAAGCCTACATTGGAGGATGATCCGGCTGCGAAGCCGCAACCCGATAGAATTTTACTTCATCCGCACCAGCTTCCCTGCCCCACTCACTTTCATTGTTCTTTTTCAAGATCAGGCTTGCCGGCAAGCCAGGAGTTGCCTCGGCTGAATAGCGGAAGACGAGGCGGTGAGTTTCGGAATTAAAAGCGCCCATCGTCTCCTTCTCAACAGCCGTCACCTCTCCCTGGTGCAGCAGCCCTGACTGGCAAAGAACGGCAGTGAGCCACGCGGGCGTGATCGGCTCAGGAATGGCAATATATGTATATGTGGTCATATATTTTCCCTTCGAAATTTTTTAGGGCAATTGAGGCTATTTTATCACAATCATTGTAGCGTTCATCCCGCAAACTGGCTCCTTTGCGGCTGTTGTGGTATACTTCCACTAGAACATGTTTTCATGAAGGATACTATGAAGGTAATGCAACAGCTTACAGATATGTGGGATCGGCAGCACCGTTGCCCGGATGGCATTGTGGGATGGCTGGTCGGCGAGCGGATGGTGCGCCAGCATAGACCAGAAACGACCTGGACCGTTGACCTCCTGGATATACAGCCCACAGATACAGTGCTGGAGGTCGGTTTTGGTGCTGGTCAGGGCATCAAGCTGGCGGCAGACCAAGCCCGCGAAGGGCATGTCGTGGGAATCGATCTTTCGGAGGATATGGTGCGGGTAGCGAAAAGACGCAATGCGCAGGCAGCGCGGGCCGGACGCGTCATGTTGTCGCAAGGCACCATTACTGCTCTCCCTTTTGAGAATCAGCAATTCGACAAGATCATGACCATCCACACCGTGTATTTCTGGTCCAAGTCTTCGCAAGCCTTCAGTGAGCTGTATCGCGTCCTCAAGCCTGGCGGCAGGGCAGTCATCACGCTTTGTACCGGAAAGATCAACGAACAGGGCGAGGTAGAGGTCTGGTCGTCGTTTCAGTCAATGCTCGAAGAGCAGGTGATACCAGGTATGCAGCAAGTAGGATTTAAGGGGGTACGTCTGGAACGAGGGCCGGATTCCCGACAATATACGAACGTAGCGGTTATTGGTGAGAAGTAGTGAGGACAATGACGGCGTGGCGAGAAATAGCTACGCCGTCTGATGAAAAAGATCGTATTTTTAGGAAAAAGTCATCCATGCTCCATAGGCTAGTTCAAGCTAGCTGGCTAGCTGGATGACAATAACTTCAACCTGGACACAGTCGGGAACGGCACCAAGAGGGGAGGGAACGACACAAATATTGGGATGGAAAAAACCGACTTTTGCATAACTATGTGTCGCGTTGACCACAATCGGAGGAACTGGGCAGACATCCACACAAAGGGGATATTCGCTGACTGTCTGATCCCCCCAGGCAACATCGACAAAAGATCTGAGGACCTGGGGAACACAAATCACGGTGATTTGCACTTTGGCAAGCTGATTCACTCCCACCGTCTGGGTAGCTGGAGCTGCCGTAAGACAATGCGCTACATCAGTAGGAGTTGGAGAGGAAGCACTAGCTACCCCAGTGATACCTAACATCAGAAGCAGTGTCAGCAGAAGCGCGGAGGCGATAGAACGACGGGCTCTAGTGAGAAGTTTCATCGCGACTGTACCGTCCTTTCATTATAGTAAATAAGCTCACAAATACTGGGGCACCAGCAGTAGTCTGCATGTTAGAGAAGCTTATGTGATTTTTCCTGCTTATACCCAATTTTTGCTTAAAATTATTGTAACACGCATCAAATGATATTACCGCTAATAAGTACTATTCGGCTGTTCATCGCACCAGGAGAATTGGGGAGTCATGTTGACCTCTGTTGACAGTGTCTTGCCTCTGGTGATACGCTAACAAAATGAAAGTGACTATTCTCAGATAAGAGAGCTTGCAGCGTCTGCCGTGGCAATAGAGCTTCCAGGGGAGGTACTGATGGAGAGCAGCGTTCTTGGTATTCATCATGTGACGGCGATCACCGATGATCCCCAACGCAATATCAACTTTTACGCGGGCATTTTAGGGTTGCGCTTTGTAAAGAAGACGGTCAATTTTGATGCGCCGGATACCTATCATTTCTACTATGGCGATGAAATGGGGCGTCCTGGCACGATCCTGACGTTCTTCTCCTGGCCTGGCTATCCCAGGGGAAGGGGCGGCACGGGGCAGATTACGGCCATCTCGTTCTCCATTCCCGAAAACGCGCTGGATTGCTGGCAGAAGCATTTGACCGAGCATGGGATCGATGTATCGGGGCCGATCCCGCGCTTTGATGAGCAGGTGCTTTCCTTTACCGACCACGAGGGGCAGCGGCTCGAACTGGTCGCTCATCGTGGAGCCGAGCATGGCAGTGCCTGGAAGGATGGCCCTGTCCCCGTAGAATATGCCATTCACGGCTTCCATAGCGTCACCCTTTCGGTTGCAAGGTTTGAGCGCACAGCTTCGGTACTAACGGAGCAGCTTGGCTTCCAGCCGGTTGGCAAGCAGGGCAATCGTTCCCGTTACAGCATCGGTGGTGGTGGCATGGGTACGCAGATCGATGTGCTGGACCTGCCAAACGGGGAGCGCGGCGTGCAGGCAGTCGGCACGGTGCATCATGTCGCCTGGCGCACAGCCAGCGATGAGAATCAGTTGTTATGGCAGCGCAAGTTGCTCAATGCTGGCTTGCATGTAACCCAGGTAATGGACCGCGTCTACTTCCACTCGATCTACTTCAGAGAGCCCAGTGGCATCCTCTTCGAGATCGCAACCGACGAGCCAGGCTTCGCCGTGGACGAGTCGCCGGAAGAGTTGGGCACGCATCTCAAGCTACCGCCCTGGCTGGAGTCAACGCGACCCGTGGTAGAGGAGAGCCTGCCACAGGTTCACTTGCCCGGTGCAGTAACGCCGTAGGACCCGCGCATGCAGATGAGCAAATCAGGCGGTAATATTCTCCTGTGATGACGTCAATGAGTCAGCTTCAGCGTTATGTCGGGCTAGACAAGCGACCAATCGGACGTGATCATGCAGATTAACTATTAAATCTGGTAATAAATACACTCGCTATTGGCACATTATTTTGTTAATCTGCATAATCGCGTCGCCACGAAATGGTATTACCAGCTTAATTCGTCAAAGTTCATTAGCGCGTCATCTACAAACAGGTGATTTTTGTTTTCTTTTCTGATATAATCAATCTCGTCAATACGCCACACAATATCCACAACATTGCCACGAAAAGAAGGTATGACTATGCTCTCGCTGCAAGAGCAATTGAACCAGATTCCCTGGGAAGCGCTCAAACACGCCTATGGACCTGCAACCGACACTCCTATGCACTTGCTCGCTTTGCTCTCAGAAAATGAGGAGGAACGGGAGAAAGCACTGACCCGCCTCTGGGCTTCAATTTGCCATCAGGGCAGTGTCTACGAAGCCTCGGCTGTCGCAGCACCCTTTTTAATCCAGATTCTTGAGCAGGTACCAGACGAACAGAAGCCTCCGCTGCTTGATCTGCTTGATGGATTGGCAGTGCGGCACTGGTATGCGGGTCGTGATCTGATGAAGCTGACTATGGTAGATACCAAACACCAGCGCTGGCGATCCTCAGAGCAATTTCTGCGAGAAGGCAATCATTATCATAAGCCTGAATGGATGGCATCGTCTCATGCATCTGTTAGCGAGGGTATACCGGTTTTTCTCGCGTTGCTGCAATCGACGAACCAGGAAACGGTATGCAAGGCTCTCGTCCTGCTCTCTGCCTTTCAGGAGCTGAACCAGGCGATTGTTCCCGCTCTGAGGGCATTCATTTTAGAAGTAGACGATGCAACGCTCAAAGCACTCGCCCTGGGATGTCTTGGCGATCTGCTTGCAGAACAAGCGCCCGAGTGGGAGGAGTACGAGCGGCTGATTGCACTCCCTTCCAACCAGGTCCATTCATCGGTGCGCCTTGCTGCTGCTGCAACCTTCGCGAAATACCATCCGGGCAAAGCCACACCAGAACTTATTAATATTCTGGTAGAAAATATGCTCCAGCCAGGTTTATTGGATCTTCAGGTACTCAGTCAGCTAGGAATGCCCAGAGGCTGGCAGGCTCTCATAAGCTTGCTTGAAAGGGGAGCGCCAAACTGGATTTTGCTCGATACAATACGCGTGGCAGAAGCAGTTCTTGATATGGCGTTTTTCGGGGGATGGGTCGAAAATCGTTACTGGAACTACCGCAGCAAGACGCATAGCCTTGCTGTACTCAAAGCTTTTGAGATATCAGAAGGAGAGATGCCTGACTCCACTGAAATTGAGGATATTCCAGATTTATCTGAAGGTGTCGCTACTTTCAGTTTTCATTACGGGATCACAAGCTCATATCCTCTCCAACCCGACGACTTACTGGTCGATGTCTGGGGATATGATAGAGTTAAGGCACAAAATCTTTCACAGCGATATAAGCAGCAAGGCGCTCAAGCTCTATCAAAGGAGCAGGTAGAGGCTCTTCGAGTAGTGCTGCGTTGCCAACCGCTCTGGCAGTACCGACATAATTTGATGGATATCTATGGCTTGCCCATTACGCAACATGAACTGGTAGCTTTTTTGTTAGGCAAGCGATAAATCGGGTCCCTACGGGATTTCCGTCACGTTTTTTGGGGTAAGGAGCTATCCATATAAGCGGCAAACCTGCCGAGCGCACTTGCGTCAAATGGTGTATCTGGACGCTCCCCACGATAAATCTCTAATGCCTGACCGATAAGGCCATGAAATTCTGCGGGGAGCGTTTTGAGGCCGTAAACGCCGCCTTCATCCTTTGAGAGGACTTGCAGCTCATTAAGATAGGCATGCACGCGGCAGGCGTTGAGGACAAAGTATACTGGATTTTGTCCAGATGTATCGCGAGCATCAACGTAATCCCCCACGATTGCTTTGATATAGCACTCGGCAGGCACTTGAGGCAAAATATCGGCGGCAGCGGGTCCGTAGAGCGTGACGCCGCGATGATGAATGATGGTGAGATGGGCCGATAGATCAGTATCATATTGCTGGCCCTCATTCCAGCGTTGCCAGGAGCCGTTCGCCAGTTCGTCGCGCATCTTCTGCCGCCACGATTCGCTATAATGCAGATGATAGGGCAAGGGATGCTGGAAGGGATGAAGCTCTGGCGCTACCAGAAAGCTGGTTTCTATGGGACAGGGCGCGTTTGAGATCTCCAGGAGCGCCTCTATGATCTGGCGTTGTATCTCGACAGGGAGCCGATGCTGCATGGTTACCAGGAGATCAAGATCGCTGCGATCAGGGTTGAAGCAGCCCATCGCGAGCGAGCCGTGCAGATAGATGGCGACTAACTCATCCCCAAGAATGCTCTGCACCTGCTCGCAAAACTCCTGTACCTGCTTACGCACAGAATCGGGGCACGATAACCAGTTGTATTGAGCCAACTTGTTTTTTCCTCCGTAGGGACCCGATTTATCGCGTCCTACCCGATTTATCGCGTCCTGCGCGATTTATCGCCTGCCCTCATAATGTTTCCTTACCGCCTCCACGATCAAGCGGTGTTCTGCCTGCTTGACCCGTTCTTGCAGCGTCTCTTCGGTGTCGCCGGGCTTGATAGGGACCTCGCGACGGCATAGCACCGGCCCGGCATCGAGTTCAGGGATGACGTAATGGACGGTGCTGCCAGTTACTTTTAGCCCCGCATCAAGTGCGTGCTGAAGGACGTGCAGGCCACGAAAAACGGGGATGGCGGTGCCATCGCTGGTGACAAAGGTATCGCCCATGCCGCTATCGGGAAGGAGCGCGGGATGCAAGTTGATGATGCGCCTGGGAAATTGCTCAACAAAGCCGGGGCTGAAGATACGCATAAAACCTGCCAGCACTATTAAGTCGATTTCGAACAGGCGCAGCAGGGCCTGCGTTCGGGCTTCCGCCTCCAATCGCTGGCTCCGATTCCACGGCAAATAGACCGTCGGGATTTTGTGCTTGAGCGCGCGCTGCAATCCGTAGGCATCGGCCCGGCTGCTGATCACCAGAGCAATCTCGGCCTCCGGCAGTTGCTGCTGTTCAATGGCATCGATCAACGCCTGAAGGTTGCTGCCGCTGCCGGAGACGAGCACCGCGAGCCGCAATGGCGCTTGTTGGCTACCCATAAATTCTTCCTGTGATATCGTCTCTCCGCGTGACGTTTACCCCTGCTGCACCTCCTCATCCGCCTGGGCCAGTTCCGCCACGAAGCGCTGCTTGTACTGCTCAACGCGACGGCGCAACGCGGCATCCGAGAGCGCGAGCATTTTAGCTGCGAGCAGCGCGGCTCCCTCCGGCTCCAGGATGGTGGGTGAAGCGATGCCGGATGGGAGGCGCAGGGATGAGAGCAGGTCCATACCTCCGAAGCGGTCGCTATAGGGTGGGCAAGCTATCACGGGGAAGCGCGTATTGGCATCGATGACCGCCGAGAGCGCGTTTGAGCGGCCAGCGATGGTGATATAGACCAGTGGCTCGCTCTGCTGCTCGTATTCCTGCAATATCTCAAGCAGACGTGTGGTCGCCTTGTGGGCCGAACAGACGCGCATCTGATAGCTCAATTCCAGCGTTTTGAGCGTTTTAGTTACTGCCTGGGCATGGCTAAGATCGCCCTTGCTGCCCATAATAATTACAACCTGTGTTGCCATAAAATCCTCCTAAAATAATATTTATGAGATCCGCAGCCCACGATGGGCAATATCTTTGCGATAGTGCATGCCTTCAAAAGAAATCATGGCTGCGGCTTCGTATACTTTCTGCACCGCCTGCTCTAATGTTGCGCCGCGTGCGGCTACGCTGAGCACACGTCCGCCCATAGTCACAAGCTGCTTTTGTTTGAGCGCGGTGCCAGCATGAAACACCTGGACGCCTTCCAGCCGCTCGGCCTCCTCCATCCCTGTAATGGGGAAGCCGGTGCGATATTTGCCGGGATAGCCGCCGGATGCCAATGTCAGGCTAACGGCATAGCCAGGGTGCCAGAGGTCCGACGAGTCTACCTGTACCCCTTCCGTGTATTCCAGCACGTCTACCAGATCTCGGCGCAGCAGCAGCATCAACGCCTGCGCCTCCGGGTCGCCAAAGCGTATATTATGCTCCAGCACCACCGGCCCGCGTTCGGTCAGCATGATATTGGAATAGAGCACGCCGGTAAAAAGGATGCCGCGCTTCACCAGAGCTTGCAGTGTAGGCGCGATGATCTGCTGCCGAATCTGTTGCTCCTGTTCCCAACTCACAAAAGGCAAAGGGGTAAATGCTCCCATGCCGCCAGTATTCAGGCCCTCATCATTGTCGAGAGCGCGTTTATGGTCTTGCGTGAGCAGCAGAGGGAGAAAATCGAAACCTCGACAGATCGCAGTTGAACTGATCTCAATCCCTTGCAGGTATTCCTCAATTACCACTGTATCGCCAGCAGCCCCAAAGACACGATCCACCATCATCTGCTTTAAGGTATCGCGGGCGGTCGCCATATCGTCTGCAATGATCGCTCCCTTGCCTGCGGCATTGCCATCGGCTTTGATCACGACAGGCGCGCCATGCTCTTCCAGATAAGCCAGGGCCTCCTTATAATTGGTGAAGGAGCGATACTGAGCAGTGGGGATGCCAGCCTTCACCATCAACGTTTTAGCGAAGGCTTTACTGCCTTCTAAAGCCGCTCCGGCCAGACAGGGGCCAAAGGTGGGGAGGTCGCGGCGCTGAAAAACGTTGACGATTCCTTCAACGAGGGGAACCTCGGGACCAATTACCGTCAGATCCACCCGATTATGCTCAACAAAATCGGCCAGTTCGGTGAACTGGTTGATGCCAATCGATCTGCATTCTGCATATGGTAGCATGCCAGGATTGCCTGGAGCGGCAAAAATATGGTTGACACGCGGGCTCTGAGCAAGCTTCCACACCAATGCATGCTCTCTTGCTCCTGACCCAATAACAAGTACACGCACCTTCACACCTCCGGTAATATGGTCTTTCTGTAAGCTCTGAAAAGCAATCCATGCTCTTATTGCTTTTCCACCTGACTTCTCACGGCTCAGGTACGCCTTCCCTCAAAGGGGCATTGTTCATGCATACCCCGTTTGAGGGTACTGAAATTATCGCTTTCCTCGTAATGCTACATCTCGTGGCAAGATTGTAACAAGCTTCGGCGTGCGTACTGCATCGGTCTGGGGCTCAAAGGGCCAGCCTTTTTTCTCCATGCAGCCGTAACAGAACTCGCCGTGCAAAAACTGGAGCGCGGCCTGATCGTCCAGCGCCTCCTGACCAGGGCGGGCGGCGTTGATGGCACGCCCCAGGCCCTCCAGGCTCAGGTACCCCAGGCTATCGACGCCAATGTAGTCCGCGACCTCCTGGATACTGCGCCCGGCAGCAATCAACTCGTCTTCCTGTGGAATGTCGATGCCGAAATAGCACGGGTGGCGTAGCGGCGGCGAACTGGAGCGCAGGTGGATCTCCTTGACGCCCCGGTGGCGCAAGGCCGAGACCAGGCGCTTGACCGTATTGCCACGCACAATCGAGTCATCTACAATGATCAGGCGCGCACCTTCGATTTTGGGCTGGACAAAGTTAAATTTAAGATCAACCTCTAACTCGCGCAGGCGTTGATCGGGCTTAATAAATGTACGATCACTGTAGCGATTTTTGATGATGGCCTGTCCGTAGGGTATGCCCGAAACTTCAGCATAGCCGAGCGCGGCAGGGATGGACGAATCGGGAACGGGCACGACAAGATCGGCCTCAACAGGATATTCGCGCGCCAGTTCGCGGCCCAGTGCTTCGCGCACAGCATAGGTGTAGCGGCCATTGAGTCGGCTGGTGGCATCGGCAAAATAAATGTACTCGAAGACGCAGAGCGCGCTGCGTGGCATTTTGACCAGTATCTCCGAGTGCAGACCGTCTTCGTCTATAGTGATTAATTCGCCGGGCTCGACTTTGCGCACAAAGGTCGCTCCGGTACGGTCCAGCGCACACGATTCGGACGCGATGATCCAGTTATTGTCGATGCGACCTATGCATAATGGCCGCATGCCCCAGGGATCGCGCATAGCATAAAGTTTGCCTTCAGCCAGGAATACCAGGCTATAAGCGCCTCGCAATAAAGGGAACGTGGCAATGATCCTATCGCGTAAAGTTCTGCCAGTAGCATGCAGGAGGAGAAATGCGATCACCTCGCTATCGGTCGTTGACTCCAGCACATCCAGGACATCCTGCGGGAGCTGTTCGCGCAGCATCATACCGTTTGCCAGGTTGCCATTGTGAGCCAGAGCGATGGTATCTTGCTGGTTACGCGAACCGACAATAAACGGCCCCGCGTTCTCGACGCAGCTAGAGCCGGTTGTGGAGTAACGCGCGTGACCTATACCGCAATGAGTGAAGGGCAAGCTTTTTCCTGAATCGAAAAATACTTCGCGCACTTTCCCCATGCCAATGCGATGGCTGATGCAACCTTCACTATCGTATACGGCCATGCCTGCACTTTCTTGCCCCCGGTGCTGTAATGCGGTAAGGGCCAGCGTGAGATAATGGCGTACGTCAAAACTCTGGTCGCGTTTCTGGGCATAGATGCCTACCACTCCACATGCGTCCCGTAGTCGCTCCATGCTCATGCTCCTCTCTGGGTTTGCTCCTTATTGCATTTCCACTTGACATTTTCAGGTTTGATGCTATCCTTCTCCTCAAGGAGAGCGGCGGAGCCCGTGGCTACCTTGAAACCTTCCGCGTTCCAACGCCGCTGACGCGCTAGCTTCGCTCAGGAAGGCGGAAGCGAAGTATCTCGATCCGCTTGAGGATACTGCAATTATGCTATGGCTGAACGCACTGAAAGGATTCGCTCTACTTTGAAACTTTCCGCGCTCCAATGCTGCACGGGCGCGGTAAACCTGGCCCCTACTGTCTGCCTCGCGCTCCAATGCTGCACGGGCGCGGTAAACCTGGCCCCTGCGAAGCTCAGGAGTGCGGTTGAGAAGGATCGCCCGACTTGCAGGCGATCCAGACACCTGATTACAAAGCGAGATAGCGATAGCATTGGCTACGCATGCAGTTTCCCTGTAAGATCAGCCACCAGAGCATAGCGGTCCGCAATATTTTGCAGGTCAGCGTCTGTGACGTTTTGCAAGTTGCGATACACCTGCTTGTCGAGCATGCGATTTTTATCACCTCCAGGCCAGAGTCGCCAGCTATCGTTGTCGATGACGTCCGCGACCAGTAGATTGCCCTGCTGATCACGCCCGAACTCGATTTTCAGATCGACCAGCGTGACATCAACAGAGGCCCAGGCTCGTTCGAGGACCTCAAAGACCCTTCGACCCTGAGCTGCCATCCACTCAATTTCTGTTGCTGAGGCTAACCCCATACTAATGATGTCTTTTTCCCATATTTGCGGGTCATGATTGGCATCGTCCTTTAAAAAAGTTTCAACCAGTACCGGCTCGAAGCGCGTCCCCTCGCTGACCTCAGGATTGCGCTTGAGATAAGAGCCGGTGGCGATTCGCCTCATTACCTCTTCAACCGGCAGCATGGCGCAACGACGCACCAGCAGCGTGGTGTCGTTGATCTGCTCCACAAGGTGAGTCGCAATACCCTCGCGGTTCAGCAAGCGGAAGACGTTAGCGGTGGTAATGGTGCTCCAGCGCGACTTCCCGACCAGCTCGTTGCGCCTGGCTCCGTCTCCTGCCGTAATCTGGTCTTTGCTGACCATGTACGCCAGCTCACTATTATCCGGGTCTGCATAAATAATCTTTGTTTTCCCTTCGGAAAGCAAAGGGCCAAATGACGGGTTATCTATCATTGTTCCATTAACTCCTGACTATCATCAAAGTTGACCAGAGCATCCCTGCAACATCCGAATATGCTCAGTTAATGCAACACCACCCCTTCCCCCTCGGCGATATGCCCTATTGTCAGCAGTTCAGGGAGCAGGCTGCGTGCCTCTAACGCAGCTTTAGGGGAGAGTACGATGACCATACCGATCCCCATATTGAGAGTACGATACAGTTCGTCACGCGTTACATTACCTAAGCGGGCAAGCAACTGGAAAAGGGCCGGAACCTTCCACGATTGCGTTTCGATCACGGCCTGCATCCCTCTGGGGAGAATGCGCGAGACATTGCCCTCGAAGCCGCCGCCTGTGATATGAGCAATGCCTTTGATGAAACGCCCGCGGTCCGCCAGGTACTCGCGGATCTGCCTGATCTCATTCAGGTAACAACGGTGGGGGCGCAACAGGGCATCGACCAGAGGCTCCCCCAGTTCGGGGAAAACGGTGTCGAGCGGATAAGAGGCGAAGACGCGCCGGGCCAGCGAATAGCCATTGGTGTGCAATCCGCTGGATGGCAGGCCGAGCAGCACATCGCCGGCGCCAATGGTCGAGCCATTGATAGCCTCCTCTTGCTCGACCACGCCGACTATCGTGCCTGCGAGATCGAACGCGCCCGGCAGGTAGACATCCGGCATTTCCGCCGTCTCACCGCCCAGTAGCGTGCAGCCAATGCCCTGACAGGCGCAGGCCACGCTCTGCACGATCAGGGCAGCCTGCACAGGATCGAGCCTGCCCGTCGCCAGGTAGTCCATGAAGAAAAGCGGCCTCGCTCCCTGGGTCAGCAGGTCGTTGGCGGAATGATGGACCAGGTCGTGCCCGATGGTATTGTAGCGCCTGGCCTGGGCGGCGATCAGCGTTTTCGTGCCCACACCATCGGTAGAAGCGACGAGCGCGGGACGCCGCATCTTCTGAAGGGCGCGAGCGTTAAAGACGCCCGCGAACGCTCCCATACCTGCCAGGACATCGGCACCCTGCGCCCGACGTACAGCCTTTTGCATCAGGCGTTTGGCCTGGTCGGCGGCGATAATGTTCACTCCGCTTTCGGCGTAAGAGGTTGACGCTTTTGCCGGCTGCTGAACAGGAGCGATTGGTCCTGAATGGCCCGCCAGGCGCTGCGCATAGCGATAGGCGTTTTTAAAGATCAGCAGACCATCACCTTCACCGTTTGCCGTTGCGCGCCGCTGTGGATGCTGGAGCGCATGCACGTATCGCTCGGGATGCGGCATCAAACCAAAGACATTGCCGCGCGCATTACAGATGCCCGCGATATTGCCCATCGAACCGTTCGGGTTGTCGGGATACGCGACGCCCTCCGTGGCCCGCCCGTCGCTGGCTGCATAGGTGAGCGCAATCTGGCCGTTAGCTCGTAATGCGTCAAGATCTCCCTTGAAAACAAACTGCCCTTCGCCGTGCGCGACAGGCAGCTCGATGGGATGCTCTATCCCACGGGTGAAGATGCAGACGCCGGGCTGTGGGCTGAGCGTCACCCAGCGACACTCGAACTGTCCCGAGCCATTCTCGGTCAGCGTGGCGGCAGAGTCATTCCAGGAGCAGCTTTGCTCTTGCGCTTGCTCTATGTCGGCTAAGGATGCCGTCCCAGTGGTATCCGGCAGGAGGCCCGCGCGCACAAGCACCTGGAAGCCGTTACAGATGCCAAGCACAGGGCGGCCTTCATCAATAAAACGCCGGAGTTGCGGACCAAGATGAGTCAACAGGTTGATCTCCAGCAGCTTGCCTGCGCCCAGGTCATCGCCATAGGAGAAACCGCCGGGGAAGACTAGAAAGTGGTAATCCAGCAGCTTCTCAGGCGACTTGATGAGTTGATTAATGTGGACCAGCTCCGTCTCAAAGCCAACTACGCGACAGGCTTGAGCCGTTTCATGGTCACAATTGATGCCTGGAGCGCGTAAAACGAGAGCGCGAGTCATGCCTGAACCCCTTTCCATGCCTGCTGTAGCTCCGTCACACTAAGGTTGAGCAGTTCAGTATCCCCATCCCGGATGATTAACCGTTCATTTGCGCTAACGGTGCCAATATACGCAATATCGTTGATGCCGTTGGAGCGCATATGCCGCTCGAAGGCCCCCAGTTGTTCGGGCGCGATCTCGACCAGGAAGCGCGAGGGCGATTCGCTGAACAGGCGGACAATATTTTTTAAGCCAGGTAGCCTCTGGATCGGCACGCCTTGCGCAAGCACGATGCGGCTGGCATCAATCGTGACCCCTTGCATACTTGCTAACGCCATTTCAGCCACAGCCACGGCTACCCCGCCTTCGGAGAGGTCATGGCAGGCTCGCACCAGCCCCATACGAATGACTTCACCCAATGCCTTCATGGTGAGAAGGGCATGCTCAATATCTACCTGAGGCAGGGCGGTCTGGGGGAAAATCTGCGTAAATGAACGCTGGTCAACAATTTCTGTATAATGCGAACCCGCTAATTCATTGCGTGTCCTGCCGATCAAGTAGAGCAGGTTGCCAGGAGTTTTAAGCGCCATATCAATCGTCTGGGTGGCATCGTCAATCACCCCTACGGCTGAGATCAGCAAGGTGGGAATAACGGGAATGCGACGTCCATTGGAGCGATACTCGTTGTTGAGGCTATCTTTCCCCGAAATAAAGGGGACGCGGAAGCCAAGAGCAGCATCATGGCACCCTTTGACGGCGCGCACCAGCAGGCCCAGTTGCTCGGGATCGGCGGGATTGCCCCAGCAGAAGTTGTCCAGGATGGCGGCATGCGTGACATCGCCTCCGACGGCTGTCAGGTTGCGTAGCGCCTCATCCACCGCATTGATCGCCATATGATAGGGATCAATCTGACCGTAAAGCGGATTGAGGCCGTTGGAGATGACAATGCCCGCCTGCGATGGCTGCGGGAGAATGGGTTGCAACACAGCCGCGTCTCCTGGCCCATTGCCGGCTCGCCCAACCAGAGGCTTGAGGACGGTCGCCCCCTGCACTTCAAAATCGTAGCGCCGCACCACATCTTCTTTTGAAGCTATCGAAGGATGGCGCAGCAGCGCCAGCAAGGTTGGTTCCAGCGATTGCGTCAGATCAGGCAGGGACATCGAACTCGTCTGTAGCGGAGAGCTGCTCTGGATGGGCTGGCGCTTCCATACCGCATCAAGTGCGCGGGGCGGCCTGCCATGATGCAGGAAGTCCATATCCAGGTCGGCAATCACCTCGCCGTGATAGGTCACGGTCAAACAGCGGTCATCGGTGAAGGTGCCAAGAATGCTGGCCTCGACATCTTCGACAGCACAGATGGCTAGCAACTCGTCCAGGCTGGCCGGAGGAACGGCGAGCACCATGCGCTCTTGCGCCTCGGAGAGCCAGATTTCCCACGGGGCCAGCCCTTGATATTTGAGCGGGGCATGGGCGAGTTCGACGCAGGCGCCTGTCTCAGCTCCCATTTCGCCAATGGCTGAAGAGAAGCCACCCGCTCCACAATCCGTAATGGCGTGGTAGAGCTGGCGGTCGCGGGCCTGCATAATCACGTCCGTGACCTTCTTCTCCGTGATGGGCGCGCCTATCTGGACGGCACTCCCCGCCTGCGCATTGATTTCGCTGCTCATCTCACCTGATGAGAAGGTCGCGCCATGCACGCCGTCGCGTCCGGTGCGGCCTCCAAGCGCCACAATCTTATCTCCAGGCTCGACCGCGCGTGGATGGCTCCCCTGCGGCAGGATGCCCAGGCAGCCGCAGTAGACCAGCGGATTGTAAATATAGCCAGGGTGATACAGGATGGCTCCGTTCACGGTGGGAATACCCATCTTGTTACCATAATCGCGTATGCCATTGACCACACCATCGGCGATGCGCTGTGGCGAAAGGATGCCAGGGGCCAGTTCGTCCACCGAGGTATCGGGCGGACCGAAGCAGAGCACATCGGTACAGGCAATCGGCTGAGCCGAGACGCCGAGCACATCACGAATCACGCCGCCCACGCCCGTATTCGCGCCGCCAAACGGCTCTATCGCCGACGGATGGTTATGCGTCTCAACCTTGAAAGCAAGGTCGTGCGTAGCGGTAAAGCGAATGATGCCTGCGTTATCGCTAAAAGCCGAAACCAGCCAGGGCGGCCTGATCTCCTCGGTAGCGCGCATAATATAACATTTGAGCAAGCTATTAATCTGCTCTGTTTCCAGTTCGTTGCCGTTGCTATCCAGTTCACGATAGTGGATGGTTGCCTTGAACGTTTTATGCGAGCAATGTTCCGACCAGGTCTGGGCCAGCGTTTCCAGCTCGACGTCGGTCGGCTCGCGTCCCATCGTGCGATAATGACGCTGGATCGCCTGCATTTCATCCAGGTTCAAGGCCAGCAGCCCCTCTTTGCTGGTAGCAAGCAACTGCTCGTCGGTCATCTGCGCAAGGGGAATAAAAGCTGTATGGGCGACCCTACCGGTCGCCCGCTCATCTATAGTAAGTTTCTCCGCTACGACTTTTGAGGTCCGAGTAACCTCCTGTGGCGCGGCACTATCCCTCTGGTCCAAAGAGGCAAGCATTCTATACTCTTGAATGACCGGGTTATACAATGCCGCTTGCGTAATGGCCCGAACGTCTTCTACGCTTAAACGCGGGTCCAGCACAAAGCGATGGCCGGTCTCGACCCGCTCAAGTCCTGTGATTCCCACGATCCTGGCGCCCGCCAGCACACTCTCCGCCAGCGTATCCGTCACGCCTGGATGATAGTACACATCAACAATATGACCTGATGGAGCATACACCGGCTCTGTTTCCGTCCACACCTGAGCTTCCTGCACCACAGGATCAACGAGCAGTTGCTTGATGAGTTGATTGAGCAGGATAGGGCTAAGGTTGCCGCCAATGCGATAAAGCTGAGCGGTATGGAGAACCAAAGGCTCTTTATCTTGAACGGCAATGATCTGTGCCAGCGAAGGCAGGTGTTTTGCCGGTAAGTGTAATATTTCGCGAGCAAGCTTACGGGCATAGATATCATGCCGCTGTGAGCTTGCTCGTATCTCGATGAGATATGATGTCACGTTCTTGATTCCTGTGGCTGTACGTCTATTGAACTGTTAAGAGGACTGGCCGCTCCTTTGCCTCATCCAATAGGACCTCTTCATTGTAACACCTTTTTCCAGACGATGGCAAGTTACCGGATTTTTTTATCTGGCTGCTTGCAATGCTATCTGGATGAGCGCGGAGCAGACATTGCGCTTGACATTGAGCTAGCCCTATGCTATATTCAGCGTAATATGAGATAGAAAAGCGATGATAGGGACACATCATGCAGCTATCCGGCATACAGAGAGTGATGCGCTCGCTGCAAGCATCATTGCCGCCCCTGCTTGATAACACCCTTGAGCTAACCGGCGAAACACAGAAACGTAGGGGCAACTCCTCCCACGATGAATCGGGGAGCCACAGCTCAGGGAGCCACAGCTCGGGAAGCTACCGGTTGCCCTGTAGCTCCAAAGTAGCCGGTTTTCGGGACGCGCCCGTTATAGCGCGGCGGTTTGCGCCTGTTCTCGCTCTAAGATTATTATACACAGAGAAAGGCAAGAACTGGCAAAGGTCTCCATAGTGAGATAAATGGTGGTGGTACCACGACAGGCATAATTCGCCCTCGTCCTCCAAAGGATGGGGGCTTTTTTATTGCTTATGTGGGTGCAGGAAACCGCTTCTAGCCATGAAAGGATGCGGTATGGATAACGAAGAAGACGACAATAATCGAGAGGAAGGCACATAAAGTCTGAATGGTGAGCAGGCTTGCCGTGGTGTACTTCCTTATAACAATTCAGGCAAGCCTGCTGTGATTACAGACCAGAGGAGCTTTCTCTAATGCAAAGAATATTGACGACGGAAGTTACAGCGCGTGTAGGCGAGCGCGTGCGCATCGCCGGCTGGCTACATTCGTTACGTTTGCTGGGCAGCATCAATTTTCTTGTGATTCGCGACGGTTGGGGGCAGGTTCAGGCGGTTGCAGAGACCGAGGCTGAAATGGCTCCGTTGAGCGAGTGCTATGCTGGCATTGAAAGCGTTGTCGCGGTTGAAGGGCTGGTCGTGAGCGAGCCCCAGGCGCCCGGCGGCTGCGAACTGCACGATCTGCGGATCGAAGTTATCACGCCTGTGAACGAGGGGCCTGCGATTGCGCTCAACAAGCGCAAGATCACGGCTGGCCTCAGTACACTGCTCGATCATGCCGTTGTCGCCAACCGCCACCCGGCGCGGCGGGCCATTCTGCGCCTCGCCAGCGGGACAATGGCTAGTTTTCGCAGCACGCTCGCGGCCCGTGGCTTTACCGAGATCCAGACTCCCAAGATCGTCGCAGCGGCCACCGAGAGCGGGGCGAACGTGTTCAAACTGGACTACTTTGACCGACCGGCCTACCTGGCTCAGAGCCCGCAGTTTTATAAGCAGATCATGGTTGGCGTTTTTGAGCGCGTTTTTGAGGTCGGACCCGTGTTCAGGGCCGAGCCACACGATACGGCGCGGCACTTGAACGAGTACGTCAGCCTGGACGCGGAATTTGGCTTTATCAAAGACCATTTCACCGTGATGGCCCTGTTACGCGACGTGATAGCAGGCATCCTGGCTACATTTGACGAGCAATACAGGGCGGAACTGGAGCTGCTTCGCGTGCAAATGCCAGCCGTGCCAGAGGAGATCCCGCATATTCACTTTGCCGATGCTCAGGAGCTCATCCTCAAGCGTTATGGAGTGGACGTACGCGGGGAGCCAGACCTGTCGCCACAGGACGAACGCTGGCTGGGCGAGTGGGCGCAGCAGGAATTTGGGAGCGATTTTCTCTACGTCACAGGCTATCCTATGGTGAAACGCCCGTTTTACACGTATCCAGAGCCAGGCAGGCCGCAATACTCGAACTCGTTTGACCTGATCTTCCGCGGCACCGAGCTGGTCACGGGTGGGCAACGCCTGCATCGCTACGAGGATTACAGAGCGGCGTTGGAGAAAGCGCGTCTCCCCTTAGAGCCATTTGCGACATACCTTGAAGCGTTCAAATACGGCATGCCACCACATGGCGGCTTCGCCATCGGGTCTGAGCGGCTTTTGATGCAGCTCATCGGCGCTACTAATGTCAAGCTCACCGCGCTCTTCCCGCGCGATATGACGAGGCTGACGCCATAACAGCCAGACGTTCAGTTGACCGCCTTTCCTCTCACCACACCACAAAAGCGGTGAGAGCAGGGATAGGAAATGGTTGTGGAAGCGACCTTGCGAGGTATTTCCACAACCATCGCTCTAATCATTTGATCATTGCTCTGGTTTCTTTCAACACCCTCCTGGACAATGTTTCACGGAGCCCTGACTGAAGAATTGCCCTTTGTAGTTTTCCCACTCATTGACAGTTATCGCAATTCCATTCTTCAGGAATGCGTTATCAAACTTTTCTGTTGCCACCTCGTGATTGCCTGAACAACCCCGGTTGCTCCCGGAGGCAACATAACAGTTGAAGGAAAAGTCAGGAGAGAATAAAGCAGAGTCTCCAGTGATATTGCCAAGTGTGGTCACTCCCCAGGCGAGGACCGTTTTATGGCTGGTCACGGTAAGACCGTTCCAGCACCAGGTCGTCGTCATCCTGAGCCAGTCAAGGACATTGCCGAATCCATCATTGAGCGTCTCACTACTTTGTCTGGTGGCGCAATGCGTGCTTGCTGCTGCCGCATGTGCTCCGCTCCTGATAGTGCTGGAGAATACCAGGGCGCCGGCTAAAACGGCGACAACGAGAAACCCGCTGAGCAGTGGAAGCAGCCTGCGGCCCTTTTTGGGTTGGTCTGTCGTCAGGCGTGTTTGAAACATAGATGTCTTTCCTTTCCTTTTGAATTGCAGAGATAGAGTACATGCCTATGTTGCTTGCTCTTGCCCTGCGTTTCTTCTTTAAAGAAGAAACGCAGGGCAAGCTCTTTTGATACAAGGCTGAAACGAGGATAACACTTGTTCTATCAAGGTGCTGTCCGTCTCTTGAAGTTAAGATTACTGGGGAAAGGTCTTTTCGAGAACCACAAACTCGTCTTTTGGTCGTCCTCTAGTCGTCTTTAGATCGTTCTGGATATTTTGGCGATATCCTATTTTTGCTATATACTAATGGAAAGAATGATAGCAACCGCCCGATACCAGAACCAGCCAGGAGGGAATTCCGTATGCCGCAGCATGATGCACCCGACCCCACCGAGAAGCGTCCAGCACCGAAACGGCCCATCAGCATTGGCGCGGGAGCCGTTGTGATGCACGACGACCGCGTTTTGCTGGTGCGCAATATCTACGGTGTAACGAAGGGTCGCTACCTGTTGCCAGCGGGGCGCGTCAATCTGGGAGAGATGCCCGATGATGCGGCGGCACGCGAAACCTTCGAGGAGACGAATCTGCGGGTGGAGATTGAGGGGCTGCTGGGGATTCGCCTCCTGGTCACGGATGAGGGGGAACACAACTACTTTTTTATGTTTCGCGCCAGGCTGCTCTCGCCCATCAGCGAACTGCGTCCCAACCTCGCCGAGATTGACGATGCTCGCTTCTTTTCCCGCTCAGAAATGGACGCGCTCGGCGTAGATGAAACCTGGGCTGGAGCAATCGCGATTGCCTACAAAGGACTGGATGCGCAGGCGAGCCTCTGGCCTAACCACTACGACTTATCCAGCAATTCAGGTGTGGACAGGGCTGACCGCTGGCGTATCTGGCTATAAATACCCCGAACCAAAGGGCTACATACGGATAGAATCAAGGAGGAAGCAGTATATGACCTCACAATCCGGCAATGGACAGCAGGGCGCAGCTAACAACGAAACGTCCACATTCAAGCAGCTCCTATCGACGGAAGTGCGCATTCCGCCCAATCCTGACCTGCTCGCCACCCTGGCAGTCAAGGACTACCAGGAGCTCTACGACGAGGCCGCGCGCGACCCGGAGGGCTTCTGGGATAAGATTGCCAGGGAGTTCACCTGGGTCAAGCCCTGGAAGCGCGTGGTGGAGGGGCAGATACCCAAAACGCGCTGGTTTAGCGGCGGCCAGCTCAATATCACCACCAACTGTCTTGATCGGCACGCTCACGGCAGCCGCGCCAACAAGAAGGCGTTGCTCTGGGTGAGCGAAGAGGGCGAGGAGCGCACCTATACGTTTAGCGAACTACTCGCGCTCACCTGCCAGATTGCCAACGGCTTGAAGTCGCTGGGCGTCAAGAAGGGAGATCGGGTCTGTATCTACCTGCCGCTCACGCCCGAAGGCGTCGCCACTATGCTGGCCTGCGCACGACTGGGAGCGATTCACTCGGTCGTTTATGCGGGGCTGGGCAGTGGAGCGCTGCGCGCCCGCATCGAAGACGCCCAGGCTCATGTCGTTGTGACCGCCGATGCTGGCTATCGGCGTGGTAAAGCCATCAACCTGAAAGCTATCGTTGATGAAGCCGTCGAGGGCCTGGATATCGTCGAAAAAGTCGTCGTCTATCGGCGAGCCACACCTGCCATTCCTTTGAAGAGTAGCCGCGAAATTGATTTTTACGAACTTTGCAGCAATCAGCCAACCACCTGCGCAGCTGAAGTGATGGAATCAGAAGATCCCCTATTTACCCTCTACACTTCAGGTTCTACAGGCGCGCCAAAGGGCTGCATGTATGTTCATGGCGGCTATATGGTCGGCACAGCGTATTACATCAAGCTGGCTTTCGACCTGAAAGAAGATGATATCTACTGGTGCATGTCGGATATTGGCTGGATCGTCGGGCATACCGCTATGGTTTACGGTCCCTGGGCTAACGGTACCACCATTCTGGTACGCGAGGGCGCGCCTGATTATCCCGATCCAGGCATTGTCTGGGCCACCATCGAGAAATACGGCGTGACCAAACTTTTTACTGCACCAACGACCTTGCGTATGTTTATGAAGTTCGGGCCGCAATATCCCAAAGCGCATAATATCGAGAGCCTGCGCCTCGTCATTTGCGCGGGCGAGCCGCTCAATCCCGAAGCATACCTGTGGGCAAAGGAACATATCGGCAATGGCAGGCTGACCATCTGCGATAACTGGTGGCAGACCGAAACATCAGCTCCCACCGTTGGCACATTGCCATGCATGGAGGTGCGCGTCGGGCGTGCGGGCAAACCCTTCCCCGGCTATACCGTCAAGGTGCTGGACCGCCTGGGTCAGCCTGCGGAGCCGCATCATGGTGGTTTGCTGGTGATAGAGGGAACGTGGCCGCAGATGTTCCGCACCATCTGGGGCAACGAAGAACGCTACCTCGAATACTGGAAGACTTTCCCACCTTATTACACCGCGGGCGATGTCGCCACCATCGACGAGGATGGCTATATCGCCGTCATCGGACGTTACGATGATGTGTTGAACGTCGCGGGGCATCGCATCGGCACGGCTGATGTCGAAAGCGCGCTGGTCAGCCATCCCGCCGTTGCCGAAGCAGGCGTCATCGGCAAGCCTGATCCGATCAAGGGAGAGGCCATCAAAGCCTTCGTGACGCTCAAAGTGGGGCAAAATCCCAGCGAAGAACTCAAGGGACAACTGATTGAGCACGTTCGCCACGAACTTGGCCCCATCGCCACCCCTTCCGAACTGGAATTTGTGGCTGGCCTGCCCAAGACGCGCTCAGGAAAAATCATGCGCCGCGTCCTCAAGGCACGCGAACTCGGCACCGAACTGGGCGATCTTACCACGATTGAGGAATAATTGACTGTAGGGGCGGGGCTTGCCCCCGCCCCGCATGCCCATCCTACGCTTTTGGAGGGCTCCAATGAGATCTTTTTTTGCTCTTTTGAGTCTTCTTTCATTCGCTACCTGCATAGTGGCGCTGCTTGTTGGTGGCGGGCTACTCTTTGCCTTGATCGGATTCTGGGCTTTATGGAGGGAGTTCCATTTCAGCAAACATGGCCTGACTGTTCCAGGTGAAGTAATCGCCATCGATACTCGACGGGAGGGAACGCGGAAGGGTAGAGGATCTAAGGGTAGAGGATCTACTACTGTGTATGATGCTGTGGTCCGTTTTCAGACCCTTGAGAGTGCCGACCCCGTTACCTTTATTGTCAATACCGGTTCCTTTCGGGTGTACCAGGTCAATCAACCAGTTACGGTCATCTACTTGCCAGCAGATCCACAGCAGGCGCGCATTGAGGGTCGCCACCGCTGGGTGGGTCCCTGGCTATTAAGCGGTTTTAGTCTCTTCTTTGTGGCATGCACTATAGTCTTCGCTCTGGGGACACTAAAATAGGCGATGTTAGTAGTTTTTTGCATTAGAAAAGCTTCTTCCGAGCTTTTTGGGGCTTGCGCTTTTCAATATAAAAAGGAGGGTAGACATCCCACTGCTTTTTTTTCCCGTACAGCCATATAGCAAACCCATCAAGCATGCACCAGGCAAATGACGTGCTATACCCCAAAAAATCCACAAGGGAAGGATCGAGAGAAGTAAAAGCTAGAAGAATCCTGGAAATGGTGAGCGGGAAGGTACTGACAGAACAAACCCCCAATGCTATCAAGTGGATCACCATAACTGCCGCCAGGGATTCTGGGTGGATAAAATCATTCTTCTCAATGGCATATAGGAAGTAGAGGTGAATAACAATCATTCCAAAGGGCAAACAAAGAAAATATACGGTAAGGGGAGGAAATACAAATTGAAGGACGTACAACAACAAAGGGGGAAAAATGAGCCAGAGAGCAAACATGCGTAAATGGGCAGCAGGACGCGGCGTTTTTGTCTGGTGTCTCACCGCCCGCCACATGAACCAGGTCAAAAGGCCGCACAGAGGATAAACAATCACAGTGACGGTAAGGAAACGCTGAAGGTCTTGAAAGGAAGAGGCCATGACATCCTCCTGAAGCGGTTTGCTTCATATTACCCTTGAAGTGATTGTTTTATCTAAAAAACCTTATAGCAATAATTCTACCATAAAGATGAAATAAAAGAAATCATTTCGCGAGTATGATGATATGCCGCTCGCGCCGCATCAGGTCATTTTTCGGAGGACGGTAGGGGCAAGGGGTGGGGAATGGGCCTGGGAGGGGGCCTCGCGCTTGCCCGCGTTGGGGCGAGGGAGATGTTCGGGAGGTACGGGCGCTAAAGCGGACGCGATCAATCTCGTCGCCACGGCATCGATGGCAATTCATAATATAGCGGGCGAGGGATTCCTGTAGGGGCGGGCTTGCCCCCGCCCTGCACACCTCCGCCCTGTGTGTCCTCACCCTGCCCCTACAAATTGTTTTTGCCCTCCGGCTTGTTTTTATCCGCCGGCGGGGCCGCCATCAAGGCCGGGACGGGTCATGTTTTCGGGATTGAGGATGCGGTCGAGCTCCTCTTCCGAGAGTTGCGTGCGCTCACGGGCCACTTCGCGGACGGTTCTTCCGGTTTTGTGAGCCTCCTTCGAGATATCGGCAGCAGCGTCGTAGCCGATCACAGGCGCGAGCGAGGTGCAGATTGCCAGGCCACGCTCGACCATCTCCGGCCCCTTCGTGGTCGCCTTCAAACCCTTGATGCACTGCTCGGTGAAGTTGCGCGCGACGGCTGCCAGCAGGCGAATCGATTGCAACAGATTGTATGCCACAACCGGCATCATCACGTTGATCTCGAAGTTGCCAGATTGGCCGCCAACAGTGATGGTTGTATGATTGCCCATGACCTGCGCGCAGACCATACAGACTGACTCCGCGATCACCGGATTGACTTTACCCGGCATAATCGAGCTGCCGGGCTGCACGGCGGGCAGTTCGATCTCGCCGATGCCTGCGCGTGGACCAGAGCCAAGCCAACGGATATCGTTGGCGATTTTCATCAGGCTGACTGCCAGCGTGTTCAGCGAGCCGCTGGCTTCCACTGCATTATCCAACGTGCTCTGCGCCTGGAAATGATTGCTCGTTTCGCGGACCGTCACATTGTTCATGCGCGCGAGCCGCTGGCAGACGAGGGCCGCGAACTCGGGATGGGTGTTGACGCCGGTGCCGACGGCAGTGCCGCCCAACGCCACTTCCGAGAGCTCCTGTTGCGCGTGGCGCACGCGGGCGATGCCGCGCTCGATCTGACCGGCGTAGCCCAGAAACTCCTGTCCCAGCCGGATGGGTGTCGCATCCTGGAGATGGGTGCGTCCGGTTTTGATAATGGGCATAAATTCTTCCGCCTTCTGCGTCAGAGCCTGCTGCAATCCCTGGAGCGCCGGGATCAGGTTGTGTTCGATGCTCACCAGTGCCGCCAGGTGGATCGCGGTCGGAATCACGTCATTGGATGATTGACCAAAGTTTACATGGTCGTTGGGGTGAACCTTGCGCGAGCCGCGAGAGCCGCCCAGCAGTTCATTGGCGCGATTGGCAATCACCTCGTTGGCGTTCATATTGGTGGAGGTGCCAGAGCCGGTCTGAAATATGTCAAGCACAAAGTGATCGTCCAGCTTGCCATCAATCACTTCCTGGGCAGCTTGAATAATGGCTGAGGCAATGTTGGGATCAACGGTCTCCAATGTGATGTTGGCCTCTGCCGCCGCCTGCTTGATCTGTCCCAGGGCGCGGATAAACTCGCGCGGGAAACGGAGATCGCTGATCGGGAAGTTGAGCACGGCCCGTTGTGTGCTCGCGCCGTAATATGCGTTTATGGGAACCCGCATCTCGCCCATCGAATCGCGTTCGATGCGAGTTTCTTCGGTGGTATTCTGCATGCATCCTCCTCTTTGAGCATGTTCTTACGCTGGTATTATACCACTATCTATGCGCGGTATTTTCTTTATAAGGAGCGGCTGTCGCAAATCATATGTTGCGTCAACAAAGACTTGTTGAGAATAGAGCACTTCGGCTATAATCTACTCGATAAACGTTGCTGACTTGCCGTACAAAGAGGGATATTTTATGCTATTAGAGGCAGACATCCGTAAAATGCTGGTGAACGGCGATCAATGGGCCTGCTGGCGCGGCTACCAGCTCCCGATCAGTGAGCAGTACATCTCAATCTGGACGCCTAAGGGTACAGAGATGCACTGGAAGCCTGGAACGTGGATCGCTCATAAGCACCAGATCTCCTACTTCTGGCCGGGAGCCTGGTATACTATTCATATCGGGTACAACGAAGACGGCAGCTTCGTCAGCGGCTACTGCGATGTTGTTTTACCAACGCCATCCTACACCAGCACATCGCGCGAGCTTATCTACACCGACCTGTATATCGATGTGGTGGTGCGTGAAGATTACAGCGTCTATACTAAAGATCAGGAAGTCTTTGAGCGCGCGGCCCAACGCTATCCTATAGTGGAGGAAGCGCGGGCAAAATCTTTTGCCGTGCTGGACTGGTTGGAGGAGCAAGCGAAGAGCTGGAGCGGACCATTTACCATCATGCCCAGACGCCTCCCGCGAACGGATTTCGAGTCGCTTACGCCCGAAGAAGCGGGAGCCGTGATGCGCTCAATCAGAGGGTAAGCAGCATGGTCCCTGAAACGTTACAAAGGCAACTGACCGCCTACGGCGTGAGCGATTTTGGCGAGACCGCTTTGCGCGAGGCGTTAGAGCGCCATGCCGAGACATATACACTGATTAAGCTTGCCCCCTGGCCCGCCCGGCGCTGGAAGTGCCGCTATCGCCTGCTCATGGGCAACGCAATATATGACGCACAGAGCGTTGCTGAAGCGTACGCCGTGGGACTCCTGGCAACCTTAAAAAGCGATCAGCCTAAAAGTCCCATCGGAGAGGGAGCGCAGCAAAATAATTTTTAATGGCTACAAGCGGTAATAACAGACCATATTCTGGAACCATAAGCTAATGATGTTACTTTTTTCACATTTCATTTCCAGATTGTTACATACCTGTTCCCAATTACCCCATTGGGTCGTTATTATAGTATGATGGGAAATGAGTCCGCTATACCAGTCGTTAGACCGGCGCAAGCACCCTCCCAGCTA
Organism: Ktedonosporobacter sp.; assembly: GCA_035293765.1. GTDB lineage: Bacteria > Chloroflexota > Ktedonobacteria > Ktedonobacterales > Ktedonobacteraceae > DASRHT01. The sequence goes on from DATGMF010000010.1 coordinate 32,668, forward strand.
TACTTATATGTATCAGGTTAAAAATTCTATTCGGGAAAGGAACCACTATTACTATGCAGAGGACCATGTGCAAGGGAAAGATTCATCGCGCTACCGTCACCCAGGCCAACCTGAACTACATTGGAAGCATCACGATTGACCAGAACCTCCTCGATGCAGCCAACATTTACCCTTACGAAAAGGTCCAGGTGGTCAATATCACCAACGGATCTCGCCTGGAGACCTACACCATCGCTGGCGCTCGTGGCTCTGGCGTCATTTGCCTCAACGGGGCGGCCGCTCGCCTGACCGCCGAGGGAGACCTGGTTATCATCATTAGCTATGGTCAGTACACCGACGAGGAAATTCGTTCGCTGGTACCACAGATCGTTTTTGTAGATGAGAACAATCGTATGATCGAGAAAAAAGATGTTCCGTTGATTGAGATGTTGCCCGATTTTCTCGTCGAATCAGAACCTGAAGTTGTGCTCCAATAACTTCAAGTAGTCCCTTTCATTCGGCCTGCCGGTTGAATGAAAAACTGCTTCCCCACTCCCTACCAAACGTTTGTAAGGCCATTCAATTCCCCCCTTTTTTTAGAACTTTTTCCTTTTATTTTTCTGCTCTTTTTGCAGCGTCTTCGGCGCTGAAATATAAATGAGGGATAGTGAGAGCATTGCCTGTTTTGCGGAGCAAAACAGGCAATGCTCTCACTATCCCTCATTAACTTTTGCAAGCCGCAACTAAATGATAAATTTCCCGTGTTCATAGCATAGCTGGCCGTCGGCATAGACCTTCCCTTCGCGGAGATCGCACACCATATCCCAGTGGATGCCTGACCTATTCACGCCGCCAGCTTCAGGTAAAGAGGCGCCCAGCGCCATATGCATGGTGCCGCCGATTTTCTCGTCGAAGAGCACCTCGCCTGTAAACTCTTTGATGTTGTAGTTAAGGCCGAAGGCAACTTCTCCTAGAAAGCGAGCTCCGGCATCTGTATCGAGCATTGCAGAGAGAAAATCCTGGCCGCGCCCGGCGCTACTCTCCACCACTTTGCCGGAAGAGAAGGTGAGCCGCACATCTTCGACGGACTTGCCATCGTAGACGGCGGGATAGCTAAAGAGCACGGTGCCGTTTACGGTATTCTCAATGGGGCTGCTAAAAATCTCACCATCGGGGAAGTTCTCGGTACCGGCGCAATTGATCCATTTGCGCCCACCGACGTGATAGGTGATATCCGTTCCTGGTGCGACAATGTGAATCTCATTATGCAGGCTAAGAAAGTCGGCGATGCGCTGCTGCTCCTCATGAACTTTGCGCCAGGCCGAGATCGGGTCATCGAGGTCAAGTAAGCACGCTTTATACATAAAATCTTCAAAATCGTACAGAGACATTCCAGCATCCTGGGCATAGGCGTTCGTCGGGAAGAGCGTCCCGCACCAGCGCATCTCGCCTTTGCCCAATCGTTCTAATGAACGATTAAAAAGAGGTGCCTGCGCTTCCCTTTTTTTAGCCATACGCCGCGGATCCATTTTTCCCATATTTTTCGTATTTTGCTCAGACCAGATACTTAGCTCGGCATCGAAGTAGTCACTGAGAAACACGTCATATTCCGAAACATAAGTAAGCTGTTCATCTGTACCTTCTTGTAATTCAATCTGTCTTAGACCATCGATAGCGATACGGGGGAAGACATGCGCTCCGGCTCGGATAGCCTCGCGATACACCTCGCGGACCAGGGGGGCTGCAACATCATAGGCTATGATAGAAAGCTTATCGCCGGGCTGGATCTTGAGGGAATAATGTACAAGCACTTGAGCCATTTTTCGCAGTCGAGAATCCGCCATGTTATTTGTTCCTTTCTACGACTAAATTAAGCATTCCTGATGCAGTGGCACCGTGGAGTAGCGCAACAGGATTGAGCAGGTAGGTTGCTAGCCCAGGCAAATGTTCGCAGGGAGAGTTACAAACAGGACAACCTGTATCGCCCAAATATCTGTTCTCTTATGCTTAATAACAACATTGTATAACAGTTGTAGCCCGCTTGTAAGCAGAAAGTTACGCTCAATCTGGGATAATTTTGTTAACGAATGCTTGCTATTCGCGACATAATAAGCAGAAAACAGGCGTTAGCTGTTCCTATTTTGTGATACAATTGTATACCTTATGCTAAAGGAAACTATACGTTAAAAAAGAGAAAAAGTAAAGACTAGCGATAAATTTCGTACTCGGCCCTCTTTGCCCATTAAAAGATGTGCTACTAGTATCTATTGTCATATTACGGTAAAGGAGGCAGGGCGTTGCGGGGACAAATGACCCATTTCAGCCAGGCATCTTAAAAATCTTGTTTTGGATAATTATAATCTCCCACTTTCTGAAAAAGAGCCTGCCCTTTTATTGACTTTTTCAAAAGGGGCAGTTACAATTGAAAAAGGTGGCGTCGCGATATAAATAGGAGGCAACTTCATGGCTGTCGCGCATACAGACTTTTATCGTCATGAGAACCTCGTCCGTAAATCCATCCAGATTCCTTCGAACCAACATAAAGAGCTAAAAGCTCTTGCGGTCGAGCTTGACTCTTCTTTAGGCGATGTAGTGGAGACGATTATGGAGCTTATGAGACAAGATAATTACCAGCAAGTAAAATCCGCGATCATCCAGAAACGTGAACTCGAACTCTCCTCCCTCAACAGATCCCTCGACGAAGCTTATGCCTATCTCGGCTCAATCCCAGAAACTCTCGAAGATGCCCGCTTCTTTTTTGATGCTGGGCGCGAAGGTATAGTCGCATGAGTGATGAGGCCAGGCAAACATTGCCCAGCCCGAAGCAACAAGAGGTATCATCGATCCCCAGTCCTCGTCGCGGAGAGATCTGGGATGTGAACTGGTCGCCTGGTCGTGGCGCCGAACAGCAGGGCACGCGCCCGGCGTTAATTATTCAGAATGATCGTGGGAATAGTTCGATTTCTTATCCCTTGACCGTTGTTGCCTCGATGAGTCGCACGGAGCGCGAACTCTCCCTCCATGTGCGCATCTCTCCCACGGAAGAGAACGGGCTAACCGATTACACCGATGTCAAGTGCGAACAGATCATGACCATAGAAAAGTCGCGCCTGCTGCGCCGCCGTGGCATGATTACGTCCGAAGAGCTGCGCCAGGTCGATAATGCCTTGCGTTTGAGCCTGGGCATCAACTAGATCAGTTCCCGCCATTACGAAAAAAACTGCTTTACCTGCACCGGGAAATGCGGCACGATCAGCGAGCGGATGGTATCTTCGCCGCTATAGGTACCTGCCAGATAATAGCCCGTGGTCTCCAGGAAAAACACCTCAACGGCTTCCCGTTCAGTAACGACAACCCAGTATTCCTGCACGCCTGCTCGGGCGTACGCGTTATATTTCTGATGACGGTCATAGGCCGCCGTACCGGGGGAAAGCACCTCAACCACCAGATCGGGCGCGCCTATAATGTGCGAGGAAGTACATTTTTCGAGATTCCTGTTCAGCAGGACAACAACATCGGGCTGCACAACAGTATGGGAAGCCAGTTCAACATCGAGCGGAGCAATAAAAACATTGCCCAGTCCAGCATATTTGACATGGGTCATCAGATAATAATACAACGTGCCGGCAGCCGATTGATGCCACCAGGTTGGAGAAGAAGGGGCCATATACAGAACTCCGTCAACAATTTCGTAGCGCCGCCCATCATCTGGAAGCGCCAGATAGTGGCTGTAGGTCCATTGCCCTTGCCGGGGTCCTGGCATATTATCCGCAGGCATTATCTTGTCTGGTTGCTTTGCTATCATCGCCGCCCTACCTTTCGGGAACAAATTTTGCACGCTGCCTACATCTACAATACCATAGAGGGAGGGGATACGCCACCCTTAATGAGGTATAGCCTCAGCCGAAAACCACTGCTATCACACCACAGACCGCAGGCAGCGTCAATCCTCATAATTATGTATATTTGGATGTTTCAGCAATAATCCTGGCAGAAGCTAATAGTTATGGCAGGGTAGCGTACAGGCAAGTACGCTACCCTGCCATCGTAAGATTTCACGTTTCCTTAGCAGGAACGCCTGATGAGAGTTTACGGGCCAGCGATGGCACAGCCACCAATGGCATTATCCCACTCTTGCTGCACTTCATAGGGATCGCCGTTGATGGTGATATCGCCGCCATTGCCATCGGGAGGTCCGAAGGTGAAGTTGCACTTGTCGCCAATCTCCTGGCCGTTGGCATCGAACCAGGCATTGAGCAGCGGATCAGTCGCAGCTTCCATCTGCTCGTGAGAAGTCACATTGATCGTTATATCCGCATCATCGCCGTTTGGTTGCGTCTGACCTGGAGCCAGGCAGGAAAAACTGGCTGCATACGGCATAGCGGCGTAGATTGTATTGGCCCCGAAGGTGCTGTGATATGCACAGAACGTATTGGAAGCGCACTGCGAGAAGCTGGCATCGAAGCACAGGTCCTGTCCGGCTTCCAGGAACACAAAGAAGATATTATTGATGCTGGAGCTCCACCCATTGATCGCTTGAGCGTTAGACACCTCGTTCTGGATATCGCTATCGAGCAATGGGCTCTCAGGGTAGGGGGTGTTGTCTATGAAGGTGCCGGCAAGCACCGCATTGGAAGGAAAGTTTCCGCCCGAATCGGTATACTGGGTGTTATTATTGTACAGGGCCGAGCCGCCGATGTCGCCAAAGTAGCGCTGGATCAAATTGTTATAGTTCGCGGAGACATTGCCGGTGGGTTCCCAGAAAATGGCGAAGACATTGGTCGTTCCCCCCATGACCGGGCCACCGTTATAATTGAGGTTGTTGCCTGCAAACTGATTCACTTTTGGCGCCGTGCTGTGCAACTGCTTGCTCGAATGTAAGATAAAATGGACTTTCTGATGAGATTTTACGCCTCTGGGAGGCGCGGCAGATGCTGTCATTGGCATCATTGCCATTGCAATCAGCACCAACACCGCCATTGGGAGTGCGATTGCAGGGAAGAGGGATGTTCTTTGCTTCATGCAAGAAACTCCTTTAAGATGATTGAGAGAGAATTTTTCAATAGAGAGCGGTTTTTTCCGATCATGCTGTTACTTGCAACCGACCCGAGCGCAGTTAGCGCGTCAGCAGCATTGGTCGGTTGCATATCAAGGCTACGAAGCAGCGTTGCCACGCGGAATCACAGAACCGTCAGCAGCGTTGGTCGGCTGGATAGCAAGGTGGATGTGCTCTCCACTATGGAAGAAAGTATACATTGACAGCCTTTCTAACTAATTTAGGCAAAATTTCTTTGGAGTGGCACTAGATTCTTATTTTTTGCCGAGCTAATATCTTGATTTACGAGCGTAAAAAGATTAAAAGATTCCAATGATATTCATTGACATAGTGTGAAATGTTATAAGACTATCTTATCTAATCTTCTAACTTTAGAGAAGACAGGAGCGACCGATGGATGACAGTCTACCCAAAACAATTTGGCAAGGAAGGACAAAAGGTTAACTGATGGCTGGTCTGCCCCAAAGCGATTGGCTCTAGCGGGAGACGCTCGATATGTGATAGAATTTCAGTACAATCACTATCACCACACGCCAGGAGATCATTATTCATGCAAAAAACAGGAACAACACAGATTAAACGCAGTTTTCCCGAAATGCTCAAGGGTGGAGTGATCTGCGACGTAGTTAACGCAGATCAGGCCAAGATCGCCGAAGAAGCCGGAGCGGCGGCAGTGATGGCATTGGAGCGTGTGCCAGCCGATATTCGCGCCCACGGTGGAGTCGCGCGTATGAGCGACCCGGAACTTATTATCCAGATTAAAGAGGGCGTAACGATCCCAGTAATGGCAAAATGTCGCATAGGTCACTTTGTTGAAGCCGAGATACTGCAAGCAATCGGCGTGGACTGTATCGACGAGTCTGAGGTGCTGACGCCAGCCGACGAGCACTTTCATGTCAACAAACATCTCTTCTCCGTGCCGTTTGTCTGTGGAGCACGCGACCTGGGCGAGGCGCTGCGGCGCATCGGAGAAGGTGCGGCTATGCTGCGCACGAAGGGAGAGGCAGGCACGGGCAATATCGTCGAGGCCGTACGTCATATGCGCACCATCATGGACGGCATTCGCCGGTTGCAAATGTTGCCCGAAGAAGAATTGATGAGCGAGGCCAAGAATCTGGGCGCGCCGTATGATCTGGTATGCGAGATCGCGCGCACGGGCAAGCTCCCCGTCGTCAACTTCTCCGCCGGTGGAGTCGCGACCCCTGCCGATGCAGCCTTGATGATGCGCCTGGGGGCCGAGGGCATTTTCGTCGGATCGGGCATTTTCAAGTCCGGCAATCCATTGGAGCGGGCTAAAGCCATCGTGCGCGCCACCACCCATTACCAGGACCCTGACATCCTGGCGCAAGTATCGCGCAACCTGGGCGAGCCAATGGTCGGCATCAATCTAGATACGTTACCGGAGCAGGAACTTATGGCGCGGCGCGGCTGGTAAGGGATTCACATGGACAATGCCAACAAACGCAACCAGAAGCCTCGTATCGGCGTATTAGCATTACAAGGAGATTTCGAAGCGCACCTGAAAATGCTGGCGGGGCTGGGAGCGGAGGGTAGAGCGATCCGACTTCCCGAGCAACTGACAGAAATAGATGGTATAATTATACCAGGGGGTGAAAGCACTACTATAGGAAAACTGATGGTAGTCTATCATCTCCAAGAGGTGTTGCAAAGAAAAATACAGGAAGGCGTTCCCATCTGGGGGACGTGCGCAGGATTAATTTTATTGGCGAAGGAGACGGATAACGCGCTTGCGGGCCAGCCTTTACTGGCTTCGATGAACATACGCATCCGTCGTAATGCGTTTGGCAGTCAGCGGGAAAGTTTTGAGACAGATCTGTCGGTGCCTGTATTGGGAGAAGCGCCATTCCACGCCTTCTTCATCCGAGGACCGGTTGTTGAGTCAACGGGGCCAGATGTAGAAGTGCTGGCAACGCTCGACGATGGGAGCATCGTTGCAGTCCGCGAAGGAGCATTACTGGGCACGGCCTTTCACCCGGAGGTTTCAGGAGACCCACGTTTTCATCAATACTTTCTCAGCATTGTAGAGAGCGTCAAAAAGTAGGGACTGGGGGCTATCTTTCACGGTCGCCCTTGCGTCCCAGCAGACGCAGGAGCACTGGATGATACGACCGGTATTATATGTTGACCTGCCGGGAATCATCTACGCCATTGATCATCGCGCTCGCAGTCGCCAGCATGAGTTTGCGAACTTCGTGTGCTGGCTGGAGCCTGTTGAGAATCATCTTCCTCCGCCATCGATTCTGAGGAATATCCTTCCTCTCCATCCCACGGCGCGCACCTGGATCTGTGAAGACCACTGGCGCATGCTTGGCTTCGCGCAGATACGCGAGCGCCCAGCGCATAAAGCATGGGATTTATCCTATCTGGCCTCAATGGTACGCAGCAGCGTTGCCAGCGAAGATGTGCTGGCCGCCCTGCTCGAATATATGCTCGAAATGGCAGCCGTACACGGAATTCTCCGTATTTTTGCGAAGGTCGAGGACGAAGTACCGGAACTGGAGCTATTCCAGCGCACCGGTTTTCAGCGTTATGCCCGCGAGCTAACGTACATCCTTGACCCCGGCTCGACCGGGTTACCAGCCGAGCCTGATTTGCCATCGCTGCGTCGCTGGAGCCGCCACCATGTCTGGGGGCTGCACCAGCTCTACCGCGCCGTCACGCCGCAGCGCGTGCAAACGGCGGAACTGCTGGAAAACAGCGAAGAATATGCAAAACTTCACGTCGGGTCGCTTACTCCGGTACCCGCCCCATTCTCACGGGGGAGCGAGAACTTCGTTTGTGACGTTGGCGTGCGTTTAGGGGCGTGGCTGAGAATCTGTCGTGGTCACGGCGCGACAGCTCACCGCATCTCGCTTATTGTCCACCCAGAGCATACTGATCTGGCGGAGCCGCTATTGGCTTTTGCCGTTAGAAGGCTTATGGAGGCAGACGTGCGGCGCATCTATTGCCTGGTGCGCGAGTACGATCCTTTCGTTATCACCGCTCTGCGTAACAGTGGATTTGTGCAGACTTCCACGCGGGTTCTGCTCGTGCGACATGTGGCATTACTTGCCACGAGGCAGAGCACAGTCCCCCTGCTGGAGCCACGAGCGGTCTATGGCTTGAAGGGCCTGGGGACGGTCAATTCTCGCCAAAAAACTATGAGGTGATAGAACTGCCTATGCAACATGTGATCACTGACGATCTTGAGGCTCTGCTGGCAACCTTACCGCCAGACATCCACGACGCGGTCAATCGGCTAGAGAACCGAAGCGAACTGCTGGAGATCGTGATGGACCTCGGGCGACTTGCCGAGGGCCGCTTCCCAGATGGGGAGGTGATCCTGAGTACCCAGCCAGTGACCTACGCCGACATCGAATACGTGGTCGAGCGGATTGGCGCTTTTGGCGACGATAACCGCGCTGGTATCGAGCGAACGCTGCACCGTATTAGCGCGTTACGCAACAGAAAGGGGAAAATCGTCGGCTTGACCTGCCGTATCGGTCGAGCGGTGCTTGGCAGTATTGCCCTGATCCGAGATATTGTTGACCAGGGCCAATCCATCTTGATTCTTGGTCGCCCAGGTGTGGGAAAAACCACCCTGCTGCGTGAAATAGCTCGCGTCCTCGCGGACGAAGCCAATAAACGGGTGGTGGTGGTTGATACCTCTAATGAGATTGCCGGCGATGGCGATATTCCTCATCCCGGCATTGGACGCGCGCGCCGCATGCAGGTTGCGCGGACGGCGGAACAACATGCGGTGATGATCGAAGCGGTCGAAAACCATATGCCACAGGTGATCGTGATTGACGAGATTGGGACGGAATTGGAGGCCGCGGCGGCCCGCACCATTGCGGAACGCGGCGTACAACTGGTGGCGACGGCTCACGGCAATTCGCTGGGCAACTTACTGGTCAATCCGACACTTTCAGACCTGGTGGGCGGCATCCAGACCGTCACGCTGGGCGACGAGGAGGCGCGGCGACGCCATACGCAGAAGAGTATTCAGGAGCGCAAATCTCCTCCTACCTTCGATGTGGTGGTCGAGCAGCAGAGCTGGGAAGAGGTGACCGTCCATCGCGACGTTGCCGACACGGTGGATAGCATGCTGCGCGGACAGCCCATCGTCGCGGAGGAGCGCACGCGCGACGAGGAAACCGGTCAGGTCTCGATGCGCCGCATCACGGTCGGCGGCGTCGAGCTGCCAGGCTGGGGAACGGGCGGCTCCTCTTCGTTTGGGGCGCGCCAGGGGTTCACCGCGAATATGTTTGAGCGGGGCGAGCGCAACCCCTCCGGGAGCTGGCGGCAGATTCGCCATATGGGAGCGCAGGAGACGCATCCCGAGAGCAAAGAACGCACTCGCAATCAGCCTCCAACCAGGCTGCCGTCTCCGCCAATGAGGGCGCTGGCTCCTACCGGGACCGCGCCGGGCTATGTCGAGGCCCCCAGCACGCTGATCCCGGCGAACCGTCAGGTCATTCCTGAAGGAATCTACCAGGCAGCAGACAAAGAGCCTGCATTACATGCGCCTAAAACGTTGCGCATCTACCCGTTCGGCGTCAATCGGGACCGCCTGGCAGAATCCGCACGCCAGTTGCATGTACCGATTGTGATCACAAAAAATGAAAACGATGCCGATGCTGTCATCACGCTGAAAAATTACTATCGCCGCCAGCCCGAAAGGTTGCAGCAGGCGGAACAGGATGGCAGGCTGGTTATCATTCTCAAAAACAATACCATTGCGCAGATGCAGCACGCGCTGGCTCGCATCTTCGACATTCCGTCAATCCCTCCTGATGAGGAGCAAACGGAACATGGTGGCGAAAACGATGATAACTCGCATGGCCTCCAATTCGATGATCCGACCAAACAAGCCTTGTTAGAGACGGAAGATGCCATTCATCAGGTGCTCAATAAAGGTCTGACGACGGCGGAACTGGCACCCGCTAACGCCTACATCAGACGCTTGCAGCATCAGATGGCAACCCGCTATAATCTGGCCTCACGCAGCCGGGGAAAGGAACCACATCGTCGCGTGAAAATTTATCGCGACCGCAGCTAAACAAGACGGTGCGAGGTCTGGCAAAGCCTCGCACCATTTCATTACAGCTCTGAGCATAATATCATAACAGCTATGTGCTATAATCCACTTTAATAACACTTTGCAAGGAAGCAAGGGTGTTAGGTAGCCACGGCGCCCGTGGTCTCGTCCTATGAAGGACTGAAAGGAGTCGTAGCGCATCATGCATATTATCGATGATAATTCAACTTTTGACGTCTCCACCCGCGAGACTCATACGTCTGCTTATCCTCATCAACCTGTGACCATTGCTGATATCTGGAAAGCATATAAATATCTCAAGCCAATGATCCACCACACCCTGCTCGCGCCTTCGCATACCCTCCAGACCATGACGGGCGCCGAGATCTATCTCAAGCACGAGAATATGCAGCGCGGAGGCTCGTTCAAGACTCGTGGCGCCGGCTATAAAATATCACAGCTTTCCGCAGAACAGCGCCAGGCAGGCGTCATAGCGGCCTCGGCAGGCAACCATGCGCAGGGAGTAGCCATCGCGGCGGCGCAGCAGCACATCCCCTGCACTATCGTCATGCCGGAAAACGCTCCCCTGGCGAAGGTCACTGCCACTCAGCAATATGGCGCACAGGTAGAGTTGTACGGCATCACCTACGACGATGCTTATCAACGCTGTTGCGAGCTACAACAGCAATCTGGCGCGACCTTCGTACATGCCTTCGACGATCCCGATATCATCGCGGGTCAGGGCACGCTCGGCCTGGAGATGCTCAACGACTTGCCCGATGCCGACGCCATCGTCGTTCCCATCGGGGGGGGCGGCCTTATCTCCGGCATTGCTATCGCCGCACGCGCGCTCAAGCCCGACATTACCATTATCGGTGTGCAGGCGGAGGGCGCTGCCAGTTGCCGCGCATCGCTGAACGCCGGTACGTTACAAACACTGCCATCGATTATGACCATTGCCGACGGCATCGCCGTCAAGCGCACAGGCGAGCTGACCTTCTCCATCATCCAACATTTAGTAGATGAAGTGGTCACAGTGGATGACGAGGCCATCATCAACGCGGTTCTGCTTTTGATGGAACGTACCAAAATCGTTGTGGAAGGGGCAGGAGCCGTCGGTCTGGCAGCCCTGTTAAGCGGGGTAATCAAGCTCAAAGGCAGAAAAGTACTCGTCCCCCTCACCGGAGGCAATATTGACATCAACCTCGCCGGGCGCTTTATCGAACACGGCTTAGCGGCAGCCGGTCGCTACTTCGTCATTCATACCCGCTTGAGCGACCGTCCGGGCGAGCTGATGCGCTTGCTCAGCGTCATCGCGGAGATGCGCATCAATGTGATAGACGTGCGCTACCAGCGCATCTCCAATCGTTTGCCTATTATGCAGCGCGAAGAGACCATCACGCTGGAAACGCGAGATCGCGCCCAATGCGAAGAGTTGCTACAGCGCCTGCGCGCCGCTGGCTATATGGTGGAGGAAGCGCACTCGTTTGAGTATTAGCGGATAAAATAGCAAAATCGCTCTACTTTCACCGTTGAAATGCGCTAAACCGGCTCGACCCGCAACAACACATCGCCCTTCTGCACAACATCGCCATTTTTGCCGACCAGAGCGATGACGCGGCCCGTGACCTCCGCCATGACCTCGTTAAAAACCTTCATCGACTCGATCAGGGCCACGACCTGTCCGGTCTGGACGACATCGCCGATGTTAACAAATGGAGGCGTTGAGGGCGAGGCCGCGGCATAATAAACGCCCGTCAGAGGGGCAATGATTGGCACGCCTTGCGGTTCTGGTCGTCCTTTACGGGCCGTGGGCATCTCGGAGCCAGTAATGCCCACCGTCATCAACTGCTCGGCGGCAGCGGTTATCACTATCCCCGGATTGCGCCGGATGACGATCTCCGTGCCACCCTCAATCAGTTCCAACTCTCCAATGGTGCTACCCTCAAGGATGCTGATAAGCTCCTCGACTCGCTCTAGCCAGGGTGCGCTCTTCTGTATACTCATGCTGCACTACTCTTCATATCGTTTGAATATCAGGCAGGTGTTATGACCACCAAAGCCCATCGAATTCGATAAAGCAACATTCACCGTTGCGTGACGAGCCTCATTTGGTACGTAATCGAGATCGCATTCAGGGTCGGGATTATGTAGATTGATCGTTGGCGGGATAATACCCGTCAGAATGGTTTGCAATGAGATGACGGCCTCGACAGCTCCAGCCGCGCCAAGCGTGTGACCAAGCATCGATTTGGTAGAGCTGATCGCCACACGATAGGCATGCTCGCCGAAGCAATCCTTAATCGCCTGTGTTTCCGTGCGGTCGTTAGGAGGAGTTGATGTGCCATGAGCATTAATGTAATCGATCTGCTCGGGGCGCAAATTTGCCTTTTGCAGCGCACGACGCATAGCACGCACCAGTCCCGTCCCCTTAGGCGCGGGCTCGGTCACATGGTAGGCATCGGCGGTACTGCCATAGCCAACCAGCTCCGCCAGGATCTTCGCGCCGCGTGCTTTAGCAAATTCCAGGTCCTCCAGGATCAACATAGCAGACCCTTCACCCATCACGAAGCCATCACGGAGAGCATCAAAGGGACGACTGGCCCCTTGAGGATCATCGTTGCGCCGTGAAAGGGCATGCATATTATCGAAAGCGGCCATTGCGATGGGGGTAATGGCTTTCTCAGAGCCGCCTGCTATCATCACTTTGGCATCGCCGCGGCGGATCGTCTCCCATGCCTCACCGATAGTATTGCCGCTGGTCGCACAGGCTGAGACCGCCGCCCAGTTGGGTCCCCTGGCTCCGGTCAAGATCGAGATCACGCCGGGAGCGCCATCAACGATCATCATGCTAATAAAAAATGGGCTGATGCGGCCTGGCCCCTTCTCATAGAGCACCCTGAACTGTTCGTGCAATGTTGTGAGGCCACCAATACCACTACCGGCGTAGACGCCCACATCATCTGCAATATCGTCTGTAATCTGCAAATTCGCCTGTTGGAGAGCTTGCTTCGTGGTAGCAATGGCGAGATGTTCATAGGGATCGTTGCGCCGTATCTCTTTAGGGTCCATGTAGAGCGCGGGATCAAAATCTTTGATCTGGGCGCCAAAGTGAACCCGGTACTGGCTGGTATCGTACGAAGTAATCTCGTTCACACCAGACTTACCCTGGCAAAGCGCCTCCCATGTGGTCGCAAGGTCATTGCCCAACGAGGTAACCAGTCCCAATCCGGTTACAACTACGCGAGACATAAAGTCACCTCCTGATATCCTTCAAATGCCTACGTTTTATTTGATATATTCAGCGCGTCCAGTCATCATCTACACACCCAGAGCCGCAGCTTCTTCCTGTATAAAACGAGTATAGGTATCGCCGCTAACGAAACCGGGATGTTTGAGCAAACGCTGGTGGAACGGTATCGTCGTCGTGATCCCTTCAATGACATACTCATCCAGCGCGCGCTGCATGCGCGAGATGGCCTCATCGCGATTATCAGCCCAGACAATGAGCTTGGACAGCAGTGAATCGTAATGCGGCGGAACCTCGTAGCCGGGGAAAAGATGGCTATCCACCCGCACGCCTGGTCCGCCCGGCGGCAAATATTGCTCTATCGTGCCGGTCTGGGGGCGGAAGTCGGCCTCGGAATCTTCCGCGGTGATGCGACATTCGATAGCATGACCCCGCAATTGGATATCCTGCTGGCGGAGCCGCAGGGGCAGGTTAGCCGCGATCCGTATCTGCTCTTTAACGAGATCAAGCCCGGTAACCATTTCCGTCACAGGATGCTCGACCTGCAAGCGCGTGTTCATCTCCATAAAATAATAGCGATTTTGCTCATCTACCAGAAATTCGAGCGTGCCCGCGTTACGATAGCCCACCGCCTGCACCGCCTGGATCGCCTTCATCCCAATCTCATTCGCCAGTTTACGCGACAGCAACGGGCTGGGCGCCTCCTCCAACACTTTCTGGTTGCGGCGCTGGCAGGAGCAATTGCGTTCCCCCAGGTGCAGGCCATTGCCATAATTATCAACCAGCACCTGAATCTCAATGTGGCGCGCGCGCTCCACGTAGCGTTCGAGATAGATGCCATCATCACGAAAAGCCTCGCGTACTTCATTTTGCGCCACAGTAAAGACACGTTCAAATTCTTCCTGGCTCCTCACCAGGCGAATACCACGCCCGCCGCCTCCGGCCACCGCTTTGAGCATCAGCGGAAAGCCGACTTCTCCGACAACTTCCTGTGCCTCAGCCAACGTGCGTAAAACGGGCGTGCCTGAGAGCGTTGGCAGCCCCGCTTTCTCCATTGCTTCGCGAGCCGACACTTTATCGCCCATCACCGACATAACCTTATCGGAGGGGCCAATAAAAGTAATATTGACGTCTTTACAGATTTCGGCGAAGCTGGTATTCTCGGAGAGAAAGCCATACCCTGGATGAATGGCTTCCGCATTAGAAATAAGGGCGGCGCTAATAATATTGGGAATATTTAAATAACTTTTGCCGCTGGACCCCGGCCCGATACATATGCGTTCGTCGGCCATGCGTACCGGGAGCGAGTTGCGATCAGCTTCCGAGTGGGCAATCACGCTGCGAATGCCCATCTCGCGGCAAGCTCGAATGACGCGCAACGCGATTTCACCACGATTGGCAATCAAAATCCTACTAAACATTATTTTCTAGGCAAAGCTAGCGCCTTGCTATACTCCTCTCGCCATCTGCCCTTATGAGGGGTGTTGTTACGCAAATTATATCACAATGGTAAAGACGCATGATAAAATTTTGATTCGGTCCAACAGCGTCATAATCAGTAGAGTTTATACTCATTTTTTATTATAATAACAGCTAATCGTTCTTATCTTTAAAAGGAGAAAAAATATATGATCTGCCCCTCTTGTGGCTCACAGCTTCCTTCAGAAGCAAGCTTCTGTTCTAATTGCGGCACCACTATAAGCACTAATGAATCGTTGCGCGATGAACCTCTTATCCTGTATACGGGCGCGCAACCACCTGTGGCACCTCCGAACGCAGCTCCGCCTCCCTACCCTCCTTATCCTCCCTATCTATACCCAATGCCGCCGCAGGATGCCTATCCTGCTCCAGGTCCACAGCCAGCGCCGTCGCCACCAGGAAAGAGTAGAGCGGGTCTTACTATTGGCATTGTGATATCATTGTTTGTCCTTATTGGCGCCAGTGGCTGCGTTTACTTCGGCCTGGCATTTAGAAATCTTATGACAACGACTATAAACAACGTCGATGCCACAGCCACAGCCAGCAGCGCCAGTCCTACCCCAATAACCGATACCACAACTCCCACCCCGACGGTGCCGCTCTCCACGCAACCCAATCCCTACGCTCCGTTTACCGGCAATGTCGTTCTGGACGATCCGATGAGTGATAACTCGCGGGGAAACCAGTGGATCGAAGGAAGCGCCACGGGAAGTTGCCAATTTACCGGCAATGCCTACCATGTTACGATACTGGGGACAGCCGACCCGATTACAGAGAGCTGTCCCGCGAATAATACCAGTTTTAGCAACCTTGCCTTTCAAGTAGAAATGACGATTATCAAAGGTCACGCCGGCGGAATCACTTTTCGCAATATCAAGAGCTCGCAATCCTATTACTTTTATATTACCGTTGCTGGCAACTATGGCCTCACCGTTTTTTCGTTAAGCAGCACCGATCAGTCAGTTGGCAACAGCTTAAAAAGCGGCTTTAGCGCGGCGATTCACACGGGGCTGGGACAGACCAATCTTCTCGCGGCAGTAGCGCGCGGCAACACCATCGATCTTTACGTAAATAAAACGCAGGTCGGCAGCGTGGTTGATAGCACTTATACTACCGGTCGCATCGGCGTGGCCGCTCACATAACCGCCAGCACCCGCATTGATACCGATGTGATGTTTAAAAACGCCAGGGTATGGGAGCTGTAGAATTTCAAAGCGTTTCATGTGAAACGCAAGAGCTTAGATTACTCATTCCCGCTCCCCATGAATCCTGCCAGTTGCAAGGCAAGATCATGGGGGATAATTTTGTATTTCAGCTTCAGGGCGATGATGCGCATCACAGAGGCATCGATCTGGCTCATAGCAATCTGCCCATTCTGGACTGCCTGGCGCAGGCCGAAGAGCATCGTCTGCGTCTCGGCCAGGCCACGGGGGCCGAGCAATAAGTCTGTGCCGGCTTTGACCGCCATCACTGCTGCTTGCGACAGGGTGTAGGTATTGCTGATACCGCCCATCCAGAGCGTATCGCTAATAATGACGCCTTTGAAATTAAGGGTGTCACGCAACAGCCTGGTGACGACATTGGGCGAGAGAGAAGTGGGCAGGTTCAAATCGAGCTGTGGGTTGAGGATGTGCGTCACCATCACCATAGGCACGATCCCCTCGTTAATCATCGTACGATATGGCACAAGATCGACAGCGTTTAGCGTGGCAAGGCTGCGATTCACCGTGGGTAGAGCGAGATGTGGGTCAAGATTGGCGCTGCCCAGGCCCGGAAAGTGTTTCAGGCAGCCAACGATGCCGCCATCGGTTAATCCTTTGAGGTAGGCCCGTCCCATATTAGTGACGAGGGTGGGATCAGCGCCGAAGGTGCGCTGGGGCAGGCCGGGATTTTTAGGATTGGTCAAAACATCGACAATTGGCATAAAATTGACGTTCAGTCCCAATCCGGTCAGGTCGCTGGCAGCACTATGTCCTGCCGCATAAGCCTTTTGCGGATCATTAGTCACGCCGATAGCAGCTTCGGAGGGACGTTCGCCGGTGATAAGGCGCAGTTCGTTAACGATCCCGCCCTCGTAATCGGTACTGATAAAGAGGGGGATATGCGCTTTACTTTGCATCGCTTTATTAAGGGCAATCAATTGATCGCGCGTCTGAGCATTGCCGTTTTTGTTCTCGATCAACACGCCGCTAATATTATCACCCTGGATCATCTGCTGGAGGTCATTATTGAAGGTGCCGGTATAGAATTCGGAAATGACCATCTGCCCAAGCTTTTGATCGAGCGTCAGATTATGCACCATACGAGCCACCAGCACATCATCGGAGGGTGGCGGCTGAGTCGGTACGGCGGTAGCTGCTGTGGACCGCGTGACGGTGGGAGGTATGGCAGAAGTGGTCGTTGACGAGCAGCTTGTGACGATAAAAAGCAGTCCGCAAAAGAAAGCGATCAATCGCGATGGGTGGCTGAAGGCAACCGTATAGCTGGACGCTCGTTTTTTATCGTGAGTGGGAAATACATCCCGTCCAATTTTACGCTTATCGTTCATCATTTCCCCCGTATCCCAGGCAATCTATCTCGGTTCGTCGTATTTTCGGCAAAATAAAGTACACCTCTACATCATACAACGATGTATGAGATGTAGAGGTGCAATTTGCTGCTTTTTACCTAAAAGTCATGCCGTTTTCGTCTGTGCAACCTCTTCCAGCCCCAGTTGCTTGATTGCATTCTCCCGCAAAACGAACTTCTGGACCTTGCCGCTGGCTGTGAGGGGAAAGCTATCAACAAACTGGAAGTAGCGCGGGACTTTTTGATGGCTAATCTGGCCCTTGCAGTAGGTGCGGAGCTCCTCCTCGCTCAACTCTGCCCCCGCCTCAAGGCGCACTACGGCCAGCAGCTCCTCGCCGAAGAACCTGTCAGGCACCCCCAGCACATGTACATCAGCCACTTTGGGATGACGCACCAGGAATTCCTCTATTTCACGGGGAAAGATATTCTCGCCGCCGCGAATGACCATCTCTTTGAGACGCCCCACGATATTCACGTAGCCGCGAGCATCCATTGTCGCCAGATCGCCGGTATGGAGCCAGCCTTCGCTATCAATCGTCTCGGCAGTTTTTTCGGGCATTTTATAATAGCCCTTCATCACCAGATAGCCCCGGCAGCAGAGTTCACCACGCTCCCCACAGGGCACCGTCTTGCCTGTGGCGGGATCGACAACCTTTGTCTCAACATGCTCCAACGGAACGCCCACCGTTGCCGACTTTAACTCAAACGGATCATCAGCAAGCGTCAGTGTTATAGCTGCGCTGGCCTCCGTTTGTCCAAAGACGATGGCAACGTCAGCCCCCATCAGTTTCTTCACCTGTTCCATCAAATAGACCGGCACCGGCGCGCCTCCACTGATGACCGCTCGCAAGGACGAGAGATCGAAGCTCGAAAACTCTGGATGCTGCATCATGGCGAAAAGCATTGTAGGAACTGCGCCATAGGTTGTACAATGCTCGGTACTGATGACCTGTAGTACTTTGCGAGCATCGAAGGCAATTAATGGGTGCAGGGTCGCGCCGGGATAGAGTGAGCCGAGCACACCCAGGACGCAGCCGCCCACATGGAAGAAGGGCATGGCTGTACAGCCCCGGTCGCCCTGTTTTGTGCCCCATTGATGGGCAAAACCCGCCGCATTATTCAGAATGCTGTGATGCGAGAGCACAACGCCTTTGGGAAAGCCCGTTGTACCCGATGTGTACTGCATCATCGCAGCATCCCCCGGTTTGACCGCCGCCTGTCGTTCGCGCAAAGCCTCGCCGCTGACAGTTGCGCCTCCTGCGACCATCTCATAGAAGAAGTGAGGCCGCCAGGGGCCGCTCTCCTGCGTATCTGTAGGGACCGCGCCCAGCAGGCAGACGTAGCGTAAATATGGCAGATGTTCGCTTGTCACCTCGCCATTGTTTTTGCCGGGAGTAATCAGGGAGCTGACAGTCTCCAGGCAGTTGTGATCGCGTACACGGTTCATAAAGAATAAGGCTGAAACGTCACCCTGCTTCAGCACGTACTCCAGTTCGGCGGCGCGGTAGGCTGGATTGATTGTAACCAGGACCAGGCCAGCTTTGGCAGCCGCCATCTGCAAAAGCAACCATTCGGGCAGATTGATCGCCCAGACAGCGATATGCTCCCCTTTTTGCAGCCCCAGCGCCATCAGCCCGCGTGCAACATCATTAGCGCGGTCACGATAATCCTGGTAGGTCCAGCGAAAGTCGAGCGCGCTGCCGAACTCGGGGTAGCAGGAATAGACTACAGCTTCCTGGGTGGGAATCTCCTTAGCCCGCTGGTCCAGAAGGTCGCCGATAGTCGTTTCAAGGAGCGGGAAGTCGGCAGCTTCTTCAGCTAACCAGTGAGACAGGCCATCATTCGTCATGCCCATAGTAAACCCTCCGTGAAAAAAAGAAAGAAGGAACACGCTATCCATTCAGATGCATGACCGAATCAATAAAACGACAGGGACGATTGAAATGTTACATAATTATTGCTCTAGCTTACCGTTCTATCAGGTGTACTGTCAAGCATTATCATAAGTCGTTCCCTTGACAAAGCTATGCCTCAGGTCAGATACTGATGGCACGATAAGCCTCCAGGCACCACCTGACCGCAGGTAGCTGCGAAGCAGCGTTGGCGGGCAGGATATCAAGGCTTCATAGAGACGTGCGAAGGAGTACTTTCATGTTTGATACAAGTAAGATCGGCCAGAGCTTTCCTCCCTTCACTATTGAGGTTGAGCGTTGCAAAATCCACGAACTGGCCCTTGCCATTGGTGACGATAATCCTATTTATCATAGCCGGGAAGCAGCTCAGGCAGCCGGGTATAAGGACGTGCCGCTCTCTCCTACGGCACCAACTATGTTCTCTTTCTGGGGCAATACGCGCCTGGGAAGTCAGCTTATGAGCGTTGGTATCCAGGTCATGCGCATCCTGCATGGCGAAGAGGAATACGAGTACCTCGGCCCAATCTATCCCGGCGATACGCTGACAGGCGTGACCACGATTATCGAGGGCAAATCGCGCCAGGGAAGGGATGGCTCCTCGATGGACATTCTCACCACTGAGACACGCTATACCAATCAGCACGACCAGGCAGTACTGAATGCCAGGACAACGATTGTGGTGCGCGGCTAATAGTGCCATTCAGGTATGACAAGGAGAAATGCTATGACAACACACGCTCAACCTCAATCCAAACTCTACTTCGAGGATGTACAGGTTGGGGATACTATTCCCAAATTGATTACATCGCCCGTGACGCATCTGCAACTGGTACGGTATGCAGGCGCCTCGGGTGATTTCAATCCACTGCATACCGATCCCAAGATTGGCGAGATGATCGGCACCGGCGGCATTATCGCGCATGGTATGCTCATTATGGGCTTCGTCGGACGATTGGTGAGCGATTATGTCGGACCTGCTGCGCTACGTAAATTCGGCGTGCGCTTCAAAGGGATGACGCACCTTGACGATGTCATCACCTGTACAGGCACCATTACCGAAAAATACGAGGCCGACGGCGAGGCACGCATCGCAGGCAAAGTGCAGGCTCAGGACCAGAATGGTGATATTAAAGTCACCGGCACATTTGTTGCCGCGCTACCGCGACGTTCGTAAAGTCTGGTCATGGCGGTACCTACACATCCAGATTCGCGCTCCGTGCGTGGCTTTCGATGAAACGTTTGCGGGGCGCGACCTCGTCTCCCATGAGCATGCTGAAGATTTTGTCGGCTTCCACGGCCTCTTCGATGGTGACTTGCAGGATGGTGCGATGCTCGGGGTCCATCGTGGTGTCCCAGAGGGTCTCGGGGTTCATTTCGCCCAGACCTTTGTAACGCCCAACCTCCGGCTCCTTGCCGTTATGCGCGGCTTTGTACTCGACGATAAGGCGGTCCCGTTCTTCTTCGGTGTAGACGTAATGGATCTGCTTGCCCATTTTGATGTGGTAGAGCGGCGGCTGCGCAATATAAAGATGGCCGGCAGTGATCAAGGGCTGCATATGGCGGAAGAAGAAGGTGAGCAGCAGGGTGCGAATATGCGCGCCGTCCACGTCGGCATCGCACATGATGACGATGCGACCATAACGCAGGCGGGCTATATTGAAGTTTTCATCGATGCCGACTCCAATGGCCGTAATGATGTTTTTGACTTCTTCGTTTTTGAGGATTTTATCCAACCCGACACGCTCGACGTTGAGAATTTTGCCGCGCAATGGGAGAATAGCCTGGAAGTGTCGGTCGCGCCCTTGCTTCGCGCTATTATGGACAAAAACTCCGCTTGCTAGCGCAAAATTGTGTGTACCAGGAACCTCAAGATCATATACATCGACCTTTTCTTCCAGCGGCTCTACAGAGACAACACGATGATTATAAGTGGCTACGACTTCATTAGCTAAAGCCACATTACTAGCATCGGAACGAGGATCTTTTACCATCTCGTACCCCTGGATGGTGATTCCCGGTTCCTTCATATCAGAGAATTTCCGATATAGAGGCATAAGGGAATCGTCAGGGAGCAGATCGGCAGCCGTCTTATAGCTGCCATCGCGGAGCATAAAGCGGTGGTCGGGCGTGCAGATGATTGACTCGCCGTTGTCCAGAGTGACTCGAACTACCTGAGCCTGAGCTTTTGTCATACGCACATTGGTCAAATGCTCTAAGCCAATTGTGCCATCTTTACGAATCGTATAGCCGAAATGCTCTTTCCCCTCTGCCTGTTCAGCGATAAGATCTTTGAAACTGAGCGAGCGGCCATCAGCGAGCGCGATAAGCGTATCTCCAGAGAAGCAGCCACCAGCCGAATCTCCTTCCACAAGATAGAGTTCGCAGCGGTCGGCTCGTCGCTCGCTACAGTCGGCGAGCTTGCCGGGGAGGGTTGTATCGAGGGCGTTTTTGCGCTGGATCAGGTCGCGGGCCGCCCGGGCCGCCTCACGGGCACGGGCGGAGGTGAGACATTTTTCGATGATGGCTTTGGCTTCGCTCGGCGTCTCCTCCAGGTATTGCGTCAGCATCTCGGCGGTGATGGCCTCAACGATGGGACGCACCTCGGCATTGTTGAGCTTGGATTTCGTCTGCGCCTCAAATTGCGGGTTGGGGATTTTGACGCTGACAACGACGGTCAGGCCCTGACGCACATCTTCCCCTGTGAGATTGCCATCCTTCTCTTTGAGCAGATTGACCTTGCGTGCGTAATCGTTGAGGGTACGCGTGAGGGCGCTGCGGAAGCCGGTGATGTGCATGCCGCCATCAACGGTGTTGATGCCGTTGGCGAAGGAGAATTCGGTGCAGGCCCAGCTATCGTTGTATTGCAGCGCAATCTCAGTTTTCACCCCATCTACTTCTCGGAATGTGCTGACCGGACGCGCCTGCAATTTGCCACGGTTCTTGTTGAGATAACGCACAAACGAGACCAGGCCACCCTCGAAGTAGAAGGTCGCCTCGCGATTGGTGCGCTCGTCGATCAGGCTGATGGTCATGCCGCGGTTGAGATAGGCCATCTCGCGGAAACGCTGCGCCAGGATGTCGAAGCTGAAATCGCGCGTCTCCATGACTTCGAGGTCCGCTAGAAAGGAGGTGATGGTCCCCTGGCCCTCTTCCGGTCCAAGATCTTGCAGTTCGGTGACGGGAGCGCCCCGCTCATAACGCTGGCGATAACGACGGCCGTCGCGCTTCACGTCAACCTGGCACCATTCGGAGAGCGCGTTAACGACGGAGACGCCAACTCCGTGCAGACCACTACTGATTTTATAGCCGCCGCCGCCAAATTTGCCGCCCGCGTGTAGTACCGTCATCACAACTTCAAGCGTGGAGAGGCCCGGGCGCTGATGGTGTTCTTCTACTGGTATACCGCGCCCGTTATCCTCAATGGTGACAGAGCTATCGGCGTGAATAGTGACTTTGACGGTATCGGCTTCTCCGGCCATGACCTCGTCAACGCTGTTATCGACCACTTCGGTGATAAGCTGATGCAGGCCACGTTGATCGGTTGAGCCAATGTACATACCAGGACGTACGCGTACTGCCTCTAACCCTTCGAGAATCTGGATATTCTGCCCACCGTAGCCGTTCCCATTACCATTGCCTTGTATCTGTGTATGCTGATCGGGTAGAGCCTCATAGTCATTGGGGAATTGCTCTGCCATCGTTGATTCTCTCGTTTTCGCCATAGAATATGTACATTCCTTTTTCAGTAGCCAAAGAAAACGCAGCCGGGGCCGCCCATCTGAGACGGAGGATAGATGCAGTTACCGAGCATTGCCTGACGCCTTAGCGCATTTCCACTTGACATCTTAGGGTTT
The DNA here is from genome assembly GCA_035293765.1 of Ktedonosporobacter sp. Lineage (GTDB taxonomy): Bacteria > Chloroflexota > Ktedonobacteria > Ktedonobacterales > Ktedonobacteraceae > DASRHT01. The sequence goes on from DATGMF010000010.1 coordinate 55,808, forward strand.
AATGTATACACTCCCTCTCAAGGGAGGCAGCAGGAGCTAATAGCTACCTCGACCCGCTTGAGGGTACTGCAGTAATCGAACACAGAAAAAGCGGCAACGCCACCTTTTGCTCTCCCATTATACCACATTTTACGGCACAGACAAAGCCAATGGGTTGAACGGACAGCCGTTGTAGGGGCTGGTCTTGCACCTGCCCTGCCAACACACAAAGAATGTAGGGGCTGGTCTTGCACCTGCCCCTACGGTCATCTAGCGATTGCCGGGAACGGGCCGTTGTTAATAGCGGTTGCCGGGAACGGGTCCGCCCATAGGCATACCCGCGACACTGCCGGGAGGGATGCCTTGCATGGCGGCCATATTTGGCATTCCTGGCATGCTGGGGACAGGTGCGCCGCCTATATTGGTAGCACAGTAGGGACAGAACGTCCAGCGCAGTTCGAGAAGACGCTCGCATTTGGGGCAAGAGCGTTTGAGTTTCTGGCCGCAAGATGGGCAAATCTGGAAATCTGACTCCACACGGGCGTGGCAGTTGTTGCACGTCTGGCGCTCGGTCATCTCGGCGAGCAGGGACTCTTCCTCCAATTGACGTTCGTAAATCTCTGCAAGAGTTTGGCGGGGACGCAGAATCATATAAATGAAAAGGCCGCCGACGAAGAAAACAGCTACCAGAACCGTCGCGAGTACCTGCGATACAAAATCTTGCGTGCGAGAACGAATATCACGGAATGTCCAGATTACTAAGCTCAGCCAGAAAATAACGACAAACGCTACAGTACAACCTATAAGCGGCCCCACAAGCCCACTTAAAACGCCCAGCAGGCCCGATGAACCGCCAGTAGGCTGGCCGGCAAGAGGAGCCAGGAATATACTTAATATGCTCACAGGACAAACGCCCCTTTCGAATAGAGAATAAGCGACCACATTTATAACGTAACTGTTGCGCAAGCTATGTTTTTAGCTACATTACACTGAATTACAACGTTTCGCTACTGAAGTGATGACAGTTATAGGACTATGGGCTAAGGAATTCTCCCGCCATCATTCAAAAACGAGCGTCACCATGCTTCCGCCACGTATCCGCACCTGTACAGCTCCAATATCCCCCGTTTTCAGTACTGAAGAAGCCTCCACCGGCTCCTGACATTCCTCTAATAAGTTTGCCATATGGATAGTTGCGAAAGCAAGCCCCGGACGAATTGTGGCATCAATTGCGTGATCAAGCGGGTTATAAACGCGCACAACCAGACCTGTCCCATTATTATGGCGTTTAACGGCGCTCACAACCAGTTCTCGCGGCTCCACTGCGACCAGCGTCGAGCAAGAGGCAAGCGGTCCCTCGTGCTGCTCCGCCACTATGGCGCGCGTGAAGATGGGAGTGTTGAAAGCCTGCGCCTCACACAATACCAGCGCTTCTTCTGCTTGCCAATCGCCACTATGCGGAACAAGCGCGTAATCAAACTCCTGACGGCCCAGACATTGCGCTTCTGGCGTGTGCTCCATCGGACCGGCATGCCCGCGCCGTGTGCTGAGATCGCCGCGCGACAGCCACTCAACGCAACGCAATAATGTCAGGGCTATCGCGGCCTGCGCCCCCGTGTTATCCAGCCCGGGTCCATGCCGCACCACTTCACATTCCGGTAGACCCTGATTGAGCACGCCTAAGCCGACTGCTCCATTGCTGAGATCAACGAACCGCTTCTGCGGGAAAACATTGACAGGCTCCTCGGCCCATTCCGCGACGTTAAGAGGTCGTGGCTGGCTCACAGGACGCGTCCGCACCTCGAAAGTGCCTTCTGCGACGACATGCTCAACCGGATATGGAACAGGAAAGAGCACACGCAAGCGATGATCCCTGGCCCTATTTTCTACGCTGGTATGAATGTCAATACGCTGCACGCCAGGAAGCAGCGATACTTCGCTGACGATCTGACAGGTCGTTAAACGGGCGCTGCGCTCGGCCCGATTAGCGGTGCAGGTACCCGGCAACGCCCAGCGGCCACTGATACGCAGGATGGCGCGCACTGGCCCCGTATTCACCAGTTCGATCTTAGGCGGTTCCATCGGCTCCCCGATGAGTATATCACGTTCGGGCGGGCAATACGTATACAAATCACCCACATCTCCCCCATCCACAAAACGATTCAGGCCAGCGAATGCCATGCCGGTTTTCTTATCCGTTACGTTGAGCGTTCCATCTTCAGCATTGACCTCGACGCGATAAAACTCGTTCTCAATGCTGTTCTCCTGGGCGACCAGCTCGTTGGGCCTCATTGGATTGCCATTTTTCAAGCCGCCTGGATAGAGCCAGAAGGTCTTGAGGCCATAGGCGGGGAGGCGGGTCGCAATAAAATCCATCGTCTCACGCGCCTGGTCAACCAGCGTTGTCTCCAGCGTGTGAATGTCCTCCCGCTCCAGAAGCTTGAGGATATACTCGCCGGCGTCTTCAATCTCCTGTTCGTTCACTGCGACGCGTCCACGCGGGGCAATCATTACCTCGACATAGATGACGCCCGGCTGGGGAGTGTGATGGATATGATGGATGGGCGAATCCGTGTAATTCTCGATATAGATGTGCGAAATTACATGTGTATCATCCACCTGTGCCAGCGCAGTCTTAATCATAGAATGCGCCATCTGGACCAGGTCTTTGCCAGTTTTGATATCCGCCAGAGCGATGCTGGCCGCCAGCATCTCACGCGGCACGGGCATAGAACCAATTTCCTGTCGCCAGCGGTTGACAACGCGATACGGTAACGCCTCTCCCTGGTTATCCACAAGCGCCGCATTGTGGAGCGATCCGGGCAACTGAACAGTGACCTGCACCTCTGCATTGCGCGGACCGGGCGCGGGATTGAAAACCACCAGAGGAACCGGCTGATCGCCGGGAAGAGAGGCCGCGAAGGGCGCGCGCGTATCCACTCGCGATGCAATTTGCTGCATGGCCTGTACAACGATGCTTTCGCCGATCTGCTGGCTCTGGGCGAAGCGAACGGCGTTCTCGCGATGGACTTGATCGATGCTACAGCCACAAATGCTATCATGTGGATGATTTTGCAACAGGTAGCGCCATGCCATACGGATTAATCCGCGTGGATACGTGAAGCCTAGCTGCGAGGCCCAGGCGGTCAACGGCTCAACCCAGCGTTCCAGCAAATGTTCAGTCAAGGTATTTTGCTGCTTGATCCACATGCGCGTCGAGAGCACGGCTGGCAGCAGGTGCGCGTGCTGGCTGCTGCGCATCTCTCCGTGCAGCGTATCGAGCTGGACGTTTTGCTGTCGAATACGCTCGATATACTGGGGCAGGGTGCCGATCTGCACATGGATGGCATCATAATGTTTCGCGCGCCCGTTCTCTTGACCAGAGATAGAGCGTGTCAGGAATTGCTCATGACTGGGATCAAGATCGCCCAGCAGTTGATTGGCGGCCTCAATGGTTGCAGGCAAACCTGCTTGCGCTTCCAGATGGTCAGAGCCGTTCATGAAGAGGAGAGTATTGGTGGTGGCCTTTGGCAGGATATTCGAGGCCAGCAGCTCGGTGCGCATCACAAACTCTCGCGGGTTCAGCGGCATCTGGCGAGCGTTAGAGTAACCGATAGGATCGGACAGAAAAGCTACCAGCACTTGCGAGCCATCGGGCGCCTGCCAGTTAAATTCGCTCTGGCGCGCCTCTTCGCCCACGCCGCGCCAGAAGACCGCGCTATCGATGCCACATCCCTGGAGAATTTGGGGCAGTTGCGCAATATGCCCGAAGCAGTCAGGGACATAGCCAACGCGCATCGGCGTGCCAAACTGGGAAGCACGTTGCAGGCCAATCTGCAAGTTGCGGATCAGCGCCTCTCCGCTCACCAGGAACTCGTCGGGTTGGAGATACCAGGGGCCGACCAGAATGCGCCCAGCCTGGATGTAGCGCCTCAACCGCTCCTCCTGCTCCGGCTGGACCTCCAGATAGTCATCGAGCACGATGGTCTGCCCATCCAGCATGAAATAGGTAAACTGATCGTCCTGATCCAGGATATCGAGCAACTTATCGATTGTTTTCACCAGGCGGATACGAAACTGTTGGAACGTCTGATACCACTCACGGTCCCAATGAGTATGTGGCACCAAAATAATATTGAGTTGCTCGACCATAAAAACCCCTTCGTGGAAAGCTCGCACCTTGATACCTTCCGTGCCCCAACGCCGCTGCGCGCTAGCTTCGCTCAGGAGCACGGAGTTGAAGTACGTTTGGAGAATATTATATCTGATCCTGGAATTGTAGCGCAACCAGGCAATGTTCACTGCACAATTTTCACAGTATTGCAACAAAATCGCAAGTATTAGTACTTTTTACTCATATATTAGCAGCTTCTCTAATGGTATGATAGCTTGTAGCTAGCTGTACTTTTTTGCATCAGGATGCTGCTCAAGGACTTCGTCGAAGAAAAAGAGGCGGCAGGGATGTAAAGCCTGTTGTGTGAAGAGCGGCACTGTGCTAAAATAGAACAAATGTTTGTCACCTTTGAAGGAGGTCGCCCATGGCGAGTGGTAACTATGCCAGGAAGTCTGTACCACAGGAGCCTATTGAAACCGGAGCTATCGTTCCCCTTCGCGCTCGCGCTACCCGCCAATTACCAGAAACTGTGGTAACAGCGATAGCAGCCGAAAAAGGATTGGTTCCAGCCCGTCAGACGAAGGCATTACGACTCGTGAAGCCCACCACTGAGGTAGTTCCTCCCAGGCCCCGCCGCGTGATCAGTGAATTCATCCCCCATCCCCTGGAACGACACAAGCCCTGGCTGAAAACGCTGATCATCTCTATAGCGTGTACCATTGTTTTCTCGGCGGTCCTGATCTCGGCAGCAATGTACCAGCGACCGGGAGGTCCAGAACTAGTTAACCTTTGGGGAGGACAGGTATACGATGTGCAGGTGGGGGGCAGCCTCGCCAACACCTGGCAGACCAGCCAGCCCCTTGCGCCCAAAGTTCCGATTCCCAGTCAGACCGGCCCCTATTCGGTCCTGGGCAAACCGACCATCAGCGCCGATTTCATTAACCAGGTGCTCGCCAGCTATCACTCACCTGCCGCGGGCAAGGGGCAGACGCTCTATGATCTGGGGGTTAAGTACGGCATCGATCCCGCCTTCGCGCTGGCCTTCTTTATGCATGAAAGCACATTTGGCACAGCGGGAGAGGCTCGTTTAAGCCTTTCGCTTGGCAATCTGCGCTGCATCCCAAATTTCAAGTGCCAGGATGGCTATGCCTGGTTTAATAGTTGGGAAGATGGCTTTGAAGCGTGGTACCGTTTGATCCGCAACCTGTATGTGGCGCAATGGGGGCTCGTAACTGTCGATCAGATCATCCCGAGATACGCTCCTAACAGCGACAACAACAATGAAGCGGTATATATCTCGTCCCTCAAGCACTACCTTGATACCTGGCACGCAGGCGTACTCAGGCCGTGATCAGGCCCTGTTCAAGTGCTTTGCTGAGGGCTTCGGTGCGCCCTGAGACATTGAGCTTCTGATAGATATTCGCCAGATGAAAATTGACCGTCCGCTCGCTGATAAATAAGCGAGCGGCAATTTCTTTGTTGCGCAGCCCACGAGCGAGCAAGCGCAAGACGTCCAGTTCGCGAGCGGTCAGGGTGTCTGAATGGGCTCCGCGCCCTTGTCTGCCGAAGCGAGAGAGCAGCTTGCCCGCCAGTTGCGGCTGGATCAGTATCTCGTCTCGCGCCACCGCCTGGACCACGTACACCAGTTCATCGGGGGCGATATCTTTTAAGACGTAGCCGTTAGCGCCCGCCCGCAGGGTTTCGTACATATACTCCTCGCGCTCCTGCGAGGAGAGCAGCAAGACCTTTGTATTCAGGTTGAGCTGCTTGATCTGCCGCAACGCTTCCAGGCTCTGCCCTTCGGGCAGTTGCGTATCCATCAAGACTACGCGCGGCCCAAGTTCCAGCGTCTCGCTGACGGCCTGGACGCCATCTGCTGCCTCACCCACTACCTGCAAGCCTGGATAGGACTCCAACAGGCGATGTAATCCTGCCCGCGTCACCGCCTGGGCAGCCACGATCAGAATACGAATAGGTTCAGTCTCTCCTGACACAGGAGCAGCCTCCACATTAACCTGATCCTGGACAGTCTGCGTCTCGTATATATAAGGTACACGGACAGCGACGCGCGTACCCGCTTCGCCTGACGAGCCAATTTCCAGCGAGCCACCGAGTTGCTCAACGCGGAAACGCAGGTCATTGTTTATAGAGAGCGCATAAGTTGTGGCATCGCCGATAAAAGGAGGTGCGAGCGCCTCGGCTTCACTGCTTGCTCCGTCATCTTCAATGCTCATCTGCACCTCGTCCCGCCCATAGTTCAGCGAGAGGCGTAGCTTACGGGCTCCCTGATGCTGCTCTACCTGATAAAGCGTCTCGCGGGCAATCATATACAGGATGCGTTCTGTTATAGGAGACAGAATACGCCCTGCCGCCTTTCCCGCTTCGTCTATCCCCGCAAACGAGACGCGGCTGGAAAGGTTCAACTTCTCCGCCGTCTCCTCAACCAGGCGAGAGAGCGCTTCGGGGAGCGTCATCTCCTCCAGTTGCGGTGGCACAATATCATCGGTCGAGGCAAGGGTTACAGAGAGCGCCTCCCGCGTCATCCGCTCCAGCTCTTCCAGTCCATTACGGATAGCAGACATAGCAGGCGGTACAGTGCCTGCTGACTCAGCTCGCATGACAGCCTGGAGCATACTTAATTGCCTCAGCATCGCGCCGAGCGTTTGTAACAGTTGTTCGCGATCATTTATATTCATGTTTTGCTCCAATTACGACATTTCCGGCGTCAGGCTTGCCCTCCTCCTGCTGGATACACTATAATAGCGATGCTTTTATTGGTCAAGGTTGTAGATTGAACCAGGGCAACCGCGAGGGATTGCCCCTACCCATACGTTCCAGCGTTGGGCACGGTCATCGCTGGCGAGCAGGGCAACCGCGAGGGATTGCCCTGTTGCGGGCTATTACGGTAATGTTTTTTTTCGGGAAGGGAGAGGGGATAGTATGCAGATTAGCGAGCCAGCCGAATATGTTATTCTCGGTCTGCTCAAGATGCATCCGATGCACGGTTATGAGATGTTTCAGCAGTTCGAGAGCGGCACGCCGGGGCAGATTGTGCATCTTGAAATGAGCCAGATGTATGCGTTTTTGAAGAAGCTGGAGCGTCTGCGCTTTATCGAGGCTGAGTTGGAGTCGCAGGGAGCACGCCCACCCCGTAAAATTTTCCATCTGACGCGCTCCGGCCATGACGTTTTTCTGCGCTGGCTAACCGAGCCGGTTGAGAAGCCGCGCGACATTCGCATCCTGTTTCTGATCAAACTGTATTTTATGGAGCAATTTCTTCCCACCCACACCGCCGCCCTGGTCGATCAGCAGGTAAGCGCATGTCGGCGTTTCCTTGAGCATCTGGAGGCCAGGCACTCGCCAGAAGAGGGAACGAGCGACGATGCTTTTTTCGATCATATCGTGTTACGCAGCCGCATTCACCAGACGCGATCTCTGCTTGACTGGTTGCATGAGTTACAGGAAGAGCTGGCCGGGACGCGTTAGCCAGGCAGCGACGATAACAACAATTTAAAGCGAGGATTGTAGCGTTTGTCACAGCTACTACATGATACCGCCTGCGAATAGCGCCTTGTTCTGGGATATTTTTTGCCGCAGTTGGGGCATTCATAGAGATAGCGAATGGGGCGACGCGTGCGGCGCATCTGCTCACGCTTCAGGCTCTCTTCATGCAACAACGCCCGTAGCTCCTCCAACCCGTAGCCGGTGATCGCAGCTTCATCGGCAGCAATAGAATCGTAGCCGTGGTGGCGGTGGCGGCGTGGGGTACCATTGACGCGGTCGGCCAGGTGGATCAGCTCGTGGGCAACCGTCACCTCGATAGATTTTGCCTGCATGTCGGGTTCGATGAAGATCAAATGGCGATGCGTGGATGTTGCACGCTCTCCAGATGAGGGAGACGATTTGCGGGAATGAGGCGGGGGAGCGGGAATATAGCAATAGCAGCCAAGCGTCATAAGATTGAGGCGCTTGCCGGTCCAACGCATAAATTCCTGACGATCCTGCGTGATTGCTAGCAGAGATAATTCATGTGCTGGCAGCTTCAATTTCTGCCAATAGTGGGTCAACCAACGCTGAAGCGTCTCGTGGTCGCCGTGAATGATTGGTTGCGCCTGCTGTGGAGGTGGCGCGGGTACATTTGAACGTCTGAAACGTGCCGACTCGTGCGCGGTGGTCATGACCGCCCTTCTATTTCTAGTAAAAACAGCCGCAAAAACTGCGCTGATGATTTTTATGCACAAATGCAAATCATTGGGCCAATTCGCCTCATCAGTATATCAAGTAGGGTGTGTAGATGCAAGAGTGGGGATAATCATCTTGACACCATATCTTAACAAGCGTAAGATGGAAGAAGAAGTTTACACAAACCAGCGTACCCGTAAGGAGCCGTTTGTATGTCATTTCAAATCTGGATCAAAACGGACAAACCACTGCCCAAACTCGCCACGGAGATACGCGATATCCTCTCGCTACCCCCGTTCAAGCAGGAGACGCTCACCGGAGAACCATATTACCAGTTTGAGATGTTAGGCATGCTAATATTTCTTCATGTGGCCGATGATGAAGATCGCGACCCTGAGGTTATAGGCTACCCTTACCGCTTTGACATGCAAACATCGTTTGTGGACCATGAGCTGGACACCGACTCAATGGAGTATCGTCTGCAACCCTATTACGCCCAACTGCTCACCTTCCACCTGGGGATAGAAACAGCTTACCAGGACAAACAGAAAGCGGACAAGGGCAAGGGCTGGCAGATTCGCTACAATTACTGCTGCAAAAATCCGCATTGGGATGGCACTATTCTCTACGGCGAACAGGGTTGGGAACCGGCCATCAAAATTACCATATCAGGCCCCTGGCGCAAAGCCAGCCTGGCCTTTTAGCCCTCGTTTCGCTGTGCCCCGCTCGCCGAGCCGGGGCAGGACAGCCCAGCGGTATTCCTCAAGGAGTGCCCCCTTGCCTTCTATCTAATTATCATGATACAGTTTAGTTTAAGCTGAAAGAATTTCTCCCGCTAGTGTTGTGGGTACACCTGGATAATCTGGAACACGCAATGCGACCTTCGCGTGCCGGATTATCCCGCAACGAAACTATTTGCTCTTCATTGAGCATCTGTTAGGAGGCGAGTCATGAGCATTTTCGATGTAGCCGTCGGTGGCGATCTTCCCTCGCTGGCAAAGCCAGCCATCACCCAGGAGCAGTTGCAACGCTACGCCAACGCATCAGGCGATTTCAATCCTATTCACCTCGATGAAGAGGCCGCTCGCCGCGTCGGGCTGGACAGCGTGATCGCGCATGGCATGCTCAGCATGGCCTTCCTGGGCCAGTTTGTTTCCCAGCAAATCGCCGATATTCCTGACGCTTCCATTGCCAACCTTCAGGTACGCTTTAATAGCATGGTGCGGCTCGGCGACACGCTCACATGTCAGGGCAGAGTGCAGGAGCGCAAGGCGGAAGGGGATGGGCGTGAACTGGTCAAAATCGAATGCTGGGCGCAGAACCAGAGAGGCGATAAGGTCACTACAGGAGAGGCCACCGTACTGCTTCCACACAGGTAGATAGGAGAGCTGACCATGACGGATGCCAATTCGATGGCAGAGCAGGGTCCACAGGTTTTCTATGACCTTGCAACTTATAACTATAAGCAATTCGGGGAGTATACACAGGTCATCTACGAAGATCAGCAGCAGGTGCGCGAGTGTACCAACGTGGAGATCGCTAGAGAAGCGACGCAACTGGCGGCAGGGCTACGGGCGTTGGGGGTGAAGAGAGGGGACCGTATCATCGTAATGATGTTAAATAGCCCTGAAGTGATCATCTCTTACCAGGCCATCGCGCGTGCAGGAGCCACCATTATCCCCGTCCTGCCCCTCCTCAAAGGGCCTGAGGTCCATTTTATCGCCGAAAACTCCGAGGCCACAGCGATTCTCACCAGCTCACTGCTTCTACCAATGCTCAGTCAGGCGTTAGCTGGCCTGTCCTCTATGCGCTATATCATCTCGACCGAGATCAACGAGGGACAGCCCTCCGCTGCTCCCAACTCTCCCCAGGTCATACCCTATAAAGATGTGGTGGCAAAAGGGGCCGATAAAGCGGATCAATTTATGACCGATCTGGAGGGTTGCCGGCCAGATCCAGATGATAGAGCGGTGATCCTTTATACATCCGGCACTACCGGACGCCCCAAAGGCGTTGTGCTTTCTCACCGCAATCTCGTCTCCAACGCTATGAGCGGGCGGGGAGGCGTAGAGCAGACAGAGCGTTTCAACGAGAAGAATCTGGCGGTTTTGCCTCTGGCTCATGCTTATGGCATTGTAGCCCTCAGCGTGGGCTATCTTTCAGGCGTTGCTATCGTAATGCATCCCCGCTTCGATACCAACGCCGTCCTCTCAGCCATTGAGCGTCATCGCATCACGGCCTTCGCGGGTGTGCCTGCTATGTTTGTGGCGCTTCTCTATACGCCGGACGCGGACAAATACGATACCAGCAGCTTGCAGTTCTGCGTCAGCGGCTCGGCTCCGCTCCCGGTTGAAATCCTGAAAGGCTTTGAGCAGAAATTCCATTGCCAGATTCGCGAAGGCTACGGCCTCTCAGAAGGAACTGCGGCCCTCACGGGGCACTCACTGACGATGGAGCAAAAACCCGGTTCGGTGGGGAAGCCGCTGCCCAATGTCGAGGTGCGCGTCGTCGATGAAAACGATAATGACGTACCTGCTGGCGAAATTGGCGAAGTGATCGCGCGCGGCCCCAATATTATGCAGGGCTATTACAATATGCCGGAGGAGACTGCCGCCGCCCTGCGCAATGGCTGGCTACATACGGGCGACATGGGACGCTTCGATGAAGATGGCTACCTCTATATTGTTGAGCGCAAGAAGGACCTGATCATTCGTGGGGGCTTCAATATTTATCCGCGCGACGTTGAAGAGGTGCTGGCTACCCATCCTGCGGTGATCGAGGCAGCAGTCGTTGGCGTGCCTTCGGAGCGTATGGGCGAGGAGGTCAAAGCCTATGTTGTCACCGGCACGTCGGTTGATGCAGAGGAACTCATGGCGTATTGCCGCGAAAAGTTAGCCAATTACAAAACCCCGAGCCAGATCGAGTTTATCGATGCGTTGCCACGTAATGCTATCGGCAAGATTGACAAGAAGGAGCTACGAAAACATCATGTCAATTGAAATGCCTCTGGAAAGCGCACCCTTATCCCAGTTGCAGCAGACCCCCATTGATCGCGTGATGAATATCATTGACGAGGGGCTGGTCAACCTGCCAACCTATCGGGAGCTGTATTATCGCTGGGAACGCCAACAATGGAGCGCGCAGGAGATCGATTTCACGGAAGATCGCCAGCAGTGGGAGGGCATGTCGGAAGATGAGCATAAGCTGCGCCTCCAGGGCCTCTCGGCTTTCTTCAAGGGAGAGGAGTGCGTCACCAATACGCTGGCTCCCTTCGTAACCGCTATGCCAGAAGACGAGATGCGCATCTTCTTATCTACACAACTGGTTGACGAGGCGCGCCACACTGTCTTCTTTTCGCGCTTCTTCAAGGAGGCGCTGGGCTTCGACCACGGGCGACTGGAAGATACGTTGCAGGCGGTCGAGCAAAATATGAACGACGGGCTCAAATACATCTTGATCGAATCGCTCAACAATGTGGCCGAGCGAATCCGCCAGGAACCATCTGCTCTAAATCACCTGATTGAAGGGGTGGCGCTGTATCATATAACTATCGAGGGCATGATGGCGCTGGCCGGTCAACGGAGCATTCTGGAGAATTATCGCCAGTTCAACCTTTTCCCGAGTTTCCGCGCCGGCTTTACCGCTGTCGCCCGTGATGAGTCGCGCCATGTCATCTTCGGAGTAAAGTTTTTACGTGATATGATTCAGCAGGATCATGTCAATGCTACGGTTGTACATGACGCCTTGAATAAGTATGTACCAACGGCGCTGGAGGCAATCTCTCCTCCACAGGAGCAGATCCAGCAAATACTGGAGCAGGGGCAGGACCCCTGGTTAACGCCTCGCTATGCAGTTGAATCGTTAACCAAAAAGTTGAGAGTGATTGGTTTGAGCATGGAGCTGCCGGTCGTACCACCGCCTCCACCACCAGGACAACCGCAAGGGATTGTCCCTACGTAGGGACCCGATTTATCGCGTCCTACGCGATTTATCGCCTACCCGTAGGGACCCGATTTATCGCGTCCGCAGGGCAACTGGTAGCTCCCCGATTCATCGTGGGAGTTGCCCCTATCATGTTGGGGTGTTGGTCGGCTGGATTATAAAGGAGCTTTTTATGATCACCGCATTAGTTCTAATCAACGTACAGCGCGGGGAAGTGAACGAGACGGCTCAGCAACTGCTGGAAATCGAAGGCGTTGCCGAGGTGTATTCCGTCACCGGCGAATATGACCTGATCGCCCTGCTGCGCTTTCCAGAATATGAAGACCTCGCCAATGTCGTGACGCGGCAGATGCAGCAAATCGCCAGCATCACCAAAACCCATACGCTGATGGCCTTCAAATGCTACTCACGCGCAGACCTGCAACAAGCCTGGGACATAGGCGTAGAGTAGGGGCCGGTCTCGCACCTGCCCTTCTTAAAAAGGAGGCTGATTTTGGGTTTAATACACGGCGGCTGGCTGGTCGCAAAGATGCTGAAAAGGGAAGGGGTGGAGGTTGTTTTTACGCTCAGCGGCGGCCATATCGCGGCTATCTACGATGGCTGCATGCGCGAAGGGATTCGTGTGGTCGATACGCGCCACGAGCAGGCGGCAGTTCACGCCGCCGAAGGTTGGGCCAAAAGTACGCGCAAGCCAGGAGTGGCCCTGTTGACGGCTGGCCCCGGCGTAACCGATGGAGTTACAGGAGTGGCAAACGCTTTTCTTGCCAATAGCCCCATCCTGGTGATTGGCGGAGCTGCCCCGCTCGGCCTATGGGATCGGGGAGCATTGCAAGAGATGAACCAGATCGACCTGCTGCGCCCCATCACCAAATGGGCGCGTACGGTCCATGAAACGTCGCGCCTGGGTGAATACACGGCGGCGGCTTTTCGTCAGATGTTGAGCGGAAAACCCGGACCCGTTTTCCTCGAAATGCCGATGGATATCCTGAACAACTTCGCGGATACCGATACGCTCTTCGATCCGGGCGAGCCCGAGAACTACCGCGCAGGAGGCCGCACGGCTCCCGATCCTGAGCAGCTTCAGAAGGCTGCCGCTGTATTAGCGCAGGCCCAACGCCCCGTTATCATGGCGGGTACGGCGGTCTGGTGGTGCGATGCCGCCGAACCTCTGCGTCAACTGGCCGAACGCATCCAGGCGCCGGTATTTCTCAACGGGGCCGGACGAGGCTGCCTGCCACCAACTCATCCCCTGTTCTTTACTTCTGCTCGTCGCAAAGCTCTAGAGGGGTCCGATACCATCCTGGCTATCGGCACGCGGATGGACTTCCGCCTGAATCATGGGCAGCCGCCGCTGATTCCGGCGGAGGCAAAGATCCTGTGGTTTGATCTGGCGGGCGAAGATGTCGGAGTTAATAGAGGCGCGACAGTGGGGCTGGTCGGCGATGTCGGGCTGAGCATGCTCCAGCTTTGTGAAGCGACGAAGCCGTTACAGCACGAAGACTGGCTTACTTTTATACGAACCGAAGAACGCAAAGGGCTTGAGCGGGATAGTGCGGCCCTCAATTCCGATGCCGTCCCTATCCATCCGATGCGTTTTTGTCGCGAGATTCGCGACTTTATCGACGAAGAGACCACCGTTGTCGGCGATGGCGGCGATATCGTGAGCTATGGCGGGCGTGTGATTAATGTCGCCAGGCCCGGCTACTGGCTCGATCCTGGCCCGATGGGTTGCCTGGGGACCGGTACCGGCTTCGCTATGGCCGCACAGATTGCTCGCCCCGGTCAGAAAGTGTTGATCTTGCATGGCGATGGCGCTTTTGGGCTGAACGGGATGGAGTTCGAAAGCATGGTACGCCAGAAGCTACCCATAGTCTCGATTATCGGCAACGATGGCGCGTGGGGCCAGATCAAACATCCCCAGAAGGCGATTATCGGACATGCGACGGCTGCCGAGCTCGCGCCCGGTATCCGCTATGACAAAATGGTTGAAGCTCTTGGCGGCTATGGCGAGCTGGTTGAGCGCCCGGAAGATATTCGGCCCGCGCTCGAACGTGCCTTCGCCTCCGGCCTTCCTGCCTGCATCAATGTGCTGATCGATCCAGAGAAGCCGTACGGCAGATCAACCAATGTAGCTGTATAATATTCAGACATCTGTTTCACCCATTGGCAAAGCGGTGCGAATGGGTGAAACAATTCTCCTCCCGAAAAGCCTACCAGGGCATAGCGGCAACCCCAAAATGGCACATTTACCTATCCCCCATAGACATATCCTTTCACTCGGGAAGATTTTCCCGTTTAATGGGCTATTTTCCGCGCTAAAACGTGATATATTTGTTCCCTTTTGTTCTTTATTCCCTTTGGCAGAAGGATTATCATATCATCTGTACAATACTGAAATAGCCCGGTTATCAACGGTGGTGTATGCGTTTATTTGGAGTTATAGAGTTGACAGCCATCCATTTATTCCGTACACTTTCCGTTAGGAGGGTTGACTGACGACGCCTGGCACGGGGAGTGTTACCGATGGGCCTGATAAACTGTCCCAATTGTGACGAGGTACTACCAGATACAGCAAAACTTTGCACTACCTGCGGCAGGTTGGTAGTCGCCCCTGTGCGCCAATCGCTCATTGCACACGACGCCTCATGGGATGCTCCTACCGACGCAGAGCAACTCCAGGAAACAGGCTCCTGGGAAGCCCGCAAAACTGGTCTATTACCGGACTCCCATCACCAGGTGACATGGCATAAAGAGGTGGAATACCGGCCCAGACGCGAACCCGTCACGTTTTCACCGCGCCCACCACAAACCCCGCTCAGGCTTCCCACGCCCTCATACGATGTGCTCTATCCGCCCCGGCGTTTGACGCCAACCGCTTTTTTCTGGATCAGTCTGATGCTCTTTTTAGTGCTTGTGCTCGGCAGCATTTTTGGCATCGTAGCAAGTCTCGGTCAGGGCCTTTCATCAAGTCATAATGGTATCTCTTTACAGGTCACGCCCAATACTATCGATGTCGGCGGCACAGTCACGCTGCGAGGCGCTCACTTTAGCTCTCGTGGCGCGGTGGGATTGACCCGTGACGCCTCTATCCCTGTAATGGATACTGGAGGGAACGAAATCATTACCACCAGCCCCAATGGCACCTTCACCGATACCGTAATTGTTGATGGCTCCTGGGGTGGGGGACCGCACACGTTGAACGCGGAAGATGCTATTACCCATAAAATTGCGACCTTCCCTATTCTGGTCATCGGGCAAAATACCTCTTCGCGGCCTGCGCACCTGCGGCTCTCAGTCAATACGCTGGATCTGGGCCTGGGAGATCAGGCAACCAACAGCTCGAAAACGATCATACTGTCAAATCTTGGCGGCGGCCAGATCAACTGGCAAGGAATCCCTGACAGTTCCTGGTTACAGATCAGCCCGCAAAGCGGAACCATTTTTGCCGGGCAGACTTCCAGAGTGACGGTAGCAGTGGATCGTTCCAATATGCAGCCGGGCGCTTATAGCGGTCATCTGCTTTTCAAATCAACCGCGGGGGACACTCCCTTGCCGGTTACTATGCAGGTAACGCCGCTCATTCCTGGGCATGAGCCGGTATTACAGCTATCCCCTGCCGTGCTCTCTTTCACCGAAGTTGATGGCAGCACATCACCATCAGTTCAGACAATCACGATCAGCAATCCCGGCGTCCTCCCTCTGCCCTGGAGCGTCTCAACGAACCAGCAATGGCTCAGTATCACGCCGAACTCTGGTCTGATCAATCCATCGCAGAGCGAAAGCGTAGCCGTACATGTCAATACAAGTACATTATTGCCGGGTATGTATCACGGCATGATTACCTTTAATGGCACAGGGGCAGGACCGGTAAAAGATAGCCCGCAAAGCGTCAATATCAGCGTCACCATCATTCCTGGTTGCTCATTGCAGATTTCGCCAAGCTTGCTGGCGTTTACCAGCAGCGATCTTCAATCAGCGCCACCTCCAAAGACCATTAACCTGGGAACATCCCAGAGCTGTACGGCTCCCTTGCAATGGAGCGCTGCCAGTAGTGCAAGCTGGCTAAACATCAGCGCGACTCATGGGACAACGCCCGCCCATCCTGCTGTGAGCGTTAATACCAGCGGCCTGGCGCCCGGAGCCTATAACGGCACGGTCAACTTCAGTACCTCAGCGGGAACGCAGAGCCTGGCAGTGAGCCTGGCTATAGGCTCACCCTCCACACCTGTGATCTCCACACCCTCTACTGCGCTGGCCTTCAATGGTGTGGAGGGACAGGGTAACGCACCTGCGGCGCAAACGATTACTCTCGCTAACACAGGGGGAGGCGCGCTGAGATGGAACGCAGCGGCGGCAACTACAACCGGTGGGGCATGGCTGGCGGTTACACCGGACAATGGGACCCTCGCAGCCAATCAAACAGTAGGGCTAAGTGTAACTCCCGCCTTGCTGAGTGGAATGACGCCTGGAACTTATACGGGTTCCATCACGATCACAGGAACCGATGCGCAGGGCAAGCCCGCGACAGGAAGCCCACAGGTAATTCCTGTAAACTTCGTGGTTCAGGCAGCCTGCGGCATTACCGCAGATACCGCCGGGCTCACATTTACCGGAGGAAACGGTCAGAGTCCCACAGCGCAGGCCATTACCATCACAGCTGGGGGCGCCTGCGCGAATACGCTTGACTGGACGGCGGCTATCGCCACAACCTCGGGAGGTGCATGGCTGGCAGTACCACAAACATCGGGCACCGTCACACTTACCACCTCCTCAACGGTGAGCGTCGGCGTTGTTACCAGCGGCCTGGGAGCTGGCAGCTATAATGGCACTATCACCATTACAGCAACAGATAGCGTCAGCCACGCTCCAATGGGAGCGCCCTTGCATATTGCGGTCACGCTGGTCATACAACCACCATGCACGCTGCAAGCGCCTTCCGTCTCGACGATCAATGCCACCACCGAAGTGGGAACGAATCCGCCCGCCAGCACATTTACCGTCGCCGTTACCGGAACCTGCGCCGGGGATGTGACCATTACGCCCAGCGTTGCGCTGGGAACGGGGACCGGATGGCTGGCAGTCTCACCTTCATCTGCTAATATCGTTGCTGGCAATAGCCAGACCTTTACCGTCAATATTACATCCGCTGCGCTCATAGCCGGGACGTACTCCGGCACAATTTCGCTGGCGGCTGTCAACGGCGGAACGGTTATCACAGGTAGCCCTCAAACGGTTGGCGTAGGATTGACTGTGATGCAGTCGCCAGCGCTGGCGCTGAGCCCCGCCTCGCTCACCATCAACGCCACGACTGGAACCGTGTCTCAGCCTTTCACTATTAGCAATAGCGGCGGTATGCCCCTTAACTGGACGGCAACCCTGGATGCCGCTTCCCCCGCTTTTGTTTCGCTTTCAGCCGGAGCTGGCAGCAATCTCGCAGGAGGAGGTAACGCGACCGTTAACCTGATCGTTAATGCTACCGGCGTTACCGGCGGCAACACCTATCAGGCGAACGTGATTATCAGCGCCATCGATCCCACTACCAGCCGACCCGTAAGCGGTAGCCCGATAACTTTGCCGGTCGCTATCAATATCGCGGCTCCAAGCATGCAGGTGAGCACCACACAACTGACATATAATGCCACGGTTGGAGGAGGCGACCCGGTCGCGCAAGCCATAGTGATTACCAATATGGGCGGTAATACATTAACCTGGACAGCGGGAACGCCCTCACAGATCTGGCTGTCGGTCAGCCCACTCAGTAACAGCGATATCTCTATGGCAACATCAACAATTACATTCTCGGTCAGCATAACCAGTATGGGAGCGGGTTCATATACAGCTACCGTGGTGATTACGCCCTCGGCGGGTTCGCCAGTAACAGTGACCGCCTCGCTCACCATCACCGGGCCGGGGCCGCCCACGCCTACACCGGTGACGACACCATCCGCTCTTCCGGTGACGCCGCCCTCGACCACAGAACTCCGATCAATCACCATGTCCAGGCCCAGATAGCAGCAAACTTATCTATGAAGATTCCAGGAAGGCAGGGAAGCCCTTTTTTCTTCTCCCGCTATCTATTGTGCCAACTCCCTGACCTTTGCGATCTGTCCCGCATCGTGAACCCAGTCTTCTTTTCCGCTCTCATCGGTCATAATGGGCGTTTCCAATAAAACGGCAATATGGTTAAGACGAGGATCGGTCAATATTGCCCGCAAACCTTCTTCTGGAATATCTCCCTCGCCCAGGCGTTTATGGACATCGCGGTGACTTCCCAGAGCCATTTTGGTATCGTTGAGGTGTAAAACCTTGAGGCGCGCCAGTCCGATGGTTGTATCAACCTGTTGGAGCACCTGCCGGGTGGCTTCCGCTGTAGAGATATCATGACCGGCGCCCCATAAGTGGGCCGTATCCAGGCAGATCCCCAACCGCTCGCTATACTGTGGTACCAGCGCGAGGATAGCCGCGAGCTGCTCAAAGCTATGCCCAAGCGAGTTGCCCGCTCCCACATCGTTTTCGAGCAAAAGCATTACCTGTGGCGGAGATTCTTGCAACACGCTCACAATCCCCTGAGCAACACGAGCAATCCCCGCCTCTACGCCAGCTCCCCGATGGCTGCCAGTATGAAAGACGACATATTTCACGCCGAGCAGGGCTCCGCGCTGCATCGTCCAGGCCAGGAGCGCGACCGATTTCTCCCAGACGGTATCATCCAGCGTCCCAAGATTAATCAGGTAGGGCGCGTGAATTACTACAGGATCAAGACCGTACTCGCGCGCTATCACAGCAAACGCGGCATCCTCTTCAGAGTCAATAGCCGGCGGTCGCCACCCTGTCGGGTTGCCGGCAAAAATTTGCATAGCATCGCAACCAATCTGCCGGGCGATGGCGGCGGTTTTCACAAGCTTAGAATGGGTGGGCATATGGCGACCGATGCGCATGAAGGCTATTCCTCACTATCCGTAGTATCAAACAATTGCTCAGGCGGAAGCAGGCTCGGTTGCGAGCCAGAAGAGATACCAGGCAATTCCTCAAGCGCAGTCAGGCCAAAGAGTTGGAGGAATTCGGCGGTAGTCGCAAAAAGGGCGGGACGTCCTACCGTCTGAGCTCGCCCGATCTCAGCTACCAGACCATGCTGGATCA
This sequence comes from Ktedonosporobacter sp., assembly GCA_035293765.1. Taxonomy (GTDB): domain Bacteria; phylum Chloroflexota; class Ktedonobacteria; order Ktedonobacterales; family Ktedonobacteraceae; genus DASRHT01. Next base: position 75,165 of record DATGMF010000010.1, read on the forward strand.
GGCTGGCTAGCGCGCGATCACTATTGACGCCGCGCACAGCCTCGATCTGGCTGCGTGTAATAGGCTGGCGATACGCAATCACCGCCAGCGTCTCCATAGCGGCGGAGGTCAATTTTGCGGTCATCGGCAGACCAAGCAGGGCCGCGATGTAGCGCGCATGCTCGGGTGCAGTAACAAGCTGGACCTGCTCGCCAAGCCGCTGCAACCGTATCCCCCGAGCTTGACTGACCAGATCCCGCTCCAGAGCTAGCAGGCCACGCTGCAAAGGCTCCGCCCCCACATCAAGTAACTTGCAAAGTTCCGTTCGCTCCAATGGACGCCCGGAGACAAATAGCAAACTTTCAATCGCTGCCCCAAGTTGCCTATCAACAGGCTCTAGCTCTGTTTGAGTGTCAAGTACGAACTGTTCCATAACGATGCAAGTATACCATGAAAGGCAAGAGAAGAGGGCACTATCGAACATTATAGCTATAACCTCTAAGAATTTTGAGCTGGCAGGCGATCATACGTCTTTACAAGTAGAAGTCGGATAAGTAGCAACAAGTACATTTTTTTCATTCAAAAGGAATAATACACATGCTAGCGCGATTATGGAAAGACATTCAAGAGTCCTGGGAACTTTACGCGGCGATTGGGTTAAGCGTTTTTTTCTTTTTTCTGGGCCTCTTCGGCTTCCCCAACGGGATGATTGCCTCTTTGACGTTAGTTGTCCTCGGCATATTGGCAGGAAGCTTGCGGCGACAACGAGGGATCGAAAACAAGATCGGCAAGGCATTGCAAGCCATGTCTCAAGACATTCATGGCCTGGTTACTAATCAGATGTTTGATGAGCAAGAGCAAGCGTATCAATTTCTCTGCGATTGGATCGACAAGTATGGAGCAAAGAAGGCGGTTCTCTTTCAATATAGTTGCAATACGAGTATGAGTGTCGTACGTGCGCTCATGCGTAAAGAAGCTCAGGCTACCGTTTACATTCAGCATGAAGATACGGCTACCAAAATCGGCAGCGCCTTTCAAGCGGACCGGATCATCAGCAGGGTAAGGAGTTTGAAAGGAGATTTGGGAAGACGTTTTTCGACGCCTGATAATCTCAAGCTCTATAAATATCGCTCGCCGGCCAGCGTTAGCGCGATCAAAATCGATGATCGCGTTCTCTGTATGGGCTGGTACCTCTACGAACATCAGGCTCACCCCCACCACCCGGATTTCAAGAACGATACTACCGAAATCTCAGCCCATGATGTTGCAGCAATCGTGGTTTTCGCAGGCACTTCTGAGTATAACAAGTTGCTGAAGACCTTCCAGGCATTAGAAGAAAACTTCCAACAGCACGCCGAAGAAGTCCAGTTCTAGCACAGCTTTCCTTTTGAGGCGTCAGGAACTGGATGTGATAGCAGCATAAGTATATCTGCTAAACAAATATATCTGTGGCAAATGGTGCATTCACAGTTGGAGAAAATGGTATAAAGGACTGGGCATACCTCCCCAGTCGGGCTTCCCGCCTCAAAATGGGGTAGATCAGGAAAACGGGACTCTTTTTGAAGGAGTTGCCTTTTGATGGTACTTTTCTCTCAAGAGAAGGGAATGGGGAAACAAGCAAGGAAAGATGTACGATAATAAATTTATCGAATTATGAAAAGCAATAGAGCTTATTTGCAAATCAAGGAGAAGATAATGCAGTATAGACCGCGCCCTGTTCGTAAGATGAATGCACGCCAGACCATAGGGCTGATTGTGCTGGTATGTACTTCAGTATTACCCGCATTAGGACTCTCGGGTTTTCTGCCCGGCTTCAGGGGCCTGGGTGTTAGTTTCGTTACCTGGCTTGTCATTTCCATTTTTGGGGGAGCCATAGGCGGGACGCTTGCCACGACAAATTTGAGATATTGGTATGTTGCGGGCATAGCTGGCGTGTTGATCGGGCCTGGTATGCTCATCGCAACCTACTACTATACGTCGTTCCGCAGCGTCCTGCTGAGCATAGAAATATTGATCCCTATGGTGATCGGCTCCTTGCCTGGTCTGCTTTTCCTTTTTCTAGTCGTCGCTCTTTTTCGGAAAAGAATGCAGGCGCAGAAGTCTCCTTACCAGCAATTACCTGGTCAATAGACTCCATACACTTGAGTGCCATAGTACATGCACCCAGGGAGCAGATCAAAAGGACTCAGGCTAATGACTAGCTTACTCGTTCCCATATATATTCCTTTCATGTAGCATTATCAAGCAATATAATGCTCCGAGTTTTTTCTCGTGTGAAAGACTTATAGAAAGGATTGATCATTATGTCTGGACGACTGAAAGTCAATGCTTTTTTTACGCTGGTGCTGGCTGTACTATTTTACGCGTTCTTTCAGATCACTAAGCATAATCCCGCTTTATCTCAGGTGAATCCTTTCGCCGACGATCCTTACGACGCTGTAGGATCGTTTGGCGTCCAGTTTGCGCTGTTCGCAGGGCTACTCTCGCTGCTGCGCGCTTTTCGCCCTTATCAATCCATCGACGCGCTAAAGAATCAGGAATTGCTCCTCTTACGGGGAGAATATTTGCTATGTCTATCGGTTGTGATAACGCTGGTGGCGGATATTGTGACGCTGATACGCCATCCCTCCACCTGGATTGGCTCCTCGGCTGGCTACCTGCTGGCTGCGCTGACGGGCGGACTGATGCTTCTGGCAGTGCTTGTGATCTGGCTGATCCACTATTCAGCACCCAATGCAGGCTCAGCTTCCTCGCGCAACGCCTGGATTAGAGCGATTGGCGCTGTTATTGTGAGCATACTGGTCCTGGCTATTTACCCGGAAAGCTGGCGACAAAGTACACATGGGGAACTTTTTACGGTTCTGGTCGGGATCGCATTTTTGTTTGTGCCACTCTGGGCTGTAGGAATCGCTATTTCTCCCTCTCCAGGAACGTTCTTTGAGGACTGTATAGATGATTTTACAGCAGTGTATCGCTGGCTGAAGGCTCACGCAGGTCCTTTTATCATATTCTGTAACCTGTTTGAAACGATAACCGTCTGGTCTTTTGTACGCCCGATACTGAACTGGATCAATCCACGTAAGCATAGCTGGAATTTTGCAATTTTGCTGGGGATTGCAATGGGAATCGTGTTGGTGCTTGGGGAGACGCTGGGCGAGGGAGGAGGGCCACGGCAGGTTGGAAGGCTTGCTCTTGTGGCCGCTGTTTTCATTAGTTTAGAATGCGCGGGCGTGCTGCTAGGTTACGCACTGTTGGCGAAGCCGATGGGGCTTTTTCGAGAAACTTCTATTGGGCAATCTTTATAGCGGAGAATCATAGATTTTATAAAAAACATATTTTACAGCCGCAATATGTTCTTTCTTCTGATGATGTTTTGCTGGCTGCTGGCGGCCTGTAGCTCGGTTTCGGGATCTTCAGGCGGAACAGTTGATTGGTACGCGATGCGGATCTTCTCCGATCAAAGCGGGTGGGCCATCACCTCGCGCGGAGTCATACATACTGCGGATAACGGCCAGCACTGGGCGATTGTGACGCCGCCCGAGCTGGCAGGCAGTAATAGTTTTAGCGGTGCAACCTCCTACTTTCTGGACTCGCAGCATGCCTGGCTGGCTCGCACGGGTGAAACACAGTATATCCGTTACGGAGATAAGCAGCTGTATATGCCAATCCAACGGCCACCCAAGTCGAAGTAAACGCTCTGGATCGTGTTGGGAGTGGTAGTTGGCGTCTTCTCACTGCTCATCGTGCTGGTCGGTGTGGGCCTCTAGGCTATCGGGAAAACAGCGCATAACAATGCTGCCGCCAATTTTCAGGATAGAGTTCATCTGAACTTTGAGATGACGCCCAGCGCCAAATGGCTCATTTTTTCATTCGATGCTATTTAACAATTACGGATGAAAATTTGGGAATTCCGCTGCGGAAACAGCCTTACTCAATGAACTGGTGTTTATCATAGTCAGCGCCATTGTACCGACGCTGCTGGCTTCAGCCCTGGGCATTGGTAGCGCGGCTTTGATCAATTTCTTTGTCTTTAATCGTCTTGTATTCCGACAACCTGCAAGTCAGACGAACGTACAGAATTCAGGGAAAGACGATAGAAAAAGGCACACAACGTTCGCTACAGCCCGGACAGAGAAAGCATTTGCAGAAAGGATGTTTACCGCAATGGATGTCAAAGAAGAGCCTGTTCAGCAACTTGCGCAAGCGGAGCATCTTACTTATTCCATTATCGCGCCCGTTTTTAATGAAGTAGAAACGCTGCCGCACTTTTACGAACGCATGGTTCGCGTCATGGAGGGTATAGGAGAGCCGTTTGAGCTTATCCTCATTAACGATGGGAGCACCGATGGTTCTTATGCAGTGATGCGAAAACTGCATGAAGAGAATGCAAGAGTGCGGATCATCGATTTTTCGCGCAACTTCGGGCACCAGATTGCTATTTCGGCGGGCCTTGATTATGCACGGGGTGATGCCGTCATCATTATTGATTCGGATCTACAGGACCCGCCGGAGGTGGTTGCGCAATTAATCGCGCGCTGGAAAGATGGGGTAGAAGTAGTCTATGCCCAGCGCTCGCAGCGCGCAGGCGAAACGTTTTTCAAGCTGGCAACGGCGGCGGCTTTCTATCGACTGATTGCCCGCCTGACTTCAATCAACATTCCGCCCGATACAGGTGATTTCCGGCTGCTGGATCAACGGGTGGTAAAAGCGTTAACAAGTATGCGGGAGCATCATCGTTTCATGCGCGGGCTCTCTTCCTGGGTAGGATTTCGCCAGGAGGCTGTCCAGTACCAGCGGCACGAGCGATTCGCGGGTTCCACTAAATACCCGTTGAAAAAGATGATTCGTTTTTCACTCGATGCCATCACTAGCTTCAGCTACGTACCGCTCCAGTTGGCAACCAGCTTTGGCTTCTTTCTAGCGGGTCTCAGCCTGGTGGGTATCTTGATCGCCATCATCCTGCGCATCTTCATGGGTGCGATTGTCGGCCAGGCTTCGACCCTGATCCTGGTCCTCTTTCTGGGCGGCATTCAGCTTATCTTCCTGGGGATCATCGGCGAATATCTGGGGCGAATCTACGACGAGGTGCGCGCCCGCCCGCTCTATATTGTGCGCGAAGTGTTAGAGTAATATATACATATTCTTATCAGAGAAGCTAGCGCACCATCTCCATCCTGAAAAGAGAAAATGGGGCGCTAGCTTCTGCATGTCTAAACATCAATGGGCTGATGAGTACCATTGATGCAGGATCTGCGCGGCTGGTTTTTGGCTTGGATCATAGGGCGGTACCAACCACGCCCAGAAGAAAACGCCTATGACATGTGAGTCATTATGGATATTTTGCAGCGCCGCGTTATAGAGCAGCGCCTGCTCATCGTCGTCTCTAGGGGCTGAGAATGCCGCGTTATAGGGGTTATAGCCAGCGTAAGCCGTATTAGCATAGCCGATTTCGCTAATGATGACCGATTTCCCCGTAGTTTGCGCCAGACCGTCAAGCCATACCAGCGCCCGATCATGCCAGAGAGTTATTGCTTCCTGCTGAGTCAATCTTTTGGGCGCATCAACGAGCGGAAAGTAAAGCGATACCCCCAGGTCATTTAAAAGCGGGCTCCAAAACCATTTGGGAAGGGGAGGATTTTTAAGCGTTGTCCAGTTCATATCATAAATAATCTTCCCCGAGTAAACACTATGGACCCGTTGCAATAAAGTAATCCAGTAAGATGGGTTAACATTCTGCAAACGTTCAAACTCTGTGCCTATCGCTATCTCATCTACATCATGAGCAGCAATTAGATAGGGACGTAATGTGGCCCAATAAGAGTCAAACCATGCCTGCAAGCTCTGGCTTGAACTAAATTGAATGAAGCCAGCCCACTGCTGTGGTCCCCCTACAGTCAGCAATGGTTCCATTGTTTTTAAAGGTTTTCAATCGTCACGGGTTCGATCTTATCGGCAGGCTCGAAATTGAACACTCTGGAGTAGAAGTACAGTTCGGCTTCGAGTGAGCGTTTAATGTTTTCGGCGCGACGGAAGCCGTGTTGTTCGCCCTCGAAGGGAATATATGCGACCGGGACTTTGTTCTTTTTCAGTTCCTCGACCATCAGCTCCGCCTGATTGGGCGGCACCACTTTATCTTCCAGGCCCTGGAAGAAGATTACCGGACAGGAGAAGCGGTCGATGAAGTTGATCGCGGAACGCTGGTAATAGAGGTCGCGCGCTTCGGGATAAGGTCCGATCAGGCTAAAGAGGTAGCGTGACTCGAATTTGTGCGTATCTTTAACGAATATATCCAGGTCACTCACACCAAAATGGCTGGCCCCTGCCTTGAAAACATCGCGGAAGGCCAGGGCGCAAAGGGTGGTATAGCCGCCGGCGCTACCGCCATGAATGGCGAGGCGATTGCCATCGACCAGGCCGCGCTCTATCAGGTATTTCGCACCATTGACGCAATCATCGACGTCAACAACGCCCCATTGTCCATAGAGCCGCTCGCGGTACTCTCGACCATAACCGGTACTACCGCCATAGTTTACGTCCAGCAGAGCAAAGCCGCGGCTGGTCCAGAATTGTCGGTTCAGGCTGAGAGCACTTGAGACCGCGCCGGTTGGCCCGCCGTGGCTCTCGACAATCAGCGGTGGAAGTTCTCCGGCGGGAGCCACATAATCGGGATTACAAGGTGGATAGAAAAAAGCATAAGCGGTAAGGCCATTTTCTGTGGAGAATTCAATCGCCTGTGGGATGGAGATGTAGCGTTGATCTATCTCAAGATTACTGGCAAAGCGCAAGACCTTGCTCGTTCCGGTAGCGATATCGAAGCGAGCAATGACGCCGCTATTGGTCGGCGAGGCCCCGATAAACACAACCTGCTCTGCGTTGACCCGGACATTGGACATGGTTTTATAAGGAACCGAAAGAGGTGTAAGCTCACGGGTAACGGTATCAAGGTAAGCTAGATGCGCCTCGCCTTCCTCAACATACCAGCAAACAATGCGTTGAGCTGAGACGAAGCCGTAGGTGGACATGCCAAAGGACCACTGCGGCGTACCAAACTCGGCATTTTTCGGGTGCAGCGGTTCGACTTTGCCATCGTGTAGCCGGTAGAGGTTCCACCAGTTGGTGCGGTCAGAGATGAAATAGAGCGTTCCATCCGGGGACCATTCGGGCTGGAAGATCGATTCGCGCGGCCCGCCCGCAATCAGTTCAGCATGTTTGATGAGGCCATCCTGATCAAATTCGCCGACCCATAGCTCGGTGCCGTCCCAGGGCATATTGGGATGATTCCACGTCAGCCACGCCAGGCGCGAGCCGTCAGGACTCAGGCGCGGGGAAGAGTAGAAATCGTTGCCGCTTACGAGGGTCTGGATACGTTCCGAGCCTGTAAGAGAGATGCTGATGAGCTTGTTAACAGCCTCGCGTTCAGGATCGGAATGATCTTCACCTACGCAGATTATGCGTTCACGCTGCTGGTCCACCACCATATCGGCGTAGCGCAGACCGGGCTGCGAGGCAACCAGTTCGGGTGCGGAACCTGAAGAGACACGATAGAGGTGCTGATCGGCAAAATTTGAGAAATAGACCGTTCCTGCGCTGACGGTGAAGCTGCCACCACCATACTCATGGACGCGAGTGCGGGCATTAAAGGGGAGAGGAATAACATCGGTCATGGTGCCATCGGCGGTGTAGCGCATGATAGCAACGCGCCCGCCTTCGGATGGACGCGTTTCACTCCAATAAATATCGCTCCCATCAAGGACGATCTGCCCTAAAACATTTGCTTTAGAGAGGAACAAATCCGGCGTGATAGGGGATTTCCAGGAGCCATAGGGAGCAATTTGTGGGTTGGTCATGTTAGTTTCCTTTCCCATGTTTGTTTGGACGTTGCGAGTTCTGACATCATCCCGCGTTCTGACATCGTCAGGGGGTAATGAGCAGGGCAGGGGCAAGCCCTGCCCCTACCTCAACATTAGTGGCACCGCCTGCTGGAGCAGACCTGTTAGCCAGAATGGGAGCAGCGTTCCCATTGCCAGGGTGCCAAGTGCGGCGATTATCAGGGCGCTCCATGATATCCAGGCCAGCTTGCCTGCCTGCTTCCAGTCGGTTATTGTGGGAGCGGAATTTGCTCCTGGTCTGGATGCAGCAGGGGTAGGCGATAAATCGCCGGAGGACGCGGTAAACCGGGTCCCTACGAGGGTTTTCGGTGGGGCTACGGCGGTGGCAGTTCCAGCCGTCGATAGAGCGCCGGACGTGCGAGCGGCAGCAACTGAACTTGCCCCCACTCTTGAACCCCCTCTTGGAGTCACGGGCCCACCTGGCAAAGGGGCCTGGGCAGGAGCCACGCTGGCGGCTGCGGGTTCCATGAACATGGTGGCGATGATGCGCAGGTAATAGTACATGCCCAGGACGCTGGCGAGAACGCCGATGATCAAGAGTTCGGGATGGCCGCCGACGAGCGCAGCATAGAACAGGTAGTATTTGGCAGCAAAACCGGCCATTGGCGGGAAGCCTGCCAGGGACAACAAAAAGAATGCCAGGAAGCCCGCCAGCACAGGACACCGGTACCACAACCCGCGCAGGTCGTCAGCGTCATTGCCGGAATTATCGGCCCGCTCCAGCATGGAGACAACGCCAAAAGCTCCCAGGTTCATAAAAGCGTAACAGAGCAGGTAGAAGAGAATGGCCGAGACCCCCAACGTGCCGCCGACGACGATGCCGATGAGCAGGTAGCCCGCGTGGGCGATGCTGGAGTAGCCGAGCATGCGCTTGGCATTGCTCTGCACCAGCGCCATAATATTGCCGCCGACGATAGTCAGCACAGCAATCACCCAGACGATAGGCAGCCAGTCTACCTTAACAGCACCAAGCACGATATCGAAGACGCGGGCGAAGGCGATCAGCGCCGAGGCTTTGGTGCCGACCGACATAAAGGCCGTGACGGGTGCGGGAGCGCCCTGGTAGACATCGGGGGTCCACGCCTGGAAAGGGATGGCCGAGGTCTTGAAGGCAAAACCGACCGTGAGCAGGCCCATGCCGATGAGCAGGATCGTCGGCGTGTGCAGAGGCGCGGTTGTCGTGCCCGGTTCAAGCAGGAAAGCGTGCAGGATGTCGATAAACGACGTGTGGCCCGTTGCGCCGTAGATCAGAGCAATGCCGTAGAGCAAAAAGGCCGAGGCGAACGAACTGAGCAGGAAATATTTCATGCCTGCTTCCTGAGAAGATGCACGCCGGGCCACAAATCCGCAGAGGATGTAGAGGGCCAGCGAAAACATCTCGATGCCCAGGAAGATCATCAAGAAGCTGGTCGCAGCCGCCAGCAGCATCATGCCGGTGGTCGCCAGTAGCATCAGGGCGTAATATTCGCCCTGGTGAACCAGATCCAATCGTTTGAGGTAGGCGGGCGAGAGCAGAATGCCCAGTCCGCTGGCGCTCAAGATAATCAGATAAGCAAAAAGCGTCGCCGGATCGGAGCCGACCATCTGGTTAAATGCGCGCTGATGATCGCCGATGAGCCAGAGCACAATCGTTGCGGCTATCGCTCCGAGCACGGCGAGCAGGCTCAGGAGCGGCAAGACGACGAAATTGGCGGGGCCGCTGTGCTTCGATTTCTCGCCGGCATGCGGCAGCGCCAGGTCAACGAGCATGATGATCAGGGTCATGCCCACCAGGACCAGCACCGGCGCGATCCGCCCCCAATCGGCGGGGGAAACCGTGAATGTAAACGTCATATATGTACACCTCTCAGGTGGTTGCGATAAACTGTTTCGGTACAAGGGAACGCGATAAATCGCGCCGGACGCGATAAATCGGGTCCCTACCGCACAATCGCGTTGCCGAGAATTTGCAGCGTGTTCAGTACCGAAGGCTCTAATAAAAAGGTCAATGGTAAGGGCTGCAAGCCTAGATAAAAGATCAAAGCCAGCAGGGGCAAGACGGTCACGAACTCGCTGATGTGCAGATCAGACAATGTGTTTTTACGGATAGCTACCGCGACAGGGGAACGCGATAAATCGCGCTCGGACGCGATAAATCGGGTCCCTACGAAGTCAAGCGGTCCCTGCATCATGCCCAGGAAGAAGCGCAGCATGTACCAGGCCGCCGGAATAACGACCAGCGTCCCCAGCGCACCAAACCAGATGTTATTGCGGAACGCTCCTAGCAAGGCTAAAAACTCGCCGGCGAAACTATTCAGCCCGGGCAGACCAAGCGAGGAGAGCACCGCGATGATCATCACCGTCGCCAGGATAGGGATACGTGCAGCCAGGCCACCAAAATCGCTAAGACGACGCGTGCCCACCCTTTGCTCAATAAAGCCGACGATCAGGAAGAGGGCAGCGATGGTAATGCCGTGATTGACCATCTGCATCACCGATCCCTCCACTCCCTGGACATTGAAAGCAAACATGCCGAGCATGACAACGCCAAGATGGCTGATGCTGGAGTAACCGAGCAGGCGTTTCAAATCTATTTGCACCAGCGCCATCAACGCGCAGTAGAGAATGCCAGCCACCGCCAAACCGCTAAAATATGGGGCCAGATTCTGCATGGCCTGCGGGAAAAGCGGGATGCAGAAGCGCAGGAAGCCGTACGCTCCCGTCTTCGACATCGCGCCGGCGAGCATGGCAGTTACCGGCGCTGGCGCTTCGCTATAGGCATCGGGCAGCCAGCTATGGAACGGGATGAACGGCACTTTGACGACAAAGGCGGCGGAGAATGCGAGCAGCAGCCAGACCTGTATTGTGCCATCAAGCTTTGTGCCAAGCAGGCTTGCCAGGTCAAGGGTATAGCTACCGCCGGTTGCTACCTGGTGGTAGTAACCAAGCGCGATAATGCCCGCCAGCATCAGCAGGCTACCGATGGAGGTATAGAGCACGAATTTGAAGGCGGCATAGATGCGGCGCTCACCTCCCCAGCTTCCGACCAGGAAATAGGCCGGGATCAGCATCAGTTCCCAGAAGATATAGAACAGGAAGAGGTTGGTCGAGAGAAAGACGCCCAGAATGCCGCTTTCAAGGAGGAGCATAAAGGCCATATAGTTTTTGACTTTTTGCTCGATACCGAACGATGCCGCGATAGAGACCACGGTCAGTAGCGCAGTGAGCACGACCAGCAAGATGCTGATGCCGTCTACGCCGAGACTATAATTGATGCCGAGTGGGGCAATCCATGTCAGCTCCTCGTTGAACAGGAAGGTTCCCTGGAAGGTTGCGCTCACAGTGGACTGCGAGTAAATGAGCATCAGGACGGCTGTGAGCACCAGATTCGCGCCCGCCACAGCCAGCGCCGTCCAGCGAAGCGTGTTATGACGATCTCTGGGGAAAAACAGGAGCGCGATCCCGCCTACCAGAGGCAGCAATGTAATAACCGATAAAATAGGAAACATGACCTCTACCCCCTCACCGCGTAATAAATGACGATCAGCACGACGCCGAGCAGGATGATCAGGGCATAGTTGCGCATATAGCCCGTCTGTAGACGCCGCAAGCCCGTGCTGCTCAGCCGGAACAGAAACGCCAGGCCGCGACTGCCTCCATCAAGCAAGCTGCCTTCGATGAAGCGACTGGCGAAGCGTCCAAGAGCCTGCAAGGGATTGACCAGCCCGGCGGTCAATATCTCGTCAACATAATACTTGTGGAAGACCAGTTGATAGAGCGGGTTTCTGCTCTCTTTGTACTGGAAACCGCCGCGATAGAGCAGCCATGCGACGCCAATTCCTCCAAGCGCAAGCGCGAGGCTCAGGCCGGTTGAGAGCCATCCCAGGGCAAAGGAGATCGTAGGCGCTTTCACCGCTAAGACGGAGGCCAGGAAATTAGCCAGCGGCTGCCACTGCGGGCGACCAAACAGGGCCAGCGAACCCACAAAGCCGCCAATCACGGAGAGCACGGCCAGAATCACTAAAGGAACGGTCATCACAGCAGGCGCTTCGTAGATATCGTAATAACCGACGCGGCCCGCGTGATGTCCGCTGCCTTCTTCTTCCTCTTCCTCCTCCTCTGCTTCGTTGTGAGCCGTGACAACATTGCCACGGTAGCTGCCGGTGAAGATGCCAAAGAAGAGGCGGAACATATAGAAGGCCGTCAGAGCGGCGGTGAGCAGACCAACGCCCCATAAGACATAGAACCAGGGGTTCTGGGTTGCGTTCGCCTGCGCCAGCACGGAGCCAAGAATATCGTCTTTACTCCAGAAGCCCGAGAGCGGGAAGATGCCGCTGATTGCCAGGGCCGCGATCAGGAAGGTCCAGAAGGTAATCGGCATACGCTGACGCAGCCCGCCCATCTTACGCATATCCTGTTCGCCGCCCATCGCATGGATCACAGCGCCCGCGCCCAGGAAGAGCAGGGCCTTGAAGTAGGCATGCGTCGTCAGATGAAAAATGCCGCCGGTATAGTTATGAACGCCCTCAGCCATGAACATGTAGCCAAGCTGGCTGATGGTGGAATAGGCCAGGACGCGCTTGATATCGAGCTGGAAGAGGGCGATGGTAGCGGCAAAGAGGGCGGTAGCGCCGCCGATGCCAGCCACGACATTGAGGGCAACGGGGGCCAGTTCAAAGAGCGGGTTAGCGCGGGCAACCAGGTAGACGCCGGCAGTCACCATCGTCGCGGCATGGATCAGCGCGCTGACGGGCGTCGGGCCTTCCATAGCATCGGGCAACCACATGTAGAGCGGCAACTGCGCCGACTTGGCGGTACAGGCCAGGAAGAGCAGCAGCGTAATAGCCGTTGCCGTCGGGCCTCCCAGTGCAGAAGGGGAGAGTTTGCCAAAAACATCCTGGTAGTTGAGCGAGCCGAAGTTGATAAAGATCAGGAAAATCGCCAGCATCAGGCCAAAGTCGCCGATGACGTTGATCACAAAGGCTTTCTGTGCCGCCGCAACCGCCGCACGGCGCTGGTACCAGAAGCCAATGAGCAGGAATGATGCCAGACCAACCAGCGCCCAACCGACCAGCAGGAAGAGGAAATTATCGGCAGTGACCAGCAGCACCATCGCGAAAATAAAAAAGTTCATGTAGGCGAAGAAACGCCAGAAGCCGGGATCGTCTTCCATATATCCGGCTGAATAAATATGGATCAGCAGACCAACACCGGTTATGATCATCAGCATGGTGGCAGAGAGCGGATCGAAGAGCTGGCCGAAGGAAATTTGCAGGTTGCCGGAGACGACCCAGGTATAGATGGTGGGATCGCTGACGCGCCCGGATACGGGGGTGCCGATCATGGATAAAAAGCTGAGGAAGGCGAAGACGAAGGCCAGCCCGCAGGCTCCCCACGCCACCGCCAGGATCGCCCCTCGCGACATAAATCTGCCCAGCACGCCCAGGATAAGAAATCCCAGCAGGGGCAGGATGAGCACTCCAAAACTCAGATTTGTCATCATTAGCCTCGCAATACGTTCATCTCGTCAACATCGATATTGCGGCGTGTGCGGAAAATGGAGACAATAATAGCCAGGCCAACCACAACCTCGGCAGCCGCCACAGTCAATACGATAAAAACAAACATCTGTCCATCCGCAGAATCGAGAAAGCTTGAGAAAGCCACAAATGCGAGATTGACGGCATTCAGCATCAATTCAATTGACATAAAGATAATCAACGGGTTGCGCCTGGCAAGCACACCGATGCTGCCGATAGTGAATAAGATGGCGCTCATGATCAAGTAAGCGGATAACGGCATGGTTCAGCTCCCTCCAACATAGAAACGGCGTTACGCCCTCCGACCAAAAATGAGCGCACCGAGAATCGCGACGACGATCAGCAGGCTGGTAACTTCAAATGGGAACAGGAAGCCGTGGAAAAGGGCCAGGCCGAACGCCTGGATATCGCCCTGCTTCGCGACCATAGCGGAGAGGCTATTGGCCGGATCAGCCTTCGTGCCCGAGGCGATGGTGCCTGTAAAGATCAAATAGCTCAAGGCTCCCACCAGCGTCAGCCCTAATACACTGCCGACGATGCGTTGCCAGGGCATGCGGTCCTGTTCCTCGGTACCGCCAGCTTCGGGCGCAAGCATTGTCACCACGAAGAGGAAGAGCACCATTATCGCGCCCGCGTAAATCAAAATCTGCACAATGGCGATAAACATCGCGCCTAATTGCAGGTAGAACATCGCCAGAAATAAAAGCGTGAGGATCAGGCTCAAGGCGCTATAGACGGCGTTCTTGAAAGCGATGACCCCTATAGCAGAGGCGGTGCTGGCGACTGCCAGCACGAAAAACGCGATCTGTGTGGCTGTCATGGCAGTTTCCTTCTATCCTCGTCCTGCTCTTCATCAACCAGCAAGACCGGGCGTTCGGTATGGGTAGTACCGAGGCCGACAGCGGCGGCGCTGGCCTCTGAGCCATCGAAGACATGTTGTACTTGCGGGACCGGCTGCGCGGCCTCTGTGGGCGCGGGATCAGCCCAGACCTCATTGGAGCCAATGGTTGCCTGCCCCTCAGGTTCAAGCAACTGTTCCTTATGATAGACCAGATCCTCTGGATAGTAGGCGGCCAACTTGTAGTTCTGCTCCAGCGTGATTGCGCCGGTGGGGCAGGCAGCCTGGCAGTAGCCACAGAAGATGCAACGCAGCATATTTACATCGAAGACTTTCGCGTACCGTTCGCCGGTGGAGACGCGATTCTCTTCTGTGTTCTCTTCGGCCTCAATGTAGATGGCGTCCGCCGGGCACGCGCCCGCGCAGAGGTAGCAGCCAACGCAGCGTTCCAGGCCGTTCTCGTAGCGGTGCAACACATGGCGGCCCCGGAAGCGCGGCGGCAGCGGACGCTCCTCCTCTGGATAAGAGATGGTTGTCGGCTTCTTACCTATATTTTTCAGGGTCGTTGCCATCCCCTTGATGATGTCAAAAGACATTATTGACTCCTTTAGGAGGAACAGATGCAAGACCTGCCCCTACCTTTTATCGCACACTCGAATCATACCAAAGTCGGGTACTCTTGTCACCCTACAGAGAGTGATCCCGTAGGGACGCGGTTCACCACGTCCGCTTTAGCGCCACATTCTTCCTCCCCAAAGGATGGCAGTAAACTGGACGCGCTCAAGCTCGTCGCTACAGAGCACCGCAGCAGGGCAAGCGCAAGGCATTGCCCCTACCCATCCATTCTGCCGTCCCGACCTGATTTATCGCGTCCGGTTGACCGCCCTGCCGCATCCATCCTCGTACCAATCCTGGAGGGGTGCCCTATGGCGGGCTGCCACGATGGCGGATGGGTAGGGGCAATCCCTCGCGGTTGCCCTGGCTATTCCTCACACCTGGACTGCTTTCTGGCTCTGCTGCTCCTGCTCTCCTTTACTTTCACTTACGACGGGCGAGCTGATGCGCTCGAATTTTGCCAGGCGTACGGAGGAGGGCAGCACTTCGACGCCCTGCTTCTCTTCGTAGCGAATACCCTTTAACACTCCACGGCGCTGGATGCCGAAGAGGAGTGCGCCAATGATTGCCAGACCGACGATGCAATTGATCCACCAGGGCAGACCCAACGCGACTATCGTTGCCGTGACGACGGCATTGAGTACGGCCAATGGCAGCAGGATTTGCCAGCCGAGACGCATCAGGCGGTCATAGCGAATGCGCGGCAGGGTGGCGCGCAGCCAGATGAAGAGGAACAGGAAAAGACATACTTTGACCAGAAAGATGATAATCGACAGGCCCGGAATGCGTTCCAATCCGAAGAGGCTCCAACCGCCCAGGAAGAGCGTTGCAGCGACCGAACTTACGGTAATCATATTGATGTATTCAGCCATCTGGTAAAGGCTCCAGCGCAGGCCGCTATACTCGGTCAGGTAGCCGGCGGTCAGCTCCTGTTCGGCTTCCGGCAGGTCGAAGGGCGCGCGGTTGACTTCCGCTATGCCCGCGATTAGATAGATCATAAAGCCGAGGGGCTGAGCCGCGATAAACCAGATGCCCTGGTTAAGCTGCTCATGCACGATGCTCACCATGCTCAGGGTGCCGGCCCACATCAGCACGCCGCTAAGCGCGAGGCCGAGGCTTGTTTCGTACGAGACCATCTGAGCGGCGCTACGCAGAGCGCCGAGCAGCGAGTAGCGATTACCGGAGGCCCAGCCGCCCAGGACGATGCCATAAACGGCCAGCGATGAGATTGAGAGTATCCAGAGCAGGCCCACGTTGATGTCAGCAATGACAGGGTCCCAGATGCTCGGTTTGCCCGCGACCCAGCTCGCGCCGATTGGCACCACGGCAAAGGCGCAGAGCGCAACGATGACGGAGATCACGGGAGCGATCAGGTAGACCAACTTTTTCGCCTGCGAGGGGACGATCTGTTCCTTGAAAGCCATCTTGATGGCGTCGGCAAGCGGCTGGAAAAGGCCGAACGGACCCGCGCGGTTCGGTCCCAGGCGGCCCTGGATTTTGGCAACAACGCGCCGCTCGATCAGCGTCATGTAGGCGAAAGCTGTCAGGAGTGCGAAAATCACGATGGCGCTCTTGACGACAGCCGAGATAATCACCCAGATATCAGGCATGGGCCACCTCCTGTTCTTGCGTACGTACGCCCTGCGCTCCAAGATCTTCCCAGGTCAGACCAGCATAGAAAGGATTGCTCGCCGCGATCTCCAGCAGGATATCCTGGGGGCCATTATAGTTCCAGGGATGCCCCATAGCGTCTGCCAACTCGACCAGGATCTGCCAATCGGCCTTCGCGCCCGGCAATGGACGCAGAGCGCGGCGGATAGCCTGGACGTGATGATCGACGTTGGTCATGCTGCCGTCTTTTTCGGCGAACGTCACGGCGGGCAGCACAACATCGGCCTGTTGCGCCGTCTCGGTCAGTGTAATATCCTGCACAACCACAAATTCGAGGGTCGAGGGTAACTCCGGCTGGGGCAGGTGACGAGCTGGATTAGCTCCCATAATATAGAGCGCCTTGATCTGCGGATTGCTCAGCATCTCGGCGTATGCCATGCCCTTTTGCGCAGCAGGCCGGTAGCCCGGTAATGCATCCGGCAAGACGCCCATATCGCGCGCACCCAGCGAATTAGCATCCTCAAAGAGCGGCCCAACGCCCGCGCCAGGAAGCCCAATATTGTATGTCAGCACAGCCAGCGCCTGCAAGTCCGCCGCCAGATCTTCGCAGCCAGGGTCAAGCGTCGCCATCTCATCATAAAGCATAATCGCACCCTTCGCGCTAACAATCTGCTCCGCCAGGGCCGCAAGTTGCGTCGTTACTTCCAGACCAAAGCTCTCTTGAGCGGCTTTGATCGCTTTTTCCTGCGACTGTATGCCTGCTTTAACCTCAGCATCTGGCTTGACCGCGCTATTATTCAGTGCCTGCTGGAGCAGCATTTTCGCCGCCATGCCTGCGCCATGTTCAGGAATAGTAATCTTGCTGGCGGCAAAGCGATCAAGCTCGGTTGGCTGCGAGTTGACGATGTAGATGCGCGCGCCCTGCTTCATGGCTTTTTTGAAGCGCAGATTGAGAATCGGTTGGCGCTGGTAGGGATCGGATGCGATCAGCACGATATGCGAGGCTTTCTCAAGCTCTGCGATACTATTAGTCATCATCCACGGCCTGCCGGTCAGCTTATCACGCGGCCCCTCGAATCGTCCGTGATGGTGATCGATATTCGGCGTTCCCACGACTTCCCGTATGAGCCTCTGGAAGAGATAAGATTCTTCGTTGGTGACGCGGGTTGAGCCGATGCCGCCGATTGACTGCGCGCCATGCTGGGCGGAGATATCTTTGAGACGAATGGCGATATGCTGGTAGGCTTCGTCCCAGGTCGTTGGGACGAGGTTGCCATTGCGCCTGATCATCGGTGTACGCAAGCGCAGCGGACTGTTCACAAAGCCGAATTCCCAGCGCCCACGGTTACACAGCCAGCCGTCATCGATCTCGTCATTGGTACGCGACATCAGGCGCATGATTTTATCAACGCGCACATCGACCAGCGCATTGCAACCAACGCTACAGTTGTTGCAGACGCTCGGCACGCGTTTCAGTTCCCACGGGCGCGCTTTGAAGCGATAGCTGCTGGCGGTCAACGCGCCGACCGGACAAATCTCAACGGTATTGCCGGAGAAAACCGAGTCAAAGGCGTGGTCGGGAGCCGTGCCGACCTCCATTTTATAGCCGCGCGAGATCATCACCAGGCCGTTATCCATCGAAATCTCAGAGCTAAAGCGGGTGCAGCGCTGGCATAAAATACAACGTTCGCGATCCAGCATAATGTCTTTGCTGATCGGAATGGGCTTCTGGTAGTGGCGTTTATAGAGGTCAAAGCGCGTTTTGCCGGGTCCGTGGCGCAGGGTGAAATCTTGCAGATCGCACTCGCCGCCTTTGTCGCAGATGGGGCAATCGAGCGGATGATTGATCAGCAGGAACTCCAGCGTGCCACGACGGGCCTTGAGCACCTTCTCCGTCTGAGTATGCACAACCATTCCTTCGCTGACAGGCGTGGTGCAGGCAGTCTGCGGGGGTTTCGGCAGCTTCTCAATCTCCACGAAGCACATGCGGCACGCGCCCAACGGCGGCATTTTGGGATGATAGCAGTAGATTGGCACCTCTATCCCCGCCTTTTTGGCCGCAGCCCACACCAGCGTACCCGCCGGGACCTCGACAGGAATGCCATCGATGGTCAGGTGGACCAGTTCTTCTTGTTTTTCTTCTGGCATAATTTTTCTACCGTTTATCTAGCAGGTAAAACAACGTTATTTTGTGTTGCACCAACCATGCAGTGCCCATGCTTGACATGATATTCGAATTCTTCGCGGAAGAGCTTGATGCCGCTGGTGATTGAACTGGTGGCGGCATCACCCAGGGGGCAGAATGACTTACCGCTGATATTATCGCAAATATCCATCAGCAGATCGACATCTTTCTCCCTGCCATGTCCGTGCTCAAGCCGTTCGAGGATCTCGGTCATCCAGTAAGTACCTTCGCGACAGGGCGTGCATTTGCCACACGACTCGTCGCGATAGAACTCGGTCATGCGCAAAATAGCGCCAACGATGCAGGTATCCTCGTCGAGCACGATAACGCCTCCTGAACCAAGCATCGAGCCTGCTGCGGCGATGGCTTCAAAGTCCAGCGTGGTATCTACTTTGTCCGGGCCAAGTATAAATGTTGATGAACCACCAGGGATGATTGCTTTCAGGTTTTTATTGCCCCGGATGCCGCCGCCGTACTGCTCATCGTAAATCAGTGTGCGCAGGGGCGTTCCGAGGGGCAATTCGTAATTACCTGGTTTGTTGACATGGCCGCTCAGACAGAAAATACGCGTGCCTTTGCTCTTCTCGGTACCGAAGCTGGCGTACCATTCGGCGCCGTTCTCGACAATCGCCGGAATGGTAGAGAGCGTCTCGCAGTTGTTGATCACGGTGGGGCCGCCATAGAGGCCGATCACCGCGGGGAATGGTGGCTTCAGGCGAGGATAGCCGCGCCTGCCTTCCAGCGATTCCATCAGGGCGCTCTCTTCTCCGCAAATATACGCGCCCGCGCCGCGATGTACGATCACTTCCAGGCTATAGTCGCTGCCCAGGATATTTTTGCCGATCAGCCCGGCATCGTACGCCTCCTGCACCGCCCGCTCAACCTGCCGACCGGCCAGCGCCAGTTCGCCGCGCACATAGATAAACGCGGTCGAGACGCGACAGGCGTAGCTGGTGATGATGACCCCTTCGACCAGCATATGGGGATTTTTCTCCATCAGCATGCGATCTTTGAAGGTGCCCGGCTCGCTCTCATCGGCGTTGCAGCAGAGGTAGCGCGGCTTATCGTTTTTGGCGAGGAAGCTCCATTTCATTCCGGTCGGGAAGCCAGCTCCGCCGCGCCCGCGCAACCCCGATTGCTTCACCATCTCGACAAGTTCATCCGGCTGGTACTGATTCAGCGCCTTCTCCAGCGCCTGATAGCCCCCATGCTGGCGATAGACCGCAAGCGTATCGATCCCGGGAACATTGATATTTTTTGTAATGATCAGTTCTGGCATAGATAAATTTCCTTTAGCGCACGTACGGACGCGCCTCCGCCCTGCAACACATGCATCTGCTAATCAGGACAGGGGCCAGCCCGGCCCCTACCTACAATCGTGCCTCCGCCTGTGATGGGGCCGGGCCTCGTGTCAGCCCCGCCTTCAGCTCTCGATCCAGCTCGTCAACCAGGGCATCGGTCGCCTCCAGCGTGAGATTTTCGACAAATTCATTATTAACCTGCAACACGGGAGCGGTACCGCACGATGCGAGGCATTCAGTCGTCAGTAATGTATAATTGCCGTCGGGCGTCGTCTCACCGCGTTTAATGCCCAGTCGCTGCTCAAGGTGCTCCACCAGCTTATCACAGTTGCGCAAATAACACGAGATGCTCGTACAAACCTTGATCACCTTTTTCCCGGGTTGCTGCTGGTGATACATTGTATAGAAGGTAGCCACGCTCTCCACATCGTCAACCGTCATACCAATCGCGTCGGCAACCGCTTGCAGCCCCTCCTGTGTGATATAGCCTTCCTCTTGCTGCGCGATGTAGAGCGCGGGCATCACCGCCGAGCGAGCTACGGGGTAGCGGGCGGCGAGATTGCGCATGCGCTGTTTAGCCTGTTCTGATATCATCGATCAACCTCACCAAGAACAATATCAATACTGCCAATAGCCGCCACCACGTCCGACAGGAAGCTCCCTTCGATCATACGCGGAAGCGCCTCCAGATTAGCGAATGAGGGGGCGCGTACATGCATACGATAGGGTTTCGCGCTCCCGTCGCTGACAATGTAGTAGCCAAGCTCGCCTTTGGGCGATTCCGTACGCGTGAACACTTCTCCCTTAGGAGGACGATAGCCTTCTGTAAATAGTTTGAAGTGGTGAATCAGCCCCTCCATACTGCCAGTAATTTGCCATTTGGGCGGCGGCGCAACTTTGGGATTGCTCACACGATACGCGCCCGTGGGCATGCCATCCAGCGCCTGATTAACGATCTTCAGGCTCTGTTCCATCTCTAACATACGCACCAGGTAGCGGTCGTACACGTCGCCATTGGAGCCGACGGGAATGTCGAAATCGAACTGCTCGTAGCCGCTATAGGGAAAGACCTTGCGAATATCCCAGACGACGCCGCTGCCGCGCAACGTCGGCCCGCTTACACCATAGGCCAGCGCATCCTCTTTGCTGAGGTATCCCACGCCCTTTGTACGCTCAAGCCAGAGCTGGTTGTTGGTAATCAGGTCGTGGTACTCTTGCAAGCGCGCCGGGAAGATTTTCGTAAACTCGCGCACCTTCGCATCGAAGCCTTTGGGAACCTCGGCTTGCAGGCCGCCTGGACAGATATAGCTTGTCATCAGGCGCACACCCGAAATATATTCGAAAATGTCGAGCAGCATCTCACGTTCGCGGAAACAGTAGAGGAAGACGCTCATTGCGCCCAGGTCGAGCGTATGCGTCCCCAGCCAGACGAGATGGCTGGCAATACGCTGCAACTCGGCCAGAATGACACGGACATATTTGATTTTGTCGGTTATTTCATCTTCAATATCGAGCAGTTTCTCAATCGCCAGGGCGTATCCCAGATTGTTGCAGAGCGGGGCTAAATAGTCCATCCGGTCGGTGAGCACCAGCGCCTGGTGGTATGTTTTGGCTTCAGCGATTTTTTCGATGCCGGTGTGCAGAAAGCCAATATCGGGCACCGTTTTAACGACTGTTTCGCCCTCAATGGTCAGGATCAGCCGCAACACGCCATGCGTGCTCGGGTGCTGCGGCCCCATGTTGATGGTCATGCTATCAGCGCGCCGCTCTCCGTCTCCCTCGATGAATCGGGGAGCTACAGCGGAGTCGGACGCGCTAAAGCTGGTCCCTACGGGGGTTGTATACTGATTCGCTATTTCTTGCTGCTGCATAACTTTTCCTTTGCGCATGGATGCGATAAATCGCCTCGCCACGAAGGTTATTTATGTATTTTGTGTATCTTCTTTGAGCGTGCCTGGCTCCTGATTAGGGTTGACTTTCTCGCGCCGTTCGTCCAATGTGCGACCCTGGGGAGTGCGCAGCGTTTGCTGGCCGACGCCGGGATCGATAGTATAAGGCACCTGTCCGCCCCAATGCGGCTCCGGCAGGTCAAAGCCGTTTAAGGGATAATCTTTGCGCAACGGATGGGTGGTCCAGTCCATCGGCATCAAAATACGCCGTAAGTCGGGATGACCGATAAAGGTGATGCCGAACAGGTCGTAGACCTCGCGCTCGTACCAGTTGGCGCCCGCCCATACGCCCGTCACGCTCGGCACCGCCGGATGCTCCTCACGCCGCTCACCCACGCGCAGCTTCAGGCGCACATAGCATTGATTTGGCATGGAGAGCAGTTGATAAATCACGTCGTAACGAGGAACGCGCTCAAGCCAATCCACCGCTGTCACCGTCTCAAGCAGGTCGTATTGCAGACTCTTTTTAAGATATGTGCATACATCCACCAGCGACTCTGGCCTGAGCACAAGCGTCTGCTCATCACGAAAATCAACTGCTTCGATGACCGCCTGGGGAAATCGTTTTTGCACCGTCTCGACCGTCGATGCTGCTGTTATGACCATATTCGTACGTTTCCTTACATTCATCCTGTCGGGCAGGGTAACCGCAAGGGATTGCCCCTACTGCCCCTTGCATTCATTCTGCGGGGCTGACCGGGCAACCGTAGGGACCCGATTTATCGCGTCCGCCTGTCCGCCCCTTGTATGTTATGTCGTTAAAGCACCAGAGGGCACCCGCAAGAGGTGCCCCCAGTACGCGTCTTGCGTCCTGACCTATAGCCCTTCGCCTACCGGGCCAACCAGCTTGAGGCCGCTGGCCTTGAGCGGATCGGGCGGATTGGGAACGCCATCGCGGATCTTGCGCTGCAATTCGTTAAAGCCAAAAAGCAGCATGTCAGGCGTTGGCGGACAGCCGGGAATAAAGACATCGACCGGCACAATTTTATCCACTCCCTGCACAATTGCATAATTGTTAAAGACCCCGCCGCACGATGCGCAGGCGCCCATCGAGATAACCCATTTCGGCTCGGGCATCTGGTCATAAATCTGGCGCAGGACCGGGGCCATCTTAATCGAGCAGCGCCCGGCGACGATCATCAGATCGGCCTGGCGAGGGGAGGCGCGAAAAACCTCGGCCCCAAAGCGTGCCAGGTCGAAGCGATCAGCTCCGGTTGCCATCATTTCAATGGCGCAGCAGGCCAGGCCAAAGAGAGCGGGCCAGAGCGAGGAGCTGCGTCCCCAATCGATCAACTTGCTCACCTGCGTTGTCAGGATACCGAATTCGCCATCCTTACGATGCATCTGCAACTCGCGTCCACGCGGCGTCTGCGTGTTCGAATAGGTTTGAACCGGCTCCCAGGGGTTCGTTACTCCCATGTAAAAGCTCCCTTCCGCCAGACATAGACATAGCCCACCATTAAGATCAACAGAAATACGAGTAGCTCGATCAGCCCAAAAAGCTGCAACTGGCGGAGCAGCACGGCGAGGGGATAAAAAGAAACAATTTCGATATCGAAGGCAATAAAAAGCATACCCGTCAAGAGATACTTCACGGGAAAGCGCCGCCGCGGCGGCTCAATCTCTTGAATGCCACATTCGTACGGGGCCAGCTTCTCCGGCGTTGGCTTCTTAGGGCCGATAACGGTTGTAACAGCCATCACCAGAAGACCGAAGAGGACAGCCAACGTAACCAGAATAAAGATGGGGAGCGTTGTTCCCATATGCGGGACCCTTCATTTCTCTACTATACTCTATAAAAATGTTTGTGATGAACGTCGATGCTCATTAACATAAGCAATCAGAGCGACCAGCACAGCGTTAGCTAGTGTCCAAAGTACACTTCCTCAGTGTGTATCGTAGCACAGGCAAGCGAGAGTGTCAAATAGCAAGAGGAATGGATGTGCTCTCCCTTTGAGGTATATTTTCTGACGAAGAGCGATAAAAATGGGGATGCAAATGCTGTTTTGCATCCCCGCAATGTATGGCAAGCTAAGGTCGGCCAAAGCCGAAGATGGCGCCAGGGTTATTGGTGGGAGTAGCATTGGTGGGCGGTGTGATCGTGACGGGCTGGTTAAACTTGCTCAGGTCAATGATGGTATCAAGATTGGTTGTCGCAGTCGAAGGGGCCGCGCCCTCGTTCGTACTGGTGTTAACGACAAGATTCAGCTTCAATTCCGTCCGATGCACATAAAACTGCGTCTCATCGATCCAGACATCAATCGAAGATTGGAATGACTTGAGATTGTTCATTACTGCATCAAGGTTCTGCTGACCCAGAGCTCCCTGCAACTGAGGATTATCGTTGAGCATCTGGCGTAAAGCGGTTTTATCGAGATCAGCCGTGATATGGCGCAGAGACTGCCCATTCAGGTTCTCATCACCATGATCGGTAATTTTCGTGTGCTCAAGCAGCCCCAGCAGGCTGTTCTGATCCAGATTTACGCCGGAGAAGGGATTGCTGATAGATCCCTGGAAGTCGCTTTTATTGAGCACAAACCACTGCCCCTGCGGATTCTGCACGTAGATTTTATCATTCTGGACAATCTCCGCGACTTTGGCAGCCTGGCCGATATTGAGGGTAAGCTGCTCCTGATCTGGCGACGCCTGGTCGCTTGTGAATGCCTCGTCACCCGTGCCGGTGATGTTAATGTTAACATTGGATGGCGCCGGTGTACCCGCGCCCGTCGAGGGAGTCGCGGTATTGGACGTTTGCAGGCTGGTATTTGACTGCAATTCGATGTGTGACGACTTGAGCTGCTTCATCGCATCGACGCTCTTTTGCAGCACCTGGAGAGGTGTGAGAGAGCTAGCGCCAGGATTTGACCCGGTCACCGTCTGGCTACAGGCGGTAATCAATAGTGCTATAGCAGCCATCAGCATAAACAAGATGGCATAATGCTTTCGTAAAGCCATTACATACTCCTTCCAATTATCGTGATAAAACCACAGAAACGTACACAGCTATATAGTAGTGATACGAGCAGTACCATATAATAGTTTCCACAGGGACCTCCCATGATGATGCAGGGACCTCCAGCGCGTCCGCGATGCGATTGAGCGCCTTTTCCCACTGCGCCTATCCTCAACGGCAATATCTGTAGGGGCCGGTCTTGCACCTGCCCTCCACGCTCACCCCTTGTCCTCAGAGGCAGTACCATCATACCAGAGAGAGAGCCGCATCCACTGCTCAGATTGACCAAAAGCGTGATACTATAATAATAGACGCTTTTTCGGAGAACTGGTTACGAACAAATGACAGGCCAGCCTTTGCAGCCGACTGGCGAGTTTGGATATGCTGTAGCTCCCCGATTTCATCGTGGGAGGTTGCGACGAAATTTTGGGAAGGCGCTCAATCGCCTGCGGACGCGATCAATCGGGTCCCTACGAAATTAAAGGACATTAAATGCCAACACCACTACAACCGCTATATATAAAGCTTGACGCTGATACAATACTACGCATGATCACCGAGCAGGATGCCCAACCGCTTTTTGCACTGATCGATCAGAATCGGGCGCATCTCCGGCAATGGCTGCCCTGGCTCGATACAACGCGAACAGTCGAGGACGAACTGGCCTTCATTCGCAACATACACATACAACATAGGGAGCTTAGAGGCTTTGCCTGCGCTATCTGGCATAAGGGCCAGGCAGCCGGTACCATCGGCTACCATTCTATTGACTGGCGAGATCGCAAAGTGGAGATAGGCTACTGGCTGGGGGCGCAATTTCAGGGCAAGGGGCTGATGACAAAGGCATGTCAGGCAATGGTCACCTATGCCTTCGATCAGATAAAACTCAACAAGGTGGAAATCCGTTGCGCGGTAGAGAATACGCGTAGCTGTGCCATCCCACAACGGCTTGGCTTTACAGTGGAGGGGATTGTCAGACAGGGGGAATGGCTTTATGATCATTATGTTGACCTGGTACTTTATGGCATGCTGGCACAGCGCTGGCAGAAATAGGTACTTTCCTTTATACTGAAAAACGGGCGCAACAGGCCGTTCTTTTGAAGCAAACAGAAGCGTGCAACTCGTCCCATTTTGAAACGTATCTATTCCTGAACTATAATGTTAGATAAGTTCTCCTATCCAGAGATAAAGGTAGGGATATCTGCCATGCAACAAACAATGTGTAAATATATACCATTGACAAATATACACCGATTACGGCCCCTTTTTACGATCCTGGGAATCATCAGTATCATTTTGATGACAGCTTTTAGCGCCCCCCTGACCAGCTACGCCGATGGTATCCCTGGTGGCAATGTCGCAGATCCGGTTGTGCGCTCCGTCGATATTGCTAAACCCGCGGTGGTACGCATCTTTACGACGATAAACAGTCGTCTCACAGTACATTTTGCTCAGAATAATGATGTGACCTTTCCCCAGGCCAATAGCACGAATGGCATTGGCACGACCACAGGCTATCCTCTGACCGTATCGGGCAGCGGGACCTTCATTACCTCTCATGGCGATATCCTGACGGCGGACCACGTTGTCAACCCTCCACAGGATCAAACGCTGGCCCAGTTTCTCTACTCGCAGGCAGCAACTGATGTAGCAAATTACATTAATCGTAACGTTGCCCCCGGTTCGCCATCGGTCACGCCAACGCAGGTCACGCAGCAGCTTACCACAGGGCTATTACAATCAACGCCAGCTTACGACAAGCCGACCAGCGAGGTTTTTCTAAGCACGGACTACACCGGCCCGCTGGTCGCTCTTAATCTATCAGATGTGCCAGCCCGCTTTCACGCGACCGTCGATAAAATTGAGAGCGAGAGCGTCTTCGATCAGAAAGACATCGCGATCATCCATGCCCCTTTCAGCTTTGATACGCCGAGCGTGCAGCTTGGGAACTCTTCTAATGTGCAGCAGCAAGACACGCTGACAATCATCGGTTTTCCCGGTAATGGCGATGTCAGCACCAAACCGACCGATTTGCTCACATCGTCGGTGAATAAGATTAACGTCAGTTCGATCAAAACGACCAACAGTGGCGCGCCTGTGATTCAGGTGGGAGGCAATGTAGAACATGGCGATAGCGGCGGCCCCGCGCTCGACGCCAACGGTACAGTAGTGGGGATCGTGAGCTTTGGTCTTGCCAGTCCCGATTCTGGAGGAGGTCTCGGAGGCACTAGCTTTTTGCAGGCGGGCAATAGTGCCGCCGATCTGGTGCAAAGTCTCAAGCTGAATACCACGCCGGGACCATTCGAGCAACTATGGAGCCAGGCATTTTCCGACTATGCCGTCAGCACGCCGGGGCACTGGCATAAAGCGCAGCAGGAGTTTCAGCAGCTTACGCAAAAGTATCCATCGTTCGCCGCCGTTACTCCCTATCTCGATTATGCCCAGACACAGGCGAACTCGGAGCTGGGGGTGCCGACGCCAACGCCAACCGCGCAACCTGCGCCTAAGAGCAACACCACTCCGGCCCGCTCTCATGCAACAACTCAACCGATAGCAATCCCCATGACCGTCTGGGTAATCGGGATTGCAGCCCTGCTGCTTGTGCTGCTCCTGCTTGCCTTTGGCGTCATCGTGCGGCGGCGCAAGAAAAAAGTGGTTGGCTTGCCTCCTGAGAGAAAAACTCCGCTACCACCACAACAGCAACCTGCCAATGCAACTGTTGCCAGCACGCCAGCTAAAACGCCTCCGCCGGCAGCTCAGTCGCTCCCTACTACGCCGCAGAGCACGCTCAACCTGCGCGTCTGGCCCTGCGGCCATATGAACCGTACGACCGCACGCTTCTGTAGTGTCTGTGGCGAACCGGCGCCGGAGCAACCGACATCGATCCGACCGGTCGAGCAATAAGCATCAATCGCATAAAAAGCGGCGGGATAGAGCTTGTCATCCCGCCGCTTTTTATGCGATGGAGACATTCCGCTCCAGGGCAACCGGTAGCTCCCCGATTCATCGTGGGAGTTGCCCCTACAGAGCGCGGAATCGAAGTTATATCGCGCCCATGATGTTATAGCCGGCATCGACAAACATAATTTCGCCGGTGATGGCACGGGCGTAATTGCTGCTCAGGAAGAGGGCTGCATCGCCCACCTCGCTCTGCTCAATATTGCGCCGCAGTGGCGCGATATGGCCCATCTGTTCGCGGAAAGACGTGAAGCCGGAGACGCCGCGAGCTGCCAGCGTATTGAGCGGTCCAGCAGAGATGGCGTTGACGCGAATATTGTGCTCGCCCATCTCAAACGCCAGGTAGCGCACACTGCACTCAAGCGCGGCTTTGGCGACCGCCATCACATTGTACTTTGGCATGACGCGCTCGCTCGCCATATAAGTGAGGGTGAGCATGCTGCCGCCGCCGCGTGCAATCATCAACGGCTGGGCGCGCTTCGCCATCGCGATCAGAGAATAGGCGCTGATATCCAGAGCTGTATGGAAGCCCTCGCGTGTAGTTTGAATGAAGGGATTTTCCAGTTCGGCAGGGGGAGCGAAAGCGACCGAGTGGATCAGGATATCGAGTCCGCCGCCGAAGATCTGACCGGCCTGGGCAAAAGCGGCGTCGAGCTGTTCATCGCTCTGCACATCGCATGGAACAACCTCCGTTCCGGGGATCTTCGCCGCCAACTCGCGCACATATTTCTCCATGCGCTCCTGGTACGCCAGAACAAGCTGCGCCCCTTCGCCAGCCAGAGACTGGGCAATGGCCCAGCCAATGGAACGATGATTAGCAACGCCAAAAATAAGGGCTTTCTTTCCTTCCAATAGGGACATATCATGTCTCCTCTCATCATACGTAATTTGCGTGAATATGTAGGGGTTCTCCCCAGCCCGGATTGGAACCCGTTTCCTTCCACGGATTTCCCATTACAGGTTACCGTTCAATCGCATAACGCCGGTTGATCCAGCCATTCATGCCGTTGGCTAGATTGTAGACTTTCTTTAAACCGGTCAACAGTGCAATTTCTGACGCGCTCGCGCTGCGCTGTCCCGCAGCGCAGACAAAAATCACATCTTCGTCTGCCGACAGGTCCAGTTCCTGGAGAGCTTTCCCAAACGAGTAGATGCCGTTGAGCGGTACTAACGTAGCTTCGGCAATATGGCCGCGATTCCATTCCTCCGGTTGCCGCACGTCAATTACTCGCGCCCCGGCTTCGATCATCTGCTTCGCCTCATCCGTTCCAATCGTAGTATAAGGCAGAGCTTCATCCGCATCATCATACGTCATTTTTTTTCTGCTCCTCGGTAGTATACTGTTCTAACCAGAGACGGCCAAGCAAAGTGGCGGCGACGATGTATTCGTCGCCCACAAAGGTCATGGTGAGAAGCCCCTGCTCTTCCATCTCGCGAAAATCGTCGGTGATGAGATAGTGGGTGCGCAGCATGCGTGAGAGGTCGCTCTCGGGTAATTGTTTCCATGCCTGTAGGAGCCGCAGAACGGCTGCATAGCGAGGGCTACTATCATCAACTGCTCTCATACACCCTCCTAAATATCAAGGACGCTACTATCCCGTTTCTGTAATCCGCTAGCATTCTGCATTCTTCAATCTGACCACAGTGTAACAAATCTAGCTAGCGAGAGCAAGTGGACGCCTGCGGCAGGTTATGTTATAACGAGGGGAAAGCTTGCACATATGTAATTTCAGTACCCTCAAGCGGGTCGTAATCGCCACCGGCTCCCTCCGCCCCTCTTGAGGAGAAGTATAGTATTGAATCCGAAGATGTCAAGTTGAAATACACTAAGGAGGTGATATTATGGAGCAGGAGTCGTCCCAATCCTCAGTAACGATTCTGGCGGATACGGTTATTCGTAATATTGGTCAATTAGTCACTATCGCCCAGCAACCAATAGCGGGGGCAACCGGCCCGCTACAAATTATTAACCACGCGGCTCTGGCTGTCCATCGCGGCATAATTACCTGGATCGGCTCCGATGATGAGTCGGAACCCTTTTTTCAATCCGACACGGCTGATAGCACTCCTAACATTACGTTGATTGACGCGGAAGGAGCTGTCATCACCCCCGGTTTTGTGGATTCGCACACGCATCTCGTCTTCGCCGGAGATCGGGCCGAAGAATTTCACCTGCGACGTTCCGGCGTGAGCTATGGCGAACTGCTAGCCCAGGGACGCGGCATCCTTACGACGATGAAGGCTACACGAGAGGCCGACGCCGATACGCTGATAGAGCTGGCAAGCGAGCGTCTCAATACCATCCGTACCCACGGCACCACTACGGTTGAAATTAAGACCGGCTACGGGCTGAATATGGCAGCGGAAGAAGCCTGCCTGAGCGTCATCAATCATCTTGGTCAGCAGGAGGCGACCATTCACCGTCATACGCATAATGAACTGCGCATTGTCCCCACGTTTCTAGGCGCACATAGCGTTCCCCCCGAATTCAGGGATCAGCGCGCAACATATGTTGACATGGTGATTGAAGAAATGCTACCCGCCTTTGTAGGGCTGGCTCGCTTTTGCGACGTATTTTGCGAGCGCGAAGCCTTTACGCTTGAAGAGAGTCGCCGCATTTTGACGCGGGCCAAAGAACTTGGCTATCAACTCAAAATCCATGCCGACCAGCTCAGCCCCTCCGGTGGTTCCAGGCTGGCAGCCGAACTGGGCGCGACCTCCGCCGATCATCTTGACCATGCAGATGATAGCGATCTGGATGCATTGCGCGAGGCCGGAGTCGTGGCAACGCTACTGCCGGGCTGCTCGCATACCCTGCGCACCGCTTACCCATCGGCGCGGCGGCTGATTGATCGCGGCCTGCATGTGGCGCTGGCGACCGACTTTAATCCCGGCACCTCGTATTGCGAAAATATGCAGATGATGCTGGAGCTGGCAATGTCATCAATGGGCATGACGCTCGAAGAGGCGCTGACGGCGGCAACCATCAACGGTGCGCGGGCGCTGGCATTGCAGGACCAGACCGGCAGCATCGAGGTGGGGAAACAATGCGAGCTGACCTTCTGGTCGATCCGCGACTATCACGAAATCGGCTATCATTTCGGCGTCAACCTTGTGCGCTCCATTTTGGTGATACGTTAGAATGTTTCATGTGAAACATCCTCTTTTTATTAGCAGCTTGATGTTTCACATGAAACATTGTCTGGCTCATCCCTGGAAAGGTGGTGTTCGATGGCACGGGTCACAAATGATAACCATCAGTTTGTCGTTGATCTACTGGCGACATTGCAAGCGGAACGTTTTAGCCCGGTCGGCTGGTGGCATTTTCTGCAACGCTCGTGGCAGATGTCGAATGCCACTGCCCGCGCCAATCCTTTGCTAAAACGTTCGTGGTTACGCGCGACGCTATTGATGATGCTTCTGGCTGCCGGTTTAGCCGTCGCAGTGATTGATCTTGAGGGGACAGGGGCAATATGGCGGCTGTTTCCTGGCCTGCTGTTTTGCGTGGTATGGCAGCAGAGCGATCTTTACTGGCACCTGGGATTGAACCGCCATGTAAAGACAGGGATATTATTGCAAAAGGTCGGCCTGGCAAATATGCTTACCGGATGGCGCGGCCTGGCTGCATCTTTTCTCCTTAGCCGATTGCTTGGCGGCCTCACAACTCCTTCCTGGCTGATCCTATCCGTCCTGCTGGTCGGTATCACAACAGACATACTTGATGGGCAGGTGGCGCGATGGACTGATACACAAAGTAAGCTGGGGCAGCTCATCGATGCCGAGACCGATTTTTGCCTCTACCTGGCTATCACATTGATCCTGTTGCAGCAGCATATACTCGCACGCTGGATCGGTATTATCATGCTGCTGCGTTTCTGCGTGCCACTGCTGGCTGCGCTGGTCAGCTATTTTCTTCTGGCCCGGCCAATACGCTTTAGTTCCACACGCTGGGGCAAGTATGCCGGGCTGGCCCAATGTAGCTATTTTCTCGTGCTTCTGGCACCGCCTCAGTTTGCAGTTCTCACACATGCTGTCGCCCTCCCTCTGCTCACAATCACGGTGATCCTGCTGATCGTGGCCCCGCTGGTGCAGATCGTGGCAAACGTTCGCTTCAGCCGCTTGAACGGTTCGTAGGGACCAGCTTGAGCGCGTCCGGTTTACCGCCGTTCACCCCTCCGAATTGCTGCGCCGTACCCCAGCGATGAAATCACGGTGGAGAACGCACAATGAGCCTCATTCAAACCGGCTTCGTTATAGATTTCAGGGTTAAATGTTCTTCATAATAAAAATCAAGGATGGGCGCTAAAGCGGACGTGCTGAAGCTGGTCCCTACAGCGGTGTGAGTGGTCCCTTTTCCTTCCCCTTTACGTTCGCCTGCTTCTCTGCTATGCTAGATACAAGGCAATGAGGCCCGGAAAGGATGAGACTTCTATGATGAGGACAATCTATCACCGGCAGCAACAGAAGCCGGTTATGCTCAATGGGCAGGCACTCTCCATTGAAGAGGTGATTGCCGTCGCTCGCTACGGGGCAAAAGTGGAGCTGGGTAAACAATCTATCAAGCGTATCCAGGCGGCGAGAGCGGTGATCGATACTATCGCTGCTGAAGGGCGGAAAGTGTACGGGGTGACAACCGGCTTTGGTCATTTGAGCAGCGTGCGCATCCCTCAGGAGCAACTGGTAGACCTGCAACATAACTTGCTGCGCAGTCACGCGGCAGGCGTTGGCGAACCTTTGAGCGAAGAAGTTGCACGCGCGATGATGATACTGCTCGCCGCCAGTCTGGCCCGTGGCAATTCCGGCGTGCGCGTAGAGGTTGTTCAACTCCTTATCACTATCCTGAATGCGGAAATACACCCTCTTATCCCCTCAAGAGGATCGGTAGGAGCCAGCGGAGACCTGGCCCCACTGGCGCACCTGGGCCTGCTCCTGGTAGGAGAAGGGGAGGCATTTTATCGCGGTCAGCGGCTCAGCGGCTCACAGATCCTGCAACAGGCCGGACTCGCTCCGCTTCATCTCCATGCCAAAGAAGGGCTTGCACTGATCAATGGCACCCACCTGATGGAGGCAATAGCTCTACTGGCCCTCACCGACGCCAGATCGCTGGTACAAACTGCCGAAGTCGCCTGCGCTATGAGTCTGGAGGGGTTGATGGGCAGCCATATTCCCCTGGATGCGCGCATTCATCAACGGCGCAACCAGCACGGTCAGCAGGAGAGCGCGGCCCATCTGCGCCAACTAGTCAACGATAGCGAAATCAATCGCAGCCATCAAAATTGTGCTCGCGTGCAGGACCCCTACACCCTGCGTTGCGCCCCTCAAGTATTTGGAGCCATCCGCGACGCCCTGGATTACTGCACGAATATCTTCGAGCGCGAACTGGACGCCGTTACCGATAATCCGCTGGTTTTTCCTGAGGATGACGCAGTGCTCAGCGGCGGCAATTTTCATGGTCAGCCCCTGGCGCTCGCGCTTGATATGATGGCGGTTGCCCTGACACAACTGGCTAGCTTCTCTGAGCGGCGCATCTACAGCCTGATGGGTCCTCATGAATGGGATAAAGATGGCGCGCCACTTTTCCTGACCCCCAATCCCGGGCTAAACTCCGGCTTTATGATCACACAATACGTAGCGGCCTCCCTGGTAAACGAGATCAAGATCCTGGCTCATCCTGCCAGCATCGACTCGATCCCCACATCGGCAGGTATGGAAGATTTCGTCAGTATGGGAGCCACCAGCGCCCATAAAGTGCTCCGCATCCTGGAGCAGTGTCAGCAGATTGTTGCCATTGAACTCCTCTGCGCCGCCCAGATGCTCGAATTCCGCCTGCCTCTTAAACCTGGCATGGGAGTACAACATGCCTATGAACGCGTCCGCAGCTATATCCCTAAGCTTGATCATGATCGCGTCCTGGCTCCCGATATCGCGCTCCTTTCCCAAAAAGTTCGCGAGGGCGCATTCGCTGATATCGAATGATGGAATGTTTCATGTGAAACATTCCATTACTTCAATTTCTATTATAAGCAAGCAGACGAAAAAGCGGGTCCTGCCTTGCCTCAATTCGTTTCCATGTGCTACACTTTTATCATCAGGTCAGTCAATGAGGACTGGCAGCTTCTCAACAGAAGATGCGCCATGTGGAGCGCAACACGAAGGGAGTATAACTGGTGATTACCCACAACCACTCTGTGGATTCGCCCACCGCTTCCGCCACATTGTTACAGGAACAACGAGCCATCCTTCAACAGTTACGCAGCGAGTTAATTCAGCGCCACCGTCCCCACATCTATGAAGGCGCGGGGCCGATCCGCGTCATGGCTCGTATTGTGGCAGAACTTGAGCATGAATGCCGCCAGCGCAACATCGCTGAAGCTGTGATACATAGCGAAATCGTTAACCGCACCATTGGCGACGTTAATCTACGCCTTGTTACTGAATGCGAGGGCGAACCGGGCGGTCCTGCCGATTATCGCCTCCTCGCGGATGAACTGGGCATTGCTCTACCGGGCGAACAGCTTCATGGTTATACAGCAACCGGCGAAACCTATCTCTGGCTACGGCGAGAGATGATGGAGTGCGAACGCCTGCTGCTGTCTCACAACTATGATCCTCGCATCTACGACATCTATGGCGTCGGGAATCCGGTGCTGCGCGAATGGCTGGCCCTGGAGATGATGCGTTGGGGACTTTCCGTTACGCCGCAACAGGTGTATCTGACGTTGGGCGCTATGGACGGCCTGGACAAAGTTCTACGCGGTCTTGCCTATATGTACCGCAGCCAGAATATATCCGATATTGCCGTGCTCTTTCCTGAGCCTGGCTTTAATGTTCCAGAGTGGCAGGCGCGCTCGCTTGGCTATCGCCTCCACAATTTCTCAACGCTGCCGGAACATCGCTTTAAGCTCACTGAAAAACAAATCGATCAGCTTCTCCAGGAAGCGCCTGATATTCGTCTCATCTACCTGACCGTGACCAATAATCCCACCACCTTTTCCTATACGCCAGACGAGTTGAACGCCATTCATAGGGTATTGAGACGCTATCGAGAGAAAGGCCGTGAGGTCCTTCTTCTCGCCGATCTTGCGTATATTGGAACAGGCAAACCGGTGGAAGATCAGTCGCGCATGGCAACATTCGCCGCGCCAGATGTGCTGCAGCACACCATTTTTGTGAGCAGCTTCTCCAAGACGCATACCCTGACCGGTGAGCGTTTTGGTTGGGTGACATGCGGAGATCCAGCAATCGCATCGATTATCGCGGCAAGTTGGACCAATAGCATGGCATCGCTGCCGGGCGAATGGCAATTGCGTTTTATGGCCTACTACCGCCTGATCCAGTCACACCCGCAGCTCGCGGAAAAACTGCGCAACTTCTATCGCTTGCGACGCCAGAGGTTGATTGAACAGCTACAGCGCATCAACGTAATTCAACCCCTCTTTGAGGAAATTTACCTTGACGACGACGCCACCGTCTACAACTGGAGCAAGCTACGCCAGGGAGAAGACGCCTTCTCCCTCTTTGAGAAAACTGGCATCGCAGGCGTTCCCGGCTCCGGCTTCGGCTACACCGATGAATACATCCGCTTCTCCATCGGCGTTATCCCGGTAGCCGACGATCCCACCACCTCCTAAATAGCAAGTCTCTTGATAGTTAAACTACGAGGTGATACTCTGTAGGGGCAGGTCTCGCACCTGCCCTGTCTCTGTGTGGACAGTCTCGGTACTGGCAGGTCTCGCACCTGTCCTGGTCTATTCTATTGGGAATTTGATCGCATGCGCAGGCCACTCTCACGCCTGCCGCAGATGATTTCCATCTATCATAACAAATGACGTTTGAACATTAGCCGTCTATCCGGCTCGGCACATTCTGTTGGTGACACGGGGTTACAAGGGTCGGTCGCTGACATACAATGTTTCACATGAAACATCAGAGATTGTTTCTCTGCCGATCTCTGGTAGAGAACACAAAGTCAAAGGAGATTAAAACATGACCATCCGCGTAGGCATCAATGGTTTTGGACGTATCGGGCGGCAATCCATGAAAGCAATGCTGGAACGCCACCCCCACGATCTCGAAGTCGTTGCCATCAACGATCTTACCGATACACAGACCAACGCGCACCTTTTGAAGTACGACTCCACCTATGGCCGTTTCCCCGGAGAGGTCGAGGCCACTGAGGAGAATCTGATCGTCAACGGGCACGCCATTAAAGTGCTGGCACAACGCGACCCCGCCCAGATCCCCTGGGGCGACCTGGGGGTGCAACTGGTCATCGAGTCCACCGGCTTTTTCACCGATGCTGATAAGGCCGCTGCACATTTGAAAGGTGGCGCGAAGAAAGTAATCATTTCCGCGCCCGCTAAAGGTGAGGACATTACGATTGTCCTGGGCGTGAATGATAACATGTACGATCCGGCCCGGCACAATATCATCTCCAATGCATCCTGTACCACCAACTGCCTCGCGCCGACCGCTAAAGTGTTGAATGATGTCTTTGGCATCGAACGCGGCCTGATGAACACCATTCACTCATACACTAACGATCAGCGCATCCTCGACCAGGTCCACAAAGATCTGCGCCGCGCGCGTACCGCCGGCGCAAATATTATCCCGACGACAACCGGGGCGGCTAAAGCTCTCGCGCTGGTGATCCCTGAACTAAAAGGGCGCTTCGATGGTATGTCGCTGCGCGTCCCGACCGTGACGGTCTCGGTCGTCGATTTCGTGGCCGATGTACGCAAAGAGACCACAAAAGAAGCCGTCAATCAGGCGTTTAAAGACGCGGCAGCCGGACCCCTCAAGGGCATCCTCGCTTACAACGAAGAGCCGCTGGTCTCCAGCGACTTCCGCGGCGATTCGCACTCCGCTATCGTGGATGGCCTGACGACGATGGTGCTCGGGAATAATATGGTAAAGGTGGTCGCCTGGTACGATAACGAGTGGGGCTACTCCTGCCGCGTGGCCGATCTGGCCGATTTCATCGGCAAAAAAGGGATCTAACCACCACATCAATTTCGGTCAGCAATATATGGTAGGGCACCCGCATGGGTGCCCTTGCAGGTTAATCGATTAACTATAGGATAAGGTGATGAATAAACAAACAATTCGCGATAGCAATGTTGCAGGGAAACGGGTGCTGGTGCGCGTTGATTTTAATGTGCCGTTAGACGACGCACAGCGTATTACCGATGACACTCGTATTAAGGCCGCACTCCCCACCATTGAGTACCTGCTAAATAATGGGGCCGCGGTGATCTTGATGTCCCACCTGGGCCGTCCCGATGGCAAGGTGGTTGAGAAGATGCGGCTCGCTCCGGTGGCGCAACGCCTGAGCAAGCTGCTCCATCGACCGGTACAGATGGCAACAGATTCCATCGGACCGGAGGTCGAGGCACAGGCCAGAGCATTGCAGCCCGGTCAGGTGCTCCTGCTGGAAAATCTGCGTTTTCATAAGGCAGAGGAAAAGAATGAGCCCGATTTCGCTAAACAGCTCGCTTCACTCGGCGATCTCTATGTGAATGATGCCTTCGGCACCGCCCATAGAGCTCATGCTTCCACTGAAGGAGTGACGCGCTACCTGCCAGGCGTCGCGGGCTTCCTAATGGAAAAGGAAATCAACTTTCTGGGCTCTGCTCTGGAACATCCTCAGCATCCCTTTGTCGCGATCATTGGTGGCGCGAAGGTCTCCGATAAAATCGCAGTGCTGGAGCGGCTCATCAATCTTGCCGATGCGATCTTGATCGGTGGCGGCATGGCGAACACTTTTCTTAAAGCCGAAGGATACGAGATTGGCGATTCGCTTTTTGAAGAAAGCCGACTGGACGTTGCCCGTGACCTGCTCAAGAAGGCTCAACAGCGTGGCATATCTTTCGTGCTTCCCGTGGACGTGGTTGTCGCGGATCGCTTCGCCGCCGACGCGCTTCATCAAGTGGTTGCTATCGATCAGGTTTCCCCGGGCTGGCGCATTCTTGATATCGGCCCGGCTACGATAGAGAAGTTTGAAGCAGTGCTTGACGACGCCAAAACTATTGTATGGAATGGCACACTGGGCGTAGCCGAGATGTCAGCATTCGCCGTGGGTACCTACGCCATCACCGACATTTTGGCGCAACGGACCAAAGCGGGCGCGACCACCATCATCGGCGGCGGCGATTCGGCGGCGGCGGTTGAGAAGGTTCACGCGGCAGATAAGATGACCCATGTTTCGACGGGCGGCGGAGCCTCCCTCGAATTCCTGGAAGGCCGCACCCTTCCCGGCGTTGCCGCATTACAGGACAGGAGATAAGCAAGCTATGGCCCAATTACGCCCAGCTATTATAGCCGGCAACTGGAAAATGAACTACGGCCCCTCCCAGGCATCCGGTTTCGCAATGGAGATCGTCCCTGCGCTGGGTCAGTTGATGCGCAGTTATCCACATATTATGTGCATCCTCTGCCCTCCATCGATTTCACTAAGTCCCGTACGCGAGGTTCTGGATGCGATCCCTTCTCCTCGTATCGAGTTGGGAGCGCAGAATATATACTTTGAAGAAAAAGGAGCCTTCACTGGCGAAATTTCCCCCGGCATGGTGCGCGAGCTATGCACTACGGTGATTCTAGGCCATTCCGAGCGCCGCATGTACTTTGGCGAAACTAACGAACTGGTCAATAAGAAGGCCCGCGCTGCTCTTCAACACCGGCTTCGACCCATCATCTGCATTGGGGAAAATATCGACCAGCACGAGGCAGGCCAGACCGAAGAGGTGATACGCCACCAGGTACAGGGTAGCCTCTCCGGTTTCGCGTCGCAACACACAAAAGATGTGGTCATTGCTTATGAACCCATCTGGGCGATTGGCACCGGAAAAGCAGCTACCGTCGAGGGTGCGGGTTCCACCATTCACCTGATCCGCCAGCTTTACGCGCAGATGCATGGAACAGACGCCGCAGGAGCGGTGCGTATTCTCTATGGAGGCAGCGTTACTGCGGAAAATATCAGCGAGTTTATGGCTCATCCCCATATAGATGGCGCGCTCGTCGGTGGCGCCAGCCTCAAACCCGAATTCGTGGAGATTGTACGCAAAAGCATAGATGTCATCCAGCGAAAATTGCGCTCCTCTTGAGCGAGCAAGCATGCCCCGACTCATGTGACAGGGATGCCCATCACATGAGTCGGAGTTTTAATCTCCAGGTTCAATCTATCATACGATACCATTTCCGTTTTTGCTTCCCACTTTCAGAACAGGAGAGTGACTTTACTTGCAAACTGCAAGCAACTGCGCATCAAACCGGTCCTGACTCCACTGGCGGCTGGCGGCCTGGTAATCATCGTGATCGGCGCGACAGTGATCACGCTGGCAAGCGGCGCAATTGCAGCGGCGCTGATGCCGCTGGTAGTAGGACTCCTTGCAGCTCTATCATCTCTATGGCCGCCGTTGCTACTTCACGACAGCCCGACCCGGGTTATGAATAAGGCACCATTCTGACAAAGAGGCAGCACTTCTCGGAAGTGCTGCCTCTCTGCTTTCGATGTAAGCCAGAAGGTAAGTGTCTATCCTCCTGATCTGAGAACGATGCTAGGTGAGTTCGAGCAATGGGAACGAACGATGACGACGCGGCGGGATCAGGAAGTTCTGCCGGCGCGTGGCCGAGAGGAAGCGTTCCAGTCCATCATCTCCAGAGTCGGCAGCCTCAACCCCAGGAGGCACGCTGGTGCCTGTCCCACCATTCTGGCCCTCTTTGACCAGGTCCAACGAGGCCGCGTTCACCCGCAGCGCCTGGAAGAAATCGGAGGTCGGCACAAAGATGGTGAACTCCAGCGTCGGTGTCAGCGAACCATCGGGCACATCCAGCGTTGAGAGTCCCGGTCCGTCGTTGCGGATGTGCAACGGTGTGCCATCGGGGGCACGCGATGAACGCTGCAAAGCAAACTCATGCCCCACACGCAGTTTGGGATGGTCCGTCACGGCGGGATCGAAGTTCTGGAACACCGCCTCTGGTCCCAGTGTAAAGTCGGGCAGGAGCGCCGCATTTCGCAACGACTGCGTTGTGCCATCAAGATTGCCCTGTCCCCCGCCATTGGTGAAAGCATCATTGGTATTTTCCGGGAACGGCAGCGCATGCGACCCATCCTGCCGTCGAGAGTGGAACATATACTGCACCCGTTCGCTGAATGGCTCGGGACCATCGGGAAATCTCGGGGCGCTTTCTTTGGTGTAGAACTGCTCCAGATCATCCAGCACATGTGAAAGATGCTGGATCGAGCCATTATCAAAGTAGTCGCCCGCCACCGCGGAGGTCAGTTGCGCCGCACCTGTGCCCGAGGAATGGGGACCGGTGCCAGCAAAGGTCACAATCGAGCCGCTGGGCGCGCTACCGTCGAGCTGCTGATCGACAAAGCCCATCCACATCGAGGAGGCCGGATTGATCTCTGTGTGGATTGTCGGGAACGGGGCAATATTCTGAGATGCAGCCGCGTCTGCGACCTGGCGTGGTAGTCCGGGCTGGACAAAGTTAAAGCGGGTCGGGCCAAAGCTGAAGAGGCCATTGAAGTCTGGTGAGTCCACGACATTACCATTGAGTAAATTGCTGCCCTGCAACCATGCCAGGGCATTGATGATATTCGCCAGCGAATCGCTGCGGAAGGTGAACAACACGTCGTTATGCTCAATGCGCACCGGCACGCGGAACTTCGACTGCAACTTGCTGATGCCGGGTACGCCGAAA
The DNA here is from genome assembly GCA_035293765.1 of Ktedonosporobacter sp. Lineage (GTDB taxonomy): Bacteria > Chloroflexota > Ktedonobacteria > Ktedonobacterales > Ktedonobacteraceae > DASRHT01. The sequence continues at coordinate 115,667 of DATGMF010000010.1, forward strand.
TCGGTGGGACCGGGCACTGCCTCTTCTAAGACCGAGCGGCTCGCGTCAAAGCGCAGCGTTGGCATGTGGGCTGTAACAAGGCTCTGGGGCAGACGGTTGAAGTAGGGCAGGCCGTAGGACACAAATGTAAAGAGTCCGCTGGGGCTAAAGGGAAAGTTGGCCTCCAGGGTCGCCAGCGCATTGGACAGGGTGACCTGATCGGCTTTGGTGGGATTGCGCGTCAGCGCGGCGGGCGCGAAGAAGGTAAAGATCACACCAAACTGGAAGGGGACCGGCGTATTGAGCACAGTATTGGTGAATGCCTGAGCGGGATGGACAAAGGCGCCGATGTCAAACTGGATATCGGAAATGGCGGCGTTCGTCGCCGCCGAGACGCGTTTGGGCATCCAGGCCAGCGAGCCGACAGTGGCAAGAGCAGCAGCGCCGGAACCGGCGACTTTGAGCAGGGTGCGACGGTCCAGCACGGGAGCCGGAACTTTGACGATCTGCTCCGGGGTGACTGTTTTCCCTGATCGGGGGGTACGATTGGGTTGACATCGAGAACTCATAAGGAATATCCTTTTCTTACATGTCTATCCGTAACAACTCAAGATACAAGGACCTGGCGGAGTCCGTTCCGCAGTTGCGCTCCTGGCTACAGGAGAGGAACAGCCCTGGCGAGGGGCGGATGGTGCGCCGTGAAAGAGCATCCCCTCACGGAAGATACCTCCTTTCATGCAAAACTCTACAAGGAGGCCCCATATTTTCAGCCGGGTGAGAACGGGGACACGAGGAAAAGACCGGATGAATAGTGGGATCTCCGGCACGATATCAGGTCGGTTGACTTCTTATTCTGTCATTGGCACCGCTGACAGCAAGATGTTTTGAAGAAGAAACTCTGCTCATGCAGGGAGTAAAACAGATAGTGCATATGCACATACACGCCTGATTGCTAACGAAGGCAATCCAATCGGTGGGACAATCCCCCGATACACCCCACCTGAAAAACGATTTGCCCATCGGGCAAGCAATCTACTCGCAAGCAGGATACAAAGTATTTTCTTCTTCCTCAATACTATACCCTTAAAAATATTGGAAGTCTATTAAAAAAATATTAATATTTTTAAGAGTAAAAACATACTTTAAAATACTTAAATTTAGTAAACAAGATAATATGAATTTACTAAGCTGAAATATGCACATTGCTGCATGAGGCCAGAGCGTGCAAAAGTTGATTGCTGCACTAATAGATCAAGCTTTCGTAGCTTTTACGCGAGGCAAAGAGGACTTTTCTAAGCGTGTACTAAGATCGATTCTTTGATAGCGTGCCCGAGGCGTTTGACAAGAAAATCTCTCGTGATAGTTGAACCCCCATCGCCTCTAGCTTCGAAAGAAACGATGGGCAAATGCCGGTTGGCTCATATATCCCTTTTATCTGACCACTCTCTCCGTCCACCCCTCTATCCCGATAATGAAATATGCTCTGCAACTTAATATTGCCGCTATTATCCACTCCTCGTACTTCAGCGATATTGCTGATCTTATACGTGCCATCGGCGCGCCTGGCCAGGTAGATAATCATGTCTAGCGCCCCGGCTATCTCCGATCTTAATAATCCGGTGGGAACGCTCATCCCGCCCGCGATACACAGTAGCTCCAGCCGCGTCAGGCAGTCCCGCATGTGCTGCGCGTACATCGTTGTCATGGCTCCCTGATATCCGCTATACATAGCCCGCAGCAGTTCCCCGGCTTCGTTGCCGCGGCACTCTCCAACGATCATACGATCTGGCCGCAAATGACGGGCATGCATTACCAGGTTACAGGCGGTATCTATCCCCGGCGACTGGCTTAGGTTTACCACCAGTTGAATCACATATTTCTGCTTCAGATGCAGTTCGCTGACCTCCTCAATAGTCACAATACGCTCATGTTCTGAAATACAGCCGCAGAGGGCGTTCAGTAACGTAGTTTTTCCCGATCCGACATTGCCGCAAATGACAATATTCAAACGAGCCTGTATACAGGCTTGCAAAAAATCGGCCATCGGCGCGTTCAGTGTTCCGCCCGCGACCAGCTCGGATAATGTAAGTGGCTTCGTACCGCGTTTGCGAATAGTGACAACGGGTCCATTGATTACGCTGGGAGGCATTGCCACAATCAACAGCGAGCCATCCGGCAGATATGCCTCGGTAACAGGTCCGTTTTGACGGATATGGGGCTTTGCCAGGAGCAAGCAATTTTCAATAACGCGCCGCATATGACGTTCATCGGCAAAATAACATGGCACCTCTTCTAGCCGATCTCCATACTGAATAGAAATATGACGCGGGCCAATCGCAATGACTTCTGTGACATTTTTATCCTGCAATAGTGGCTTTAGCGGCCCATAGCCCAGCACCTCATTAACAATACCCCTTAATAATAAGCTCGCCTCGGTCAGACCGTGAACCTGGCGGGCCGCCAGTTCCGTACGCAACAGAGCAACGGCACGTTTGCGCACATCTTCCACAGACGAGGGATCGAGAGGATTAATAGCATCAGATGTATTATGCAGGTCTCGCCAGATAAGCTCACTGATATGCAGCATCGCAGGCCAGAGGGGGTGCCCATACCCGATAAAGTCATTAACCCGTAGTAGCGCGCCCATTTTGGACGGCTTCGCATCCTCTCGATTGAGAAGGATCGTTGGCTCCTCCGCCTGTTCCTGCAACGGCCCTTGCACGCGAGGAGCTCTATCGTTTAGCCACGCATCATCTTGTAATTGTATTTTCGGGCGGGGCGGAGCTGTCGTATGTCGTCTGGATTGCATAAAAGTGCTTTCCACTCCCATGATACTGTTAATAGTTCCTACGTTAGTATAGCTGTAGCACCCAAACAAAAAGAAGAGATGCGATCTTCATCACATCTCTTCCTGCTCTATTGTGCAATTACGCGCTAAAAGGTCATTAATCCAGGTAATCCTTCAGCTTGCGGCTGCGGCTCGGGTGGCGCAGCTTGCGTAGAGCCTTTGCCTCAATTTGACGAATGCGCTCGCGCGTCACATGAAACTCTTTACCGACTTCCTCCAGAGTGCGGCTGCGGCCATCGTCGAGGCCAAAGCGGAGTTGGAGCACTTTGCGCTCGCGATCCGTCAGGCTGTCCAGAACATCCTCCACCTGCTCCTTGAGCAACTGGTGGCTCGCCGCCTCGGCTGGAGCCAGCGCGGTATGATCTTCCAGGAAGTCACCCAGGTGGCTATCGTCCTCTTCGCCAATCGGCGTCTCCAGACTCACCGGCTCCTGGCTCACCTTAATGATCTCCCGCACCTTCTCGGCGCTGATCTCCATCTTCTCCGCGATCTCCTCGGACGTGGGTTCGCGCCCCAGGTCTTGCAGGAGACGGCGGCTGATGCGGATCAACCGGTTGATAGTCTCAACCATATGCACCGGAATACGAATAGTGCGCGCCTGATCAGCGATAGCGCGCGTGATGGCCTGGCGAATCCACCAGGTCGCATAGGTGCTGAACTTGTACCCTTTGGTGTAGTCGAACTTTTCGACAGCGCGGATCAAACCGATATTCCCCTCCTGGATCAGGTCCAGCAGGTTCATGCCGCGTCCAATGTACTTCTTAGCCACGCTGACCACGAGGCGGAGGTTGGCCTCCGTCAGACGGCGCTGGGCCTCCTCGCCTTCATCAATGTACCGGCGATTTGGCGCTACCTTCAGGCGCTCGGCTCGTAGTTGCTCAGCTTTGCCACGCTCCATCAACTGCGCCAGCCGCACCTCCTCTTCCGCGCTCAACAAAGGAACGCGCCCGATTTCGCGCAGGTACATACGCACGGGATCATCTAAGCTGCTCTCAAGGTCAGCAATAGCAATACCAAAGCCATCTTGCAACTCTTCCCACTTGGGATCTGCCAGAACTTCAGCATCCAGTTCGTTCGGTTCAGGCTCCCAATCCGTTGGGGGTTCTTTGCTTGTGTCAAGAGCGTCCATAGGTTCTTCGTCCTGGAGCTTAAACAGGTCAAATGACTCATTGCCCTCAGCGGTAGGCTCTACCAGGTCTTCGCCAATCGCTGCATGAGCACGAGCACGACCCACGGCATCAATATCGAAATCATTCTCCGCATTATTCAACATGGACTCATCAAAAGGCTCAAGTTCGAACATGTTTTGTAACGTCCCCGTACTCACACGCTCTTCCTGCACCCGATCAATTACATCTTGTTCCCGATTCACCATTCTGGCATCCCCCTTCAGAAAACAGGCCCGCAATGAAAAACGTATAAAATGAGAAAAATCCTGTTTCCCGCTCCGATTTGGTTTAAAATGATTCCACCAATAGCCAATATATCTAGGCTGCTTCCTTCTGCATCTCAAGTTTACCCCTGTAGATGCGTCGCCGAGTCGATTGTACGCAATTGCCGGTGGATATCCAACAATTGCTGCTGAAGCTGCCGCGCCATACCACTGTTTTTTGCCTCGGCAGCCTCATGTAAAAGATATTTTAGTTCTGTATTTAATTGTAACAGCCGCATCCGCTTGAGACGAGTCGCACACTGGATAGCTTCTTTTACCAGTCCGATCCCATCCTTCTTAGGCGACCTCGACTCAACGCATTTTTGTACCCTGGTCACTGTTGACAGTAGAACCGAAGGCACAACTTGTTCTAAGGCTTGATGTGAGGGGGAAGAATCACGTTGATACTCAGAATTGAGTATGTGGTACAACTCCCGCGTGTCTGTCCCAGCGAAGTCACCATCGTTTATTATACCACAAACATGGAGATTCAATTCTGGATTTTGCAAGAGTAGCCCAATCAGGTAGTCCTCCCATTGTAACCTATTATCACTACCTCTGTCAAGCCTGACCTCGTACCCCCGCTTGCCAGCCTGTGCTTCTTCTCCTCGCTCACTGACCCTCCCGGCCTCGCCTTTTCCCTGCTCTCCCACTATCCCCTGTACCGCGCCCACCCCCGGCTGCTTCTTCCCCGCTTTTGGCTCCGCTTCCCCCGAGAATTCCGCCGCTACATTGACCAGCTTTTGCCCCCTGAGAACCCTTTGTAGTTCTTCATGCAAGCTGCGCTCGTCAATGCTGATCATTGCCGCCAGCTTCCTCAGATACGCGTCGCGCTTAATACGGTCGCTAATCATTCCTACCACGGGCAATAATCGCTTGGCCGCCTCGGTTTTGCCGGAGGGCTCCCGCAAGTTAAGGTCGGCAACCTTGACCACAAAGTAGTATTCTACCAGCGGCAGCGGGTGACTGACGGCATAGAGCCACGCGTCCAGGTCGCGCCTGATAAATTCGTCCGGGTCCTCGCCCGGCGGAAGCTGCAAGACGTTGATTTCAGCATCCACCTGCTCTTCCAGACGAATGATCGACCGATAACGCTGCTTGCCTTGTCCGCGTTGCCGCTCCTGCTTTCCTATTCCTTCCGCCGCCAATGGAACCGGCACTACCACGCGATCAAACGTTTTCAGCGCCTCCTGGATGCCATGCTCGGTGGCTGCGCTTCCGGCTGCGTCAGGATCTAAAGCCAGGGTTACCTGCCGGGTCAGCTTCTTTAGTTGTTGAATGTGCTTTTCTGTGATGGCACTGCCTATACATGCCACCGTTTGCCTGGTACCGTATTGGTGCGCAATAACTGCGTCAACATACCCTTCGACAATGACAACCTGTTTAGCTTGTTTTATGGCGTCCTTTGCCATATCTATGGCATAAAGCACGCTGTTCTTTTCGAATAGTAACGTCTGCGGCGAATTCAGGTACTTAGGTTTGCCATCTCCCAGTTCGCGACCACCAAAACCAATCACTCGACCTCGGATATCGCGAATAGGAAAAATCAGACGGTTCCTAAAGTAATCATATACCCCACCACCTTGACCCTCTTCAAGCTTCCCTTCACGCTCCCGCGCCAGCCCTCCCATCACCAGTTCCCGCTCGCTATACCCCTTGTTGAGCAAGTAACGGGTCAAACCCTCCCACTGCTCGGGCGCATAGCCAAGACTAAAGGTGACAACGGTATCAGCCGAAATGCCCCGGCTCTGGATGTAGGCCCGTGCCCCTTCTGCTTCCTTCGAACGAGATAGCATCTGGTGAAACCAGAGGAGCGCCTCCTCATTGAGCTTGAGCAACGCTTCCTTAGCTGCGCTGGTCTCTCGCGCCTCCTCTAAACTTTGACCGCTCTGCTCCTCGATGAGGATACCCGCCTTCTCAGCTAGATAAAGCAGCGCCTCACGAAATTCGATCCCTTGCTGCTTCTCTACGAATGAGAAGATGTCCCCGCCCTCATTACATCCAAAGCAGCGCCATGTCTGCGTTTCAGGAAAGACGTAAAATGAAGGGGTACGCTCATTGTGAAACGGGCATAATCCCTTGAGAGATTTCCCCGATTTCTGTAAGACAACGGTCAGACCAATCTCATCCGCTACATCTACTTTTGCTTTGATGGCTTCAATGGTCGATGTCATACACAATCCTCAGCGCAAATACGGTAGATGATGGCTTGCAGATCAGTTTGTCCCCCACCACATATAACGAGCAATCTTACGGAAAGTCGCGCTAATAATACAAATATACGATTTGGCAGGAAACAATATACCTGTTGTACTATTTGCTGCTACTTGTGAAGGCCGCATGGGCGAAGCTTTGATATCAGACGAATACGAATGAGAAACACTACTACATATAACAACATTATATGAAACGTTCATTCCTTCATTATGGTGACATATTTTACCCGCCCTTCTCACTATTCTTTCCTGAGCAATAGCCTCTTTTCTCATTCTACTAGCCCCACCAACTGTTCTGGCTCACTAACTCCTCTAGCCCTTTTTTCGATCCCTCTCCCTTCTTAGAAAAAAACACCAGCCAGATTTTCTCCCCGTCCTTCCCCCTTAAATATGACTGTTTAGCATACTTTTTATTAAATCTGGCAGGCAGTGATAGTCCAGCTAGCAACCGGCATTTTAGGGACTTATCCACATTGCTATTCGTGAGTTGATATTTGTTAACTCAACTTGACATTGAGTTATTGGTTATCCACATTTCCTGTGGATAAGTTTTCCACATTATCCACATCAATGTATTTAAACTTGAGACTTATCCACACCTATTTCTGAAAATATATTCATAATTGCTTGAGTTGATGGGACTCAACTCATCTTTTCCTGTGTTTATCCACATTTCCTGTGGACAAGTTTTCCACATTATCCACATTTGCCCCTGAGTTGATGGGACTCAACTCATCTTTTCCTGTGTTTATCCACAATCACTGTGGATAAGTTTTCCACATTATCCACATCACCACCTTGAGTTGAGCCTCATCAACTCACACCATATGGCTTTTTTTTCTGGGAATTAGCAAATATTGCGCTTTTCGGCAATTTTTCCAGCATCTATACAAGAAACGGTGTTAAGATTCTATTAAATTGGATTAAAAGATGTTAGGATTGGATTAAAGAAGAGACGTTCTTCGATCAAAAGGTGTTAAGATTGGATTAAAGAAGAGATGTTTTTCGATCTTAATACAAATATAGAAACCTACGATAAAGTGGAGAAACGGTTAAAATCTGGAGATTATGGTGTACTAATGCACATGAACTTTTGCTTTTTCGTCCCCCCACTTCCAATAATTACAAGCTTTTCATAGCGACTTTTGTCACTTTTCCACATATCTATCTATGACATGATAAGTAGTAACTCAACTTGACATTGAGTTATTGGTTATCCACAGAAGCTGTGGATAACTTATCCACACTTTCCACATTTGCCCCTGAGTTGAGTTCCATCAACTCATCCTTTCCTGTGTTTATCCACAGTTGCTGTGGACAACTTATCCACAGCATCCAAAACCGGTGGATAACTACGAGTATTTGTCCACAGCAACTGTGGATAAGTTGTCCACATAGACGACTATCAATAAAATTTATCCCCAGGTTATCCACCTCTATCCCCAGGTTATCCACAGGCTATTCGCGTTCTAAAAAAAGAATGTGGAATTTTCCGCAGCGAGTGATGGCGCTTATCAAGCCGGTCGAGACCTATTCCCGGCTTTTTCTTTCGGAGGTTGTGACAGAGTTATCCACATATCCACAGCCCCTACTACTGCTGTTTATATATATCTTTTAAAAAATATATATAATAGTAGTATATAGCGTTGTGGATATGTGAATAAGTTTTTCGCGTAACCACAGGTTTGATATCACAAAGGATCTTCGTTCAGACAAAAGTTGGTTATAAGCCAGCCCCACCATGTCACTGTAAGATATGCTCATTCCGGTTATGAGTTATCCACAGAAAATGTGGATAACCGAGGCGTCAATTGTGAAGAAGTCGAATTTGATGGGATTATTTGCAAAGAAGATGATTGTAGGGGCAATCCCTGGCGGTTGCCCTCACCCCATAGGATAGGCAGGGCAATTGTAAGGCGATCCCTGGCGGTTGCCCTCACCCCATCAAATATGCAGAACAGGGGCAAATCCCCATCTGATATACAGGGCAAAGACAAAAAAACAGGGCTGGTCTTGCACCAGCCCCTACCGGGAAAAAACGTGTTCTGGTGAGATGATTTGTTGTCGAGCGAGAATGTCGTAGATACGCAGAAGCTCACCGACGCTGAGGACCGAAGCCAGCACCGGCCCTGGTCGATATGGTGCATCACCATCGAAGGCCGCAGGACACATCCCTAGCAGGTTCCTGTCAAGGCAGCTCTTAAATGACTCCAGCAGTCGCAGCCCCTCCCGCCATAGATATTCCTGGCAGAGGCTATTATCCTGCTCGGATAGCTCGAAAGGCTGGCATTGCATCGTCAGCAATGCGTCGATATATGGCCCGATCAGCCAGGGCCACACGCTCCCTTGATGATGGGTGTTTAGCCCGCCATCCTGATGCTTTTCTATGTGACCGCAATATGAGCTCTCATGCGGTGCAAGCGTACGCAGGCCGTAAGGTGTGAGCAGGTGCTGCGTCACTGCATCGAATACTGCCTGCCTGGAGGAATGATCCAGCGCTGAATGGCGGAGGGAGATTGCAAAGAGCTGATTCGGGCGCAGGGCCGAATCAGCGCCATCTGGTCCATCCACCACATCGTAGAGATAGCTCCCATCAGCATACCAGAAACGCTGCTGGAAGCTAATTTGACAGCGTGTGAGCAGTTTATGGTAGTAATCGGGCGCACAACCAAAATACCCTCTATTTTTGAAATGCTGGGACCATTCATGCATCAGAGAGAGAGCATTGAACCAGAGCGCGTTAACTTCAACCGGCTTGCCCGCGCGAGGAGTGATGGGAGCGCCATTGACGGTGGCATTCATCCAGGTTAACGCCTTACCTGGCTGATGGGCGTAAAGCAGGCCGTCATTAGCATCCATGTGAACACCATTGGCGGTTCCCTGCACATATCGGTCGATGCACTCTTTCAGCGGGATAAAAAACTCCTCCAGGAGTTCATAGTTGTGAGTGACCCGCAGATAGTAATCAAGCGCGTAGAAAAACCACAATACGGTATCCGCGTTGCTATAGTTGCTCGCTTCTGGCTTAGAGCCTGCAAGAGGCAGGCGATCCGGGAGCATCCCATCTCGAAGATAGTGTTTATACTCTTGCAGGATGCGCAAACCCTCGTCAAAATGCTCTGTTGCGAGGAGAAGGCCGGGCAGGGCAATCAATGTATCGCGCGTGCTATGCTCCATACGAAAGTAGTCCGCGAGCAGAGATGGAACGTTTTCAGGCTCGCTAAAGCAAACGCCCTGTTTTTCGCCGGATCTGGCTGTTTTACGATACATAAGAAAGTGATCAGCGGCCTGGAGCAGGAGACGCAAATATTCTTCCCCGCCGGCATAGGGATCGGAGGTGGTAGTTAATGGGAGAACGCGGAGATGGTGAGCCTGCACAGCTTCTCCCCCCTCGCCGAAGTAGCGCCTGGGTTGCAAAGCATGCTGTAATAGTCCCTGCTGCCTTTCGACGCCGCGTTTGTAAGAACTGCTAAGCTGCTCTGGCTGCAAGTAGTGCGATGACAACTCTTCGGCGCTGATAACCACGGTCAGCGTTGCCTGCTTATCGGGCCAGAGCGTCGCACGAATAACGCCAGGGAGGTAAAGATCGCTTGTTGCCGCGTGGTTTTCTGTTCTATCGCATCGGTGCAGAAAATTCCAGTACCACACCCCGGTAGGTAAAAATGTAACCTGGCTTTCGGGCTGTCCGACTGCCAGAATATGATAGGGATGCGTCCCTTCGCCCGCCAGAATAGTACACCCGGCCACACCTGTAGGTATATAAGTTGTCGGGTCAGCTATATCATTGTTGATAACGTCTCCTACCCGGCGCATGTGTACTTGAAAATGCCAATCATTGCTGCCGCGCTGAGGTTGGTTATGGGGACGGTATGCGGCAAAGGGAAGCAGCGTCAGATTAAGCGCGTGTGAGGAGGCTTCCGCGTATTCGTAGTAGCGCCCGTAGCCATTTTCCGGCGAGGAGGGATGCTGGATCGCATTGCGGAGAACCCGATACTGGATATATGTCGTATGCTGGCCGCGTTCCATCCAGATGCGTTTTTCGAGTATAATCCCGTTAACGCCTCCCAGATGATAGGTAAAAACGGGTAAGCCTTCTTCAAGGCGAAACGTTTCAAGGTGAACGAACCCGGACGGATTGAGCGTACCATCGGGGTACTCATTTGTACCCAGGTAGTAGGTGCGTTGATCAAAAAGGATCTCTTCATCGATTTTAGCCAGCAAAAGCTGAGGGGTTGTGGCTCCGGGCGGTAGTGTCACCAGCAGGCCGTGTTCCATGCGGGTGAGGACGCCGGCAACGGTTCCCGCCGCATATCCACCTCGCCCATTGGTTATCAGCCACTCACGAGCGATGGTCTCATTGAGATCGCAGCATCTGCTGCGATCAAGCATCACAGGCATGTCAGACCCTCCAAGCCCCTCGATAGGTGATGGTCTATGACTACAAGATGGATACTGTTTCCTATTTGATACGCAATCCTGGGTATGGATTTGCACATACCTTCTCATAGTGTAGCACAACCTATGTGCATGAGACAGCATATATTTATTATCTTTTGATTATTTTCTCTATAATTCTTTGATCAATGGGATGACATTTGCCATTACACAAATGTTCAGACGTGATACAAAGCGATAACAAAGCGTAGTATTATGCATACATGTGGTGTGTTAAAGTTTGTATCAGGCCGGTTCTAGAGCGTCTACAAGGTCGTTATTGGCCTTTCTGGGATTGCATGATACAATGGCAAGGTACTGTGCGCCGTGCGTATCGTATCTGATTGAGGAGGTTATCTTCTATGTTATCTACGTTCCCCAAAGCTGGAACACGAAGACGTCAGCTCTCTCTACTGGTCACTTCTATGAGCATGCTGGCTGTTCTGATGTTGTTGCTCGCGGCCTGTGGCGGTAGCACCCCTGCATCCAATAATGGCCCTGATCTCATCACTCCTGGAGTATTGACGGTCGGTAGTGACACAACCTATCCGCCGCAGGAGTATATCGACACGACTACCCATCAGGCAGCCGGTTTCGATGTTGATTTAATCAGTGCCATTGCGAACAAGATGGGATTGAAGGCACAGGTCGTCACGGCCAAGTTCGACTCGATCATTTCCAGTCTGGCTGCCAGGCGCTTCGATGTGGTTATTTCCGCGGTATCCATCACATCAGATCGTCAGAAACAGGCTGATTTTGTGCCATACTTTAATGCGGGCGAATCTCTGCTGGTTCAGAATGGCAATCCCAAGGGTATCAAGAGTACCGCGGATCTATGCGGTATGGATGTCGGCGTGCAAAATGGCACCATCGAGCAAACCGACCTGCAAACAGCCAGCGATGCCTGCAAAAAAGCTGGCAAGCCGGAAATCAATATGACCGTGTTGCAGGATCAGACCGCTGTGATACAATTACTGCAAACCAATCGTGTTGTCGCTACGTATCAAGACTCGCCGGTAACTGACTACTATCTCAAGCAGAATCCCGGTCGTTTTGAAGTTGGCGGCTCGGTAGTCAATGCGGCTCCTGAGGGAATAGTGATCCGCAAAGGCGACACTGCCATGCTTAATGCCGTGCAGTCAGCCTTTAACGCGCTCAAGGTCGATGGCACTTATCGCTCCCTGATTAGTAAATGGGGACTGACCAATGAGGCAATCACGACGATAGACCGCCGGACCTATGTTGCATAACAGGCGGGTGAAGAAACCGTAGAGATGGCTTGATTGCCATCTCTACAACATACTTGTGGGTAGGAGGCCGGTATGTTTCACTGGGATGTTGTCTGGCAAAACCTTTTTTCAGGTCTTTTTCTTAGTGCCGCCTGGACAACACTATGGATATCTGTAGTCGCGCAATTCACAGGTGTCGTCATAGGTCTTTTCCTTGCCTTGATGCGCATGTCCCGCTTTCGCTGGCTTAACTGGCCTGCTGCTGGCTATATCTGGCTCTTTCGCGGCAGCCCTCTGTTGGTCCAGGTTTTGATCCTCTTTGATGGCATACCCGAAATGTTTCCTTCTGGCGCGGCAAGCAGGATTCTAACACCCGTTATCTGTGTTCTTATCGCTTTTTCACTGAATGAGGGCGCATACATGGCAGAGATCATCCGTGCCGGTATTACCTCGGTCGATCCTGGACAGATGGAGGCGGCGAAGTCGCTGGGGATGCGTTATAGTCTGGCAATGCGCCGCATCGTTTTGCCGCAGGCCGCGCGTGTAATCGTGCCCCCGCTGGGCAACGAGTTCAATAATATGCTGAAAACGACCTCGATTGCCTCCGTGATAGGTCTGTTTGAGCTAACTAATACGGCAGAAGTCTACGGCTCGCAGGCATTCGTCACTTTTGAGCTGCTTATCGTTGCCACCTTCTGGTATCTTGTGTTGACGACCGGCTGGGGGTATATCCAGAGCTGGATTGAGAATAGCATGGACCCGAACCGTACAGGAAAAGCGGAGGTGGCCGAGAGAAAAGGCTGGACCGAACGCATGGTTGGCTTTGGCTCGTCCCGCTCCGGCGGTACTCTGGTAGGACACTAGGCGTTATTTTTGTGGTATTGAGGGTAAGCTGGCATGAGTGATAATACAACGAATGGCGATGCGATGGTACGCGGCGAAAGCATCGTCAAACGCTTTGGGAATCTGACAGTGCTCAATGGCGTCGATCTCCTGGTGAAGCGCGGCCAGGTAGTGGTAATTATCGGGCCGAGCGGCTCCGGCAAGACAACGCTTTTGCGCTGCATCAATCACCTGGAAAAAATTGATGCAGGCTCTATTTATGTTGATGGCGAGTTGGTGGGCTATCGCGAAAAAAAGGGGAGGCTAGTGGAGGATACCGATGCCAATATCGCCCGTATCCGTTCCAAGATCGGCTTTGTATTCCAGCGCTTCAACCTTTTTCCGCACAAAACCGCGCTGGAAAATATTGTTGAAGCGCCAATTCATGTCTTGCGCGAGCCCAAAGATGTTGTCGTGGAGCGCGCTCGCGTCCTGTTAGATAAAGTTGGGCTTGCCGACAAAGCTGATACCTATCCTCACAAACTCTCCGGTGGTCAGCAGCAGCGGGTGGCTATCGCGCGCGCCCTGGCGATGAATCCCAAGCTCATGCTCTTTGACGAGGCCACTTCGGCGCTCGATCCAGAGCTCGTAGGCGAGGTTTTGAAAGTGATGCGCCAGCTCGCCGAAGAAGGCATGACAATGGTCGTGGTGACGCATGAAATGGGCTTTGCGCGCGATGTCGCCGATCATGTGATTTTTATGGATAAAGCGGTAATTGTGGAACAGGGACCTCCCGAGCAGCTTTTCGACCATGCCGAAAATGAGCGCACGAAGGATTTTCTGGGAATCATACGCTAATCAGGCTGCCACCGCTCGGGATCGGTCAACGATGTTGTTATGACCCGCTGATAAGGGAGCGGTGCCAGCGTAGAAATCGCTGGATTTCCTGCGGCGATAGCTCGGCGGTACGTGGCGTCAGAGTAAAATTGGGAGTGATATCGATCAGGCGCAGGAAAGCGCGAACCATCGTTGGATCAAAGCTGCGCCCGGAGCCTTGCTGCAGCCGTTCGCGCGCGACATCCATTGATACTGGCGCTTTATAGGGACGTTGCGAGGTAAGGACATCGTAGACATCGGCAATTGCCAGCATGCGGGCGCTCAATGGAATTTCCTCTCCCCGCAAACCGGAGGGATAACCGTGCCCGTCCCAGGCTTCATGGTGGTAAAGTACGGCCTCTACGTAAAAAGGGGGGACGTCGCAGCCAATGAGAATCCGCGCCCCGATCACCGGATGACGCTCCATCTTCAGTCGTTCTTCGTCGGAAAGGGCCTCTGATTTATTCAGAATATCATTGGCGATCCACGTTTTGCCCAGGTCATGGACCAGGGCTGCCAGGGCCAGGTCGCGCGCCTCTCGCCTGCTCCAGCCCAAAAAACGGGCCAGCCGCTGCACATACGTTGCGACTCGACGCGAATGCTCGTAGGTAACAATATCCCGCTCCTGGATACTTTTAGCGAATGAAAGCAGGACTTTCCTTGCCTCACGCTCCACAAACATTATTCCCATCACATTCTCTTCCACTTAGCCGGTCATACCGGCAACCGCCATAGGTACCTCGACAATATGCCGCTGCACGACGATCAAAGATTTTTAGCATAGACGTATATCCTGGATAAAAAGGGTAGAAGCAAAACCCACCCTTGTGCAAAGTTTTTATACCAATCTATACTATATTAATATTTCGGTTTTATTTCTGTCCATGCCTGACCGCCAATAGGTACTTTTGTGTCTGCTTTTGTCATTATTGTTAATCAAGTATCTCGTTTTGTGCGCTTGCGTTACTCAATACACGCTCTAAAAGCTTATATGGTTGCCGATAATATGGAGTTAAAAAATATCCAGATGTCACCTGCTCTATTTGGTATTCCTTTATATCAACGTTTGCTGATGCCTATTCCCCAAATAGTCCCTCTTTGCTACCCAATTCGTTTTTTATCGCTGCCTTTTGTGATAGACTCACCTTATGGCTTAGAAAAAAGTACCATCATCAACTTCTTGCGGGTCTGGTGCATTTGTAGTAAGCGAGAACAATTACGATGGCAGAGAACACTGTGGAAAACGAACCGGAGCAGAGCGTGGCCTCTGATCAAGATGGTCGCAATGGGGATGTGATAACGGTAGTCTTAACCGCTGATAACCATCTGGGGTATACAGCTTTCGGTCAGCATCCTCGTAAACGTGAAGAACGTCAGCAAAGATTGCGCCGCGCTTTTCAGCAAGCGACGGATTTTGCAATTATGCAGGGCGTTGATCTTTTTATCCAGGCAGGCGATTTATTTGATACTCCTACGCCCAATGAACGGGACCGCACCTTTGTAGCGGAACGCCTCGCGCAACTAAAACAGGCCGGAGTTCGTTCTTTCGCGCTCGGCGGCGGGCGTGATACTCCGACGGAGGCGCAACCGTCAGGAGATGAAGCGGCCCCGGCTCCTCAGATCAGTTACGCGCGTCTGGGCGCGCTCCACTATTTTCCTCCAGCGCGAACCTCTGAGGAGATGGAGCCGGTAATGCTTACCATCCGGGAAACGGTGGTGGGCGTTTGCGGTCTGGGCGTTCTGGTTGGGCAGGAAGGCGATCCGCTTTCTCGCCTGCAAGTGCAAAGTGAGATTGAACGGGCCTCTATTCCGATTCTGGTGCTTTATGCCCCGATAGAGGGCCTGACCGCCGGTTCGTCTCTACTGGATATGCGCGCCCAGGTGAGCCGTGCCAGCATCGAGGAGCAGAGCGCGTTCCGCTTCATCCTGGCTGGCTATCATCATGGGTATAGTCAGTTGCGTATCGGGCAGACGGATGTTATTGTCGCAGGAGCGACGCAACACGTCGATTTCAGCTCCCCCGATCAATCTCCCGGCTTCGTTTTCCTGGGCCTGGCCGCCGATGGAGTGCGCTGGTGCAATCATATCAGTGTCGATGCTTTAAAGGTGCAACGCACTGTTATTCATACAAAGAATCTCTGGTCGCCGGATGTTGCTACGCCGGAACATACTCCTACCGAGATTATCCTTGAACGCTTACGCCCTCTCTGTGATGAAGAGGCTATGCTTCAGCTACGGCTTGAGGGCGAACTTACGCGCAAACAGTATCATCAACTGGACCTGAATAAGATACGGCGCTACGGTGAAGAACATTGTTTTGCTCTTGCTATCGACGATAGCGCCCTATCCCTGCTGCCAGAGCAGGATGCTGCTTCTGCTGAGGCAGGCGAACGCTTCTCACCGCGAGAAGAACTGATAGCGGTGGCCGACGAATGGATCGCTGCCGCAACTGATGAGCAAGAGAAAAAAGCGCTGGTCTTTACCAAAGAAGAACTGCTATTAGCAATCGATGAGGCCAAAAGTAGTTGGTAATCGGGAATCTCTGCCTGGCTTTGGCGAACGGAGCGTGTGTATGATAATTTTGAAACATTTGACGGTTGAGCGTTTCAGACTCTTGCGCGAGCTGAATTTGCACTTTCCGCAGCGTGGTAGCATCTTAATCCAGGGGCCTAATGAGTCCGGCAAGTCGGCTCTGCTTGAGTGCATTTACTTCGCGTTATACGGCGAATCTCTCGCTGCCGACCGTGGGAAGCGCTCGCTCGACGATCTCATCCTCTATGGGGCAACAAGCGCGGTCGTGACCCTGACGTTCTCAGTGAGCGCGACAGAGTTCACTGTGAGGCGTACGCTTGAGCGTGGGCAAGGGCAGCAGGTCGCTCTCTATGTTCGTCATCTCGGCCTACCCGAAGCAGAGCCAGTTACCGACCCGGATACAGCGAATGAGCAGATTATAGCCGCGCTCGGAAATATGGATGGTAAGGCGTTGCGCGACTCTTGCTTGATTGAACAGAAAAGACTGGATCACCTGGAGACGTTGCCAGCCTCGGAACGGGAAAAAACTGTGCGCAAATTGCTCGGCCTGGAAAAATTTGCTCTCCTGGCCGAACGCTTTAGCGTCACTCCCGACGACGAACTCTCCCTCAAAACAAGCTCCGAGCGGCTACGTCTGGCCGAGATCCAGGCCCGTATTCCAGAGCTCAGTAAAAAGCTTGATGACCTTGAAGCGGCTCTTGATGCGGTTAAGGTTCATGAGGACCTGGAAGAGATCAGCCGCCAGGATGCTGAAATCGCGGAACTGGAACAAACCCTGCAACACATTGAAGAGCAGCGGCTTGAACTAAACAATCGACGCGCGCGTGCGCAACAACTGAGAAATGCCGATGAAACGCTGGCTGAAATCATTGCCGCTTACGAAGAGATCGCAAAAGCCCAGCGCGTATTACCAGATCTGGAGAGGCAAATCTCAGCCCTGGAACGCCGAGAAAAAGAGGACCTGCCAGGCTTGGAGAAGCGTGTTAGTGAATTAGGGGAGTTGATGCGTTCCTTCGGCACACTCCAGCGTATGTCGCAGGACCTGCTTACCTCGGTAGAAACGCTGAAAGAGCTTGAGCAAGAACTCAAGCAGCAGGACGAAGCTCGCGATGATCTGAAGAGCTTGGACGAACAGGTGGCGCATACCCGCGGACGCCTTGAAGAGGCTCAGCGATCATTGGAGGAGCTAGAGGAGCGACGCCGCGCCGGACGTCCCCATCTGGAGGCCCGGCTCCAGCGGATGAGAATACTCTCTGAACGTATGAAGGCTCTCAAGCAGGCCGAAGAACAATATACGCGTAGCCAGGCAGTAAGAGAGCAGGCGGATGAACATATCACGCAACTGAATAAAACGCGTAAATCTCTGCGTGATGCCAGCTATGAGCTAGAACAGGCTGAAATGGAGGCGCAGCAGACTCAGCAGCAGATTGCAACTTTAGATAGAACGTGGCGGCAACTGAATGTGGGCCAGCAGATTGAGGAGTGGTGCCACCAGAAAGAACTGGCGCAGGAACTCTCCCAGATCGAGCAACATTTGATGCTAACGCGCCAGCATCAGGCTACGCTTACACAGAGCGTCATGAATGCGCGTTCCAGTGCCACAAAATATATGGGACTATTCGTCGTGTGCCTGGTACTGGCCCTTTTAGGTCTTAGCGTTGCCATCGTGGAAGTGTTACAACATGCAACCCTGTTCGCGATTTTTGCGGGCGTGGCTTTTATTCTGCTCTGCGTCGGCATGTCGTCCAGCTATTATAAGTATACGAAAGCGCGTAAAGAAGAGAAAGACGTTTATAAGCAGGAGCAGGAAGCTATTAATCTTGTCGGATCGATGGTGGCCTCACGCGATGCAGTCATACGCAAAGGGGCAAATCAAGAGACCCTGGCCCAGCTTGAGCAGGAAATTCGCTCGCTTAATGGCTCCCTGCCCACCTCGATAGAGGAAGCAAAACAGATGCTCCAGCCGACGCTGAAGCAGAACGAGCGCATCGCCGAAACCCAACAACAGTTGAAGGCCAGCCGCGACGAGCTAAATGCTGTCTATACACGCATCAATGCCCTTAAAGAGACGACCGCTTCCTTACAGAGAGAACAAAATCAACTGGAGGAGACGCGTAAGAAAAGCGGCTGGTCGAATATCGAGGAGGATCTGCGCAATGATCTGGCCGCCGTCGAGCGCATGCATCAGGAGATTACCCTGCTCGCCGGTCAGGAAGGTCTGCCGTTACTCAGCATTAACGCCCGGCTCCAGAAAGGCCCTGTCGCGCTAAACCCTCTAGTGCGAGATGAGGATGCGATAGAGGTGCCAGAACTGGAGGTCCTGGTCGAGAGCACGCTCAAGGCAACTGAGCGTGAAATTGAAGCTATCGACGGGAAGCTGGACCTGGTAGCCGACCTAAATGAGCAGATTAGAGTTCACCAGGAGGCCCTCGACGTTTTCCTTGCGCGCCAGAGGGTGCTGGCAGAACGGAATGAACGCTACCAGACAAGCAACCCGGCTCTACAGCTTGAGCGAGCTCGCGAGCAACAGAGCGCGTTACGCCAGGCCCTGCAATCTTTACAAGATTCGCTGCGCCAACGTGTAAAATCTCTTGATGTGGCTTTCGGGCAGGCGGCTGTCAGCAATGCAGAGACGGTGACTCGTAAGCAACTGGAAGAGCTGCAAATCACCCTGGGCAACAAAGTGATGCTCCAGGAACAGCATGCCCGCGCTACCCAATCCCTAAAAGAGCGCCAGGAGGAGCTTGCCGATCATTACAAGCAGCTCTCAAAATTTAGTAATAGCCTGGGGAGCTGGATCGTGCCGCTCAATCCTTTTGCCGGCGCCCTTGTGACGCTGCGCAATCGCTGCCAGCAGGAAATTGAGGAGTTGAATGAGGCTGGCAGCCTGCAAGAACTTGAAACGCTGAAGAACAGAGAAGGGGCAGCGAGGATAAAGATGGAGCTATGCCGCCAGGAAATTGAGGATATACGCGAGCGCATATCCTTTATGCTTACCCGGCGCACCCGTCCTGCTCCCAAAAACTACGAGCTTGACGCGCTGACCGCCGTCTGGCCCCTGCTTGAGGAATTTACCACTAAAGATCGTGACCGCCTGGACGAGGAACGCAATAGCGTTGACCAGGAATTGACAGCTCTGGAGGAACAGGATATGGCCCTGAGTGCGGAACTGCAAACAGGCAACGTTCCCCTGGATCTGGAGCAAGAGCGCCTGCATATGGAGCGACTGGAACGTTCCTACCTGGCGAAAAAACATGGCAGTGAGCTACTGAAAGCTGTTGACCAGCGCCTTATGCTCAAGATGGGGCCGCGCACGGAATATTATATGCAACAAATTCTGCGCCTGCTGACCGGTGGTCGCTATCATGATGTGCATCTTAGCACGGAGTCCGAAGCTGAGGCTTCGCGTGAAGGCGCATTCCAGGTAAGTGTATGGGATACTGCCGCGGGCGAATATGTATCTCGCTCGGCCCTCTCCGCTGGAGCGGCTGATCAGCTTTCGCTGGCATTGCGCCTGGCCTTTGCTATTGCCGCGTTGCCTCGCGAGCTAAGCGCAGCTCCGGGCTTTGTGCTGCTGGACGAACCGCTTAGCTCCTTTGATCGCGGTCGAGCGCAGGCGTTGGTGGATGTCATTACCGGCGAGCTTATGAGTCAGCATTTTGAGCAGATCCTGCTCATTTCGCATAGCAGCGCCTTTGATCCTGCCATGTTTCCTTACCATGTGTATATGGATAACGGGCTGGTGGTCGAAAGCAATCTCCCGGCGGTGCAACCTCTTCCCTTGACCGATGCCAGCAGCAAAAATGAAGCGACGGAGGATGCAGCTCTGGTGCCTGCTCTCAGTCAGGTAAAAAGCGAGTAAGTAGCGTAACGAGCTAGAGATGCATTGAGGCATGCACCTTGATGCATCTCTTTATCTTTCCTTTTGCATACCACTGTGATGTCTCTGTGAGAAAAATCCCCCCCTCGCGTGACCTGGACGTGATAGCTGTGTTTTATACTCTCAACATGAAAGGAAAGGGAAACCTTCCAAACAGAGTAAATGAGAGGAGGACATTTCTATTAGAGATGTGAGGTTTCTGAAGTGGAGAGGAGACGCTTTGATAGAACGCAGAAAATCCTCCAAAGGCTGACTCGGGTAAAAGGCGTTCCATAAGGACAAAGTACACGACAAATGGAATAGCAGTTCCAGCGTGAGGTCATCAAAATGACAGTCGTTATGCAGCCGTCAACCCGAAAAGTGCATTTATCCACTGTAGTATTGCCGGAAAGGAGTACTCCGTTGGACAAGTGATCAGGCGGGGGCCTTTCCTGGCACCCGCCTTTGTTATTGTCGTCTGAAAAATGCTTCTACTACCTTCATCGCTTCCTGCTCCATTGTATCGCTACCCTCTATCCATACAATGCGTCCATCTTTGCGGAACCATGTGAGCTGTCGCCGCGTGAAGTCGTGAATGGCGTATTTGAGGCGCTGCACCATTTCGGCTTCGCTACTATACTCGCCACGCAGCCAGCGACTGATAAAACGGTACTCCAATCCCAGCGCCTCTAAGCGTTCGTGGTCGATCCCCTGCTCGATAAGATGGCGCACCTCGTCTACCATCCCCTGATGCATGCGTTCGTCTACTCGCTCGTCAATGCGTCTGTAGAGCACTTCTCGCGGCCATTGTATTCCCAATAGGAGGCAGCGATAAAGCGGAGCCGCTATGCCGCGTTGTTGCGAAAACGGTTTTCCGGTGACGAGGCAGACCTCAAGGGCGCGAATCACGCGGCGCGGATTGTTGCGGTCAATCACCGCCGCGCTTTGCGGGTCCAACTCTTCAAGCTGTGCCAGGAGAGCGGCGAGCGGACAGCCCTCTAACTGCGTACGCAATTCCGGCTGCGGGGGCACTGCGGGTATATCGAGATGATCGACGACAGCCTGGATATAATGCGGTGAGCCACCAACGAGCAACGGCTGGAGACGGCGCCCTAAGATGTCATCGATGGCGGCGATGGCCTGATGCTGATATTGCGCAACGGTGTAGATCTCCTGCGGATCAACCACGTCCAGCAAATGATGTGGCACGAGCGCCCTTTCTTCAGGCGTAACTTTAGCCGTGCCTATATCAAGGCCACGGTATACCTGGCGTGAGTCCGCAGAGACAATCTCACCATGAACATGTTGGGCCAGGGCGATCCCCAGGGAACTTTTCCCCGACGCGGTTGGGCCGAGCACGACGATCAGGTCGGGTTGAGGAGAAGAGTATTCCTTCACACCAGCTACTTTCTAAATCAAGGCCGATTGCGTTTCACTAGCTGATCTACGCGCAATACTAGAGCTACCATTACGCCAATCCCTATCAATATACCAAAGGGAGTAAAGCAGTCCAGAGCCAGCCCCGCCGTCAGAAAATAGCCGAGTATGCCGCCGATAATCACTGCAACAGTGATAACGACGCCACGCATGCGTACTAATGCCTGCTCGGCTCTCTGAATGATGGTTTGGCTTACATTCGCACTGGTTCCCAATGTTGCTCCAAGCGAGGCCACTGTGAGCATTACGACGAGTTGGAGCAGAGGGAGGCTACCGTGGAAAATAAGCTGCCAGGCAAATTTGATAATCGCCATGAAGACAAGGGCGCTCCCCATACCTGTGCAGGCGCGATTAAGCCACTCTTTAAAAGAGCGTGTGCCGCTACCGTTAACCAGGAGCGCGCCCAGCGTAGCGGCTGGCACTATGCCGGTAAGCACAAGAACAAACCAGGAACTGGGAGGGAGTGGCGGCGTTTGTTGAAGCTGTGTCGGTAATGTATAGACCAGGCTGGCCGCCATAAGAGCAGCGGCAAAAGCCAATCCGCGCTGTTGCCACAAACGTTGCTGTGGTGTGGCCTGCAAGGGGTCCCAGCCTTGAGAGCTGCTGCCTGCTCCCGGCTGACCATATTTAGCCTTGTGCTCGCTATCTCGCGTTTTTACCGTGGAAGGTAGAGCTGCAATATCATAATAATTTTTCTGATTTGTTGCTGTGGTCGTTTTAGTCCCTGGCGGCATCATCACCTGGCTACCCATTGTCAGCGCATCGTCATCTTCATCATCATCCAGGTCAGCCCCGACCGTTTTCCCTCTGCGGTTCGCCTTGTTCCCTTTGGTTGTGTAGCCGAGCACGTCAACTTCCACCGTAACCACGATCTCTTTCCCATCGTTATTGGGCGTGATAGCTATCGCACCCGTATAATGGGTAGAGCCGCGCAATTGCGTGCTATTGATGCGCACATTGACAATTGTGCTCATGCCATCAAAGTGGGTCTGGTCAACCAGTATCCAGTGGTGGGAGGGCTGGATGGTTCCACTCACAAGCAGCCCTTGATCGCCTGTAATAGTGATAGTCAATGGGGCGGAAATGCCTGGATAGACCTCTCCATAATCAAGCGTGCGTGGGCTGACCTGGATCGGAGACGGCGCTTTGCGTGTCAGCCAGCTAAAACTGTTATAGGATGAACCGAATTTGATGGCTGGCTGCGCGCTGATTGAGCTGGCCCCTGGAGTTTTTGGCATGGTAGCATTGCGTATGCGGGCGTTGGGACCCATCGCTGCCTTTAAGAACCGCTCTACGGCCTCCATTGGATCGCTAATGGTCATGCGTATGCGCTCCGCTGCCCGCGCCAGATCCCTCGCCCCGATTTCTTGCAGCCATAGCTCAACTTCGCCAGAAGCAATATAGTCCGAGGCTTCTTCTGGATAGCGAGCGCAGAGATCCGCCAGTTCCTGCGGCGTCGTCGCCACATCCCCATTCTCGAAGACGAACGTGCCATAGCCCAGCAGCGCGTTACGAAACTCCGCTATCGTGCTGAAGCGTTCCCCTTGCTCCAGGGCTGCCGCCTTCTCCAGAGCGCGCGCCACAACGGGCGAAATCTGTCGATTGGCAACACGCACGTCTTTCAGACCGAAACCGGTATCGGGAAGCGTATTGGTCAACAACTGAAAGAGGGTCATTGCCAGCGAATAGATATCTGAACGTACATCGGTCTGGGCCTTGCCATACTGCTCTGGTGGCGCAAATCCTGGCGTTCCGAGCAGTTGCGTGTCCTGCGCCCCCGTTGGACGGAAAAAGCGGGCAATGCCAAAGTCAATCAGCTTGATATGTCCATTACGCGTCAACATCACGTTGCCGGGCTTCATATCGCGAAAGATAATCGGCGGGCTCTGGCTGTGCAAATATTCCAGCACGTCGCAGAGTTGCCGCGCCCAGCCGAGCACGCGCCTCTCAGAAAAAGGACCGTTATTGCGTTCAAGCAGCTCTTCGAGCGTGTAGCCGTCAATATATTCCATAACCAGGAAGTAGCGTTGGTTTTCGGCAAAGAAGCCGGTGAAGGAGGGAAGATTTGGATGGTTCAATCCCCATAAAATCTTGGCCTCGATCTTGAAGTTCTGGATAGCCTGAGGTCGTTCCGCTGGTGGCACCATCGAAAGGCTCATCTCTTTGATGGCGCAAATCATTCCCTGGCGTTTCAGGTCTTTTGCCTGATACACGGCTCCCATGCCACCCTGCCCAATAATGCGCTGAATCACGTATCGCCGGTGAAGCAGGGTGCGGCGGTCCAATTGTCCCGTTTGTATATTCCATTGACCGCTGTGCTGGCTAATAGCGAACCCCCCATCTTTTCTCTTGATAGCCTTGATATGACAAGTGCATCTCAGTATAACATACCACCGTGGGACATACTACCTATTAAAAACGTGTTTCCTGCGTCAAGATCACATATCATGGTACAATTTAGAAAAATATCGATGTGACATGACCGTTCATACATATACTTTGACGTACGGAACGGTCCATTATGCAATTACTCTTTCACCCAATTTCGATCCTGCTACGTCCTTAATCATACAAGCAGGCGTATAATGAAGTAAAGATGGTGGAAGTTGTAATCATGAGAGATCAGGATTGTTTATGAAGAAGATGCGAGCGGTCCTTGTACAGCGGCGTTCATACGTATTTCTGCTGATCAGCACGTTACTGGTTCTGGTCGCTGGTAGTTTGACGATAGTATGGCAAGTAGAGCAGCATTATAGTACCAGAGCAGATGGATCGAATGTGATTGGTCCCCCTTCGCTGCCCTCTGCTACTGTTAACACAATCCTGACTCGTGCGGGCAGCCCGATGGCTGGCACCGGCGCTGTCATCGAGCAGGCCGCGCGCCAGGCGAACATTGACGACGCCTTCGCCCTCGCCGTCTGGTGGACTGAGACAAACGATGGGGCCGCCGGCGTGGGCAGGGCTGATCACAATCCCGGTGGCGTGCGCGCCAGCCCCGCTTACCCGGCAGCCGCAGATGGCTATACCATTTATCCATCCTATGCAGCCGGTGTTAGCGACTGGTTCAATGTCGTGAAAAGCCGCTATACCAATCGTGGGCTGACTACGGTCTATGCCATCAGCTATCCTTACGTGGGCACCTCCGGCTCTGGCAATTGGGCGAACAAAGTGGTCAATCTGATGCTGCGTTATCGCGGCGAGGCACCTGTACCGACTCCTATACCGACTGCGAAGCCAAAACCTGTTCCGCACAGCCATGTGCAGGTTCAGCCCGAATCGGGTTTTGCAGCAAGCCAGCATAACCCAGCTCAAACGACTGGAAAAGTGCAGGCTGCTACAAATTCTCAGCCTTCATCTCTCGTCGCCAGGATAGGCCAGACGATGCTGGTCATGCTCGGTCTGGTAATTGCTCTGCTGCTCTTCCTATGGGGCAAACGAACAAGGCAAGCTAGCAGACTGTCAGGGGCTTCATTGCCTGCATGGCAAGCCCAGATTGGAAATTCGGTCTCATCTGCATTAAAAACTATAACTCCTTCAGATGGAGTAAAGCAGCGATTTGAGCCAATCAGTTCCTATGCCTCATCTTCATTGACAGATTTCTCGCCGATGGCTCCTCTGCCTCGACAATTGCCGTCATTGGCTGAGCTACAGCCGACGGCTCCTATGCCCGTAGCTCCTGTCGCATCATATACCCTCGATACAGATCTATTGCTGTCATCGCGCACTACAGAGGTGCGGTTACGTCGTGTCACGCTCTTAGGACGCAACGGGACGGCATCCAAAACTCGTGTAACAGATGAGACCAACAAGCGAGCTGCTATTAGAACTGTGCGAGAGCAAGTATCGCAGTCGGCGCCCGAGCCTTTTGTTACAGCAGGTGCGCCGGGTGTCAGGAAGGGCTTGTTATCCGGGTATAAGGAAAGCTGAAAAATCGTCCATTGCACTCAAGGAGAAACGCCAGAAAACTCCTCAAAAAAGGTGCAATGGAGCCAATAAACCCGTTGACAAACCGGAGGGATAGGTGTAATATGGTTGCGTAATCCGTTGGCAAGCAATGCCCTCGTGGCGGAATGGTATACGCAGCAGGTTGAGGGCCTGTGCCGAAAGGCGTGGTGGTTCGAGTCCACTCGAGGGCACCCAGAGGCGGCATCCCGAGTAGCATCGTGCGCAGGATGCCCATTTTTATCTGGCAACATCGCGGGCGACTAGCTCAGCTGGTTAGAGCGGCTGCTTTACACTTGCGCCGCAAAAGCGCACAGAGCTTGGCTACAACCCAGTAGCACCACTGGTGCGACGTGGTTAAAGCACCTGTCTTACCTGATGGGGAAACCCTTAGGGGACAATAGCATGACAGGAAAAGGCTGGATGGGGGAAGTACCTTACCCCAGGTCAGTCAGCTAAATTGCATATGGTTAAGGCTATACTGCTTGAACCCTAATTGGTGTGGTCCAGCAGCGACCCACATCATCACGGTACTATTGGATGTGTATGATGATCGGTTACGGAGCGTGTAAGCGTCACCGAAGCATCTCATCATAACAAACCTCAATGAGAGGGGATGCCAATGAGTAGGGGACCTAAGTGCAAGGGAAGCTCAGTGTGAAAGTGCGGGATTGCCTAAAAGCCGAGAGGCTCATGGTAACAGAGGACTCATAGTACTCAAATGATCGGGGTAATGCTTGATACACGGGGAAGGAGTCTAGCTGTAGGAGACGATAAGTTAGGGCTGTACCGGAGGGTGCAAAAGGCTCATAGTGTAAGGCTCCAAAGCAGGTGAGAGCCGGATGCGTTGAAAGGCGCACGTCCGGTTCGGAGGGGGTTAGTTGGAAACGTGCTATGGTTCAAACGGTTAACCGGCCATAGTAACGCGCTGGCTTTCTACCCTGTGCAGTAGGTCAGGGGTTCGAATCCCTTGTCGCCCATCTTAGATGGTTTCCAAGCCGTTTTGTTAGTTTGAGGCTTAGCAAGCAAGACAATCAGGGAAGGGTATAGCTAGAAGTAGCTGTACCCTTTCTTCTTCAGAAGTTTTGAAAGTGCTATTTGGAATTGTTTTCCCGCTTGTAGAAATTCTTCTTGGGATATACTCTGGTTAAGGCTTTCTATGGTATCTGAAGATGACTCTAAAAATTTGATAAAGGGATTTAACTTCGATTGATAAATTTTTAAATCATCTTGTATTGGGTATAAATATAGCGTTGTTAACATATCTATCTTTTTGAGGCTGTTTTTTATAGTGATTAAATAAGAATCTCTTGCACCCTTAAATGTTTTTTCTATGGATTCGTACCGTTTAATCATGTCATAAGGATCATAGTCAATGGGTTTCTCGTTTGATGCTTCCTCTTTTTCCTTTATGCTATCCAATATATTATTATATAAATCTTCTATTGATTGTGTTTCTTTATATATGTTTTCTATCATCTCTGTTATAAATTTTTCCTGGTTGTTTTTCTTTGTAGTTTTCTGTGTATAATAGCTGGCAAGAAAGCCAGCCGATATGGAAAGCGAACCACCAATCAAAGCTGAAAGTAAGGTTGTAAGATTTTGATCTAGCATAGGGTGTCCTCTGTTTGATAAAGCGAGTGAATTTATAATAACCTCTATTAACTTTAACGAATAATGTCCTTTTTCTTCAAAGGCGAGTTGGAGGGAAAAATTTAGGCGTGCATCAAAACAGTTATTTTTCTGTAAACTACTGTATCTCTAAAAAAATGTAAGCTTACTTCCCCTGGCTTGTTCTCTTCAGATCGCTATGCTCCATGAATGCTAATTTCTTTATCACGAGCATAGCGCCATATCGCGCCCGGGTCTGTTATCCCTTTGGCCCTTGCTTCCTGGGTCCACTCGAACATTTCGTATTTATTCTGAAAAAGTCTATTAGTACAGAAGATATTTCTTCGTGCAAAAGGTGGGGGCGTGATTTTTACTAGTTCCTCGCGTATAGAGGGGCTATCAGCCTGCTTTGTATGCCACCAGGGGGTCTCTAAGGTGTAATAGGGGTCGTAAACCCAATCAGGGCAAGGAACTTGATAGCGTTCACAAAGGAATTCGACAGAGGCGGCACAGAAAGCTCCCCAGCGGCGTGTATATTCTGTTTCCTTTCCTGGCTTTATTAGAGGAGCATTGACCAACTTTGCTCGTTTATCTTTTGCGTAGCCATACCATGCATGGCTAAAGTTACCTAAACCAGTCCAGGGGTCCTCTCCTGCACAAATTTGCTGATAAGCCCATCTCATTGTTTCAAGAGGTCTTGATGAGGTCGAAGAAGCTTGCATCAATTCTTCGTGCATTTGTGCTAATAGCTTTATCGTTTCGGGCTTCATCTTGCTGGGTCCTTCTGTCAAGAACTATCGGTTCTTAAAAAGCCAGTTTAACGAGCGTTCAATCTGCTCGGCGTTTTTCTCCTGCCCTTCAGGCAAGAGGTACCGACCTAGTAATTGCTGGGCTTGTTGACGAGTTTTAATGTTTGTCTGTGGAAGTAGTATAGCACAGTCATCAAGATCTTTGTCTCGTCCTGCTGCAATTTTGAGTGCAAGAATGTACTCGGCACTTGGAGCATAGATATGTAATGGCCCGTATCGCTTCCATAGCTTGCCATCTGGGACAATAACTTCATCCTGCATAAGTATCTGTGCAAGGTAGTTGAACCAGTCTCCCCTTAATGCATGTCTATTAGTGATGGCCTGGACGCTTTCTCGTAGTGGGTGAAGCACTTGTTGGAGCGCGTCCTCTTCGAGCCAGAAAATGTCAATATCGTTTGTGGTTCGAACCGCGTTCTTTAAGAGCAGCATATAAGCTCCTCCTATAATCATTATACGAACAGGCTTCTTGACGCCACGTTTTTTTAGTTCTGTTCCCAGCTCGGTAAGATATTTTTCTATTTCATGCGCATCCATGTTAGCCTACTTTCGGAATACAGGGTGCTTTATGCCCTTGCTTTTAGCAAATAACAGTGTACTACACATGCAAGCACAGAAGAAAGAGGAAAATTCCAGTATTCATCTTTTGACCTGAAGGATCAGCCAGCTCCTAATTGTTTGCTGGAGATACTCATTTGCCCTACAATAAAAAGAGATCACTTTTAAAGAAAAGTAAAGGGAACGCTTGATGTTGATGCTGCGCCGCTATACTTCCGCCGATCAGGAAGCGGTCGAATATCTCCATGTCTTCGTTATTCAGCAGACTGGGGCCTACCTGGGGCGTGGTCCCTGGGATAATGATATCTATGCTATCGAGGAAGCATATCTCAAGAATCAAGGAGAATTTCTGGTTGGTGAATGCGATGGCCTGGTTGTGGCAATGGGAGCCTTGAGGCGCACCAGCCCGGAACGGGCCGAGATTAAACGCATGCGCGTCCATCCTGATTATCAGGGGCGCGGTTACGGCCAGCTCATTCTGGATGAACTTGAGGCCCGTGCCCGCACACTCGGCTATCAGGTCTTGCATCTCGATACCTCCATCCTCCAGATTCCAGCTCAGCGACTCTACGAAAAAAACGGTTACAGGGAAGTCGGTAGAGCTACCTATCAGCAGCTTGAAGTTATTTTGTACGAAAAGCAATTAGTATAAAATAAGATAAGCACCATGAGCTTTCATAGTTGCCTCCTCTTCCGGCTGCATCTGTTCAACAAAACCTGCCCTACCAACCTTCTTCTCCTTTCTATACCGAAATAAAGACAATGATTGTGGATAAGTATGTGGACAAATGTTCTATTTTGTGGATAACGTTGAGGGAATTTGCTGCTAGAGATCGCTATGCGAATTTTGCTTGCATAGAGCGTTTTTTCACTGGATATCTCTCCAGACTCTGAATACCTGGGAGAATATCACACATTCTGATAAAATTAGTGATTTAGCATGTTGAAAAAGGAGTGGTAAGTTATGGTGACGCAGAATGCAGAGCCAAATCTGTTTGAGCTTCATGGACATGAGACCCATATTACCTATTCGACGACCAGTACTGCGGGCAAACCTCAGTTAGTTTATCGTAATAATGAGCAGAACTATAGCTTTTCCGGCGATGAGATTCGCACGCAGGATAGCGAGCTCGGCACCCTGGTTAGCGTTTCACTGGTGAGAACTATCGATCAGGGTTCCACTTCCCTTACCCTGGTGGTGCCCAGCGTCAATCTCGCCGGGGAGCAGCAACAGCACATCAAGACGCTGGCCGTTGTCACAAAGCATCTCGTCGGCATCCAGCCGCTGCAAAAGGGGGCCAGAGAGCTTTACCATGAGGTGAGCCTCGAAGGAAAAGCGGAGTTGGTCCAGTTCTAAACAATTCAGGGTACCTGGAAAGGTACCCTGACCTTCCTATACAATAAATTCTCCCCTATTGAGGATACCATCAGGGTCCCAGCGGGCTTTCAACCGTCTCATTATGTCCAGCGCCTGAGGCTGATAGCCCCAACGATCAAGCTTCCCCTGTAGCAATGTGGGAGCGTCCATGATGCAAGCATAGCCCTCGATAGCCAGGGCGGGCCTTCTCAGCTTTTCCAGCCATGTTTGAGCACCCTGCACGGTTGCACACTCTTTGAGCGCATAAACCAGACCGTTGCCGATATCGGCGATAAAATTGCCTTCGTTCAGGACCTGCGTTTGATCTTGCACGTAAGCTGGCAACTCTCTAACAGGGATGCCTACGCGCACTTGCAGGGATGCGCCGAGGTCGCTTCTCAACGTCTCCACCCAGATATCGCTGCCGCTGATTGATGCGCTCTCGACCGGCTCGGGCGCTCCTGCCACCTGTAAGGTCTGGCGAACCTGAACCAGTTCCGCCTGGACATCTTCGGGCAAGCCTTCAGCAGTGTAGACCAGTATGTAGCTGCTCTCCGGTATGCCCGTTCCTGAGTAGCCTTTGCTCAGCACGATGGCCGAGGCGGTTAGAGCCAGCGGCAGAAGCTGCCTCGCCCAGACCAAGCCGTAGCGCATATCGTCAACCGGTATCAACAAGGTACGCTTTGTTCGGGGTTGCGTGACGATTTTGAGCGTGATATCCGTGAGCAATCCCAGCGTGCCGTGCGAGCCGATGAAGGCTTTGGTCAGGTCGTAGCCCGCCACGTTTTTGACGATAGGACGGCCCGTGCGAATGATCCGACCGTCGGCCAACACGACTGTGGCGCACAACACAAGGTCACGCAGCGAACCGTAACGTATACGCAAGGGCGCGTTGATGTTGGCAGCAACCAGCCCTCCGATAGTCGCATCCGGCCAGGGAGCTGCCAGCGCGACTTGATAGCTGGCTTGAGCCAGGAAGGATTGTACTTTGCTTAACGGTGTTCCCGCCGCTACTGTAATGTACAGGTCGTCCGGCGCGTACATTTTGATCCCGTTCAGTTCGTTGGTGCGCAGAAGGCATGCCAGCGTTGGTGCGCTTTGTTGTTGCTCGGCATTGCTAATGTATACGGCATGTCCTGATTTTGCCAGGGATAGCAATCCTTCAGCCGCTTCTTCTGCCGTTGCCGGGGTAAATATTTTTTTTGAGGGAGGGGCAGGCGATAAATCGCTGGAGGACGCGGTAAACCGGGTCCCTACGAAGGTCTGGTTGTTCGTTTGAGTAGTGGCTGGTTGATACAGGCTATAGCCTGCGAAAGGACCTGTCTCGTTTTCGGATGGCAGGGGAAATAATTTACCAGGGTTGAGGATGTTGGCGGGATCGAATGCTTGCTTGATGTCCCACATTGCTAGCAGTTCAGCGGGGGTGTGCATGAGGGGCATATATTGTCGCTTTTCAGTGCCGACGCCATGCTCTCCTGAGAGGCTGCCATCCATCTCGATGCAGCATTTGACCAGCTCCCAGGCTGCTGTGTGGACATGTTCCATCAACTCGGGATCGTGCGGATTGGGGATAAGGATGATGGGGTGAAGATTGCCATCGCCGGCATGGAAGACGTGACCGACGCGCAGACCGTGATCCGCGCAGATTTGATTGACCGCAGCCAGCATTTCAGCCAGACGGCTGCGCGGAACGGTTACATCTACTGTATAGAGTGCGCGGCTGAGATGCGCCATCGCTCCGGCGGCGCTCTTGCGAGCCAGCCAGATCTTCGCTCGCTCCTCCTCATCGCGGGCTGTACGCATATTATACCCACCATGTTGCTGAAGGATGTGGGTGATCTCCTGCGCCTGCGTGTCCAGACTTTCTGGGTAGCCATCGACTTCGATGATGAGCACCGCTCCGGCGTCCTGTGGCAGGCCTGCGTGTGCAAACGGCTCGATAATGCTCACGATCTTCTGATCCATCATCTCCATTGTCGCGGGCACCAGGCCAGCCGCAATGACGGCGGAGACCGCCTCGCCCGCTTGCTCAACAGAGTCGAAGACGGCGAGCATGGTCCTGATCCCGGGAGGATTGCGTACCAGCCGCACAATAATGGAGGTCATGATTGCCAGCATGCCCTCGCTGCCGGTAATCAGCCCGCACAAATCATACTCGGGATAGTCCCGCGCATGACCGCCCACGCGTGCGCGCCGCCCATCGGCCAGGACGACCTCCATGCCGGTGATGTAGTTGGTGGTGACGCCATATTTGAAGCAGTGCGGACCGCCTGAGTTTTCGGCCACGTTGCCCCCGATGGTTGAGGCGCGCTGGCTCGCCGGATCTGGCGGGAAGTATAGCCCATACGTTTTGACGCGCTCATCCAGACGTAGATTGATCAGAGCAGGCTCGACGACCGCGCTCCGCCCATCCACGTCAACGTCGAGAACCTGATTCATCTGCGAAAACTCGACGATGATCCCTCCTCGGTCAGCAACAGCCCCGCCAGACAGTCCTGTACCCGCTCCCCGCGCGACGAGCGGGACGTTATGTTCAGCAGCCCAGCGTACAACACGGGCAACCTCGTCGGGCGTACGCGGAAATACCACGCCCTCCGGCATACCCTTATCTCCTCCCGCATCAACTTCATAAGTCACAAGAGAGGCCCGGTCGGTAAATACCTGTCCTTTGGGGAGTAATGTTTTTAACGTGTGGAATGCCACCTCTTTTACCATTGCTCGTACCTTTCTTTCCTATAGGGATGATCTGGCCTGGGAGGGCAAACCCCGCCTTGAAACTTTGCCAGCCAATGCCGCTGCCGCTTCTAGCCTCTCTCAGTCTGGCGATCCCTATGCGTTTCCTCCGTATAAATAGAGACCTATCCATTGCGCTAACTTGACATACCAGTATGAGCACCATATACTCCAGTTATAAATTTGACTCTGCCCATTTGGAGATTAAAAAGCATGCCTACAGGTCAAAATGGTAAGCTCGCTCATGTTTCTTCGCTCCCTCATCCCGATTCCTTTTTCCAGACGGCATCCGGTCATGAGGTACAACTCAAGGTTCACCGTTGTCTCTGGAGCGGTGACTATCCCGAAAACTCGCTGGCAGCCCTTGAAGAATGCTTACGCGCGCCCGTTGCTCGCACCGAGATCGATCTTTATATGCTGCAAGATAGCGATTTTCTGATCGTTCACGATGCCAGCGCCCTCTCCAACGCTGAGGACATCGGCCCATTCCGCGACACGACTCGCCAGGAGGTGAGCGGCCTGCGCTTGATGCATCGGGGCGAGGTATCATCTCATCGGCCCATGCTCTTTAGCGAAGCCGCCGACGCCATTGCCCGCATTCCATCGCCGACGTTGATCGAGCTGGATATGAAGGACCTGCAGCCACTTCCCTGGTCGCGCGTTGAAGAACTGGCTCGCCTGGCCCAGCCGGTGAAGGATCGGGTGATCTTCAGCTCCACCGACTGGAACCTGCGCCGCCTGCTGACCGTTGATTCGAGCCTGCTGGTAGGCTTTAATCCCGCAGCTTACCTGGACTGGCTGCCCGAAGGTCACGATGCCAGGCTTCCGCGCGGTGCCTACGGCTACCTTGATCGCCACCCTCTGGCCTGGTGGCGGCTGACATCCGTAGATGACTACCTCTCCGACCGGCTAGGCGGTATCCTGCGGCTGGTAGCGGGCTTACGCGAGGCTCACTTGCGGCTGGATGCCTTTGAGCAGATGCTTGCCGATGGCGTTGCTCATGCCGCAGAGCTGTTTCATCGCGAAGGCGTCATGCTTGATGTCTGGACGCTCGATGCTGGAACGCCGCACTGGCGCGAGCGCCTGGCCCGCGCGGTTGCCGCCGGCGTCGATATGATCACGACCAATACCGCCCGCGAGATGGCAGAGGCCGGACGCGCATTATAAGGCCATGCCGTCTGCACAATATCCTATCTGCTCACTTGCGCGCCCACCAGTCCTGGAAATTCAGCGATTATTATCGGAGCTGCAAGCTCTTCTCATCCGTTAGGATTTCTTGTGTGGACGACTATACAGCCCGCCCGCCTGTAACCTCTAGCACATGACCGGAGACATAGTCCGAGAGGGAAGAG
This sequence comes from Ktedonosporobacter sp., assembly GCA_035293765.1. Lineage (GTDB taxonomy): Bacteria > Chloroflexota > Ktedonobacteria > Ktedonobacterales > Ktedonobacteraceae > DASRHT01. The sequence goes on from DATGMF010000010.1 coordinate 149,690, forward strand.
GCCAGGAAAAGCATAGGACCAGCAGCCTCTTCAGGCGTGCCGGGGCGACCGAGCGGGATGAGCATCGGCGCCATTGAGCGCATGGCATCGGGCACGCCCAGAGCAATCTCTTCACCGTCGCGCTCAATCTTCTCCGCGCTCTCTTTCGCTGCGGTAAGCCGTGTATCGATAAAGCCATAGCAGACTGCATTTGCCTGGACATTATAGCGTCCCCATTCTTTGGCGAGGGTCAGTGTTACCCCTACAATTCCTGCTTTGGCTGCTGAATAGTTCACCTGTCCGGCGTTCCCATAGACGCCCGAAACAGAGGAGACATTCACAATTTTACGGGCGTTGGCGCGTCCATTAGCTGCTTGCTCGCGTTTCGCAGCCTCTCTGATATAGGTGGCAGCTTCGCGTAAGATGCGAAATGGGGCAGTGAGGTGAACGTCGATCATGGCGTACCATTGCTTATCGGTCATGTTCTGGATAACGGCGTCCCAAGTGTAGCCGGCGTTGTTGACGATAATATCAAAACCGCCAAAGCTGTCGAGCGTCGCTGAAATAAGTTGCCTGGGGAAAGCGGGGTCAGTCACATCGCCAGGAACGACGATGGCTTTTCCGCCGGCGTTGCGAATAGTCGTAGCGGTATCTTCTGCTGGAGCGGGATCAAGGTCGCTCACGACCACAGCGGCTCCATGCTCGGCAAATAGTTTCGCTGCCGCAGCCCCGATGCCCCGCCCTGACCCGGTTAAAATAGCAATTTTGCCATCAAGTAAGCCCATGTTTTTTCCTTTCCTCTCTTCGGGCGAAAGTTTCTAGCTCGCCAAAGAAGTACACCTCTATTCTACAATAGAAAACATGAGAATGGGAAAGCATGGTTTTGCCTGGCGCGAGGGAACGGGGCTACGCGTATGTACGGAACAACGTAACTTGTAAGCCGACACTCCCGAATTATAAAATAAGCATAATGTTGCAGAATCCTCTTGTCAAGAAAGGAAGGGCCGACGATGTCGATGACAACAACCGATGCCGAGCTGAATGCGCTGTATAGCGATATGGAGGCGCGCCATTTGATGGCGCTCTGGCGGCTTGAGGGCAATATTATGCCACGGCAACCCAGCCCCAGGGCCAGACCCTGGCTCTGGAAGTGGCACGAGCTGTATGCCATTGCCGAACGAGCAGGCAGCCTTGTGCCGGTTGAACGTGGCGGCGACCGGCGTGCCATCGCGCTGGCGAACCCGGGACTGGCCCCCGAGCCGTTTGTCACACCTACCCTCTGGGCCGCTGTGCAATGGCTCAATGGGCGTGAGGTTGCTCCTGGTCATCGTCATACTGCTCAGGCTGTACGCTGGATTATCGATGGGTGCGGCGGCTATAGCACTGTTGAGGGCGATAAAGTCTACCTCGAACCTGGCGATCTCGTGCTCAACCCGCCCTGGTGCTGGCACGATCATGGCAGCGATGCCGACGAACGTTCGATCTGGATGGACGGTCTTGACATTCCGATCAACAATTTCCTTGACGCAGGCTTCTTTGAGCCATATCCGCAGGAGCAGCAGCCGGTTACCGAACTGCAAGATGGCAAATATTTAAAGTATGGCGGAGGTCTGGTGCGACCGGCCTGGGAAGAGCGCAAAGAGGCATATCCGCCAGTATCGACATATAAGTGGAGCGATACCGAGCGGGCGCTGACCAATCTCGCTAAAGTGGATGCCAGCCCTTTCGACGATGTCGCGCTGGAGTTCACCAATCCCCATACTGGCGGCCCCGCGATGAAAACCATGACCTGCTGGATACAGATGTTGCGGCCCGGCATCAAAACCCGAGCGCATCGACAGGTCAATAGCGCCGTCTATTATGCGCATGAGGGCCAGGGAGCGACCATTATCAACGGTATCCGCTTCGAATGGCAGAAGGGCGACTTTTTCGTCGTGCCAAGCTGGTGCTGGCATGAGCACCATAACGGCTCAAGCGGCGAGCGGGCAATCCTCTTCTCCATTCAGGATACACCGATCATGACGGCCCTCGGCAAGTATCGCGAGGAGGCTTACGCCGAGAATGGCGGTCACCAACCTGTCACAGGCGACTTTGTAGCCGATTAAATAGATATATCGTCCGGCTGACCTCTGCGTCAGCCTATAACATAATGGACGAATCACACATGCAACAAGAGCCAATCGTCATCGTAGGCGCGGGACCGGTAGGCTTGACCGTGGCAGAGATCCTCGCGCTGCAAAACATCCCCGTGATTGTGCTGGAACAGCATGACATGCCCAGCCCCGAGTGGCGAGCCTCGACGTTTCACGCGGCCACCCTGGAACTGCTGGAGGCAACAGGGCTTTCCTGCGAACTGATGGCAAGAGGATTGATCGCCGACAAGATCCAGTACCGCGACCGGCGCACAGGCGTTTACGCTGAATTCGATACCAATCTCCTGAAAAACGATACGAAGTACCCATTTCGTCTTCAATGTCCCCAATCAACCTACGTGCAGATCCTCGCCGAACGCCTGCAAAAACGTCCGTTAGCCGACCTGCGTTTCAACTCGGCTCTGATCGGGCTTGAGCAAGAAAGCGACGGCGTGAAAGCTATCGTCCAGACGCCAGAAGGTATGTACACGTTACATGCGCCGTTCCTGCTAGGAGCAGACGGAGCGAAGAGCGCCGTGAGGAAACAACTGGGCATCTCCTTTGATGGCATGACGTTCGAGGAGCGCCTTTTGCTGGTCGGCACGCCGGTGCCATTCGATCAGTTCCTGCCGGACATCACCTATGTCAATTATGTCTCCGACCCGCAGGAGTTCCTCTTCATCCTGCGCGTGCCGGAGGCGTGGCGTCTTTTGTATTCCGTTCCGGCCACGCTATCGGATGAGCAGGCGATGAGCGATGAGCAGATTCAGGGCACCTTGCGCCGGGCGTTGCACACTGAGCATTATTTTCCTATCGTTGAGCAGATGATCTACCGCTTTCATCAGCGCGTAGCCGCGCGCTTTTATGACAGTCGCGTCGTGCTGCTGGGAGATGCAGCCCATGTTAATAGTCCGTTTGGTGGATTGGGCCTCAACAGCGGAATTCACGATGCCGTCGATCTGAGTATGCGCCTGGCGCGTATCCTCGCTGGCGCTCAGTCGGTAGATATAGAGGCTGAACTACAGACATACGCGCAGCGCCGCCGCCAGGTTGCTATCCAGTACGTTCAGAACATCAGTGGGCGCAATACGCGTCTGATCGCCGAGCAAGATCCGCAGGAGCGGCTGCGTTTGCAGCAGGAACTGGCCGATGAGGCCAACAATCCTGAGCGCGCTCGTCAATGGCTGCTGCGTTCTTCCCTGCTCACAAGTGTGCGCGATCAGGGCATCGGCGTTGCGCCATAACTGTTGCACCAGTCCGTATTGTAATGAAGAAAGGAGATAGTTTTTCGGCCCCGTTACCACAGCAAGTATAGCTATCGGCAGCCGTTTTCAGTGGCCTGGTTGGGGTGGCATGGGACTTCCTCTCGCTATTTATCGTCCGTGATCTGATTGGTCTGGGCGATGGTATCGGCTGGTCCGTGGGAAGGGCATCGTGGGCAAGGTTTCTCGTCCGGCTCAGCGAGCATTCAACCAGGGATTGGTATCGGCGGGTTATACCCTGGTAGGAGTGGGGGTAGGCGCATTTCTTATCACCCAGATCGCCATTAATCTGGGGTGGAGAAATGTCTACTGGATACCGGCTCTCCCGGCTATTTTGCTGGTGTTCCTGCTGATGAGGCTCTTACCAAACCAGGCGGTCGGCGTGGCGCTGGCGCTGCGGGAGACGGCTCCTCGCATCGTTGGGGCCGCAAAAGATCTGCTAAACGAACCTGAAGGAGCAATAGGAGCTGCGCCATAGTCAACGGTTAGCGCAATGGAGTTGAAGCAGGTCAAGATCAGCTTCAACTCCATAGTTTATGAAGCATTCGAGCAAGAGGAGAAATACAGTAATTACTGATAAGTTGAGAAGCTCCATATAGAAATTCAAATAATTTACTGAAAATCAACCGTATTTATACCGTTTTAATCTTGATTTGATGGGCTATTTTACTTTACAATACATAGTAGCTTTACGGTATATTACATAATAAAAACCGTTTTTCTCGTAATGTGGCGGAGGTGCCACGGCGTGAATAGCGCCGCGAGGTTGTAGTGTCAAGGAGAGGTTTGTGGGTATTTTGTGGAAGTGGAACGGTTTAAAATGGCGACAGCTTCACCGGCTGCGTCAGATGTTTGAGGTAACTCTTGGCCTGGGTGTTGTGCTGGCGGCGAGCTGGTATGCGCCGGGCGCATGGATAATCTCGCATCTCATTTTCTGTGCCGTATTCCTCATCGTTTTTGCTACTGCTATTCGTTACCACACGCTTGCAGCGTACTATGCCAGTTTGCTTGCTGCGCTGATGTACGGGCTCTTACTCTGGTGGCGGCCTGAACTGCATACACAATTTAGCGTTCCCCATATGGTATTTGAGTCTTCCCTGCTATGTGTTGGCGGCATCCTTGCGAGCGATCTTCTACGGGCGCAGCGCCGCCGGTTTAGCATGCTGGAACGCAGATGTGCGCAGACGGAAGAGAGGCTGCAAAAAACAACCCGGCGCTATCAAACGCTACTGGAAGTGAATGCCGGGTTAGAGCAGCAGGTCTCCGGGCAACCCGCTTCGATGGCGACCATCAGCGGGAAGATGGTGCAGCTGTGGCAGTTGAGCGGCAAAGAGCGTTATAGCGCAGTGCTGGATATGATAATGCACGCAATTGAGGCGCAGTCGTGCGCATTGTACTTGCAATACAACGATCTGATGCAGCTTTGCGTTGGCAACTCGATTGATACATATGCGCATGCAACTGTTTTAAGGCTCGATGATCCTCTGATCAGCCGCGTGGTGCAATTGCGCCGCGTATGTACTGTGCGGGATTCGCTTGCTGAAGAAAAGGTGCTCTCGCAAGATGTTGCCGTGATGGCTGGCCCGCTATTTGATAGCGATGAGCAGATTATGGGAATGGTTGTGGTGGATAGTATGCCGCTCTTGAAATTCACCCCTGGCACTGTTCAGCTTTTTAGCGCATTATTGCAGATCGCCTCGATTGCGCTCCAAACAGTTGCTACCGGTTCTGATACGGATCAACTCAAACGTCTTGACCGAGACGAGTTTGATTTGTTGAAGCCTGTTACCCCCATTCCTGCGTTTCTTTCATCTAAAGATAGTATTTCCTGAAAAAGCTTATGCTGGTACCTGGGGTTGTTGGTAAAAGGGGAGAGCTTTATGCTAAACGTTCAAAAACATTACTTTGTATGGACAGGTGTTGGTCTGCTTCTGCTAGGAGCTGGCCTTGCCGGAGATTGCTTTGCAGGAATGGCTTTGCTGGCCCACCCTGCCAGAAGAATATTGCTGTGGCATATTCCTGCTGCTATCGTCTGGGCGCTGGGTGTTAACTTTATGTCATTAGGCAACACCCGACCTGAGGCAATTTCTACTGAAAAGCATCTAAAGCATAGATATAGAAAATATATACGCTGGTCAGGGCTTGTGGCGCTATTTCTCGGACTGGGTACATTTCCAGGTTTTGGATCACTGGCGTACAGCGTTGCCCTGGTGGTTGGAGGTTTTTCCCGTCGTCCCGATATAGAGGCGCAGGAAGAACCATCTCTGCCTGCAAAGATGCCACCGCTTCCCGTCGAAATATCGCCGTCCCTTGACTGGCTGGTTCAGCCTCTGGTGGATCACCTCCAGGTTGCAGATATTGAGACCAGACGCACGGCTGTGGCAGTATTGGGCCGTTATGGAAACCCGCAGACAACGCGACTATTGCGCCAGTTGCTTTCGGACCCACAGAGCGAGGTCCGCGCCGATGCCTCAATAGCGCTCTCTCGCCTGGATGATGTATGTTCGCAATCACTTAATCTTTCTCTTGAGCAGTGGTCCGTCAACCCGACCGATAACAAGCTGGCTCTCACCCTGGCTGAAGAATGTTACCGCTACGCGTGCAGCAACATTCTTGATCAGACCAGCCAGCATTTTTATCTTGAGCGTGCGCGCAACCTGTTATTGCAAATCATTGTTCAGAATAGCAACAACGCCGAACTCTGGCTGAAACTGGCCCATGTGCGTGCGCGCCTCGGTGAATCTCAGGCAGCGTTGCAAGATGCCCAGGTTTCTCTGCGCCACAACCCCGCATCCGTTGAAGCTGCTGTCCTGGCAATGGAATTAGCCTTTCGTTTGCATGCCTGGGATACGCTAATTGCCCTGGCTGATAGGCAAGGTGCAACTTTATCGCATGAAGCAGCCTCCCTGCGCTGGTGGAGCGAGCTGAACCCCGAACTACAGGAGGTCTTGCATGGCTGATATCTGCCTGTTAGTTGAAGGGGCCTATCCCTACGTATTAGGAGGCATCTCTGCCTGGTTGCATGCTCTGATAAGCAATCTGCCCGATCTAACTTTTACGCTCTTATCGATTGGGACGCGTCCTGAGCAGCAGCGGGAGGCGTTATACCGTCTGCCCGACAATGTGGTCGAGTTTCGTGAAGTGTTCATTAACGATGCCCGGCGGCTCAAAAAACACAGAATCGCGAGGCGCGTATCTCCAACCTGGGATACTTTTCACATGCTGCACGAAGCCGTTGCGCTGGGCAAAGCGTACGATATTGCGACTTTGCGGCCTCTGTTGCGCGAAGCGGGTTTTGCGGGATTGACCGCTTCAGATCTTTTTCATGGCCGCGCGAGTTGGAAACTCCTGGTGAAGCTCTATGAGCTTTATGCGCCGCAGGTAGCATTTGCCGATTTTTTCTGGACCTTCCGTTTTACCTATCTTCCCATTTTTACGCTTTTTGAGACGATGCTGCCACAGGCGCAGGTCTATCATGCTGTAAGCACAGGCTATAGCGGCCTGCTGGGCGCGCTGGCGAAAATTCGTACCGGTCGTCCCTTTATCATTACGGAGCATGGGCTTTATACACGAGAACGCGAGATTGAGATTGCCCAGGCGACCTGGATGGACCAGCCCGCCTCGCTCCATGATATAAGCAAGCAGCGTATGGGCTATTTCCAGGAATGGTGGCTCAATATCTACCGCTTTATGGAGAAAATAGCTTATGACTCGGCTGATTCGATCATCTCTATCACTGCTGTAAACCAGCGCTATCAGCTAACACACGGAGCTAATCCTGAAAAAACGCGCATTATCCCCAATGGGATCGATGTTGAGCGCCTGTGGAACTTGCGTGAGCGGGTGGCGCTGGTCGCCGATACCTCTCATCGTGTTCCAGGTACGAACGGGACAGCCTCCCCTGTTATGGATAAACGGCAGGCTCCGCCTCAGCAGTTGCCACAAAAGGACGCTTCCCGGCGCTTCCTGGTCGGTTTTGTGGGTCGTGTCGTTTCCATCAAGGATGTGAAGACCTTCATTCGCGCCATCAAAATTGCTCAGCAGATGATTCCTGACCTCATGTCATATATTATTGGTCCCACAGAAGAAGAACCAGCATATTTCCAGGAATGCTGCCGTCTTATAGAACTGCTCGACCTGGAAATGGTCGTTCACTTTACGGGCTCTGTAGATGTACAGACCTACTATAGCAAGCTGGATGTGCTGGTGTTGACCAGCCTCAGCGAGGGGCAGCCGCTGGTCATTCTGGAAGGAAACTGCGCCGGGCTACCTGTGATCACAACCGATGTCGGCGCTTGCCGTGAGCTGCTGCTGGGCATCTCTTCCGAGGATCAGGCGCTGGGCGCGAGCGGTATTATCACGCCCGTCGCCAGCCCGCAACAGACCGCCGACGCTATAATCCAACTCTGGCGCGATGAAGATCTACGCCTGAAAATGGGACGCACAGGTCAGAAACGCGTCCGCCGTTTTTATCGTCAGGAACAGCTCTATCATGCCTATGATGAGCTTTACCGGCATTATATGACGCAAGCATCCTTTGTTTAGAGCATAATACAATCTCTTGATGCTACACCTCACTCATTACAGACAAATAGATCAGGAGATTGTTGAGAATGGATAGGAAAGGAATCTAGATGGCTGGTATTGGCTTTCGCTTACAGACCCTGGTATCGAAGGGATCATACCTGGAGACCGCAACCGCTTATGTGTATGCTGCCATTATCTCGACTGGTCCCTGGTTATCGGGAGTAATCGCTCTCGTCGTTCTAAGTGGCACAACTTCCGCGTATCTGCCGCAGGCTGATCGCTCTTTTTTGCTGGCAACCATCATCTCCGTGTTCGCTGCCAGCCTGCTCGTCACGGGAGGGCCGCAAATGGTGGTAACTCGCTACCTGGCTGATCGGCTCTATCTCAACGAAAGAGAGGGTTTTGCACCCACATGTACAGGTGTACTATTTTTGATGATCCCTTTCTCCCTGTTGATAGTCCCTTTTTTACTTTTTGCTCCCTTCGGTATCGTCTATCGACTGCTGACGGCGACGCTTTTTCTGACGCTTACCATGATCTGGATGGTGACAGCGTTCCTGTCAGCCGCGCGGGAGTATATACAGATCGTGCTGATCTTCTCAATGTGCTACGCGTTGGGAGCGGTGGCATCAATAGCGTTGGGCTATTCCTACGAGTTGATTGGGAGTCTGGCCGGGTTTGTCCTGGGACAGGTGCTCTGTCTCGCTTTGCTGCTCATGAGCGTATATTGCGAGTTTCCCTCAACCCAGAGCTGTAGTTTTGCCTATCTCAGCAACATTCCCAAATACTGGGATTTGTTGGTAATTGGCGCTCTCTATCCTCTAGGGATCTGGGCGGATAGTATCATTTTCTGGGTATCACCGGAGGGAAGAAGCATTCAGCATTTTTACCATCTTTTTCCTCCCTACGATACAGCAAAATTTGTCATCTACCTGTCCACTATTCCCGCAGCGGCAATCTTTATGATTGCCCTGGAAACCGATTTTTACCGTCATTACAGGGACTACTATCTTTTCATTCAGCAGAAAGGGACGCTCTCCGACCTGACGCGTGCAAAGGAAGCCATGATTGCCTCTGTACGGACGGGGATAGGATTGATCCTCAAGATCCAGGGGATCATAGCCCTCTTTCTTTGCCTGATGGCGCGAGACCTGGCGGCCTTTGTGGGCATTGCTCCCCAATGGGTCCCACTCCTGCGCATACAAACGCTGGCGGGAACAGGGCAATTTCTGGTGTTTGTGATGATGCTGTTTTTGCTTTACATTGATCGGCGACGCGCCACGCTCCTGGCTGTTGGCACGTTTACGGTCTGTAATATTAGCTTGACCCTGCTATCCCTTTACTTAGGTCGCTCTTTCTATGGCCTGGGATATCTAGGAGCAAGCGTCATTGGGGCCGGTCTTGGGTGGATTTTGCTCATATCCCGCCTCAAAAAACTGGAATACCTGACTTTTATGGACCAGCCTCTGGTATAAGAGGTCAGTGTTTCCTGCTATCAGGGTTGATGATGTAAAACAACCCTTATAAAAAATTTGCGCTAAGGAAAGGCAAGGTTTTTCTATGAAGTTTTTGGGTCGTACGTGGGCATCGGGGAGGTTCGGTGTCATTACTATCACGATTTTAGCGCTGGTGATATTGTTCACTCCAACAGTATTTACCGGGTCCGCAGGAGCAACAGGGCCACGCCCAAAAAGGCCGCACAGTAAAACGCAGCTAAGGAAAGGACCGCCTATGCTACCTTTCGGTAAATCAAAGCCGCTTCACCCGGTGATTAATCCACCAAAGCCGGTGACGATTTTACCACATTCAGCAATCAAAGCTGCTTTATCAGCAGGTTGCACAGCCATAAACGTTGATCTGAAAGTGCTGCTTATCGCGACCGATGGCACCGAGGCGGATTTACCGGCAATTACGCAGGCATTAGACTATCTGGGGACACCTTACACGCTTTACCTTGCAGCAAAAACCCCCAACGGGCTGACCCCGGATAAATTGAGCAATGGTTGCCACGGATTTTATCAGGGCGTGATCCTGACCACCGGCGATCTGGGCTATTTCAATGGCACAGCCTGGGTCAGCGCTCTATCACAGCAGGAATGGACCAACCTGTGGACCTATCAGGCAACAATGGGGGTACGCCTGCTTAGCTGGTATACGTATCCGAATGCGAACTATGGCTATCAGCCGCCGAGCGGAGCCATTGATACATCGTCTCATCCTCTGGCAATCCAACTCACCACGCAGGGGCAGACGACTTTCTCCTACCTGAATCCGACCGCGACGATTACAGTCCAGTATGCCTATACCTATCAGGCAATGCCGCTGACGGATGGGGCCACAACATCGCTGTTAACTGACGACAGCGGCAACACCCTTGTGGCTATGCGTGCCTATCCCGATGGGCGTCAGGCGCTTTCGCTCACCTTTGATAGTAATCCGAATCTGCTCCATAGCATCGTGCTGTCCTATGGTCTCGTCAACTGGTTGACAAAAGGGCTGTTTCTGGGAGAGCGCCATACTTATATGTCTGCGCAGGTTGATGATCTCTTTATTGATGATAGCGAGTGGTTGCCGACTACGCCCTGTGGCACTCCTGTCGATAATACCGGTACAACATATCGCATTACCGGTAACGATCTGCAAACGGTCCTGAACTGGCAGGCAAGTAAACGGGCAACAGGCGTAGGCGCTAATCTTACCCTGACGATGGCATTTAATGGCTTCGGAACGGAGCCAGGAGCGTACACCCCTGATACCTTGACGCCGTTTGCTGGCAATAACGAGGATCAGCTTAACTGGGTTAGCCATACTTACGATCATACCAACCTGGATAGTGTGAGCTATGATACCGCGGTCGCGGAAATCACGCAGAATGTGCAGGCGGCTTCAGACCCGCTGGGGTTGACGCACTTTAGCCCGCTCAATATGGTCACACCCGATGTCTCTGGACTGACCAATGCCAATTTCCTCAAAGCGGCATACGATAATGGCATCCGCTATCTGGTCACGGATACATCAAGGGCTGGCTATAACAATCCTTCTCCCAATGCGGGCATCTATAATTCGCTACAGCCGCAGATTTTGATGATCCCGCGCCGTCCCAACAACCTGTTCTACAACGTCTCTACGCCCAACGAATGGGTAGCCGAGTACAACTGCATCTATCAAAGTTTCTGGGGCCGCTCGCTCTCTTATCAGGAAATCCTTGATATCGAGAGCCAGACGCTGGTTATGTATATGCTGAAAGGCGACCTGGACCCCTGGATGTTCCATCAGCCAAACCTGCGCGCTTACGATGGACAGCATACGCTGCTCGGCGATTTGCTCGATCTGGTGATGAAGAAGTATGCCCAGTACTACAACCTGGCAGTGACAAGCCCGACTATGGACTCTCTCGGTCAGACGGTAGCTAGCCGGATGCAGTATAATGGCGCGGGCGTTACAGCCAGCATTGTTCCCGGAGTGTCCATTACCATTACCGCACAGAAGGCCGCCCGCGTGCCTGTGACAGGGCTGAATACGCTTGGAGCGGAGAACTACGGCGGTCAGTTCATTTCGTACATTAATGTGGCTGCCGGGCAATCGGTGACGCTGCCTCTGAAATAATCGCTTGCCACTATTAAGGAGGTACTATTCTCCATGCCGAATGTTATCAGACAAACGGCATTGCGCATACTCATCGCTACATTTGTAGCGGTGGGTATGCTATCCCTGGCCGCTTGCAATGCTGCGAATGGAGGAAATATGATGCCTGCCCCCAATGCGGGAAGAAACGCTCAGCTCACAACGCCGACGGCAGCGACAAAGCCCGACTCTATGCGCAGGCCCTGGAATGCTGTGCATAACTGGGCATACTGGCTGGATAATCCCAATCTCGATCAAATCAGCCGCTCGAATTATGAACTGGTAGTGATCGATTATTCGGCTGATGGCTCCGCCGCGAAAGCATTTACTGCCCGCCAAATTGAGACGCTGCGTAATTCATCGTGTCAACGCCGTGTCGTGGCCTACCTGAGCATAGGGCAGGCTGAGTCATATCGAGGATACTGGCAATCAAACTGGAAAGAAGGCTCTCCTATCTGGTTGGCGGCGCCCGATCCCGATTGGAGCAAGAACTACTGGGTGCATTACTGGGACCCCGCCTGGCAACGCATTATCTACCACTATCTCGATGCCATTATCGCCGCCGGTTTTGATGGCGTGTATCTTGATCGCATCGACGCTTACCAGGAGGATTATGCAGCCGGGCATGAAGATGATATGGTGCGCTTTGTCAGCGATATTGCTCAGTATGCCCGCTCGCATTCTCCTCTAGGCGAAGATTTCGGCATCATCGCTCAAAACGCGGAAGACCTGGCGCAGTATCACCCCAGGTATGTACGCTTGCTTACAGGTATCGGGCGCGAGGAGGTGTACATCCAGGCCACCAATCAACCAACCTCTGCGGTGATGCGCAATACCGTAGAACACAACCTGGACTTTTTCCGTCAAAATAGCCGGGCGGGACTGGTACTGACCGTTGACTATGCTACTAACGCCGATATGATACGTATAGCGTATGAACACGCCCATGCTAAAGGATACATTCCGTATGTGACGCAGGTCGCCCTTGATCATCTCCAGATCAATGCCGGTTACGAGCCTGTATGTCGGCCTGTTACGCCATCTTCATGACTGGCTATCGTAGTTTGTTCTAGTTCAAGGAGGCTATTTGTGCAGATTCGACGCTTCGGCCCCGAGCTCAAAACTAAAATTTCCGGGAATCATCCTGGCCTTTATGGCGTTCCCATCCAGATGAACCGCGCCCGCGTTCCCTCCGATAAGCTGGAGGAGTTTGTCCGGCGTGTCAACGGCATGCCCATACTGCTGGATGCGGAGCTTCAGGTAGAAGTGATGTACTTTGATCCACATGCTTCCATAGAAGAACATTCGACGGATCACCCCGTCCTCTTCCTGGTCATCAGTGGTGAGGGGACGGTGCGCATCGGCGGTCCGACAGGCGAAACCCACAAAATCCAGGCCAACGATGCCGTCCTCTGGCCCGCCTACATCGATCATACCGTCTGGACCGATGACGAGCCGCTCTGCGCCATTGTGATTAACGCGCCTGGCGAGGAGACGGCTTAGGTTAATTTCAGTACCAAGAGGGTTGAGGGGTGCCGACTCTCTCAACCCTCTTGGGGGAAGATACTATCCCGTCAACCAGTCTTGCGCACCTGACGTCGCACCCATACATACCCAAATGGCGTGATGATGGCGAAAGCTGCTATATAGATCGCAGCGATGCCCAGGAAAGAGCCAGCCAGGAGCGTGGAAATTTGCTTTTCCTGCACAATCAGATCCGCGGCGGTGATAGTGAGTATGACGGCGGCCACCAGAATCATCCAGGGTAAGCGCTCGATGATGGCGGATACGAGCGCGCTGGCAATCAGCAAAAAGGTGATGCTGAAGAGCAGGCCAAAAATCAATAAGAGCTGATCACCCTTTGCCAGGGCTGCCACTGCGATGATGTTGTCAAGGCTGGTGGTGGCATCGGCCACGATGATCGTGAGCATTGCCAGCAGAAAGCTTCGGCGCATTTGTAATGGTTTGATACTGATTCTGTTGAAGAGCGTAATGGATTGGCCCGCCGGATTCGTCTTCTCCGCCGGATCGTCTTGATGTAAAAGGAGTTGCGCGGTAATCGCCAGCAGAAAAACGCCGCCAACAGCCTCTAAAATAGGGAATTGCAGCAGCAGAGATATGGGATAGGTGAGCGAAATACGTAGCGCGATAGCTCCCCCACCACCAAAGAGGAATGCCGCCCAGCGCATGCTAATGGGCAACCTGGCAGCTACCGCGCCAATCACCAGCGCATTGTCGCCGCTGAGAATGAGATCAATCAGAACGATACTACCAAGTATCGGTAACCAGCTAATCAAACAGACCTCCTTGTCGCGTCAGTCGGCTACTTCTTCGCGCATAACTTGCTCAATGGTTTTTTCCTTGCGTAACCATTGCCGGATCAGACCAACAGGGATGCGATAGCGTATGTGGTCCGAGCTATGGCCGTGCTTTGTATCCGCGACGCTTTCGATGATATCGGCCTCGATTAGCGATTTCAAGGAGGCCAGGACACGTTCACGTTTATAGGGGAGATGGTAGCGCTGGTAAATCTCTTCAATTTCAATCAGGGATAGCCGGTGGCCTTCGTTTTTCCCACCATGCCCCAGGATGGAGAGCGTAATGCGCTCCTGCTGCGCGATATTGTCCCAGATCCAGTTAAAGTGAAACTGGCCTGTCTGCATCACTTCGTGAAGGACGATATTAACATCGTTGATCGTCACATAGTTTTTGCGTTTGTCGTTGCAATGATCGACCAGAGCACGGCAGAGCAGATGCAGCAGATATGGCTGGTCTGCTGTCAATTGCCGAATCTTCTCGACGGTATGCGGGCCGTATTCCAGGTATCCCGCCACGGGCTTCGTAATCAGGTCGATAGCTCCCTGGGCGCTCAACTTGCCGAGCCGGTAATGCAGCGCGATATTGAAAAAGACGGACCAGTAACCTTTGATAAGTTGTTCAATTTGATGCGTGCCGGAAAGCAAAAAATTGAGATACTGCCGATGCTGCATCAGGCTCCGCAGATAGCCGAAGATCTCCGCTTCGAGCTTGCCCTTGATGACAAGATCTTCCAGCACCTCAAATTCATCAATCAGAATAATGACGCGCTGGTCCTGCAATTGCGCTTCCACGTCGTCCAGGAACATATCGAAAGCAAATGTGGGATCGGCTTCAAAGTTCTTTGGCTCAGGTTGGTCTACAAAAATGCCTCTTTTCTTGAGTTCTCGATAGATGTTAAAGGCAATATTATGAAAGAATTTGCTGACACTGATCATATAGGCGTACCGCTGCATATCAATCAGAATAGGAATATGCCTCTCCAGTATCGGCGTGCTGGTCATATGATGCAGCAGCGTGGTCTTGCCTGAACGACGCTGCCCATAGAGTACAATCACCGTTTTGGCTGAAGTGCGGGTAAGGTTATCTTTCAGAAAAGCGATATCTTTCTCGCGCCCATAGAACATGCTGCTATCGTGCGTCGGAGTGCCTGTGGAGTACGGATTAGGGATATATTGAAAATCCTGCTGTGAAACCTGAAGCTCCAGCCGATCCCCATAAAGCTCGACGTTTATCGCATCGGCGGAAGCTCCGTGAGCGATTTCGAAGACGAGGTTTGGCGAGCTAACACGAGGCTTGATGATAAATTCAAGCTGGATATCTTCCTGCGCGAGAATCGTTTCAATATCGTATGTACGCTCGCTAACCATATCGAAGTCGTTGCTGTGGAGCAGCGTTATCTTGGCGTGATTGGCTGAGCTGCGACCCATGTTGCTCACCACCAGAACGATACCCACCTCCTCTTCGTGCCAGACCTGCTTCGTTTGCAACTCCGCTTTAAGCTCGGCCTTCCCTCGCAGCTCGCTCAGTTGCGTCATGACGATAGCACGCCAGCGCTTGAAAAGCCGGATGAACATGTAACGGTCGGGGAGGCGCTGTAGCGGCTCTCCCTGTACCTGCCTGGTATACGCCTGTTCCGCGTATTTGCTGACTTCTTCAATTGCCTCGATTGCTTCAAGCAGCCCGGCCAATCGATCATCAATACTTTCACGAGTGAGATAAATCCTCAATTTACGCGTAATAGAGCTCAGTTGTTGGAAGATGCGCAGGGCCACGGTGAAATGTGCATTGGTAGAGCCTGGCTGTTGGGTTAGCATGCAGCGATATTGGGCCATATCCGCCACTGTGTACATGGTGAGGAGGCGATGCAGTTCGTTGTAGATCTGCCAGGTTTCCTCTCCATATTTGAGGGAGCGCGTTTCTTTCAGCGCCTTGACCGCGAGCGCCAGCCTCTCCTGTGCCTCTGCCTCGTCATCTTGCTCTGTCATCAGCGGCACAAGATTCTGGAAAATTTGCCGGGTGGATGTGGTCGAGGCGTTATAGCTGATCTGGTAGAGAATAGGCGTTGCAATCCCTTTCGCAATCAATACATAAGTATATTGCAGCAGGTCTCCCTGATAGATGTCGAGAAAATGGGCCAGCGTACGAGCCGCTTCCTGCCGTATCCACTCGGACTCTTTATCCTGAGCGTAGGTGAGCAGCAACTCAAATATCTTGTCCCTGGGCTTCTCATAAGGGGCGTCGATCAGGCGGTACAGCGTTCTGAGCACCGCTCGCCGCACGAATCTGTCGGGATTGCTGGAGAAGCGTATCATATACTCAAAACCTGCGTCAGAGTCGTAGCGGAAAAGGATGAGCAAATTCTCGATCAGCGTTAGCTTGATATCCTGTTCCTGGTCCAATGCCAGATGATTGAGGATGCTGCGCGCTCGCTGGGAGTCAAGGGGATAGCGAGCAATAGCAGTGCGGATAAGGGCTTTACGCACCTCGGATGCGCTATCATTGACGAAATCTTCGAGGCGTTCAAAAGTGAAATCGGGTTGTTCAGCGTATTTACTCAGCGCGAACGCTCGTAAGAAGGGATCAGACTGGTGCAGGAGTTCTTCGATCAGGTTCTGGGGAGATGTTTGACGCTGCAATTCGTACCAGCAGCGATGGATGATCTCACGCAGGTGGTGCTGGTTGACCACTTGCAGCACGTCCAGGCGATCCTCTGAGCCCAGCGCAATCTCGGCGTGCCTGTCTTCATTGATGTCTTCTACACGGATCTCGCGGATGCGGTCATTCGACTTATGTCGCCATAACAGGTCGCCTTCACGGCTA
The DNA here is from genome assembly GCA_035293765.1 of Ktedonosporobacter sp. GTDB lineage: Bacteria > Chloroflexota > Ktedonobacteria > Ktedonobacterales > Ktedonobacteraceae > DASRHT01. Next base: position 166,353 of record DATGMF010000010.1, read on the forward strand.
AGCACGTACATATTGCCATCGTCACAGCCTGCCAGGATCTCCATCTTCTTATCGCCATCGATATCCGCCGCCTCAACTGCCAGGATGCGATCAGGCAGGTAATAGCGCCAGCGGAGATGGCCCTTGCAGTCCAGCACATGCAAGTTGCGATCTTCCGAACCGACGATGATCTCTACTTTCCCGTCGTCATCGATATCGCGAATAGCAATGGCCTGGACGCGGTCCTGGGTAGGATATTGCCACAGCAAAACGCCCTTTCTCGTATAGGCATAGACATACGTGCCCAGGCTGCCGGCGACGATTTCAATATCGTCGTCATTTTCAGGGGTGCGCGCGCTCAAAACTTTAATGCCCTGTGGGGTAGAGATGATCTGGCTGGGCGTATCCAGATTATCCTGGAAGATGTAGATTTTCTTGTCCTCGCAGCCAACAATCACTTCAGCTGACTCGTGACGACCAGGAGCGTTGACATAGATGCTTGACATCCATTCATCAACATAGTGCGCGCTTTCGGCGATGGGCTTAATCTGGCGCGTTCTACCCGTTTGATGAACGCCGCTCAATATATGGATATGGTGATCGGTAGAGCAGACGAGGATGTCGGCCCATTTGCCGTGATTGATGTAGCCTGCCTGCGTTGCCAGAATCTGGCTGCCGAATACACGCGACCAGAGTAGCTTGCCATAAGATGTATATGCCTGGATATCTCCTCGATCCGTTCCTATAAGAATCTCTAACTTCGAATCCCCTGAAATATCCCCTATGCAAAGAGTGCGCACATGGCCGATACTTTCTTTGTGCCAGAGAATTTGCGTTCTCTGCTGCTCCAGCTTGAGCGCGGTTTGCAATGCCAGCAGATACGCTTTCTCCTCTAGAGAGGTTTCAACCTGTTTGAGTGTTACCGGCCTGATCTGCTGCTGAACTTCTTCTCCCAGAATATCTTCCAACAGAGCTCGCTCTTGTTGTGATAGCGCAGTCAGGTCGTTGAGCGAAGGCTTGCCCTGTGCCTGATAAGAACGGCGAATTCTCCGCTCCAACCCTCGTATCAGGCCAACACGATAAGCATGCACACGCCCATCTTTAGCTCCTGCGATGACTTCGTACCGACCATCGTTGTCAATATCACGAGCAAGCACGCTGCACACGCCCGAACCAAGATGGTGCCGCCAGATGGTCTTTCCCTGCCCATCCAGAAAATAAATATGTTTGTCTTCTGAACCTGCAATAATTTCGTTATGCCCATCTTTGTCAATATCGATAACATATAATGAGAGGAGGCGGTTGTCGAAAGGGCAGCTCCAGCGTGGGGTAAGTGTGCAGGCATCAAGAGCGATAAGGTCTTTTGCATCGGTGCCGACTAGAATTTCGAGTCGTCCATCTTCGTCGATGTCGGCACAAAACAGCGTATAAATCTGGTGTTGCATATCATGGGAGGCGATACATTGTCCGCTTGCATTGAGGATATAAAGGGAGTTGTCGCCTGAGCCAACCAGCGTTTCGATCTCGCCATCGCCATTGATATCGTAGGGGAAGATGGCTCGAACGCGCCCTCCAGTCTGAAATTGCCAGCGTAACGCTCCGTTTTCCGGGGCGAGCGCATAGACGCAGCGATCCTCAGAACCGAAAATAATGGCGTCAGCATAGCAAACTTGACGGATGACGTGATCCGTGTGATACCAGCAAGCCGCTTTATCTGCCTCGGTTGGCCGCTCATTCTTGTCCAGGGCGTAAAGATTACCTTCTCTATCAACCGTCTTGCCATGCTGGTCCAGGGCGTAAAGATTGCCATCGCGCGTACCTGCTATGATGCGCACGGCGTTGCTCAGCGGACTGGTCGAGGTAATACCAACCAGCGTGCCAACCCAGGTTTTATTGCCGAGGATTCTGCGCCAGCGCAGATCCCCTTCGCGGTTGAGCACCTGGATGCGGCCATCGCGTGAACCGGCCAATATTTCGATGTTGCCATCATCATCAATATCGGTTGTATCAATACTGGTGACCCAGTTTTTAGCTTTATAGTTCCATAATTCCGCAACCACGGCGAGGCCGAGGCGGAGATTTTCTTGTAGCTCAGAGAGTGCAGTCATAGCGCGTCCTTTTCGGCTGGCACACATATCCCTTCCAAGCATACAATTGACTTACTGACAGACACTGCCAGAAATATGCCAGGAATTCCGCGAAACGAGCGAAAAATTTATTTTCGGCTATTGAAATAGTCATATTTATAGACTAGTATATAATAACGGTACGTTCTTATACATATATTCCACGCAACAATTCGTTTCAAAAGAGGGAGAAATAGCGGAACGATACGCACTTTTAAACTGTTGGGGTAAGTTAAGAGGTTGGCTCTTCTGCTTGTACGAAAACGTGAGGCACACTATGGCAATGGGACCTTCCAATCCTTATTACAATATGGCTGCGGTACGTGACCCGCAGATGTTCTATGGGCGCAGTCGCCTGCTCAGCACACTTTTTTCCGCGCTCACCAATCGCCAGTGCATTTCCCTGGTTGGCGCGCGCGGCATCGGGAAATCCTCGGTGTTGCAATGTATGAAGCTCGCGGAGGTTCAGCAGCAGTTTGGCTTTGACGCACGCCAGTATATTCTGGTGCTCATTGATCTGAGAGAGTACCTGCGCAAGAGCGCCGACGACTTTTTTGATACGGTGAGCAAGCATATCGTCGCTCAGTGCCTGGGACGCCTGACAGTGACGCTGCCAGAAGAGGAGGGCGTGGACCAGTTTAGCAATGTGATCGATCAGATCGCCGATCAGGGCTATCATATCGTGCTGCTGATGGACGCGTTCGATAATATTACGCGCAACGACAACTTTGATCCCGAATTTTTCTCCTTTCTGCGCGCCTGGGCCACAATAGGGAAGGTATCATATGTCACTGCGTCCATTGCCCCGCTCTACGAAGTATGCCATCGTGGCATCAAGGATTCACCATTTTTCAATATCTTCGCCACCTCGCGCGTTGAGCCGCTCACACCGGAAGAGGCGCGGAACCTGGTACAGGAGCCTGCACAGCGGGTCGGCAACCCCTTCACTGCGTCAGAAACGGAATGGGTCGTCTCCCTGGCCGGTCGCCATCCCTACTTTATCCAGCGCGTTTGTTGGGTCTTGTTTGAAGAGAAGTGTACGCAGGGTAATGCTGCGGCAGATCGTAGCGGCGTTCAGAAGCGCGCTTATGAAGAACTGCTTTCCCTCTTCAACCATATGTGGGAGCGCCTGGATGACAGACAATCGCAGCTATTAAGGGATGAGGCCAGGCGCGAGGATAGCCAGCGGCGAGAGATGCCCGAATTGAGCGAAAGCGCCCTCTTTCGCGCATTTGTGCGCGAGAAGTGTAATATCCAGCTCTTCCAGATGACGGTGGATGAGATAGAAAAAGTGCTCGACAGGATAGAGGATACGCGCTTTCTTGGCGAGAGCGATCTGCGGTTTATGAAGATCGTAGCGACGCGGATCAAGACGATGGATACGCCCTCGCTGGTGGAGCGTGGCATAGCGATCCGCGAGGTGCTTAACGCCGCGCTTGAGCAACTACGTGGCGCAGGGCCGCGCCGCGACGCCGCGGCTGATTGGAGATTGTATAATATCCTTTACTACCGCTACTTTAAGTATCAGCTCAAGAATGAACAAATCTCGGCCCGGCTACAATTCACTAGCATTCGGCAATATTACCGTGAGCGCAACAAGGCGCTTGAAGCATTCCTGAATGCTCTCTTCGAGATGGAGGCAGCCGCAAATAGCGTTGTACGAACTTTGTAGCAGCAATGGACGCAAGCTGACGCTCGTCCTGATGGCGGGACTGCCCGGCGCCGGAAAAACAACGCTCGCCTTGAAATTAGGAGCTACGCTGCACTGGCCTGTGCTGAGCAAGGATACATTGCGGTCCTCGCTGATGATGGTAGAGGTCGTGGAGCGCGTTGCGGGCTTTGCCGCTTACGAACTGCTTTTCGCGCTGGCTTACGATCTGCTGGTGCAGCAGCAGATTTCCATTATCCTGGACTGCTCATCGGTCTACCCCTTCATTTTGCATCGTTCCATCGAACTGGCCCGTAAAGCGAACGCTCAACTGCGGGTGGTGCGTTGCGCCGTTGATAGTGCCGTGCGAAGTCAGCGGCTTGGTGAACGCAACAATGGAGCAATATCAACCGCTCCGTTGTCGCCGGCCTTAACCAGCGATGAGGAGCAGCGCCTCTTTACCCACCTTCCCCACGATACGCTTGTTCTGCAGACAGTTGATCCTCTTGAAGCGTATCTGCCAGAAGTCATAGCGTACCTCTTCCAATCCCGTTCCTCTTGAGTATTTTCAATCAGTATCCATGTCACCTTTTTCTGCTTACGTGAGCCGTGAAAGAGAGCCGAGCCCGTAAATGATAGCTCCTATTGTCACATTTTTGGCAATATCTGGCAGATAGTGGCAGGTATCCTATAAACGAAATTTGTAACTCGCCGGCAAAATGGGGATGTTACCGGTTGTTAGAATGATAGTGCGGGAGGATGTTAGTAATGCGCACAGTCTGGTTTATCAGACATGGAGAAAGCGAGGGTAATGCGGGATTGCCGACCACAGATCCTGCAAGTATCAGGCTCACTAAAAAAGGCTATGAGCAGGCGCAGCATATAGCTGCTATGTTTGAGGAACCGCCATCATTGATTGTTACCTCCTCCTATATAAGGACAAAGCAAACGGCATGGCCGACCATGATGTACTTCCCTGAGACCCCACAAGAAGAATGGCCCGTTCACGAATTCACCTATCTCTCGCTGGCAAACAGACAGTGCAGTACCGTTCAGCAGAGACGGCCCCTCGTCCAGCAGTTCTGGCACCGCAACGATCCCTTCTATGTCGCTGGCGAGGGGGCCGAATCTTTTGCGCAATTTATGCAGCGGGTGCAGATTGTGGTAGAGCGGATCAGCAAGCAGGAAGGTGATTTTATCGCTATTTTTAGCCATGAACAATTTATTCGCGGGGTCATGTGGTCCTTATTACTGGGTACCGCCGAAAAGTTTTGCAACCTGATGAATTTCAGAAATTTCCTGACCGCATTTTCCATGCCCAACGGCGCAATCTGGAAAGTGGAGTTCCATGAAAAAGGAGAGATCTGGTGCAGCAATTTCGTTCATGCCGCTGCGAAGGCTGATGTCTAATCAGAGTGACCTGCACCAGCCTTCACTTTCTCACTGATGTCTCGGGATTCTCAGGCGCTGGTAACGGCAAGATGCATGCCCGGTAAAAGTATGCTGCTCGTCTGGATAAATTGATCCACCTTCAAGTTGACGTTTTTCATCACAATATGGTGTACCGTGCCTCCCGCCAGCAATACCAGCAAATCGGCAGGATTAGTGAAGCTCCCCAATGCCGTTTTCAGGTCGCTGAAAACAGAAGTTTTGATGGCGACTCCCGAACCCGTGACGTTGCCTGATGCAGTAATCACTACCGAAAGATTCGCGGTAATGGGGTGACTTAATCGCATTCCCTGCATGCTGACGGCTGAGAAAACAAGAATGGGCTCAAGCAGGTTTGGGAGGATCTTGAGATGCGCATCAGTACCGTCAATTTCAACAGCCTGTAAGGTGTAGACTCCCTTGATGAAATAGTGGGTTGTGCTGGAGCTAGCCTCGGATCGCCTATCTATAGTCTGGTCAACTTTAGCAGCTGCCCTGGAAGCAGCATTTTTAGGAGCGGCTCTCGCCGGTATTATATTGAGCAGTTCGACTAGCAAAGCAATAACTAGCAGCGCCGCCAGCGATATTTTCAAAATACGCACGCTTTTCTGCTCCATTCTATCTTCTGGCTACAGCCACCCCGTCGTCTCTGGATGGCTGTAGCACTATCGCTATACACTGACAGGCATCTGGGAACTAATTGTGGGTGATTGAGAGCGAGAGCCCCGGCAAGGTGATATTACTCGCCATCAAAAATGGTGAACTAATGGTGGCGTTGTTCAGGGTTGCGCTGGCAGCGGTCTGATCAAGCCCGGTTCCGGCTGTGCTGAAAGCCATGTTGCTGAAGCTCGCCGAATCGGTGTTCAGGCTCGAAATATCGGTAGTCAGGCTGGTAATATTGACCGGCGTGCCTTTATTTCCCGCGGTCAACGTGACGGTAATCGTACCAATAACCGGAACGGATAGAGATTTGCTGATCGTGAGGTTGGTGATGGTGGCATCCATCTGGTTGACGGCGACGGGCGTCGCGTTATCGGCCTGAGACAAGCCGGGGAAAAGGTGGAAATTGGTGCCTTTCAATGTGCCTGCCTGTACCGTCATCGGGACGGGAACCGCAGCCGCCATTGCGATTGCTCCCTGACTCATAGCACCAACCATAATGGATAGGACAATCAGAGAGGCCAGAAAGACGCCCCAGAAGATTTTTCGGTCAGTTGTGCCACCCTCTACTGTTTCGTTATCGTCGGTTGAGTCGAGAGAGGTCTGGATTTCAGGATCGGTATGCTCCATATGTTTCGCTCCTGTCTTACAAAATAAGCTCGCAACTAATTGACAGCTTTACCCGGCCTGGTTCGCTTTTGCCTGCGCGACCATTGCCTGGTACGGGCATTTGCGCTCCGGTTTTTGGAAGGATGCCGTCCCTTAGGCTTCCAGGCGACGCCTAACGCTCCGCCAATAAGCCCTAAGATCATGCCGAGGCCAAAACCTCCCAGCGCTACAATGAGTGAGATAAGGGAAAGGACAATGCCAACAGCGCCCGTAATCAGCGCATAGGATGGCGCGAACAACTGAATAAGGCCCATTGTGAAGAGCAAGGCCCCAACCAGCAATCCGGCCCATATAAGATTGCCGGGAAAGAGCGCAAACCTCATCAAGCTCGCCGGTCCCCAGAGTACCAGCAGCCCGGCAAGGATCATCAAGCTTGCACCGGCAAAAGGTCGCTGGCGCCGCCAGAGCCGGAAACGGGACCAGGTTACCTTGATCGCTGCTACTATTCTGCCAACACTCAGGCCAGAGCCAGAAGATTTATCTGTGATTTTGGCTCCTGCCTCACTCAAAGGGCTGCGCTCTGCAAACTCTCTCATGTCTGGACTCCGAGAACCGCTCATCTTGGGTTGCCTCCTTTTCCTCGTTTTGCGAAAGCCTCAAAAAGAACGGGTAAACCGGCACCTTCATATTCAGATCAACCAAAGAATGAGGAGACTTGCCGGCGGCAAGCTCGTTCAGGACTTTCTCCGCTATCTTGTGACTGACAGTCAGTCATAACAAGAGATATAGATACTATACGTGAGGGTATAGCGATTGTCAAGATAGAGAGTACTAACGGTTTTGATCCCTCGCGGGGTCTACGAGACCCCCAGGGCGCGGCGAATAAAGAGGATCGTTTCTGTGATATACGCCTCCGGGTCGCTCTCTTGATTGTAGAGGTAGCATTCGTCAGCAGAGTAGAAGACGAGGCCAACGATCAGCATGGCGGTGATCGGGGGATCGATGGTCGGGCTGATCGTGCCGCGCCCCTGCTGCTGGCGAATCAGGTCGGCGATAAAAGCGTAGTACGGTGCGAAGATGCGCTCGCGCTCGTTGGGGGCCTCGGTCCAGTAGACGCCCGAATGGATGATGCCCAGAACATCGCGATGCTCCCCCATAATCTCGAAGGCGGCGCGCACACTTTTCTCCACAAACTCGCCAGCAGTTTCTGCCATCGCATATGCCTGGCTAATTGCCGCCGTAATTTGTTCCTGTATCTCTTCGGCGAGAGCAATTACCAGCAACACTTTTGAGGGGAAATACAGGTAGAATGTGCCCTGAGCAACACCCGCTCGTGAGACGATCTCTGAGATGGTGGTCGCGGCATACCCCTTCTCGGCAAAAATTTCGCGTGCGGCCTTCAGTAGTTCAGCGCGACGAGTGTTTTTGTTCCTTGTTGTTTGTGTCATAAACCCATATCTAGCATTATATTTTCGGTCAATTGTTGTTACAGGATAGCACAGGGAGCCATAAGAATGCAATAAAGTTGTTCGTGATCCTCTCTTTTGGCATGGAAGAGAAGCGGCGCGGCTATTAAGAGAATAGTTGTAGCATGCAGCCACGTATTAAGCGTCTTGGGGATTTTCGTTACAAAACAATCATCTATCCTATTCAATAAATGATCTGAATAAACCGGTAAAAAATAAATAAGATGAATAAAAGGAATGATGATAATATTGTTTTATAAAATAACACCCATTTAATATTGACGTGACAAAATAATGTTATGTATACTTTGATTACCTCGGTTGCGTTGGTATGTTCGACATCAGTACTGCTCAGTGCTGGTAAATAAACATGCCCCTATCTGACAGATGAGGTTCAACGGTAGCGTCCTCTTAATGTACATTATTTGGAGACGGTTCCCCTTACTGCGTCCTCTTGAGAAGTAAAAACCATGTAGCCCCCCATGTAGAAAATGCAGAGGAGCATGTTATGGCCGATATGTACGAAGCGATTCGGGCGAGAACTCCCTCAGCCACTATTCTTCATCCACTAGATCCCCTGCTGGCTGAAGAGATTACAGATGCGGTTGATATCATACGAACTGAGCGTAATCTGGGCGAGCATGTTCGTTTTGTGTCAGTAGCGCTGCATGAACCCCCCAAGAATGTCGTTCTCAGCTTTAAAAAGGGCGATCCAATCACGCGAGAAGCGTTCATGATCTTGCTCGACAACAGCGATGGTTCAGCATATGAGGCGGTCGTATCGCTTACTGAGGGGAAAGTGACTTCGTGGCATCACATTCCCGGCGTTCAACCTCCCATTATGCTCGATGAATTTTTTGAATGCGAGCGTGTCGTAAAAGCTCATCCTGATTTCCAGGCCGCGTTGCGCAAGCGTGGCATTACAGACTTTGACCTTGTGATGGTTGATCCCTGGTCTGCTGGCAACTACGGTACTGAAGAGGAGAATACCAGGCGGCTCTCGCGCGCTCTGTCGTGGGTGCGGTCCGATCCTGCTGATAATGGTTACGCTCGCCCCATCGAAGGCGTGCTGGCTCTGGTAGACCTCAATAAAATGGAGGTCATCAGAATCGAGGATACCGGGATCGTACCCTTGCCCCCTGAAGCTGGTAATTACACCGCTGAAGCGGTAAAGCAGCTCCGTACAGACCTCAAAGAACTGGCAATCAATCAGCCTGACGGACCGAGTTTTAGCATCGAAGGCAATGAAGTTTACTGGCAAAAATGGCGTTTCCGCGTTGGCTTCACGCCACGAGAGGGTCTTGTCCTGCATACTGTCACTTACGAGGATCAGGGACGGGAGCGGCCCGTGCTTTACCGCGCTTCGCTCGCGGAGATGGTGGTTCCTTATGGCGATCCCACGATCAACCATTACCGCAAAAATGCCTTTGACGTGGGCGAGTATGGCGTGGGCATGCTGGCAAACTCTCTGGAGTTGGGCTGCGATTGCCTGGGGCATATCCATTACTTTGATGCTGCAATGACCGATAGCCGTGGTAATGCAGTGAAAATGCCCAAAGTTGTCTGCCTGCACGAAGAGGACTTCGGCATCCTCTGGAAACATATCGACTGGCGTAATAACCAGACCGAGGTACGACGATCAAGGCGTCTCGTTATTTCGTTCATTGCCACCGTGGGTAATTATGAGTATGGCTTCTTCTGGTATTTCTACCAGGATGGCAACATTCAGTTTGAGATCAAGCTGACGGGCATCATGAATACCGGCGCGTTCCCCTCGGGAGAGAAGCCCGAGTACGGACAACTGGTCGCGCCACAGTTGAATGCGCCAATTCACCAGCACTTCTTCAGCGTGCGGCTCGATGCGATGGTTGATGGCCTGAATAACTCGGTCTATGAGGTCAATACCGAGGCCGTCCCAATGGGACCGGAAAACCCCCACGGCAATGCGTTCCGCGCTATAGCAACGCTCCTTACCACCGAGAGCGAAGCGCAGAGAATCATCAACCCACTATCAGCGCGATACTGGAAAGTGGTCAATCCTGCGGTGAAGAATCATGTGGGGGAGCCCGTTGCCTACAAATTGATGCCTGGGGAGAACGTTTTGCCTTTTGCTCATCCTGAGTCAAGCGTGATGAAGCGGGCCACCTTCACTACCAGGCATCTCTGGGTGACTCCATATAGCCGTGAAGAAAATTATCCCGCGGGCACCTATCCCAACCAGCATCCAGGAGGAGCCGGGTTGCCCGAGTGGACGAAGGCCAATCGTTCTATTGAAAACACCGATGTCGTGCTCTGGTATACCATCGGCGCGCATCATATTCCTCGTCCAGAAGATTGGCCCGTTATGCCTGTTGGCTATATCGGTTTCATGCTAAAGCCCGTAGGCTTCTTTGACCGCAATCCCGGGCTTGATGTTCCGCCTCCTGCACATGGACATTCTTGCGAATGCTAGCGTCCTGGCAGGCTGGCGCAATAGCTATTGCGCCAGCCTGCATATATTCTCAAGTTGTGTTTGCCAGCTCTATTTAACAAGAGAGGACCAGACGAATGTCCGAGATCGTAAAAGGGGGCTCTGGCGCTCAAGAGCCTGTACCCTCAACCATTGCTGTAACCACCGCTGAAGACACTGCTCTGCGGAAGGACGCTCTCGGTTTGTCCGAAGTGCTGTTCCAGTCGATCACGGCTATGGCCCCAGCGGCGGCTGTAGCGACTGCTCTTTCCCCTGCCGTCGGTTTTGCAGGAGCCTCACTGCCTCTGGCTGTGCTGCTTGCCACCATCGCCTGCGCTTTTATTGCGGCCAGCATCGGTCAACTGGCGATCCATATCCCCTCGGCTGGCGGAATGTATACGTACATTAGCCAGGCTATGGGGGCGAAGATCGGCTTCCTATCTGCCTGGACATTTCTCCTTGCTCAGCCGCTACTCTTACCCCTGGTCGCGTTGATCTGGGGACCGTACGCGGAGGATCTTTTCAAGCTTCTCACGGGCGTTGATATCCCCTGGTATCTCTGGACGATCCTGGGCATTATCCTGGTATTCGCTCTAACGTACTATGGTATCAAACTTTCCGCTGATGCAAGCGTGATCCTGGGCGCGATTGAGATTGTGATCATTCTGTTATTGAGCTTCACTATGATCTTTGTCTCCGGTCAAAGTAACACGCTCTCCGTCTTTACCCCGGTGCATAGCGTGCTGGGTGGCTTAGGCGGCTGGGTTGGCATTTTCCAGGGGATGATTTTCGCGTTCCTGGCCTTCGTCGGCTTTGAGACGGCGGCGCCATTGGGAGAGGAGACCCACAATCCGAAACGCAATATTCCTCGCGCTGTGGTATATTCGGCTATCGGCATTGGCCTGCTCTATACGCTGGCCTCGTATGCCGGTATGATCGGCTGGGGTATTCCTAAAATTGCTGGCTATGCTGCCTCGGCGGCTCCCTGGGCGGATCTGGCTACGCGCTATTGGGGAACGGTTGGACCTGTGATTGTTAGCTTTGCCATCCTGAACAGCGCCGTCGGCAACGGCAATGCGGGCATTAATGCAACTACGCGTGTCGCCTACGCGATGGGTCGCATCGGGACCCTGCCATCCTTTTTCGCCAGGCTGTCAAAGCATCGTACGCCAAGCTTTGGCATCATGTTCCACACGACGATGGCGCTTGTGGTCTCCATCGGCTGCGGGCTAATCTTTGGCGTCGCTAATGCTTTTGGCCTGATCGGAACAATCCTGACGCTTGGATTGGTGTTACTCTATATCGCTTCCTGTGTCGCTTCCTTCACCTACTACCGTAGTAAACGCCCGCAGGACTTCCGCATCATGCAGCATGTGATTGTGCCGGTGATACCGCTGATCATCCTGCTTTTTGTTGTGGCCGCTCAGGTGTATCCCGTGCCTCCTTATCCGCTCAATCTGGCCGTGCCAATTCTGATTGTCTGGATAATAATTGGCGCTGCCTATATGATGTATCTGGCACGGACTAGGCCAGCCGCGCTTGAGCGTGGTAAGGATGTCTATCTGAAGGATCTGGAGACCGAGCCAACCGATCTGGCGCGCACGTTGTTATAACATTGGTTGGTTGAAGGGAAAAATACTCTGGGGAGAACTTCTATCGGAAGCTCTCCCCAGAGCGATCCATTAGCTAAATGGGCGGCGTGACGCGCAGAACGGGATCGGGCATAGGCGGATCGGCGTGGAAGAAGCTGGGCTTGCCCCATCGCTTTGCTGCCTGCCGCCACGCGCACATCACGGTTTCCAGGTCTTTGATGCGCAGCAGAGCTTCATTACACCACGGTTCATCATGGCAGTATGGGTAATCCGAGCCATCTGCCGTTACCTGCTTTAAGCGTGCTGCAATATCAGGAGCGTTGGTGAGCACACTCTCCATGCCCTCGATATTCTCTTCCAGTTGGCCCATCAATACCAGGAAGCGCACCCACCAGTGATGGTCGAAGTTGAAAGTCTCCGGGTTAGAAAGTATCTGTCCCGCCTCCTTCCCTTTATCCACCACCTGCTTAATGATCGGAGGAGGCATGGTAAGGTTCAGTCCTCCCTGGTTATCATCAAGGCGAATCTGGACGATGCGTTCGCGGTAACTTGGCAGGTTGGCCTGCATGGTATCGCGGTAGTTCTGGGATGTGCCGAAGATGGCACTCAAAAATGAGAAGAGCTGATCAATATCAGTCCACTCAGGGTCTGGCCGGTCCTCTGCTGGTGGCAGGTAGACGTTCTGCCCTATGGCTTGTGCGAGTGCGGCAATAGACCTCCGTGAACTGTCAGGCTCAAGCGTGCTGGTCGCAGCTGACATTTTGGTCAGGTTAATGCCAAAAGTGGGATGAGTCGGCAGCCAATCGTCAAAGAAATGGATTGGAAAATTGCTACAAATCCCCCCATCGCTAAACCAGTTTTTTTGTAGATGGAGTTCTGGGTCCAGATGGAAATTCGGGTCCTGCGTCGGAAACTTTCCTTCGCGCCATGCGTTATATGTCTCCGTGCTGACAGTATAGAGCGGCACGGCGCTCAAGAGCAGTGGAAAGCTGAGGCTCAGGCGTGCGCCAAAGACTACTGGGATTTGCTCTTGATCGGGAAGAAAGTAGTAGTCCTTGGGCAGGATTCTCGGCGGCACGGGATAATCCTGATCCTCACCTGGCGCCTGGGCAAGCAGGTGGTTGACAACATAATCAGGAAAAAGCTGCTGCATGTCGCTTTTCCTATATATGAAGTTTTTTAGCTTTTCCGGCAGCACATATGGTTGTCCATGACTCAGATTGGACGTTACCATTTTGAGGGTAATATCTTTCTCTTTCAAATTTCCAAAGGTAAGCGGGCTGCTCTGTGGTGGTAGTCCAGCCATGTTGTCGATAACGTCGCTGAGCCAGTCGGTGAGATTGGTGCCATCGGGTTGCGCACTATGTCCCGTACAAATACCAAAGTAGTTGTCGGGCACTTTTTTAGTGATCTGTTCAGAGACCGCGAAAAGCGTCGTGACGATACGGCCAATCCACATGCCGAGCCAGCCGATGACCAGGCTGTACAGCAAAGCGAAGATCAGGAACGAGGCCGGGAGGAGCCAGAGATTGCGCGCACCGCCGAAAATTGCTGCTATTCCCATGACTGATAGCGATGAGATGATAGCTAGAAGCGTTGCGATAAGGATGCCGCCGCCGATGCCCATACGTCCCCCATCCTGAAATTGCTTATTCGAGCTCTTCCACTTCCGAATCAGGCGACTGGCGGCAAGCAATGCAGCAGGTGATGTGGCGGGCGCCAGGCGTTGCACGATGCGCAGAAAGAAGGGCAACTGGTTGAGTTCTGCTGGATCACCATTGCGTTCCATTGCGACATTGAGAATATCTAGCAGAAGCTGGGTATCGGCTGTAGCCTGGAAAAGATTGCGCAGATGATCATCCTCGCTCAGCCATGTTCGCACATCCTGGAGGCGGTCAAATCCTCCCTGCTCACGGTTATACTCGGCGGCAGCTGTGCCCGCGGCGGCAATGGCGCCCGCTGATGTGCCACCGATGTTTTCAAAAGTATAGGTTTTGTGTAGTTCCAGGACGGCAGGAGGGTAAACAATCCCGCTGGTAATGCCCCCCTTCATCACCAGATCACATTTCTTTACCATGAGGAAGGCTCCTTTGATATGATACCGCTTGAAATGATGCTATTCCTATTATACTACCTAAAGTGGCGCAATCATCATTAAGTGCATGCATTTTCTCTGGTATACGATAAACGTTTCAGCGTACGTTTTTTAACCGATGATATTGCGCACGCTAGCAGCTCACTCTGGGAAAAAGATTGTTGCCCCAGTTTACCTTTATGCTAGAATAGGAGGAAACGCACTGATCCAATCTCGAAGAAAAGAGGAGATTTACGCATGCCGCGCATCCCTCCCGATGAACATGCGCAGATATTTTCGGCAGCAGCGGCGGGTAGCTCTACCATGTCTACCCTGTTTCGCGTCATGAATCACCGTCCCGCAATTATGCAGCATGCCAGGGAGCTGGTGGAGGCCACTATGAGAGGCGGGACGGTTGATCTAAAGCTAAAAGAGTTGCTGGCGATCCGCGTCTCGCAGGTCAATCACTGCTCCTATTGAATGGCTGCACATACTGCTTTGGCAAAGCAGCTCGGAGTAAGTGAGCAACTGTTGGACGCGCTCTATCACATTGACCAGCATCGTCACCTGTTTACCGCGTCAGAGCTGGCTGCCCTGCGCTATGCCGAGATCATGACGACGAGCGCGCGCGAGGTGGATGAGGCGCTATGGGACGAGCTACAATCCCATTTCGATGATGGGGAGCTGGTGGAAATCACCACCGTGATCGGGCTGTTCAACTTCTTTAACCGTTTCGCGGACGCTCTCCAGATCGATCCGCCTCCAATGGGCAAAGCCGGAGACCAATAATATCATAAGGAATGATTACCATGTCAGACAACGAAAACAAGCTACCAGCTCTTTTGAACGATCTGCGGGAACTGCGAACCTATCTGCACGGGCGTGGCGAGAAAACGCACGCGCTCTCGCTCAAATTCGCCGAGAATGCCAAAAAAGACCCTTCGAACCGCGAATTCGATCTCAACCAGTCGCGCATGCTTGATTATCAGCACCACCTTTGGCACGAGATTGGGAACCTGGTGGATAAACTGATAAAGCAGTATGAGTAAAAATAATCACTAAATATTATAATCTTTCGTTCCAACACCAAACAAATCTTCCTCGTGCTTTTTGTGCTGTCCCCCCTTTTAAAGTGCCGACCATTCCTAAAAACTGCCGTATCATTGACAAACTAATCAATTTCTTTTATTATTGCTATTGAATGCAAGGCATATTCGTTGTGTTCTATCCATAATTTTCTGGGTGCCAAAGTTTTTCGGTCTTGTTAAGCAAAGTGTATGCTATGTTGGCATACACCCTGTGGCATAGCTGAAATTTCCCCGGGATAGAAAGGAGGTGCCTCGGGTGTACATGAGGAAATGTTTCTCATGTCTCACGCCATTTTTCTCCTCGCGACCAGGTTCATTGTATCCAGATTCCGCATCGCATCGTTAGCTCTTGATCTTAAGGAGAAAAAACTTCTATGGACTCTCAATCCCCCGAACGTATCGTCGTACACGTTGACGAAATCAAAAAGGCTCCGAAAATACCCGTCAGTCGTCGTGATCTGCTCAAGCTTGGTATAAGTGGCGCCGCAGCAACGACTCTTGCGAGCATTGATGCTCTGGTATGGGCGCCAGAGCGCGCTGCACTCGCCGCTCCAGCGGTGGCGCCCTCGGATATCCAGTTCGACATCGGCAATTTTATCGCACCAGCGCAGACAATTAACGGCATTCAGTTCCGTTTTGGGCCGGTCTATACCCTTTTCCTTACCGCCAGGTTAAACTTCACACCGGACAGAAATGACCAGGCGGATATGGCAAATGCGCTCAACACGATTGAGCAGGTATTTCCCTGGAGCCCGAGCGGAGTCTTCACCTTCGTTGCCTATGGCCTGCCGTATTTCCGAAGAATACCAAGCAGCCTGGTGAATAGTGCCATGCCGCGCCTGCTCTCGGATAACACCCGCTTTGCGCTTGAGGAGGCTGTACCTGCCCCAACCGACGTGACCCCAACGAATGGGATCGTCAAAGCCACCTTCAACGTCAATGTGTTGATCGAGTCGAATGATATTCTCTTCACGATCCGCAGCGACTCCCTTAACAATGCGCAGAACGTCGCCAACTGGCTCCAGGGTAGCAACAACCTGGGTGGTTTCTTCGTTAGCTCGCCTAATTTTGCTTTCAATGGCCTGGTCACGTTTACGACCATCCGTACCATGTTTGCGCAGATGGGTCTCCCGCGCCAGATAGCGAACCAGAACAACCTTCCCTATGCTGGAGAGATCAACCCGCAGAGCCCGATGTGGATGGGATTTGCCGACCAGCAGGTCTCAGGCAGCGGACCGGCAGCGATCACAACGTTTGCCGGCAATGCTTCGGCGAAATTCACCAATAAGGTCGCTGGCAACTACTTCGACAATGGCTCGATGCAGCATCTGTCCCACGTCATCCAGGATCTGGCGCAGTTCTACAACAAGGATCCCAACAAGTTCGCTGGGGCAGAACCGTATACCGAGCGGGTACAATACATGTTCCGCACTGACCCGATCCCGAGCCTGGGCAACACCGATCAGTTCACGGATGGCGGCGGACAAGGGTTCCTGGTTAATGACGCCAGCATCTTCCTCAAGTACCAGGCACAGGGAACAACTGAAGCAGCCCAGACGGCGGCCAGCCCCAACGTGGTCAACGATCCCCAGCCGGATGGCAGCGGGCGCATCCCACGTATGGGACATCTTGCCGCGCTACAGCAACTTTCCCGTGCTTCCGACGGAACCCCTCTCCATATTCGGAATGATGGTCCCGGCTTTAGTGCAGGAGACGTTCCCAATGGTACCGCGCAGCCGAAGCTCCAGTTCACAGTCTTTATGCCGACTGCCGATCTGTTCAACAGGATGCGTGCCGCTACAGCAGCATTACAATTTCAGAAGTTCGAAACGGGCAAAGGTGGAAGCACCACCGGTACCGTCGATGCCGACGATAACGGATTAGAGCGCTTCCTGACCGCGACCCGCCGTCAGAATTTCCTGATCCCGCCACGTCGTAATCGCGCATTCCCGCTCGTTGAGTTCACCTAAAATAGGCGTCTCCAAGAGTTTATGGGAGGGCAGCAGCAATGTTGCTCTCCCGTATTTCTTTTTTCAGGACTTTTGGAAAAAAAGGTCTCAAAACACTTGACATTGCGCAATACCTGTGCCATAATGACGATGTCATCGATGTGCAAGGGTACGTAACCTCCGGTTAACAAACCTCCCACACGATTTATCCCAAAAGCTCAGCTTTTAGGGGACTCATGTCCTGTAAAAAGGCATGGTGTACATTCACAATTGAATAAACTTCTTACTTCAATTTTGCCGTAGGGCAAATTGAGAAACAGAGAGAAACTCAAAGAAGAAGAACAAGCTACACAGCGTACGGGGTGGATGCCTAGGCGCCAAACGCCGAAGAAGGACGCGGAGACCGGCGAAACGTTCAGGGGGAGCTGCACGCAAGCGATGAGCCCTGAGAGTCCGAATGGGGCAACCCCTCCAGAGTGATGTCTGGAGACCCCTCACTGAATCTATAGGTGAGGAGGAGGGCAGCGGGCGAACTGAAACATCTCAGTAGCCCGACGAGAAGAAATCAACCG
>DATGMF010000011.1:0-44175 GCA_035293765.1 Ktedonosporobacter sp.
ACCGGCGTACATGGTACCGGCGGCCTTTGTTGCGTTGGAGCGTTTACCGTTGACCACCAATGGCAAGCTGGACCGGCGCGCCTTGCCTGCACCTGAACAGGGACAGGTTGCCCATCAAGGAGAGCTGATAGCGCCGCGCACCGCGACCGAGGAGCAACTGGTCGCGATCTGGTCGCAGTTGCTGGGGCTGGAACAGGTCAGCGTTGAGGATGATTTCTTTGTCATCGGCGGTCATTCGCTACTGGCAATGCGCCTGGCGATGCAACTACGGGAACGGTTCTCGATAGAGTTTTCGCTGCGAAACGTCTTTGAGGCTTCAACGTTGGCAGGCATGGCCCGAATGGTTGATGAATTTCTGGCCGGAAATATAACGAGCGCCACAGTTAGCGATGAGCGAGCCTGGTATGAGGATGCCGTACTTGATCCTGCTATCGGAGCCGGTGATTTGCAACTCTCAGCGCATTATCAGCTAAGCTCCTGCACCGGCATTTTCCTCACGGGAGCAACTGGCTTCCTGGGCGCGCACCTCCTGTTTGAACTGCTCCAGCAGACTCGGGCCACTATCTATTGTCTTGTGCGTGCTGACTCTATGGAACAGGGACGTAGAAGGTTATATCGACAACTAAACGCCTATCAGCTATGGCAGGAGACTATTGATGCAAGCAGGATCGTGCCGGTTCCCGGTGATCTGGGCTCTCCTCTGTTTGGTCTTTCAGTGCAAGAGTTTTATCAACTGGCTGGGCAGGTCCAGATGATCTATCATAATGGCGCCAGCGTCAATATCGTTGCTCCTTACCCTGTCCTGAGAGACGCCAACGTGCTGGGAACTCAGGAGGTGCTACGGCTGGCATGTACAGCGTCGCTCAAGCCTGTTCATTATGTCTCTACCATTTCTGTCCTTGCCACTTCCGACACTGATGAGGAGACGCTCATAGGTGAGCAGGTCTCTTTAGACGCACAGCGAGAATATATGATGACCGGCTACGCTCAGAGTAAATGGAACGCGGAAAAATTAGTCCAGCAAGCCCTTGAACGCGGCATTCCAGTTTGCATCTATCGACCTGGAAGGATCAGTGGTCACACCAGCACTGGAGTCTGGAACCCTGATGATTACCTGTGTCGCATCATAAGAGGGTGCATTCAGCTAGGCTGCGTGCCTGATGTTAAGGAATATATTGATATGACCCCGGTTGATTACCTGAGTCAGGCGATTGTGCATCTCTCGCAGCATGCAGCCATTCCGGGGAAGGTATTCCATCTCTTCAACCCCGTTCCGGCCACTCTGACTGAGCTTGTCGCATATGCGCGCTCTTTCGGCTACCAACTGGAGCGTCCCCCGTATAATGAATGGAGGGCGCGCGTGCAGCAAGCGATCCAGGAGATGCCGGAACACGCGTTTGCTCCCATCCTCACGTTCTTCCCAGAGACACAGACCTCTGAGGAAGAAAGCACAACTGGCTTGCACACAATGTTTATGGCGACAAATACGCGCGCAGGGCTGGCAGATATGACGCCGTATCCGTCTATTAATGAACAACTAATACACGTCTATCTGTCGTTCTTACTACAGAAAGGTCTCCTTCCATCTCCATCACTTATCGGCCATGAGTAAAGGAATGGGGGAATATAAGGAACGTTGTGCATTGTTAGCGATGCGGAAAATGTCGGGGCGAGAATCAGCTATGTACTCAAAACAAGAGTTTCATAAGAGAAGGGAAGGGCTTTCCGCGCACAAAAAGGAACTCCTGGCACAGCGGCTGCAACGCAGAAGCAGCCAGGAGGATGACCGGCAAGCCATTCCCAAACGCGCGGGGGAAAATATTCTGCCGCTCTCTTTTGCTCAGCGGCGTCTCTGGTTCCTGCAACAGCTCGAACCAGAGAATCCTGTCTATAATGAGACGCTAGCGTTACGCCTGACGGGCCGACTCAACCGGGAGATCTTGCAGTTGGTGTTGCATGAAATAGCGCGTCGCCACGAAATCTTGCGCACAACGTTTACGATGGTGGACGGAGATGTTCAGCAGGTGATCCATTCTCCAGACAACTGTAATATAACGCTCTCACAGGTCGAGTGCTCAGATATGCCCGTGGCGCAGCGTGAAAGTGTGGTGTTAAACTGGATGCAGCAGCAGACACAGCAGACATTTACGATGACAGATAATGTGCTCTGGAAAGCAACGCTGCTGCATTTGAGCTCGGAAGAACATATTTTGTTTATCGTCCTGCATCATATTATTTGTGATAGCTGGTCGCTTGGCCTCTTTATGCACGATCTCGCCGCCATATATCCTGCACTATCTCAAGGTCGGCTCGACCCGTTGCCAGAGCCGATAATCCAGTATGGAGATTATCTTCTCTGGCAACGCCAGCACTTTGCAGGAAATACGCTTGAAACGCTGCTGTCTTACTGGAAAAAGCACCTTGCAGACTCTCCAGCTCTTTTAGAACTCCCCATCGATCATCCACGTCAACCGAGGGCAGGGTACCAGGCTCAACGCCTGCCATTCCAGTTTTCGGCAGCTCAGACGCATGATATTCATATAGCCATAAAGCAGGAAGGCATCACCCTGTTTATGTTGCTGCTGACTGCGCTGGCTATTACCTTAGCGCGTTATAGTCGCCAGGATGAGGTCGTGATTGGTACGCCGGTTGCCGGACGTACAACTCCCGAGCTAGAGGCGGTTTTTGGTCTGTTTGTGAATATGCTCGCTCTGCGCATTAATCTGACGGGTAACCCTACATTGCACGCAATAATGCAGCAGGTACGCGCGGTTGCGTTAGCGGCTTACGTCCATCAAGACATGCCATTCGAGAAACTTGTTGAAGAGATGCATGTGCAACGGCTCCAGGGACAAAGTCCGTTTTTTCAGGTTGTACTGGACTTGCAGCATAGCTCTTTGCAACAGGCGGCAGAGGCTATCAAGGAAGTGGACGGCATACACATTGCACCCATTCCTATCTGGAATGATCGGGCAAAATTCGACCTGACATTTGTGCTCAATGAGCATGAACAGGGGCTTGATGGACAACTTATCTATAATAGCGATCTTTGGGATGCAAGCAGCATGCAGCAATTGCTAGCACACTGGCAACGTATCATCCAGGCACTGCTTACCGGGCCCGAACAACGCCTTAGCCAGGTGTCCATGCTTAGCGAGATTGAGCGTGTCGAGTTGCTGATGCGGTGGAATAAGCCGCTCCACCCTCTCTATGCGCAGACTATTCCCCTGCTTTTTGAAACTCAGGTAGCTCGCACTCCAGAGAGTATCGCGCTGGTATCACAAGATGCAGCGTTAACTTATCTTGAACTGAATCGCCGTGCTAATCAGCTCGCTCGTTACCTGCGTCAGCAAGGTGTGTCGCCAGGGACGCCCGTCGGAACTCATCTGGAACGCTCGCCAGCACTGGTCACTGCTCTGCTGGCTATCTTAAAAGTTGGAGGAATATACGTACCCCTTGATCCCGCTGATCCTCCAGAACGTCTATCGTTTCTTTTGCAGGACTGTGCAATAGCTATTTTACTGACGCAAAAAGAGCTTTATCCACAGCTTCCCAATGATAGCGCAATGGCCCTTGTCATCGATGCGGAAGCTTTCACCCGGGAGCTGGCCTTACAATGTGATGAAAATCTGACCTGGCAACCCGATCAGCAATTGCTGGCGTATATTATTTATACCTCTGGTACCACTGGCAAGCCAAAGGGGGTGTACGTAACTCAGCGAGCAGCGGCCAACCATCTGCTGACCATGCAAAAAACGTTTGGCACCTGTCAGGGAGAGCGCGTTCTCCTCTTTGCGACATCGGCCTTCGATGTTTCGCTTGAGCAGACGCTTACTCCCCTTATCAGCGGCGCTACACTCGTGCTCAAAGATACGGATCTTTGGCATAGCCATGACTTGACGCGGCAAATTGCAGCTATGGCGCTGACGGTGGTGAACCTACCAACGGCATACTGGCATCAGTGGGTTGGTGATATGATCGCCCTCGATGCGTATGACGAGCCGCTCACTACGCTCAAACTGGTGATTGCTGGTGGCGATAAAGTGGTGCCGGAAATGATGCGACTCTGGTTCCAGATGCCAGCGTCAGCCCGAGTTCGTCTCCTCAACGCCTATGGTCCAACCGAGGCAACAATTACCACTTCTGTTTTTGCCGTTACGGCTCAGCCGCCCGATGAGTCGTCGCTTACCAGTATACCCATTGGTTCGCCTTTACCAAACAGAACTTATTATGTGCTGGATAATTATGACGAACCAGTCCCTCCTGGCGTCATCGGAGAGCTTTACATCGGCGGCCCGCTGCTCGCCTGTGGCTATTTACATCGGCCAGCTCTCACGGCGGAGCATTTCGTGCCCGATCCGTTCGGAGGCGAGCCAGGCGCGCGACTCTATCGTACCGGCGATCTCGTGCGCGCTCACCACAACGGTAATCTGGAAGTGCTGGGGCGCGCCGATTTGCAGGTAAAAATACGTGGCTTTCGTATCGAACTGGGAGAGATCGAAGCTGCCCTGACTGAACATCCCCGGGTACGTGAAGCTGTGGTTGTTGCCAGAGCTGGACAACAGGAAAAATATCTGATGGCCTATGTGGTGCCCACTTGTAAAAGCACTCTTGATGTGGTAAAATTATATCAGTATCTGGTAGGGCGCCTGCCATACTATATGATACCAGCTCACATCGTTCCTCTAGATGCGTTGCCGCTTACACCTAATGGTAAGCTAGATCGTCAGACACTTACTCACCTGGCTCACGATGATTTCTCTATGGTACAAACTACCTATATAGCTCCACAAACGCCAATGGAAGTTGCCCTCGCCGCAATCTGGTGCGACCTGCTCTCTGTGCCACAGATCGGTCGCCACGATAATTTTTTCACTTCGGGCGGTCATTCGCTACTGGCGATCCGGCTTGTTTCGCGCATCCTTCAGATGTTGCATATCAATTGCCCGCTATCGGCTGTTTTCGAATGTCCGACTCTGGCGACTCTGGCCGAATACCTGCTGCAATGTCGGGAGGAGGAGGGACAGGAAATGCTTGCATCCATTCTTGAAAACGACCACAACAGAAGTACTGAACAGGAGATTAGCCTGCCGCTCTCATTTCATCAGCAGCGCCTCTGGTTCCTTGATCAACTTCAGCCAGGCAGTGAACAGTACAATCTTTCCGTTGCGGTTCGTCTGGGTGGACCGCTCGATATTGCTGCGCTGGAACGCAGTCTGAATGCACTGATCGAACGCCACGAAAGTTTGCGTACCACTTTCATCGCGCAAGAAGAGCCCCGACAAGTTGTTTTGCCAACATTAACAATTACGCTCAAGCAGCAGGATCTACAACAATACCAGGATGCTCGCGAAATCCAGGCTCAACAGCTTCTTCAGGCGGAAGCCCGCCGGCCATTTAAGTTGGCTGAGGCGCCGCTTTTACGCGTGCTGCTGCTGCAAATGCAAGCGCGGGAGTATATTCTCCTCCTGACAATGCATCATATTATCTGTGATGGCTGGTCCATTGGCATTCTTTTTGAAGAGTTGCTGACGCTCTATACAGCCTTTTCCCGTGGAGAATCATCACCGCTGACGCCGCTCAATGTGCAGTACAGGCATTATGCCAGGTGGCAACGTCTCTGGTTGCAAGGTGAGCGATTTGAACAGCAGCTCGCCTATTGGCAGCGGCAATTGCAGAACGCTCCGCCTCTCCTTGCCCTTCCCACCGATTATCCGCGAACGGCCAGTACTGAGCTCGCCGGTTCGCAGCAGTCAATAGTATTGGCACGCGAACTTGTTGATCAGCTTCAGGCTTTGAGTCAGAGCGAGCATGTTACGCTCTTTGTGACTTTATTGGCAGCCATCAAGCTTCTGCTCTACCGCATGAGTGGGCAAGACGATATCGTTGTCGGCGTACCTTACCTGGGCCGTCCGCGCATTGAATTTGAACAGACTGTTGGTTTATTTGCCAACATGCTCCCGTTACGCACGGATCTCTCAGGATCGCCTACCTTCAAGCAATTGCTCGCCAGAGTGCATAATGTGTCGCTGGCAGCGTTGACGCACGCGGATGTGCCTTTTGAACAGATTGTGCAGGGCCTCCATTCCGATCAACTGAGCGCTCCCACGATGAAGCGGGGAGCTACAGGCCGTGAGAACGGCGTTGTTGATCGGAATTTCAAGACCCTTCATAGAGAACCTGCTCCAGGCTACCATCCTCTGTTTCAAGTGGAGGTCGCCTTCCAGAATGACCTGCTCGACGTTCGCAACCTTTCCCGGCAGAGTCACAGTTTGCTTGATCTCACCATTCATGGTATTGAAGTCAATGTTAGCAAAGTGAAGCTGGACCTGGCATTTTCTATTGCGGAATCAGAGCAGGGATTGGCCCTGACGGTGGAGTACCGCACCGATCTTTTTACAGAAGCAACTATCACTCGTATGTTAGGCTATCTGCGAACATTGCTTTCAGAGATCATACTCCACCCGGAGCAAGCAGTTACCCGGCTCCCTTTACTATCCAACGCTGAACGGGACCAGTTGCTAAGCGCAGCACAGCATGATGCAGCGCCATTACCGGAAGAAAACTTCTATCAGCTCTTTAGCAAGCAGGCCGAGCGAACGCCAGAGGCTCTTGTCGTC
This sequence comes from Ktedonosporobacter sp., assembly GCA_035293765.1. Classification (GTDB taxonomy): domain Bacteria; phylum Chloroflexota; class Ktedonobacteria; order Ktedonobacterales; family Ktedonobacteraceae; genus DASRHT01. Next base: position 6,621 of record DATGMF010000011.1, read on the forward strand.
ATCTATGCCGAACAGCAGATAACGTATCGCGAGTTGGAGCAGGCCAGCCGGCAATTGGCAAGCTCTCTGAGAGCATATAACATCGGGCCGGAGGCCATTGTGGCGCTCCTCGCCGAACGCAGCGCCAATTTCCTGATTGCCATCCTGGCATTGTTTCGATTGGGAGCAGCCTATTTGCCTCTGGACCCACGCGCTCCCTCTCAGCGCCAGCAGCAGCTTATCGCGCAGAGCCGGGCCGCGCTACTGCTGGTCGATCACAAACATGCAGCAAGCCTCGCAACCGAGACGGTGGCGCGGCAAATCCTGCCGCCGGTAATTGCGATTGAAGCTCTTCTTGCCCAATCTCAACAGCAGCCAGAAGCTCACCTGTTAGTCAGGATTTCATATAGTCAAAATCACCTGGCCTATGTGATTTACACCTCAGGCTCGACGGGCGTGCCCAAAGGGGCAATGATTGAGCAGCGAGGCATGCTTAACCACCTCTATGCGAAAATTGCCGATCTGAGCCTTACTGAGCGCGATATAGTGGCGCAGACCGCGTCCCAGTGTTTTGATATTTCGGTCTGGCAATTGCTCGCGCCTCTGCTGGTCGGGGGATGTGTGCATATCATTGCCGACGAAACTGCTCACGACCCCACACGGCTGTTGCAGCACATACAACAAAACGAGATTACCGTCCTTGAAACGGTGCCATCGCTATTGCGTGCTATGCTGGATGAGCTTGTGCAGGGTCGGCAGCAGCAATCGTACCTTTCCTCCTTGCGCTGGCTCCTGCTCACAGGAGAGGCGCTGCGGGCCGATCTTGGCCTGCAATGGCGCCTGCTCTATCCACATATGCAGGTGATGAACGCTTATGGTCCAACCGAGTGCTCGGATGATGTGACGCATTATGTGTTGCCAGCTCTTTTGCAGCAGGGGCTTACTACTGTGCCAATTGGCCGCGCCATTGCTAACATGCAGGTGTATGTATTAGATCACGAAATGCAGCCGGTTCCCCCGGGCGTGATAGGCGAAGTATATTGCGGGGGCGTCGGCGTTGGACGCGGCTACCTGTACGATCCGCGCCGTACCGCCGAATGCTACCTCCCGCATCCCTTCGTAGGGACCTCCCACGATGAAGCGGGGAGCTACAGCGCGTCCTCGGGCGATGTATCGCCTTCCCCCGCATCCTGCCAACCTGGTGCGCGGCTCTATAAAACGGGCGATCTTGCTCGCATCCTGCCTGATGGCAGCCTTGAATATTGCGGTCGTGTCGATCAACAGGTCAAAATACGAGGCTTTCGTATCGAACCAGGTGAGGTTGAAAAAATATTGAGACAACAACAGGTTGTACGCGAGGCTGTTGTGACGAGTAAGCTATCTCAGAACAATGATGCCTCTCTTGTGGCTTACATTGTGCCCCAGCCTCAGCAGCAGCTTGAGATTGATAAGCTGATCCATATCCTCAAAGAGCAGTTGCCTGCGTATATGCTCCCCTCTCACTTTGTCCAACTACCCGGTTTGCCGCTTAACGCGAACGGTAAGATCGATTATGCTGCGCTGCCAGAACCTGAGCGCGGTCAGCAGCGGGAAAACGACGTTTTTATCGCTCCTCGTTCCGCCACCGAACAGGTCATTGCTCGCATCTGGGCGGGGGCGCTTGAGCTAGATCCAGCTCAGTTAGGCATTCATGAGAGCTTTTTCTCTTTAGGAGGGCACTCACTGCTGGCGACGCGCGTGATGGCACGGCTGCGCAGCATCTTTTCTGCTGACCTTTCCTTACGCAGTTTTTTCGAACACCCCACCATTGCTGAATTTGCGCAATTTCTATTGACGCATGAAACAAAACCTGGGCACACTGAGAAAATCGCTCGCACGTTCCAGCGCATCGAAGGTATGACGGAAAACGAATTTCATCAGCTATTACAAAGCAAAAGGAATGCCTTTCCGAGCGACTGAGCGGAGCTAGACGCTTCCGTTCCGAGGGTCTGAGCGAAGCTAGCCGCGGGAGCAGCGTTGACCCTCGGAATAGCAGGGCCGGTAGCGGCGTTGTCGCTCGGAATAGAAAGGAACTCGTAAGGATATGGCGGAACATCATTCTAGCCCACAACCGCTTGATGCCCCCTCGTTCCATGAAAAGCTGGAACTGCTTGCTTACCTGCTTGAGGAAGAGGATGATACAGCCTCTTCTTCCATCGTGGCATCTTCAGCCAGCAGAGCTGAAGCGATGCCTCCGTTGGCCTCTTTCTCACAAAGGCGCTTCTGGCTGCTCGAACAGCTACAAACCGGGCAGGCTCTTTATACTATACCCACCGTCTATGCTATTGATGGGGCCTTAAACATTGCTCTGCTAGAACAGAGCCTCAATCAAGTGATCCGGCGTCATGATGTCTTGCGTACAACCTTTGTGCTGGCAAATGAAGACTGCGCGCCTGTGATCCATGCGCCCTCTTACCACTTCATTCCTGTGATTGACCTTGATGCAATTGCCGAAGAGAAGCGTATGGCAACGGCTATGGCTCTTATCACCGATCAGGCCAGAAAGCCCTTTAATCTGGCGACAGGCCCTTTATTATGCACAATGCTCGTTCGTCTGAAGCATGACGCTCATCTCTTGTTACTGGCAATGCATCATAGTATTGTCGATGGAGAGGCGGTTGCCCTACTACTCAAAGAGGTGGCGGCAAACTATCAAGCCTATGCAGCGGGAGGTATCCCCTTACTACCCGCATTGCCGCTCCAATATGCCGATTATGCTTACTGGCAGCGCCAGATGCTGCAAGATCCTCAGCTTGAGACGCGCATTACTGCCTGGCAGCATTATTTGACAACAGATATCCCGCTCCTTGAGTTGCCAACGGACTATCCGCCGCCGATGGAGGCAACCTTTCGAGGAGCATTACTTACTCAAGAGATCCCATATGCCCTGGTCGAGCAATTGCGTGCCTTCAGTAAGCAACAAAATCTGACGCCTTTCATGGTGCTGCTGGCAGCTTTTCAACTTTTGCTCCATCGCTATACCGAGCAAAGCACGATTATTGTGGGCTCGCCAGTCTCTGGGCGGATTCATCAGGAACTGGAGCAACTCCTGGGCTGCTTTGTCAATACTATCGCTATTCGAACGGAACTGGCAGGCAATCCCTCGTTCCTGGAACTGCTGGCCCGTGTGTACACCAGTACGTTGGAAGCCTATAGCTATCAGGATATCCCGTTTGAAAAGCTGGTAGAAAGCTTGCGGCTTGCGCGCAGGCAAAATAGCTCCCCCATCTTTCAGGTGATGTTCTCTTATGAAAGGATAGAAGCGCAGAGCATCGACCTGGGTAAGCTGGTACTGCGTCCGGTCGCCATTGATACGGGGACGGCCAAGTTTGCTCTCACCCTGTTTGTGGTTGAAAGCAAAAATGGCCTGACTGCGACTGTTGAATACAATACCGATCTCTTCGCGCCCGCAACCATCTCGCGTCTGCTGCAACATTTTCAGCGAATTTTAACTATCATGCTGGCGCATCCAGAGCAGCACATTCGAGACTTCTCACTGCTGAGTCCGCAAGAGGTGGCTTTACTTGTAAGCAAGCAAAAGCCCGATGTGCAGGCGCAAAAGATCCGTTATCAAAGCATCGTTCAGCTTTTTGAGGCTCAGGCGGTGCGCTCCCCTGACGCCCTTGCCCTCACATACGAGCAGGAGATGGTCACTTATGCGCAACTCAACGAGCGTGCCAATCAACTGGCGCGCCTGCTGGCTCAATCTGGCATCGGGCCTGAAATTCCGGTCGCTCTCTTTTTTGAGCGTTCTGTCGATATCATCATCTCCATGCTGGCCGTGCTCAAAGCTGGCGGCGTCTACGTTCCCCTGGATGTTGCTTCCCCTGCAGAACGGCTGGCTTTCATCATCCAGGATTGTGGAGCATCGCTAGTACTTTCGCAGCGCGCTCTGCTTGAATTGCTGCCTCACGAATGCGTCCATGTCTTCTGTCTTGATGATCTGTATACGGCGTTAATGGCTCTGCCTGCTACCAATCTTCCCTGTCGCATTACCGCTCAAAATCTGGCATATTGTATCTATACATCGGGTTCGACCGGAACGCCCAAAGGGGTGCAGGTGGCGCACGCCCAACTCTTGAATCTCTTGCTCGAAACGCAAGCTTCTTTTGCCTTTGGTCCTGACGACGCCTGGACGCTTTTTCATTCTCCGGCCTTCGATTTCTCCGTCTGGGAAATCTGGGGGGCGCTGCTTTCAGGAGGCCGCCTGGTGATTGTGCCATACTGGGTGACGCGCTCCCCCCAGGAATTGTGGGCCTTGCTCCTTCAGCAAGGTATCACGATCCTGAACCAGACTCCCTCAGCGTTGCGTCAATTATTGCTCTATGTCGATATACAGGCAGCCGCTAGAATCACTGCCCTGCGTCTGGTGATTCTGGGTGGAGAAGCCGCCAATGTTGGCAGCTTGCATCCCTGGTTTGAGAGCTGGGGAGAGCATGGCCCGGCCCTGGTCAATATGTACGGTATTACAGAAACCACCGTCCATGTAACGCAACGCCGCTTGCAACAACAAGACTTGCTGTCGCCGTCCCACAGCCCGCTTGGTCAGCCTCTCAATAACATGCAAATTTACCTGCTCGATCCCTATATGCAGCCGGTCCCCATAGGCGTGATAGGCGAGATATACGTAGGAGGGGCTGGACTGGCACGCGGCTATCTGCATTTACCCGACCTGACCGCCGAACGTTTTGTTCCCAATCCATTTGTAGGAATCTCCCACGATGAAGCGGGCTCCCACGATGAAGCGGGGAGCTACCGCGCGTCCGAGCCCGGGGCTCGTCTCTACAAAAGCGGTGATCTTGCTCGTCTCCTGCCTTCGGGCGAGTTGATCTACCAGGGACGTGTAGATCATCAGGTGAAAATTCGCGGCTTTCGCATTGAATTGGGCGAGATCGAGCAGGTATTGTGCCAGCATCCTGCCGTTCGTGAGGCAGTTGTGCGGGTGGCAGGAACAGATAGCACAGAGCGTCACCTGGTGGCATACCTCGTAATCTCTCCTGGAGATGAAGCACAGGTAACAGCGCAACAGATGCGCAACTATTTAAGTGCCCGCCTTCCTGATTATATGCTTCCTGTGGCCTATGTGGTGCTGGAACGCTTGCCTATGACGGCCAATAATAAAATCGATTATCAAGCGTTGCCTGCGCCCGAGCGCCAGCTTGCTGCCAGTGATCAGCCTTTTGTAGCGCCACAAACAATCAATGAGCAGATACTGGCGGAGATATGGCAGCAAGTGCTGGGTGCTGAGCGCGTGGGGCTGTATGATAACTTCTTCGCGCTCGGTGGCGACTCCATTCGCAGCATCCAGGTGCTGGCGCGAGCCAGACAGCGCGGCCTGCACTTCTCGTTACAACAGCTTTTCCAGCAACAGACGGTGTATGCACTGAACCGCGTGCTACAGGTAGGGGCAATCCCTGGCGATTGCCCTATCCCTAACGGCTGCCCGGCTTTCAGTCTGCTCAGCGACCAGGACCGCGCTAAACTGCCGCCTGGATTGGTTGATGCTTATCCTCTAACAATGTTGCAAGCGGGTATGCTCTACCATATGCAATTGCACCCGGACGCTCCTCTTTACCACAACGTTTTCAGTCTGCACATCAAAGCGCCGTTTGATAGAGAGGGCTTGCGACAGGCTGTACAACAGGTGGCAGAGCGTCATGCTATTCTACGCACCTCCTTTGATCTGACGACCTTTAGCGAGCCGCTCCAACTCGTGCATCAGTCGATCAACTTCCCAATAACATACGACGATCTGAGTGATCTCGCTGAAGACGAGCAGGAAAAACGTATTGCTCAATTTATAGCCGAAGAGGAACGGAGGCTTTTTGATCTGTCTGGGCCTCCGTTATTGCGCTTCCACATCCACCGCCGCAGTGAAAGCTCGTTTCAGTTCACTCTGACGGAAAATCACGCTATCCTTGATGGCTGGAGCCTGATGTCCACCCTGGCAGAAATATTCGATCTGCACAGCGCGTTCCTGCGTGGTCAAAATCTGCCTCAACCGGCTCCCCTGGCTGCCTCATTCAGCGATTTTGTCGCGTACGAACGCCAGGTATTGCAGTCGGAAGCGCATCGCCGCTACTGGCAGCAGAAGCTTCAAGGGTATGGCTTTAACCAGCTAGCAGACAAGGCTTCATCAGATGTATCCGACCAGCAATGTTATTCCCTTGAATATGCCGTCCCGCGTGATATCTATCAAGGATTGCGGAGCTTAGCCGCAGAAGTCTCGGTTCCACTGAAAAGCGTGCTGCTGGCTGCTCATGTGAAAGTGATGAGCGTGATGAGCGGCCAGAGCGATGTTCTCACCGGCTTGACCAGCGAAGGCCGACTGGAGCGAGAAGATGGAGAGCAGGTTCGTGGCCTGTTCCTCAATGTCGTGCCTTTACGGCAACAATTGCAGCACTGCTCCTGGTCTCACCTGGTCAAAACAACATTTTTGACCGAGATAGAACTGCTGCCGTTCCGCCATTATCCTCTGGCGGCAATCCAGCGTGATGCAGGGGGCGCAATACTGTTCGAGACCCTGTTTACTTACCTGCACTTCCACGCCGTCGCCCATCTTGCCCGGCAGCAGGACTTCGTTATACTGGATACGAAAAGATCGGAAAAAAACAATTTCGCCGTCAGTGCCAGCTTTATGCTTGATCCATTGCATGACCGGCTCTCGCTCCAGCTTGATCTTGATGCGACGCGTTTCAGCAAAGCTCAGTGCGAGGCTCTGGCCTATTGCTATCGCCAGGTGTTGCGGACGATGGTGGATGATCCTCATCAGGATCATGCAGCGCAGAGTTTTCTGTCGGCGGACGAACTGCAAAAGATACTTGTCAACTGGAACCAGCCCCAGGCGCTTTTACCCCAGCGAGCGTGCCTTCATCAGCTTTTTGCAGAACAGGTGGCACGTACTCCCGACGCTCCAGCTTTGATCTCGCCTGAACTCACCCTTACCTATCAGCAACTTGATCAACAGGCCAATCAGCTAGCCCATTTTTTGCGGGCAATGCAAGTCGGCCCAGATGTGCCTGTCGCGATCTACCTCGAACGTTCGCCTGCTTTGATCATTTGCATGTTAGGCATCTTAAAAGCAGGTGGCGCGTATGTGCCATTTGACACACGTACCCCGCCTCAGCGGCTGAGCAGGATGCTAGAGGATGCGCAGGCCACGATACTTTTTACCCAGGAATCATTACAGCCGTCCTTGCCGGATACTCCGCTGCATACCATCTATGTGGAACAAGTATGGCCGCAGCTTGCGCGTTTTCAGGGAGAGACAGCTCCTACGAGCGCGGTGCAGCCTGAAAATCTGGCGTATATCATCTATACCTCCGGTTCCAGCGGCGAGCCAAAGGGCGTGATGGTACCACATACGGGCCTGGTTAACTACGTGACCTGGGCGGCGGAGGCTTATGCAGTCGCGGAAAGCGATGGCTCTCCTTTCCATACCTCGCCTGGCTTTGATCTTACTGTGACGAGCATCTTTCCTGCATTAATTGTGGGAAAGCCCGTTATACTGCTCGCCGAACATTGCACTGTTGAAGACTTGATGCCTCTCCTCTACGAGCGATCTTGCAGCCCGCTTAAACTCACACCGGCTCATCTCATGCTGCTCAATCAGCTTCTCGATGCGGAGCCAGCCACGGCTGCTGATAAAAAACTGCATTCTCAGATGTTTGTTATTGGCGGAGAGGCGCTTACAGCCGAATTACTGTCGCCCTGGCAGCGTCAAAAACCTGAGAGCAAATTCATCAATGAGTATGGACCGACAGAGGCAAGCGTTGGCTGCTGTATATATCAAGTGTCAGGCGATAGAGAGTATACAAGCGCCATCCCAATAGGCCGCCCCATAGCCTATACACAGCTTTATGTGCTGGACGCTTTTATGCAGCCTGTGCCAGAGGGGGTCGCTGGAGAGTTGTACATCGGCAGCCCCGGCCTGGCGCGTGGCTATCTCCATGCTCCCGATCTGACAGCCGAGCGTTTTCTTCCCCATCCCTTCGTAGGAATCAGCCTATGCAATGTAACAAATGACGTAGGAAATGCCCCCGTAGGGACCCGCTTCAGCGCGTCCGCTTCAGCGCCTTCCTCTCCCAAACTCGCACTCGGCGCCTCGCCTTCAGCAGAAAACGTTTCGCTGCGTTCTCTCCTCCATACTGAGGCAATGGATGGTGCAACGATTTTGGGGGAGGAAGGCGATCAATCGGACGCGATAAATCAGGTCCCTACGGAGATTGAAGAGTTCTGTCGGGGAGAAAGGTCCGAACCTGGAATGCGTCTGTACAAAACCGGAGACATGGCCCGTTTATTACCATGTGGCGAGCTAGAATTTCTGGGGCGCGTTGACCAGCAGGTGAAAATACGCGGTTTTCGGATCGAACCGGCAGAAGTGGCGGCGCAGGTGATGCGGCATCCATCAGTGCAGGATGGTATGGTGGTGTGCAGGGAAATGCGCGCTGGCGAGAGGCAACTGATCGCGTATCTCTCGCTTCGACCAGGATATACATTCGACGAAGACGATTTGCGGTCGTTTTTAGGCGCCAATTTGCCGGATTACATGCTTCCCGTCGCCTATATCCTGCTTGAGAAGCTTCCTCTCACGGTGCAGGGAAAGATTGATCGCGCCGCCCTTCCGTTGCCGGATGAGATAGCGCCTCGCAGGCCGGTCGCGTTTCTGGCGCCGGCAACGCCGTTGGAGCAGCTCATAGCTGATATCTGGAGCGATGTGTTGCAACGCGAGGAGATTGGCACCCTGGATAACTTTTTTGCGCTGGGAGGGCATTCTCTTTCCGCTATGCAGGTCGTTTCCAGACTGCGCGTCGATCTACAGGTCGAGCTTCCATTACGTACATTTTTAGAGCATCCGACCATCGCCGAACTGATTGCGGTACTTTGCCAGGATGACGAGCAGCGGGAGCGTCTGGAGAAAATTGCGCTCGTCTTTAAAATGGTGATAGAGCTTTCAGATGATGAAGTACGCTCCATGTTACATACCAGGAATTTTTTGAATGAGGGGCAATAGATGAGCGATTCGGCCAGGCGCACCACGAAACTCACAGAAGAAAGACGCCTCTTGCTGCAAGCGTTGCTAGAAGAAAAAGGCATTGCTGCGGCAGCGGCGCATACCATCAAGCGTATAAATAATCCAGGGCATGCTCCTCTCTCGTTTGCTCAAAAAAGAATGTGGTTTCTGGACCAGTTGCAGCCAAATAGCGCTTTCTACACCATGTTCGAAGCCTTTCACCTGCGAGGACCGCTCTCTTTTTCTGTCCTGGAACGGAGCTATAATGAACTGCTCAAACGTCATAACATTTTGCGAACCCGTTTTGTGATCATAGACGAAGAGCCCGTTCAGCTAATACTGCCGCATGCCTGGACATATATACCTGAAATAGACCTGCGCGCATGCTCCTCACAAGAACGCGAATTGTTGCTACATCATCTGGCAACGCAGGAGGCCGAACAGCCATTTGTGTTGGGCCAGGGACCTCTGCTACGAGCCTGGCTTATTGCCCTGAGCGAGGAAGAGTATGTACTTTTTCTCACCATGCATCATATTGTCTCTGATGGCTGGTCCGTGGCAATCCTGGTGCAAGAACTGGCAACCCTTTACCGCGCATTTGTCACTGGGAAACCATCGCCTTTTGCAGATTTGCCAATCCAGTTCACCGATTATGCTTACTGGCAGCAGGAATGGCTCAAAAGCGAGCAATTTCTTACCCAGCTAACCTATTGGAAGCAGCGTCTCTCGTCTGCTCCAGCTCTGTTAGAACTGCCCACCGACTATCCCCGGCCATCTATCCAGAGTTATCGAGGCAGACAAATTTTTTTCACGCTGCCGTCACCTCTATTAGCTCAATTGAAGGTACAGTGTGTCAAAGAGGGCGTGACGCCCTTCATGTGGCTGCTGGCAACCTTCCAGGCGGTGCTCTATCGCTATAGCGGTCAGGAGGATATTCTGGTCGGCTCGCCTATGGCCGGGCGCAAGTACCCAGAACTTGAAGAACTGATTGGCTACTTTGCCAATACGCTCGTGTTGCGCGCACAACTCAATGGCTCCCAGACATTCCGTGAACTGCTCAAACAGGTAAAAGAGGTTACATTGGATGCTTTTGCGCACCAGGAGATGCCTTTTGAAAAACTGGTAGAAGAGCTACAAATTGAGCGGAGTCTGAGCCATAATCCGCTCTTTCAAGTCATGTTTGTGCTGCAAAACCTGCCTCCCTCGACGCTGGCCTTGCCCAATCTACAGGTGCAATCACGCCTGCTTGGAGAGCATAAAACCACACGTTTTGATTTGACGCTTGCCCTTGAAGAGAGTGTAGAGGGCAACGAAAAAGGATTGCCCCTACTGGTTGGTTCGGTTGAATATAATTCGGATCTTTTTGCGCCGCGAACGATGCAGCGTTTTGTTGAACATTTTCGCGAGTTGTTGACGCAAACGCTAGCAGATCCGGGACAACATATCGTGCATATGCGGCTTTTAACACAGTATGAGTATCAGGAGATCGTGATCAACTGGAATCAGGAGCAGCAATTCTTACCAGCGCCGTTCTGTTTGCATCACCTGTTCGAACAACAGGTAACTCGTACTCCTGATGCGGCTGCGCTGGTCTCGACTGAGCAAACGCTCACTTATCGCCAGATCGACCAGCAAGCCAACCGGCTGGCTCATTTTCTGCGGGGTCTTCAAGTCGGCCCGGAGGTGCCAGTTGCACTCTACCTTGAACGTTCTTCCGCGCTCCTGGTGAGCATTCTGGGCATTTTAAAGGCCGGCGGCACATATGTCCCATTTGACCTGCGTACCCCACCTCAACGGCTCTCATATATGCTAGAGGATACGCAGGCCCCTATCATTATCACCCGGCAGCATCTTCAAGCGTCTTTGCCAGCTTCCCGAAGGCGTATCGTTTGCCTGGAGAACCTATGGTCCCTGCTTGCGTCCTATCCTGACGATATGCCTCCTGAGAGCGGGGCGAAGCCTGAGAATCTGGCTTATATCATCTACACATCAGGCTCGACCGGGCAGCCTAAAGGCGTGCAGATTACTCACGCCGCAGTTTGTAACCTGTTGAGCGCGATGTGCAATGATCTGGCTGTGAATGAAAACGCAGTAATTGCGGCGCTGGCCTCCTGCTCCTTTGATATGTCGGTACCAGAGCTGTTCTTACCGCTCATCTGCGGCGCGCAAGAAGTGCTGTTTGATCGTGAGAGCGTGCTTGAACCGGGCTTGCTGTTGACGCTGCTGCGTCGCTATGGCGTCACCTGTATGCAGGCGACGCCGACGATGTGGTCGTTGCTATTGGAGGCGGGCCTGCTGGAGATGCACCCATCTATGACGTTGATCTGTGGCGCGGAAGCATTGCCCTGGGGGCTGGCGACTCAGTTATTGCAGGCGCGCTGTCCTCTGTATAATTTCTATGGACCGACCGAAACAACGGTCTGGTCGATGCAGCACCAGATCCAGCTCGCAGACGGTCAGACGCTTATCGGACGTCCCTTAGCTAATACTCAGGTCTATATCCTGGATCAGTACTGGCAACCGGTGCCGGTCGGGGTGCCTGGTGAACTCTATATTGGCGGCAGCGGTCTGGCGCGCGGCTACTTAAACCGACCCGCCATCACCGCCGAACGCTTTGTCCCCCATCCCTTCGCTGCCGAACCGGGGGCGCGCCTTTACAGAACCGGCGATCTGGTACGCTATCGTCGCAACGGCACTATCGAGTACCTGGGGCGGTGCGACCGGCAGATCAAGCTGCATGGCTTTCGGATAGAACCGGGAGAAATCGAAAACGCTCTCAGGCAACATCCGGCGATACGTGATGCCGTGGTGCATGTTTGCGCAGATCAGCCAGGCCAGAAACGGCTGGTTGCTTACCTTGTCTATAAACGTGGGGGCAGGGCTCGCCCCGGCCCTGAGCAAGACGACGCAGGGCAACCGGTAGCTCCGTGGCTCCCCGATTCATCGTGGGAGATCGCGGGAGTGGCCCCTACCAACGAGCAATGGCGAGGGTATCTGAGGGAGTTGCTCCCCGAGTATATGCTGCCCTCAGCCTATATTACGCTGGCTGCGTTGCCCTTGACGCCGAACGGCAAAGTTGATTATCAGGCACTCACGGCTATTGCTGCGCAGAGGCCAGAGTTACAAAAGCAATCGGTTGTGCCACGAGATCATCTGGAAGCGTGGCTGGTGCAGCTCTGGCAAAAAATCCTGGCAATCAATCCCGTTGGCATCATGGATAATTTCTTTGATCTGGGCGGGAACTCGTTTCTAGCCGTACGCTTGATGGCCCATATTCAGCGCCAGTATCAGCATAAACTGCCGCTCTCGTACCTCTTTCAGGAGGGAACAATTGAAGCTCTGGCTCGAAAGATCCGTCAAAGCTTCCAACAAGCGCCGCGTTCTCCTATCGTGTTGTTGCAGCAAGGAAGCGAGCGGCTGTCATTATTCTGTGTGCATCCGGGAGGCGGAAGCGTGCTCTGCTACCGGGACCTGGTACGACACCTGGGCCGCGAATTGACCGTTTATGGGGTAGAGGACCTGCGCCTTTACTCTGATGAAGCCGTCCCGGCGTTCTCCCGTCTCGAAGAAATGGCCGCCTTTTACGTTGCAGCTTTGCGTACCGTTCAGCCGGAGGGGCCATATTTGCTGAGTGGCTGGTCTTTTGGCGGGTTGATGGCATTTGAAATGGCCCGCCAACTGTATCAGCAGGGGCAACGTATTGTGCTGCTGGCAATGTTTGATACGCAGCCTCCCCCGCTTCTCAGCGAACTGATAGATGTTGATGAAAGTGTGGCGCTGGCGCGTTTTGCGCAACAGCAAGCGAATGAGGCGGGTAAGGAGCTATCGCTCTCATTCGAGAAGTTAAGTAAGCTGGACAGCGCCGCGCAGATCCGCTATATTCTGCAACAGATGCAGCAGCAACAGATAGCTCTTCCAGAGGAGATCTTCCCCTGGGTTGAACGCTTTCTCCAGCGCACGCGAGCCGACAGGCAGATGATCCAGAGCTACCGGCCCGGCGTGTTTCCAGGGCCAATTACCTTCTTTCAAGCTGATGTTGCCACCTCTGATAACCCCAAGCCCCTTTCCGACGAGCTTGAGCAAATGTACTTTCGACCAGCCTATGGCTGGGAGGCATACTCTGATCGACCAGTGCGTATATGTGTAATGCCTGGCACGCATGATACGTTGATGAACGCTCCTGCCGTGCAGTTAATTGCAGAAGAGTTAAAGCAGTATATTAATGAAATAGCTTTTAAAAGTATCTAATGCGTTACTCTTGACATCCACTCAATACTATGTGAGCAGGCAGTAAGCGAATCACTAACTGTCGAAAGGTTTCAGTCGAGGAATTTTCACGTTCGTACTCACAAAAGTATTCATAAGGTATTCTGGCTTCTAAGATGGGTGGTTAAGAAAGGCCCGCTTCTTCTCGCATTTCTCTATGAACTGAGGCTAATGGAGTTTCACCTGTTTTGATCTTCCCGCCCAGGCCATTCCAAAGCTGAGCATTTGGAGGAAATGTTCGGTAAAGCATCAACACATGTTGTTGATAGCAACAGAAGCAGATAGTATATGGCAACTCTATCATGCAGTGCGTCTCTCAGCCAGATCTTCCGCAATTTCGTACTTGTTGGCGTAGATCCGCTTGCTCACAAAGATGTTCCGCCGCTTAAATGGCTCTGGTGATTCCTCCCTTAGCCGTTCACGAATCTCCTCCAGATGTGCATGAGGAGAGTCATACCAGGGCTCAGGAAGCCGTTCGTAAACAGGATCAAAAACCCACTTTGGACAGGGGATATTGTATTTATGGCAGAAGTATTCGACGGAGGCGGCGCAAAACACAGCCCACTGAAGTTGTTCGAGTGTAGGCTTCTCCGGCATCTCCAGCGGTTCTTTTACGAGCATTTTGCGCTTGTTTTTGTGGTAGTCATACCAACTGTTCATGAAGTTGCCAAGAGGCACCCAGGGATTTGGTTTCTGTGCATCCAGCATATCCTGGCAGATCTCCTGGTATGTTAGCCTCATTGTCTGCGGCGTGTTAGTAAACATTGCTTCTCTTCCAATTCCTCAACTCGGATTTCCTCTTTTATCATTGTAGCATATATTTGATTTATGGGAACCATGTGTCTAGCGTTAGATGGACGCGATATTCCCGCTGAAATCGGCTTTCAATGTAGCGATCCAGGATAGCCTGAGCTTGCTCTCGTGTAGTGATGTCAAGGTCGTGAAGTAATGCCTCGATGTCGGGGCGGTCTTTTCGTCTATCTGCGAACAGTTTCAAGGCTAAGATAAAGTCGCGAGGCGGCCAGAAAATCTGGAGCATGCCGTAGGTTGTCCACAATTCCATTGATTGTGGGCTAAGTCCACCAAGCAGGCTGAATGACACATCGTTGAGCCATTTTCGTGGCAACCCATGACGACGAGCGATCTCGCGTATAGCGGCGTAAAAGTGTTTGGTTTGCTTATCGGGCCGGGTTGAATCAGGAATGTTTAGCGGGTAGATGTCTATATCTTCGGTGCTTTGCCGGTTGTGCAATGTCAGGATCATATAAGCCCCGCCAATAAGCATTACCTGTACAGGCTCGCTAAACTTCTTTTCTAGCTCGGCTCCTAGCTCCTGAAGCAACGATGTGATGTCGTGTCTATTCAATTCCTTCATGACAAATCCTCCTCCATGACAACTTTTCCTCCTACGCCCTTAATTATATCATAACTCCTTAATCGGTCGTGCTTCCCGAACATGCCTGTTAAACGTCACGGCGATGGCAAGAATAAATTGCGGGATGAAGAGCACGATTACCGACATGACCGGTCCGATAGTCTGGAGCAGGATGCCGGTGAGGGCAAAGCCTAGCGGCTGGCTGCCGAAGGCGATCAGGCGGAAGACGCTGTTAACGCGCCCCCGCAGATGATCGGGAATGATGGTCATGCGGTAGCTATACTGCACGACCATGTAAAGCGGAACGACGCTGTAGCTGAGGCCGTTGACGATGCCCAGAAGCAGCGGGTTGGGCGCGACGGCGTAAAGTAGCCAGGACAGCGCCCAGAACCAGGTCGCACCGATCATCACCCGTGCGAAGCCAAAACGATTTTGCAGCGGACTTGCCAGTAGCGCACCCAGAATGCTGCCAGCTCCCCCGCCCGCGAAGATCAGGCCAATGGTGGCAGGCGAGGCGTGCATGCCCTGCGCCAGGACGATCATGATCAGGCCATAGCCGACGCAGGGAGTAGTCAGCCCTCCGGTGAGGATGGCAATAAAGCGGAGCAGAGGATGATGCCAGAGCCATACCAGCCCCTCTTTAACTTCTCCCCACAAGTTCAGCGGCGCTATCGTTCGCTCTTCCTGAAACTGAGCCTTGATGAAGCAGAGGGAGACGACCGAGGCTGTGTATGATAGCGCATCGCCCAGAAATGGCAGCATGCTGGAGATACCGTACAGCCCGCCTCCGATGGAGGGGCCAAGCATCAAGGCGCTGGAGAATATGACCTCATTATGCCCGTTGGCCGCTGGGATCTGTTCCCTGGATACGATATGCGGGATGGCTGTGGATTCCGCCATCTGGAAAAAAACAAAAAGGATGCCCTCGATGAGGGTGACGAAGTAGAGCTGGGTGATGGTCAAGACGCCTAGAGCAAAGGCGAAAGGAATGCTGCCAAGCGCAATGGCTCGCCCTGTATCGCACAGGATCATCACGCGTTTGCGGTTCCAGCGATCAGCAAGCGCGCCTGCCGGCAGGCTGAAGAGGGCATAGGCCAGACCGCGAAGAGCGGTGATTAACCCGGTCTGAGCGGGTGAATGCGTGATAGCCAGGATCAGAAGCGGAAAAGCAAGCTGCGAAATCTGTGTCCCAATGGACGATACCGCCTGCCCGCTCAGTAGCAGCAGGAAATCCTGGTTGCGCCATAATGGGATGGCCCGCTTAGGTTTGACGGCGGCCTGTAGCTCCGATGAATCCTGTTGTATTGTTGACATAAGGCTCAGCTCCTTTATCGAGGGCGAACAGTAATGACGGCTAAATAAATCTTTGGAAATAAAGGGTACGGGGCTCGCAAGAGACAGCAAGGAGCGGCGCCGGCGCGTTGTGGGCAATAATATACCCGCCACGACGGCTGTACCCGGCGATACGTGCCAGACGGCTAAGAGATGGGGAAACAGAGCGTTTTAAAAGATGCGTTTGAAGGGTGTTGCCCCTCTAGTCAGGGGAGGCAACTGCATCGAAGGATTGGTGCCTGTTCCTGCCACGTAAGCCCGGCGAGATCGCCTACGCGGCAAACTGGCGCAAGTTGTATGAAACCTAAAGTGAGTAACATATGTTGATCTTTCTAAAATGATAGTTTTCGATAAAATGCTACCACGCTTCTGCTTACATTGTCAAGGCAAAATTTGTCATGCGCAATCCCCCGCCTCCTTGATTTATGCCAAACAAAAGTCTATGCTTAAAAATGAGCTATACGTATTATCAGCATGGTAGAAAACAGTATGAGGAGATACTCGGCTATGACGGATCAGCATGAAATTGAGGCGTATAACTATAGTGTCTTTGAAGGCAAAGAAGATTTTCTCAGCTTCCGCACGTTGCTGCAAATAGGGTCGCAGGCTCCCGATTTTTCGGTTACCCTGGCGGAAACGGGGGCGCAGGCAAAATTGAGCGATTACTGGCGGGAGCAAGACCTGGTGATCGAGTTTGGTTCATACACCTGACCATATTGCTCATTGGCGGCGCCAATGCTAGAACCAATGGCAAAAGAGTATGGGCCAAAGGGTTTTAACTTCGTCTTTGTGTATGCGCGAGAGGCTCACCCTGGCGAGCACTACGGGCCGCATCGCAGTATGGAGCAGAAGCTGGCTCATGCACGAGCATTCAAGGAGGCCCTTCATATAGAGCGCCCGATCCTGGTGGATGACCTGATTGGAACCGGCCACAGAATGTATGGAGCCTTGCCCAATATGACCTATGTGATTGGACGCAGCGGGCGCGTGCTCTTTCGTTCGGACTGGACTGATGCTCCAACGCTTGAGTTTTTTCTCAAATATTCGCTCTCGATACGCGAGCGTCGCCGTTCAGGGGAACGCTTGACAGGCTTCTACGCCGAATTTATGGGCTACCGCGGCTCCGACCGCGAGAAATTTTGGCAGGGGCTGGAAGTGGCCGGACCTCAGGCTACCGAAGATTTTGCTCGCGCCATGCAACGCTGGAATAGCCAGGGGGATAACCCGGGCAGCCTGGAAGGATAAGCTATTGTTCTCTTGATGCAATATTCCTCTACTCGCCCACACGATGAATATGTGGGCGCGCTACCATATGCACTTAAATACCGGAGAATTCATTCTAATGGAGGGAATAACTATGATGAAACATTCTACATCTTATGCAGAGCAGGCATCTGTGTCTACTGCTTTCACCTTTCAGCGCGTGAGTCTGGCGGCCTGCATCATTCTCGCGTCGCTGAGCATCTCGCTCTACCTCGTCTCCTGGGAGGGAAACCAGCGCCAGCCTCTCATCGACGCCGCAGTTGCTGGTTCGACCGGCAACACGCTGCACTTCATTGGCGCCGTCGCGGCCTCCTTCTTCCTGCCGCTGGGCTATCTGGGCATGTCGTTGCTGGGCATGCGGCGCGCTCCCTGGCTGGCAACCATCTCTGCCGCCCTCTCCCTGGTTGGCTGGATTCCCTGGGCCGCGCTCATGGGCCTCGACTCTCTAGCTTACGATATTAACCTGGTCGGCAGCACCCCACAGTTTGCTGCGCTCTGGACGCGCTTCAACGGCGACGTTGTCATGACGACCTTCCTGCTCATCTACGTTATCGGCCACCTGCTCAGCGCCGTGCTCATTGGCTTCATGCTTGGTCGGCTGCGAATCGTACCCATATGGGCTGCCTGGGCCTTTGCCCTTACCAGCCCGCTTACCATCGTCATCTTTCCTATACACAATCTCGTTTTCCAGGATATACTCAAATATCTCATCTGCGCTCTCTGGAGCATAGGGGCTGTTCCTGCCGCTCTGGCTATGCTTAAAAACAAAGACCTGGGCTCCACCCAAATATCCTAAAAGCGGTACGATAAATATCAAAATTTTGTTATACTATGGCGGAGCATTTCGTCTCAATGTATACGATATGTTGCAAATAATCTGGGTAGGGGGCAAGCATGCGCCGATTCTCGTCGTACCGCAAAACGGTGGTTGCGCTGATCTTCATGGGGCTTGTGCTGTTGATTTCCTCCTGCGGCTCGTCCTCGGGAGATTCCTATGCCAATCTGCCATACAATTATTTGACGCCGACCGGCAGCCCCGTCTCTCTCTCGCACTACGCGGGGGGGACGCTGCCGGCAAAGCCAACGGCGGCAGTTACTCCCGGCGGAGCGAGCGCGCCTGTGGGGGGAGTGGGCGGCATTCCGGCAGGGTTTCCGCGCTATTTTAGCTTTGGCGTGATGAATGCCCCGGGAGCCGTTGCTGCACTTGATGGTATGCGTCAGACCAATGGGGCCGCATTTACCTTCCGTTACCAGTATCTCTCTGGTGGCGTCAATACCGGACATGGCTGGGAGACGTGGAATCAGCCCGCGGGCCAGTTCGCGACGTTCTATATGCAAGAGAGCGCGCAACATGGCTATATCCCCACCTTTGTCTACTATGAATTGTGTCAGTCCAACGGCCCTCAGCTAGGCTCGTACTGTGGCGGTCATGATAGCCAGCAGGACCATGCCAACCTCACCGATCCTGCCACGATGGCGGCTTACTTTGCCAACTGGGCGCTGCTGTTGCAGAAAATCAAGGCTTTTGGCAGGCCGGTGCTGGTGGTCGTTGAGCCTGATCTGTGGGGTTTTCTGGAGCAGGCGGATGGCTCTCGTAGCGCCGCCAGTGTTCCTGCCAGCGTCGCTTCGTCAGGGTATGCCGCCGTCGCTGGCTTCCCCAATACCGCTCAGGGCTTTAGCTGGGCCTTGCTGCATCTGCGCGATATCTACGCCAGCAACGCCATTTTGGCCCTTCACGCCTCTCTCTGGGCTACCAATACCGATATTGGGAGTGATACCCGATCATCGCTCGACGTCGCGGCGTTGGCGCAACAGGAGGCCAACTTCTTGAACAGCGTCGGGCTGGTTGGCAATCCTGCCGGCGTTTCGAGTTGGGATCTGCTCTCGAACGATGTGGCCGACCACGATTCCGCTCAGCCCGGCGGTCGCTCGTGGTGGGACCGCTATAACCTCACCTTCCCCAACTTCGCACGCTACCTCGATTTTATGGGGAGGCTCTGCCAGCAGACGCGACGGCGCGCGATCATGTGGCAGGTGCCGATGGGCAATCAGTATTTTGATACCATGAATAATACTCAGGGCCATTACCAGGATAATCGCCCCGAATATATTCTAAGTCACGTCTCGGACTTCGCTAATGCTGGAATTATTGGCGTCCTCTTCGGCCCCGGCAATGGGGGAACGATGAATATCGACGCCATGCACGACGGCATTACCAATCCTGCCCCTATTGCCAGTTACGAATGCGATCACTGCAATACCCATACAAGCATCTATCCCGACGACGATGGCGGCTATCTGCGCATTTATGTAGGCATTTACTTGCAGCACCCGGTCGCAATCGCGTAGGGGCAGGTGCAAGACCTGCCCCTACCTCTGGTCGTGATCGTATGATATAATTTCGACAATATAAACTTTAAATACAGCCAATAGGTTATACCAGCGAAGGTTCCTCACAGTATCTGTGGAACTATTTAACGCATGATAACGTTGTTTAACGACTAAAAAGTCATTTGTTTGCTTTTAAGGAAGAAGGGGAACAACTTATGACTGATGTGATTACCTATCCTACAGCAGCTATGAAGCAGACCGCGCAAGAAATTCGTGCGCTACTCGATGCGCAATGGCAGCAGCATCTGATCCTCTATAACAACGCTCCCCACTCGCTTACCAACCTTACCGGAGCCCTTAGCAAAGGTGTCTCAGGAGGGCCGGCGCTTATGGACCATATTCATGCGTGGCATCAACAAATGGCGAAAAACTACGAATCGCTTTACGCTCTGGCTGATGCCCTTGAGAACGGCTCTATCAACGCCATCACCTTCGATGAAGGGATCAAACAGCTCTTTGGGAGCTATCACTAGCCTGTTCATGGGCTTATAAGGATTCGTTCTCGCCATAGACTTCTTCAGACAACCGGCTCTAGCAAGAAAGAGTCAAGAATAGCAGATGTAAAGAGCAGATATTCCGCAATCAGGAGCAGAGTATGGGCCTTTTTGATGATCTTGGCAACCTCTGGAATGATGTTGAACACGCAGGCAGTATGGTTTTTCACACAATGGAAGATGTCGTGAGTCATCTTGGCACGTTGGGCGTGCCATCTTTTGCCTCACTACCCCAATTCGTCCAGTTTATTGTCTCCATCGGCGAGAACCCTTTTACCTTTCTGCCCCGCCTCGTGGGTATCGCCAGTGGACATGGCGTCAATCCAGTTCAGGCGCTAGAGGAGATGGCCTTCGGCATTCTTAGCGAAGGACCACAGGCATTTGCACAGAAGCAGGTCAAGCGTGTGACCGATCCGATGATTCAGCAGGTGCGGATGCATACCCAGGTCTCGCAATCTGTCGGGGCGTTGCATCAGAATACCATCACGCAGGTGCAGCAGAAGCTCACTGCGTTGCGTACAGGCAGTAGCGGCTCACAGGGGTTACAAGGAGATTTCGCCACCGCGCTTGACACGCATTTCCAGGTAGTGCAGACCTCCGTCAATACCATGACTGCGCCTATGAATCCGAGCGGCTCCTCCGGCGGGGGGGATGGCGGCATATTGCAGCAGTACAATCAGGCGCAGGCTGCTATCGACCAGGCGTTTATCGTCGGCCTTGAGATCATCGCTGGAGTCGCCATTGGACTTGCTATCGTTGATGTTATCATCCTCGTGCTTGAGATCATTGTTGCTATATTGGGGGGTGTGATTACCATTGAGGTTGGAGGATTGGGAGGGGTTGTCATTGGGGGTGGCGAGGCGGTGGTCGATGTCGGCTTGATCGCTGCCGAACTGAGTTTTATCGGCGACTTAATCCTCGCCGACGCCGCAATCTGGGCCGCCGCCACGCTGATCAACTTCGCGGTCTATGAGATCAGGGAGTTGATTTACCAGCATCAGCATGCTACTTCGATTGCTTATCCTCAATGGGTATTGCCCGATGGTTCGGCTCTACCTAAAGAATTCGAGCAAAAGGCGCAGAGGATATGGGACGAGTTTAAGAAGCTGGTGAAGCAAGGCTTGACCGCAGGCATCGTGGCCTATCTGGCCTGCCACTATTCCATCAAACAGATGGAGCAAATCCTGGACAACTGGAATCTCTTCAGCAGCGTTCTGCAAAATTTGACCAGTAGTGATATAAATGTACGTATTGAGGCTGAAGCCCTGGTACATGCTATTATGATGATCGGTCCGACGAATATTGCCGGCTATGGTGTCAAATATACATGGAGGGATGCTGCTGGTAATCCTATATTGGAAAATGGAAAGCCTAAAACGGGCGATATTGATATCATGACGAACTATCAGCCACCCTGGCTTATTGAGGTTGGGCAGGCAAATAAAATAAGTAAGAAAGGCTTTGCTGATCAGCTCAGGGCCTTGAAACAGGAAGCGGCTTTACGCAAGCCTCCCGCGCGTGCGATGTTTTATGTGCAGACTCCCGCCTCACCCATAACGCCAAATCAGCAGCAGCAGTTGGATGCAACTGTTGCGCTTGCCAGATCGATTCTTGGGGCTAACAATGTGGTCGTGATGCCGCCACTGGACTGTTAAGTAAGGAGCCATTATGAGCAAATCAACTGATGATTTAACATTCGAAATGCTGCTCCCTCGTTGCCGCCGAGATGCTGTATGGGTTATAAATGTCCTACGGCAGCTCTGGGAGCATGGGCTAAGCTTCCAACACTTCCCTAATGACTCGTTGACATGGGAAGGGCAGCTTGCGGCAGATGGCCGTCTCACGCCCGATTTGCCAACTTTACTGCGCAAAAACCTGACGGTTGAGTCTCTAGGGGTCCCTGTTTCGGATAATGGCGAATTCATCGGCTCGTTACAGAATTGTGTTGAGAGTATGATCCTGGCTGGAGGAGGCATCCTGACCTGCAACAATGATGTGTGCTGGTGCTACCTCTCATTCGATTTTACCCTTAATCCATACCTGGACTGGGTGCAATTCAGCATAGCTACCGCAGAGGCTGAGGTAATCCGAGACCGCGGTCCTGATTATCCCCGCGACTCCTACATGGATGTTTACCGGTCCTTTGTAGAATGGAGCCAGTTGCTGTGTGAGATCGTGGACCCACTCTTCGCCTTCGGCTATCGTGATCGCGACCTGAGCAATAATGATGCCCTTTTGGATCTCCACTACTCGGGAGGGCAGGAGCTGCTTGATAATCAGCCCATTCCAGTTGAGTCCTGGTTTTATATTCCGCCGCTGCGTTATCTGGCCCTCACTTTCCTGGACGTGCATGCTACCACCGAACTGCTAGCCCGTTCCCATCAGCAGGTGGTGCGGCTGGATACTGGCGGGCTTTTCCTTGTTCCCCGCAACCCTGCCTATACTGCCGAGGCGTATGGCGCGCACCTCTACCTGATGCGGGCAAAAGAGAAGCTAGAGGAACTGATCAGTATGCAAAACGGAGACGGAGCCAACACTGATCGCACTACGGTCGAGCAGCTTCTTCGGCAGGGAAAAGCGGAAGTGAATCGGGCGCAAGGCATTTTTGAAACAATAGGAGACAGGACGGGAGTGCCTGAATGTGAATGGGTTGCGACCAGACTTGATGGGTATGCCGAAGAGGTATTGGAAAAAGGTTGGGAGAAGAACTGAACCTTTGACTTTTCTGTGCGACTTCGCAAAATTAAACAAAACAACTGGTATCACCCGATACCAGTTGTCACATACAGCTTTTTTACCCTACCCATAACTAAAACCTTCTCATTTTTACCCCCTTTCAACCACAGAGATGAGTATGCCGCGTAGTTATTAGACGGTAAGACGGCTGCTTAAAATGATTGACGATGCTTAGTTTATGCGTCCATGTAGATGCGTCGGCTTGCGCTACGCCTTGAAGTCTGATAGACTAACGGTAGTTAGGGGATAGGCGCGTTGCGGTATACTCTATGAGAGAGTATAGACAGCATCGTCGTTGCGTCAACGCGACCGGAAGAGAGACCCCAAAGGAGATATATCTATGACAATGATGATGAGCAGGAAGGCCCTGGAAGATTATGGGTTGGTAAATTTAGGCAATATTCACTGGAATCTTTCTCCCGCAGTTCTTGTTGAGCATGCTTTAGCACGCAATGAAGGTATTTTAGCTGCTAACGGAGCATTTGCCGCCGTTACGACGCCGCATACCGGGCGCTCGCCGAAAGATAAATTTGTTGTTTCTAACGAAGAGTCGAGCGCGAAAATCTGGTGGGGCGAGAATAACCACCCGATGAGCCCCGAGACCTTTGAGGTGATGCGGCGCAGCCTGGCCGACTATTTACAGGGGCGCGATGTCTATGTGCTGGATGCGGCAGCGGGCGCGGACCCACGCTATCGCATGCCGATCCAGGTAATCACGGAGATGGCCTGGCATAACCTGTTTGCGCGCCAGCTCTTCTTGCGCGCCAATGAGGGCGATCTGAGTAGCGAGCGTCCTGGCTTTACGATTCTCTGCGTCCCCAACTTTCATACGAATCCGCGCACTCATGGGACGCGTTCGGAGACCGCGATCATTCTCGACTTCGAGGAGCGGCTGGTGTTGATCGCAGGCACCAGGTACGCCGGTGAGATGAAGAAGTCGATTTTTACCGTGCTGAACTTTATTCTGCCGGAGGAAGGCGTGCTCTCAATGCACTGCTCGGCCAATGTGGGACCCGCTAATGATGTCGCGCTCTTCTTTGGCCTCTCCGGCACCGGCAAGACCAGCCTTTCAGCCGATCCCGAGCGCCGCTTGATCGGCGACGACGAACATGGCTGGGGCGATAATGGCGTCTTTAATTTCGAGGGTGGCTGCTACGCTAAATGCATTAACCTGTCGCAGAAGTACGAGCCGCAGATCTGGAACGCCGTCCGCTTCGGCGCGGTCTACGAGAATGTGGTGCTTGACGAGAAGACGCGCGTGCCCGACTATAGCGACGATTCGATCACAGAAAATACCCGCGCGGCCTATCCCGTGGACTACATCGATAATGTGGTTGAATCCGGCATGGCAGGCCATCCCAAAGCGATCATTTTCCTCTCCGCCGATTCCTTTGGTGTCCTTCCTCCCATCTCAAAGCTGACAACAGAACAGGCGATGTACTACTTCCTGTCGGGCTATACGAGCAAGCTGGCGGGGACGGAAGCGGGTGTGACGACGCCGCAGGCAACGTTCAGCTCGTGCTTTGGCGCGGCCTTCCTGCCCTTGCGGCCTGGTGAGTATGCCAATCTATTGCGCGAGCGGATCGAGAAGCATAATGTGCGCTGCTACCTGATCAATACGGGCTGGACCGGTGGTCCCTATGGGACCGGCGAGCGCATTAACATCAACTATACGCGCGCGATGGTGCGGGCGGCGATCAGTGGCGCAATCGAGCAGGCGGAGATGGTGGTCGATCCGGTCTTCGGCCTGCGCATCCCGACCTCCTGCCCCGACGTGCCGGTCCAGGTGCTGCTCCCGCGCAATACCTGGGCCGATACCGATGCCTATGATCGTCAGGCGAGGGAGCTTGCTGAACGCTTCAAAAAGAACTTCACCCAGTTTACGCTTCCCTCCGAAGAGGTGCGTAACGCGGGACCACGCTAAAGTGTGACGATCTATAAAAGGGGGGGGCGCCAATCGGCAATCCCCCTTTTTGATTGATAGAGGTGCGCGATGAGGTGCGCATGTTTTAGCGTTGTACGACAAAGTGCGATTCGTACTGCGAGAGCACATGTTCGACCCAGGTGACGTCGATGGAGGCGCGGCAGATGGAAAAGATAGCGTGCGCCTCGTGCAGGCTGTCGAGACCGGCCCGGTATTGTGTGCTGGGAGTTGACTGATTGCCCGCGACTGTGGGTACGGACTGGCCCTGGAAGATGAGCGTCACGCCGTAGCCATGCAGCGCGCGGGCGTAGTCCAGGCGTAATCCGCGCTCAAGGAATATCTGCAAGGCTTTTTTGTAGTACTCAATGGCTTCGTCGAAGTGTTTCTGAGCAGCTAAAATGCGTCCCAGCAGGCGATAGGTGCGTCCGACCGTTCGAATGGCCTCGTACTCCTCTAAATCCTTCAAAACCTGGAGGGCCAGTTGCTGCGCGTCCTCCAGATCGCCAAGCAGGAAGTAGGCGGTTGCCAGCAGATGCCTGCCCTCAATGATGCTCTCTCGCTCCAGCCCGTCAAGGGAAATGGCACGCTGTAACGTCGCTTGAGCGCGGTGGAGCAGACGCTGGCAAGGAGGAGTGATGTGCTCACCCTGTTGATTCTGGTGCTCGCCTGAGTGGAACTGGCAGGTAATAATGGCTCCCGTCAGTCGCAGGTCGCCCAGGCCCAGCAGCGCGTAACGGATGCAGCGTGTGCTTTTAATCTCGCGTCCAATCGAGATGGCCTGTCGAATATTGGTTGCAGCCTCATTCAGCTTGCCCAGATTTTGTTGCACGGCGGCCAGATCGACGTGGCACCAGCTCATGCGCTCGCGATCATTGATGCGTTCAGCGATAGCCAGACTGCGTTTGAACCACTCTTCCGACTCCAGCAGGTTGCCAGAGCGGTGCTCCAGGTCGCCCAGATTCAGCATCACGAAGGCCATATTAGGGATATCACCGCAGCGCTCGGCCAGCTCAAGGGAGCGGTGGGTATAGCGGCGCGCCAGGTCAAGCTCGCCCTTGAGAAGGTAGATCCCTCCCAGGTTGCTACAAACTCGGGCCATCTCCGAAACCAGCTCACTTTTCTCATAGAAGGTCAGGGCTGTGCGCATATGCGTCAGCGCCTCATTGAGCTGGCTCAGGCTGGCAGCAATGATCCCCAGCCGCTCATGGGCGTAGCCTATCTCCAGCGGATCTCCCAGTAGCGCTCGCTCCGTCCGCGTTTGTAGTTCGCGGGGTGAGAGGCTCGCCTCGTTATCGGGCAATAAAGCTTCGAGCCTGGCACGGTTCGCTGTTGCCTCTAAAGAGGATGTTGCTGCCGATGGCACAAAGCATTCAAGCATCGCTAACGCCTCCTGAATGCAACTGCGCGCCTCCTGGTAGTTGCCCTCCAGACGATACATCTCGCCATATTGGAGTTGTAGGCCAGCCCAGGCAGGGCCGCTCGTTACGCCGACCCGGTACATCACCTCTTTGCCGTGACCATAGCATTCATAGGCTCTGGCGTAGTCGCCGGTTAGCCGCCAGGTATTGCCCAACTCGCGCCAGATCAGCCCCTGGAGTTGCGCCTCCTGGCGCAATTTATGCTCATCGTCGTGGATACCCGTTTGTTGTTGAAAATCTTTGCTTGTACGCAGATCGAGCGCGCAGGTATAGAGGTGTTGCGCATCTTCAAAGGTTCCCTGGATCACGCTGCACTCGGCAATACGTTCCAGGATGCGACAGATGCGCAGAGGATTAGCGCGCGCAATACGGGAGAGCAGGTGGGGCGTGATGCTAAGAATCTGGCTATACATAGCAGCCTCTTCGTGGGTGCGCAGTTCATCGCCCGCAACCGCCTGGATCGCCTGCAGATAGTATTGCTGAGCTTCTGTGTACGCTCCCATCGTATATGCCTGGTTGCCAGCGAGTTCGGCATAGTGGGAAATCTGTGCGGAATCGCCCCCGCCCCTGCTCAGGTGATAGACGATGGCCGCCGCCACTTTCTCCGGCGCAGTCGGATTGGCCGCTTTAATTGCTTCCGCGACTCTGCGGTGCAGTTGCGCTCGTCGAGCGGCGGAAATATGCTCGTAGAGATGTTTAATGATCAGCGGATGCCAGAAATGATAGATAATATGAGCGCCTGTGCCCTCTTCAGTAAGCAGTCCGGCCCGCAGTGCCTCTTCGAGCAGATCAACAACGGTATCCTCGCTCTGATCCCCGGCAAGCGGGAGCAACTGGCTCAACTCGAAGGAGCCACCCAGGACCGCTGCCTTGCTCAATAGCACCTGGCAGCCGCCGCTCAGTCGGCTCAAGCGACGCTCCAGTACCGCTTCTATCGCTTCCGGCAATGAGCGATGGGGGCGAGTTGGCTCTCGCTGCGTATGCTGGCTCAGCTCCTTGACTGAGGAAAGGAGGCGGGCCTCTTTCTCGTCGGTCGGCTCGTGCTCGTGATAGGTTGCTCTAATGTAGCGAGCCAGCTCTTCGGCGAAGAAGGGATTACCTGCTGCCTGCTCTTGAATGCTCTGGACCACATCTTGCGGCAGGTGTGAGAGCAGGGAGCCGATCTGCGAGTTCGTCAGCGGATGGATAGAAAGAGCCGTGATGGCCTGCTCGCGGCGTAGATCGGCAATCAGAGTATGCAGTTTATGCTGCTGCGAGAGCTCTCCGTCGCGACAGGTGCCGAGAATAAGAATGCGTTGATCCTGGATATGATGGGTCAGATAAGTCAGTAGCTCGATGCTGCTGTCATCGGCCCAGTGGAGATCATCAAGCACCAGCAGCAGAGGATGCAGCTTGCTTAGTGCGCTTAGCAATCCCAGCGTTCCCTCCCACAGGTGAAGCCGTTCCTGCTCATGTGGCACGGGCGGCGTAGCTCTGCCAGAAGAAGTGTGAGCGGCATGGGCCACCAGCTCTGGCAGGAGCGTACTGAGACGCTCAAGCTTGAGCGGCGAGACCAGGGGAACGTTTGTCTCCCCAGAGGGCGCTACAATATGAAGCAGATTTTCAAAGGTAGAGGTTCCCTGGAAGAGGGTGCGCAACAACTCCGTCCAGAGATGATAGGGAATGGTTCCTTCTTGCTCGTACGATCTGCTCCAGGCAACAGCCCAGCCGCGTGTGTACGCCTCAAGGCTGAGCTCTTCGGCCAGGCGTGTCTTGCCGATGCCGGACTCGCCCTTGAGCAGCAAAAAGTGCAGTAGACGGGCTGTTGTAGCGGGAGAAGGTGGTTGTAATGCATGATGGGCAGGGTCGCCAGAGGACGGGAAGCGAGCCGTGCGTAGCCCTTCCACGGAGAGCATGATATTCTGCATCGTCTGTAGCTCGCGCTCTCGACCAACGAGCGGGCTCTGATTATGGCGTCCCAATTGCAATGCCGGACGGGCGAACGAAACCTCCTGCAATGAAGATGGTTGAGTCGCTGTGGCGGACGCCGGCTCTGGTTGACTGCTCTCTTTTTCAGATGGGGTTTCGGCCAGTTGAGCAAGTTGCCCCGTCGATTTTTTGACGGTATACATTGTGGGTATCTGTCCCTGGCGTAGCGATTCGTAGAGTTCGCGCGTTTCCGGCAGCGGCTCACCCTCGTAGTCGCGTTTAAGCGTCGAGGCGTACTGGCGGTAGACCTGAAGTGCCTCACCCCGCCGATCAAGATGGGTCAGCAGAATCATCAGGCGTTGCAGAGCCGTTTCGTTGGTGGGGTCGGCGATGCGCAGGCGGTCGAGGATCTCGATGGCGCTCACATAAGCTCCTTGCTCGGCGCGCATATCCGCCAGGTCGAGCAGCAGACCTACCCAGGCACGATGAAGCGCATCGCGTCGCGGCGTGGCCCACTCCGAATAGAGCTCTTCCAGCAGATAGCTCCCATGATAGAGGGATGCAGCCGCTTCAAGCAAGCTCTCGACCTGTTTAGGATCGGTGCAGGCATGGGCTTCTTTGAGGAGATGCTCAAACTCTTCGGCATCGACCCAGATAAAAGAGCTATCGGCCAGCTCAAGCACTTCGCGTTCGAGGCGCAGCAGCCGCGAATAGGCTGGGCGTGCAATATCTGGCTCAAGGATCTGGCGCAGTTCGTGTACAGCTCCATTTAAACGATTTGCAGCCACATCAATGTCGAGATCGGGCCAGAGCAGCTCCATAATTTGTTCTCGACCCAACCTGCGCCCGGAGATGCTCAGCAGACAACCCAGGAGCGCCCGCGCGCGCCTGCGGTGCCAGGTGCGGTTGTCAACCGCCTTCCACTCACCCTCAATGTAGCGTTCGATTCGAAATTGACCAAGCAAATAAACGCGTAGGAGAGGGGAAGAGCTGTTTGGATCTACTTTTGCCACAGTAAGGGTATGCTCTTTTTCGATCTCTTCTGAAGATTGGCGCGCGGCCTCAATATGTTCAGGAAGACGAGAACCAATGTATTTGCTAACAGTACGCCCCTTCTCGCTCCAGTAGGCGTACCAGTACGGTCCATGTCCCGCGCCTTCCCTGCATTTGCGGCAGCGTTGTTTCCCGCAGCGCGTGTATTGCTGGCGGTAGGTGATTTTACTGTTCATCGCAACTGCCTATCTGCTCTCGGCTGGCAATGATCTATAAGCCCAGAATGCTACATGTATTGAGCATTGACTGTGATGTTATAGTATAAACATTATAACCTGGCTTGTGTAGACTAACAACCAATTAGCCCATATGCTCTAATAAGCCTGCTTGCTTCTCTATGGCTCCCTAAATTTTATTCACTATGGCATAAAAAAGCAATCCGGGCCTTCTGGTGCTGGTGCCTCTGATACCATCCTTACGCCTTGCGTCCTTTCAGGAGAAGGAAATCATTGGTGAAGCTCTCCAGGGCTCCGTCTGATCTCACGGTAACTTCAAAGTAACGCTGTATACGGGGGTGGCTTCCCAGAATATAGTGTGCTAACGCCGTCTTCTCCTCGGCAGGAAGCTGGGAGCGAGCAGTCCAGTCGTCGTAGTGATGGACCTTGCGGAAAAACTCCGTGTGCTCGATCCGCAGCCCTGTCTGCGCAAAAAACTGCTGCCATTCTTCTACCGTACAGGAGCGCCCATGTGATGGGTCGCGCAACTTCTCAATGGTATTGTCGAAGCGATCCAGCTCTGGATCGCTGGGAGCCATGCAATCAATCAGCAGGAAGAGTCCGTTGGGCTTCAGGACGCGAGCCACTTCACGGACTGCTCTGGCAATATCGGGGAAATGATGTGGAGCGATGCGGCAGGTGACGCGGTCAAAGCTGGCATCGGAGAATGGGAGCCGCTCCGCGTCAGCCACCTGGAACTGTGCATTGGTGATTCCCTGCGAGAGGATATAGGCCCGCGCCTTCTCCAGCATGGTTGGCGTCAGGTCAGTGACCGTCACCTGCGCCACATGTGGCGCGACGGCGAGAGCAGTATGTCCGCCTCCTGTGGCGATATCGAGGGCCTGTTGTTGCGCGTTCCATTCTCCCAGTTCGATCAGTCGGTCAAGGTCCTCGCCTGTCCGATGGGAGAAACTGGAAACATAGCTTGCTGCTGTCCGGCTAAAATAATCCTGGACCTGCTCTTTTTTCGCCTCGTTACTCTGTGGTGATGTCATAAATAAATAGATCCTTGACTAACAAATTCTACTAGTTCTATCCTCTATTATAACCTCTTTTAAGCAAATTTTGCTCATCCCCCCCCTTTTTCCTGTTCAGCAAGGAAATTTGCATTGCCGCAGGGCAACCGCGAAGGTTCCCGCCCGAGGGCAGGGCTTTTCAGTTTTCGTCATGCTCGCGGGGCTTCGCCCTGCACCTCTCTCCTCCTGCCCTGCGCCCCGTTCGGGGCGCGACCCCAGGCGGCAGAAGTCAGAGGAGAGGACAACGGAAAAGCCCAGGCGCGAGGGTTGCCCCTACCGTCGCGTGTGGAACTGTGTTAATATGGACTGGTACTATTTTCCGATATCCGGTTATATTTCTGGAATAGATTGGTATGCCGACACTCGAAGGTTCTGTTGAAAGTATCGTCTTTCGTAACGAAGATAATCATTATACCGTTGCACGCTTTCGCTTGAATGATAGCGGGAGGCTGTTTCGCGATGATCTGACGACCATCGTTGGAACGATGCCGGGCATCCATGTGGGTGAGCTGCTCAGGGTGGAGGGCGAGTGGGAAAGTGATCCGCGTTACGGTCGCCAGTTGCACGTTGCCAGCTTTATCCAGCGCCTGCCTGCCTCCACCGAAGGCATGGTGCGGTACCTCAGCTCTGGCCTGATCAAAGGTATCGGACCCAAGAAAGCAAAGTTGATTGTTGACCACTTTGGCGAGCAAACTCTGGCAATCATTGAGCAGCAGCCGGAACGCCTGAGCGAGGTCAAGGGGATCGGCGCGAAGGATCGCGACCAGATCATCAAAACCTGGGCTGAGCAGAGCGAGATCAAAGAGCTGCACCTCTTTTTGCAATCGCATGATGTCTCGATCAACGTTGCCACGCGCGTCTATAAACAATATGGTAAGGAATCGATCAAGATCATTCGCGAAAACCCCTATCAACTGGAGAAGGATGTTCATGGCATCGGCTTTCGCACCGCCGACGATATCGCTGTTAAACTTGGCCTGCCACACGATAGCATCCCGCGTCTGGCGGCGGGGCTGAAATATGTGCTGACTCAGGCTGCTAACGACGATGGGCACTGCTTCCTGTTGCGCGATAACCTGGTGAGCCGCGCCTCCGAGATCTTGAAGGCGCCGCCAGAGGCATTACAGACGGCGATGGAGCAACTTTCAACCGAGAGCGATGTCTTTATCGAAGCTCCCGCGCAATTGTTTGCTCCCGCGTCCCTGCCTCCTTCCCCATCTCACCACGATGCTGAAGCCGAGGGGCCGCTTGACGACGAAGAAGAAGAGCGGGAGCCACAGGAGCGCATTTATTTTGCCCCGTTCTGGTATGCCGAAAGTGGCTCAGCTCGCCTCTTGCGCCTCTTGCAACATTCTCCGAGCAGCTTGCCTCCCACCTCGCAGCAGCAGTGGGAACGGGTTTTTGAACTGCTCAAACAGAAGCGCAATATGCATTTGACGGAGAGGCAGCAGGAAGCAGTAATGATGGCGTATAGCCAGAAAGTCTGCATCCTCACCGGAGGCCCCGGCACCGGCAAATCGACCTCAATTCGGGCACTGTTGATGCTGCTGAGAACGCGCAAAATTGATTTTGCTCTGGCCGCACCGACTGGCCGCGCCGCCAAACGCCTTACCGAAGCCACAGGCGCGCAAGCAAAGACGCTGCACCGGCTGCTTGAGTTTGCTCCGCACGATAGCAGCTATCAGCGTAACGAAGAGAACCCGCTGCCCTACCAGTTTGTCATCGTCGATGAATTTTCGATGGTGGATATCCTCCTCTTCTATCACCTGCTCAAAGCTCTACCGCGCGAATCTCATCTCCTGCTCGTCGGTGACGCGGACCAACTCCCTTCCGTCGGCCCCGGCAACGCTCTGCGTGACCTGTTGCGCAGCGAAACCATCGCCACCGTGCGGCTGACCGAGCTGTTCCGTCAGGCGCAACAGAGCAAGATTATTGTCAATGCGCACCGCATTAACGCCGGGCAGGTGCCATCCACAAAGGTCGAGGCCAGCAGCGACTTCTTCTTTATAGCGGAGGAAGAGCCCATGCGGGTGCAGCGGTTGGTGCTTGATCTGGTACAGCGTCGCCTGCCTGCGCGCTATCGTTTCAATCCGATGGCTGATATCCAGGTAATCTCGCCTATGTACCGGGGACCGGTCGGCGTGAGCATTCTCAACGAGAAGCTCCAGGACGCTCTCAATCCAGTCTCGTTTGCCCAGGTCGAATGGGGAGATCGCATCTTTCGCGTCGGCGATAAAGTCATGCAGATGCGCAACGATTATGATAAAGGTGTCTTTAACGGCGACGTCGGCTGGATTCGCCGCATCGACAAAGAGAACTCCACCCTCAAAGTTGAATTTCAAGAGGAGGCCGGACCGCTGCTTGTAGATTACGATTTTCACGAATTGGACGAGCTGGTCCTGGCCTATGCCGTCACCGTCCATAAAAGTCAGGGCAGCGAATACCCCGCCATCGTCATCCCCCTGGTTAAGGAGCACCGCATGCTTTTACAGCGCAACCTTCTCTATACCGCCATCACCCGCGCCAGGCGCTTCTGCGTCCTCGTCGGGCAGCCGTATGCGTTGGAACTGGCGGTCAGGAACGACCGCGTAGCCTGGCGCAATACGGCATTAGCGGAACGATTATTGTTAATGAGCAAAGGGAGCTCAAAAACACTTGTCTAATTCCGAGTTGCGAGGTAGAATATAAACCATACAATTTTTGTTGTAGCTTGGAAGGTTTCCGCGCTCCAACGAGGGCAGGGGCAAGCCCGGCTCCTACGAGTGCGGAGGTGAAATACCTGGTAGGGGTTCCTGAATCGGGTAGCTCCAAGAACACCAGATCTATTTTCCACAGCGTGGTCTGTGGATACATCATACCTTGATATGCCGCGTTCTGTAGGGGCGATCCCTTGCGGTTGCCCCTACAGAACGCGGAATCGAAGTACGTGATTGGGAGGATTTACATGTCTGGAACAGAGACCGCCAGAACTGGTGGCACAGGAACAGGTTATGCTCATCCAGAAGTGCTGGTGGAAACGGATTGGGTTGCTCAGCACCTTAACGATGCTTCAATCCGGCTAATCGAGGCCGATGAAGATGTGTTGCTTTACGAGATCGGTCATATCCCCGGTGCTGTCAAACTTGACTGGCACGTCGATGTGCAGGATAGGCTTGCCCGCGACTTTATCGATCAGCAGGGCTTTGAGCAGCTCATGAGCCGCTGGGGCATCAGCAATGATACCACAGTAGTCTTTTATGGCGATAAGAATAATTGGTATGCCTGTTATTCTTTCTGGCTGTTCGCCATGTATGGTCATAAGAAGATGAAGATCATGAACGGCGGACGCACCAAATGGGAGGCCGAAAAGCGCCCAATGACCAAAGAGGTTCCGCATTTCGAGCCGACCCGCTATCACGCACAACCCGCCGATGAGACGATCCGTGCTTATCGCGATGACGTGCTGAGCGGGCTGAAGAACCCGGAGCGCCGTCTGGTTGATGTGCGCTCGCCGCAGGAGTACACAGGCGAGTTGATCCACATGGTCAACTACCCACAAGAGGGCGCGCAGCGCGGCGGCCATATCCCTGGAGCTAAGAACATCCCCTGGGCGACTGCCGCTAACGGCGACGGCACCTTCAAATCTGCCGAGGAACTGCGTCAAATCTATGGTGGCAAGGACGTCACTCCCGA
The DNA here is from genome assembly GCA_035293765.1 of Ktedonosporobacter sp. Lineage (GTDB taxonomy): Bacteria > Chloroflexota > Ktedonobacteria > Ktedonobacterales > Ktedonobacteraceae > DASRHT01. The sequence continues at coordinate 40,715 of DATGMF010000011.1, forward strand.
TAAAGACGTTGTTGCTTACTGTCGTATCGGCGAGCGTTCCGCTCACACCTGGTTCGTCCTGACACAATTACTCGGCTATCCGCGTGTTCGTAATTATGATGGCTCCTGGACCGAATGGGGCAACGTCGTAAAGGCTCCCATCGAGAAATAGCCTGGAGCCAGCGCTGGTGAGGGTGTGGGGCAGGGGCAAGCGGGTAAGGGGTGGGGGCAAGCCCCGCCCTTACGGCCCTTACCGGGGATGCTAATGCCATTGGAGAACAAAGATATATGGATCGTCAGGAAGCAATTGAATTTTTAATGGATCACTATGAAAATCCGCGCAACAACGGCCCATTGGAACATGCCGATGTCAGTTTAAGTGGGGGCAATCCCGGCTGCGCTGATGTTATTACGATGCACGCCCGCTTTGGTGAGGATGGCAAGCTCGAAGCCGTCAACTGGGAGGGTGAGGGCTGCACTATCAGCCGGGCTGCGGCCTCCTATGTCACCGAAATCACCGAGGGGATGACGGCGCAAGAGATCGAGGCGATGAGCTTTGAAGACCTGATAGAGCAGCTCGGTCGCGAACTGGTCATGACCCGCCCCACCTGTGCCACTCTCGCGCTAGGCACGCTCAAAAAGGGTGTGCATGAGTTCCGCATGCGCAAAGCCGCCGAAGAGTCGGAGCATCCCACGACGCAATCTTAATTGCATCACGGCAGATCAGGCATTAGAGATCAGTTGATGCTGTGAAAAACCTAAGACAATGTTTTGGTGGCATGTTGGACAATAAAGGGTCGTTGGAGCGTTTTCGCGAGCAGGCGCTCGCGAGTGGTCTCGATAGCCAGCGTGCTGTTATCACAGGCGATCCAGCGTCTGCCGAGCCGTTCGGCTACTGCTGGCGTAACGCCGCTGCCACAAAAACAATCGAGCACAAGATCATTCTCCTCTGACGAAGCAAGAAGCACACGTTCAAGCAGGGCTTCGGGCTTCTGGGTGGCGTAGCCAGTCCGTTCAGGATCTTTTTGATGCAGGTGGCTGATATCGCTCCATACATCGGCGGGTGACATCAGCGTATCTTCGTGATAGCTATAAATGCGACCGGAGGAGCGAATGGTCCAGGAAATGTGGCCGGTGTCTGCGACTGCTTTGCGCATATGATTGCGTTTATGGGAACCGCGCCTCTCGCCGATGCGCTCGGCATGGAAGCAATAGCGAGCGGACTTCGTGTAAAGCAAAATGGAGTCATGTTTGCGCGCATAACGTTTTTGCGAGCGTCCTCCCGACTGGTAATGCCAGATAATTTCGTTTTTGAAGCCGGGGCCATTGGTCTGTGGAGAGCCCCCGAAAATTTCATCCAGAATGATTTTAGCATAATGGACAACGCGCCAATCCAGGTGAATATAGAGGCTCCCATCGGTAGCGAGCAGGGCATGTAGCAACATTAGCGTTTCATATAGCCACTGAAGATAGCCATCCAGGCCGTCGTGCCAGACATCGCTGTAGGCCAGTTCTGCGCCATAGTTGAAGGTGCGGCCTGTCATAAAGGGCGGATCGATGTAAATGAGGTCCACCGATGCGCTAAAGTCGGCCAGTAATGCGCAGAGGGCTTCATGTCTATCGCCAAAGATCAGGCGGTTGACCCAGTTCTCGCAGGGGATTGGCGGGGGAGTGACTGCCCCGCTAGAGGAAGGCGTATAGTGTGAGTCGGTGAAAAGCTGGTAGGAGTTAGCAGGTTTTTGACCGTCAATCGAATGGACAAAGTGCGGGCAATGCTTGCCGCCCCATACTAGCTCTGCCATAGTGTGCTATACTCCCATATACTTGCTGAGTTTGCCCACAATGTAGCACAGAAAAGGCAAAAAATCCAGTTGACCGGTTACAGGTTACAGTTGCCCCTTCTGTATGCTAAAGAAGGCTTTCTGATATTCTGCTAGTGGAAAACTGCTCTCGCGTATATGGTCACATCCCTACCATGTGTGCTATAATATCTGAGTGCCAGGGTCGGAATTAAAACTTTTATTTTCGAACGGTTTACTATCACAAAAAGGAGTGCAGCACGCAACAATTGCTGTGTTGCTGATGAGGATACGATACATGACGGAGACGATTACAGCAGACATGGTTATTCATGATGTGGTGACCAGGTATCCTGCAACGGTGAAGGTGTTTCATGGACATGGCCTTCCCTGTACGGCTTGTGCTGTCGGCTCTCGCGAAAGTGTGGCAGGTGGGGCTCGCACCCATCGATTTCCCCCAGAGAAGCTCGAACAACTACTGAAAGATTTGAACGCGGTGATTAATGGTGAGCCCATATCGGTTGCGCCAAAGAAGGCTCCCGTCGGGCGAGGCGTTCCTCTCTCGATGGCCTCTGGCGCTCCTGATCGTAAGATCAAGCAAGTTATTGCGATTATGAGCGGCAAAGGTGGCGTTGGCAAATCGCTGGTGACGGGGCTGCTTGCCGTATCGCTGCGTCGCCAGGGTCAGCGCGTTGGTATTCTTGATGGCGATATCACCGGCCCCAGCATTGCTCGTATGTTTGGCACAAAGGGGCAGCCTACCAAGTCTGCCAATGATGGCATTGAGCCGCTTACCAGTAAGAATGGCATCAAAGTGATGTCGATGAATATGTTTCTTGAAAAAGAGAGCGACCCTGTGGTATGGCGTGGGCCGATGATATCCAGTGCAATCAAGCAATTCTATAGCGATGTTGATTGGGGGCCACTGGATTTCTTGCTGGTCGATCTGCCTCCCGGCACTTCGGATGCTCCTATGACGGTGATGCAGTCGCTGCCTGTGGATGGCATCGTGATTGTTTCATCGCCGCAAATGCTTGCGACTATGATCGTGATGAAGTGTGTCAATATGGTTCGTCAACTCAAAGGGGTGATTGTGGGCGTTGTGGAGAATATGTCCTACTTCCAGACCCCTGACGGGGAGCGATACGAGATCTTCGGCCCCAGCAATGGCACGGAACTGGTAGCTTTAACAGGAGCTCCCCTGCTGGGGCATTTGCCGATTGATCCTGTTCTGACTTCGCTCTGTGATGCCGGACGAGTCGAAGAATATTATGCAGAGCCATACGAGGAGCTGGCTGCGAATTTTATTAACACTCTCAAGATCAAGCGGTAGCTCTTTCATATAAACGTGGTATGAGCAATAACGAGGGACCATCCGATTGGATGGTCCCCATTGCTGAGTTGCAGCCCTTGTGCTGTCCTCGTTAGGGAGTAGTGGCGTAAGGACGCATCATCTCGTTGTCCTCGTGATCGAGGATGTGACAGTGCCAGACATAGCCTGGCCCTTTGGTCGGGTCGAAGGCAAACTTATTCTGTCCGGGGGCTACATCGTCGATTTCAACTTCGGTGGGCGACCAGCGGATGGCGATGCGGGTAACCTGGCCCGGGAACATCTTGAGCGTGTCTTTCCAGCCCGCCTCGTTAGGATCAGGGGGGATGGGCGCGCCCTGCAAGAAGGGAGTC
>DATGMF010000012.1:0-6565 GCA_035293765.1 Ktedonosporobacter sp.
CAGCACGACCCAATTCTTCCTCACCGATGCGCTCGGCAGCATCATCACCACGTTCAACGCTGTGGCAGGCAGTGCCGCCGTGCAGGGCAACCAGCTCTACGGCCCTTACGGCAACAATCGCTACAGCCAGGGCACGATGGGTACCAACAAGGGCTTTACGGGTCAGTATGCCGATGCCACGGGGCTGGACTACTACAATGCCAGGTATTACGATCCGGTGGTCGGGCAATTCCTCTCAGCCGATGTCAAGCAGGGCAACCTGCAAGGGATGGACCCGTATGGCTATGTCGGAGGCAATCCCGAGACCTTGACCGACCCGACGGGGGAGTATTATGCAGACGGAAATGGCAATATTGCTCGGCCTCTGCCAAGTGTCTCCTGGGTTAATTCGTCAGTATGTGGCAATGTTCCTGGTTGTTCGGTGAAAGGATTCGATGTAGAGAATGCTTCTCAAGGAGAAGAACATTGGGCATATCATATCTTCATTGGGAAGCAAGCTTTACCTGAAATTTTCGTCAAACCAATTGCTCAATGGGGTCAGGGACATAAAGACCCCAAAGTGAAACAACCGTATTGTGCTTTTATATGCGGTGGTATTAAAGATGGCATGAGGTTTTTCGGTGCTTCACTAGAAGCAGGCTCCTCAGCAGTTATATTGGCGGCAATCGTGGGAGCAGGGATATCTGCATCAGCATCTGGAGGATTAAGCGTCTTTTTCGCTAATTTTTTAGCGGGGACAGGTATTCAGACATTCCGTAATCTTATTGATGGCCTTCAGGGTATGATGGACAGCACCGCGGAACATAATCCGCTAATCGATGTTTTTGTCGATGTCGCAAAAGCATTGCTTGATCTAGCAGGTATTATTGTCAATGGACTGAGCATGAAAGGGGTAATCAATGCTAGTAATATAAAATCTGTACAGGGGACAGCAGCGGTTTTGTTTAGAATTTTAGGGGCGGCTGGCCAAGTCATATCGGGGCAAAAGGTAAACTTCAAAAATGCGTTTGGCGCTGGTATCAGCACGCTGCAAGGAGGTATAGGTGTACTAGGGGGCTTTACGCAGTTAGCTGGTGATATAGCACAAGGAATAAGCGATTACAACACGTATCAAGCTTACGCCGCTGACCACGCATAACACCGCAAAAGAGAACTTTCTTAGCCCTGCGCTAATCAGTGCAGGACTAAGAAGGTTCCCTACGATACAAAACTTTAGGTATCTGGGATGAAATTGTGAATCCTAGAGGGACAAATGTACTTGTATTTTCACCAGGAGAAGTCATATGCCACTTATCGATGTAAAACGTTGGCTTGCCTATTGGAATGCACCCATTACCTGGGATGAAGCTCTCCCTTCGCTGAAAAAGAGACCTGATCCCGAGACGCTTGAATTATCTCCCACTATAAGGAGATATGAGCTATATGTTTACCAGATTGCTTATGTTTTCCTTATCAACGGGTTGCTGATTACTTGCATCACAACACTTGTCTGGCCCTTACTGATAGGTTTAGGTGCGGATCTTGTGCTACTGGTTCTGCAACTAAGGAATGTATTACTCTGGAAACCACAACCACAGATTATTGCTCGCAAACGCATCGTGCAAGTCATTACGCTCGGTGTTATGGGAATGATTACCATTGCAGCATTTGCTATCATATTGAAGCAAGGCTTAACAATCCATTTTTAGCGAAACACATCTATCAGGTATTTTACAGGACTTTATAAAGAGACAATTGAACATACAGGAACTTAGGGGGCTTTTCATGATGTGGATGATATCACATTATGGAAACGGTGTGAAAGCTTACCTCAAATTCAATCGTGAGAAATTCGTTCTTAAATTGCATAAGCCCAAATCCATCGATTAGGCACAACTTCTCAGTAGTAGACAGACCAGAAAGTGGTGATCATCCATGATCAGTAAACGCCCTTTTTTTTCACATCTAGCACTCGTCATTGTTTTTACCGATATTATTGTATTTCTCATGACAATAATATTGATAATGTTCCACCCCATTGTTTACATACTTTGGTATATTGCAGCGTTCTTCTCCCTTGTTACGGCTATGAGCTGGATGAGCCTAGACGCGTTGGAAATCAGTTTGAAGCAGATACACGAGAAATGGTACAAAACAAAAGGAGTACGTTCGAGCAGCGTCATGCTCTTTATGGCTCTCTTTTTCTTATACGAGGGATCTGGCTTAGCATCAGCTCATGTAAGCCCAGCTTCTCTCTTGAACAACAGTGTTCTCGCAACGATACTGGCTCCGCTCCTATGTGTCGTGATCTTTTTCTTTCTTGCTATTGTCTCTACAACAGTGCTGCATAGAGAATTGTCTCGTTAAAAGAGGAATCGAGATATGCCCAAACAGCACCTCCGTTATTGGGTCTCAGACGAAAATGGGTGAGAGGAATACTGAGTGAAACCAGCAGGGAGTCTGCTAGATGAGTAACGAAAGATATTTACAGATATGCCAACGCATTATCACCCATTGTCGTCAAAGGCAGTGGTATGGTCCAGATATTTATCAGAACCATACAACATTCAATCTCCGTCATTTTGACGGACCCTGGATCAGACATGACTTGCGGGCGGGCTTTTTCCCTCCTGCCACAGAAGAACAACTTCGCTTATCAGAAGAGGTGATGGGCTTTCCTTATCCTTCTTTGCTCCGAAGTTTGTACTCGCAGGTGGCAAACGGCGGCTTTGGACCCGCTTACGGGCTCGTTGGAGCTTTTTGCGGCTACGCTGATGCGATGTACAAAGAGCAGCACCATGAGTATAAGCTACAAGAGAGCGTTGTTACCCCCTCTTTTCCAGAGGAAATGACGTTTATTGACTTGGAGCAATATGAAAAACGGCATGGCCGGCAGAAGAACATGTACCTTGATACGTATGTTTGGCCAATGTACTTCATCTATTTATGCGAATGGGGATGTGGTTTTTTTTCATTCCTCCATGCTAAAACTGGCTGCGTGTATTATGTTGGAGAGAACTACCTATTTTATATGGTGACGGCGCTGGCTTACTGCTGCTGAGTCGCCCTCCATAAATATATTGTGGCGCACTGCCCTGACTGGAGACCCGATACCAGGTTGAAATGCCCGCGACCATCTCACCGGTCGTTTTCCCATAGACCGTCACCGCCATCGCCGTCATATCGGTCGTCAGGATGGTACCATCGGAGTTCGGAGCATCACGGACAATAGCCACGCCGGTGGTATACATGGTAGTCGGCTTCATCCAGGTAACTTGAAAGGTCGGGGGCGAGCCAGCGCCGGGAGAGGTTAACGTAACCTGCGTCGTCGTCTTCGTTGGGGTCGCCGTAGGAGTAGGATCTGGCGTCGCCGTAGCCGGCGTTGCTCCCTCCGCTGACTGCCCCGCAACCAGTGGACGGCTTGTAACAGTGCTGGAAGATGTACCCGAACCACAACTAACAAAAGTGAAAGATACCATTAAAAAAGCAGACAACAACAAAAATAGCGTTTTTTTAGACATGAGTATCCTCTAATAAATATTCTCTGTAGTTAGAGTATAAAAAAAAGGATGCGAATAGAGCCAAAAAAAGGGAAACAATCACCAGAAAGTAATAATGAAGAGCTAAAAATCAAGGGGAGCTGGTCGCTATAATTTTACAAAGAGCTTTTCCAGATGCATGGCGCTCAATCGATCACATCATCTCCTGCCCAGTCAACAATCTCGAAGAGAGTATCCTGCCCGCTACGAACGGAGTAAAGTTTGTCAAACCCTTCGGCATAGGTCGGGCGCGTCAGCTTTTTGCGCGTGGCGAAAATTGCCACGTCGGGGACACGAGCCTTACCTGCGCGCTGCCTGTTGCGCTCTAAACTCTGCTTCACCTGCGGCTCAAAGTAATAGCCGACAATTTCCGCGCCATATTGACGCCCCAGATGAATAAGCTGCGCACGGTCTTCTGGAGAGGGATTGGTGTTATCAACCACAACAGAGCGTCCCGCCTGCAAAGCCTCCTCGATTAGCTGACTCTGCCGCTGCGCAGGACGCTTATTATTACGCAAAAGATCCTTGCTGACGTGCTCATGCGTGTGCGCGCAATGGGCCTGATAGAAAGTACTTTTGCCCGCTGCCTGCAATCCTATCAAAATAACGATTTCCATAGCCCATCCAGCAAATCTTTTACACCTGGGTCTTACTTACCATAAAGCTGCGCTCCACCTGGCGTTCAGCGTCTATCTCGGCTCCATAGTAATCGTTGGCCCATTGCCATAAACGCTCGGCTGAGGCAGCAAAAATATCATCCGGGATCGTCCATGTACCTGACCATTCGCGCTTCACAATACGCTCAATGGCAGCGCGCGGTGTGGCTGTCTGTTCCCATTGCAGCAAACGCACTCTTTGCGTCTGCAACCCCAATGACTGCAACAGCTCAACCACCTGCTGGTTAGAAGCAGCTCCGGGACGACTCACACTAACGCCTGACGACTCCACAATCGCTCTCCACTGCTCGGAAATCTCCCGTACATCCGTCTTGCCGAACTCATCCCAACAATTTAGCATTAATCCGCCGGGCCGCAGCACACGCACCGTCTCCCGCACCGCCTGCTGCCAACCTTCAACCAGGTGCAACACATGAACCGCGATAACCACATCAAATGAAGCGTCCTGAAAGGGCAATTGCGTGATATCAGATACGACCAGCCGCATACTGGCCTGTGGCTCTGCGTGAGTAAACCGCCTGACCTCACCATGACGCTCCACAGTCTCATCAGGCAAGCTTCCCCAGGGCTGCTGATCTGCCTGCCAGTCCTGCTCCCTTAGCTTTTCGACGAGGACATCCAGCATCTTGGTCGAAATATCCACCCCCGTATAGTTGCGCCCCAGCGAAGCCAGGGGAAAGGCAATGCGCCCGGTGCCAATTCCCAGTTCCAGGAACGCTGTCTGCGGACCCGCGCCAATAAGCTGGTCCAGACGCCGGGTAATCTGTTGAGCAATATCACCAGGATAACCGCGCGTGGCATCATAACGATGGGCAATAGGATCGAAAGAAAACGATGGCATCTTTTGACTCTCCATAGCAGAACTAGCGGGAAACAGTCAGGCGGCATAGTTACCGGTCAATAGAGCAGCGTCTTTTGATGCTCTACCCGCTCTATGCCACAACTTATATAAAAGGGAGGAATACGCGGCTACAAATCGGTGAGCAGCGCGCGTGCAATCACCAGGCGCTGGATCTGGTTGGTCCCCTCGTAAATCTGCGTAATCTTGGCATCACGCATCATACGTTCCGCCGGATATTCCTTCATATACCCATAGCCGCCAAGCACCTGGATGGTATCATTCGTCACCGCCATCGCCGCATCTGAGGCGAACATTTTCGCCATCGCCGAATACTGGCTGAAATTCTTCTCGCCACGGTCGATCATCTCGGCGACATTGTAGACCAGCAGGCGCGACGCCTCGACCTTCGTCGCCATATCCGCGAGCATAAATTGGATGCCCTGATTGTCAGCAATTGGCTTGCCAAACTGGATACGTTGCTTCGCATATGATACGGCCAGATCGAGCGCCCCTTGAGCAATGCCAACGGCCTGCGCGCCGATGCCGGGACGCGTGCGGTCGAGCGTCATCATAGCGATCTTGAAGCCATCGCCCTCGCGTCCGAGCAAGTTTTCAGCCGGGACCTCGCAATCTTCGAAGATCAACTCCGCCGTTTGCGACCCCTTGATGCCCATCTTATCCTCGATCCGCCCAACCGAGAAGCCCGGATAGCCCTTCTCAACGATAAAGGCGCTAATGCCACGCGTCCCCGTCTGGGGATCTGTGATCGCAAAGACCGAATTCACCTGCGCCAGGCCGCCATTGGTAATGAAACGTTTTGAGCCATTGAGAATATACTTATCACCCTTACGCACAGCAAATGTGCGCATGGCGGCGGCATCTGAGCCGGAACCAGCCTCGGTCAGGCCGAAGGCGGCCAGCCATTCGCCGCTGGCGAGGCGCGGAAAATACCGGCGCTTCTGCTCATCGGTCCCTGCGAGCGCGATGGGGAAGGTACCGAGCTGCTGGACCGCGAGCAGCAATCCGGTGGTGGCGCAATGGCGCGATAGCTCCTCAATCGCCATCACCACGGCCAGTTTGCTCGACCCGATGCCACCATACTCGACAGGGAAGGGCATGGCGTAAATATCCTGCTGGGCCAGTAATTCGCTCATGTCCCAGGGGAACTCGCCGGTATGATCGATCTCCGCAGCTCGCGGCGCCACGCGCTCCCTGGCTATCTCCTTAATCGCTTCTATCAGCGCCTGTTCGTCCTCATTTAAATGCGACACAGCCATTTTATGCTCCTTATATCCTCGTTTTTCGCATATCTACAGATGGATAACACCTATCACTATATCACATCGGCCCCCTGCGCTTTCTCTCCGCTTCACGCACACTATGTTATTCAGGGCTATTTAATTCTTCTTTTTTTGCCCCCTTCGGGGGCGAGGGAGGAGAAGAATGAGCGGGGACACCCCCTTAGGCGTCAACTTAAAGAAAAAGTACCTGAACAATCGAAAAAACGAGGGAGGCAGAGTGCGATCTGC
>DATGMF010000013.1:0-87046 GCA_035293765.1 Ktedonosporobacter sp.
CGCTCCCTGTAAGTGCTGCTGCCAGTAGCGCTCCTGCTGTTTGATGCGCTCCCCCTGCAACCACTGTCGTTGCCAGAGCGCATAATCGCCATACTGCACCGCTAAGGGGGTAAGCCTGGCCTGCTCTCCCTGACAGCGAGCCACATAGCACTGCTCCCAATCGCTCAAGAGCACCTGCACCGACCAGGCATCAGTGATCAGATGATGCAGATTCACCAGCAGCACATAGGCTTGCTCTCCCACTTGCAAGAGGCTCACCCGCAGCAAGGGACCCGTCCGCAGGTCAAAGCGCCAGTGCTGCTCCTGCTGCCACAACGCTTGCACCTGCTGCTCCTGTTGCTCGGCTGAGCACTGCCGCAGGTCGTGCTGACTGATCTGAGGCGCCAGCCAGCCATGGATGCGCTGCACCGGTTCTCCATTCTGCTCTTCGAAGGTGGTGCGTAAGCTCTCATGACGGCGCACCACGTCCCATAGGCTTTGCTGCCATGCCCATTCGTTAAGCTCCCCCTGCAAGCGGAAGGCCAGCGGCACGTTGTAGAGCGGCAGCGGCGTCTCTAACTGTTCCAGGAACCAGAGCCGCTGCTGGGCTAAGGCCAGCGGCACGATGCTGCCCCGTTCAGGATCGGCCTGTAAGGGCTGCTCGTCTTGCTCGGCGCCGTCACGTAGTTGGGCCTCGATGCGCTGGGCGAGCCGGGCGATGGTGGGCGCTTCAAAGAGACTGCGTAACGGCAACTCGATGTGCAAGAGCGAGCGCAGCCGCGCGATCACGCGACCGGCCAGCAGTGAATGGCCTCCCAGGGCGAAGAAGTTCTCGTGTCGTCCAATCTGCGGGCGCTCTAAGAGTTGTTCCCACACGCTGGCGATAACCTGCTCCAGTGGAGTAATGGGAGCGACGCTCTCCTGCGCGCTCGTTTGCAGCAGCGTCTGTGGCTCAGGCAGCGCGCGCCGGTCTACTTTGCCATTGGAAGTCAAAGGCAACTCTTGTAACACGATAAATTGCGCAGGGATCATATATGCGGGTAATAATGTTTCCAGATGTTGCTGCAAAATAGTTGCAGCCTCGCTCTGGGTAAGCTCACCTGTGACATAGGCAATAAGTGATTTATCTTCATGATTTTTACCATGCACCACGACCACAGCTTCACGCACAACAGAAGAGCGCAATATGGCCGCCTCGATCTCCCCCAGTTCGATGCGATAGCCACGCAGCTTGACCTGGTGGTCAACACGCCCCAGAAACTCCAGTACGCCATCGGCTCGATAGCGGACCAGGTCGCCCGTCTTATAACATCTAGAACCGGGCGTGCGACCGTAGGGATCAGGGATAAAGCGTTCGGCGGTCAACTCGGGCCGGTTCACATAGCCGCGCGCCACGCCCAATCCGCCGATGTAGAGCTCTCCCGGCACGCCAACGGGCACGGGACACAGGTGCTTATCCAGCACATAGAGCGCGGTATTAGCAATCGGGCGTCCAATGGGGATCTCGCCAGTGTTAGCATCCCCGGCTGTTACCTCGTAGATACAGCAGCCAACGACCGTCTCAGTCGGGCCATACTCATTGATCAACCTGGTCGCGGGTGCGAACTGACGCCAGAGCTCGACGCTTTCCGCACGCAACGCCTCGCCGCCGATGACCAGCGCATTGGCTGAAGCGGCCAGTTCTTGTGGCAACACGAGCTGACCGAGCATATCCAGGTGCGCCGGCGTAATCTTCAGCAGGCTGAAGCGCAGCCCCTTACGGATAATCTCGGCCAGATGCTCGACAGCCTGCTCCTCCGGCACCAGCACTACCTGCTTGCCATGCAGCAGCGCCGGGAAGAGGGATGTTACCGTTAAGTCGAAGGCGAGCGAGGAATGCACCACCGAGCCGTTGCCAGCCGCGACGTTATAATGCTGGCTGGCCCAGGTCAGGTAGTTGAACAAGCCTCGATGCGAGATCATCACGCCCTTTGGCGTTCCGGTTGAGCCGGAGGTATAGATGACATACGCCAGATTGTCAGCCGCGACGCTGCGCGCGGGCCTGCCTGTGCTTTGCAACGCGATGGTCGAGGCTTCGAGCCGGGGACAGATGCGGTGAACATGCGCCGGCAACCTGTCACACAAATGCTCGTCGGCTAAGATAAGCTTGAGGCGCGCATTCTCGGCGATGTAGGTCATACGATCAGCAGGATAGGAGGGATCGAGAGGCAAGTAGGCTCCTCCCGCCTTCAATATGCCCAGGATTGTAATCACCAGCTCTGGCGTGCGCTTCATACACACCCCGACCAGCGTATCGGCCCGCACCCCTAACCGTTGCAGGTAGTGAGCAAGCTGGTTGGCTCGCTGATCCACTGTCCAATAACTCAGATTTTTTTGTCCCGCAACCAGAGCCGTTGCCTCTGGAGTACGATCAACTTGCGCTTCAAACAAGGTCTGCACATCCATTACAGCGAGTGGCTCGGCTGCGGTTGCATTCCAATCATAGAGTATTTGCTGCTGCTCATCTTGCGTTAACATAGGCAACGTAGCCCAGGACTGATCGGGATGGGCAACTACCTGCTCTAGCAATGTATGCAAGTGCCCTAGCAGACGCTGCATGGCCGCATCAGTAAAAAGATCGGCATTGTACTCAACAGAAGTCATCAGGCCGCCAGCTTCTTCCCAGACAAAGAGGCTGAGATCAAGCTTGGTGGTATGATTATGGAGCTGATATGGCTCCACGGCCAGACCTGCCAGTTGCAGGTTCTGCATTGTCACATTCTGAAATGCGAATTGCACCTGAAAAAGCGGGTTGCGTGTGACATCGCGTTCAGTAGTGACCGCTTCAACCACTTGTTCAAAAGGAACATCCTGATGGGTATAGGCATCGAGCACAATCTGGCGCGTGTGCTGCACCACCTCAAGAAATGATGCCTTACCCGTAAGATTGTTGCGCAGCGCCAGCATATTGATGAAGCAGCCAACCACATTTTCGAACTCGTGACGTGAACGACCGGCAGAAGGCGTACCGATGACGATATCTTCCTGCCCGCTGTAACGCGCCAGGAGCAGCGTAAACGCGCTCAAGAGCGTCATATACAGCGTGACCCCCTCCTGCCGGCTCAACGCTTTGAGCTGCTCCAGCGTATTGCCAGCCAAAAGTCGCCACCGCCGCCCACCGCGATACGTTGGCGCGACCGGGCGAGCTCGCTCCAGCGGCAACTGGAGCGGCTGCACATCTTTCAACTGTTGCTGCCAGTAGGCGAGCTGGTCGGATGGTCCCTGTAAACGTCTCTTTTGCCAGCTCACAAAATGGCTGTACTGAATGGCCTGTTCCGGCAAAGAGAGCTCCTGCCCCTGCGCATACGCTGAATACAATTGAGAGAGTTCACGCAAGATGATCTCGCATGACCAGCCATCGGCGATGATATGGTGCATGTTGAGCAAGAGCAGATGCTCATTATCGGTTAACTGCACAATGGTCATGCGCAGCAGCGGCCCCTGTTGCAGGTCAAATGGGCGGCGCGCATCCTCCAGTAGCAGGCGATGAGCCTCCTCTGCGCGCACTTCTTCCGGCAAATGGCGCAGATCTTGCTGAAGCAGCGCCATGACCGGCTCATCTTGAATCTGCTGCACCGGCATCCCATCTTGCAGGATGAAGATAGTACGCAGAGCTTCGTGCCGCCGCATCACCACCTGTATGCTTTTCCTCAATGCGTCAAGATTGAGCTCTCCATGCAGGCGAGCAGGAGCAACGATGTTGTAGACGGCGTTTGCCCCTTGCAGTTGTTCAAAAAACCACAGGCGCTGTTGAGCAGTCGAGAGAGGGATGATCGCCTGCTGTCGGGCCTTCCGTTGCAGAAGCTGCTCCAGCAGGCGGCGCTTTTGCTCCGCCGACAATGCTTGCTGAGATAGAGAAGCCTTACTCATTACGACACCATGCTTTCATCTGACAATTCGCCAAGAAGGTGTTCAACTTCATCATCAGAAAGTTCGTCCAGTACACCAAGCAGGTCTTGATAGTTGCGATGGTTCAGATCGCCGATCTCTTCCAGCTCTGATGCTGGTCCGGAGGTAGGCGATACATCGCCCACGGACGCGATAAATCGGGTCCCTACGGATTGTTGTTCGAGCACGGCGGCCAGGCCGGCAATCGTGGGCGTATCGAAGAACGAGCGCAGGGTTATGTCAACCTGGAAGGTGCGACGCATGCGTGAGAGAATGCGCGTTGCCAGCAACGAGTGGCCGCCCAGGCGGAAGAAATTATCGTGTATGCCAATCTGCTCCACGCCCAGTATCTGCCGCCACATATCGGCCAGCACGCATTCGATGGGACTGGAGGGCTTGACGAGTTGCACCTCGACCTCGCTGCGCTGTCCTGCGGGAGCGGGGAGAGCCCGGCGATCCACCTTGCCGTTTGGCGTCAAGGGCAAGACATCCAGTTGCATAAAGAATGCAGGCACCATATACTCCGGCAGACGTTCGTGCAGGTAACAGCGAAGGTCCGCCACCGCCAGGGACTGATCCTGCTGGGCAACAATATAGGCCACCAGGCGTTTCTCGCCAGCTTCGTCTTCCCAGAGCGTTACCACATTTTCCTGCACTGCCGGATGTTTGCTCAGCACCGCCTCGATCTCGCCCAGTTCGATGCGGAAGCCGCGCAGCTTGATCTGATTATCAATGCGACCCAGGTACTCGATAGCGCCATCAGGCAGGTAGCGAGCGAGATCGCCCGTCTTATAGAGCCGCTCACCATTCGAGGCGAAGGGATGGGGAATAAAGCGTTCAGCCGTGAGTTCAGGCCGCTGATAGTAGCCACGCGCCAGCCCGATGCCGCCAATATAGAGCTCGCCAGCCACTCCTATCGGCACCGGATGCAGGTGACGATCCAGCAGATAGATCTGGATATTGTCAATCGGGTAGCCAATCGGCACAAACTCATAGGGCGAGTTGCGCAGGCAGGACCAGTAAGTCACGTCGATAGCAGCTTCCGTCGGGCCATACAGGTTATACAGGTTGGCGGACAGCCGCTCGAAGAACTCCTGCTGCAGGGCATACGGCAGCGCCTCGCCACTGCAAATCACACGCTTGAGGCTGCGACACTGCGCGGCCAGTGGCTCTTGCAAAAAGACCGCGAGCATACTTGGCACAAAGTGCAGGGTCGTAATCCGCTGCTCACTAATCAAGCGGGCCAGGTACTCACTATCCTGGTGGCCGCCAGAACGGGCCAGGACGAGCGTAGCGCCGGTAATCAGCGGCCAGAAAAATTCCCAGACCGAGACATCGAAGCTTATCGGCGTCTTCTGCAACACCCGATCCGTCCCGTTGAGCTGGTATGCCTCCTGCATCCATAGCAGGCGATTGCCTAAGCCCTGATGGGTATTCATCGCCCCCTTTGGCCGCCCGGTCGAGCCGGAAGTGTAGATCATATAGGCCAGATTCGCCGGTATAACGCTACTTACCACGGGCTCGGCGCTGACATGAGCAAGCGTTGAACCAGTCTGATCCAGGCAGATAACCTGCGTGCTATGCTCCGGCAAGAGTTTCAGCAGGTGTTGCTGAGTAATCAGAACATGTACGCGAGAATCTTCTAACATGTAGGCCAGACGATCTTTTGGATAGCCCGGATCTAAGGGCACGTACGCTCCACCGGCTTTAAGAATGCCGACCAGCGCCACCACCAGTTCCAGAGAGCGCTCCATGCAAACGCCAACCAGGACATCGGGACCGACGCCGCGCTGCTGAAGGGTGCGAGCCAGTTGATTGCTGCGTCGCTCCAGCTCGCCATAGCTGAGTTCCTGCCCCTCAAAGACAAGCGCCGTGTGCTGAGGATGCCGCAACGCCTGCTCTTGAATCAACTGGTGAATACAGCGCGCCGGATAAGGGGTCGCGGTATCGTTCCATTGTCCGACGATTTTTTCATGTTCCGCCGGTGTCAAAAGCGACAACTGCGACAGGCGGAGGTCCAGATTTGCTATCATTCGTTGTAGCAGCAACTGGAAGTGAGCAACCATGCGCCCAATCGTCTCCGTTTTAAAGAGATCGGTGTTATATTCCCAGACCAGAGTAATTGCCGACGGCTCTTTTTGCCCATCGACCAGCTTAAAGCGAGGAGCCGCCGTCACGTTCATATCAAATTTTGCCGAGCCGTTATTGATGCCATCGAGCAATTCCAGCTCCAAGCCTGGCAGCTCTAGCTGTGGCGCCGTCGAGTCGTGGAAGCTAAACATCACCTGGAAGAGCGGGTTATGACTGAGATCGCGCTCCACGCGCGAAACCTCAACCATTTTGTCGAATGGCACATCCTGGTTCTCATACGCCTCCATCGCTAGCGTGTGGAGCTGGTGGAGGAGGTCGCGCAGGGTCAGATCAGCGCCGAGCTGGATGCGCAGGACGATATTATTGACCAGCATCCCCATGATCCCCTCCGTCTCCTTCCAGCGCCGGTTGGCAATTGCTGAACCCAGACAGAAGTCGTTCTGATCCGCGTAGCGCGCCATCAGAATAGAGAACGCCGTGAGCATCACCGTATAAAGCGTTACCCCTTCGCGATTCCCCACCGCTCGCAGATCGTTATAGAGCTGACCGGGCAGTTCCAGACGGGCAGCGGCCCCTTTAAAACGCTGCATCGAAGGGCGAGGATAATCTGTCGGCAACTTTAGCAACGTCGGCACCCCGCGCAGCTTCTCTCGCCAGTAATTCAATTGTTGTTCCCGTACCCCGCTTTGCATCCACTGGCGATGCCAGGCCACAAAATCCGCGAACTGGATCGTTAACTCCGGCAGCGGCGACTTTTCTCCGTTCACAAAGGCCCGATACAACGCCAGGAACTCACGCAGGAAGACATTCAAAGACCAGCCATCATGGACCAGGTGATGTTCAACATGAATTAACCCATAATGCTGGTCCTCCAGTCGCACTAACATCCAGCGGACAAGTGGCAGGCATGTCAGATCGAACAGGCGCCGGCTCTCCTGCTGTATTAGTTGCTGGAATTGCTCATCACGCTGCTCAGCCGGATAGTGGCGCAGATCAACCTGCGGGAGCGAGAAGGGTGTAAACTCGTGAATGAGCTGGTAAGGCTGCTCGTCAACCTCTTTCACCGTTGTGCGGAAGATCTCGTGGCGGCGCAAAATCTCGTTCAGCGCCCACTCGACGGCGTTCACCTGAAGATCCCCTTTAAAGCGCAGCGTGGCCTGGAAGTGATAGGAGGTATTGCTGGGATCGAGATGAGACATAAACCAGACACGCTCCTGCGAGAACGAAAGCGGTATCAGCGTATCCCGTCCTACCGGCATGATCATCGGCACTTCTTCAGCCTCTGCGTTTTGAGCAGCTTGCTCAACCAGTTCAGCCAGTTGCGCCACCGTCGGCGCCTGGAAAATCGACACCAGCGGAAGCTTTATACGGAAGGTGGCGCAGATGCGAGACATAATCTGGGTAGCCAGCAGCGAATAGGCGCCCAGCATAAAAACATTATCATAGATGCTCATCTGCTCAAGATGAAGTTGCTCCTGGCAGATTTCAAGCAGCATTCGCTCAGTCTCTGTTCGCGGAAGAACCAGCCCGTCGGCATCTTCCGTATCCTGGAATACCGGCTCTGGTAAAGCCTTGCGATCAACTTTCCCACTCTGCGTCAGTGGCAACGCATCGAGGAACGTAAATGCCGTGGGGATCATATATTCAGGCAGCAGGTTGCTCAGGAAGGTACGCAGTTCTGCATTGGATATCTCTTCTTTTACTATCAGATAAGCAACCAGGCAAAGATTACTTTCGCTCCTCGTATAAGCGATCACCACCGCTTCCTGGACTGCTGGATGCTGGCTCAGCGCGGTCTCGATGTCTCCCAGCTCAACGCGGAAGCCGCGTATCTTGACCTGGTGGTCGCTGCGCCCAACAAATTCAATCTGTCCATCTTCGCGATAACGGCAGACATCACCAGTATGGTAGAGTAGCGCGCCCGGCTGCGTGCCAAAGGGATGAGGAACAAAACGTTCCGCAGTCCAGGCTGGCTGGCGGAAATAGCCTCGCGAAAGCCCTTCTCCGCCCAGATACAACTCGCCTTCCTGACCCACAGGCACCGGACGATAGGATTTATCCAGGATATAGGTTTGAACATTGGTAATCGCTGTCCCAATCGTGGGGATCTGCATAGACAGGTCCGCCCGCACCGTTGGCACAACGCCCGAAGTGCTCACGATGGTATTCTCGGTTGGGCCATAGTTATTGACCAGGGTAAAGGGAAGATCGACAGGCGCGAAGTAATGCAGGCGATCACCACCCGTCAATAGATAACGCAGCGTTCCCTGCGCAGGCCAGGAAAGCTTCAGCAGTCCTTCCGCCATTTGCGTTGGCGCGGTACAGATAGTGATTTGCTGCTCCAACAGCCATGCTTGCAGCAATTCGGCGGAGAGGCGCACCTCGTCCTCCGGCAGATAGATGCTGCCACCGGAGATAAGCGAGGGCCAGATCTCCCATTGAGCTGCATCAAAGCTTACTCCCGCCAGGCAAGATTCCCGGTCTCGTGCCGTCTGCTCAAAGCGTTGCTGCTTCCAGCTCACAAGATTGAGGAGGTTGCGGTGCGATATCTGTACGCCCTTAGGTTGACCCGTCGAGCCTGAAGTATAAATGACGTAGGCCAGATGCTCTGCACGCGTCCGGTTCTCCAGATTGAGCTTTGATTCGCTGGCAAATAACTCTTTGGCATTATCAATACACAGAACCTCGGTCCCCTCTCCGAACTTCGTAGGGGCCTGATTTATCGCGTCCGATTTATCGCGTCCACCTGTCGAGAACAGGGAGAGCAAATGCTGCTGCGTCAGTAAAACCGGCGGCTGGATCTCCTGGATCATATTCGTCAGGCGAGCTGCTGGATAAGAAGGGTCCAGAGGAATGTACGTGCCACCGGCCTTCATGATTGCCAGCAGGGCAATAATTAGCTCTGGAGAACGCTCAATGCAAACACAGACAGGCACCTCCGGCCCCACCCCTTTACGGCGCAGCGCATGCGCCAACTGGTTTGCACGCTCGTTCATTTCTTGATAGGTAAACCGTACATACGTATGAGGGCTTGCCAGGGCAACATTATGTGGTACACGTAGCGCCTGTGCTTCAATTAACTGATGGATCATACGTTGCCCATGAAAGGGAATGGCCCTCTTCTCAACCTGTGGGTGCTGTCGCTCGTTCGCGACTGGAAGATCCGTATTCACTGTGTTGACCATGTCGAGCATATCCATAGCTATTTTCCTCGCGATCATAAAAACTTTCTTCTCAATACGTAACCAAGAGACCGACCAGGGATCGGGCAACCGCAAGGGTTGCCCCTACGATATCAGCCAGGGACTGACCAGGGACCGGGCAACCGCAAGGGTTGCCCCTACAGTCTCATCCGTATGCCTGATGTTTATTCGTAGCGCAGCGTTTGCGCAATCTTGATTCTTCCTGCCACCAGAGCAGGACCGACGCTGGCAAGGGAAGCCACGCCCAGCACAAACACCAGCATCCAGATGAGATAAACCGGATTGAATACAAAGGGCAGAGGAGCAAGCAACGCCTCCAACACCTTTACAAAACCGTAAGCTACAAAGAAACCGATTACAAGCGCCGCAATCCAGGAGAGCAGGCCCATCGCCAATCCCTCCGTCAAGAAGACTTGCATGATGATGCGAGCGGTCGCTCCCATCGAGCGCAGAATGCCGATCTCGCGCTGCCGCTCAAGCACGCTCATCGCCAGAGCGTTGAACAGGCTCATCGCCCCAACCAGCGCCACAATTGCCGTCGCGATAGCCAGCAATGCCGTCACTCCCTGCAATTCGCTCTGGAAGGCCGCCACCAACTGCTGAGCCGTCTGAGTCCGTATCAGCAAGTTCAAACTCTCCAGCCGATCCTCGATCCGCACCGCGGTCGCATCAATCGCGGCGGGCGCTTTGCTCTCTGTCTGGATCAGGAAGGTATTGCTGGCCCCGGCGGATGTGTGGGCAAACGCGTTCGCCTGTCCGAGAGAGGTAAGGATTACCCCCAGATTGGTGGGCGTTACGCCGTTGTTATCCAGCGTGATCCCCACGACGCGGAACTGCCCCTTATGCAGGTTATCCTGCACCGTGATCATATCGCCAACGTGCAGCCCGAGCTTATCAGCCATATGGCTGTTAATCACCACACTCTGCTGATCCTGCGCATTGAGCCAGCGACCCGCCTGCAAATGACTCACATAGGTACGAGTGCCAGGCTCCAGCCCCGTCAACTGCGCATCGGTTCCGCCCACGCTCACCGGTATCATCAGCATATGTTCGACCAGGCGCACGCCTTGCAGGTGCGCAATCTCCTGCTCAATCTGTTGATAGGGCAAAGGCTGCGGCAACACTGCTTCTATATTGACATTGTACGTCTGCAATAGCTGGTCTGTTGACGCCGAGAGCGACGAGACGGCCGTAAGCACGGCTAGAAAGACCGCCCCGGCAGCCGTCAAGCCGGCCATCGTGAGGATCAGGCGCGTGCGCTTGCGGAACAGGCTGCGAAAGGCAAAATGCACAGTCTGAGGCAGGAAGGCAAAAGCCCGACCAAACAGGCGCGCCAAGCCTCTGGGATTGCCTGCACTCGCCTCAACGCCATAACCCGCCAGCGCCTGACGCACGGTAATGCGCGTCCCCAGATAGACGGGAGCTAACGCCGCCAGTAAAGGCACGCCCAGCCCCACGACAACACTGATGATCATCGTCGCAGGCTCCACGCTCAGCGCACCAATATCCAGGTTGAGCACATCGCCGATAAACTTTGTGAGCGCATAGCCCAGCAACAGACCTAGCGCCAGGCCAGTGATAGTGCCAAAGATGGCATAAATCGCTACAGAGGTCAGATAGTTCGTAATCACCTGCGACCTGCTGGCGCCTATCGCCTTCATGGTGCCAATAATCGGCACCTGCTCAGAGATCAGCGCCGTAATCGTGCTGATTAGTAACAGGGCGCTCAGCAACAGAGCCACCAGCGAAATGATATTGATGATAGAGAACAGCGTATCGGTCTTCGTGGCGTTGCTATAGGTTCCCTGGCCGACATCGGTATGATAGATCTCTACATGTTCTCCCTCAATCACCGCAGCAAGCTGTAGCGCGGTATCATGCTCGATGGCAGGATTGTGAACCCGTACCAGAAAGGTATTGGCTCCCACCAGTTGAAAAAAGTTCTCCAGGTCGGTCTCGTTCATGTAACCGCGCGCGTTCCCCATAATAGTCGCAGCCGCCAGCCCTCTGGTGCGTACAAAGCCGACCACGGTAAATTGCTGCACCTCGCCGTGAACATTCAGCGAGATTTTATCTCCCACCTGCACAGCAGAGACCGCTTTGGCGCTGGACTCCAGCACAACTTCGCGCGCCCCGGGCTGAGGAACTCTGCCTTCGATCACCTGAAATGTATTGATCGGTACCGATTGAAAATTGCTGATACCAACCAGATTCAGCGGAAAATGTCCGCCCGCGAAGGTCCAGCGAGTCGTCAGGTTCCCCTGCGCCAGCACCAGATCAACATTGGGCTGTTGCCGGAGCTGCTGCGCCAGTGGTGTCTGAGTCGATGCCGTAATAAACTG
Source organism: Ktedonosporobacter sp. (assembly GCA_035293765.1). Lineage (GTDB taxonomy): Bacteria > Chloroflexota > Ktedonobacteria > Ktedonobacterales > Ktedonobacteraceae > DASRHT01. The sequence goes on from DATGMF010000013.1 coordinate 11,543, forward strand.
AATATCCGGCAGCGCAGCGGTATCATTCGTATAGTTAAAGCTCGCTCTTACCTGGGCCGAGGCAGTATTTAAGGCCGTCAGGCCCATCACCCCCAGAGCGATGCCAAGAATGGTCAACATGGCCCGTAGCTTGCGCCGCGTCACATCCTTGACCGCCTTTTTGAGCAACGCACTCATCCTGCATCCTCCTACTTATAAGAGACAGACCTGTAAGAGCCAGACCCGTTAAGAGAGAAACTGGCATGGTTGACAATGCGCCCATCCAACAGTTCCAGGCTCATTTGCGCACGATCCGCCAGAGAGGGGTCATGCGTCACGTACAGCACTGTCTTTCCACGGTCAACCAGCTCTTCCAACAAAGCAAATGCTTGCCGGGCCATCTTCGAGTCCAGGTTTCCGGTTGGCTCGTCCGCTACAATAACCGGCGGATCGTTTGCCAGAGCGCGCGCAATGGCAACGCGCTGTTGCTGGCCCCCTGAGAGTTCCGAGGGGAGGCGTTTGGCATAGGGCTCAAGTCCAACCAGCTTGAGGCACTCAAGAGCCCGATCCTTCCACAGCTTCCGCGGCATGGCATGCGCCAGTTCCATCGCCAGCAAAATGTTTTCCAGCACGGTCAGGGTGGGCAGCAACTGGAAGAACTGGAAGACGATCCCGACGTTCTTCCCGCGCCAGCGAGCCATGCCATCCTCGCTCATGTACCTGATCTCTTGCCCGGCGAATGTCACGCTGCCTCCCGTCGGGCGATCTATGCCGGTCAGGATATTAAGCAAGGTAGATTTACCGCTGCCCGATGGTCCCTTGATGGCAAATAGGCGTCCTTCAGGAATGACAAAGGTGATATCATCAAGGATGAGTAACTCACCACTGCTATGAATGATCTTCTTGGTCACATGCTCAACATTGATCAGAGCACCCCCAGACCGGTTATACTTGCTATTCATGAAAGCTCCTCGCGTAGAACTACCGCCAGCCAGTTCAGGCCAGCATCAGACAACGAATCAGGCGGCTGGCGCAATACGCGCCTTCGCCAGGCTGATCATCGCATAAACGCCTGCAATTAATACAATTCCCGACACAGCAGTATAGATCGTGTCTATCGGGCCGAGGACTATTCCCAGCACGACCAGGTGAAAATGCGCCAGAACCGTACTTTCAAGGGTGCCCGCTATAAAAATAGAGAGCATCAGCGCAAGGCTTTGTAACGGATTCACTACCGCAGCAACTCTTCCCACCAGTTCGCGCGGCACTACCCGCAGCACCAGTGGCATGAGAGCAACATTGAAGGCCGCTATCGGGAAACCGAGCAAGAAGATCACCACCAGCGCAGCCGAAAAGTTATTTAAGCGTGAGTAGAGAAAGAAAATGGCGCTCATGGCAAGCAAAGAGAGCCAGAGTGTACGCACCAGCCCCAGACGCTGCGCTCCCATACCGGCTACTATCGCGCCTATCGCTGTTCCAATACCGAACGCCGTTGCCAGGATACCGTAGTAGCTGGCTGGCACATGTAAATTCTGCTGCACAAAAAAGATGGTCAGAGCATTGACAGAACCCACGCCAAACAGGGAAACTACCAGGGTCACAATCATTGTCAGCAGCACACGATTGCTCAGGCAGAACTGCAACCCCTCGCGAAATTCTAACCAGAATGACTTTTTCGTCTGATTATTAGCATGATTGTCATTCTCGTGGCTGGTAGAGGCCATCCCTTGCGCTTGCTCCCTGCGTTCCTTTTCTGCCGGTACCCTTATGGCAAGAATTGCCAGAAACGAGCCAACAAAGGAGAGGGCATTGACAAAAAGCGCCAGGTAGACGCCGACGACATTGTAGAGCATAGCCGCCAGAACCGGCCCGAAGATCACTGCCAGGCTAACGGTCATCTGTAACATACCGGTTGCACGCGCTTGCTCAGACTCGGGCACAATATCCCCGATCAGCACGAGACGCGCGGGATTGAAAAACTGCGAACAGACACTGGCTAGTAATACCACCCCATAAATGATTCCCAGTTGCCAGGAAATCGTTATATGCCCGAGCAGCGCAGCGATCAATAATACAGCGACCAGACAGGCACGGATCACATCCATATTCATCATCGTCTGCCGCTTCTGCCAACGATCTACAAAAACTCCGGCCAGCGGCCCCACGAGGAAATTTGGCAGGTTTGTCATCAGGAAAAGACCGCTTACCGCCAACGGCGCCCATGATTGATTGAGGCTGAGGCTGGCGAAAATCCAGAGCACCAGGGTGGTATCAAAAACATAATCACCAATAATCGAGATCGCCTGACCGAGCCAGAGCAAGGCAAAATTGCGATTAATCAGCACACCGGCCCGGCTCTTTGTTGGCTTAGCCGCCACAATCGGCGCTATAGCATCTTCCTCCCGCGTTCCGAGAACAACATCAGCTTGCTCATTCAGCTTGTCAACCTCTAAACTCATGGAAGTCCCTCTCTTTTCTAATGTGTCGCAAATCCTTTTTAAGCATAAATGCAAAAGCCTCTGCTGTCTTGTGAGATATGACGTATTTTCCAGACCTTTATATACGGTGCATTACGTATATGATGGTGAGACAAAAAAAGCCTTAAAATGCCTGTCTGCCAAGTTGGTACAGTTGCTAGATGAGGATAAATATGCTAAACTATTTGCAGGTCAAACACATTAAACTATCCGTATAATCTGGAAAAGCTCCTTCTAAACGAAAATCATCCGTGTAATACGCTGGCAAAGATTTATTCGTAGAGGCTGGGCTTGTCCTGCCCTGGGCAACCGCAAGGGATTGCCCCTACCGTGGCAGATAGGGGTCGGACCCGCCCTGCTCTGTTGCTCAATTACAAGGGAAGGACCATTGCAAAATATCTATACCCTGAGGAAGTTTGTATGCCCCGCACTCTCTGCTGCCACACTTTATCGTGAGAACCTGATTGCACGCTTGAAAATAGCTATTGCCCGAGAAGCGCATGAGAGTAGCGGGACAGTCACGCAGTACAAGCTAGTACTGCTTTGCGCCCCCGCTGGCTATGGCAAAACGACATTACTGGCCGACTTCGCCCGTCACACCCATATTCCCTGTTGTTGGTATTTTCTAGATCAGGTCGATGCCGATGGCGCCGTCTTTCTCCATCATCTTCTCACCAGCATCCGCTGTGCTTTTCCTCAATTTGGCGACACGCTCGATTCCTACTTCACAACGCTCTTTTCTACGGGGATCGCCTCTCAAGCTGGTATCTATGAACCCTGTATCGATGCCCTTTGCACGGCTCTCTCTCAAGAGATTCATGAGCACTTTGCCCTTTTCCTCTGCAGCTATGAGGTAATCGGCGAGCACGAGTCCTTTAATAAAATCATTGACTATCTGATCAAAAAATTTCCCCCTCAGGGTACACTGGTGATCGAAAGTCGGGCCATTCCAAATCTGGAATTCGCTCCTCTCCTTATTAAGCGGGAAATGTTTGGGCTCAGCGGCAAAGACCTGCGTTTCTCCGCCCAGGAGATCGCCGCGCTGGCCCACCTTCAAGGACTGCCCATGACCACTGCCGCCGAAGCTGAACAGTTAAGCGCGACGTTTGATGGCTGGATCGCCGGCATTTTGCTTGGCACCCGCCTGGGCGACGTTCAGTTCTTAGCGCACCACACCGGCTCCTCTCTCTATCATGGCACGCCTGCCGCCGCTCAAAAGCGCAAGCATCTTTTTACATATATGGTGAATGAAGTCTTCAAACGAGATACCGAAGCTTATACTTTTCTTCAGGCGACATCGGTGCTGCAACAGGTAACGCCGGCTCTGTGTAATGCGCTATTGGAGATTAACGATGCTATTGAGCGGCTGGGGCACCTGGAACAGCAAGGGTTATTTGTCACACGTAACGAGGGCGACTCCCAGGTGGTTTATATCTATCACCCGATTTTACGCGATCTACTCAGCGAAGAGCTGCGCCTGCAAGAGCCTGAGCGTTACAGAGCCCTCCACCGGCGCACCGCCGAACTTTTCCATGCCCAGGGAAACTACAACCAGGCTATGTACCACGCGCTCGAAGTGCAGGCTTACCCTCTGGCAACCCGCATCATCATTGACGCGTATAAACAACTTTTACAGCAGGGACACATAGATACCCTGCTTCGCTGGCAGGACGCGCTCCCTCAGAGCGTGCTGGAAAGCTCTCCCAAACTCCTTCTTATACGAGCCACCCTTTTTCTAGCTCAGGGCCAGCATAGTCATGTATTTCCCATACTCACAAAAGTCGAGACGCTGCTGCACACTCAAGCTCCAGGGAATGAGCCAGAGGAGAAGGCGAGATTGGAGGCAGAGCTCAGCATTGTACAGAGCAGGGCACTCTTTCAAATTGGAGAGTATCATGAGGCGCGCGACCTCTGCCTGCAAGCCCTGGCGCAGTTACCCGCCGATGAAATCGAGCTCCAGGTCGCGGCCAATATCTGCCTGGGACTCTGCGCTAATCTTCTCGGCGATCTTACCTCCGGTATCACCTATCTACAGCAAACGCTCCAGCTCTATGGAGATCAGATCTCGCTTCACCAGGCAGAGGATATTCATGGCGCACTGGCGAATACCTATAGCCTTGCCGGCAACTTTATCCTGGCGGAATATCACCTGACGCGCGCCCTGAGCTACTGTGACCAATTGCACGATACACAGGGTAAAATTGATAACCTCATCCGCAAGGGGATCATTCATCTGAACCTGGGCGCGTATCAAGAGGCGGAAACGGCATTGCTGCAAGCGCTGACCCTGGCCCGTTCTTCGCCATATTTTCCTCGTGGAGAAGCCTATGCCCTGGCAAATCTGGGCGCGCTCTACCTCGAACAGAAAAACTATACACAGGCGCTTACCTTTGCGGAAGACGGGCTGGCACTGGCCCGCCGCGTTGCCAATAAAAGCCTGATCACGACGACGCTTTGCAATATAGCCCTGGCTCATCTCTTTATGGAAGACCCGGCCAGCGCCCTGCTCATCGTCAAGAATATTGAGGTGCCGGTAGAACAACAGCAGCATATTGGTTACGAGCAGGCAGGCCGCGAGCTAACCTATAGCATCATTCTGCTCCATCAGCGCCGTTACGACGAAGCGTTCACGTACCTGTCACAGATTGAGGCAGTTCTCAAAACCGGCACGATGCGGCGCAGGCTATTGCAAGCAAAATTGCGCCTGGCCGCCTGTCAATATCTCCGTGGGCAGCAGGAAGAGGCGACGCGCCTGCTTGCAGAGATCACCTCCCTGCTCACCAGCAATGAAAGCTATAAACAACTGGTACGCGTGGAATTGAGCTGGCTGCCAGAACTGTTGCGGGCGGTACAAAGCTCGCCATCGTTCGCCCTCCTTAGAAAGGCGTTGGGAATAGAAAGCATAGATGAAGCGCATAATGCTCTCCCGCAACAGTCCGTTCTGCAGCCTGCATCCCCCACATTATCGACTATCACCATCCTGGCTCTGGGCGAACCGGTAGTGTCGATTGATAAACAGCCGGTTACTCGCTGGCGCATGGCTCGCGCTATGGAACTCTTCTTCTTCCTGCTTGACTCCGACCGCCTCTTGAGCAAGGAACAGATTATCACGACGCTCTGGCCCGAATTCGACGACCAGATCAACCAGACGTTCCACTCCACGATCCACCACCTGCGCAAAATGTTCGGCAGCTCCTGTATCGTCTTCCAGGCTGGCAACTATCGGCTCGATCTCGCGTCCTGCTATGGAGATATCTGGTACGATGTCAGGGTCTTTCAAACGCACTACGCCGCCGCTCAGCAGGCGCTTGAGCAGGATGATGCAGCCGCTCAGGCAGGCTTTTCTGCGATGGTGAGCCTGTATCGAGGCGATTACGGGCAGTCCTTCTATAGCGATTGGTGTACATCGCGGCGCGATGAGCTGCGCTCTATCTACCTGGATGCCCATCGTCAACTCGCCCGCATCGCTTGGCGCGCCGAAGCTTTTGATGAGAGCATCAGTCATTGGCGGCATATACTCAACGTTGATAACTGCCTGGAAGAAGCCCATTACGGCGTGATGCGCTGCTACGCCCGGCAAGGAAAACGCGGCGCAGCACTGCGCCAGTATCAACTCTGCAAAGAGATTCTCCAGGCCGAGCTGGCTATTGCGCCCGGCCCCGCTATCCAGAACCTCTATCTGCGGCTCACCGGCTTAGAGGCCAACTAGCGTTAGTTAGACAGCTAGCGTGCTCCAATCTGGCAGAGGGCATCCCTTGTGGGTGCCCCGCCTCTTTCCTCGTTGCAAAGTCATTGCGAAGTGCAATGCAAAGTCAATGCAAACCACCCTCCATCTATACTTTGCCCAGTAAGAGTACACAAAAGGGTTCCCACCAGAGTTCTTAATGATCAGCTTATTTACTCAACCTGGATTGGAGAAAGCACGATGTACCAGCAATATCAGCGCCTCACCGCCACTCTCTGGGCCTACCTCTCTCTCCTGCTGCGACGCAGATGGATCAGGTATAGCGTCATATTGGGCAGCACGCTGTTCATACTCATCCTGATTGCCCTGGCCCTGCCTCATCTAAACCTGGTGGCTCAAGTCCTTCCTCGCGATCCCGATCCGCCCTGGCCTGTGCTTATCTCATAGGCCCGCTATCCACCGTATAGAGCAGGAGGATGATTGTGTCATGGAAAACAATTAACCAGATTCTTGGCCTCGCCTGCATCGATCCTGAGTTCTGGCAGGCGCTCCAAAAAGACCCGGTGACCACTATCAGGGCGCAGGGGTTCGAACTGACAACACACGAGCAAAAGGTTGTGGCCGAGGCCGCCTCGCTCAACCTCCCAGAATTCTGCCAGCACTTGCTTGAAAGGCTGGCCCCTGATTACCAGCCGTAGGGACCCTCCTTGCCGAGCGACTGAGCGGAGCTAGCTGCGGTAGCAGCGTTGTCGCTCGGAATTTCAAGGAACGATTGATCGCGTCCACCCGACAACGGCATAAAGCCATTTTCTCTACTTTTCCGCAAAGGAGGAAAAAATGCTATGACGACCATACAATCTCGCGCCCTCTCGTCATTTTCGTCGGCCCAATCTGCGCCTATATTACAAGAAGAGTTTGCTCTCGGCGGCGTGCAATATATTCTTCATCTATTATGGATCGGTCAGGCTTTGTGCAAACAAACAACCGGTGTGGTTGACCGCCTTTGCCAGGAAGTGCAGCGCATCACGCAGGGGAAGGCGCAGTTGATCCTGGGCTCGCAGGAGCAGCTTGCAAAGACGCAGACAACTATGCCAAATACGCTTATTAGCTTCTCAGTACAATTTGGCGATAGCGTCTATGGGACACTTTGCATTGCTCCGGCCAGCGATCAGCCCACCACACCCGCGCTCCCTTTCCCGATTGGGCAGTTGCTCGCGCAGACCTGTAGCTGGCTGCTCTATACCCTGGAACAGTCTGTGTTCTTGCAGAATCAGAGTCAGCATCTCAACAGTCAGCCTTACGGCACGCTCACCAAGCGCGAACGGGAAGTGTTGATGCTGATGTGCCTGGGTCACGATCAGAAAAGCATCGCCGATAAGCTCTATATCTCGCCGGCGACAGTGGGAAAACATCGCCAGCACATTTATGAACAGTTAGGTGTACATAACGAACATGATGCTCTGCTCGCAGCTTATCGTCTCGGCTTTTTTTCTATTCTTGAGCAGGTTCCTGGCCCGGATAGCCAGTGATACCTTTTTATCCTGGGAAGGAGGCTTACCTGTGAATGTGTCCAACTCCTATAAACCCGAACTTTTTAATATGACGCGTGAGCTGCGCCGCCTCCACACTCAGGTACTCTTGAGTTGGAAACAGGAAGCTCACACGCTCACGCAATTTGGACTCCAGGATGGCATGTCTATCCTTGAAGCAGGTAGCGGGCCTGGCTTTGTCACCGAGCAACTGTTGCTCCTTCTACCTTCCAGCACGATTACGACCGTTGAAATTGCACCTTTCATGGTGCAGCAAGCCAGCCGCTACCTGGCCGATAAAGGCATTGAGCGGGTCCGCCTGCTGGAGGCGTCTGCGACTAATACGGGCCTGCCCGCCGGAAGCTTCGATTTTGTGCTGGCTCGCTATCTCTTTCAACATTTACCTGATCCTGTGGCGGCTGCCAGAGAGGCATGGCGTGTCCTCAAGCCGGGAGGGAAACTGGTCATTCTCGATATCGATCAGGAGTTGAGCTGGATTACCGATCCGCCTCTTCCCGCTGCCATTCGAGAGTTAGAGAAGCGCGGAGCGGAACGTCAATCCGCCCGCAGCGGCAACCGCTATATCGGACGGCGGCTCTGGAAGATTCTCCAGGCCGCCGGATTTGAGCAGGTCCAGCTAGAAGGCATTATGATTCATAGTGACGCTACCAGACTCGGGGCTTTTATGTCCTTGCTGATGCCCGATCCTGTAGCCGCTGGTCCTCTCATCAGAGCTGGCCTGTTTACTGAGGAAGAAGTGCGGCAGGCATGTACCGCCTGGGAACATTTCTTTACCTCTCCACACCCGTACCTCCTGCAACTATTGTTTGCTGCATGTGGCACCAAGTGATGATTTTTCTTCACCCATGAAGGTGTCAACAAGAGATGCAGAAGTTTTCAGGCGATGCATAAGCTGCTAATATCCTCCGCTTTCCTTCTATGGAGTCGGAAACACATCAGGAAAGCGGCGAAGCAGCAAGACCGGGCAGGGCGCATGATCCAGCACAAAGCGCGCCACATGCCCGACCGATTTTGGTCCGGCGAGCGGTCCCCTTTCTTGAAGAGAGCGCGAGCAAATGACCAGCATATCGGCCCGCCATTCCTCCGCAGCCTGCACAATTTCGCGCTCCGGTCGTCCTGTTCGGCGCAGCACTTCCGCCTCTCCCAGAGCGCGACGGCCCTCCTCAAGAATATCCTGGGCTGCCGCCTCCTCCGCCTGCTGCATCTGTGTGCGCCTGGCTGGAGGAGGCGGCGCCGGTCGCCACAGGCGTTCCCGCTGCCGCTCCATCTGCTTCTCCGGTCCAGTATCAGTCACATACAACACGCCTATCGTCCTCGCTTCCGCGGCGAGTAAAACGTTGACTGCCCTGCTGATTTGCTCAATGTTCGTTCCATCCAGACAACAGAGAACGCGCATACTATCCTCCCAAGAAGAGCATGACCCAGATCGTCAAAGCCCCGGCAGCTAGCATCACCGGCGTCACGATAATTCCCACTTTGAAGTAGTCCAGCCCCGAGACATCCAGATTTCTGCGTCGCAGGATCAGCAGCCAGAGCACCGTTGCCAGCGAACCCACGGTTGTTACATTGGGTCCCAGGTCGCAACCAAAGATGGTAGCCGCGATAAACCCATGCCGAACGGCCAGCGGAGCATGCTGGAGACTATGCAGCGAAGAGGTCATTCCGACCGCCATTGGCAGATTGTTAATCACATTTGTCCCTAATGCCGCCCCGGCAGTTCCTATGAGCACTGCTCCCAGGCCAGTTCCACCGGAGAGGCGCAGCAGAAATTGCCCGAATTGCGCGGTCAGACCTGTGCTCTCAACCGCCTGGACAATAATGAACATCCCCGCGATAAACCCAAAGATGGACCAGGACACCTGTCCCCCTACTGCTCGCAGGTTGCTCTGCTTCCAATACCAGGCTCCCAGTAAGAGCAACAGAGCACCCGCCAGCGCGACAAGGGAAAGCGGGATCGCCAGCGCCGCTGCGGTCACATAGGCAATGGCAACGAGAAGCAACACAACGCAGGTATAGCGAAAATAGCCTTGATGCTTCACAACTTCAGCCGCGGTAGGCAGACGCTTGCTATCAAATTGCCCGTGGAGATGGCGGCGATACAACAGCAAGAACAGACCAATATTGATGCCGATAACAACGAGGCTGGGCAAGAACAGCAAGCGTAGAAACGTCCAGAGATCCAGGGGAAATGCCGATAAGACAATAATATTAATGGGATTGCTGACCGGCAACAAAAACGAGGCGGAGTCTGCAATAAAGGTGCAGGCAAAGAGAAAGGGCAAAACGGAGAGCTTTAGACGCGTGGTAAGGCTGTAGATGATCGGCGTCAGGATCAAAGCGGTGGCGTCATTGGAAAAGAACATGGAGATCAGCGTCCCAAGCAGGAACGTATTTAAGAAGAGCCTCCGCACGCTGTTGCCGGATAGTCGCGCCGCGATTGTCGCCAGCCAGTCAAAAAAACCTGCCGTCTCTGCCAGCGCGGATAGACCCATCATGCCTAGAAAAAAGAAAAAGATATTCCAGTCCTGCACCAACGTGAAAAGGGCGCTCACCGGAGATAGCAGCCCCAGCACGAGCAGTAACCCGGCTCCCGCCAGCGCAATGAGGGCTTCATTGGTCTTCCAGGGACGCAGCATGATGCCGATAAGCACTAGCCCGGCAATCAGCACTATGAGGACTATTTTCACTGTCGGCGTGATTGGCAAGAAAAATCCTGGCATACCCACTTCCTTCATCTCCTACATATCCTATCGCATGTGGATTTGAACAGACAAGAGGAAGCTTGCTAGAAGTGAGCGCCCCCCATAATGTTATGGCGAGCGCATGCAAATCTATTCTTTGCTAAAGGCCGAACGCAGAGCAGCTCCCGCTTTCGCAATAGCCACCTTTCCCTGATCAATCACAGCAGCCATGCCGACAAAGCCGTGGATCATTCCCTGATAAGGGATATAGGTAACTGACACACCGGCATCTTTCAAGCGATTTGCGTACATCTCGCCTTCGTCCTGCAATGGGTCAAACTCAGCGGTGATAACCATTGCAGGTGGCAGGCCGCTCAGACTCTCCGCTTGCAATGGCGAGACGTAGGGATGCAGCGCCTCATCCTCGCTCGACAAATAGAGGTCCCAGAACCAGACCATACCCTCGCGCGTGAGAAAATACCCCTCGGCATTTTCCTGGTAAGAAGGGGTGCCAGGCTTGTAATAATCGGTTACCGGGTAGATCAAGAGCTGATAGACGAGCTCAGGGCCGCCGCGATCACGCGCCATCAAAGCGACGACGGCGGCCAGATTACCACCCGCACTATCGCCGCCAACGGCAATACGCGCGGCATCGCCATTGATCGCAGCAGCATTTTTAGCCACCCATGCCGTGACGGCATAGCAATCTTCAGTTGCCGCCGGGAATTTGTGCTCTGGGGCCAGCCGATAGTCAACCGAAACAGTGATACATCCGGCAGCATTGGTAAGCGCGCGACAGGTGGCATCATGGGTATCAATATTGCCAATCACCCAGCCACCGCCATGAAAGAAGACGAGCACGGGGAATGGTCCATGCCCCTCTGGCGTGTAAATACGGACCGGGATCGCCCCCTCAGGACCGGGAACGGTGCGATCCTCGATCTTGCTCACGGGTTCCGGCTCGCCCCTTCTCGCAGCTCCCAAAGCAATAAATGCCGCACGAGCATCGGCAACCGGCAGCGTGTTCAGCGGCGGCGCGCCTAAAGCGATCATAGCGTCTAAAACGTCCTGCACCTGTGGGTCCAATGGCATATGCGAATGCTCCCTTCCTGCTCTTAACATTATTGACCAACAACCAAAAAGCATTTTTAAATAGTAGCAATTCCTAATTTGACTGCTCGAAATAACAATAGCATAAAAACTACCAGAACGCATAAAGCATGCCTTTTTAGATACTTGTGTACTCTATGAAGGTATGTTATCCTATGCGGGACAGCCAAAAAGTTTTCCGGCGGTGTAGCTCAGAAGGTAGAGCGCTGGTCAACGGAACCAGAGGACACTCCCCCAGGCCCGTGGAACTCGGTAGCGTAAGGGAGGCCCACGGGTAAATTGCAGAGGCACCAGACTCAGGCGTCACACCGATAACAGGCGGCGCACGAAGGGATGGAAAGCGCGTTGATGTCCCCGTGGAATAAGTCGTGGGTTCGAGTCCCACCACCGCCACTATTACTTCAATTTCCCTTCACCCAGGATGGGCGGCAGGCAAAGTTACCTGACGAAGGAGACATCCCGTGCATCAGAGCGTTTCCCTGGTCTGTGAGGTGATACTGTAGAGGTGTCGGTTGGCCCAATTCCCCTCAATGTCGGCATCATAAAACGTCCCTTCAAATGCCATGCCGCATTTCTGCATGACCCGGGCGGATGCGAGATTCGCTATTTCACAGTCTGCGATGATGCGATGGGTTCCTAGCACCGTAAACTCATAGGTAAAGATCGCTCGTACCGCTTCAGGCATATAGCCCTGTCCCCAGAAGTGCTGGTTCAGCGCGTAGCCACATGAGCGTGTACCTTTCTCCAATGAACGACTGCTTCCGCCAATGCCAAACCATCCGATGAGTAATCCGTTGCTTTGTAATGTAATCGCCCAATTGTAGGCGTCGCGATGGGGATTGGATGCGTCCTGAACAAGCCAGGTGAGCCATTCGCGCCGCTTGCTCTCATCCCAGGAGGCAAAGTGCATAAAGCGGGTGACGGATGGATCGGACAAGAAAGCGTTGAGCGCATTCCAATCGCTCAGGACAAAGTCTCGCAAGATCAGCCGTTCAGTTTCAAGGATAGGCATCTTCTTTTATGCTTTCTTTCAGTGTGGCACGTACTCAGACGTCGTCCGATGCTTCCGCCATTGTACGAGAGATCCGGAGCAGTTTGCAAGGAATGCCGCTATGAGGTTCAGGGCTTTCTCAAAAGTTCCTACACGCTCTGACTCCTCGCGCCTTCGGCGCTCACAAGGAGAGGGAGGTGCTGGCGGTGGGCGGCGCCCACCGCCAGCACCTCCCTCTCCCTTACGGCTCGCTTGCAAGCGAGCCGTCCGTATGAAAAGACAACGTTTGAGAAGCCCTGCTATGAGGCTGGCTGGGCGTACATCAAGCCCGCTTGAGACCAATCAGTTCAACCACATCTTCAGGGATACCAAACAGCTTATAAGACGCGCTATTTAAGTAGATCAAGAACTAGCGACAAAAGCAGTCACTTTCCTCTTCCCTCACACAGAGCCAATCCCACATGATATATAATACATGCATGCCTATTTAGGAAACAGCGCATGGCAAATATCCTCACAAGATACTCGAAAGGTTGCATTCATGACCGATAATCATGCTGATATCACCAAACTCCAGCAAGATGAAGAGAAACGCGAGCACATTGTGTCCACCATCACACGTATGTTCGCGCCCGAAGATGACGCCCTACGGCAGGCCATCGCCTCAGCAAAAGAGGCGGACATGCCGGCAATTCAGATCTCCCCGCTCCAGGGTAAGATGTTACAACTGCTGGCTGCGGCCTGTAATGCACACAAAATTCTAGAGATTGGCTCGCTTGCTGGCTATAGCGGCATCTGGCTCGCCCGCGCTCTGCCTGCGGGAGGCCGCCTCATTGCATTAGAGATCAGCCCTAAACATGCCGAGGTTGTGCGCAACTCCTTCGCCAGGGCTGGCGTCGCAGACCGCACCGAGGTACGCGTGGGCAAGGCGCTTGACCTGCTGCCCCAACTCCAGAGCGAAGCTCCGTTCGATCTTGTATTTATCGATGCAGATAAACCTCCTTACCCCCAGTATCTTGCATGGGCGCTCAAGCTCACCCGACCAGGAAGCATTATCGTGGCCGATAACTGCATTCGCGGCGGACGAGCCCTCGCCCCTGATGATCAGGACGAAGGCACCCGAGGAGTGTATCAATATAACACCGACGTCATTAATAACCCTCGCCTGGTATCGCTCGCGCTAGCAATGGACGATGAGTATATGGATGGCTTCACGATCTCAGTGGTGCAAGCATAAGATAAGAAAGGCTAACTGAACAATGCCAACCGCAGATATTGTTATCGTCGGAGGCGGCATTATCGGAGCCAGCATAGCATACCAGCTTACGATGCGGGGAGCGCGCAACGTGGTGCTGCTCGAACGCGCTACCATAGCGTCAGGTACGAGCGGACGCGCGACCGGCGGCATTCGACAGCAATTCGCCGATGAGCTTGATATCCGCTTTTCCATCGCAGGCGTCCGCTTCTACGAGCAATTTACTCGGAAACGAGATCGCCACCCGCAACGACCTCGCTTTTACCAGTATGGCTATCTCTTCCTGGTTACCACCCCGGCGAGCTGGCAGGCAATGCTGCGTTTCGTCGCCCTGCAACAATCCTTAGGCGTGCCAACGCAGCTACTTACCCCCGCTGATGTCCATCAACGCCTTCCTCAGCTCGTCCTTGATGACGTGCTGGGCGCGACATTCTGTCCCACCGATGGCTATAGCGATCCGGGCGCGATGGCACAGGCTTTGCTCCAGGAAGCTCAAACGCGCGGACTCGTTGTACACGAGCATACCCCGGTTACTGGCATTACCATCGCCTCTGGACGCGTGCAAGCCGTTCAGACACCCCGGGAAACCATCCAGACGCCTTTAATCGTTAATGCGACCGGACCATTCTCGGCCTTTGTTGCCCGCCTGGCCGGCATCGCCGATTTTCCGGTCTACCCATTGCGCCGCCAGCTCTATCTGACCGAACCGTTCAGCGGTCTGCCAGATGATGTCCCAATGGTTGTTGATTTAAGCACCGGCTTCCACTTCCGCAGGCGCGAAAAGCGTATTATCCTGACCATGCCCCTTCCCGTCAGTGCCGAAGAGGAAGAGCGTAATCGCAATCTGGAACCGGACGCCTTTGCCTTGCCCGTCAATGAAGATTTCTGGCCGGAGGTCAGAGCCGAAATACAACGCCGCTGCCCCCCACTGCTAAAAGCGGGGATCGAGCGCGTCTGGTCTGGACTATATGAAATGACGCCCGATGAGCACCCCATTCTCGGCAAGACCGAAATAGAAGGCTTCCTCTGCGCCTGTGGTTTCTCCGGGCATGGTTTTATGCACGCCCCAATGGCTGCAAAGCTGCTCACCGAGCTGATCCTTGATGGCAAAAGCACAACGCTGCCCATCGAACCATTTAGTCATCAACGCTTCCGTACCGGTAAACTGTTTGAAACTACACGCTTGCTATAAGAAAAGGAAACCCGATGAGCATCACGACCGATTTTCACAGCCATGTGGTCCGCAGCTCGGCCAGACAGATGGTGCGAGCCGCACAGAAACGCGGGCTGCGTGTTCTTGGCCTATCTGAACACGTTTTTCAAATGACTGAAGGTCGCGCCCCCTTAGAGCATATGGTGCTGGAGGGACCGATGCTCTCCTTTTCCTCTTACATTGAAGCTGTCCAGGCTGCCTCGCAGGACTGCGCAGTCGAAGTACCTGGAAACGTTCCGCGCTCCAACGCTGCTGGACGCGATCAATCGGGTCCCTACGACGCTCAGGGCCGCGGGGTCGAAGTACGCCTGGGATTGGAGGTAGATTTTATCCCGGAGAAAAATACCGTCATTCAAGCTTCCTTGCAAGCATACCCCTGGGATTTCCTGATTGGCTCTGTCCACGAAATCGATGGCATAGTTTTTGAGCGCATCGATGAGATAGGACAGGAGGAGGGCGAGGCGCTCTGGCTACGCTATATGGAATTATTACGTGCTGCCGTAAACAGTGGCTACTTCAGCCTGGTCAGCCACCCGGTGCGTATGGGATCTCGCAACCCGCACCTTCCGCCAACGCTGGATGACGAGTTGGAACGCCTGGCGGCTGAGGCGACCCGTAACGATATTGCTCTGGAGGCCAACGGTTACGACGTTTTGCTGTATCCTCAGCTTGTACGCAGACTTGTTCGCGCCTGCGCCCTGCATCGAACACCCATCAGCGTTGGTTCCGACGCCCATAACCCGCTACAGATAGCCCAGGCTCACCAGCAGACTGAGGCGGTTTTGCGCAAAGCAGGAATTAAGACGGTCAGAATCTGGAAACAGCGTCAGATCGAGGAATATGCGATATAATGGCGCAATTTCCATGAGATGCATCACAGAGAGGTTATTTATCCTCCTTCAATTTTGCTGAAATTGACGGCTCAGGCTGGTCTAAACCTCGGAATAGAGATCGTATCCGTGACGGCATCAAATACTACCGTCACAGGCAGATCCACCCGCAGATCAGCGGGGTCAATCTCGACGATATTGCTCATCAGGCGCGGCCCCTCCTCCAGTTGCACAATCGCGACATTATAGGGCGTGTCATTGCCAAACTCGGCTGATTTGATCTGGCGAATAATGGTATAGGAGTAGATGACACCACGCCCACTGCTCTCCACCCACCGGAGCGTTTCGGCTCCGCACTGCATGCAGTACATGCGCGGGTAGAACTGGTGTTGTCGGCACTGCTCACAGTATTGTAGCAGGAATTTCCCCTGCCGACATCCATCCCAAAACGGGCGGCTCTCATCGGTGACAACGGGCAATGGTTTTGGACGTGAGGTATCGGGCATGGCAGGCAAACTCCTTTTTACAAATTCGCGCGCGTCCATTCTTCCGGTGACGCTGATGGTTCTTTCCCCGGCAGGATTACAGGGTGCTCTCCTATCTTACCACATCCTAACGCTCTATTTTGTGTCTCTCCTTTGCTTACTTCAATCGTCGTCAAGGAATTTGGCAGCATCGACCACCTCTCCGACGACCTGACCTTGCTCAAAGCCTGGAGCAGCTCATGATGATAATTACGACCAATTCATGATACAATAGCGAAGGTGGAACTGGTAACATTTTGCGGCAATTCGTGTAAAAACATTGAGGAATAGGCGTAACGTGGCTCTTTCACAGATTACGGAATGCGTGAAAATTTTCTTCTCACTTGCCCCCACGACCGAGGATAGGACGCTGTTCGAGCAATTGCGCAAGCACCTGAGCGTAATGCGGCTACAAGGGCGCATCAACCTGTGGTACGATAGCGAGATCAGCCCGGGAAGCAATGCCAGAGAGATTATTCGCTCCCACATCAGCACAGCCGATATTATTGTGCTGCTCATCAGCGCCGATTTTTTCGCCTCAGACCGCTGCGTCGAGATGGAAATGCCATACGCGCTTGAACAATATACCACCAAGGCCACGCCTGTCATTCCGGTGCTTTTACGCCCAATCGATTGGAGCGGGTCGCTGCTGGAGCAACATAGCCCCCTGCCTCCCGATGGCCGCCCCGTCAGCATCTGGGAAAATCTGGATACAGCCCTGAAAGAGGTGGCAGAGGGCATTCGGCGGGTGGTCGCTGATCTGGCCCATCGCTGGAACAAGACGCCTCGACCGACAAGGCCGCAGTTTCCCCTCTCTACCCTTCCCCTCAGGCGCAATCCCTTTTTTACTGACCGTGATACCATTTTTACCACCCTGCACGCCTCCTTCAATGCCGCACAGGGCAACCAGCCCAACATTCAGGCGCTCTATGGTCTGGGTGGCATCGGCAAAACGCTCCTCGCCATCGAATATGCGCACCGCTACCAAAAAGAATACCAGGCAACCCTGTGGCTCAATGCGGCCTCTCGCGACCTAATACACTCGGACCTTCGCTCGCTGGCCGATCAACTGGGCATCTCTCTGCCAAAAGACGTTCATGAGTCAGCGCACCTCGCGGCGATCAGGAGCTGGCTACAGAGCCACGACCGCTGGCTATTGGTGCTCGATGACCTGGACGACTTCTCTCTGCTGAACCAGCTTGTTCCCCTTAATAGCAGCGGTCATGTGCTCCTGACCACGCATTCGGCAGCGACGGGACCATTTGCCCACGCTATCTCTGTGGATCAACTCACCGTCGAGGAAGGTGCATTACTGCTGCTGCGACGCGCCAAACGCATTTCAGAACAGGGAACACGCGAGGATGCTTCCATTGAGGATTACGCGCAAGCCATGATTATCGCGCAGGAATTCGCCAGCTATCCCCTGGCCCTCGATCAGGCCGGGGCCTACATCGATGAAACCGGGCGCTCTCTCGCCTCCTATCTCGATCTCTATCGTCAACGACAGGTAGCCTTTCTCGGCACACGGGGACGCTTTGTGGATGACCATCCCAATCCGGTCACGACGACGCTTTCATTGACGTTTGAAAAGATCGCCCAGGTCGATCCTGACGCCCTGCAATTGCTGCACCTCTTCGCGTTCCTCTATCCAGAGGCGCTGCCAGACGAGATGATTGCGCATGGTGCTTCCTCACTGGTTGGTCCCCTGCGCACACTGTTGCTTGATCCCCTCACGCTGGATGCCACCATTGCCACGCTCAGGCGCTTCTCACTACTCCAGCGCGGCGCCGATAGCACGACGCTGAACATGCATCATATCGTCCAGATCATCCTCAGACAGGAGCTGACGCAACAACAGCAGGTCCAGATGGCAAAGCAAGCGGTGCGCCTGGTTAACGCCACCTTCCCCGAAGTTCGTTTCAAAACCTGGAACGCGTGCGAACGCTACGTACCTCAGGCGCAGCATTGCGCAACCCTGATCCAGGATTTCCAGCTCAGCTTGCCAGAGGGTGCGCAACTTCTAGAGCGCCTGGGCTTCTATTATTACCAGCGCGGATACTACAGCGAGGCGGAAACCGTCCTCACTCAGTCCCTGCACCTGCATGAACGCCAGCGCCGTCCAGAACTCCTGGACATGGCCCAGACCCTCAACTCTCTGGGGCTGCTGGCTCAGAGACAGGCCCGCTATCACGAGGCGGAAGCGTTTCACCAGCGCGCCCTTAAGCTGCGCGAGCAGGAGTTGGGCGCGGACGATCCCACAATAGCGGAAAGCTTGCATAATCTTGCGGTGCTCTATGAAAGTCAAGGGCAGTATCAGCAAGCTGAGCAGTTCTATCTACGCGTGCTTGCCATCGATGAGCACGAGGCAGGGGCTGACCATCCCGATATCGCCAAAACGTTGAATAATCTCGGGCTGGTGTATTATCTGCAAGGTCATTATGAGCAGGCTGAAACGATGTACCGGCGAGCGCTTGCTATCTACGAACAAGCCTCGTATGCCGATCATCCCGATATCACTTATACATTGAATAGTCTGGGTACGTTTTATGAGACGCAGGGCGACTACCAGCAGGCCGAAGCGTTATACCGGCGAGCCCTCGCCATTCGCAAGCAAGCATTTGGCGAAAAGCATTCAGAGACGGCTCACAGCATCAGTAAATTGGCACATATCATTGAATTGCGGGGCGACTATCAGCAGGCCGAAGCACTGTACCGGCAGGCGCTAACCATCGGGGAACAGGTATTGGGAGTGGAGCATCCCGACGTTGCTCTCTTCCTCAACAATCTGGCCCTGCTCACAGCCAGGCAAGGGCAATATCAGCAGGCCGAAGCGTTATATCGACGAGCTTTGCGCATTTACGAACAGTCGCTGGGAACGGAGCATCCTGCGGTCACCCATGTGCGCAGTAACCTGGAACAGCTCCGCCGCAAGATGGAACATGAGGAAAAAGGTGGGACGAATTCTGCTGACAAATAAACCAGATTGGATAGAACAGGCGTTAGAGGGCACTGGAAGAAATGAGGGGAATAAAATTTCTATTTGGCTGGCGCGGCTCACGCGGCTCCCTGCCACCATCTCTGCGCGGCTTCTTCTTATCGGGCTTTTGCTCCGGCTTTTTCTCGCCAGGTTTCGGCTTCTTCTCACCGCCCCACTTTCCCTCTCCAACTACTCTTGCTCTGCTTTTGATACATGTGTTTCTATGTGCCGATGTATCTATCTGGGGGGGGGGGCATGGAGCGGCATTGCAAAAACGGCGGCGAAATCTGCCATATGATAAACGCTGATTGCTTGCTTAGCGTGCCAGATTGTCAGCAGCCTGGTAACGGCTGCGCGCTTCAGAAGAGGGGAAAAACGTTGCTTGCAGAGGATTTCGTCATCATGAGCAACAACGTCAATTACTCCAATGTGGCTCATTGCTGCTGCTCTCATTGACTCTATCCTTCTTCTGAATTTTTGTCATCGGATTAGATACACATACATCTATATTGTACGCTATTACAAGGGTCTACCTGGCACGGCGCAATACTTCTCAAGCTTCTTTTCATATCTTTACCACAGAAACGAGCGAATCTCAACAACTATAGACAGAAAGTCCCACGCAACGTTCTCCTTTACGCAAAGAGAAAGCTACTTGCTGCGTCGAATTTCTTCGTGCAGTTGCTCCGTTGCTGCACGGGCAGCTTGCGCGAAATCGGCGCCTCGCGAGGCGAAGATGACGCTGCGCGAGGCGCCGATAATCATGCCCTGACCTCGACTGTTTTTGCCGGCGTTGACCGTGGCGGCAACTTCGCCTCCCTGTGTACCGATACCGGGGATGAGAATAGGCATATCGCCCACGATGGCACGCACGCGGGCCAATTCCGCAGGATACGTTGCGCCAACAACGATGGCACAGTTGCCATGAGTGTTCCAGCTCTGCGCCACATGACGCGCCACAATCTGGTACAATGGCCCCTGTTCACCGCCTACAGGTAGATCCTGCAACTCGCCTGAGCCAGGATTGGACGTTTTTACCAGCACAAGGATGCCCTTCTCTTTGCGTGCCAGAAAAGGCGCCAGAGCTTCTTTTCCCAGGTATGGATGGACAGTCACCGCATCAGCGCCGATGACATCGAAGACTGCCGTCACATAGCCAGCGTTAGTGCTACCGATGTCGGCGCGCTTGGCATCAAGGATCACGGGGAGATGGGGATAAGCTTTTTTGATATAGTGAACTGTTCGTATGAGCGCGCGATATCCTGCATCCCCCTGCGCCTCATAAAAGGCAATATTGGGCTTATACGCGCAAACCAGGTCGTGAGTGGCGTCGATGATCTCGCGATTGAAGGTAAAAATGGCCTCTTCAATACTGCTGGTTTTTTTTACTGCAACAGGCAACTGCTCATAATCTGAATCTAACCCGACGCAGACGGCATATCCTTCCTGCCATCGCTGTTTCAACAATGAGATGAAGGTCGTCTTTATCATATCCTGTCCCCGCCCAGCCTGCTCTTCTGCTTGATTGTGCTGTTTCATCATCTTTTCCCCCATCGTAGTCGCTTACTTGTTACCATCAGCCATTGATCTTTTCTGCCAGAAACGCTCGCCCCTTGCCCAGTTCGGTATTGATGGGCACTTGCTGGCGGCAAAATGGACATTCAGCTTCGGTGAAGGTCTCCAGCGTTATCGCAATCACCGATTGAAGCGGCACATTTCCAACGTCGGCAGGCTGCACATTGCCACGATTGCAAAGCGCACTCAGGCCGACGACATTACCACCATGCTGACGTATAAGCTCGACCACCTGGCGCACGGAGCCGCCCGTTGTGAGCACATCTTCAACGACGAGGATGTTCTTGCCAGCGATATGCCTGCCATAACCACGGCTGAAGAAAAACCTTTTATCCACCCCATCCCCCTCTTTGCCTGCGTAGGTCGCCAACGTCTCTCCTGTCGAACGACGCTGGTTGAGATAGTACGTCGCCCACTGGGAGAGGACGATCCCACCCAGGGCCGGGCCAACCACGACGTCAATCTGATCTGCATCATAGGAACGCACCATCAATTCACAGAGCTTTGATATCGTATTGGTATGCAAGTAGAGCGCGTCCTTATTGACATAGACTGAACTATGCCGACCTGAGCTATAGACGAAATGACTGTCGGTGATAATGGCTTCGGCATCGGTGAATAGCTGCATAATTGCTGGATCGTTCATGATTGTAGCCTTTCAATGCAGCCGATCAACGCTGTTCTCACAGCTAGCTTCGCTCAGATCGGCTGGAAGGAAGTCCTTTCAATGCAGCCGATCAACGCTGTTCTCACAGCTAGCTTCGCTCAGATCGGCTGGAAGGAAGTCCTTTCAACGCAGCCGATCAACGCTGTTCTCACAGCTAGCTTCGCTCAGATCGGCTGGAAGGAAGTCCTTTCAATGCGTTGCCCACGCGGTTCGCCCACTATCTTGCCATCTTGATAGACCAGTTCCCCGCGCAAAAATGTCATCACGGGCCTGCCGATCAGCTCCATTCCCTCATAGGCGGACCAGCGATTTTTGGTGAAAAGATCGTCTTTTTGCACCTTCCAGGGACGTTTTGCATCAACTACCGTGATATCAGCGTCCTTGCCAACAACCAGGCCGCCCTTCTGAGTAAAGCCGAAAATGTCGGCGATGTTTCGAGAGGTGACCTGGGCAATGCGCACCAGTCCTTCCTCCAGGCTGGCGGGACCAAAATGTTTGACCCAGTTGCTTAGCATGACAGGGAGCGTTTCCTGAATTCCAGGCATGCCCGACGCCACCTCCCAGACGCTCTGCTTCTGCTTCTCCGCCAATGTATGCGGCGTATGCTCGGAAATCACGGCGTCGATTTTGCCCGCGCGCAGCAGTTGCCAGAGCAGCCTCTGCTCGTCGGGCGTGCGTAACGCGGGCGCGACATTGATCATATTGCCATGAGTCGCGTAATCGTCGCTATTAAACGCTAACTGATAGGCGGCGATTTCTCCATAGACATCCACTCCGATGCTGCGCCCAAACTCGACGGCGGCGAACTCTTCCCCGGTTGAGAGGTGCAGCAAATAGAGCTTGACGCCAAACTGCTTCGCCAGCGCGATCATCTCCAGCGCGGAGGTCAGCACGACGGACAGGTTGCGCGCCTCTCCCCATACCTGCGGATCACTCCTGCCCAACTGATCGCGGTACTTATGGGTAAAATAATCGACCAGCTCCTGATTTTCGGCATGGAGCAGCGCCATGATCCCGCGCTCGCCCAGAATCTCGAAAATGCGGGCAATATCACCAAGATGAGGGATGGTGGTGGGTGTCGTGGCATGACCGGCGGTAAAGATTTTGACGCCTGTAATCAGCCTTTTGTCGATCTTTGCCAGTTCGTCGATATCTTCAACGGCGGTTCCCATATTGATGGCAAAATCGGTATACGATCTGCCGTTATAGCGCGCGATCTGCTCTTTCACCCGCGCGACGGTTGTTGTCGGTGGCCTGACATTGGGCATGTCAAAGACGGTAGTATAGCCGCCAGCCAGAGCCGCCCGCGTGCCGTGGGGAATATCCTCCTTATGCTCAAGCCCCGGTTCGCGAAAATGCCCATGTACTTCAATCAGACCAGGTAGAATATAATCATCACGGCAATCAATCACGGCTGCTGTAGGGGCAATCCCTTGCGGTTGCCCTGCGTCGGACGGTTGCCCCGTGGACAGGGCGGGGGCAAGCCCCGCCCCTACATCTATCGCCACGATTTTGCCGTCAGCGATATGTAATGTGCCTTTGATAATGCGATCCGGCAGCACAATGGAGCCAATGAGCGTTGTAGACATGTTAAACGTTCCTACCTTAGCCTAATCTTTGACAGGATCGGTTACCCTGACAACAAGGTTTCCATGCTTATCTTTGCGGATGCGAATATTCTTTACCCACGCCTGGTCCATTTGCGGATAATCGGCCCGGTAATGCGCACCGCGGCTCTCTTTGCGCTCCTGGGCTGCGAGGATGATTACCTCTGCCGTTTTAAGCATATCCTGTACTTCCAGGCATGCCTGGACCTGTTGCTCGTCGGCAGCCACAAGATTTTGCGCCTCAACCTGTAGCTGTTTAATCTCTCGCAGCGCATTTTCCAGGTGCGCGGCATCTCTGATAATGCCAACGTCGTTCCACATCACGGCCTTGATGCGTCCTAGTATGTCAGCCGGAGATGGCCCGCTCTGGCGCTGACGCAATGCTGCAATGTGCTGTACCTCGGCATCGATAATCTGCGGATCGATCTGCACCGGCGGGTTTTGTTTCACATACTCGGCTGAACGAATGCCAGCGCGGCGCCCGAATACCTGGCCCTCTGCTAGCGAATTTCCGCCGAGACGATTAGCTCCGTGAACGCTGGTTGTGACCTCGCCAACGGCGAAGAGTCCCTTTACTCCTGTCTCGCCCCACTCGTTGATCGCATAACCGCCCATCATATGATGCATGGAGGGCGTGATCTCCATCATCTGCTTGCGGATGTCTATCCCCACCTCCATATGGGCCGCGAACACGTCGGGAACCAGCTTTTCGGCCTTGCCCTCTTCCCAGTGCGTCGTGTCCAGGTAGACCGCGCCATGCTCCGTTCCCCGCCCCTCAGCAATTTCCTGGTAAATTGCTCGCGTCACCTCATCGCGCCCGGCCAGTTCAAGACGCTGGGGCTGGTAACGCTGCATAAAACGCTCTCCATTTTTATTTTTGAGGATGCCACCATTACCTCTGACCTTCTCGGTTACCAGGGTGCCGCGCTTCTCGGGTGGATACGCCATGCCTGTGGGATGAAATTGCACCATCTCCATATCGACCAGTTCAGCCCCTACATCAAGCGCCCAGGCATAGCCCTCACCTGTATTGCTCGGCGCATTGGTATTGATCTTGTACATATTGCCGCCGCCGCCCGTTGCCACAATCGTCGCCTTTGCCTGCACGACCTTGTAAGCTCCCATTCGATTGTCGATCAGGAAAGCTCCGACTACCCTGTCTCCCTGCTTGAGCAGGCACGCGACATAATGGTATTCCAGGAAGGGAATGTGCAGCCGCTCAACTTCGGCCAGCAGCCCCTGCATCATCTCGCGCCCGGTATAGTCGCCAGCACACAAGTTCAGCGGCGCGGATTGCTTGCCGCCTGCCCAGACAAAATAAGAGCCATCGGGCAGGCGATCAAACTTCACGCCGTAGTTCTCCAGATCATGGATGCGATCCGGCATCTCTTCGGCAAAGATCCTGGCAAGTTTATAATTATTGATATACCAGCCGCCATTAACGGTATCCTCAAAATGCATCTGTGGCGTTGCCGGTTCCTTCATCGCCACATTGAGACCTCCCATCGCCCAGCCAGTATGAGCGTCCTTCAAAAACTCCTTCGCCACCACTAAAACCTTTGCCCCTCGCTCTGTCGCCTCAATCGCCGCCCTCAATCCCGAGCCGCCCGAACCAATAATTAAGATATCCGTTTCTATCGTCTCAACATTTGCACGCGTTGTCATATAAGGCTCCTTTCTCGCATTTCGTATCGATCAGGGCAAGCGCAAGGCCCCCACTTCCTCCCAACCCTTCCCCTTGCCCCTACGATCTCGCTTCTTGTATCGACCAGGGCAAGCGCAACGCCCCCTCATCCTCCCACACCCTTCCCCTTCCCCCTAACGTTCACCGTTGCTGTTAGATATTATCCCTACGAATATTCATTCCATGCTTTAATGGGCAGCGTGGCAAGGTTTTTCTCGGCAATGGCCTTGATAAACAGGCGGGCCTGCTTGATTTTGGTGAAGAGAGGCACATTATGATCTACCGCGTAACGGCGCATAGCGTAATCATCATCAACCTCTTTTTTAATAAACTGGTCTACAATATTGATCGCCAGATCAATTTTGTTGTCGCGGAAGTAGGTCAGGACATTGGGCGTGCGCTGCTCGTGTATTTTGTAGAGCATCGTTGCTTCAATGCCATGAGAGTGCAAGAACGCACATGTTTTAGCTGTGGCATATAATGGAATATGCAGCTTGCTGAGCAGCCTGGCGCTCTCCAGGAACTTCTCCTTCTTCTCCTGCCCACCCAGGCTGATAAAAACGCCTTTTTGCGGGATACGCCCTCCCGTCGCAAGAATGGCTTTCAAATAGGCTTCTTCCACATCATCGCCAAAACAGGCCACCTCGCCCGTTGACGCCATCTCGACCCGCAGCACAGGATCAGCTCCGGTGAGACGCGAGAACGAAAATTGCGGCGCTTTTACCGCTGTAAACGCCAGCTCTGGCATCTGCACCGGTTGGACATTCGGGGTCTGCTTGATCGCATCCGCAAAAAGCGCATCCACAAAGAGTTCCATGAAGTTGATGCCGGTCACTTTCGAGATGAAGGGGAAGGTACGCGAGGCCCGCAAATTGACCTCGATGACATAGACCTGGTTATCCTTCGCCAGAAACTGCATGTTGAACGGACCCGTAATGTTGAGCGCCCCGGCAATGGCATGTCCAACTTCCTCTATTCTGCCTTTTGTCTCAACATTGAGCGTCTGCGGCGGCAGGACTATCGTGGCATCGCCGGAATGCACGCCTGCATTCTCGATGTGTTCTGAGATGACGAAGGCTTTGATCTCGCCATGTTGCGCCACGGCATCCAGCTCGACCTCCTTGACCTTCTCAAGAAACTTCGTCACCGTCACGGGATGCTCCGGCGAAACTGCCGCCGCCTCCCTGGTGTATTGCTCCAACTCCTCCTGCGTATTGCAGATATTCATGGCGCTCCCCGAGAGTACATAGGAAGGTCTGACCAGCACGGGATAGCCCACGCGCTCAGCAAACTGGATCGCTTCGGCAATATTGACAAACTTATCCCATGCCGGCTGACGAATATCCAGCGTGTCCAGCAATTTAGAAAACTTACTGCGGTCCTCCGCCCGGTCAATGTCGGTGGCATCCGTCCCCAGGATGCGCATGCCATAATTTTGCAAAGCTTTGGCTCGATTGTTTGGCGTTTGCCCTCCTACTGAGACGATCACGCCATAAGGCAGCTCAAATTCACAGATGTCGGCGATACGCTCGAATGTCAGTTCTTCAAAGTAAAGGCGATCAGAGGTGTCATAATCGGTAGATACTGTCTCAGGGTTGCAATTTATGACAATAGAGCGTTTATGATATTTTTTGAGCGCATCCACGGTGCTCACACAGGTCCAGTCAAATTCGACCGATGAGCCAATACGGTAAGGGCCAGATCCCAGAATCACCACGCCATCATCTCGCAGAGGCTCTATATCATGGTGCTGCGCGTTATAGGTCATATACAGATAGTTGGTTTCAGATGGAAACTCGGCTGCCAGCGTGTCAATCTGAAAAATCCAGGGCGTTATCCCTAGCTTCTTACGTAGCGATCTGATAGCCAGTCCCGTTTGGCCTGTTAACTCGCCGATACGCTTGTCGGATATCCCCCTTTGCTTCAAAGCGAGTAGATTGGCTGCCGAGAGATCCTGACTCCTCTTCAACTCCGCCTCAATGTCCACGATATGCTTGATGCGCTGCAAAAACCAGGGGTCGATGCCGGTAATAGCGGCTATCTCTGCTACTGTAATACCGTGACGCATCGCCAGGGGTAGCGCAAACATGCGTTTAGGCGTGGGGGTATAGAGATATCTATCAATGCTCTCCGTAGGGACCCGATTGACCATGTCCGTTTCCAAGCCGTTCGCAAAGACTTTCTCTGAAGTGGCCCCTTCAAAATCCAGGTCCAGCATGCGGATTGCCTTCTGATAGGCTTCCTCAAAGGTGCGACCGATGCCCATCACCTCGCCGACCGATTTCATGCCGGTGCCAATCGTCTCATCCACTCCTTTGAACTTCTCAAGGTCCCAGCGCGGAATCTTCACCACCACATAATCGAGGCTGGGCTCGAAGCAGGCCCGCGTCACGCCTGTGACTCTGTTTGTGAGTTCCGTCAGCCCATAGCCCAGCGCCAGTTTGGCCGCAACATACGCCAGTGGATAGCCCGTCGCTTTACTGGCAAGGGCGGAGCTACGCGAGAGGCGCGCATTAACTTCTATCACATAATACGCGGAAGTTCTGGGGTTAAGGGCAAACTGCACATTGCACTCCCCCACAATGCCCAGACTTCTGACGATGGTGATAGCGGCGGTGCGCAGCATATGATATTCGTGGTTGGTCAGCGTCTGGCTGGGAGCAATCACAATCGATTCGCCAGTGTGAATGCCCAGCGGGTCCATATTCTCCATGTTACAGACGGTAATACAGTTATCATAGCCATCGCGAACGACCTCGTACTCGACCTCTTTGAAGTGGTGGAGATACTGCTCAACCAACACCTGCGGGGCGAACGCGAGCGCGCCGTTAACGATAGCTTCCAGTTCCTGCACGTTCTGGGCAATGCCCGATCCCTGTCCCCCCAGCGCAAAACCGGCGCGCACCATCACCGGAAAGCCCAGTTCCTCCCCTATGCGCATGGCCTCTGCCAGCGTTTCCGCGCTCCTGCTCTGAGGCGTTGGGATGTCAATGCCATGTAAATGCTGCGCAAACTCCTGCCGATCTTCGGTGAGAATAATGGCGGAAATGGGCGTACCCAAAATCTGCACCCCGTACCTCTCCAGCACGCCCGTACGGTACAGCTCAATGCCACAGTTGAGCGCCGTCTGACCGCCGAAGGAAAGCAGGATGCCATCGGGCCGCTCTTTAGCGATGATCTTCTCTACAAAAAAAGCCGTCACAGGCAAAAAGTAGACCTGGTCTGCCAGCAGCTTGGAGGTTTGAATGGTAGCAATATTGGGATTGACCAGGACGGTCGAGACGCCCTCCTCGCGCAACGCCTTGAGAGCCTGCGAGCCGGAATAGTCGAACTCGCCCGATTGCCCTATCTTCAACGCCCCTGCCCCCAATACTAACACTTTCTCAATGTGGGCAGCGGCAAACCTTGCATGTACCTGCTCCATGTTACTGTCTTACCTCACTGTGGGGGCGGACGCGATCAATCTGGTCCCTA
This sequence comes from Ktedonosporobacter sp., assembly GCA_035293765.1. Taxonomy (GTDB): domain Bacteria; phylum Chloroflexota; class Ktedonobacteria; order Ktedonobacterales; family Ktedonobacteraceae; genus DASRHT01. Next base: position 39,822 of record DATGMF010000013.1, read on the forward strand.
CCGGTTGCCCCGCCGACGCGATCAATCTGGTCTCCGGTTGCCCTGCCCCCGAGGCATGCATTCAGGAAGTGGTCGAACAGCCACTCGGTATCCATTGGACCAGGGGTGGCCTCGGGATGGAATTGTACGGAGAAGAAAGGCTTGCTGCTATGACGCATCCCTTCATTACTGCCATCATTGGCATTCACAAACCAGGGTTCAAAATCGGGAGGCAGCTTCTCAACTGCGAAACCGTGATTCTGGGTGGTGATAAAGCAGCGTTTGGTTCCCTGCAACAGGCCTTCCTTGCTGCCCGCCGTAGCTCCCCGATTCATCGTGGGAGCGTTGGCGGGCGGCATTAAAAGGCAGGGCTGATTCTGGCTTCTATGCCCAAACTTGAGCTTATAGGTGTCCCCGCCAGCCGCCAGGGCCAGCAACTGGTGCCCCAGGCAGATCCCCATCGTCGGAATATTGCGCGCTAAAGCGGTTCTAATTGTCTCGATGGTCTGCTGCACCATCTTAGGGTTGCCCGGTCCATTGGAGATCAGAACGCCGTCAAAGGCAAAGTTATTTTCCGGTGCAAAAAGATCCCAATCCCAGGGAACCGTCACCACACACACATTTCTTGCAATCAGGCAATGCTCAATATTGCGTTTGGCCCCGCAATCTATGAGGGCAATCGTCAGATCCCCTTCTCCCCTCTTTGTTACCTGCCGCGTTGAGACTTTTGCGACCAGATTATCGTTGTCGGGATTGTAGAAAGGAATATCGCTATCAAAGATTATTTTGCCCAGCATCGTGCCATGCTTACGAATATGCTGCGTTAAAAAGCGTGTATCTTTAACTTCTAGAGCCGGAATCTTTTGCAGCGTGAGCCACGTATCCAGCTTCATCGTGCTTTGCGCATGCGAAGGGGTATCAATATAGTCAGAGACAATCAGCCCGGCAACCTGGATTTTATTGCTCTCCCATAACGATGGCTCCGGCACGCCATAGTTGCCGATAATAGGATAGGTCATCGTCAGGATCTGGCCCGCAAAAGATGCATCGGTCAGAGCCTCTGGATAGCCAACCATACCGGTACTAAAGACGACTTCGCCCGAGACTGCTTCCTCATAGCCAAAGGAAGTGCCTGCAAATGCCGTTCCATCTTCCAGTACCAGTGTGGCCTTTCGCGACGTCTCCTTTAGCAGCAGGTCGCCACCATCAGCATATGCCTCAGCCGGTAAGCTATGCCGTACGGCATGGTTTTCAAGGCGTTTTTCAACAAGAATGTTATTATCAATGGCAACGTTTTTCATGGACGCTAATTCCTTTCAACAATATTTTCAATTACGCTTTCCTTCATGCATTTCGACTTGACATCCTGGGGTAGAGCATGTATAGAATTCCCCAATAGATGCGGCGAAAGAGCATGGCTAGCTCGACCCGCTTGAGGATACTGCAATAATACTAACGCCAGTAATGCCATCCGCGTATACAGGCCATTTCTAATCTGTGAACGCAGATAGACTGCCCGCTCGTCGTCATCAACTGCCGGGTCCACCGAGTTCACGCGGGGGAGCGGGTCCATCAGGATCATATCTTTGCTGGCATACTCATTGAGCAATCGCGGCGTTGCCACAAAAGTATTCCTGACGACATCCTGATACTCTTCAAGAGAGGCAAAACGCTCTCTCTGTACCCGCGTCCAGTACCAGAAATGGCAATCCCGCGGAATATCTTGCTCCTTACTTATCTCCACGATCTTCACACCCCTTCCGCTCAAAAAAACAAAATCGTCTCTACTCAAGCGCAGTTGCGGCAAGGAGAGAAGATAGACGGTATTGCCGCTAAAGAGCGAGAGTCCCCGCAGCAACGAATGTATCGTGCGGCTATTGAGCGGGTCGCCAACCAGCAACCCGGTAAGATTATCCAGGCGGCCAAAGCGCTCATAGAGCGTATACAGGTCGAGCAGCGTCTGCGTTGGGTGTTCGTTATTACCATCACCAGCGTTAATCACAGGGATCGATTCAGCAGCATCTGCCGCTCTTTTGGCAGCGCCAGAGGTACGGTGACGCAGCACAATGGCATCGGAATACGCTTCCAGCACACGAATGGTATCTTCAAAAGACTCCCCTTTATAAATAGAGGCAGTCATCTCTGGATTTTGTATCTCAATTGTTTGCCCACCCAAGCGTTTGACCGCAGCTACAAACGAGCTGAAGGTGCGGCTGGAGGGTTCAAAAAATAGCAGCGAGATAATATGGCCTGCTAGCAACTGCGAAGGCTCTTTGTTGATCGCTATCTGTTTCATTTCGTGCGTTAAGTCGAACAACATACGAAGATCAGCGGCGGAAAACTGCTCCAGAGAGACGATATCCTTTCCTGCGAAATCGCCATTGATCTTTCTTAATGCATTAGTAGCTGATGTCACCTGACTCATAGAGCCTCCAAGCTAGCCAACGTTTTTTTCGTTGGTAAATGATAAAATACCTATCTGCTCATGATAGCCTGTTGACAGGTCATCCTTTTCTTCCTTCCTATTTAGGATATGCCGGAATTGAGAATAGACCCAACATGGCAAAAAAAAAATTCCTCACCCCTGAATCAATGGGGGTGAGGAAGAAATTCTCTTCCTGGTAATGGCACCCGGGCCATCGGGTAAAAGGAGGGAACACCCCACCTGCCGTGTTGCTACCCATATCATTAGTATTCCATAGTTTAAGCCCATGAAGATGCCGTGCCTTTTCCAATCTCTGGTTCGTCTGGGAATGCTTCAAATTGTTAAAATTATACGTCCTGGTCATCTAAAAGTCAAGGCAATTTCATTCCTGCTCAGTTTTGCTCCTCACTCGGCTTTGCGCATAAGCACCTTTTTCTCTTCCAATCGCATTCACTTCTCATGTACAATAAAGCATATTCCGCCATTATCATACGTGAGAGGCACGATAGCGAGATAAAGAGGGGAAAGTAGCAATGGCTTCACAGACCAATAAGGCAAACGCTAGACTGCGAGATTTGTTCGAGCTCTTCCTCCAGGATGTACAGGCATTGGGCATTTTTGCCTCCCATGCAACGCTCAAAAAAGAAGCGATGGAGACCTTTCTTATAAGCCGTGGGGGGATATTCGATCTTGCTCTACAAGGGGGCGAAGCGTTGCAGGGCCTGGCACTTGAGAACACATCGCTGCCAGTTTTGTATAATACGAGGCACTGGCCTGAACAGGCGCCGCTCGCCGGATATCTCACTCCTGATAGTGCCATCAATTACAGCCATGTCCTTGCTACCCATTTCGGTAACTGGGCATACGAATGTTCCCACGGACCTTTTTATCCACGTTTGATACGCGCATCCCTGTGGATGTGGTACAAGAATGATCTTGAAAGCGCCGTCCAATATCTCTTCGATCTTCAGAAGCATGGCTACTTCAGTATTGATCAAGGAGTCGAAGACACCATTGCCATTTTAATTGCCTCGCAGTCCCTCGGAAAAGATCCTCAGGAGATCATCGCCGCATACTTTGATGGCAAAGTGCCTCAATCCAATACCGATTGGCTGAACTGGGATATTCAGGTTCCCCAACAGACATTCGCGAAGATCGATGCAGAGGCGGCTCGGCCAATACTTGAGTTCATCATTATGGAGACGCTGGCAGAGTGGGAGCATATTCGCAGCCTGGATGATCCTGTCGCCTGGCTACTCCGTCAGGCCGCCTTTACAACAAGATGTGGACAAGTGAGGCGTTTATGCCTGAGATCTTCTCTCGAACCGACACTGAAGCTCAAAAGTATTCTGAGTCAGTTCGAGGAAATCCACGCCGACGGGAGCGTGTACCTGAGCTACCGCACATGGGCGAAATTTGCGCCGCTCAAGAGCCCTTTGAGCCTCCAAGCAAGCTATATGCTGAAGATTTTCCAGAGCCAATTTGGGGAAAAGGGGGAAGAAAGACTCTATCACGACCGCCTCATCTATCCTGCTGTGTTACGGGAGCCTCTGGCGAAGTATGGAGCCAAAATATTGAGGGAACAGGAGCAATTGTTTGAGTGGAGTATTGTCCCGCCCAAAATTTTTCACTCGTATGCCGCTTGCTTCTCCGCCGGTTATCCTGATTCTGCCCTTCGATCCGCATATTTTCCTGCCGAACAAGTAGCAGAGGTGCCACTTGTCAGACAATTTTTTGAGCTATCCGGGATACAGGAGCAGGAAGCGAGAGTAGCCATTCTTCACCAGGTCTACCATGAGAGGCTGATCTGGAGTCAACAGTTGGATGCGCTATTGACCGAGCAGCGGAAGCAACTGTTAGAGATACTCGGTATTGCGCATCAGGCTCTGTGTCATGAGGAACTCCAGCGAGACCTTATAGCCGCCATCACCATGACCGATAGCGGAGAAAAAGAACGTATGCTCAATCACCTCCACACTCTCTATCCCTGGTTCCCAGCAGTATACCGGGAACTGGCGATCTTTTTCGACGAAAGCGGAGATCCGCAACGAGCCTGGGACTTCATCCTGACGGCGGTATTGTTAGAGCCCGATCAAGCTATGAACTGGCAATCTCTGGGGCGTATTTTACAACGACTCGGGGACAGTACAGGCGCCCGGTTCGCCCGAGCGATAAAGGAATTTTTGGCAGAAAGGAAGCAGCAATGAGCAGAGTTTATGTTCTCTCGCTACAAACGCAGCTTGAGGAAGCGGTAGCTGGTGAGCGCAAAAATCTATCAGGCAATGTCACCGTTCCTGAGCAGTTGTTTCAAGAGAAGAATCAGCAGGCATTAGAGGCAAACTTTCCAGGCGTTTTCGCCTTTATCGGCTTCCATCCCGCTGTCGATAAAAATGTAACCAGCTACCTCCAATCCGGGTCTCTCAGTTCAGATTCCGGTTCCAACATACTTGTACTCTTCACCCTCGATACGCATGCAACTTCACCGGTGAGCTTAAATGCGCGCTCATTCCAGCGCTGGATCAACCTGGATACCTCTGTTCAACCATCATACACCCTGATACGAAGTATGTTCAAAGATCCCACGGTTCTCACCTTTCCAGGTGCCGTTTTCTTTGAGCACTTTATCCAGTCGCAGAATCCTGTATATGTACCTCTTCCAGATATCAGTAGCGAGGATGCGGTAAGGCAACATATGCGCAAGGTTTTCGCGCTGGCGGAGAAGGTCTACCTGCTTTCCCATAAGAAAAATAAAAGCTTTCTGGATCGATTTGCGCAAGCTCTGCTTGCGGAGAAGATATCCTATGAGAGGGGAGGAGATATCAGTGCTCGCGAATGGTTTGTGAAAGCTTTACGTTTTCTTAACGAGCGGCGTGGAGATATAGTAAGTATCGTCCAGCTCTTCAAGCCATGACAGCTTCCCCGGCCCTGAGCAGGATGCTACCGCTTTTTAGCAGCAGGAATAAGACGATATTCTCCTTATCTAAGATCGTCGCGCAAACGCATGGTTGGCAAGATCAGTCGGCTATATGTTACGCTACTAACAAAAATTGAAGATTGCCAGCGGAAAGGATTGCTTATGAACGCGGCACAGCTCCTGGTCGAAATGCTCAAAGCCTACCAGGTCAAACACATTTTTGGCGTGCCTGGCGATACCACAATGATCCTGTATGACGCGCTTTATCAGGCTCGCGGGGAAATCACACATATTATGGCCCGCGATGAACGCTCCGCCTCATTTATGGCCGATGCCTACGCGCGACTCTCCTATAAGCCCGGCATCACCGAAGCGCCCAGCGGCGGCGGCGCAACGTACGTGATTCCAGGAGTTGCCGAAGCCAACGGTTCTTCGGTGCCGCTGATCGTTTTCACGTCCGATGTCCCGCTTACCGATGAGGGAAAAGGAACGTTAACAGCTATCGATCAGCAGGGCCTGTTACGCTCCGCGACTAAGGCGAGCTATGTGGTAAAGCGCCCGCAGACGCTGCCTGACGTGATACGCCGTGCCTTCCGTGCCGCAACCAGTGGTCGCGGTGGGGCGGTCCATGTCGTTCTGCCGGAAGATGTGTTGATGGAAGAGGTAACATCCCCCTCTATCTACGCGGAAACTGCCTGTCGGACCTACCCATCATATCGCAGCCAGGCACCCACATCCGCCCTCAGCGCAATGCTCGATGCACTGCTGACCGCGCAACGCCCAATCATCGTGGCAGGTGGCGGCGCTGTGCTCTCAGGAGCATGGGACGAGATTACACGCCTTGCCGAGAAGTTGCACATTCCGGTCGCGACGACGATCAACGGCAAGGGGAGTATTGCTGAGATGCATCCGTGGAGCGTCGGCGTGATTGGTGGCAACGGTGGTCGTCCCTACGCCAATCAGCTATTAGCCGAGTCGGATTGCATCTGCTATCTGGGCTCAAAAATAAACTCTCTTGTCACTCTCGGCGGCAAAGTTCCCTCGCCCGATGCCAATGTTACCATCCTCCAGCTTGATATCGATCCCGATGAGCTGGGCAACAATCTGCCCGCGACGGTTGCGGCCTGTGGCGATCTGAAAGAATCGCTCAGCGCGTTACTCACGCTCATTGATGCACGTAATATCGCTCCACCAGCGCGGTCCCGTACTGTACAGACGCTGGCCCATAGTGCGCAAGCTTTCTGGGCTCAGGCGGCAGAGCGTGCATCATGCAACGAAATTCCGCTTGCTCCTCAACGCGTGATTGACGCGCTGTGGCAACATACGCCCGACGACGTAGTGGTGGTTGCCGACCCCGGTACGATGACGCCATTTACGGCGGCTCAGTTCCGCACCCGCCGTCCAGGTCGCTCGATTGTGATTCCGCGCGCGCATGGCGGTCTGGGCTACGCCCTGCCCGCTACGGTTGGAGCTGCTTTTGCGCGTCCCAACGAGCGCATTGTGGGGCTGGTAGGTGATGGCTCCTTTGGCATGTCGGGAACCGAGCTGGCGACCATCGCCGATCTGGCGCTACCGATTACGCTGCTCCATTTTAATAATGGCTCCTTCGGCTGGATCAAGATGCTGCAACGCCTCTACTACGGCCAGCGCTATATGAGCGTCGATTTCTCCGGCAAGATGGACGCGGTACGGGTAGCGGAAGCCTTTGGCGTTCGTGGCATCCGCATTGAACATCCCGATCAACTCACACCCGCGATAGAAGATGCACTGGCGAGCAACGAGCCGGTTTTCATCGATGTACCGACGAAATCAGAGCTAGAGGAGGTCCCGCCGGTTCATGCATGGCAACAGGCCCTCAAATCTCACGCCTAGCGTGTCTCTGGCGACACGACGCCACCAATTTTTATGTATTCTCGTCTCTCGGCTCGAAGAAGACGGCAGATTACAGACCCGGTTGATAGTAAAAAAAGTAGGAAGGCTTTTATGAGTATTCTGACCGAAGATATGCAGCGCATCGTACGGGAGCAGCGACTGGGATACGTTGCTACCGTCTGTGCAGATGGCACGCCCAATCTCTCCCCAAAGGGGACAGTAGCCTGCTGGGACGACGACCACCTGATTTTTGCGGATATTGTTTCGCCCGGGACGGTTGCCAATCTGCGGCACAATCCGGCAATCGAAATCAATGTGGTCGATCCGCTGGTACGCAAGGGCTATCGTTTCAAAGGGAGCGCAACAGTGCTTACGGAAGGGTCACAGTTTGAGCAGCTCCTTGCCTTCTACCGACAACGGGGAACCGCTAATCCCATTCAGGCCATCGTCCTGATACAGGTCGAACGAGCATTGCCGCTGATCTCACCCGTTTACGATCTGGGAGCCACAGAGGAAGAGGTACGCCAGCGCTGGCTACACCACTGGACCTCACTCTGGCACCTTACGTCATAAGCCAAACCATAGATTATGGCTATACGAAACACAATCACATGAGAAAACAAAGGAGATTTTTATGCGAATTGAAGCAAAGCTAAAAGAGCTGGGACTGACGCTGCCGGAGCATCCTCTGTCGGTGCAGTTGCCTTTTCCATGGGTACGAGTTCGCGGCAAGCGAGCATTTATCTCAGGGCATGGACCACAGGGGCCCGATGGTTCATTGGCAAAACCGTTGGGCAAAGTCGGGGCGGAGGTTTCACTGGAAGAGGGACAGGAGGCGGCTCGCCTGGTCGCGCTGGCAATGCTGGGCAGCCTCAAACGCGAACTGGGCGATCTGGACCGCGTGACGGCCTGGCTGCGTGTATTCGGCATGGTCAATTCCGCTCCCGATTTTTCCAGACAGCCGGAAGTGATCAACGGCTTCTCTCACCTCATTCTCTCCCTCTATGGAGATCAGGCAGGGGCTCATGCACGCTCGGCAGTGGGGATGGCGGCTTTGCCCTTTAATATTCCGGTAGAAATTGAAGCTGAGGTCGAGATCGATAGCTAACTCAATGAGGAGCAACCTTTATATGCCAGTTGCCATCATCTCTGATATCCATGGAAATCTCATAGCTCTCGATGCGGTACTCAGTGCCATCGCAATCCGTAAGATCCAGCAGATCATCTGTCTTGGAGATGTCGCAGCCACCGGCCCACAGCCACGCGAGGTCATTGCACGCCTCAAACAGATCGATTGTCCCGTGGTCATGGGGAACATGGACGATTGGTTGCTAAAGCCGAAGCTCAAAAAGCTTGACGATCCAGATAGGCAGCGCCTCCAGGAAATGGAGTTCTGGGCCTCTGAGCAACTCACGTCAGAAGATCGCGCCTATCTGGCCGGTTTCCAACCCACCATCGCTTATGAGATGGAGAACGGCAAGCATTTGCTCGCTTATCATGGCTCACCGCGCTCCTATCGGGAACATATCTCCCCGACAACACCCGATCACGAGTTGGATGCAGCCCTGTCCGGCTACCAGGCCGACATCTTCATTGGCGGCCACAGCCACATGCAGATGTTCCGCCGTCACCGCCGCAGCCTTGTGCTGAATGCCGGCAGCGTCGGCCTGACTTTTGACCATGCCTGGCCTTTTGACGACGCCGTGCGCAACCCGCCCTGGGCGGAATACGCTATCATAGACACGCTTAACGGTATGCTCAATGTCGAATTCCACCGCGTACCCTTCGATGTACAGGCTTTCATCCAGATCACGCTTGCCAGTGGCATGCCCCATGCCGAGTGGGCAGCCGGAGAATGGGATTCCCCATAAAAATAAAACCATGCTCAGTGCCTATTCGCGAGATAGACCCTGAGCATGGTAACTCACAGCACTACTGCGCCACCGGCAGCATTGCATGAGCGGTGGACATTGCCAGGACCAGGACGACGATCAGGCCAAAGTACAACAGGCTTAATACAATGCGTGTACCCACTGGCACATCATAATATGCTTGCGCTCCCGGCAGATTGGCAACGCCGCGCCGCGACCAGAATTGCGAACCGGCCATGAGCACGAACAGCAGCAGGAAGATCGAGAAGTTGCCGTTGATCCATGTCCAGATGAAGAAGCCGAGCAGCGCGGCAAAACCCAACCACCAGACGCGCCGGTCAATCGCAGCCAGCACGCGACCGCCGTCGAAAGGCACTATTGGCACGAGATTGAACAGGTTGAGGAAAAAGCCAAAGTATGCCAGCGCGGCCCAGATCAGCGAAGCGCCCGGCAACAGACCCATAAACAGACAGAACGAGGATGCTATGGTTCCGGCGATAGGTCCGGCAATGCCTACTTCCGCTTCGTCACGCGCATTCTGCGGCATCTGACGCATCACTACCGCCGCGCCCATCATGGGAATGAAGATCATCGCTCCCACCGGAATACCCTTGAGCTTCATAACGACCGCGTGCCCCATCTCATGGATGAAGAGCAGCGCGACCAGCCCCACGGCAAACTGCCAGCCGAAGATGAGCGAGTAAAACGCGATAGAGATCAGCGCGGTAATGCCGGCCCCGCCAAATTTGAGCAGGAAGGCCAATGACTTGAATTTGAGCAGCCAGCTTCCAATCCCTACGGCAATCGCGCCAAGACCCGCCAGCCCTCCCCGCTTCTTGCCGCCTTCAGCGCGACCACGCGTCGCCGCATCACGCTGTTCAGCTCCAGCATCTATAGTGTACCCTTGTATTCCCGATGGCCCGCGATACTCGCTCATCATTTCAGGATCATAAGGATCGACAGAAGGCTCTGAGGCATAATCCGCATAACCTGCATGCTGATCGAGCGGCTGAGCAGGCTGAGCAGAACGAGACGACAGCTGATAATAATCAGGGTGCAAGTAATCCGCAGGCTCCGTAGCCCCGGCGTATTCGCGGTATTCAGAAAAGTCATCGGAACGTTGATACACGATCTGCCTCGATTCTGGATGATAAAACTCCTATTGCGTATATATTACCACACATGCATGATAACACTGGCAACAATGCGAATTATGCCCCGTCGCTTTCACTATCAGCTCATCACTACCTCAACCATAGCTATCTAAGCTGCCAGCTCACTGCTTTAGAGGGACGCTTCCTTCGAGATAGCGCCTGAGCAGATTGAGCGCCGCCAGCACAGCATAGCGTTTGTTATCGGAGCGACTGGCACGCCAGCCGGGTCCCATGACGCTTGTAACGCCATCTGGCCCCTCAACGGCGATATGCATGGTGCCGACAGGCTTCTCTTCCTGCCTGTCAGGACCAGCCACGCCTGTGACGCCGATGCCGAAATCGGCTCCGAAGCGCTCGCGTATCGCATGAGCCATAGCGCACGCGGTCTCCTCACTTACCGCGCCGTGCGCCTCCAGGACAGCACGCGGCACACCCATCTGCGCCTTCAGTTCGCTGCTATAGGCTACCACCCCTCCCACAAAATACGCTGAACTGCCCGGTACATCCGTGATGGTGTTAGCAAGCTGCCCTCCGGTGAGCGATTCCATGACAGCCAATGTCATCTTACGCGCCAATAACTGCTCGCCCACGACGCTCGCCAATGTCTGCTTATCGGTGCCAAAGACATGATGATGGCCCAGCCTGCCGCGTGCCTGCGCCTCCATTTCCACCACCATGCGCTCGGCCTCTTCCCTGGTCTGCGCTTTGGCCGTGATGCGCACATCGACGGCATCATTCTTAGCATAGGTGGCAATAGTGGGATTATCGCTGCGCACCAGCATCCCCAATCGCTCTTCAACGGTGGACTCGCCCAGACCGGTGACACGCAGGATGCGCGTGAAGATCAGGCCGCCCAGATCATGAGCCAATCTGGGCACGACCTCTTCCTCCCACATGCGGTACATCTCTCTGGGGACTCCAGGCATGGCAACAATGATATGCTGGTCCTTCTCAACCCACCAGCCGGGCGCGGTCCCTATGGGATTGGGCAGACTCTGGGCGGAGGGAATAAGGCTGGCCTGCTTGAGGTTGCGCTCAGGCATGGGCGCTCGCATATGGGCAAAGCGCGCCCGCAAAGTCGCCTCCAGATCAGGATCAACCTGCATGGTCTCTCCCAGCAGGGCGCTGATGGCCTCGCGGGCAAGATCGTCCTCGGTGGGACCCAATCCGCCCGTCATGATGATCAGATCGGAGCGTTGCCAGGCTCGCTGCAACGTCTCGACGATCCGCCCCAGGTTATCGCCGACCTGCGAGACGAAATAGAGATCGATGCCCAGGGTGGGCAGGCTCTGGGCCAGGAAGGTCGCATTGGTATCGGTAATATGCCCCAGCAATAGTTCGGTACCACAGGAAATAATTTCGGCGCGCATGAGTCCTCCAGGGAGCCGCAAATGCTCTTTTTCTGCTGTAATGCTTGATAACTTATAGCTATCCGTCTTACGTACTCATATCATATCATATGAGCTATGGTATCAACATATTGTGGTAAAAACATTAGAAAATCAATATGTTGTGCCAAAAGGGTTGATTTCGCCGTTCTTTCCGAGTATACTGAGTTGCGGAGACCTCAAAACAGGCAACTATTTTGAAAACAACGTCTCAATGCAACAAACAATATTTCTCACGTCGACAAAAATGGAGCCAAGAAGGAGCTATAACATGTTAGAACAACAGGAGCGTCCCTCTTCACAGGATGCCGACTCCACTATGACACAGTTGGAAGGGATTCGTCAAAAAGTCTTCATGGACCGGTACTCCTTGAAAGATGCTGCCGGGCAGCCGCTGGAGTTCTATCCCGAACAAACCTGGGCGCGGGTGGCGCGTGGCATTGCCGCGGTCGAGACGAGCGAGGAGAAACGGGCCGAGTGGGAGAAGCGTTTCTACGATGCGCTATCCGATTTTCAATTCGTGCCCGGTGGCCGCATCCTGGCAGGCGCGGGCACAGGACACCAGGTCACGTATTATAACTGCATGCCACCCGATCAGGAAGTGCTCACCGCCAATGGTTATCGACCAATCTCTCAAGTAGCGGTTGGCGACCTTGTGGTGACGCATCGCAACCGCCTGCGTCCGGTATTACATAGATTTGAGCGCGAAACGTCGGAGCCGCTCTACATCATCCGTCCCAAGAAAATAGGCTACGACGAGTTGCGCCTGACCGGTGAGCACAAAGTATACATTATCCGCTCAGAATGGGTAAATAAGCACAAATCGCGCGACGGACTACGCTTGCAACACGAGCCGGACTGGATACCTGCTAAGGATATTAAGCCGGGCGATTATGTCACCTTCGTATACTACGATGAGGACCCTCCCCGTGTTGAGGCGTCTGAGCATGACATCGATCTACAATATTACTTTGAACATGACAATCTCAGGTGGGTGCAGATCGACGAAATTGCCGTCAAAGAGTATGCTGGCGTTGTGATGGATATCGAGGTTGAGGAAGACCACTCGTTCATCTCTGCTGGTGTCGTCGTCTCAAATTGTTTTGTCATACCTTCCCCCGAAGACAGTCGCCAGGGCATCCTCGACAATCTCAAGCTGATGACGGAGATCATGGCGCGCGGCGGCGGCGTCGGCATCAACCTCTCGACGTTGCGCCCGCGAGGCTCATATATTAAGACGGTGAACGGCACAGCCTCCGGTCCTTGCTCGTGGGCGCAATTGTATTCTGTGGCGACGGGGGATGTGATCCAGCAGGGGGGCTGCTTCGGCCCTGATGAGCGCATTGTGACGGATCGCGGCCTCATTCCGGCGAAAGAATTGGCAGATCGCCTGGACGCAGGCGAGGCCATTCAGGCTCAAACCCATAAAGGACTGCGCCCCTTCACGTCTGTCTTCCGCAATGGGATTAAAGATCTCTATGAGGTGACCACGCTTCATGGATATCATGTGCGGGTGACGCTTGAGCATAAGATGGGTGTACTACGTAATGGGGAGATTGTTACAATCCCACTCCGGGACCTCAAAGAAGGGAATGAAATCCTGCTCCTTTTTGGCGAGGGAAACAAAAGCGAGATCCATCCTGATCCAATTAGCTCCATTACATCTGTTGGAGCATCAAAGGTCTTCGACTTTGAGGTGGACGAAGTTCATCTACTCTCAGCAAATGGCATTTATACGTCCAATAGCAGGCGCGGCGCTTTAATGCTCATGCTCGATGACAACCATCCTGACATCGAAGAGTTCATTACTGTCAAGCGTACGCCCGGCAAAATCGAGCATGCCAACCTCTCCGTCTGCGTTTCCGACGCCTTCATGCAGGCGGTGAAGGATGATGCGGGCTGGAATCTGACCTGGCAGGGCGAGGTCAAGAAGACGGTGCGCGCTCGCGCCCTCTGGGACCTGATCTGCACCTCGGCCTGGGAATCAGCGGAACCCGGCGTGGTCTTTATTGATCGTTACAATAAAGAATCAAATACCTGGTATTACGAGAATATTCGCTGCGTGAATCCATGCGGGGAGCAAGGATTGCCACCTTTTGGCGTGTGTAACCTGGGCGCGCTCAACCTGGCGGCTTTTGTGAAAAACGGTGAGATGGATTGGGAGCAGCTGGCGGAGAAGAGCAAGGTGGCGATGCGCTTCCTGGATAATGTGGTCGATGCCAATGAGTACTTTATCGAGGAGAATGAGACGGCTCAGCTTGGCACACGGCGCACGGGACTGGGGACGATGGGGCTGGCCGATGCACTGATCAAGATGAAGATCGCCTATGGCAGCGAAGAGTCTTTGCCGGTCATCGAGCGCATCTATGCGACGATCCGCGACGCCGCTTACGAAGCCTCCGCCGATATCGCGGAGGAAAAAGGCTCGTTCCCCCATTTTGACCGCGATAAATATATGCAGGGCAAATTTATCAAGCGACTGCCAAAGCATGTTCAGGAGAAGATTCGTCAGCAGGGCATTCGCAACGCGGTCTTGCTCACCCAGGCTCCAACCGGTACGACCAGCTTGCTGGCAGGCGTGAGCTCGGGCATTGAGCCGGTATACGATTTCGCGATGATTCGCCGCGACCGCACGGGCGAGCATATCCTGTATCACCCGCTGCTCCAGGAGTGGCGTGACAAGCACCCTAATGCATCAACACCCGCTTACTTCGTCTCATCAAAGGATTTGACGCCGGAGGAGCATGTACGCGTCCAGGCGATGGTACAACGCTACACCGATTCCAGCATTAGCAAAACGGTCAATGCCCCCAACGAGCACACGGTTGAGCAGGTGGAGACGCTCTACCGCCTGGCCTACGAGATGGGCTGTAAAGGCGTCACCTACTACCGCGACGGCTCACGCGATGCCGTGCTGACACGCGTGGAAGATGAGAAGAAGGCAGCACAGCAACAGGCGCAGGAGACGCCGGTCATGCAGACGGTGGTCTCCGTCCAGCATGGCATCAAGCCGCGCCCGCCGGTGGTCCAGGGCTATACACGCCAGATCAGCGCGCCGGAAGGTAAGATCAACGTCACCATTAACAGCGACGATCAGGGGCCTCTGGAAGTTTTCGTTAACGTTGGTAAGGCTGGCAGCGATATTGCTGCTCTGGCTGAGGCGCTCGGTCGGCTGATCTCGCTCAATCTGCGCGTGCTCAGTCCGCTCTCGCAGACCGACAGGTTGCAGGAGATCGCGGAGAACCTCCGTGGCATTGGTGGCAGCCGCTCCATTGGCTTTGGTATGCAGCAGGTGCGCTCAATGCCCGATGCCGTGGCGCGCGCCCTCGAACTCCACCTGGAGCCGCTCCAACCGGCGGAAGACGAGTCTGCCGAGGCGAATAGTCATAGCAATGGCTACGATGACCCACCCGCACACAACGATTTAAGCCGCTTGAGCGTTACCGGCAACCTCTGCCCCCAGTGCGGCTGCAACACGATGGTCTACGAGGAAGGATGCCGCAAATGCTATACGTGCGGGTATAGCGAGTGTTAGATTCGGACTAAGTTCTAAAACCTGATCTTACCTGAAAGGCTGTGGCGAAACCGTCTATTTCGCCACAGCCTTTCCCTATGCAGAACATAGCTTTAAATAGTCTTTACCTTGTATAAAGAGCATTTTTATATTACTATGTAAATAACGGTACATACCCAGGCTTCCCTCTTCGCCGTCTTTTATAGATTTTCTCCGGTAAATTAGAGAGTTTTTTGCAAGCTGTCACCTGGAGCTCGTTCTTTCGGCACAAGGAGTCTCAGATGTCCATCGAAGCGAAACCCCTTTCAGAACGCTCATCTACGCTACAGTCAAACGCGATTGGCCTCCCCGGCGTCCTGTTCCAGTCGGTCACCACGATGGCCCCAGCCGGAGCCGTCGCCTTTTCCCTCGGCGCTGCCATTCCTTTTACCGGAGGAGCATTGCCTCTGGCAGTATTGATAGCACTCATCGTTTGCCTGCTCGTCGCCCTCAACATTGCCTCTATGGCGAAACATTTGCCCTCGGCAGGCGGATTTTTTACCTATGTGAGCCGTGGACTGGGTCCGCAGATGGGGTGGCTTGTGGGATGGCTTTTTACGCTGACCTACATCCTGCTCCTGCCCCTGACGCTGCTGGTGCTGGGCTCGGTCACCGATGCATTTCTCTCCGGCACCTTTCATATCTCGTTTGGCTCAAATGGTTGGATCGTTTACGCCCTCATCTTTGCGGCAGTCGCTTTCCTCCTGACCTACTTCGGCATCAAAATCTCGGCGGATGCAGGCGTAGTGCTGGGAGCGATTGAAATCAGCATTTTTGTCGTGCTCTCCCTCTGGTTAATTATCCAGGCAGGCAGCGGCAATACCCTTGCCACTTTTAACCCGGCCTCCAGCCTGCAATCGGGCCTCGGCGGATGGCAGGGAGTGTTGTTTGGGATGCTCTTCGCCTTCCTGGCTTTCAGTGGCTTCGAGTCTTCAGCGACCCTGGGAGAGGAATCGCGCAATCCCAGACGCATCGTCCCCCGCGCTATCCTGCTGGCGACGCTCTGCATCGGCATCTTCTATGTTTTTTGCGGCTACGCCGGCGTTGTCGGCTGGGGCCTCGCCAAAATTACATCGTACCCCAACGACCAGAATCCCTGGGGCACGCTGGCGGCGAGAGCTTGGGGACCAGCCGCGTTCATCGCCATTCTCGCCATTCTCAATAGTGCGCTCGGCAATGCCAACGCCGGCATCAACGCGCTAGCACGCCAGCTCTACGCAATGGGGCGCATCAGGGCGTTTCCTGGCCTGCTAGGGCAGACGAATCGCTATCACACTCCTGGTCGAGCCATCATCCTGGCTCTTATTGTAGGCACTATCCTCACACTCGTGGCCGGCCTCATCTACGGCCCTACCCTGGGCTTTGCCTTCCTCGGCTCCCTCTTAACCGTCCCGATACTGCTCGTCTACATGACAACCTGTTTAGCGGTACCGTTCTTTTATTTGAAAGAGCATCGCAGCGAGTTTACCGTACTACGCCACCTGATCCTTCCTGCGGTCCCATTCATCCTCCTGGCAATCGTGCTGTACTTCCAGTTTGTGCCACTACCGCCTGCACCGTTTATCCTGGTTGGCCCTCTTGATGCCGCCTGGCTTGTGCTGGGAATTATCATCGTTGCACTCCTCAGTTGGCGCACTCCTCAGATTCTTCAGCAAGGAGACACGCTTTTTGTCGCGGATAGTACAGAAAAAGAACTTGCCTGAAGAGACTGCTAAGTCCAGCAGTGTTGACGGCTTTCCGAGAGAAAGGGGTTAAAAAGAGTATGGCAATTGATAAAAGCAATGCATTACAGGCTGTCCAGCATCCGCTCGCCCCGCTTTCTGAAGACGAGATCAAACGCACGACATCGCTCCTCAGCTCATCCGGCAAAATTACGCCTCGCATGCGCATCATGGCCTACAGCCTGCATGAGCCTGCGAAAGAATCTGTCCTATCCGGCTTTGAGGACCAGCAGATTACGAGAACCGTAGATGTCGTTATTCGTGACCACGAGCGCAGGCTAACAGTGGAGGCGCAGGTTGCGCTGGATCAGGGAACCATCACTTCCTGGAACGAGCGGAGCGATATTCAGCCTGCACTGACATATCCAGAGGTTTTTGGGGCGATGGAGGCAGCATACGCTGATCCTGCCTTTCAACAGGCAATCGCCAGGCGAGGCATCGCCGATATCAGCGCGGTTGCTCTCTTCCCCTGGACTACCGGACATTGGGGACCAGAAGACGACCCGGAGCAGGGACGCTTTATTTGCCTGCAAGCTACCCTGAGCCAGGGGTCGGAGGATAATTATTATGCGCGTCCCCTCGAAGGCATCAAGGTTACCGTCGAGCTGGATAGCATGACGGTCAGGGTCGATGATTTTGGCATCGTCCCCATTCCTGAGCGTTCGGGAAACTACACAGTCGCCGGTATTAGCGATCCCGCGAACGTCCCTCACTTTCCAAAGGGCCTGCGCACCGATCTCAAGCCGCTCGCAATCACGCAGCCGGAAGGGGTAAGCTTTCAGGTGGACGGCAACCGCGTAAGCTGGCAGAAGTGGCGCTTTCTGGTCGGCTTCACGCCGCGCGAGGGACTGGTGCTGCACCTGCTGGAGTACTTCGATCAGGAGAGGTGGCGTCCCCTGCTCTACCGCGCCTCGCTTGACGAGATGTATGTGCCGTACGGGGATGCCACTCCGACGCACAACTTTAAAAATGTCCTTGACACCGGAGAGGTCGGCATCGGCCTCCTGGCAAATAGCCTCGAACTGGGTTGCGACTGCCTGGGGGTTATCCATTACTTCGATGCGTGGGTCAACGATGCCGAAGGGCAGCCAATTCTGATCAAAAACGCCATCTGCATGCACGAAGAGGACTATGGCCTTCTCTGGAAGCACCTTGAGTATAACCCCGACGGCTCAACGAGGGCCGAGGTGCGCCGGTCCCGCCGCCTGGTAATCTCCATGATTGCTACCGTAGGCAACTACGAATATGGCTTTTACTGGTACCTGTATCAAGACGGCTCTATCCAGTTCGAGGTTAAACTTACCGGCATCATCGCGCCCGCGGCCATCACACCAGGCGAGCAGCCAGTTTCAGGCACACTGGTCGCTCCCGGCCTCTACGGACCTAACCACCAGCATTACTTTAATGTCAGGCTCGACTGGATGCTTGATGGGCGGCAAAACTCGCTTGTTGAGGTCAACTGCGAGCCGTTGCCTCTGGGGCCGGAGAATCCACGCGGCAACGCCTGGATCGCCCGCGAAACCCTGCTTGCCACGGAGCATGAAGCGCAGCGTACCATCGAGCCCAGGACCTCACGCTACTGGAAAGTCATCAATCCGAACGCGCGCAACGCTCTCGGTCAGCCCGTTGCCTACAAACTGGTGCCTGGCTCAAACATATTCCCCCTCTTTCACGCAGACACCCCGCAATGGGAGCGCGGAGGATTTGTACGCTCCCACCTGTGGGGGACGCAGTACGACCCGAGAGAGCGGTTTGCAGGCGGCGACTATCCAAATCAGCGCAGAGGCGGGGACGGCCTGCCAGCATACGTTCAACAGAACCGGTCGCTGGTGAATACGAACGTCGTCACCTGGTATACCTTCGGCTCGACTCATGTGCCGCGCTCGGAAGACTGGCCGGTGATGCCAGTGGAGACGGTCGGCTTTTCCTTGAAGCCGCTCAACTTCTTCGTCGGCAATCCCGCACTCGACGTGCCACCGCCTGCCGAACATTGCAACCACACCGGCGCGTAAAGCCTGACCAGCTTCACATAAGGATGGCTGAGAAAACATCGTGCTTTCTCAGGCATTGCCATTGCTACACTCCTCAATAAGCGGGAGGGCTACCCCTCATAATTAAGAAAAGTGCATGCCGCTAAACCAGCCGCTGCCTTGCTGGCCGTCGTCTGGCTCGATCCAGGTAGCACGAATATGGAGGTAGTAGTCATCCGGTTTGTCAGGCGTTTTCAGCACGAAGAACAGGCCACGCCACGGCTCCTGCTCCTCAACAGTGAAGCGCCAGGTATACCAGGCCATCGGCCCATCCGCGCCGGCCCCCGTCTGCGTCCAGCCTCCCTGCACCAACTGATCAGCATAATGCTTTGCCACCACATCAAGCGCCAGGTTGGTTTTCAGAGTCGCGCTCGTATGGACCTCATCAGAACCACTGCCTCCGCCACCACCCCTTTGTTGCGCCCCAGGCGGAGGAGACAGAGGAGGAATCATCTCAAACATCCTGTGGTGACGCTGATGAAGCATCATCTGGCGGCGATTCCTGGCCTGCTGAACGCATGGATTCATTTCGCGGTCCAGAGAAAGGTTCAAACGCACATTCGTCGCTGCGCTTTGCAGTTGCTGCACATTTATGGTCAGCCCTGCAATATTAGACTCCCGGCAAAAGGTCATA
This sequence comes from Ktedonosporobacter sp., assembly GCA_035293765.1. GTDB lineage: Bacteria > Chloroflexota > Ktedonobacteria > Ktedonobacterales > Ktedonobacteraceae > DASRHT01. The sequence goes on from DATGMF010000013.1 coordinate 59,363, forward strand.
TGTGTGTAAGGGCCAATGTTGGTGTGCATGAATCCACCCTGCCGGTACGACTGCATATCTTCTGGCTCATTCCAGCCTTGAGCTGCGAGCTGCGTGCGGTAAAAGCTGGCAATTTCGTCCGGCTTGAGATCGCTTTCCAGCACAATTTCAACCTGTGTTTCACTACGGGCCAGCGTACCCAGCACACGGCTTTGTTCAGGTACAGGTAGCTCAACGGGCAGATTCTCAGGGATTTTTCCAAGAAAGAGGCGAGGTTCGGCTACACGCGGGTCAGCCGCGTAGATAAGCAGGCCAAGAGCAAGCTTTTCAAGCAGCTTGACCTCATCTGAAGTTGGATTTTCGCTCATACTGATGCTCCATTATTCTTTGCCAGTAGCATTCTCATAAATCGTACTTAACATGTTTCAGATAGTGAATACTGCCATACACGCATTGATAGTACTCATTATAACCCGTTTTGGCACGATGAGCTATCGTATAAGCAGGGAAGATCCTGCGTCTTTCCAATATACGAGCACAACCACACCGGGAAGCCATTAAGGCTAGATAGGTTGCACTTTGCGCGTCAGCATCATACTATTAGGTAGAGGTTCTTTGTAACCGATGCCTGATAGTTTATGCTAAAGAAAAATATGTAAAAGGCATCTCGCGCAAGCAAAGGAGCCACCTCCCTTGCTTGATACTTTACAAAAAAACGATTAAAATAACACAGTTATATTTTCTGGAGAGGATGAGCGAGCGTGGTAACTAAAAAAGATGAGTTACTGGGACAAACGCTCGGGACATGTACACTTGAGCGTCTGCTTGGACGTGGTGGTATGGGTGTAGTGTACCTGGCGCAGCAAGCACGACCACGGCGCACAGTTGCCGTCAAGGTTCTTATGCCTGGTACAATGTTTGAGCAAAAGTCTCGATCCGAATTTCTGGCACGTTTCCGGCGCGAAGCCGATGCCATCGCAGCCCTGGATCATGTCAATATTATGCCGATCTATGCATACGGCGAACAGGAGGACCTGGCCTATCTCGTCATGCCCTATGTCACCGGGGGAACGCTGCGCCAACTGCTGGAGCAACGCGGGGTATTGCCATTAAATGAGGCCGTCCCCATTATCGAACAGGCTGCCGCCGCTCTCGATTGCGCGCACGCCCAGGGCATCATTCACCGCGACCTCAAGCCCGGCAATATCCTTTTTCATGCCGATGGCAGAGTGCTGCTGGCAGATTTTGGCCTTGCCAAAGTGCTCAAGGATGTGCAAGAGCAGGATAATTCAGGGCAAACAGCTTTAACGAGCGCGGGAACAATCATTGGCACGCCCGAGTATCTTTCGCCCGAGCAAGGCATGGGCCACGAGGTCGATCCACGCACCGATGTCTACTCGCTGGGCATCGTGCTCTTCCAGATGCTGAGCGGCTGCCTCCCCTTTACCGGGGTCTCACCTGTGGCTATTGCTATCAAGCATACACTGGAGGAGCCCCCTTCGCTTTGCCAGGTGAACCCGAACATTCCACATAGCGTTGCAGCAGTGGTAATGAAGGCCATTGCGAAGAAGCCGGAGCAGCGCTATTCAAGAGCAGGCGAACTCGCCCGTGCGCTGCGGGCCGCGGTCTCCCCCGCCCATGCCACCCAACAAATGCCTGCGTTGCCGGAGAGCACCAAAGAGCGCGTGGTCGCGGTAACGCTCGCCGATGACGCCGCTATGCCAGAAATACCAACGATCAGATATCAAGAGGACATGCATGCTGCTCTGACTGAGGCCGCGCCGCGCCTGGTAACTCCCGACCCTGTCGCTCAGCCCACTGTCATCACCCATGCGGATGTCACTATCGCCGAGAACGCGGCCACTCCAGTCACCGAACGACCCGTACAACCTGCGCCAGCCATCACAGCTATGCCTATTCAGCCAGCGCCGACCTATCAACCTGCAACGCCACGCACACACCCTCAACCGATAAGAATAAGACTCTTAGCGGGCCTGCTGGCAATGGCGCTGATCGTCGGAGGATTGGCAGCCTACCTGCATTTCCAGGGTAGTCCAAAAACAGCTCCGCATAGTTCAGCAGGCACTCGGGCGAGTACTGCCCCGGCAACAAAGACGCCACCTCCCCTGCCAGATGCGCTTGTCGCCGTAGGTCCCCTGCTTTACGGGACCGCCTTACCAGGCGCGACTTGCGATACCCTGGGAGGCCAGTGGGAGAGCGCGGGCAGCGTCAAGGTCAACTGCGGCTCAGACGCGACGGCAATCACCAATACCGGCAGTGCTCCGGCAGGCATCATCCTGAAAACGCTGGTTCAGGGCAAGCCAATACCGGATAACTACGTCATTCAGGTGCAGGCCATCGTCAATCCGGCATCATATAGCGACTTCGGAGTCTTTTTCCGTTATCAAGCGGCGGCACCGCCAGGCACATACGCATTTCTGGTCAACGCAGCCAACTCGTGGAAGGCCAACATCTACGAGAGCGGAACGGGGAATGTCGTTACCTTTGTTAACTTGCCGCTAGTGGGGAAAGTGGAGGGAACCATTACGCTCGATATCATCGTACAGGGCAACAGTTTCACCTTCTACGTGAACCATGTTTGGCAAGGCCATGTCGAGAGCAGCGCATATAAAAGCGGTGCAATAGGGCTTGCCGTGGATGCAGGCGCTACAGTCTCCTTCAAAAATCTGGCGATTTACGCTTTACCTTAAAAATACCAGTTTGCAAGCCCTGTCTCTGGTCGGAGACAGGGCCTTTATCATAGTTTCAGTATGATCACTACACTTACGAAACGGTCTGGTTGGTGTACGCCTGGGTGACATCCTTCACCGGCGCGATCATCTTCTCCAGCGCCAGGAATTGCGCCGTCGCCTCCCAGGTGGCACTATCGTTATAGCCAGGAGGGCCATTGCCCTGCCACAGCGGGATCGTGGCCTGGAGCACGCTCAAAGCCTGGGCGGCATCCATGCCCTGCACATAGCTCTTGCTGATCTCCACCGCTCCCGATGGGTCCGCGATCACATCCTTCAACCCCTTGAGCGTGGCCTGGACGAAGCTGCGTACCATCTGCGGCTGATTACGATACGTCTCTTCCGTTGTCACAATTCCATTAGAGACAAGCGGCTGATAGTTCGATACGTCAAAGGTGCGCACCGGGAATCCGCGCTTATTTAGCTGCAACGGCTCGTTATTTGCGTAGCCCATGACCGCGTCAACTTTGTGCCCGATGAGCGCCGCCACCTGCGTAAACCCAATCGACTGCACCTTTACGTCCGATAAGGTGAGATTTGCCTTGTTGAGGAGCGCCAGCAGGCCGGTATAGGTCGAGCCAAAGGGGCCGGGAACGCCGATGGTATGCCCTTTGATATCGGCCAGTGCCTTAATAGGAGAATCGGCGGGCACGATCAGGCTGACAGGATATTTCTGGAAAATCGTGCTCACGCTGATCACTTTCACATTTTTGTCGCGCGCCACCAGCATCTCATCGCCGCCCGCAAAGACAAAGTCGCTTTTGCCGGCAACCATTGAGCCGATCAGATCGGGGACGACGCCGTGATTGAAGGTCACATTCAGCCCGGCAGCTTTATAGTATCCTTTGCTTTGCGCCACATAAAACGGGGCGAACTGGATATCAGGAATATAGCCCAGTCCGATGGAAACGTTTTTAGCGGCAGGCGAGGAGTTTGTAGCGTTACCACTGCCGGGCGCAGTCCCTCCACATGCCGCTAGCAAGAGAGCAAGTAGTAGCAGAGGAGACAAAAGAGACAGCAATATGGATGAGCGCAGACGAATTGACATCGGCGTGTTCTCTCCTAAATCGAAGTTAAATTTACACATATGGCTAAGTGCATTTCCACTTGACATCTTCAGGCCTGGTGTTATACTTCCCCTCAAGGGAGGCAGCAGGAGCTGGTGGCTATTTCGACCCGCTTGCGGGATCGAAACGCTAGTAGGCAGCTTGCGCCCATTTTACCAGTAACCAGGTCGAGCTGTAATAGATGGTCGCCAGCACTGCCAGCACGATCAGCGTCGCGAACAACAATGGCGTGTTATACTGGTGCAGCCCCACCATCGCCAGCGAACCCAATCCCTGGTCGCCGCCACTGACGAATTCGCCCACGAGCGCCCCCGTAATCGATAGGGTAAAGCCTGTGCGAATGGCTGCCAGAATGGCAGGCTGAGCAAGGGGAAACTCGATATGAGCCAGCATCGACCAGCCTGATGCGCCTTCAACACGAGCCGCATCGATCAGGGTACGATCAATGGTTTCGATACCTAGCACAGTATTGATCACCATCGGGAAGAGGACGACCAGCATGCAGAGAAACAGGGTCGGCATCTGCCCATAGCCCAGCCAGATGATGAGCACGGGCGCAATCACAATCGCCGGGATCGCCTGGCCCGCCGACAGGTAGGGCTGGATAGCCGTCGCAAGCAGGCGCGACTTAGCTAAAGCATAACCTAATGGCAGGGCAATAATCACAGCTAGCAGAAAGCCCCCCACGCTCTCCTGTACGGTCACTAAGGTATTACTCAGATACATGCCGGAGCCGATGCCATTTGATAATGCCGTAAAAACATCCGCGGGCGCGGGCAGCAGCAGGGCATTGATATGCCCAAAAGTCGTGCCTGAGTACCAGATTGCCAGCAGCAGTAGCCCCGGAGCCGTCGCTAACAGCAATGCAAGCAGGTGCCTCCTGGCTTTTACAATAGAGGCTGGTGCGCGCTGAGCGGGTGCCTGTTCTGAGTTGAGATCAAGCTCAGCAGCGTATTGGCGCGCCCTCGATAGCGCGTACCTGGAATTAGAGGTTGTTACACTCATTGACATCCCTCGGTCATCGATATACTGACGACTCCTAATTAAACGAGCAACGTAGGGGCAGGGCTTGCCCTTGCCCTGTAGGGGACCCGATTGATCGCGTCCAAGAGCATTGCCGCTCGGAATAGCAAAGTCGTCAATGCAACTGACTCGGGGAGGCATGTGAGGGAGATGAACAGCGACCGATGGTTGTGGTATAAGGGTATACCACGTACGCTCCCGCAGCATAGGGCCACGGGCGCATCCTGGTCTCTCTATAAACCTTCTCCCATCCGGACTATACCGTCGGCTTCGGAATTGCACCGAATCTGTCAGATCAGCAACGTGTGCAGCAGATCGACTCGCGGGCTTGTGCATAGGATCAGCACTACACCGCCGGTAGGGAATTTCACCCTGCCCCGAAGGTCTTCTCTGTGTAGTATGTCACAGAATTCTTGCAAGTGCAAGGGCACCAGCTTACTATTCTAAGCAAAAGAAGGAAATTAAAACACAGGGCTTTCTCAAAAGTCGCAGAGTGCTCGCTGGCGAGCCATTCCACATGAAAAGACAACTTTTGAGATGTCCTGAATTAAAACGCTCTATACATTGACTTCACATTATATTCATGATAATATTCATATATGCCAAGCAACCTAAAAATAGCATTTGCGATGTGTTCTTAGAGCACATTCGCCCTTAGTTGGAAAGTATTTTCCTGGCCGTGTCGCTCGTTTACTTTTCAGGTTTCCCGATTCTCTCATAACGCGTTAAACCTGCTATTTCTTTGAGTAAGGAGCGTAATTACATGAAAAAACCATCCATACTAGAAGATGATCGCATCAATATCAGCTTTAAAGACTCCCCAAGCCTCTTCAAGTTTGATCAACAGTTTCCCATCTATAACTGGCTCTATCCATTCGACGAACGAGGAAAAAAGCTAGCAGATCCTTTTTCAGCCTTCATCAGCATCGAACCACGCTCGCGGCTACGAGCATTGTATTTCCACGTTCCCTTCTGCGATACGATTTGTACCTTTTGTCCTTTCACGCGTGGCCAATACGATAGCCAGAGCGAGCTTGACCGTTTTGTGCAAGCGCTGCTGCGCGAAATCGAGATCAAGCATCAATATCCAGCCATCAGCTCGGCTCCCATTGATACGATTTATTTCGGAGGCGGCACTCCTTCAGTGCTGAGTGTTGACCATTTTTATCAGTTAGGTGAAGCACTCCATCGCTTTTTTGATCTCAGCCGGCTCAAAGAGTTCACCATGGAATGCGAGGTCAAAAGCGTAACGCCGGAGAAGCTCAAAGTTTGGAAAGAGATCGGCGTTACGCGTATTAGTTTTGGCGTACAGACATTTAACCCGCTTTACCGCCAGCTTTTCAATCTGACAGCAACCATTGAGCAGATTCGCCAGGTAGCGGAGTGGAGCAATGAACTTTTTGCCGAGACGAATATCGATATGATCGTTGGCATTGCCGGACAGTCCCTCGACGACCTTCTCGACGATATTGAACAGGCCAACTCGCTCAACATGACAACGGTTGACTACTATACGCTCAATAATATCGTGGCACAAACACAAATGCATCGCGCATTCACCACGCAGGGCCTGAAACCATTGTCAGCAAATACAAAGTTGAGCTATCGCATGTTCCTGAACGAATATCTACGTGCGCAGGGATATGTTCCTAACAATGGATACTCTTTTACCAGGAATAGAGCGCCTGTCGGATCACCACGCATGGTCATACAGCGCGATCCAGTTCTCCTCTACCAGGATGCAACCTATGGCTTCACCGATGATTATGTGGATTGCTACGGCCCCGGTGCTGTAGGTACGATGGGATCACATATCATCTACAACATTGAGAACCGCAACCAATATGCAGTGAGGTTGTTAGACGACAAGCGACAGGCCTGGTTCACTGCCCACAGTGATCTCGATGTTGCCAACAAAGGCATTATCTATTTCCCCTATCGCGGTTTCCTCGATAAATCTCGGGTCGAATGGGATAACGTCCATCCCGAGACACGAGCAACGCTTGATAAGGCTGTGGCCTGCGGATTAGCAGTTGACCAGGGTGACTCCTATACGCTGACCGACGCAGGTTGGCTCTTTGCTGTCAACCTGATGTATTTATTGATGCCCCCTGCCGATCAGATTGTGCTTTCCAAACTTATAAAACGTTCCGAAGCTCTGGCAGATCGTACTCCAGACGATGTGATTCTCATCTCTCCACGACGCACGATCACTACCGCCCAAACAGTCGCTTAGCGTGGCTCATAAGGCGGTGTGATAAACCGAGTTGTAGCATGCTGCAACTCACATCTTTAAAGAAAGGAGGAGTCTTCCATGTTCGATACAGGTCCTGTCGCCTGGTAACCGGCTAAACATTACTTGATACTATCTGTCTATAACCATTACTGGTTACTAGTAGTGTGGCTGTACCTGAATCTTCTCTCTGTTTATACAAAAAATGCTACAACAGAGGAAGCAGGACAGTCACTCTTCTTCACAAAAGGTCAGGAAGTTTTATGGAAAGTAGCGCTAATACAGATCGCCCGGTGACGTATCGCGATGTTTTCGGCAATGGCAACTGGATACGCCTGTGGGCGGGTCAGACGATATCACAATTGGGAGATTTCGTCGCCATTATCGCTTTTCCACTCCTGGTGTATGAAATAACAAAATCGGCAGTTGGACTAGGAGCAGGCTTTGCTATTGAAGCATTACCTATCATTGTCGTCAGTCCTATAGCGGGCGTCTTCGCCGACCGCTGGAATCGCCGTACCATCCTACTGGTGTCAGATACTGTACGGATCTTCAGCACACTTGGTATATTTTTCAGCACGGCTGTCTGGCAACTCTATGTTCTGGCGCTTATTGCTGCTACTATGCAAGCAATTTTCGTTACAACTTATGCCGCTACTATCCCACAAATTACTGAACACCAGTTTGTGAAAGCCATTAGTCTCTCATATACAGGCTATAATACCATGCAAGTTATCGGTCCTCTAGTTGCGGCTGTGCTGATTGGCCTCTTCCATGGGCCTCGACCGGTGTTCCTTTTCGATGCAGCAACCTTTGCCTTAGCAGTGCTGATGACGTCAACAATCAAGGTTGGGAATATAGAACAAAAAGGGCAGACAAAACGTTTTTTGAATGACTTGAAAGCAGGCGCAAATTTTCTCACAAAAAACGCTGTTGTGCGCTACATTACCGGCTATCATACAATTACAACTATCGCAGAAGCTGTCGCGATTCTGGGCACCCTCCTCTATATCAAGACAGCTCTGGGGCTGTCCAGCACTGCAAGCGACCAGCTTTATGGCCTCGTCGGGGGCATCATGGCAGGAAGCCTGGCCTTAGGAAACTGGCTCATCGGGATGTTTGATCAGCGCCTTCCCAAACGTCCGCTGATGCTCTGGGGTCCTCTAGTAGCGGGTGCGGCTTATTTGCTCTTTCTTTCCCATCCAGGGACATTTGCGTTGCTGATTATTTGCGCCGTTCTAAGTGTTGGCAAGGCTTGCTCTCTCGTACCTTCGCTGGCATTTCTAGCTCAATCTGTTCCCAATGACATTCGTGGACGTGTCTACTCCTTTTTCAATGCCATCAATAGCCTGGCGAATCTTCTGTCCTATAGCGTGTTTGCAGCAGTAGCGATATTACTTCCCCCTTCGATCCTGCTGGGCATTGCTGGTCTCCTGCTCCTGATTGGCATACCACTCATCACTCTGGTTTTTAAAGGAACACAGGCTTTACGTGAGCAAGAGCAATCGAGACCAGCTCTGTAGTAGCAGCAAGCTATCCGTGTTTCACACGGTGAAACTCTTCTGCATAGGTAAAGCCGTGCCGCTTGCCAGCTTCAGAGTCGATGGAGCGGATCAGTTCCTCTAATCTGTCGGCTTGATCGCCGATCTGACTGACATGGGCGCGCAGGGCCGCGACCTTCAGCTCCATCGTCGAGGTGATATCGATGGCCTGGTTCACCACGGGCGGAACGGTGATATAGATTTCTGATACCGTGTGAGGCTTTAAGCCTTCGGCGAGCAGCTCTGGAAAATCCCACGGATTCTGCGTGGAGGGATAGATGGCTTCCAGGGTCGCCCGCCCGGCGGTGAGGTGGTCGGGATGGTAGCGGTAGAGGTTGAGGGAAGGCGTCCACGCTCGATCCGGCGACTGGCAGATTACACGACTGGGACGATAGCGACGGAAAAGCCGCACAAGGTTGCGTCGCAACTCCAGCGAAGCCTGAAGCTGACCGTCAGGATAGCCAAGAAAAAAGACATCCTTCAATCCAAGAATTTTTCCGGCAGCCCGCTGCTCCTGCATACGCGTCTCCACAATCTGCTGCCGCGCTGCGGGTCCCACATCGGTCGCGCTATCGGGGCCGCCGCTGCCACCATCGGCGCAAATCACAAAGTACACCTCCCAACCCTCACGCGCCCACAGAGCAGCCGTCCCCGCGCCATCAAACTCGGCATCGTCGGCATGTGCCACCACGAGCATCGCAACCTTGTTCTGTTCCTGCTCAGTCAAAAATGTACCCTCTGCTCCAATCTGTGTATATGAGTCATCCCATTTGATACCGTTGGCGAACCCCTAAATCGAGCAAGTACTGAGTGCGAAGCTTATTCGGTTATGAGCTTGAGCCAACAGTTCGCCAACGGTATCGAGAATTTCGTTGTTGCTGCTTCGTTCCCAACTGCCCCAATGCTAAAACATTTTTGGTCTTACGTCAAGTCCACAGCCAGGTTCACGTCTTCGTCCGAGCCAGTACCGCCGACGACGTGATCCATGAGCCCGATCACGTACAGGGCTTCGCACAAAATATTGAGCGCAGCGTTATGATCGCACTCTTGCGCGAAGATGATATGCTACTCATTTTCTCTTATTATTCCTCATAGGCTGACGCTATCTGTAATGGAAGCGGTTTTGTTCGAAAATATCGAAAAGATGATAATACCTTTCCTCTACAGTACTTTATTTTTTGATAGATTTGTGCTATGCTTCTCTTAAGGAGTGGTGATGCTGTCGTTGGGGTGGTTGTCACTCACGCTGCTTAATGACCGCGAAAACTGCATATCCTGGCCGCATAAGAGATGGTTTGACGAGCATGGCATGAAACGGTGTGCAGCCAAAACCACTAGAAAGTGGCCGAAAGGGCAGTAATTGGGCATACATTTGCGCTGGCTGTATGTGAATAGTCAACTGCTAGATCAGGAAACGAGAGGGACAGATCCATGATTACTATGAGTTTAGATCTGCAAATGACCCCCTATGCGACACTGCTCAAATTCGATAAGCAGATCCCAGTCTATAACTGGTATTATCCTTTTGAGAGCGATGAGCATAAAATAGCCAATACTTGGGATATCTATGAAGAATTAGTGGATTATCACCCGCGTCGCCGTGCTCTCTACTTTCATATCCCTTTCTGTGAAACGATCTGTAGCTTTTGTCCTTTCGTGCGCGCTTCCTATAAGCATGAAGACGAGATCGAGTCCTACGTTCAGGCTCTACTAAACGAGATCAAGCGTAAGCACCAATTCGCCACCCTGGCTAACCAGCCGATTGATACGATTTATTTTGGTGGTGGTACACCCTCGTTGCTAGAACCAGACCAAATTCGACGTTTGGGCGAAGCCATCCATCACCACTTTGATACTAGCAACCTGCAAGAGTTCACTTTCGAGTGTGAGGTAAAGAGCGTGACCCTGGAGAAACTCCAGGCCATGTGTATGATCGGAGTCAATCGGATCAGCTTTGGAGCACAGACGCTTAACCCCAAGTATCGTGAGATCTTTGATCTCACAGCTACAGTGGAGCAGATTCAGCAGGTGGCAGCATGGACTAATGAGCGGTTTCAGTACACAAACATGGACCTGCTCTATGGAATGGCAGGGCAAACGCTCGACGAACTGATAGCTGATATCGATGGCTACCTGGCACTGGGCACGACATCCATAGATTGCTATCCACTGAATAACGCAAGCACACAGCGCAAGCTGCACCAAGCGTTTCGAGAGGCGGGACTAAATCCATTGTCAGCTAACACCAAACTGAGCTATCGGATCTTTCTCAACGAGTATCTGCGGGCACAAGGGTATGTACCGATCAACGGGTACAGCTATACGAAACAAACGCCAGAGACACGGGACCAGCGGGTGGTGGTACAGCATACCCCGACTTTTCGCTATCACGATATCGTCTATGGGTATGGAGATGAGTGCTGGGATGGTTACGGCTCGGGAGCAGTCTCGATGTTTGGCTCGCGGATAACAGAAAATATCGCAAACCGTGCAGAATACATGGATCGCCTGCTGGGCAAGTCCGACAAACCCTGGTTCAACGCCTGGCATGGCCTGGATGATGCAGAGAAAGGCATTGTGTACTTCCCCTATCGTGGCACGCTCGATAAGAGGCGTATTGAATGGGAACGAGTGAATGCAGAGACGCGCGAAACGTTGGATCTGGCAGTAAAGCAAGGGCTGGCGGTGGATAAAGGTGAGTGGTACGAGGTGACAGAGGCGGGGTGGTTTAACTATGTGGATCTGGAGTACATGCTAATGCCGCGCTGGCACCGGCAGCAGCTCGCCAATATTATAGATCGCGCCTTCGCACAGGGGAGAGAGCGTGATGACGAGCAGGTGTACAACGTCTCTCCTCTGATGCAGGAGCTGATCCCTTTACCCACACGAGCAACACCTTAGCGGGAAGGGAAATGCAAAGCATGGCTCAAAAGACCGATGCAGGTGGTTTCCAGTGAAAAGATATCTATGGTTATCTGGTAAATAGATTGCCGGAGCATTACAGGAACTGATCCCTCTGCCCGCACGAGCGATATATCGGCAGGTAGAGTCCACGATAGAAAGGAGGTGAAATGCATGACTCAGAAATTTGAAATAGGTCCAGCCTGGGAGGTAGGTCCATCCTGGTAAGAATATACCTCTTTTCATTTGGCAAACAGATTGCCAAAGGCGTCAGTGAGGAACCCAGCGTTCTCCTCTGACGCCTTTTGATCTTCACCCGGGTTCGAAACGTTTTTCCTACTTCTCTTAAATAACATGCTCAAATCTGCTTTGAGTCTCATCCTGTTTCAAAAGTGTATCTCAGCACATGTTACTTATCTTTATCGGTGAGCACAAAAAGCAGCCCGCCCAGTATCGCCAGATTCTTCAGGAAGTGAATCTGCTGATTTGCGCGACCGGCCGGAGTTTCTTCTTGCCAGAAGGGATGCCCGACAAAGGTAGTTGGGATTAATGTCGCTATTAAAGCCGTTGCCGCGAGCTTTGGCGCTATACCAAGAGAGAGCGCCGTCCCCGCCACAACCATCGTTGCGCCATTCAGAATTGTTGCCTCTCGCGCCTGGGGAATACCAGCCTTCGCTACTTTTACGGCGCGCTGGTCGGGATTAATAAAGGTATTTGCTCCGCCAGAAATAAATACAGCCCCGAGCAAGAGGCGTCCGAGAGATTTTATCATGCCTTGTGTCTCCTTCCAAAAAATATCCGGTCAGTGATAAAGCAAGTATGCTGCTAGCAATAAAGCCCGAATTTAAACTAACAGACCTTTACCTACTAACTCGATCTCGCGCATATCCAGGTTTCACTTCTATCCTACACGCAACAAAGCCTCTAACGCAATGCTTTATTCTTTACAGTGTCACAATCCAGGCGATATAATAGCTACACGAGGAGGCGTATGAGCACAGAATTGCGTATTATACCCATCACATCCATCGGTGAAATCCCGCCAGGCAGCGACCTGGGTTTTATTATCTATGAGGCCCTGCAAAGCCAGCGCGTGACGTTAGAACGTGGCGATATACTCGTCGTTACCCAGAAAATTGTCTCTAAAGCAGAGGGGCGCGTCGTGGATCTCACTGAGGTGCAGCCATCCGAGTTCGCCAGCGCGTTCGCTCAGCAGTATGATAAGGACCCGCGCCACGTCGAAGTGGTGCTGCGTGAGAGCAAGCGTATCGTGCGCATGAGTCACGGCGTGCTAATCAGTGAGACCTATCACGGCTTCATTTGTGCGAACGCGGGAGTAGACGAGTCGAACGTTAATGGGCACCAGCTATTAACGCTGCTGCCGGTTGATCCTGATCGTTCGGCCCAAGCAATGCGTACACGTTTGCAACAACTGGCAGGTGGGAACGCAACTTTCGATATCGCCATTATTATTTCAGATACATGGGGTCGCCCCTGGCGCAATGGACAGGTGAATATGGCTATCGGCGTTGCCGGGATGGAGGCGCTGGCCGATTATCGCGGTCAATACGACCCGTACGGCTATGAGCTTCATGCCAGCGTCATTGCCGTCGCCGATGAGCTTGCCGCCGCCGCAGAACTGGTGATGGGCAAGGTTGACGGCGTTCCCGTTGCCCTGATTCGCGGTTACACTTACAAGCCAGCGGCAGGCGATATTCGCACCCTCCTGCGCGATAGCACGACCGACATGTTCCGCTGATGAAAAAAGGTATACATCGTGACAGCACATTCTGAGGCGCGAGCGGCAACAACGCCCGACCGCGCAAACAATCTGGCGACATTGTTGCGCAGCCGACGTAGCGTCCGTCAATATCAGACCCGCCCGGTAGCACGGGAGCAGCTTGAACAAATGCTTGAGGCCGCTCGCTGGGCCCCCTCGCCGCATGGCAGGCAGCCCTGGCGCTTCGTCGTGCTCACACGCCAGCAACCAAAGCAGATACTGGCGGAACGCATGGGTCAGACGTGGCAAGAGAACCTTGAGATGGATGGGCAGGACGCCGCAATCGTCGCCATTCGCCTGGAGAAATCACGCCAGCGCATCCTTAGCGCACCCGCGATTATCATTGCCTGCCTCTATCTGGAAGATCTGGACCGCTATCCCGATGAACAGCGCCAGGCCCATGAGACGACGATGGCAATCCAGAGTATCGGTGCGGCCATCCAGAATATGCTGCTGATGGCTTACGACCTGGGGTTAGATACCGGCTGGATGTGCGCTCCGCTCTTCTGTCCAGAAATAGTTTGTGACGCTCTGGGACTGGATTCGCGGCTGATCCCGCACGCACTTATTACCGTAGGTTACGCCAGCGCCGATCCAAAAAGGCGCGAACGTCTCCCCCTGAGCAGTCTGATTGTTCATTTCGATTGAGGTTTTTTATGATTGTGGTTCTTGCCGGAGGAGTTGGCGCGGCACGGTTCTTACAGGGGGTGGTACAGGTTGTACCCCAACAAGACATCACCGTCATTGTGAATACGGGCGATGATCGCGAATTTTACGGGTTGCATGTCTCTCCTGACATCGATATCGTGCTGTATACGCTGGCCGGCATTGTGAATGAAACACAGGGCTGGGGCATCCGCGACGATACCTATCACACGATGCAACAACTCAGCCGCTACGGCAATGAAGACTGGTTTATGCTGGGTGACCGCGATCTCGCCGCCCACATCCACCGCAGCCAGCTTCTGCGCCAGGGCAGGTCGCTCAGCGCAGTCACCGACGATCTACGTACCCATCTTGGCTTGCAGTTACGTGTTCTGCCTATGAGCGACCAGCCCGTAGCAACTCATATCCAGACGCCCGCCGGTCTGCTGCACTTCCAGGAATATATGGTGAAACGCCACTGTAGCGACGAAGTGCAGGATGTGCGCTTTATAGGAGCAACAGAGGCCAGACCAGCTCCGGGGGTGCTCGATGCGCTCAAAGCCGCCGACGCCATTCTGATTGCGCCCAGCAACCCGATAGTGAGCATTGGCAGCATTTTAGCCGTTCCAGGCGTTCACGATGTGCTGCACGAGGCCAGCGGCCAGGTCGTGGCGGTGAGCCCGATTATCGGGGGAGCGCCCATCAAAGGTCCGGCAGACAAGTTGATGCGCGGCCTGGGGATGGAGGTCTCAGCCGTGGGAGTCACACGCTGCTACCGCGATTTCCTTGATGTCATGGTCATTGACGATCAGGATGCGCAACTGATCGGCGCGATAGAAGATCTGGGCATCCCAACCGTCGTCACCAACACCATTATGCGCGATAGTGCCAGTAAAGCCGCCCTGGCCCGCTCCGTATTGGAAGCCGCCGGTCTGACATTGTGAAGAAAGCGGCATGCAGAGGCAGGTCAAGGTCAAAATAGCATGACATATAGAGCTTTGATTCCGGTTAAGACGCTTCATCAGGCAAAAAGTCGTCTGGCCCCCTATCTCAACGAGGAAGAGCGGGCTGCGCTGGTACTCACAATGTTGCAACATGTCATAGCCACGTTGCTAGATAGTGCAAAGTTCGAACGCGTATCGGTGGTAAGTGCAGACAGCAAGGTACTGGAACAGGCGCAAAGCTGGGGGGCCAGAGCCCTTTTTGAGGAGCGACAGGGGCACAACCCGGCGCTAGAGGCCGCCGCACTGGCAGAGCTTGCCACAGGCGCAGAGATGCTGCTGACGATTTCCGCCGATCTGCCGCTACTACAGGTCAATGACGTATGCAACATGATCGAGCAATCCAGACAGTACGCGGTTGTGCTTGCGCCATCGCTCGATGGCACCGGAACGAACGCTCTCCTGGCCCGACCCCCGCTGGCGCTCCCATATTTGTTCGGCCCCGGCAGCTTGCAGCTCTATAGCATGGAGGCAAAACAACGGGAACTCAGCTTCGCTCTCTATCATAGCCTCGGCTTCGCGCTCGACATCGATACGATCAACGATCTGGAGACGTTTCGACGCTACGAGAGAGAGCACAAAGCCGCCCACACCACATAATGTACAGAGTTTATACGAAAGGGAATTCCTGTATGACCAGCACATTGTCCCAAAAAGTGAAAGATTTCTTGCAAGAACGTCGCTTTACGGTTCTGGCAACCATCAACCAGGACGGCTCACCGCAGCTCACCACGATGTGGTACTTATTTGAAAACGACATGATCGTAATGAATACCAAAGCGGGCCGCGTCAAGGATCGTAACATGCGGCGCGACCCGCGCATATCCGTCTGCTTTGAAAACGGCTATAGCTACCTGACGATCTCAGGGACCGCCGAACTGATTGACGATCCAGAAATAGCGCAACGCGATATCCACCGCCTGGCAGTGCGCTACAACGGCGAAGAGAAGGCCCGGCAGCAGGTAGAGCAGACATTTTCAAAAGAAAAGCGCGTCACCATCCACCTGCGCTGCGAGCAGGTGATCGACAGGTTATGATCGCTCTGCCCCAGGAAATATTACGCATGCCGCAGCCTGTTTGATCAACATTGTAAGATCGGTGAAGGAAAGTTTGTAGCTTTCCTTCACTAAACTCATGCATAAGCGTTAGAATGCTCCTTGTAATATTTAGACAGGAGTGGCCGAATAGGTGGCAAAGATTCCCTGTGGCTCCGTACGCACATCGGTCAGACAATATTTGAAGCCATTGGGAAAGTTCGAAGTGTCAACATGCAACTGCTTGTTGATCTGACCCTCAAAGGTCGAGACAAAACCAGTCACGGGAATCCCCTCCAGATCCGCATGCACCACATGCACCTCCAACTGGCACGCGTTGACCACCGGTTGAACCTGTAAAGAAAAATGTCGCGTGAGATTCACCCCTAGAAAGCTCAGTTGATCATCGCCCGTTACGGTCATCGGGCCATTATGTACCAGCTTCACCTGGACATTCCTGACGTTGCCGGGCAGACCTGAAGCAGTGATATTTTTGCTTATCAATTGAGTAATATAGGTGCTACTGGCTTGCACGACAATCGCTCCTCCATTGTTCCCCGGCACCACCACCACGGGGGGAGCCTGCTGCACCTGTCTATCGCCAGAGATAGACAGGAAATAGAGTAAAACCCCACCAGCCCCCATCGCTATCCCCACTAATAGCGCCAGGCCCATCAAGAGCATGGCAAAGCCGTTGAGCCGTTTTGGTTGTTTAGGCGGTACAATCAGTCGCGTTACTTGATCAGCCAGATCAGATTGACCGGCGACCTCTGTTCGATCAGATGGATCAGGCGCGGGTCCCCTTTGTCCAAAGGCAGGTTGACCGGGCGAATTCATATATTGCCTCCCTTGCTATCTCAGCTATAAGTAGTGTTCCCATATTACCATGTTTTATGGTAGAATGAGCAGAGCAGAAAATGTAGTACTTTTGTTCTAATTATTTAGGGAATATATGCTCAAGACGAAAAAACTCTTGATTTTTACCTCTACGTCGTGTAATGTATATAATATACACTGTTTTCAGGAACAGTACGTGCAAGTTTGTGGGGGAGGGTCTTATCTAGCGGTGCGTAACTCGTTCGACGTCCCGATTTTCACCTGATTGTCTTGTGGCTCCGCCCTTTCATATTTTTGCTCAGGCGGAGCATCATTGTATATCCAAGTACTTCGACTCCGCGTTCCTGAGCGAAGCTAGCGCGCCAGCAGCGTTGGAACGCGGAACGTTTCAAAGTAGAGAAAGACATGAGTAACAAGATACGACGAACAGACATCCAAATTTTGGATGCACGGACGGAAGGAGGGCAGCACGACCACGAACAATGCTCAGGGGATGGTCACGAAGGCCATCCCGGACCGAAACATCTCTTAACAGCTCCAGGGCGCGTTGATCCTGGGCCAGGATGTTTCCTTACCACCAACAACACCATCACAAGACAAGGAGCACCAGTATGCAAAAAGCCTCCCTGCGTAAAGTGAAACCACCTATCAGCTACATGCAGGAAAATAACGAAGAGGTCTTACACTTTTCTTTGCAGGGCTTGTTGCCATCAGGGTATACGTTGGCGCTAAATACCACGCTTGGCACGCTCTCTCTCCTCGTCTGTAAGCAGGACAGACCTCATATGCTGATGGAGCAGCAATTCACCACCAGCGAAATCTGTGTCCTTATGCCACTCCTGGAATCTTACCCTTACTATTGTCCTTACGAGGTGCTGCTAGCCAGCTTTAATAGCGGCAGGGTCACCGAGACAACCATTGCGCGTTGCAGGACACGTTTGCAAGAGGCACAGGAAGCGGGCGTCTGGGATCAAGAGATGAGGCCGGTGCGCAATGTGCTGTCGCGCACACGTCTGAAAACACGGGCCTTTGGCATCGAAATCTCGTCCATCCTTGAAACCGGCTATATCCTGATGTACATGCACGAACACAAATAAAGAGGAGGATACAGGCAGCGGCCAGCTATGTGGAAAGTTGGCGGCAAGTACTACACGCGCGCAAGCGATAGATCTTGATGGCGATCAGCAAGGGAAGGCGATGGCGCAACTCTTCCAGGTCAATGGTACAGAGTTTTTGCAATCGCTCCAGACGCTGCAATAGCGTGTTGCGATGAATGTCGATATGGCTGGATGCCTTTGCGATATGACCGCCACACTCAAGGTACATCTCCAGCGTATCAAGCAGGTTGGTTTTTTTGCGTTGATCGTATTCAACAATGGCGCTCACTTGCTCCTGATATTGATCGCTGAGCATGTCGGCATGGGCGAACCGGTAAATATAGCGGTACGCTCCAAGCGCGTTAAATTGGCTGCACCCGTTTTCTTGCAGCAGCAGCTTCCCTAGCTCCAGGGCTTCATGCGCTTCGGCATAGCCGCGTTGATAGTCGCTCATGGCACGACAGGGATTGCCAACGCCAGCGTAGAGGTGAAGATGACGCTCATGACAGACACGCTGAATAAGCTGATCCATCCAGGAGGTCAGTTGATCGATCTCGCAATCATCGTTCTGACAAAGCAGACAGACAAGCAGGTTATCGCGCTCGTCAACCAGCGATCCCGGGTAAGCTTCCTGGATATATTGCTGCAACTGCTGAACGGCGCTCTCATAGAGTAAAAAACGATCTTCCCTGGATGCGATGCCACTCGGGGAACGAGCTGACAGATGAGATACAGGCAGTTCTTCGCTGTAAGAGAGCTCCACCAGAGTAACGACATGCGGCCTGGCAAGATCAAAGCCGAGGAAGCAGGCCTGGCGGGACAACGCTTCTTCATTGCCCGACTGGCCCGAAAGCAAATCGGTGACAAAGGTATTGACAAGTGTCTTATGTGCGAGCACATCTTCATCAATGTATTGACGATGTTTGATCGCCAGCGCCATCTGATTTGCAATTGTGCATAACAATAGCTGATCTTCGTTGCCATACAGGCGGGTTTTGCTCGAATAGCAGTTCATCAGACCGATGTACTCTGAACCGGCGATCAGCGGCACGGGGATCAATGTCTTATACTGAACATTTTTCAGCGGGTTGAGCTGCTCCAGTTCAGCAGGACAGAGCTGCGGCAATTGTGCGTGAATGATGGAGCTATGTAAGCACTCCCAGAGGTCCTGTTCCATGCTGATAGGCCGTATCAGCACGCTTTTATCGCGCAAGGTGGGAGAGCTGGTATACAGCCTGAGGTAATCTCTGGCCTGATCTTTCAGCAAGATCACACAGAGATCTACGTCCAGGGCCATCGTGGCGAGAATAGCGACGGTGTGCAACATTTCATCAAGGGAGTAGGGGCGAGTCAGGGCGGTAACGAGGTGGCGCAGGACTTCACAAAGCTTGATGGTGGGAGAATAAGTAACGGCAATAGCGCCAGGAGATGCATCCTGCTGCTCGCTTAATGCAAATGAGGTTTCTGAGCTGCATTGCTCATGACAGATCTGATTGAGGGTGAAGACTTGAGTACTCATAAGCCAGCCAATTGCTTCCTACCCACTTACTATGTTCTGACAACACAATACAAGTGCATTAACAAATGGAAGCGAATCCCTACATCAATATAGCACATTTTATACTCCTTGTCTACCCCAAAGTATATAAACTCTCAATAACATGTCCTGCGTAATCGATACAGAAGACTCAGTATAAGACGACAAACGTGGTTATACCGAAGTTCTCGCCTCTCAGGTACAAGACTTCCCCCCGCCTCAAGCACCCACCCACGCAGACATGACCGTCAGGGTTGCCAGAGCCACGCCTTCGGGCCATTCCACCCTCAACAGATCAGACATGAACTCCCTTTGCTCTCCCCGCTTGTGAACGGCCTTAAACGAGACGCAGGAGTCTTGTAGGAGATAATGAGAAGCGGTTGAGCATATACTCCGAGCAGGTGTACTTCGATTCCGCGCTCCTGAGCGAAGCTAGCGCGTCAGCAGCGTTGGAGCGCGGAACACTTCAAAGTAGAAGGGCGCAGGGATCTTGCAGAGGAGTTATTATTGTGAGCTACAAATCAGTAACGCGGCCAATGTTAGATAGCAAACAAACAGCAAAACGCTTATCCCTGACATCGTGGCGTCGTAGAGGTATCGCGCTAGTCCGCGTGCTATTTGGTTGCATCTGGGCCTTCAACGCCTGGTTTGCCTGGCAGCTCTCGTTCGCCAGCAACGTTACAGGCTACTCCACCCATACTATGAGCAACCAGCCTCCTATGATTGCGGCCTGGATGCGCATAGTTTCGCTTCATCCGCATCTCTTTGCCTATTTCGTCGCCCTGGGGGAAACCTTGATTGCCCTTTGCCTGATCTTCGGCCTGTTAAGCAACCTGACCTGCGGCAGCGGTATGGTGCTCTCGCTGTTGCTCTGGTCCACGGCAGCAGGCCCTGGCGCGCCCTATGGCCTGATTAGCACCGATGTCGGAGTCATGATTACCTCTGTCCTGCTCTTCATGGGGTTGCTGCTGAGTGGCGCGGGGCAGATTTTCGGAATGGATCGCTACCTGGTCAGGAGATTGGGGCGCTGGAGTTTCCTGGCCTCCGGCGGCGTCAAGCAGCGATTGCGCACCCGATACGCATTCGAGAGGAGCGTCTATGTCACAAAATGATGCATTTTATTATCCAGATTCTCAGGGGGTTGCGCAATCCCCCTATGGAGATGGCAACATGGCGGTAAATCCGGCTGCCAGCAATGGCTACAACAGACGCAGCAGAGGAAATGAACCGGGCTTGCCATCGTTCTTCCACGGCGAGGCTCTAGCACGCGATCTCTGGTCAGAGCGATACGGCCCCTGGGCCATTCTGGGGTTTACGACTGCCTTCGCTCTCTTCTTAATCGGCATGGCGCTCATCGGGCAAACTCCTGGCAAAAGTTTTCTGCTCAAGAGCATCTCCGATGTGCTTCAGTTCGTTGGGGAAGGGATCGGTTTCATTCTTTGTATGCGCATCGCCATGCGGTTGCGTAAGGTCTCTGCGCAACTGCAGCGCCAACTGGTGCAAAAAGAGCTGGAGCAACGCGCACCAAGCGAACTGGCTGCCGCCCGTTCAGAGGCCCAGGTGGCTCAGCGCGCGTTCCTTGCCTGGTTGTTCCTGGCAATTGCCATCGCGCTCTATGCTGGCGGTCAGGCGGTATGGACCAGCTACGATATCCGTATGAATTCGGCTGATGTGCCGTTCCCCGGTCTCTACGATATTGGCTTCGTTGGCTCATATCCCTTTTTCCTGATCGGCACATTGCTCTTAACACGCCGCAACAAGGCTACCGTGGGACGAGCGCGGCTGGTGCTGGACGCGCTGGCGGTCATCGGCGCATCACTGGCGATCTCCTGGTTCTTCCTGCTCAGCCCGTCAATTGCGGGCCTGGCTCAGGCTCCAGGACCGGGCGCTGCCTTCCTGTCGATCTACTTCCCGACCGGTGACCTGTTCCTGGTGGCGGTTGGCGCGTTCCTGATGTTCAGCCCTCTTTCTAATCGCGCTCAACAGTCGGTCTTTGTCTATCTCTGTCTTGGCCTCTTCTTCCTGGCAATCACCGACAGCCTGCTTGGGTATTATTCGCTTTCTATGGCCTTCAACACTGGTACGCTGCAAGACGTGCTCTGGCCGTTGAGTATGATGCTGATTGGGCTGGCGGCAGTCGAATATCCAAGAAGCGTGGCGAACGAGCAAGAACAGATGGCCCGCATGAATAACGCGGCCTCCGTGGCTCCATTGCTGGCACCGGGACGGCTTTCGCAGCTGACAACGACGGCGCAGACCATCTCGCCCTTTATCCTGGTACTGATGACCTGCGCGTTACTGCTGACCGTGGTTGCCCCGCGCGGCGGAGCCGTGCTGTTCCAGGCAGATATCATTGCCCTGGGCCTGATCCTGATCGTGGTTGCGCGCCAGGCATTGACACTGATCGAAAATAACCGACTGACGATGCAGATGCGTGGCGAGTTGGTGATCTCTCGCCGCGAATTGCAGGTAACGCGCCGCGAGGCCGACGAGGCCAGCCGCACCGCGCAGGAGAAGCGCGTGCTGGAAGAGGGGGTTGCGGCATTGCGCGCTATCCATGCTCGCGTAGCGCGTGGCGATTTTGCTGCCCGCGCGCCAACCATCGCCGGTCCCCTGCTGCCAATTGCTGTGAGCTTGAACCTGATGCTGGACCGCCTGAGTTCTCTTTCACATCGCGGAGCGCGCTACGATCAAATTTTGCAAGAGTGCAAATTATTGCAGGATGCCGTGGAACGGCTCGGACAGGGCATGCCCGCGCTGCCGGAAAATCAAACGCTCTCCCAGAGCACGACTGAGTTGCGTACGGTTTTCCTCGGCCTCATCCATCTGCAACGCCTGCAAGAAAATCAGTCGCGTCGCCTGACCGGAACCTTAGAGTCAATGAACAACCTGACGCGGCGCTTACGCGATGCCTTGATTGAAATCCGGCGCTCAAGCGTCTTCAGCGAACAGGGACAGGCGAGCTTCGAACGCATGATCCTTGAACGGGTCATCCGCGAAGTCGAGCTGCTGGAGCAGCAGCAACATAATCTGCTGAACCAGACTCCCCACGCTAACGGACGCGTCGAAGCGGCAGCAACGCCTGCGCCTCAAACGGACAAAGTGGCTCAACTGGCGCGCCGTAAGCCTGGGGAAGCCGTCGCAGTTCAGCAGGACCAGGAAGAAAACTATTCATATTATCAGTCTAATGGGGAATACAGATACAGAGCCTGGTAATGTCTGTGCAATGGGTGAACGCCGTAGGGGCCTTCCTTGCAGCCAACCTGAGCGAAGCTAGCTGTTAGGAGGACAGGGGCTCGCCCCCGCCCTGCTAGCCGGACCGCCAACCAGATCAACGCCGCAGGGACGGGCTCGCCCCGCCCTGCCTGGCCCGGCTAGAGAAAGGTCTGAAGAGATGGGCAGCAACATCTATGAGACAAGAGAAGGGACGACATCATTCTGTCTTGGACAGCCTCCACACGCCGTCCAGGAGCAAGAAGTGATCTGTCGCATCTGCGGAGCGCTGGTCGCCGGAGCCCATCTTGGTATTTACCAGGTGCAGCAATTGCTGGGCAAAGGCAGAAGCGGGGACGCTTACCTTGCATCTCATTTGAGATCAAAGCAGCTCGCGGTGCTCAAGCTCTTCCCTCCAGACCCGGCCTGCAAAAATCTCTGGGAAGCGGTTCGTCACGAAGTACGTATTATCACCACATTGCGCCATAGCTCGATCTTGCCCGTATTTAGCAGCTCGATCTGGTATCCTGACTCTCGTTCCAGCAGTTCTCAACCGTTGCCGGACCTGCTGGCAGTTCCCGGACGCGCAGAGTACTTACTTACACTCTCGCAGTATGCTCCGGCGACCCTGACCGGCTTCGTCGCCCATTATGGGAGAAGCGATGGCTCCCGCACACCTTATGAGCAAAGGGGAGAGATTTTCTCTCGCGTGTTGCGCCTGATCCAGCAGGCAGGCTCGGCATTAAACGCGGCTCATGAGCGCGGCATCGCTCACGGCTCAATAGTGCCGGGCAATATTTTGCTGGATCACCAGGGGCACACCTGGATCGCCGATTTTGGCTTAGCGCGTCTGCACCCACCGCCACAGCCTTACCTAGCTCCCGAACACTATAGCGTCGCCCAGCATAGCCTGCGGACCGCGAATATGGCTGCATACTGGGAGGCGGTAAATCCGGCGAGCGATCAGTTCATGCTCGCAATCCTGTGCCAGCAGGTGATGACGCGGATGCTGCATCCATCCGAGTACGAACCCTTGCTGCCGGTGCTACAACGCGCAACAAACCAGCACCCGACGCATCGTTTCGCCAGCATTGATACGTTCGTTCATGAACTGATAGGCCAGGCAACGCGTGGACGAGGACTGGTCACCACCGGACCACTGCGAAACAGTGTACAGCAAACGCCTACGCCGCATCTATGGCAGCAATCCGGCAGTTCACGCTCCACATCTGCGGCCTATCCACAGTATGGGCAAGCAGCGGCATATCAGCTCGCCACACCAGCTATTGCCGCACCTATCGACGACTGGGAGAAACGCGGCGATAAGCTTTTTACCATGCGTGACTATAACGGTGCGGTTCAGGCATATCGCCAGGCGCTAGAAGCGAACACAGGCAAGGCCACGCTCTGGCTTGCTCTCGGCGACGCCTATTTCGCGCTGGAAAATCATATAGAAGCTCTCAATGCATATGAACAGGCAGTTCGCCTCAATCCTAACGACCCCCTGACCTGGTCTAATCGCGGCACAGTGCTTGACGCGCTTGGACGTCATAAAGAGGCGGTGGAATGTTATGATCGCGCGGACCAATTACGCTAATAAACCGGTATGTTTTCTGCTGTAGGGGCGAGGCTGGCCCCCGCTAGCAACGGGTACAGGCAAGCTGGGCGGGGGCCAGCCCCGCCCCTACCAAAGAGGTTGCAATGCAAAAAGTAGATCGTGTACAGTACGTAGATGATGATCGGTTATCGGCAGAGGCAAAGCCGCATCTGCTCATACAGGGATGCGCTCTGCTCGATCCGCAGAGACAGAGCGGGCTGCTCTTTGATCAGGATATTTTGATCGTGGGTGAGCAGATCAAAGCGGTCGGGCCGGGCGGAACGTTGCCGTTTAACTCGCTGCGGATAGATAGGGTTATGCAGGGGAAAGGTCTGGTAGCCATTCCTGGGTTGATTAATGCGCATACGCATTCGCTGGAAAACCTGCTCAAGGCGACCTCGCCTTCGCTGCCGCTGGAGCTATGGCTCGTTCCATTGTTCGGTGATACCGTCGAGTGGTCGCCTCGTCTGGTGTACCTCAGCGCGCTGCTGGGAGCCATTGAAATGCTCAAATCGGGCACCACCGCCGTTCTGGACCATCTCTGGACGGCCGATGGCGTGGCACCAGCCTATCTTAACGCAACCATGCAAGCTTACCATGACGCTGGCATCCGTGCCGCCGTCGCACCCTCAATTGAAGATCAGGATCTGGTGCTGGAAGCTGGAACGAAGCGGGGGCTGGTATTTCCACATCATCCTTTCATTGATCGCTTCGCCTGCTGGCCCACCATCGAGAGACAGATCGCGGCGCTAGAACAATTTATCACACACTGGCACAACGCTGCCGATGGGCGTTTACGCTGCTTCGTCGGACCCAGCGGCATTCACTGGTGCAGCCCTCGCTTGATGCAGGCATGCCTTGAGCTGGCGCAACAGTACGATACCGGCATCCATCTCCACGCCGTCGAGACCGAACTGCAAGCGGCTGTGATTCGCGAGACGCTCGGGAAGGGCGGCATCGCTTATCTGGACCAGCTCGGTGTGCTCAAAGCTGGCACCTCGCTGGCCCACGCGATCTGGCTGGAACCGGGTGATCTGGCATTGCTGGCCGCTACAGGAACCACGGCGGTCCATAACCCGGTCAGCAACCTGCGTCTCGGCAGCGGTCGCTTCCCCTTTGCGGAGGCGCGCAAACAGGGCGTGACCATCGCGCTGGGCAGCGACGGCTCGGCCAGCAACGATACGCAGAATATGTTCGGCGTGCTCAAACTCACCGGCCTTATTCACAATCAACCTAATTTTGACTATAGGAAGTGGCCGCGCCCAACGGAGATCCTGGACGCGGCCACGAAGGGAGGCGCGGCGGCTCTGGGGATGGCTTCCGAGTTGGGTGAGATCGCGCCCGGGTATCTGGCTGACCTGGCGCTGTTAAATCTTGAGAATGCTGCCTTCCTCCCCTTACGCGACCCTTACCTGCACCTCGTCTATTGTGAGAATGGCTATTCGGTTGACACGGTTATCGTGCATGGCAAAATTGTCGTTGAGCGCGGAGCCATCGCCACGGTGGACGAGATGGCGCTGAGGCGTGAGATTCGGAGGTACTGTCATCCCACGGGGTCAGGCGTTCCCCTTGCGGAGGATACAACAAACACTCACGAAGTTCTCGCCACCATTGATACATTACGCGAACTCATTCTTAGTAAAGAACGTTTGTAACCAAAGAAAGGATTCATTCATGGCACAGTCTGAAATCAGTAGAAACCAGAACCGAGAGGATGCACCGCCAGAGATTGCGGGTAGCGCATCGACGCGCATCGACTATACGTTACGGTTCACTGGCGCTCCCAGCCTGCCGCAAATTGTGGCGGTGGCGGTAGCGGCGGCGGTGTACACGGTGCTTTCGTGGCTGGCGATTATCTCTCTACCCTCAGGCTTTCCGGTAGTCTCAGCAATCTTCATTGCGATTGGCTTTGGCATTCCGTTCGCCATCTGGTTTGGTGGCTGGGGCTTTGTCATCGCCTACATCGGCAATTTCGTTGGAGCAGGGTTGCTATCAACGCCGCCGCTGCCCTTACCTATCGCGCTTGTTTTTGGCACCACTGACCTGATTCAATTGGGACTACCAATGATCCTGTATCGCACCCTGGCGAAACGATTTGGGGTCAGTCCCATAGGCAAAGATGTCTTCACCTTGCGGGGCTTCATCTTCTTCGTGCTATGCGCGGTACTGCCCAACAACATCATTGGTGGCCTTTACGGGAACTTTATCCTGATGCAGAATGGCATTGTACCGCCTAACGCCCTTCTTAGCGCCTGGTTTGTTTGGTCGCTCTCCAATGTCGTTGTGACGCTGATCATCGGCTCCGTGCTGCTGGCGACGCTTGGACCGATCACCGAACGCTTCGGCCTGACGGTACGCAACGCGCTCAGCTAGTGTGATTAGAACAAACGGGTCTGACAATTGTTGTGGTTGTCGGACCCGTTTTATGCAAACAGCCTGTAAGCACATGCTTTGTTCTTACAATATACGCCTTCAATCCTCTGTATACAAAAGCGTCAACTGCCTCTACAGGTTCGTTGACGCTGTTTTATGTCGTTCAGGTGTTATACTGCTGGTTTTTTACTGCTCAGGAGAGTACTTTATATGTGCTGGAGAAGAAAAAGTCAGGGGTTAGTCGTTGGGTTTAGCCTTGCCAGTCAAGATAGCGAGAATCTGATCTTGACCGGACTGGAGCGCGAGTTGACCAGATTGGAGCGCGAGTTGACCAGACTGTAATTCCTGCTGGCCTTCAGCTAACTTTGTCAGTTGGTTCTCAACCGCGTTAAGTCGTGTATCATAGGTATCTTCAAGAACATCAAGCCGTGTCGTTATATGCTCTTCGAAGGTATTGAGTCGATCAGTCACATACTGCTCATGTGCCTCAAAGAATAGGCGTAGTTCAGTTTGATCAGTACGTAACTTTTTCACATCAGCGCGTAATTCCTCAAAAGAGAGCCGTTCAGTGAGTTTTTGCTTGAGTTCAACAACCTCTTTTTCTAACGCTGCGAGTCGATCTTCTGTACTTTGTTGCGTCATAAGCTTCTGTCGGGTTCCTCGCTTCCTTTCAACTTCACTGCCAATGGTCCCTAATGTTCCGGTTAGTTTCAATCCCTGTCGGGTTCCTCGCGTCTCTTCAACTTTCGCCTTTATAGTGTAGCATAGGAAGCTGCTAAAAGCTAGTAGTATGTGTTTGCTGGGTGCGGTTCATTTTTTGCAAACCCATCAAAGAGAGGAAAGAGGAGATGATACAATAGAGAGAAAGCCTTCAGAAGCTTAGTGTGTATGATTTTGCGCCTTTGGCAGTTGATGGTTTCCTCCTCATCGTGCAAAACGAGCAGCCAGACAGCAATACCAGACGTCTAGACAAGCAAGGCGAGCGAAGACAGAAGGATGCGCGAGCTCTCAGCAGGAGAGAAAGCAGTCGGCTAAACAAGTCAGAACGCTTCACCAGCAGGCTCAAGCAATCATCC
>DATGMF010000014.1:0-15114 GCA_035293765.1 Ktedonosporobacter sp.
ACATTGTTGAGAGTGGCGAGCATTTGAGGGACCGTTCGCGTTCGGCTTTGACAAGCATCTTCCCCAAGCGTGACATCGCGCCGCCAATGTAATGCATTTTCCACGGCCCAATGCCGACGCACCAGGGTATTCATTTGGGCCGCAGGAGTACGCTGTTGTGACAAACTAGAGAGCCCATAGACCACCTCGTGATGCACCTCACCCGTTTTGAGCTTGCGGACCTCTCGCTCCAGACGAAAGACTTGTGCCACATCACACCAGTCTTTGGCAAACCAGTCGTTCATGTCAGGAGAAGTCCAGATTAGACGCCGCTCTAGCCGTCCATGCCCTTTCTCGATCTGCTCATCGCTCTGCCAGGTGCGCCGATCCGCCTGCCGATCTTCAAAAAAGTCTTGCAGATCTTCGTGCACAGTGGGCTGATTGTCTTTGGCAATGACCGTATAGTCGCCTTGAAGCTCTCGGACCCGACGACAAAATTCCCGTTGGGTATGGAGCGCATCCACCGTGAGAATGCGGCCTGTGACCAGAGCGGGAGTCAGCAAGGATTTGAGAGCGCTGACCTCATTTTGCTTCTCGCGCACCTGACAGTGCGTGAGCACCAGACCTGTATGTACTTCATAGAAACTGAGCAGATGGACAGTTTCTTCGGTGCTTGTCGTCGCGCGAATCGTCTTGCCATCGATAGCAATATGCGCTTTGTCCTGGCGTCCTGCTTGTAAGAGCAAGCGCGAAGGCTCGTCTGCACACCGACGCTGACTCTCCCACCGGGTAAAAAAGGCTGCTAGCAGACTCATCACCTCTTGTGCATCCAGCAAGGCTAAGAGATTGCGGTAGGTATTCTGACAGGGCATGCTTGCTCGCTTGAGGCCCAATTGTCCTGCGAGCCAGTTTCCGCGTAAGCGTATCCAATGCGTTGCCCCGCTCAATGTGCTTTCTCCTGCAAGTTTTGCTAGCACCAGGAAGGTGAGCAACACCGCCCATTCGTATCGTTTGCCTTTCTTTTTGCGTGGATCGACAAGCTCCTGGAAAGCCGCGTACACTGAATGCAGGACTGCTGGTTCCATCTGCTGTGAAGGGCCTGCGCCTTGAAGCAATGTGGTATAGTCCATCTGAGTCTCTCCTTGTTGCGTGGTTGAGTTTTTGTCTTCTACAAGGAAGACTCTTTTTTTACATCCCCTTTCGGAAAACTGAAAAGCCCTGGCGCTTCCAGCGTCATCCTTGACAGGGGCTCATCGATTATGTACTATTTGCTTAGTGGACGGTCGTCCGCATACCGGACACTAGAGACCGGCAGCATCAACTCTTCGAGATAGGTATCGCAATAGGGCTATCAGGATGCAGGCGGAGGCACCGGGCGGACGACCGATATCTGGAAGGTGTCACAGCATCTGCTTTACGTCCTGCAGCTCAAACTCTCCTTGCCGCCGTCGTAGGGGCCGGGCTTGCCCCTGCCCTGCCACACGACTGGCGGAATATCAAGGTATAGGAGGTAAGTAAAATGAGCCAGATCTCAGCAGACAGTGATCGCTTTCCATCAGGCCGCCCGGTGGTGTTCCGCAACGCCACTGTGCTGACCATTGACCCATCTTTGGGGATGATTGAGGGTGGCGATGTCCTCGTCACCGCCGACCGCATTGCGGCTGTGGGACGCCAGCTTGCCGTCCCGGATGGCACGGTAGAGATTGATGCGACCGACGGCATCCTTATGCCCGGGATGGTTGACACGCACAGGCACATGTGGCAGACGGCACTGCGCGGCTTCGGCGCCGACTGGACGCTCACCAATTATTTCCAATTCTATTATCTGAACTGGGGCAAGATCTTCCGGCCAGAAGATATTTATGCTGGCAATCTCCTGGCTGCGCTTGAGGCCGTGGATGCTGGCGTCACGACAACCGTGGACTGGTCTCACGGCTTGCAGACGATAGCGCACGCGGATGCTGCGGCTGATGCGCTGGAGGCGGTTCCAGGTCGGTTCGTCCTCGCGTATGGCAACCTGCTTGGCGCTCCCTGGGAATGGACGAAGGCCCCCGAGTTCGCCGACTTTATTCGACGCCGCATCGATGGAAAAGGAGATATGCTGCGTATGCAGCTCGCCTTCGATGTGACCGGCGATCCGGCTTTTCCTGAGAAGGCCGCGTTCGAGGTTGCGCGCGACTTCAATTTGTCCGTGACCACTCATGCCGGCGTATGGGGAGCCACCAACGATACCGGCATCCGTTTGATGTACGAACATGGATTTATGACCCCTTCCACCATCTATGTGCATGCGGCCACGCTTTCCGATGACTCCTACCAGCGCATCGCAGCCACGGGCGGCCACACCTCAGTATCGGCTGAAAGCGAGGATAACGCCGGTCAGGGCTATCCGCCGACATGGCTGCTGCGGCGGCACAACATCCCCGTCTCTCTGTCAATGGATACCAGCGTGTGGTGGAGCGCGGACCTCTTCTCCGCCATGCGTGCCACCCTCAACGCGGACCGCTCCCGTGAGCATATGGAAGCGCACAAGCGCAACGAGACCGTGATGCTCAGCCACCTGCGCGCCGAACAGGTCGTGACCTGGGCGACGCTCGGCGGCGCTCAAGCGTTGGGGATGGACGGCTTCATCGGCAGCATTACTCCTGGCAAAAAGGCTGATCTCGTCCTGATTAAGAATGATCTATCGCCGGTAATGTTCCCCCTGCTCAATCCTTACGGACATGTGGTGTTTCAGGCGGGACGTGGAGATGTGCATACGGTACTGGTCAATGGCAAAGTCGTCAAGCATGATCATCGCCTCCTGGGCATCGACCTCACGAACGCGAAACAGGCCGTTGCGAAGACCGTGGAATACGCACGGTCGCAAATGGGCGAGCAAGCATGGAACGAAGCCATGAATCCCGCAAAGGCTGCGGTCGAGTTGATCGATAACCCGTATACGTACACTGAACGGGCATAGGTAACATGAAAACGTTCGCATTGGGTTATGAGAAAACTTTCTCGTAACCCAATGCGTTCTGAACGAAATAGTTTTTCCCTGGTCCTTTGCCGTCAGGCCCCCTATTTGAGATGACGGTCGAAAAACGAGAGGATGCGGCGGCGGGCGTCCTGAGCGGAGGGTTCGTGATAGCCTGCACCTATGAGCTTTCCCAGTACGGTGAATAAGATGCTGTGGTGGTCGTTGAGGAAGGAGTGTCCGGCGCTGGCATATTCAACGATATCGTGATCAATGTCCAGCTTTTCGAGTGTGCGTTCGAGTCGGTCGGCGGCTCCGCGCAACATTCGATCCTTGCCGCCGAAGCTGCCAACGATGGGACAGGCTCCCTGCAAGATGCTTTCGGCGTCTGTGGGGATCTGGCCGTAATTCACGCTTGATGCTGCGAATCCGTGGCCGGGAGCCAGCAAAAGAGCGAAGCCACCGCCCATACAGAAGCCGATGACACCGATTTTGCCTGTGCAGCCTGGCTGATCACTCAGCCATTGTCGCGTAGCGTCAACATCCTCGAATGCCTGACCGCGACCGGCTCGCAAATCGCGGAAAGTAGCCCGCAGGCAGGTCATCTTCCGCCCCCAGGAATAGAGGTCGGGCGCAACGGCCAGGTAACCGGCTTGAGCCAGCCAGTCCGCCTGACGACGCAGGTCGTCGCTCATGCCCAGGGCATCGTGAATCACGACAACACCAGGCCACGGTCCCTCACCTTGTGGCTGGACAAAATAGCTACGAAGCTGGTGCGCCGGGGTCGTGATCGTAACCTCTGTCATCTTTTCCTCCGAAGTAGGAATCTTAATAAGATGCGCAATTGTTCCGTTTCTCGCGTCAATGCTTCAAGTTGAGTAGTGCCCTGCTAATGATGACCCGTAATGGAGGTTCCACTCAATCCTGATAATGAAGACTCTTCAGGATCATCCGCTGCGCGGAAGTCATCAGGGGTGACGAGAGTTGAGAGGTTTTTCTGGGCAAATTGTTCAATAGCGGCGACTACCTTGCCAAATTCCTGCCCTTTATCGGTGAGATGATACTCGACGCGCGGGGGGATCTCCAGAAATGCCTGCCGTTGTACCAGACCCATCTCACCCAGCGTTCTGAGCCGTTGGGCGAGCGTTTTCGAACTGATATGCCCTATTGACGCCTGCAATTCGCTATAACGTTTTGGGCCACGCAGAAGGTGAATGATGATGAGCAGAATCCAGGTATCACCGATTAAGTGGATGGCGCGCTCCAAAAGGCCCGTCATACACGCCTCAGGTATTTCAGTTGGCTGTTCCTGGTCAGATGTCTTCATAGAGCCAGTATAGCATATATCCTTATGGAAAGCAACATTCTTGACAACTCAAGCTTTCTATGTTATCTTAACTTTCGTAAGGAAAGTTCCAGTTAGAGATAAGAAGCGGGCACCCTGCCCGTTTCTTATCTCTCTGTATGCAAATGTAGGCAGTGTGACAGACCCTGTCACTGAAGCTCCGTCGGCCTCCGCAGAGAACGCCGATCCCACCACGTTTCAAAGGAGTAGTGCATGCGTATGTCTGTGGACGCGCCCCAGCGCAGTGGAGGTCTGTCCTATAAGTGGATTGTGGCCTCGGTGGTCATCTTTGGCTTCTTCATGACCATCCTCGATACCACCATCGTCAATATCGCCATTCCCCGCTTGCAGAATGTCTTCGGAGCCGATCTGACCAGCGTCCAATGGGTGCTGACAGCATATACTCTGGTGCAGGGGGTCGCGACTCCGCTCACCGCCTTTCTGTCCCAACGGCTCGGTCAGAAGCGCCTCTACCTGATAGCTCTGATGGGCTTTACCGCAGGCTCTATTTTATGCGGCCTTTCTTTTACCCTCCCCATGCTGATCTTCTTCCGCGTCGTACAGGGGGCGATGGGCGCATTCATGTCGCCGCTTGCCATCACGCTGCTCTATAGCGAATTTCCGATTGAGGAACGTGGCACGGCGATGGGAGCGCTGGGAATTCCTATCCTGCTTGCTCCGGCGCTTGGCCCAACCCTGGGCGGCTACATCGTCACCTTTCTGGGCTGGCAGTTGATCTTCTTCATCAACGTCCCCGTCGGCATTATGGGCATTCTTCTGGGCT
This sequence comes from Ktedonosporobacter sp., assembly GCA_035293765.1. Lineage (GTDB taxonomy): Bacteria > Chloroflexota > Ktedonobacteria > Ktedonobacterales > Ktedonobacteraceae > DASRHT01. The sequence goes on from DATGMF010000014.1 coordinate 5,068, forward strand.
TTCTCTTCCTGCGCGAAAGACGCCCTCCCACCAATACCACCTTTGATATTCCTGGCTTCCTCTGCTCCGCCATTGGCCTGACAAGCCTGCTCTACGGGCTGTCGGAGGCCAGCACTGCCGGATGGGGATCGGCGACGGTCGTCGGCTGTCTCGCGGTTGGTATGCTGATGCTGCTGGCTTTTGTCTTCGTCGAAGTACGCATCGCTAATCGCGGAGGGCAGCCGCTGCTGGATCTCCGCGTCTTTGCCAGCGGCCCGTTCTCTACCAGTACCGTCGCCAGTATCCTGGTGACGTTCGCCCTCTATGGAGGGCTCTTCATTCTGCCAATCTACCTGCAAAATCTGCGTGGCCTCTCCGCTTATCAGGCGGGCCTGCTGCTCCTGCCCCAGGCTTTCGCCTCGATGATCTCCTCGGTGCTGGCAGGTCGCCTGGTGGACAAACTGGGAGTGCGAGCGGTGATCATTCCAGGTCTGATTATTTTGAGCATCGCGCTCTGGCTTTTTACCCGACTCGGTCCCGATACGCCATACGGGACGATTCAGATCTGGTTGATTGTGCGCAGCCTGGCGCTTGGCTTCTGCTTCCAGCCACTATCGGTCTCGGCGCTCTCCGAGTTTGGCCCGCGCAACCTGGCGCAGGCGTCTTCGGTCAGCACTACCGTGCGCTTCGTGATGAGTTCGTTCGCCGTCGCAGTGATGGCGACACTGGTGCAATCACAGGTCGCGATCCACTACGCGCACCTGGCTGAGATGGTGACGCCCTCCTCGCCGCTTGGGCAACTAATTCCACAGTTACAGGCGCTTTTCATGCGGACCGGCGCTTCCGCCAGCGCAGCTTATAGCACTGCTCTCCAGCTCATCAGCGGGATTCTTCAAGAGCGAGCAACTATTCTGGCTATGCAGGACGCTTTCTGGTTAAGCCTGGCGCTCAATGGCGTCGCACTTATTGCCGCGTTCTTCGTGCGCTTCGGCAAGCCGCAAACCATCCCGGCATCTGAGTGGGCTGAGGGTGGCGCATTGCCTGAGACGCCGGAAACTCCCGGCTTCGAAGAGAGCATGCTGCATGTATAGCGGAGCCAGTATAAGCAAGCAGATAAAAGAGGTTTGTTTCTGCACGGCTTGATTTGTCTCACTGAGGGCACGGTACAGACAAAGCCGCGCCCTCAACCGGTATTTTAAGATGATGGCATAAGCTGACCGTTTTGCAGCGAGTAGTATGTTGGTGGCGAAAGTGGATGCGGCCCTTGCAACATCACGCTACCAACATGCACCTGTCCCTGCGAGTTGGGCTTATCAAACTGAAAGGTCGCGCTTGGGTCCGCGACCGGCGCCCCACTTAGATATGCGCTCTGGTCGTAGTGCGGCGTCCTGCCCAACAGACCGCCCCAGTTCTCCGAGTACTCCCCGCCCTGCTCGAAGGGCACCGTGTGATCCATCGAGTAATACGGAGTCACTCCGCTGTTAGTCGTGGCATTATTGGTATAGTTATGGATCACAAGCTGGCCGCTCTGTCCAAAGTAGCCGTTCGGGTCCGCAAAGCTGATATTGGTGGTGTTGTTATTATCCTGCGCTATGTTTGTCCCAACATTGATCCCCTGGCCTGCAACCGTACTGACAACCCCCCAGCCAGCGCCAGCCGGGCCACCGGTCACTGCGCCAAGACCCACATTAAAGACAGCGTTGAGTCCCAGGTTACCCCACTGATACTGGTTGGTCGGCAGAATTGAGGCATTATTATCGCCTGCATTTTTATCTCCAGGTGAGACGTAGAGGTCGTAGTTGGTGTTAGACGGCGGGTTTTGCATGGTGAACGCTGTGCCAACCAGGATCATATTCTCGACATGATAGAGCCCATTCGATGCAAGGCCCATCAGGTCTTGCGCCGTCTGACCGCCGCTCTGATATCCCATCAAAGTGATTTGTACTGGTTGCCCGTTCGGTCCTTGCAGGCCGTTGCTGGCGATATAATCCTTGATCGCTTGATTGATTTGCTGGGCATTGATACTATTATTGCCGATCAGGACCATCAGCCCACCATTGGGCGTTTGATAGATAATGAGCGGCGCGTGGCCTGGAGCATTGTTCAACTCCCAGATCAGCTCGCCCACTGTCACCACGTTGATCGCGGTCGCCATGCCGGTCTCTTCGTTGTAAGATTCCAGAGCTGGTGTGACCTCGCTAAACCAGCCAGTAATCGCGTCGTAAATCTGCTGGTAAAGCTTTCCGCTCACCGCAAGTTTCGCTTCTGAGAGGTAATTGTCCTCCTGGAGAATGTTATTATTCATGTTGGACTTCAAATATGGATCATCCGTCTGCCCCTCGCGACGCAATTGCTGCCGGTAAAGATCTTGCGCCTGTCCCACATTTCTATCGTGTTGACTTTGCATATCAGCAATAATCGCATCCCGCTCGGCGGCCAACCAGGAGTAACACGTCCCGGGGCCAGCATCGATGAGCAGGGCCATGTCCACCCCACTCAGCACAAAATCGCGCATCTTGTTGAGCACGCTAAGCTCGGTATATCCATAATGGTTCAGCGCCATATCAAATGAGTCGAGGCCCGGAGGGATAGCCATGTCAGTATCGTACTTGTCATTACTCGACGTAATCTGCGCTTTTAAATGGTTGGTTGCTAGTGTCAACGCGTCCATCTTATATTGAAATTGTGACGAACGCGCAATATTTCTTTCGACTGCCTGCTCAAACGCACTGGCTCCCAGACCACTAAAGGTAAGAGGATAATAAACCAGATCATCCTTATGCTGCCGAAACTGCTTATCCCCGCCCTGTAAATGGCTGACCATCACGGACAGGTAAGCGGCAAGTTTATCCAGTCCGGTAGTAAATGTATTCGTGACATCACTAAAAGTAGGCATGGTCTACTCCTATCATATTTTCTTGATGTGAGCCCTCCCTCATATTCCCCCTACTGCTTGAAAAGATCGGCGCTTTGTATATCTGTGATCTCTGCTTGAGTGGCAACCTTCGTCTGTAACGCGTCCCCAATCGCCTGCCGATCTTGCAGCACGTTTGTCGTATAGCCGTTATAATGCGCTTTGATAAAAGCTTGCAAGGCTGGCTGCAATTGGTATGGAAAGTAGTTTTGGCAGATGCCGTTGAGCGTAGTTTGAAAATCATTCAGGCTATGCGAACCGGAATTAGTCAGTTCCAGCGCATCTCCAACGATCTCCTTACCTGTCGCTCCTACGATTGGAGGATCAACCATGATCTGATCGCCGCCGCCGGGGTCTAAACGCATAGTAACAATCACTCCTTTGCTCTTCCATGAAATAGTGTAGACAGCAGTCTGATACAGTACAGCCCCTTTTCCTACTTATTTCACCGCTGCCCAGATCTGAACTGTCTCATCATCAGAAGCTGAGCTAATATATTTGCCGTTGGGCGCCCAGGCCACCGCATTGATCAAGCTCGTATGCCCTTGATACCGCAACAGTTCCTGCCCATTGGCCGCGTCCCAGACCTGCACTGTACTGTTAGCAGGTGTCAATACCGTATTGTGGGCCGAGGCGAGTTTCATCCCATCGGGCGACCAGGCCAGCGCCGCAACCGCTCCCGCATTTCCTCCGTAGCTGAGGATTTTCTCGCCTGTGCTTGCGTTCCAAACCTGCACCGTCTGATCCGTGGAGCCTGAAGCGAGCCGCGAGCCATCGGGCGACCAGCCCACTGTATTCACCGTGGCGATATCCTCTCGATGGGTCAGCAGCATTTCGCCGCTATCCGCCTTCCAGACCTGCACCGTGCGGTCGGCGGCAGCCGAAGCGAGCCGCGAGCCATCGGGCGACCAGGCAACGCTGTTCACTATATCCGTATGCCCCCGGTAGCTCGTCAGCAACAGGCCTGTGGTCACATTCCAGACGCGTACCGTACGGTCAGCGGCAGCCGAAGCGAGCCGCGAGCCATCGGGCGACCACGCCACTGCCTGGATCGGCCCTGTATGCCCCTTGTAGCTCACCGCATTGCCCCCATCAGCCGCATTCCATATCTGTACCGTGAGATCATTCCCGCCGGAGGCGAGCCGCGTTCCTCGTGGGGACCACGCTACGCCATTGACGCGCAGGAAATGTCCCTTGTAGGTCAAAAGTTGCCCGCCGTTGACAACGTTGCAGACCTGCACCGTCCCATCATCCGAGGCCGAGGCGAGCCGCGCACTATCAGGCGACCATGCTACCCCATTCACTCCCCCCGTGTGCCCTCGATACACCAGCGGATAATGCGGCGTTGCCCACCACCAGATTCCCCCTGCTACTCCGGTCGCCGCCACCATTCCCAACCCGATCAATACATTTCTCCGTCCAAGATAATGAATATTTGCAGAGCTTTCGGCTACGTTGACAACTGCCATCGTTTTTAGTCCCCTTTTCTAGAGGAAGGCCCGGGACCCATCAGTCTTTTAGTTCACACTTTTGACGATTATCACTCAATTCAGGGCAATAGCCTCAATCCCTGATGGAGAGACGCGGCTACATTAGCTATAGTATAAAGGGGATACGGTAATTTGACAAGAGAAAACGCATTTAGTACTGCTGAAGCGTCTAATGGTCTGCGGCATACTCGTAGCTTGTTTGTAGAGCTCTCGCACGGGAGTGCCGGCTGAACAGAATAGGTAGCCTGCCGGACGATCCCTCAATCCAGGATCGTCCGGCAGGCTACCTCGACAACGAGAAGGCGTTGATGCCCGTCGAACTAGTTAGCTACATTGCCCCGTGGGCTTGACGAGCTGTGAGGTCAGTTGATTGGGACTGGTGATTTGAATGCCGCCCGGTCCAGGGTAGGTATGATCGGCAGGCAAGGCGCCGCTCCAGGTAAAAGTGTAGGTGCGAACAGTCTGCCCGGGAGCAAAGGTAATGCTGGCCGGGGTCTGACCGCGCCCATTGTTGATCGTATAGCTGAACTGGACCACACCACCTGGGCCGCCGGGAGCAACATGAATAGTCGCAGTGTAGGTCACAACGACCGGAGTGCCGCACGCCATCCCTTGAATGGAGGCGGGGCTCACCGCCATATCCACGCCCGTCACCTGGAACGCCGCCGCAGGTGTACACTGTCCCGTGGGCTTAACAAGCTGCGAGGTGAGTTGATTGGGGCTGGTGATTTGAATGCCACCCAATCCCGGATAGGTATGATCGGCAGGCAGTGCGCCACTCCAGGTAAAGCTGTACGTTTTGGCGGTATCTCCCGGGTTGAAGGCAACGCTGGCCGGAGCCTGACTACGCCCATTGTTCACCGTATAGCTAAACTGGACGCCGCCGCCAGGGCCACCAGAAGCAACGTGAATGGTTGCCGTATAGGTGACAACGACTGAAGTGCCGCACGCCATCCCTTGAATGGAGGCGGGACTGACCGCCATATCCACGCCCGTCACCTGGAACGCTGCTGCCGTGCATTGCCCAGTCGGTGCAACAAGAGCCGAGATGAGTTGATTAGGGCTAGTCACCTGGACACCGCCCGGCCCAGGATAGGTATGATCGATAGGCAACGCTCCGCTCCAGGTAAAGGAGTACGCTTTCGTCGTCTCTCCTGGCTTGAAAGTGATGCTGGCTGGAGTCTGACTGCGCCCGTTGTTCACCGTATACATAAATTGAACCGTGCCGCCAACGCTATTGGGTCTGACGTGGAAGGTTGCGGTGTAGGTCACGGTTACATTTGTACCACAGGCCATGCCCGCAATCGAGCTCGGCGATACTGACATATCGACGGCTGTGACCTTTAATGGCACATGGGTCCCTGGTAGTGGATTTGAGCCCGTGCCTCCATTTTGTAACCGTGCTGCATACAAAACCATTGTCAGACTGCCAACCAGGGCAACCACGACGATCACCGCTGCCAATAAACCCAGTCGCTGCATAAGTTTAGTGCGCCGTGGGGATGAGCCCGGCGATCTGCCGATAGTTCCTGCACTGTTGTGCATGTGTGAATGTTGCATAGGGAGCTCTCTCTCTTGTTCAAAAATCGTTGCGCCCGCAATACGATCCCAGATCCGATTGAGCGTGTTTTGCTCTTGTTGGGCGTCAGCCTGGTAAAAGCTGCGGAGATAGGCCAATGCCTCTGCATCGCTGCGGTCGCCTTCTTTGAATTGGCCTACACGCTCAATTTGCCTGTCTACTTCCTCAGGCAAATAAAACTCATCCTTCTCTGCCACCTTCCTGCACCTCCCTTCTTCGTCGATAAATCGTCCGTAAAAGGTTTAAACTGCGTGAAAGCGTGACACGTACGGCGTTTTCCTGCTTTCCCAGGGCGGTCGCGATCTCACGACAGGATAAATCCTGACCAAAGCGCATGCGCAAAATTTGTTGTTGAAGCGAGGGCAAGCTTTGCAGGTACGCGTGCAAATCCATATAATCTTCTTGCCGCAAGGCGCTATTTTCGGGGCTTAACATCTCATCTTCGAAAAGACCTTCAGCAACCTGTTCAAGGGTGACGCTCTGGCGCGTTTTCGTGCGTCGGTAGGCGTCAATCACTTTGTTGCGGGTCACGCGCCAGAGCCACAATTGCTGCGCTTTCTCCGGGAGCGCAACAAAATTTGTCTGCTCAAGAGCTGCCAGGAATACATCCACTACCAGATCTTCCGCGTCTTCTGGCGTGGGAACGTGCATACGGACATAGGAGAGCAGACCAGGTGCGTATCTCCTGTACAGGAGGGCCATCTCCTGTTCTACCTGTGCCGTGTGCCTGTTTGCTTGCATGATTTTCCTCGTGTTGTCTAGGTCCTCACCTTAACTATCGTTTAGCAGCAGAAAATATTACAGCAACAGGCAGTTCTGTTTTCAACTCTACTATCTTCCCCGGGCGGAGAGTCAAGAGGTAATCATTGAGATATTGTAACACTAACATGCACTCTCGCCAATTTTGGGGATTGACCGGCGTTCCATTCCAGTAGTACAATACGCAGACGCTCTGCGATAAATGTAAGAAGGATCGCAGAACCGACACGGGATAGTTCTGTGCTATCCCGCATAACTGCATGTGCGGCAAAATAGTGATGTTAAGAAGACCAGTATCCCCTCCCCGGTGGATACCGGGTTTTTTGTGTTGTTCTCTTTCTCATAGAGTTCAGGAGCATGCTATGTTACGTTTCTATTTTGAAGTTGCCCGTACCGCATACCGCAGGCAGTTGATTTATCGCTGGGCCAATCTGGCCGGGCTGTTCACCAACGTCTTCTTTGGAGCCGTTTTTAGTTACGTCATCATCGCCCTCTATCACGCGCGTCCGGTCGTTACCGGCTACAATGTGCAGGATGCCCTGCGCTACACCTGGCTGGTGCAGGCCATGATCATGGTCGTGTTACCCTTTAGCTGGTTTGATTTGATGCTCACGATACGCTCCGGCGAAGTCGTTACCGACCTGAGCAAGCCCTGCGACTTCTATTGGTACTGGTTCAGTCGCGAGGCCGGGCGCAACATCTACTACCTCTTTTTTCGTTTTCTCCCGACCTACCTCGCAGGTGCGCTACTCTTCGGCTTTGAGCTGCCGGGCGACTGGCGGTCCTGGCTGGGCTTTGGACTTGCCTTCTTGCTTAGCGCAATGATGGGGATCGCCTATCGCTTTTTGTATAATGTGGTCGCTTTCTGGATCATTGAAGCTCGTGCAATGATCACGCTTGCCCAGGTCGTCGCGCTGTTCTTCACCGGCTCCTATATCCCGCTGCCTTTTTTCCCATCGTGGTTGCGCGCCATTGCAGACTGGCTTCCCTTCAACGGACTGATGAATATCCCGGTTGAGATTGTGTTGGGGAAGTTGGACGGGAACATGCTCTGGCTCGCGTTTGGTCGCCAGATATTCTGGCTCATTGTCTTGACACTGATAGTTCGTATGCTTACTTTGCTAGCCTCGCGACGAGTCGTCGTGCAGGGAGGATAATATGCTAATAAACTCATGGCGGGCAATTCTTTATGATGTGCTGCTGTATCGGCGCCTGATCGCTCTCCAAATACGGGCGCAACTGCAATATAAAATAAACATTTTTGTTGATATCACTACCTATCTTGCCGTCACTGCATTGGAATTTGGCGCGCTCCTGCTCTACTTTGGCCCGTTTCCATCGCTCCTGGGATGGAACATTGGCGAAGTGGCCCTGCTCGCAGCCATTATGTCGATTGGCTTTGGTCTTGCCGAACTGACCGGCGCGGGCATCGATAACTTTTCCGATACGATCAGGCGAGGCGAGTTTGACCGCGTGTTATTGCGCCCGGTGGGAGCGTTCACCCAGGTGATCGGCAGCGATTTCCGCCTGCGTCGCTTCGGTCGCATTACGCAGGGGATCATTGCGTTTATCATCGCGCTTCGCCTGCTGCCCGACCTGCATTGGACTGCCGCAAAGTTGCTGATCTTACCATTAAGCATTGTAAGTGGCGCTCTGATTTTCCTTTCCATCTTGCTGCTAGGGGCAACGTTATGCTTCTGGACGGTCGAAACGACGGAACTGACGAATATCCTGACCTACGGCGGTCGTGAGATGCTCAGCTACCCCATCACCATCTATAGCCAGACATTACAGCGCTTCTTCTTGTTTGTCGTGCCGCTGGCCTTTGGTTCGTATGTGCCAACTTGCTATATTCTGGGACGGCCCCTGCCGTTCAGTATCCCTTCCTCCGTTGTCTTTGGGGTGCCGCTGATCGCGCTGGTTTTTGCTCTGGTCGCGGGCATGATCTGGAGCTTTGGCGTGCATCGCTATCAAAGCACCGGAAGTTAGTTGCTAATTTCAGTACCCTCAAGCGGGTCGTGATAGCCAACCGGCTCCTGCCGCCCCTCTTGAGGAGAAGTATACCATCTAATCCAAAGATATCAAGTGGAAATGCACTAAAGGAGGTGTCATTATGACGCTAATGATCGAAGTCGAAGAGTTATGCAAAACCTTCCGCGTGACGCGGCGGCGCTCCGGGCTGCTCGGTGGCCTGCGCAGCGTCGTCAACCCGGAGGTACGATCTGTGCCAGCCGTGAACAATCTTTCGCTGACGGTGGAGCGGGGTGAAATCATTGGCCTGATCGGGCCGAACGGAGCTGGCAAGAGCACAACGATCAAGATGTTGACGGGGATTTTGACGCCGACGAGCGGACGTGTCTGCGTGGCCGGACTGGTTCCGATGCGTCAGCGGCGCGAGCTGGCCGCGCGCATCGGCGTCGTTTTTGGACAGCGTACCCAGCTCTGGTGGGACCTGCCGCTGCTGGACTCTTTGCATCTGCTGCGTTTCCTCTATCGTGTTCCAGAGGAGCGGTATAACGCCAATCTCAAGCGTTTGCGTATGATGCTTGACCTGGACGAGTTTATGCATACCCCTGTACGCCAGCTCTCACTCGGTCAGCGGATGCGTGGGGACCTGGCGGCGGCCCTGTTGCACGATCCCGAACTGCTCTACCTGGACGAGCCAACTATCGGGCTGGACGTGGTGGCTAAAGCGCGCATCCGCGAGTTTCTGCTCTCTCTGAACGCCGAGCGTGGGACGACTATCCTGCTGACCACACACGATATGGATGATGTCGAGACGCTCTGCCCGCGCATGCTCATTATCGATCATGGGCGCAAGCTCTATGATGGCACCGTTGCCAACATCCGCGCACGATTTGGGGGAGAGCGCATATTAATTGCGGTCCTGGATGCTGCTGAGGCCGCGGCTCTGCCTCTGGGGAGTGATGGTCAACCAATATTGCAAGAGCTTCCTGCTGGTGTGCGTCAGGTGAAAGCCGATGGGCCGCGCCTCTGGCTCAGTTTTGGCAACAGCGATAGTGGTACGATGCCCGCGCACGAACTTGTAGCCTGGCTGGGGGCGCGCTACCGCCTGCGCGATGTAACATTTCAAGAACCTGAGATTGAGGATGTCATCCGTCGCATCTACGAAGAAGGGTTGTTGCTAAAAAATCTTTGAGCAGGGACGACGAATGCGGTGTGCAATTGTTTTCAATAAGAAAAAACCAGACAGCTGCTTAACGAAAAAAGTGGCAAGCAGAGAGGAAGAACCAGGTGTCACTTACTCGAAAAAAGTGGCAGATAGTGAAAAAAGCTTCCAGGAGAAAAGAGCAATAGTGGTTTCA
>DATGMF010000015.1:0-79734 GCA_035293765.1 Ktedonosporobacter sp.
TCTGTTGGCTGGGGCACATGATCTCGTTTCCCTCTTCGATTGTTCAAGTGCTTAAGTTGACGCCTAAGGGGGACACCCCGCGCCCCGCAAGGGGCTGTGCCCCTTGACCCCCTCTTCTTCAGAGAAGTAAATAGCCCTGTCTCTATTGCATTTCCACTTGACATCGTCTGACTCGATGGTATACTCCTCTTCAAGAGAGGCGGGAGCCGGTGGTTAGCACGACCCACTTGCGGGATTGAAACTAGAAACGGACGTGAAATCCGCTTATATGCTCGGTCGGCTCCCTCCACGACACCTGAACCTCTTCCACATCGGCTGCTGCGGGTCCCTGTCGTAGTTGCGCGAGCAGGCGTTCGAGGGCGGGCCGCATCCCTTGTGCGACCACCTCGACGTCGCCATTGCTGTTATTGCGCGTCCACCCGCGCAGTCCGAGGGCCAGGGCTTTGCGCACGACGAAATCGCGGAACCCCACACCCTGCACAAATCCGCGAACGATGGCCTGCAACTCTTCTCTGCTACGTGTATCGTTCTGGCTCATGGCTATCATCATAGCATAGACTGGCCTGCTAGCATAGACCCTCTCTCCCCCAACAGGAATGGAATGAATCCTTCGTAGCGACCAGCTACAGCGCGTCCGCTTTAGCGCCTGTACAGCCTCTCGACCCGCCACAGGGCACGCGCAATGCGGTGCTGCATCATGCCGATCCAACGATGATATTGCTGAGGAGTATGCGATCTATAAGCGTCGCCTTCTGGGATGGCGCGAGCCCTGGCACGGCAACGATGATATTGCTGAGGAGTATGCGATCTATAAGCCGCATTGTTCATGGGCAGTATTAACGTATATCAAATGTGGTAGATAATATAATAGAGAACAGGCGATAAATCGGACGCGCTGTAGCTCCCCGATTCATCGTGGGAGGTCGCTACAGTATTTGGTGGGGAGGGAGACCCGATTTGCCGATGCGCGTCCACCCGAAATGGTGATATGATATAGAGGAATTCAGCGAGATTTCAGATGTAACTAGTAATCTGGGATAGTTGGTTGTGATAAAAGTGTATCTAATAGCGTAAATTCTAGAGATAGCAAGAAAGTTCGGGGCGCTTGCGACTTGCACAGCGTGTACCAGCACCTCTTGTATATTCGTTATTATATGAGATACACTATCGTATACTTAACAACTAGAGCCATATCGATAGTAAGCCTCAATTCTATCTTATTGGGGAGATAAGCATGCAGTCAGTACAAGACCTGGCAACCGCTGTACAACGCGTTGTCGCCAATGTCGAACGGGTCATCGTCGGGAAGGCCGAACCGGTCGCTTTTAGCTTGATTGCCGTCATCTGTCATGGGCACGTACTGATCGAAGATGTGCCCGGCGTTGGCAAAACCGTCCTCACCAAAGCGATTGCGCGCTCCATCGGGTGTACCTTTAAACGTATCCAGTTCACCCCTGACCTTTTGCCAAGCGACGTAACAGGCGTCTCTGTATATAATCAAAAGACGGGGAACTTCGAATTTCGACCCGGCCCTGTGATGTCGCAAATCGTGTTATCCGATGAGATTAACCGCGCCACCCCAAAAACCCAGTCGGCTCTGCTGGAAGCGATGGAAGAGGGCCAGGTCACCGTCGATGGCGTGACCTATCGTTTGCCGGAACCCTTTATGGTCATGGCGACGCAGAACCCCATCGAGTACGAAGGAACATTTCCTCTGCCAGAAGCTCAGCTTGACCGCTTCATGATGAATATTAAACTGGGCTATCCCCTGCCGACCGATGAAATGAACATCCTGGATAGCCATCAGCACCATCATCCCCTCGAAGACCTGACGCAGATTATGACCGCCGAAGAGCTGGTCCATATCCAACACCAGGTGCGCACGATTCATGTTGATCCATCCATTCGGGAATATATCGTAGCCATTGCCAATGCGACCCGCACCCATCAGAATATCTACCTGGGCGTAAGCCCGCGTGGCTCGCTGGCGCTCTTCCGTGCATCACAGGCTCTGGCGGCCATGCGCGGGCGCGGCTATGTCATACCGGACGATGTGAAGTTGTTGACCAAACCCACGCTGGCCCATCGCATCATTGTCACGCCCGCTGCGCGCGTCCGCGCAATCTCCTCCACGGCTATCCTGGACGAGATTTTACAAAGCGTTCCTGTGCCGAATGCCTGGGTGGGTGGCGTTGGAAAGGGGCGCTAGCTTATGCGGCCCTGGCAAGCTATTTTGCTCATTACGATAGCGTTCTTTCTCGCCATCAGTAGCGGCTGGAAGGCGTTCTATGTGCCCGCGTACGTGTTGCTGATCCTGTTCGTTCTCTCCTGGTTATGGGCGCGTTACAGTTTACGCAAATTAGTCTTTCGGCGTACTGCCGTCAGCGGACGCGTCCAGGTGGGCGAGACGTTTGATGAGCGTCTGATGCTGGATAATCTCAGCGTCATGCCAAAGTTGTGGGTGCAGGTTGCTGATGGTTCGACCCTGCCAGGGCATCGTGCTGGCTATGTCGCAAGCCTGGGAGGCCGCAAACGGGCAATGTGGCGCGCTCGCAGCACCTGCAAGCAGCGCGGACGCTTTCAACTCGGCCCCGTGAGCGCGACCAGCGGCGATCCCTTCGGGCTGTTCCGCAAACGCATTGCCTTGACCCCATCAAAAGAAATTCTGGTCCTGCCCCATGTACTGCCAATTACGCGCTTTGCGCTCTTTACCGGCGGCTTGCCCGGCAGAGGACGAAGTTCGCAACGAGCTTTGCAAACAACAACTAACGCCACAACCATTCGCGAGTATATGTCGGGGGACGCACTCAGCCGCATTCATTGGCGGTCGAGCGCCCACTTTAATAAACTGATGGTCAAAGAATTTGACCTGGACCCGGCGGTGGACGCATGGATATTTCTAGATCTCAGTGAGGATGTGCAGGCGGGCGAGGGCGAGCACTCGACGGAAGAATATGGGGTCACTATTGCCGCGACGGTTGCCACCTATCTCCTGCGTCAGGACCTCTCAGTGGGGATGATTGTCAATGGAGGCCATCGCGAAATCCTCTCGCTGGACCGTGGCGACCGGCAAGTCGAGCGCGTGCTTGAACTATTGGCCGTCGTTACGGCTGGCCCTGGCCCTTCTCTCAAGGAAGCCCTGGCGCTGGATGCTTTTCACCTGGGACGCAATACTGTCGCTATCGTGATTACGCCCTCAAATTCTCGTGATTGGCATGAAGGATTGCGCCACCTGCAACGACGTGGGGCGCAGGTCGCGGTGGTGGGATTGGATGCAACATCGTTCGATAATGCTCCGGCAGATGAAGATACGCTGGCCTTATTGGAAGGCGCCGGTATACCCGTAATGCGTGTTAAATGTGGTGATCCACTGGCACAGGTGCTGGAAAGTGGCCCTGATGTTCGTTTTACCAAACGGAGGTAATACCCATGCGCGACGCTGCAATTGAACGCCTCTCAAAAATTATCTCCGATGCTCCTCAAGACTCCAATCGGGGAAGAGGATTGCAATCTCAGAGACCGCCATTTGAATTTCATCTCGGCCTGGCGGAAGGATGGTTCTCGTTATTCTTGCTGGCTGCGGTCGTCTACTGCACGATCTGGAGCGTGCAGGTGGTTCGCTGGGTCGATCATCTCGATATCCTTTCCCTCACGACGGCAATAGGGCTGCTGTGTGGGGTGGTTGCCGCGAAGCAACAACGCCTCCCGCGCGTGCCTGTACATCTGATCGCGGTTGTTCTCTGTCTGCTCCTGGCTTTCTGGCAGACTGCCGGAGCCTTCTATAATGGCAGCACCACGGCGCTGGCGCATGGCATGCAGCGCTGGTTTGCCGTGGCGGTCAGTGGCGGCACGATTGATGACGACTCTATCTTCCTCTTTCTCATTATTGCCGTCGGCTTTCTGCTCGCCTACATGAGCGCCTGGCTGCTCTACCGCACGCGCAGCCCGTGGCTGATGATTGTGGCGAATGCCGTCGTGCTGCTGATCAATTTGAGCAATGTCGATGCGGGCTACCTGGTCTTTCTGGTAGTATTTCTTATAGCCGCCCTGTTGTTGTTGTTGCGCTTCAACCTCTACGAGTCGGTACGGCGGTGGAAGAAGCAAGGGTTGCGCTACTCCGATGATCTGGGCTGGGATGTGATGCAGGCGGGGGCATTGATCTCCATCGGCATTCTGATCTTTTCCTGGCTCTTGCCTGCGGGCTATACGGATGTGAACGCATCCCAGATCTGGAAGCTGGATAGCAATCCCTGGGTGCAGTTGGAGAATACCTGGAATCGCCTGATCTCCGTCAATGGGACCTCCAGTCCGCTCAACATCGGCAACTTTAGAGATACGCTGGTGCTGTCCGGCAATCCAAATCTTACCCATGATAAGGTGCTGACCGTCCAGACCGATAATAATGAAGGGCTGTATCTGGCATTTATCAATTATGATACCTATACGAAGCGCGGGTGGACGATCAGCCAGACAGATACGCTGCCGGTCAAGACCAACCAGGCTGTACCGCCTGCTGCCGCATTGACCCATCAGGTAAAGCAGGTAATCACCATCGTTAATCCGCCTGGTGAACAAGCTCCCTACCTGCTGGGGGCTTCCGATATCACATCTGTCAACCTGCCTGCGAGCGTCTTACTAAGCAAGGCGAATGGGAATCAGGTGGCGTGGTTGAGCCAGAATGGGGGGCTTGCTGCCGGTACTCATTATACTGTGACCTCCGCAATCTCCTCCGCCGATGTGGCGACCCTGCGCTCAGTACCGATGCCGCAGGATGCGCCGCAGTATCAAGGAAGCTTCGACGGACCGCTCCCGCCGACCTACTTCGACCCGGGTACGCTCCAGATGTATCGGCAACTCCCGCCCGATCTTGATCCGGCGATTGCAGCGCTGGCCCAGCAGATCACGGCGCATGCGCCCACCATGTACGACAAGGTGGTGGCTTTAGAGTCCTACCTGCACACGAACTACACTTATAGCGTGAACGTGCAATTGCCGCCGGGAGAAGAGGGTGTATCCTGGTTTCTCTTCCGCAGCGGCAATAGAGGATACTGTACCTACTTTGCTTCTGCGATGACAGTCATGGCCCGTTTGCTGGGAATACCAGCTCGCGTTGTGTCGGGATACACGAATGGCACCTTTGATGCCAAGACCCATCAGTGGGTTGTCTATGGCACTGATGCTCATAGCTGGACGCAGGTGTACTTCGCGGGCTATGGCTGGGTCAACTTCGAACCTTCGAACGGCTTCTCTTCCTTCACGCGTCCACTGCCTAATCAGTTCGGTACTGGTGGCTCTGGAAGCGCGGGGAGCGATACGACGAATAACGCTGCTAATCCGGGGCATGGGAAGAACATCCTGGCTAATGAGCTTGATCAGCCCACCAGCAGCGGTGGCGATACAGTGTTGACCCCTGAGCAGTCGCAGGCGCTCCTGCGCCAGCGCATCGGCACTGGCCTGGGTGGACTGATTCTGCTGCTTCTCTTTGCCTGTATCCTCTTCGCCATATGGTGGAACCGTCTCTTCCGCCGTCACCCTCTTGCGGCTCAATTGTACGGACGCGTCTGTGTGCTCGCGAACTGGGCGGGGATCAAGTTGCAGCCCTCGCAGACGCCCTATGAATATATCCAGGCGGTGGCGGAAGCAGCTCCCGATGAGGCCGTCACGCTGGAGCGGCTGGGCGACATCTATGTACGCGACCGCTGGGCCGATCCAGAAGGGAAGGAGCATCCTCGCCGTAGCGGCGAGATTGACGAACTGCCCGGTATGTGGAAGCGGCTTCAACCGCGTCTCTTCTTCTACCTGTTGCGGCACCCCTACTTCCTGTTCCGCCTGCCTTCGCGAGGGTGGCATTCCTTGATTGGCATGTGGAAGAGCCATCGCGCGCGACGCATTCATGAGGAAGAGTGGTAACACAAAAAGCTCAACGGCTTGTTACTCAGACTGCCAACGCTGCTATCGCGCTAGCTTCGCCCAGGCAGTCTGTAATGAATGGCTTGACCAATTGACGCGACTCTCGTACACTATAGGATACAGTCTGCCGCCTGCGAGGCCACAGACTGTAGCTTTATTTATCTATAGGTTGATGGAGAGAAACCCTATGGCCGATAACGAAAGAGTCGATACCGAGTCATCACTCGTAACCATTCCCCAGCAGCGGGCAGTCGAAGTGCCCAATGCTCTGCCTGTGCGCCTGCAAACGTTGGACCTGGCTCGTCACGTAGTCACTGCCCCCGATGGCAAACGCTATGTCGTGGCGAGCTTTGACGATACCCGTCTGGGGCATGGGTACATGACTGTTGTATATCCTCAGCAAAATGGCTATCTGACCCTTGTGCGCCTTGCCGCCTTCGAGACAAGCTCTGAGACGCCTGAGCAGGCTATGCAACGTCATGTTGAAGTAGCACAGTCAGTTCAGCAGGGGAAGCTTAATAAAATTGCCAAAGCTAAAAGCAAGTAATTGCAGCGATCTCGTCGAGACAGTAACAAAGCGCATATTGCTCTTGACAGATCGCCGGTGAATCCGTATACTTGAAGCAATGGGGTTGCGCATGCAATCCCTTCAAATTGCCGTACTGGTCGAGGCGCATATAATTATTGACCAGATAAAATTCTCACGGAAGGAGATGGCTAGCATGGCGAATGGCAACGCTCGGTTGTTCCTAAGCACGCGACAGCGCGATCTTATGGTCGCTTACGGCCATACTCTGCCTTCTGATCCTAAGAACTCCGGTGGCGGATGCGGGGTCCATCTTCGCACATCGCTTACTGTTTTCGCTGAAATTGGGATCAGTGTGCCCATCTCCAGAGGAAGTCCGCCTCTCTTCATCAATGGATGAGAAGAAATGACACCCTCCACCGTGGGCACCGAGAAATCAGGCTCACGGTTTTTTAATGCTCTTTTTTACCTCTTGCTATTGCAGACGACCAACGCTGCTGGCGCGCTAGCTTCGCTCAGGTCGTCTGAAATGAATGGCTTGCTGATGTTGGACATGCATTGAACCTGTATTCAGGAGGAATCATGCGATCTTGATACCAGGAAAGCTCATCGTGGCAGCGGTCTGTGTTGGTGGATGCGTATTTATGTGACCCGGCTATCTGTTAGCGGCAGCGAGTATTGTCCTGACGTACAGGTGCCGACCTGTGCGGATGCCCGGTGCATACGTCAGAATAGTGCGTTATGCTGAAATGCCTGGCAGAAGATGTTGTTCAGAGGATTTCAAAGGAGAGACCATTGGCTATTCATGACCCTATCGAAAAAGCTTCATTACTAGAGAATATTGTCATCGATCCCACAAAAGATGCGGTGGTGATTGATGGCGTGACAAAAGTTTTTAAGAAAGCGCGTCCCTGGCTGCGCTGGGGCAGGAAAAAGCAGGAAGAGGATGGAAAGAAGCGCGAGATACGCGCCGTGGATAATGTGAGCATTACCATCAAGCGGCGCGAGATCGTCGGCATCCTGGGCGCCAACGGCTCGGGGAAATCGACCCTGATCCGTATCCTCTCGACGCTGCTCATCCCCGACGCGGGCCATGTAACCATCTTTGGCTATGATGCCGAGAAGGATGCGCGGGTCGTGCAGAAGCTGATTAACCGCGTGAGCGTGGAAGCCTCGTTCTTCAAGAAACTCTCGCCGGTAGAGAATCTGATCTATGCGGCGCGACTCTACAATATGCCGGGGGGAGAAGCGCGCGTCAAAATCAAAAGCATTCTCACACGCCTGGGGATTAAGCCCAGCCGCTTTGATGCCCCGCTGGAAAATATGTCGCGCGGTATGCAGCAGAAGGTAGCGATTGCGCGGGCCTTTCTCACATCTCCAATTGTGTTGCT
Organism: Ktedonosporobacter sp.; assembly: GCA_035293765.1. GTDB lineage: Bacteria > Chloroflexota > Ktedonobacteria > Ktedonobacterales > Ktedonobacteraceae > DASRHT01. The sequence goes on from DATGMF010000015.1 coordinate 7,828, forward strand.
ATTGGATGAGCCGACAACGGGCCTGGACCCGCGCTCTAAGCTCGATGTGCAGAGCTTCATTAGAGAACTGCGCGAGGAGCACGATGCTACCATCCTTATCACCACCCATGATATGGAAGAAGCCGAGGCGCTATGTGACCGTGTGGCGATTATCGATCAGGGCCGCATCGTAGTCTTGGGGAAGACTGAGGATCTAAAGCGTCAGATCACGGAGTTGATGGGACGCGAGACCCCCGCAACGATGAATGAAGTGTTTATGCACTTTACGGCTTCACAATTGATTACGGAAGAGGATATCAAGCGTTACGGAAGCTGGGATAAAGCCTTCGAGGCACTTGAGGCCGAGCGGGAAGAGGAAGAAGAAGAGTAAAGGGGAACAATATATGTCAAGTATGGTACATCAAGGAAGAGCCATTTACGCCTTTTTTGAACGAAACTGGTACCTGACCAAACGCTATTGGACATGGGAGCTCGTCTGGCTGAGTTACAACATTGTGAACGCAATTAGCGTCTCGTTCATTGGAGTGGCTGCACAAAGGTTTACAGGCAGCTCCCTCTCCCCTAAGCAAGTGCAGGATCTGACACTGGTGCTGGTGATTGGGACCTCGGTCTGGACCTACCTGAGTGTGACCTTCGATGGGGTGACCGATATCATCAACATGGAGCGCTGGGAGGGGACCATAGAATATACCTTTATGGCACCTATTTCTCGCTTTGTCCATATGGTCGGCAGTTGCGTTTATGCCGTAGTGCATGGGTTGCTCTTTACCATTCTGCAACTGTTGATTATCGCGCTCTTTTTCCACCTGGATCTGAGCCATACGGATTACCTGTCGGTGTTCTTCATGCTGCTATTGGGAAGCGCCTCGTTCATCGGCTTTGGCATCGGGGCGGCCATTCTGCCGCTGCTGTATACGGAAAAAGGCATGCAGATGTCGTTTATCGTGCGTGCGGTCATCCTGCTGGTTTCAGGGGTGTACTACCCTGTCTCGGTCATGCCTGGTTGGATGCAGGTATTAGCCGGAATCTCGCCGGGGACATACGTTATTCAGGGGATGAGAGCCGCGATGCTCAACGGAGCGCCCATATGGTCGGCAGCAATCTGGAGCAACACCTGGCCCTTGATTATCACCGGTGTGGTGAGCATCCCTCTAGGGGTATACCTCTTCGGTATCGCTGAACGGTACGCGAAACGCACCGGCAAACTGAAGAGAAACGGCTAAGCTGAGAGGCAAATATCATCTGAGGAAGAGGCGATATCTCCACATTTTCGCCTCTTGTAAAGAATAAGTATATAGCTCTAAGGAAAAGAAAATGATTACTGAGAAACTCCCACGAGGCTTTACGATGCGCCATCCATCAATGGCCGATCTGGAAGCAGTGACCGACTTGATTAGAATCTGCGAAGTGGCTCTGGATGGGGCGGCAGAGACGACGCTAGAGGATATACGTACCGGTTGGCAGATGCCCGGCTTTGAACTGGCAAAGGATGCCTGGCTTGTTTTCTCCGATGAAGGGAAAGTCGTTGGTCTGGCAGGAGTTGAGCATAGAGAACACGCCCGGCTCTATATCGGTGGCGAAGTCCACCCCGATTATCGCAATCGCGGCATCGGGACGTACCTGTTGCACCTGGGCGAAGAGCGCGCTCGCCAACATATTGCGCTGGCACCGTCAGGAGCGCGCGTGACGCTTAACTGTGGCGCAGACAGTAAGGACGAAGCAAGGATACGCTTGCTGGAAGAGCATGGCTTTACGCATGTACGCTATTTCTGGCGCATGGCGATTGAGATGGATGCAGCGCCACCCACACCGGAGTGGGCCGAGGGGATTACGGTGCGCACCTACACTCCTGAGATGGCTCGCGCGGTCTATGAGGCGGATGAAGAGGCTTTTAAGGACCACTGGGGTCATATACGGTCGTCATTTGAGGAGTGGGAACACTGGACGCTGAAGCGCGAGGGCTTTGATCCCACATTGTGGTTCCTGGCGATGGATGGCGATGAGATCGTGGGCTTCTCGCTGTGTAAGGACGAGAAGGAGTCCGGCGGCTGGGTCCATGTTTTGGGGGTGCGTCGCCCCTGGAGGCGCAAAGGAGTCGGGTTGGCGCTCTTGCATCACTCCTTTGGCGAATTTTACAAACGGGATATCCGCAACGTCTACCTGGGTGTAGATGCGCAAAGCCTGACCGGTGCGACACGCTTATATGAACGTGCAGGCATGCATGTTATTCGACAATACAATTCTTACGAGAAGGAATTGCGGGCAGGGAAAGAGCTGAGTACGCAGTTTATAGACGGGAAGGGGTGATCCCTTTCCCTGCCGATCTCTTCTCCATACAATAGATATCAGGGACGGCGGTAACGCTCCCGCCGTCCCTCAGAAATGGAGAATGCCCCCATGATTGTGCGTTTACATAACTTATCGGCGCGTGTACCAGTGCCGGACGATCTGAGAGCGGTGGTTGATCTGATGATCGAGTGCGATATCGCCGAATCGTCTGGTGAGTCTGTGGAGGCTGTGGAGGAGGAGCTACGCAATAGCTGGCAGACGAGCGGCTTCAATTTGAAGACGGATGCCTGGGTGATTGTGACCAACAAAGGGCAGATCGTCGGTTACGCGGACCTGCGCCAGAACGAGCATGGGCAGTTTGTCATAGTGTTACGGGTTCATCCAGATTTCCGGGGGCGAGGCATTGGCACACTACTACTCTGGATGGTGGAAGAACGAGCGCGACAATTAGTACGAAATGTCAGGAGTGATCTACGCGTAAGCCTGCGCAGCACGCTCAGCAGCCACAACCATGCCGGTCGTAGCCTGTTTGAGCGTGAGGGGTATGCGGTGACGAATCGTTTCTGGCGCATTGTGATCGAGATGGATGAGATGCCTCCCCAGTCATTCGAGGAGCTCTCTCTGCGCGGGCGGCTCAAAGTAGATGTCGTGGTGGACGCGCAGGCTTCGATAGGGCCGACGCAGCTCCAGAGGCGTACAGGGATGTATGTGGTATACCAGTATGTGGTCTACGAGAAAGAACTGCGGGCGGGCAAGGGAGAGCAGCAGGAAGAGGATATGGCGGAAGAGCAGGCATGTCCTCTGACTGTGTAGCGGACCCTCTCGTCTGTTGAGGAAAGCAACAGAGATGCCCGGTGAGATCGCCGGGCATCTCAAATACGGGGCTGCTGTCGAGACAGTTACCCCGTATTTGTTACTTTTTTTTAAATTGTAAAGTCCTATTGGTAGACTATGAGAAGCGAAGGCTAATGCTTCTACTATAAAACATTGGTGCAGGGAGGGTTGATTTCTTATGTCTGTTTTAGCTATGTTACTGCTGCCCACAGCAGGCAGCGATGGGATACGTGTATTGCTGCTCGTCTTGCTCCTGGTCGCAATTGTACTGATTATCGCCGGTGGCGTTATCGCTGTGCTCACACTGTTCAAACAACGCAAAGATGGGGCCATGCGTGTTGATAGAACGCCTGGAGAATCATAAAGAGCGTATGATGCATAGAATTACTGCTTTAGCATGCTATAATGTCTGGATAAATTCCATCCGGTTGCCGAAGGGATCGCGTATCTCGAAACGCTGGTATCCCGGGATCGGCACGCCTTCTAAAATCTCGATTCCATGTGCTTGTAACCGTTTTCTCCACATCTCGGCGTCCGTCACCTGGTAGGCCAGATGCGCCTTCGTTGCCAGGCGATTGACGCCTTCCTCTGTTCCCACATGTACCTGCCGATCTCCGGCCTGTAGCCAGAAGCCGCCGCGCCCCTGCAAAGAATCCGGCTTTGCGATTTCCGGCAGTCCCAGCACCTGGCAGTAAAACTGGCGGCCCTGCTCTTCTGCTCCCTGTGGGATCGTAATTTGTGCGTGGTGCAGACCGATGATGCTCATCAATGCTTCCTATGTCTGTTGAATGGTGATGCAAAACAAGTTTATGATAGCATTCAGGTGTGCGGCGCTGCAAGTTGGCGGAACAGTAGAAGCTGTTAGTCCTTGTTAATTGACAAGAGGAGAGAAATTCAGTACCGTAGGAAAAATATTGAGGAGTATAGGGTGATATGCATAATGTTCTGACCGTGGCGCATAGTTCAGAGGAAACGCGAAATATACCTGCTCAAGATAGATTGCGGAAGTGGTTGCTGGACTGGCCTCTCTACGTTATCCTGGGGGCCTCCGCGTTTCTGCACTTTTTTCGCGTTCAAACGGTAGAGTTTGATTTTGACCAGGCCAATCTTTTTCAACTGGCGCGTGATGCCGTGGCGCATGGCCTGATCCCTCTCAGCAGCAATGAGGCTTCGATCAACATCTTGCACGCCCCTTTCTTTATCTATACCTTGTTGCCAGCCGCCTTACTGAGCGATAATCCTCTGGGGGGAGCTATTACCGTCGGCCTCTTTACAACGGCGATGGCCGTGTTGACCTACCTGTTTACACGGCGCTATTTTGGCCTGTGGCCCGCCGTTATTGCCGGGCTATTGAATGCCACTGTCTATAATCCCTTAAAATATAGTCGGGGGATCTGGCAGCCGGATATTCTTCCCTTCTTCGTGGTGCTATTTCTGTTCGCCATCTTCCGTGGCGCGGTGGGGCGGCGGCGCGGCTGGTTTTTCCCGGCGACTGCCCTGGTGGCGATCATCTATCAACTGCACCCCTCATCTATCGTAGGGATGAGCGTGTTGCTTGTATTGGCCTTGATACTGGCTTCGAAGACCGTGCGCCGGGGCGAGATCTTGCTGGCCGTCGGGGCGCTGATCGTGCTCTTCTTGCCCTACGGCCTGCTGGAATTCGTCAGCCATTTCTCTGATATCCGGGGAATTATTGCCTTTGCCCGCCTTCCTGCTCGTAACGACACTCAGGCGTTTTCCTTTTACCTGAACCTGCTCTTGCCTTTTACCGAGTTCCAGCCCGATTGGATGAATGTGCTGAGCCTATGCATGCAGTTCCTGCTCTTTGCCGGCTTTGTCACGGCTGCTATGCGCCTGTTTTATCCACATCAGCAAGCAATGAGCAGCGACGAAGAACGCCGAAGCTCCTCCAATCGCTGGTTGCAACGCTGGGATGCTCTCCGCTTTCATCCAGAGCGCGTCTCGCTCTTGCTCTTGCTGGTATGGCAGATTGTGCCATTTGCCAATCTCATCCACCATTCCGTGGATTTACATATGCAGTATTTCCTGCTTTTCCTGCCTGGCCCTTTTATCCTCGTCGGTCTGGCGCTGACCGAGGTGATCCATCTGACAAAGCGCACTGCCGCAAAATTATCGGCGCTGTCAAAAGTAGCCGTTGCGCTCTTGAGCCTGCTGCTGATCGTTGGGCAATTTGCCAGTTCCACAGCCTACTTGCTCAAAATGAGCGAGGGACATTTCAACGACCGTACAGTTCAGAATATTCCCTACGTCAACGATCTGAACTCGATGTGGAATGCAGTTCACATGGCTGACCAGCTAGCGCGAGAAAAGCATATCGCGCGCATATTTATGAGCATGGATAGCAATATCCAGCCCGCAATGATGTATTTGGGAGGAGTATTACAGACTCCCACCACCGTCTTTGGCTACAATAACTGCCTGGTCCTGCCAACGGCTGAGGCGGGGCCAGCCGTCTATCTGATCGGCCCGTATGCGGATCAACTTGACGCCATGCTGCATCGATTCGCTACCGCCACCCTCGTTGCTCAGCCGCCGCGATTAGGCGGCCAGCCTTTTAAGCTCTATATCGTGACGCCAGGCGCGGCAACAATTGTCGCCAACAATGATACGGATACCCTGCCGCAACTGGAGCCAGGCGCCCAGCTTATGACAGGGCCAGGCGGAAATATGGAGGTAACGCGCTGGCGCATTCAACGCGAGGCCCCCGTTGCTCCTCGCACGCTCTACAATTACCAGTTTAAGCTGGCTCCCGGCGCCGGTGTGAAGCCCGTAACGTCAACATGTGCGCTGACGGCGCTACATAAGAACGATCAGCTCCTGACAGCCTTTCCCGTATCGGAAAATGATATGCTCGCGACGCCATTCTCAATGAGCGGCGTCGCCTTTGATACCGTGCCGGATACTCATCACCTCGGCCCGATACGCTTCACGTCGTTTCACACGCGGATAATCAATACTAGCCCTTTTGCTGGACAGTGATCGGCTACGCGCGGGCCGTTTCCTGGCGCTGGATATGGAACGTGCCCAGGACGCGCGCGATGATTTTGCGCTCGTCTTCGTTGATGTTGTAGACGCTGCACTCCAGTACGGCGGTTGAGCGGCCATGATGGACAAGCGTGGCCTCCGCCGCAATCTCGCCTGTGCGCACCGGACGGATGTAGTTGATCTTGGCTTCGATAGTACTGAATGGAGTGTTAGGCGGCAAGACCGAGAGCAAGGCCATCGACATGGCTGTATCCGCCAATGTGAAGATCACCCCGCCATGAACGATCTGCTGGCCGTGATAGAGGCGAGCATCGACGTGCAGATGCACCGCGCCTGTGCCATCCTGGACTTTGTCGATGCGCGTGCCGAGCAGTTGAAAAATGCCAGACTGGTAGGCGCGCTGGCGCACCTCTTCCAGGTCTGGCGCTTGCGTAGGTTCGAAATCTGCCATGCGTTCTCTGTTTTACCTTCCGCGCACAATGCGCTCCATATCGCGCCTCACGTCGCGTTCGGCAATCGCTTCGCGTTTGTCATAGAGCTTTTTGCCGCGACAGAGGCCCAGTTCAATCTTTGCTCTTCCACCTTTAAGGTACAGCTTGAGAGGGACCAGTGTCAAGCCTTTGGTTGCTACCCTGGTCACCAGTTGATTGATCTCTCGCTTGTGCAGCAGCAACTTGCGTTTTCTGAGCGGCTCGTGGTTATAGCGGTTGCCTTGCTCGTACGTGGCGATATGGGCATTCTCCAGCCAGATCTCGCCGTTACGAGCTATCGCATACGAGCCGCGCAAGTTCACCTTGCCCTCGCGGATGGATTTGATTTCGGTGCCGACCAGGGAGATACCAGCTTCTATGGTACGCTCCACGATGTAATCATGGTAAGCCTGCCGATTAACAGAGATGACTTTGATCGGCACATGGGTGGCCTGCGCCTGTTCCTTCTTCGCCGTTGTCTGTTTTGCCATAATTCATAAACTCCTTGCCGCAAGGACGCATATCTGCTGTATAGTATATAAAAGAGAAGCTCTTGCTCATCATATTCAGCAGGAACGCTGCTCCGTAGCTCCCCGATTGATCGTGGTAGCCCGCTTGATCGTGAGAGTTGAGCAGGTAGAACGCTTTTAGTACCTGCATCATACTACACCGGGGACAATGAGTCGAGGGGGAATGATTACCTTTTTTAAGGCAATCAGGTGTCATAGAACTGGTACAACATTTTTAACAGAAAGGTCTTCCTGATGTTTTACCATCTGGGCAGGTTCGCTACCCGCTTTCACTGGTTGATTGTGGGTCTGTGGATGCTTGCTGCGGCTGTCGCGCTGCCATTCGCCCCTCAGGCAAGCCAGGTGCTACAATCTGGCGGTTTTATCAGTCCCGATGCTGAGTCACAGCGCGCCATTGATACGCTGACACGCAATCTTCACCTCGATTTGACCATTGTGCAGGTCATTTTTACCAGCCAGCGTTACAGCGTGGACGATGCGCAATTTGTGCAACAGGTACAGCAATCGCTCTCAAAGCTCCAGGGGTGGTCAGAGGTGTCTCATATAGTGACCTTTATCGATAACCCGCGCCAGGTTTCGCTGGACCGGCACGCCGCTTATGTCAACATTCAATTGAAATCTGATCCAGATACCGCCCCCAAGCTTCTGCCACAGTTGCAGCAGCGACTCCAGGCTGTGCCCGATCTGACGTACAAGATTGGCGGCGGCCCTGTCTTTTATGAGGATATTCAGTCAGTGAGCGAGCGCGATCTGCGCCGGGCGGAGCTACTGGCTTTCCCCTTCGCCATCATTGCCTTGCTGTTCGTCTTTCGCTCAGTTATTGCTGCTGTGCTGCCCGCGCTGGTGGGAGGATGCGCGGTGGTGATCTCGCTCGCGCTGATTTTCGGGCTTGGGCAGGTGACGCCGCTCTCCATCTTCGTGCTCAACATTACGACGCTATTTGGCCTCGGACTTGGCGTGGACTACTCGCTATTTATGGTGAGCCGTTTTCGCGAGGAGATAGGGCGTGGGCGCGACGTGCGGGAAGCGGTCATTCTCACCGTCGCTACTGCCGGACGGGCCGTGGCGTTCTCCGGTTTGACGGTGGCGATTGGCCTTTTTGGCCTGACATTTTTCCATATTAATATGCTGCATTCGGTCGGCCTGGGCGGTATGCTGGTAGTGCTGCTGGCAGTCCTGGCGGCGCTCACGCTTTTGCCCGCCGCGCTCTTTATTCTTGGCACAAGGGTCAACGCGCTGCCGGTGCGCTTCCCGCGGCTCCTGAAGCGACCTGCTGACGCGGCGAATGGGCTGCAAGCGCCGACCGAGCTTCATCATGGCTTCTGGTATCGCTTATCCGAGTTTGTGATGCGCTACCCCTTGCGCGTGTTTGTGCCCGTGCTCTGTTTGTTGATCGGCTTTGGCCTGCCCTTCCTCGGCGTGCGTTTCTCCGCGCCCGACGCCTCAATTTTGCCCCAGGACGTGCCGTCGCGAGCCGCCTTCGATCTGCTGGCGACGCGCTTCGATCAACGCGAAACCACCCCCATTCTGCTGGCGGTACAGACCAGGGGCGATGTGATGACGCCGCAGAATATCCACAACCTCTATTATTATGTCAAACGCATCGAAGCTGATCCACGCGTGGCGCGCGTAGACAGCATTGTCAGCGCCGACCCGCGCATTACCCTGGAGCAATATCAATTGCTGTATAGCAACCCACAATTGATCACCGACCCCTATTTGCAGGCGCTGCTGAAAAGTTCGGTCAACGGCAATACCACCCTGATTCAAGTCATTAGCAAGTACAACATGGCAGATATTCATTCGCAGGAGCTCGCGCTCACCATCCGCAATACGCCGCCGGGCAATGGCATTAGCGTCCTGGTCGATGGCGGCTCTGCGGGCAACCTCGATTACGTGAACTCGCTCTATACCGATTTTCCCCTGGCTGTACTGGTAGTAGCGATTACCACCTATATTGTTCTGCTGCTGCTGTTCCGCTCGGCGGTGCTGCCGTTGAAGGCCATTATCATGAACACGCTCTCGATCCTGGCAAGCTATGGGGCGCTGGTCGTCATCTTCCAGAATGGTTTTTTGCACCAGATATTGGGCTTCACGCCACTGGGATTTGTGGAGGCATCCAGTCCCATTCTCCTTTTCTGCTCATTGTTTGGCCTCTCAATGGATTACGAGGTTTTCCTGCTCTCGCGCGTGCAGGAGGCATTCTGGCAGACGGGCGACAATACGCGCGCGGTGGCGCTCGGATTGCAGCGCAGCGGGCGCATCATTACCAGTGCGGCTGTCATCGTCATTGTCGTCAGCGCCTGCTTTGCCACCGCCGATATGATCCTGGTTAAGGCGCTTGGTCTGGGCATGGCCCTCGCGGTCGTCATTGACGCAACTCTGGTGCGCGGTCTACTGGTGCCATCGACGATGCGCCTGCTGGGAAATTGGAACTGGTGGCTGCCATTTGCTGGCGTCCAGCGCCATCCGCCCGCTTTGAAAGAGTATATAGAAGAGACTGTATCTGATAGCTCTTTGCCGCAGAGAGGTGATGCAGTGATGGAAGATGTACGCGCAGGAGGGAAACGATGAAGAGACATTTTGTTGCGACAAGTGGTATCTCTCTGTTGTTGATGTGTCTGCTTGCCTCCTGTGGTTTCCCCGGGCTGGTCTCGACCTCAGCGCGTTTGCCCCAGGTGAGCCAGACTCCCCAGGCTACTCCGTTGCCACCGGTTCATTTCCCCGAGGATGAAGGGATGCATAATGACCTGACCGAGTGGTGGTACTACACAGGCCACCTGGACGCGCTGGCACCCGATGGCGGGCGGCATCACTATGGCTTCGAACTGGTCGTATTTCAAGCATTGCGCAGCGACTTGCCGCCGGTCTATGCCGCCCATTTTGCTGTCAGCGATATTACTCGGGGTGAATTCCATTACGATCAACGTCGTCTTATCGCCGCCAACTCGCCTACGCCCAACGGCACATCCGCGCAGGGGATCGATATCCAGGTTGGAGATTGGACCATGCGCGGCATTAACGGTCACGACCAGATCGCCGCCCAGATGAAAGACTGTGCCATTGCTCTCGACTTAAAAGGGCTCAAGCCTGCAAGTTTACATAATGGGAATGGCATTATCCCTTTTGGGCTAGGAGCATTTTCTTACTATTACTCGCGAACGCGAATGGAAGTATCGGGAACAATTTTGGATCATCAGCAGTCGTTACAGGTAACGGGACAGGCGTGGATGGATCATCAGTGGGGAAACTTCCTGCCCTTTGGCGATGGCGGCTGGGACTGGTTTAGCCTCCAGTTAAATAACAATGCCGAAATAATGTTGTACTTCGTACGCGATGCTGCCGGCAAAGTGGTCTCAACCTATAGCGAATATATCGATGCTCGTGGCGAGAACATCCTCATCCCGCAAAGCGAGGTCCGCGCGACTGTGCAGGGCCGGTGGATCAGCCCCGGTACTGGGATCAGCTATCCTTCCGGCTGGCGTCTGGAACTCAACGACCCCCGTTTGCAAATGACGCTGCTGTTAACCCCGCAATTGAAAAATCAGGAACTGATAACGTACAATTCAACTGGGAACGTCTATTGGGAGGGAGCTATCACTGTTCAAGGACAAAGCAATCGTGAAGCAGTTGCGGGCGAAGGTTATGTTGAGCTAACCGGATATACAAAATAAGCAATTGCATCCATCTTTGTAGGAAATTACAGAAGACATACATAAGACTTTTGTTAGTAAGAAGTTGGGTTTAAAAAAGCGGAAAGAGGCAATAGCGTTACTTGTTTTGACGATTCAACCATCAATGACAACATGTTTTGCATATTATGCGTGTAAAAAAGATATCCTGTTGTTTCATCTGATCCGTATTGCTCGATCACATGCTTTGATATTGGCGAGTAGTGGCTGAGATAAGTGGAGAGTGAGGAAAGGAGTGATAACATTTGTTATGGTACACTTGCAACATATTTTTGTTAAGAGAGAGCAAAATTGCTACCTTGTTGACGAAGCCAGGCTGGAATATGGTATACTTTGTTCCGGTGTTAAAAGGATATTGGGGTTGTATGTTGTGAAACGTGGATGATTCTCAGCAACATTGCGGCTTTCAATGTTTGTAGAATGTGAAACAATTGTATAGCTGTGTACCGACGTTGTAATATAAGATATACAGCAGGAAATTGTCGGCCATCATGTTGTTGGGCTCATAGACGCCAGTGGGGATTGGCAAGGAAGCGATGGAAGCGAGAACATACTCGTCTACATTAGAAGAATCGGCAATTATCGAGCGTGTTGCGCGTATCGTCTCCAGTGTACGCGGGACAAAGCCTGATTATGCGCGTCTGGCCGCAGAATTAGAGCAGGCCATTCCGTTCGATATTTTCGGTGTTGTGCTCCTGCGCCATGATCGTCAGGCGGTGCGCGTCATAGCCTGTCGCCGTGAATCTGGCGCGTGGACAATTTTTCATCATCAACATCCCCTGTCAGATTCCAAGCTAGAGCAAATGTTGCAGACGCCCGCCCTGGTGGTGAAAGATTATCCCAATGGCCTGGATGGTGCGCCTGCTTTAAGCGGCGATGCGCTCAGCGGATACCATCAATTGCGCTCAACCGTCATTGTTCCCCTGGTGGTCGAAGAGCACATATTGGGCACGCTTGAACTGGGGAGTACCGCCATCCATACCTACAGCGATAAAAACCTGCAACGCCTCATTAACGCGGTAGCGCGTGTATTGGCGGCTGCGATAGAAAGCGCGCAATTGGGTGGTAGCGCCGAGATACAAAATCGCCAGCGGCAGGCGCTCAAGGATGTTTCCAGCGCCCTGGCCTCCAAGATGGATCTCCCCACCATCCTCAATCAAATTGTGGTCGGGGTGACAAAAGCCTTAAATGTCGCTTCCGCCATTATCATGCTTGACCGGCGCGACGGCAGGCTCTATCTGGAAGCGCAATCTGGCCTGGACCGGGCCGCCCTTAACAGAATACTGGGTCATGGCGGTTGGCGCATGACCGACCAGTGTATTGTTGGTCGGTCATTATTGCACCGTCAGTCTTTTGTCTCGCAGGATATCGCTAACGACGAACGCTTCCCCGCGAGCCGCCTCTTCAGCCAGGAACTGGGCATCTACTCCATTCTCAGCCATCCATTAGCCACCGAAGCGACGGTCTATGGCGCTCTGCTTCTCTGCTCGCCTGAGCCGGGCGGCTTTACGCCATTGAAAGCGGATATTCTTTCTCTCTTCGCCAGCCAGGCCACCGTTGCCATCCATAATGGCGTTCTCCTTGAGATTGCTCAGCAGCATAGTCGTTTGCGGGAGGCGGTGGAGCAGCTCGAACAGAGCTACCAGCGTGACGCCTCTTACCTCAATGGGAGCGACAAAAAGGTTGAGCGCTTGCAGGATGAGTACAAATTATTCATGCGCGTGCGTGAAGAGGCGCAGCGTGCCTTTGGCATCAGCTTTGCCAACGTGCTGCACCTTATCAGTAACTTCCTTTTAACGACTCCCAACGAGCAAATGTTGCAGGCAGTGCTGCAAGCTAAAAGCGAGAAGGAAGAGAACGGGAAGTATGCCCTTGCTCCTGCTACCACGCAGCAACAAGAAGCGTCGGACAGTATGCAGCATAAGGCGCGTGGAGATCTCTACGCGGACACCCTCTCGCTATTGGCGCAGACTGCCGAAGCGGCATTAGTGCGCGCCGGTATGGTGGGGGAGCTGAGCAAATTGCTCATGCAATTGAAGCAATCGACCGATGGGGTAAAAGACGCCTGGTTTGTGGTAAATCTCGATAGCGTCTGTTCCTATATGAATCCAGCGGCGGAGGTGCTCTGTGGGGTGAGGCTGGATGATCTGACCGCCTACGATACTGGTTTCTCTGCGCTGATGCGCAAACAGGAACGTGCGCTTTCTATAGAGAACGTTTTCGAGAAGCTCTTGCCACGCGTCCGCAATGCGGAGGAAGTGCATAGCTACCTGCAAAAGTTCGCCCAGGGTAGCATTTACCGGCAGGAATTGCGTTGTGTGCTGGCTGTAGAACCGGCACGCAGTAATTTCACGATCCCGTCCACCACGAAAAAAGGTAGCTTCTTGCAGGCGGAAAGCGCCTCTGATGACCGTCATTACCACTTTATACGATACCCGCTTTACAATCAGCAGGGGCAATTAGAGGCCAGCGCCTTGCAGGTGCGCGATGTCACGGAACAGGTGCGCGACGAGAAGAATCGTTCGGCCTTACTTTCATCGGTATCACATGATCTGCGTACCCCGCTGACAACGATCAAAGCTGCCGTCACCGGACTGCTGCAAGCAGATATCCCCTGGTCGGAGCAAGACCGCAAGGCCATGCTCGAAGATATCGATATCGAGACGGACCATCTCACCGTGCTGGTGAGCGCCCTGGTTGAGCTTTCGCGCATCGAAATGGGAGCCTTGAATCTGGAGCGAGAATGGTGTGATATCGTTGAAGTAGCATATGGAGCCGTCGCCAAACTCAAACGCGTGCTCGGCTCTCGTAGCGTGCGCATCCAGGTGCAGTCATCGCTGCCCTTAATTTACATCGATCATGTGCAGATTGAGCGGGTTTTTTACAATCTGATCGAGAATGCCGCTGATCGCAGCCCGGAAGAGGCGGAAATCCTGGTCTCTCTTGATGCCACAGCCTCTGAGCCGCGCATATTGCGGGTGAACGTGGTGGATCGCGGCAAAACCATCCCTGAAGACGAGCGTGAGCGTATTTTCACCTCATTTCACAGCATGCAATCCTATAGTAAGGGCCTGGGATTGGCGATTTGCAAAGGCATCGTCGAAGCTCATCAAGGTCAGATCTGGGTGGAAGGGGCAGGGGAGGATGATACCTGTTTTATTTTCGAGTTACCCGTTCATCCTTACTCTGCAACGCACAATCAGACACAGGTAACTACTTCCAGCAATAAAGGACGATCCGGGGGGAAAGCGGGTGCGTTGCGCCTGGTCCAAAAAGACATGGGGGAACCGGCATGAAAGCAAAAGGAAAACGTATTCTCGTCGTTGATGATGAGCCACCGATTCAACGCATTTTGCGGCGCAACCTCAGCATGAGCGGCTATGAGGTCCTGGTTGCTGAGAACGGGCAGCAAGCTCTGGAGAAGGTTCGTCTGCATCAGCCCGACCTTATTTTGCTGGATCTCTGCATGCCGGGGGAACTCAACGGTCTGGATGTGTGTGCCAGGGTACGAGAGGCCGGTCATATACCAATTATTGTGCTATCGGCAGTCAATGAAGAGAAGCAGAAAGTACGAGCATTGGACCTGGGGGCAGACGACTATTTGACGAAACCTTTTAGTAATGATGAACTGCAAGCCCGGGTGCGCGCCTGCCTGCGCCGCGCTCAAACCACGGAGACAGCAGGCGAGCGTGAACCAGAAATACTCTCCAGCGAGGACGGCTATCTCTCGATGAATATCGCGCGCCGCCAGGTGCGAGCCGGTGAGCTGGATGTGCGTCTGACGCCGACCGAATTTGAACTACTGCGGCAACTCATGCTCTATGCCGGCAAGGTGCTCACGCATCGTTCGCTCCTGCGAGCCGTCTGGGGACCTGAGTATGGGGAAGAAACGGACTATTTGCGCGTCTATATACGGCAGTTAAGGCGAAAAGTCGAGGAGGACCCATCGAAACCGCGCTACATTTTAACCGAGCCTGGTATTGGCTACGTGTTTCGCGCCAATGTCGAAACCCAAATATTTAATAGAAATTTAATGGAATAATGACCTTTTTAATAGGTATCTAATTCGATTTGTCTTATACTTTAAAAGAATGTGTACTTTTGCGTCCTTTTCTGGAGAAACTCATCAGCGTCGATGGGGTAGAAAAAGCCGGTAATGCAGGGTTTGATGTGTAGTGTAACGGAGCCTGGTCCGGGCGCCGGGGGGATGAAATGTTATGGCGAAGCAAGGGCGACCCCTCAAGGTGTTGATAGTAGGTCGGCAAGATAACTTTAGTCGCGTGCTGGCTACCACTATTGAATACTGGGGACACGAAGTGATTATGTTACCTGCAGCGGTGACGTTATATGATGATGGGAAAAACGTTGTTGAAGGTGACGTAGTATTATATGATCTGGATGAGTCATTTCGTGCTTTAACGATGGGGAAGGACGCGCCCACTGTTCAGCATGGACTGGTAGCAGCCGACTTTTTGCAAAGTTGGGGGCAGCGGTGGTTGCGTGCCCGATTTATCATTGCCCTGAGTAGCCGCTCGGTGTCGCGCACGACGTTAGAGGAAATCGGGGCGGTCGCGTTACTGCAAAAGCCGTTTGAGATGGGACGACTGCAACGGTACCTGGATGTGTTACGGCGCGTGATTGGCTCTTATGCCGGTGTCAATGCAGAGAAAAAGTTGGAGGAAGATAGGAGTAATGATAATATACGTGTGCTGGTGGTAGATGATGACAGAGATGTGGCCCAGGCCATTAGTCAATGCCTGGTTAGTGAACAGGGATATGAGGTGGCAGTGGCTTACGACGGGCTGGAAGCGTTGGAGCGTTGTGTGGACTGGCGGCCACAATGTATTGTAACGGATCTCATCATGCCGTGGATGAATGGATATCAGGTGATGCGCTGCCTTTCAGCCAGTTCGTTGCAAACAATGCCAGCCTTTGTGGTAATGAGCGCATTGACCCAGCTAGAAGTTCCGGTGAAGCGTTCGTACTTAGACGGAAAAATGGTGGCGTACGTCGATAAACCGTTTCATATCGACCACCTGCTGCATGCCATCAAGCAGGTTTGTGCTGTGTCGTGAGCGCGACGTCGCGAGCCGGGCGGAGTGGACTGGAGGCGATAAAAGTGGTAGCTTGCAGGCTAATCTAATATAAGGAACTGGGAGAACAATGGAACAGCAAGACCGTATCATGGATGGGGATTTACAGACGCTGGGTCTCCAATCCATTCTAAAAATGCTTGCGTTGAGTGGCAAAACCGGGAAGTTATTTGTGTCTTCGGGTCCCGAAACGCTCTCTATCAGTATGCGTAAGGGGCAAATTGTGGGGCTGCACGAGGATGGCGTTCCCCAACAAGATCTCCTGGGAATGTTATGTCTCATTAATAAGCTTGATCCGCCGCGCGCTCAGTCTGTGCGTGAACTGGCGCAGGGAGATGTGCAATTGGCCCTGGCTATGCTGGTGGAGCGGGGCTGGATGGAGCCTGCTGAGATGCAGCGCCGCCTGGAATTTGCCGTCACGCAATCGATCAGTCATGCTATGCGCTGGGTCAACGGTCGCTTTGCTTTCCATCGTCAGCTTGTTCCTATGGACAGTAGAATGCAGCCTCTGGATGTGGACTCGGTTTTATTGGAAGCCCTGCGTCAGGCCGATGAATGGGAGGAGGTAGTAGGCGAAGGAGCCATGCAAGTCACGCCGACAACTGTGGCTCGCTGGCTACCTGAGGTGAGCAAGGATGTGCGCAGCCTCGGGCTCAGCCCGGAAAGCATTGAAGTGCTCTGCCTCTCGAACGGAGAAATCCACCTGCAATCGGTTTCGCTGGTGCTGATGATGCCAGAGGCCCGCGTGGCTCGCATTATGGCGCGTCTGCTGGAACTTAACCTGATCGAGGTCGTGGACACGGCAATGGAGACGGAGTTACAGCAGGATCTCTCCAACGTCATCATCAAATGTCAATATACACTGGCGCAACAACGCCAGGTCACTACCCCCGAACAACACCTGCTCAGCCTCGTCACCACGCTTTCCGAGTGTATCAACGGCTTGCTTGTTCATCATGGAAGATATGCCAAAAGCCTGCGAGGACGAGGCCAGATCCCACCAATGGAAGTTGTCCGCTACCTTGAGCGCCGTTTCGCGCAATACCTGCGCACCCTTGCCAAGCAGCAATATCCCATCCTTGATACCGCGTCCTTCTCTTATGGGCAACTTGACTGTAATGATATCCTGACTCTCAATAAACTGGTAAAGGGTGAGCAACTGGAGGAATTCTACTGGGAAGCTGTGCAGGGGTTGGCTGCCTTCCTGCGGGCCATCTTTGCGGACCTGTTAAAAGATGAAGTGGGCAACTCTCATACGGGTCGGCAGTTAAATGTGGCCTGGCGTATCTTCCTTTCAGAGATCGATCACGAAATACAGCAATATCAGATCTATCGTGCTCATCGTCACGCGCAAATGGCACGGGGCAATGAGAACGTATCACCGCCCGCGTTAGGTATTGTACCGAACTGGACCGGAGCCCTGGAAGGCGATGGATGGTCCCCTGAGACACAAAGGAGGTCAATATAGATGGCTGCTGAACCGACAGTACTGGTGGTGGATGATAGTCCTACCGTGCGAAAAATCGTTCAGATGACTTTGCAACGGGAACATATCAAGGTTATTACAGTCGGCGATGGCCTCAGTGCGCTTACCTCTGTGGCCGATGCGATGCCCGCGGTCATCCTTCTGGATATTCAGCTCCCGCGGATGGATGGGTACCAAATTTGCCAGATCATACGCAAACACTTGCAGTTTCGGCAGATACCCATTATTATGCTGAGTGGGAAGGATGGAATATTTGACAAGATGCGAGGGCGTCTGGCAGGCTCAACCGAGTATTTGACCAAGCCATTTGATTCGGTAGAGCTTGTACAAACGGTAAAAAAGCACCTTGTGAACTGGCAAGAACGTGTCCCTGTCCGGCAAGAGACGGCGCGGCCCCGCCTCCGCTATCGCGGCTAGGCCCTGTGAACGCCACACCGGTTTCCTGCAAGCCACAGGGGCGTATGCTGGGGGGAATAGCCTGAATTTCCCATTCCACTAGTGAGGCTTGTTAGGAAAGGTTATAATTGGATGCCTGGACAGAAAATACTTGTTGTGGATGATAGCTGGACAGAGTTAACGATGATCGCGACCCCGCTGCGCAATAGCGGCTTTGAGGTTGTGACCGCGGTTGACGGCGATGAAGCCCTCGAAAAAGTTTTTCGGGAACGTCCACAATGCATCGTCCTGGATGTGGTTTTACCAAAACAAAATGGTTTCCAGTTGTGTCGCAAGTTCAAGAGCATGGAGGCAAGCCGACACATCCCAATCATTTTGTTGACCAGCAAAAACACCCCGCTCGATAAAGCGTGGGGACTCAGGCAAGGGGCTGATATGTATATTACCAAGCCCTTTAATGGCGACGAGTTGGTGGCTAGTATACGACGCCTTGTATAGTGTGTGCAATTAGTGGGGATTCGGGATAATTCTGAATGGAAGTGGTAGAGAGGCACCAAGAGGATGTCTTTCGGGAGTAGTTTTGTGTCCGGCGAAGATCTGAAAACATTACAACGCGATGCCTTTGCTGCTATTCAGCAATTGATGTCGCAATCGCCATCTGTAGCCCAACTACAAATGCAATTGGCTCAAGGACAGCTAGGGATCGGGGTCCCTACCGGAGAAGCCCTCCCTCAGCCTGTCGGCGAGCAGTACCTGGTATTTTCATTGGGTGACCGAGAGCTTGCCGTGAAAGCCGAACAGGTTCAGGGGGTAGAGCGCCTGGGCGACCTTACTCCTGTGCCAAATGTGGTGGCATGGGTGAGGGGGATTATGAATTTACGCGGATCTATTGCCTCGGTGGTCGATCTGCGCATGTTTCTGGACCTGGAACCTATTCCTCCTACGCCTCGAACTCGCTTGTTGTCGTTGCAATACAATGAAATGGTGATCTGTTTTGTCGTGGACAACGTGAGCGAAATGCTGCCCGTTCCCGCAAATGCCGTCATCAATGGAAATATGCGCCAGGCTAATATTCCACCCTGGGCTATCCCCTATGCTACTGGGAGCGCGTTGCTGGCGAATCGTGCAATTGTTTTACTCGATGTAGCTCGTCTACTTTTCTCCGAAAAAATGCAGCGCTATGAAGCCCTTGGATAATACTGTGGTGGCCGGGAGGCCGTCCGATTTGACATAGATCGATTCTTTATCAACAGGAGGTCTGGCGGATGAATCCTGATCAAAATAGAAGCGGATGGACAGTCAATGCTTTGATGCAGACAGGGACAATTGTTTCAATTGTTATTTCTGTTCTCACTATTGCTCTGTTAGGGTTTGCTTCGTCTCAACTTGATCGCAATACTCTTATACTCGCTGTACTTGGTTGTGCAATTATTGTGATCCTCGGTGTGCTTATCGTTAATTATCTGGTACAACGCAAGATTAAAGATCGAATATTGGAACTTGTAGATGTATGTCGCGACTATGCTGGCGGGGACCGCACGATGCGCGCCCCGGTCAACGGCGATGATGGCTTTGCTATGCTCGCGACCTCCCTTAATATGCTGCTTGATAACCAGGGAGCCAGTCCCGTCGGCGGGGTTTCGCTGGGGAGCGGAGGCAGCGATGCCGCCGCCCTACAGGCCCAGATCGAGAAGCTCCTGCAAGAGGTAAGCGCGGTCGGCGATGGCGATCTGCGCGTTCAGGCAGAAGTGACTCCCGATACGCTCGGCGTGCTGGCAGACTCTTTTAACTACATGATTGAAGAGTTGGCGAAGGTCGTCGGTCGCGTGCAATCGACGGCTGTGCAGGTAACTAACGCGACCCGCCGCATCCTTGATCGCTCAGCCGAACTGGCCCAGGCTTCTGAAACGCAGGTGGGTCAGATCGCCCAGACGACCGAAGCTGTGGAGGCGCTGGCCGTCTTTATTCAAAACGTTGCTCGCAACGCTCAGTTAAGTGCCGAAGTGGCCCAGGAGGCGTTGCGCAACGCCGCCAGTGGTCAGCAGGCTGTGCGTCAAAGTATTGATGGTATGATGCTCATCCGTGAGAACGTCCAGGAAACTTCGAAGAAGATTAAACGCCTGGGTGAACGCTCCAACGAGATCGGTGAAATCGTGCGCATCATTGAGGATATCGCCGATCAGACGAACCTGCTGGCATTGAACGCCGCGATCCAGTCTGCGATGGCCGGTGAGCATGGACGCGGATTTGCCGTTGTTGCCGATGAGATCCGCCTGCTGGCAGAACGTTCCACCGAATCTACGAAACGGATCGCTACCCTGGTAAAGAGTATTCAGGGCGATACCTATGAAGCAGTCGTCGCTATGGAAGATAGCACGCAGGAAGTGGTAAAAGGGTCCCAATTGGCTGACGAAGCTGGTCGTTCGCTGAACTCCATTTATAGCGCTGTGGAACGACAGGCGCAAATGATCGAAAGTATTGCGCGCGCCGCACATGAGCAGACCTCGGTCTCTGAAGCAGTAGCGGTCGCGATGAGCCGCATCTCTGAAATTACGCGCCAGACGGACGCCGGTACGCAGGAAGCAGCCGTGAGCGTGAGTTATCTTGCGGAACTCGCAGAGCAACTTCGTGCTTCCGTCTCAACATTCCGCTTGCCCGAGCGCACCAATGAGATGCTTGGCTCGTTCTCTAATATGCCATCGGCGGGTGATTTACCCGGGCCGAACGGCAACCCGATGTTCCCGGGTCAGCCTGCTCAAGTATTCTCGGGCCAGCCTGCTCCAATGTTCTCAGCTCAGCCTGCGAATGAATGGGATCAGGGCTTTGCTGGCAATTTCCCTCCCCTGCCAGAGCCAGGGAATACGGGTTCGCTAGTGACTTCTCTGCCGTCCCGCAACGGTTCCGGTGGGCAGTATAATTTTAATAACCAGAACGATTTTGGCGGCCAGCAGCCCTTTGGAGGCATGCCAGCAGGAATGGGCATGGGGACCCCGCAAAATTACAATGGCGGACAATTCGGCGGCCAGGATTTTGGTAACATGGGTAATATGGGTAATATGGGGAGTTTCGAAGGCCAGCAAGGCTTTGGCAGCGGTGGCTGGTATGGCGGGGGACAGCAATATGGTGGCGGCCAGCAGTTTGGGGGCGTTCCCGGCTCGGGCTATGCTCCGCAAAGTCAGCCGCTTTCCGGGCCAAATTCGGGCTTGCTCTCTTTGCCATCACAGGGACAGTACAATCCTAACCAGCGCTGGTCGGGCTCGCTGGACCAGAACCAATCTCCTTTTGGCAATGATCAGATACCCTTCCGTGATAATGGGTAATTTGGTTTAGTTAAGCACATCGAGTGTCACATAGTCTGAGGTAATGAAGAGGTTTGTGATGAAGTTGATGACACTTGAAGTAGTTAAGTGAGTACGCGCAACATGTCGAATACATTTGATAAACAGGCCGTCCTCGAATCGTTTATCGAAGAGGTGAATAGTTATTTGCCAGAAATCGAGACGAACCTTGAGTATCTGGCACAGTCACCTGGCGACATGGATGCCCTCGAAGAAACTTACCGCCGCACTCACACTATTGGCGGTTCTGCATCCATGATGGACTATCCTGGCCTTGCCCATGTTGCTCATGGGATGGAAGACATCTTGGGCGATGCATTAGATGGCTTGACGATGCTCGATGAGCCTGCTATCAGCCTGTTACGGCGATCTCTCGGTCGCTTGCATCAACTCGTGGAGGGTATTCGTAATGGCATCGATGAGGAGGCCGTGGTTGCGGAGGATGACGCCGATTATTCTCGTTATCGCGCCATGCTGGAAGGGTCCTTACAACCAGGGTCAAACGAGAATATAGCTGGCGCTTTTCAAGCTAAGAATGATCAGACGCCAGTGGGTAACCCCTTTGGTTCGTTTGATAATGCTCCAATGCCGATGGCTAATCCCTTTGGCTCGTTTAGCAATGATCAAGTGCCAATGGGCAATCCGTCCGGTTCTCTGCCGCAGTCGCAGGTACCATATTCAGAGATTCCATCTCCCATGTCCTCTGCTATGCCATCATTTGATGAGGTGCTGGCTTCCTTCCGCACGCCATCTTTAATGCCAGGAGAAGACGTTGCCTGGCCGGAGGAGCCCGTTTCCTCGGCGTATTTCGATGACGCTACAGCGAAGAGAATGGCACAGCCCGAGAGCCCGCCTCCTGCTCCTGCTATTGAGCCGAGCCAACAGATGCAGTCTCAGTCAGGGCAACTGCCGTCTGCCCAGAGCGCCTGGGATGAGCTTTTTGCTTCGACACGCCAGACACCGTCCGCTCCTCTGGCTGCTACTCCTTCGCCGGCTGATTTTGCTTCGACAGTTGATTTTAGTGCGCCGAACACCGTTGATCAATACGACTACACGTCGTTTGTCGAAAATCATTATGCTCCCGTTCCCAGCTCGAATGAAAGCTCCCCATCGGTACAGAACATCTTTGAGAGGGGAATGCAGTCGCTGGAGTCTCACGCTGCCTCTTTGCGGAACGTGGTAGCTCAACTGCGTGCCGCGATGTCGATTATTGAGATGCAGCGCAGCGAGTTCAAGAGCTTTCTCGACGGCTCGAAAGACGCCCTTGATCGCATGGAAGATTGGGCAGGCCAGGCTATGGGTTTGAACCTGCGCAATAGCCCCGAGCAGGTAAGGCGCTACTTGCCTCTCTCGGTCATGTGGGTGGCGAATAATAAGCTGAAAAAGTCTCTTGATCTTCTCAATCAGATCACCAGCGGCGTTGAGATGACCGATGAGCAGATGGCCGGCATCCTCTATCAGTTTAATAGCTCGATAGCCTCGTTTAGCGAGGTATTTCAGCAAATGCAGACGCAGGCATCGCGCGTGCTTTCACAGGAGCCCGGGTGGGGTCCCTGGGAAATGCAGCAAAACGGCGAGGTACGTGATCGCATCACTTTTGAGCGCCACGGCGACCTGGCTGCTTTGCGCGCCGAGATAGAGGCCAATTTACGTGAAGAACTGCGCCACGAGTACGAGTCTCGCCCACCCTCTCTGGCTATGCGGGCTGAATTAGAGCAGCAGATACGCAATGAGGTGCGCCAGGAGTTTGAGGAGAAACGGCGTCTACAGGAGAGCGTTGCGGGCTTAGAGAGCAACGAAGCGTTCCAGGAAATGGAAGCGCGACTGCGCAATGAGATAGAAATTCAGGTGCGCCAGGAGTTCCTGAGCCAGATTGCCCAGGCCGGGGGAGATGCCGCTCTTGCGGCCCAGATGTCTGCCTCGATGAAAGAGGCGGCTGCTCCCGCTCCCTCCTCTGCAGGCTTTATGAACCGTATCCGTGAAGTGGCGAATCGCCTTACGACCGGGCTGGCCGTTCCTCCTCCGCCGACGCCAACTGTGCCATCGACTCCCCCTCTTGCCCAGCCAAAGCCTGCACAGACTTCGGCCTATGCCGGTGATTTTGGCGAGGAAGCTGCCGAGATCTTCCGCCTGGAGGCAGAGGAACATCTTCAGACCATCGGTATGCATGTGGCTGCCCTTGAGAAGAACCCCTCGAATCTTGATCTTATTCAGGGCATTCGTCGCGCGACTCATACCTTAAAGGGAGCCGCCAGTATGATGGGTTTCCGCGCCATTGCGGATCTCTGCCATGTCTCCGAAGACCTGCTGGATAGTATCATGGAGGGGACGACAACGATCACGCCTGCCGTGCTGAGCCTGATTCTTGATACCGCGGAGGTGCTTGATACATTGATTGCCAGCAGGGAGTCCGGGGCGATTTCTGATGAGGACAGAGTTCAGGCGATGCGCGTTCGCTATGTCGAGTTGCTTGGCGAGCAGAATACGACGCAAGCGGTGCCTGACGAATACCTTGATGTCGATGTCGATGCTCCCTTTGTCTCTGGAGTTGTTGCCGATGGTCATGCGCCCGAGACGAATGCCCAGCGTGCGGCTCGTGGAGACTTGAGCGTGCGCGTGCGCCTCCAGAAGCTGGACGAACTGGTGAACCTCTTTGGTGAACTGCTGGTCAGCCGTAGCGTCCTGGATGAACGTATGCAGCGACTCGCGCGCCTGGTTGCCGATGTGAGCGTCAGTAGCAATCGTTTACGCGACGTGGGGCAGAAGCTGGAGAGCCGCTTTGAGGCTGCAACCCTGCCCAGCGGGCGCTCTGTTCAGGTGATGCCAGGCCAGGGCGATCAAAGCCTGATCATCTATGGCAGCAATAACAAGAAGGGCGGCAATGGGCAGGGGGATGTCGGCCCGTCCCACCTGGAAGAATTCGACGAGTTAGAGCTTGACCGCTATACAGAGTTCCACCAGATTGCGCGTGGTCTGAGCGAAAGTATCCTGGACGTGTCCACATTGAGCACGGAGATGGATACCGTCATTCGTGAGTGTGAAAGCGCTTTCTCGCGCGAAAGCCGTCTTTCCACAGCTTTCCAGGATCGACTGATGAAGGCGCGCCTGGTGCCTCTCTCCACGATGGTACCTCGTCTCTATCGTGCGGCTCGTGCCGTGGCGCTGAAACAACATAAAGAGTTTGAGTTCCTGCTTGAAGGCGAAGACACCGAAGTTGATCGTACCGTTTTTGAAGAGATCGCGGGTCCATTGCTGCATCTGATGCGTAATGCCGTTAACCATGCGATTGAAACGCCCGAAGTGCGCGTCCAAAAAGGGAAGCCGCCGGTCGGACAGATTAAGCTTTCCGCTTCCTACGAAGGCAATCAGGTGGTGATTACTGTTCGGGATGATGGCGTTGGTATCGATCCGATGGTGGTGCGTCAAACCGCTATTGCTCGCGGCTTTATCCGTCCAGATCAGGTGCTGAGTGAAAGCGATTTGATCGAGCTGATTTTCCGGCCAGGTTTCTCGACGGCTGAAGTGCTGAGCGAGGAGAGCGGACGTGGCGTGGGCCTGGATGTCGTTCGCGACAGCGTAGCGCGGCTCAGAGGTAGCCTGGTGGTCGATTCAATGCCCGGGCAGGGGATGTCCTTCACGATGACCTTCCCCACGAGCCTGGCTATTCAAAGCGCGATGATGGTGCGCGTAGGCCATCAGCAGTTTGCAATTCCAACCGTGATGGTGGAAGCGATTGGCCGCATGGATAACTTTAAGCGCACCACGTCGCAAGGGCAACCGGCTGTGTTTGTCCAGAATGAGCTGTATCCGTTGCAGAACCTGGCTCAATACCTCTCGCTACCGATAAGTAATCTGCTCGACGATAAGGCGCAGCTTTTGTTCATCAACGCGAATGGACAGCGGGTAGCGTTGATTGTGGATGAAATCAAAGGGAAGTCTGATATCGTGATGAAGAACCTCGGGCCGCACCTGCGTCACGTCCACGGAGTCGCGGGTGGCACTGTGCTTGGTAACGGCCAGGTGGTGCTCGTGCTTGAGTTGAACGAATTGCTCAGCCGCAATCGCCCGGGGACGCCGGTCGCTGCCAGTTCAGCGAGCGCGCGTCGCGAGAACACACAGGCTTCTCCATCTCTGGGCCGGCAACGTGTCGATGTGGCTGCCAACAAACAGTGGCAACAGCCGCCGGCAGCGAAAATGCCGGAGCGTGGCAAGCATATCCTGGTGGTTGATGATAGCCCGAGTGTACGCCGTGTCGTTACTAATATGCTCAAACAGCATGGGTGGGAAGTTCAGGCAGCTCGCGATGGAGCCGAGGCTCTGGAGATGATCTCGTATGAGGTTCCTGCCGCCGTCTTGCTTGATATCGAGATGCCTCGTATGGATGGCTATGAGTTGATCTCAACGATACGAGCCCAGGAACAGTATCGCACGCTTCCTCTTGTGGTCCTGACCTCGCGCGCCGCCGCCAAGTACCAGCAACGTGCAATGATGCTGGGAGCCAGCGGCTATGTCATCAAGCCGTATCAGGATGAGGAGTTGCTCAATATTCTGAATTCGCTGGTCTACGGAGCTGCGGTTAGCTAGCTTATTCTAAGGGGGAAGTAGCGCGTGGGCGTGGAGCGTTCCGTGACCCGCTGGTATATCCAGCGCGACATTATTCTCAAAGAGATCGAGGTGCTAGAGACGAAGTTAGCCGGTACTCCGGCTGGCAATCAACGCTCTAGCGGCGAGAAGGAAGCCGCAGACGCGCTGCTGCAATTGGCAAGGGCCAGGGAGAAGTTAGTCACTCTCGGCCCTTGCCCCAAACCTATGATGGGTTAGACGGGACGCGCGCCAGGGCCTCCACGATGTGCTGGCCCATCTCTCGCGTTTTTACCGTTGTCTTCCCCTCTTCACGTAAATCTTCTGTTCGATACCCCGCCTGGATTGTCTCCTCGACCGCCGCCTCAATAGCCTCTGCCTCGCGTTTTAGTCCTAAGGAGTAGCGCAACAACAGTGCTGCCGAAAGGATTGCGGCGATGGGATTGGCCTTCTCCTGCCCGACGATATCCGGGGCGGAGCCATGAATTGGCTCGTAGAGACCAAATAGTCCATGCTGCGTGCGCCGTATCCCCAGGCTTGCTGAGGGCAGCATACCCATTGAGCCAATCAGCATGGATGCCTCATCGGTGAGGATGTCGCCAAAAAGATTCTCTGTGACGATGACATCGAAGCTCGCAGGACGGCGAATTAGATGCATCGCGCAAGCATCGACCAGCAGATGTTCGAGCGTGACATCAGGATAATCGGGCGCAACTTGATCCGCGATCCGCCGCCAGAGCCGCGATGAGCTGAGCACATTGGCCTTGTCCACCGAGGTCACTTTTTTGCGTCGTTCCCGCGCCAGCTCGAAAGCTGTGCGTACGATGCGCTCAATCTCGGCTGCCGTGTAAAGCAAGGTGTCGATGGCCTCCGCCCCACGATCTGTCTCGCGAATCTCGCTCGGCTTGCCATAATACAGACCACCGGTCAGCTCGCGTACCACGAGCAGGTCCGTCCCCTCCAGCACTTCAGCTTTAATAGTGGAAGCGTTAATGAGAGCTTTAAATGTGCGGACGGGGCGTAAATTAGCGAAAAGCTCCAGGTCTTTGCGCAAGCGGAAAAGGGCGCGTTCGGGCTGAACCTTCGAATTGGGTCCCTCGAAACGTGGTGAGCCGCCGACGGCTCCAAATAAAATGGCATCGCTGCGCTGACATAGTTCCATCGTTTGATCAGAGATAGCATCGCCTTCTGCCTCAATTGCGGCAGCGCCCACCAGCGCCTTATGGATATGAAATGTATGATTGAACCGGTCCGCCACTGCTCGCAGAACGAGCAGTGCCTGCTCTGTTACCTCCGGGCCAATGCCATCGCCCGGCAACGCTGTAATCGTATATGTTCCCAAATTTGCCGCTCCTTTTCTATCATGAATTTATTAGTGGTTGTATCATACGCGCTTGCCAGCATAAAAACAATCGGTCCTGCCGTAAATGACAAAATTCGGCGTCGTACCTTTGGCGCTGCTTCGTGTTGTATGCTTTGAATTGTGCTGCATGGACAACAGGAGACAGGTGAGTATGTAGGACATCGAATTTTGTCGCTTACGCTTAAAGGCCAAAGATGTTAAAAGCGGTATGGGCGAGTGTATGTATCAGGACTGATGGCAGTAGGCTGCGCGTTCGCTGAAGGATAACGGCGAAAAGCAGGCCCTCCAAAAGCGTCATTGAAGATGCATGTTGCTATCGCTAGCGGGACGCTGCCGTAGGTATGAAGATTAGTTCCCAGATGACCAAACCCGAAGATAAGCCCATAAAAAAGGACGGGAAAGAACTTCACTAGAGGCAGCTCAAGAGAGGAGGTGATGATCAAGGGCGTAGCGGGTGGCAGAGGTGCGCGAGGTGACGCTGAGTTTGCTGTAGATGGAGCGCAGATACGCATTGACCGTCGCGACGCTAAGCCCAAGACGCTGGGCAATCTCGCGGTTTCTGAGCCCGAGGGCTACCAGACGTAGAACATCGATCTCACGGCAGGTCAGACCGAGAGCGAGAGCAGTTGGAGAAAGAGCCTCACGCTTTTTATTATGTAGAGGCAAGGGCGGAGCGTCGGCGGGAGCAATGGGCTCCTGAGCCGCGAGAGCCTGGCCTGGTTCGAGATGACGTCCTTGCTGCCAGGCAGCATGAAAGGCTGCATTGCCTAAAGCTGTGCGGGCGGTATTGAGGGCCTCTTCATATCTGGATCTCTCCAATCCAAGCGTAAAATAGGTGCCCAGTCCTCTGCGTCTCTCATCTGCCGCTGAGAAAAGGCGCGTGGCCCGGGCGGGCTGGCGTTGCTGTAGGGCTACCAATGCCAGCCCTTCCAGGCAAGATGGTATCCACCAGGGATTTCTCTCAGCATACCAGCTTCTCTCAATCCTCAGCAGAGCCTTCTTAAAGTAAGTTGCAGCCTGATTGAGATCCCCCTGGTGCAGGGCTAACTGTCCCCGTCCATAATAGCTGTTGAATGCACACTCATCCCCTCCATTCCTCTGGGCTAATGCCACAAGTTCTTCAAGGCTCGCTTGCGCCGCTCTCTCATCTCCCACTGCAAGCTGTTCAAGGGCATACACCATCAACGCTTCATCCAGGAATGGATGGGCTTCAATTTTTCTCAGCAGGCGTAATCCTTCCTCAGTGTGTTTGATCGCTGTCACTGCATCCCCTTCGAGATAGCAGAGCCAACCCAGATAGTGCAGATTGACTGCAATGCTCCAGGGCATCGCAAGTTCCTGACAGAGCGCGAGGCTCTCTTGCCCAAAGGTGCGCGCCTCAGCGAGTTCGCCGAGTTGTAATTTGTTGATCATCAGGCCAAGCAAACTATTTGCCAGCCCGCCTTTGTCTCCTAATTCTCGAAAGATCGCCAGTCCTTCTTTATACATCCTGTCGCCCGCATGGTAGTTTGCTCCCAGTCGTCTCATTTCAACCAGCCCCAGTAACTGGAGCACAAATCCCTTGCCGTGCTTGCTTCCCCTTGCTTCGAAGAGGTCGAGGGAAGCCTGTGCCAGTTCTTTGCAGCGACTGAGATCGTTCTGCCAGAAGGCTAGCCAACTGGCGCTGCTATAGGCCACCGGCAGGATTCCTTGCAGCCTGCTCTCGCTCTGCTGTGCCGTTGAAATTTTGAGAAGCTGTTCCAGGAAACCGCGCCCTTCGCTCAGCAGACCGCGCAAAAACCAGTAGGATGTCAAAGAACAGGCCAGGCGCAGTGCCGCATTGAGGTCCCCGAGGTCAATCATGGTTTGCAGCGCGGTGCGGATATTGGAGTACTCGCCAGAGAGGGCCTCGATGGGGGCGTCATAAAACGTCACAGGTCTGGACTCGTTGGCCTGGTTGACGTAGCTATGGAAATAAGTGGCATGGGCGGCCATGCAGTTTTCTCGTTCCCCGTTAGCTGTCAGTTGCTCCAGCCCAAACTCACGCAGGGTCTCTAACATAGAAAGGCGAGAGCCATTACCTGATGGTGCGCCTTGTTCAATCAGACTCTTGTTGAGCAGGGAGGTCAAATCATCGAGGAGATCAGCACGCGTTTCGCCCAGAGCTGCGTAAAGACCTTCGACAGTATGAAGGCAGAAGCCGCCGACGAAGATAGCGAGTCGGCGGAAAAGTTTTTGTTCAGAGGCAGTAAGCAAATCATAGCTCCACTGGATCGTCTTGCGCAATGTTTGCTGATGAGCAGGCCGATCTTTGCTGCCTCCGGTTAAGAGTTCTAATCTCTGTGAGAGGCGTGAGAGGAGCGCCTGTGGTGTCAATAGCTTAACGTATGCTGCCGCCAGCTCCAGAGCCAGAGGCAGGCCGTCGAGCTGGATGCAGATTTCAGCGATGGTAGAGGCATTGGCTGCTGTCAAACAGAAATCGAGTTTCCTTGCTTGCGCATGCTCGACGAAAAGGGTGATGGCAGCATTATGTGAAAGCTGTTCAACATCGTATTCCTGAAGAGGGGCGGGAAGATCAAGGGGAGGGATGGCAATGCGGTGCTCTCCCTCGACCTGGAGGGCTTCGCGGCTCGTCACCAGTATCGTGAGGCTGGGGCATGAAGAGAGGAGGGCAGTCAGCAGGGGAGCGGCTTCAATAATCTGCTCAAAGTTATCTAAGACGAGTAAGAGCTGTCTCTTTTGCAGAAAAATTTTGAGCGTCTCAAGGAGATGCTGATCGTTTTTTTCCTGGAGGCCGAGCGTCTGAACGATCAGCGGCAGGAGCTGTGCAGGATCGTTGATCGAGACCAGGGAAACGAAGCAGACTCCATGAGCAAAGCAGGTTTGGAGGTCGTACGCACAGGCCAGCGCCAGACGTGTTTTGCCTATTCCTCCTGCACCGGTAAGAGTCACCAGGCGAACATCAGGCTGAAGCAGCAGCGTGTTAATGGCTTGCTGCTCCTGGTCGCGTCCTATCAAGCGGGTGAGAGCGACGGGGATCTGCATAGGCTTTTCTCATCTTCCATAGTCAGGCGGATAACGCAAAGCAAAGGCCCTTTGCTCGTCATTTTTCTAAAAGGGCAATGAGTAGCAATGCTGCTTTCGCCATGATTCATCACTTTTTCCTGAAAAAACCTAACAACACCCCCATCTCGTAGTATACCTTATCACCGTGATGATTGTACAGATGTCGCACAGAAAGCCAGTGGGCACGTCTGGGCGAAACGTGCTATAATAAGGAGCAAGGAAAATGCAGACAAGGTGCCTCCCGTCTCATTTATCATCCGAATACATATTCTTAAAAACCGAGCAAGAGGTGCTGCTAAACCTTTGCAGAGGAGTAATTTAGTATGAGCAGCGAAATAAAGAAAAATGGGAGAACGCCAATTCCAATGGTGCGTCGGCCTGTGCCAATTGCTGAGGCATCTGGCCCCCAGGAATATATTCCGGGAGATCAAGAGCTGCCAGTGCAGCTAACCAGTCTCGCCGATATGCTGCAATGGGCGCAGAACTGGGCGCGTTCGAAATCCGTCTGGCCCCTGGGCTATGGCCTGGCCTGCTGCGCAATTGAAATGATGGCGTCCGCGCAGGCGCACTACGACCTGTCGCGTTTTGGCTCGGAGGTGTTCCGCTCCAGCCCCCGCCAGGCAGATTTGATGATTGTGGCCGGTACGGTCTCCGTGAAGATGGGGCCGCGCCTCCGTCTCCTGTGGGAGCAGATGCCAGAGCCCAAGTGGGTGCTAAGCATGGGGCAGTGCGCGAACTCCGGCGGTGAATTCTATGATAGCTACTATACCGTCCAGGGCGTTGATACCATCGTGCCCGTGGATGTATACGTTCCCGGTTGCCCTCCCCGCCCAGAGGCATTGATCGAGGGTATTCTCAAACTACGTGAGAAGATCGCCAAACAGGGTCTGAAGGTACGTGGCGAGACGGAAATAGAGGTGTAGTATATGCGTGGCATCCTTGAGGGCATGGGCCTGACCTTTAGTCATCTCTTCAGGCCCAAAGTCACCCGGCTCTATCCCTATGAAAAACCCAAACTGCCCCCGCGCAGTCGCGGCCTGATCCAGTTAATCGCAGAAGAGGGCTTGAAAACCGAGTTCAACTTGAAGTGTGAAGCCTGCCTGCTGTGTGAGAAAGCTTGCCCCCCGCGCGCGATCACGATTGAATACGAACCCATGCTCAAGTGGAAAGAGCGTCCCTGGTACAAGTCCTATATCCGCGAGGGCGCTGAAAAATTCACCTCGCGCAAAATCCCCGCCGCGTCCGGCTCGCCTAAAGCGGGTTTCTATACAGCGCGCATCTCAGAGTACGCGGTGGATTACTTCGATAAACCGGTTCCCCCTTGCGTGGCTATGCCTGTCAAAGATTATCTGGAGCCCGAAATTGATCTAGGCAAAGTCGATGAACTGCTCGAATCGTGGTCGCAGGAAGCAGGCGCGCTGCCCTCCTTGCTGGACACGGTGATGGATATCTACGGGTATCTGCCGTTGCAGGCCGCGAAACGGATCGTCCAGGCGCGCGGCGTGGACCTGAGCGATATCTTCGGTATCGCGACCATGAGCCCTAAGTTTAAGCCCGCCCCGGCTGTGAAAGGGATGACCCGCGACGATCAACCCGAGCGTGGGCTGGCCCCGGACAAGCGCGGAGTATGGGGTAATATTAGTCATGTGAGGCAACCAAATGCCTGATTTCGAGAAATCTTATCGCGTATTGCGGCAACCCGATGCCCCCAGCGTGCGTTCCCTTGGCGCCTATCGCAACGCCGGTGGCTATGCCGCCCTGGAAAAAGCGCTCCACCAGCAAACGCCCGAGCGCGTCATTCAACAGGTAATCGATGCCAGGCTGCGCGGACGCGGTGGCGCGGGCCGCCTGACCGGCGAAAAATGGCGCATTGTGGCGCAGGGCGCGGACGATCAGAAATATGTGATCTGCAACGCTTACGATGCCGATAGCCGTTCGATAGCCGCTCGTTCCCTGCTGGAAAGCAATCCGCACCAGGTGATTGAGGGCATGCTGCTCGCCGCCTATGCGGTTGATGCCTCCGAGGCATATCTTTTCACCCGCAGCTTTTTCTATGATGGGATCGCGGCTGTGCAGGATGCGCTGCGTGAGGCGCTGGAGGCAAATCTGGTTGGGCGCGATATTCTGGGCACGAATTTTAGCTGCACTATCAATGTCCTGGGCGTCGATATGGGCTTTATGGGCGGTGAAGAGACCGTACAGATTGCCCTGATCAAGGGGCGTCGCGGCATGCCTGAGCAGCGGCCACCTTTCCCCGCGCAATACGGCCTCTGGGATAAGCCAACCGCTATCAACAGCATTGAGACCCTGGCGAACGTGCCGCTGATCGTACGCGATGGCGCGACGGCATTTACACAGGTTGGCACGTCCATTACGGGGGGAACAAAGCTGCTGACAGTATACGAGTCGCCCGAGAGCGAGCCGAAGCTGATCGAGGTGCCGTTCGGGACGACGCTACGCGATATTTTAACTGCCGCAGGTGTGAAGCGTACCGATGATTCGATGCGTGCTATCGTTGTGGGTGGTGCAGAAGGTGGCGCTCTTCCTCCATCGCTACTTGATACGCCCTATGATTTTGATCCCATTGAGGAGGCGGGGGCTATCGTGGGTTCCGGTATCATCGAGCTGCTGCCCAGCGATACCTGCATGGTTGCATGGGCAATGGAACGCTGCCGTTATCTGAGCAAAGAGTCCTGCGGCAAATGCGTTCCCTGCCGTCTGGGAGTGAAGCGCATCGAGGGCATTCTTGAAGGCATTGTCAGCGATTTAGGGGTGAACGGCGATCTCGTCGTGCTGGATGAATTCGCGGCCTATGTTCCCAACGGCTCGCTCTGCGGCTTTGGCGTCCAGGCCACCAATCCGCTCAAGACCGCCAAACGCTACTGGCCCAACCATTTCACGATGCACATTGAAGAGCAACAATGCCCGACAGGAACCTGTCAGCCTGTCCGCGCTCATCGGTTCGTGACAAAGCATGTCCTTCCGTGAAATACAATCGGGAACGCCGCTCTCGCAGCTAGTGGACCCGCTCCGCGAATCTCGTGGAGAAGCTGATCGGTTTCAGTGGAACGCTATCGCTCCCTGGAGCAGGTCCACTCACCCGATTGAACGGCAGGCCGTAGTTGAATAGAGAAGCTCCTAAGAGGAAATATATGGCTATATCAATCCGAGATAATTTCTCACCAGCAGTTCAGGAGCCGCAGGGTCCAATGGTGCGTAATGATGTTGGACACCCCAGCTTCACGATCACCATTGATGGGAAGGTGTTGCAGGCATACGAGGGGCAGACGATTCTCAGCGTGGCGATTGATAACGGGCTGCCCGACATTCCAAATCTTTGCAATGACGAGAAGCTTGAGCCGACCTCTGCCTGTCGCATGTGCCTTGTCCACATCGAAGGGGTGGAGCGACCGCTGCCATCCTGTAATACGCCCGCAACCCCGGGTATGGTGGTGACAACCAATTCGGACGAGCTGTTCCATATTCGGCGCACCAATCTGGAGATGATGCTCTCCGACCATAATGCCTACTGTCAGCCGCCATGCCAGATCGACTGTCCAACCCACATCGACATTCCAGGCTATCTGGAACTGATTGCAAAGGGTTCGATGAAAGAAGCTGCTCGTCTTGTGAAAGAGGTGCTGCCCTTCCCCTATATTCTGGGCCTGACCTGCCCGGCTCCCTGCCAGAAGGCATGCCGCCGCGCCCTGGTCGAAGAAGAGATCGCCATCTGTCGTATGCACGGCCACGCAGCAGAGACCTGCTTGCTCGATCCTCCAGTGCCTTACGTGCAGGACCCGCCGACCGGCAAGAAAGTCGCTATCGTCGGCGCCGGCCCCGCCGGTCTGACCTGTGCGTATTATCTGGCGCTCAAGGGTCACTATTGCAAAATCTTCGACATGCAGCCCCAGGCTGGCGGTATGCTGCGCTACGGCATTCCCGAGTATCGTTTGCAGAAAGACATGATGGATCGCGAACTGGAGCATGTCTGGCAGCTTGGCGTCGATTTCCAGGCCAATGTCAAGCTTGGTCGCGATTTCACGATTGATGATCTTTTCGCGCAGGGCTTTGATGCTGTGTATCTGGGAATTGGTTGTTGGACCAGTAATAAAATGCGTATCCCTGGCGAAGATGCAGAAGGGGTTGTTAATGCTATCCGCTATCTGGCAGAAAAAGTTGAGGGTAAGTCTGTTCCGGTAGATCACAGCAAAGAAGTGATTGTTATCGGCGGTGGCTTTACTGCTTTCGACTGTACGCGTACCTCATTGCGTTTAGGCGCGAAAGTACACACAACATACTATCGTGGCCGCAGTGATATGGGAGCCACGATGGAAGAGGTTGAAGACGGTGAGGCTGAGGGCACTGAACTGCTCTTGAGAATTGCCCAGAAGCAGATTCTCGTTGAGAATGGGAAAGTAGTTGGCGTTGAATACCAGCAAACAAAGCCCGGTGAGCCTGACGCCAGCGGTCGCCGTCGTCCAGTGCCCGTTCCTGGTTCTGAGTTTGTTATAAAGTGCGATACCGTGATCCCGGCTATCGGTCAGGCCGTTGATCGTAGCGTGCTTGATGAGCAGTCCGGTATTCAGTGGACAAAGTGGAACACGATCAAGACCAATGCCCATAACTTTATGACGGACCGCACCGGCGTCTTCGCGGGCGGCGACGCTCAGATGGGAGCCAAGACGATCATCGAGTGCGTCGCTCAGGGCAAGCTGGGAGCGCGCTCAATTCACTCCTATCTATCGGGGGAGGATATGAGCGAGGTGGCTCGCCGCCTGGAACTGGAGGAGCGCAAGCCTGACCTCTTCGATATCGTTCCCTATAAGCCGGTTGAGCCCAAAGTGAAGATGCCGATGCTTCCTTATGAGGATCGCAAACGCAACTTCCGGCTGATTGAGATGGGCTATCTCAAAGAGCAGGCTGAGCGCGAGTCAGCGCGCTGCTTGCAATGTGCCTGTCCGGCAGCCGGTCAGTGCGATCTGCAACGCTACAGTATCGAGCACGGCCTGGCCGATAACCGCTTCCACGATGGCGAGCCAAGCGATTATCACGACTACGATGTGGATTTGTCACATAGCTTTATCCTGCGCGATCCCAATAAGTGCATCAATTGTACGCAATGCGTTCGCGTCTGCCACGATGTCATCGGCCCCGACTGCTACGGCATGTTTGGCAAGGGCTTCGATACCATCGTCTCCACGCCATTTAACGTTAGCCTGCATGATACCGACTGCGTATCGTGCGGAGCGTGCGTGCAGGTCTGCCCGACCGGTTCGCTGATGATGGCCGAGCGTTATCTCACGCGCTACGCCTTCGCGCTTGATCGCTGCATCTTCTGCGGTGACTGCGTCGAGGTCTGCCCTCACGGCGCGCTTGGCGAGACGCCGAACTTCGAGCTCTCCTTCTTCAATCGCTTCGGTGAAGATGTGACGCTTGAGAAGGATGATCTGGCGAACGCCCCGAACTACCTGGTACGCCAGCGCCTGCCGCGCAGCAAGGATGCTCTTCCTGTGATGAGCCCACTGGTGCGTCCGTTGCCAGCGCGTGGCATTCGCGAGTAGCGATGTAATGATTATATAAAGTAGAAGCCGATCCCAACGGGATTCGGCTTCTACTTTATATAGTGTTATAATAGAGCACAGACGCTTTTCTATGAACGTTGAAGGGGTAAATCTATGGTCAACCGGCGCGTTCTGCATTTTCCATCCGGCTTTTTGTGGGGAACCGCCTCCTCTTCGCATCAGTGTGAAGGTGGCAACAGCAACAACCAGTGGTATCGCTGGGAGCAGCAGGGGCATATTCTCAGCGGCGAACCGAGTGGTGACGCTGCCAACTGGTGGGAGGAAGCGGAGCGCGATTTTCAGTTTGCCGAGCAGATGGAGAATAACGCGCTACGTTTGAGCCTGGAATGGAGCCGCATAGAGCCTGTCGAAGGCCAATGGGATCGTACCGCCCTTGAGCGTTACCGGGCCATGCTCATGGACCTGCGTCATCGTCGTATGATCCCCGTCGTCACCCTGCACCATTTCACCGAGCCGCTCTGGTTCGCCGAGCGCGGCGGTTTTGCCAGGCAAGAGAATATGCGCTTTTTTACGCGCTATGTGGCCTATGTGGTGCAGGCGCTGCATGATCTCTGCCGCTTCTGGGTGACGATCAACGAGCCTAACATCTATGCCGTCCAGGGGTATCAGATGGGCTCATTCCCGCCCGGCGAGCAAGACCTGCTGCTGGCCTTTCAAGTCTTGCGCAATCTGATGCAGGCGCACGTCGAGGCATTCTATGCTATTCGCGACCTCCAACCAGAGTCGGAGATAGGCTATTGCCTGCACTATCGCCTGTTTGATCCCGCCAACGCTTTCTCGCCGCTTGATCGCGTGGTTGCAGGCATCCAGGAACTCTTTTTCAACTGGGCTCCTTTGCAGGCGGCGGAAAGCGGAGACTTTCCCTTTCCCGTTAACACATTGCTCGCACCGATCCCACGAGCGGCGGGCGCAAGGGATTACCACGGCGTAAATTACTACACCCGCGAAATGGTGCGTTTCGATCCGCACCTTCCCGCGGAGGTTTTCGGGCGGCGCTTTATCAAGGAGGGCGCTGTGCGCAACGATGCGGGGCTGGATAGCAGCTTTGGCGAAATCTATCCTGAGGGTCTTTATCGCGTCTTAAAAGAGGTATATCGACGCACACGCGGCAACAAACCGCTCTACATCACCGAGAACGGCTTCTGCGACTCCCTGGATGATCGCCGCCCCCGCGCAATTTTAGAGCATCTGGCGATGCTTCACCGCGCTTTGCAAGAAGGAATACCTGTGCGCGGCTATTTCCACTGGTCGCTGGTAGACAATTTCGAGTGGAATAACGGCTGGTATGTGCGCTTCGGCCTGATCGAAGTCGATCCGCAGACGCAGCAGCGCCTCCCACGCAGGAGTGCCAGCATGTTTGGTGAAATCTGTCGCGCCAACGCGATCACCGAAGATATTGTTGAGCGTTACGCGCCAGAGGCCCTTGAAACGATTTTTGGCCCGACAGATATGCAACAGCGCAAATTGACTGTGTGAAGCATTTAGCCTAAATCTAGCAGGCGCCTGTGAGGTTGGCGCGATAAAGTAGCGTCATCGGCAAATGTTCCAGCGTGTATACCGATAGAGTATCCAGCGTGAAGCTTCCGAGATCGGAAGGAGACAAGGATAGTAAATGTGCTGCATCTTCGGGGCTGACAGGTGAACGGCTGTGCAGGGTACAATGGGGCTGAAATGGAAAGCGGTTAGTCTCGAAGCTGATCGCTGACGTGATAATGCGCTGATGCAGTGAGCGTAAAGGAGCTTCATCCTCAAGAGTCAGCACAAAGATATCTGTGCGTGGGAAGCGAATAACGCTACGAAAGCAAGCTTGTATAGGCGCGGTCTGGGCGGCAATTTGCTCTATGATGCTAAAAACGCTTTCTGGCTTTTGGTCTGCTTTGATTACGCCAAC
Source organism: Ktedonosporobacter sp. (assembly GCA_035293765.1). Taxonomy (GTDB): domain Bacteria; phylum Chloroflexota; class Ktedonobacteria; order Ktedonobacterales; family Ktedonobacteraceae; genus DASRHT01. Next base: position 45,424 of record DATGMF010000015.1, read on the forward strand.
CCCACTGGAGCCAGCCACCGTGATTTCGGCAGGCAATGCGGCGCGGAACTCATCCTTTTGCTGCTTTCGAATATCGAGAATCCATTGAGCCTGTGGCTCTGGAATATCCAGACAAATATAGGTTTCGTGGCTGAACGTCATCATTCCCCCTGCTTTCTTAGAAGAACTATACTCTATCAATGCGAGGTTTGCAACGGGGAGTGGCTTGTCATGGGGAAGAGGAACGTGCTACACTTTGTAGGGGCAGTGCCTTGCGCCTGCCCTGTTGCAGTCCAATGAGCAAGCAGGGCAGGCGCAAGGCACTGCCCCTACGGGATGTAGACGAGGGGTAGCAGGGCAGGCGCAAGGCACTGCCCCTACCAGGTATTTTTATGTACAAGGTGGGACGATAGATGAATAGAACAGTATTGATCTCTGAAATGCACAAGTTTCATTTTGGGAGGAGGATCATCTGTTCCGATGGCGAGGATGGCGTCCTGACCCATGTGGGTTTTGATCCTGCCACCCGGCGTCTGACCTCGCTTGGGGTCAGGCAGGGTCGCCTCTTCGGAAAAACGGTGTATCTTCCTTTCATATCCGTGGCGACCGCCTCTGGCGATGGGATCAGGTTGAATATCACGCGGGCCGCTCTGGCGGGGGCCAGCACATCGGTGCCCGAGGGAGCGTGGCTGGACAATAAAAGCGTGGTGCAGAATAGCGACGGCGCGAAGGGCATCTTGCTGATAGTCGCGGTCCATCCTGAAGGCGGCGAGCTGGCCTACATCGTGGCCCATCACCTGCGGCCAGGCCAGGATACCCTGATTCGTCAGGAGATGGTCACGGGCCTGGGGATGGGGCAGGTCTCGGTCTCCGTTCCCGAAGATGTACTAAGAACCTTGCCGCCCTATCGTCCTGACAGCGAGTTGCAGCAAGAGGTCGAGAATATCCTGTTTGATCTCACGCCCTTGCACGTCGATTTCAAAGGAATGACCGTGCGCGTGCTGGATGGCGTGCTCTACCTGGATGGCAATATCTCCAGTTCACTGCGCGGCGAGATGGTGCGAGACCAAGCGCTAGGGGTGCCAGGGCTTTTGGAGATTAAAAACCGTCTGGTGGGTGATGATACCCTTGCGGGCGATCTTGCCTTGACGCTTGCGGGCGATCCGCGTACGCGAGAGCTGCCCATCGGGATTTACCCGCGGCTAGGCAATGTGCGCCTGAGCGGCGCGGTGCATACCAGCCAGCAAAAAGCCGCCGCCGAGGAGATCGCGCGCAACTTTCCCGGCGTCCGTTCTGTGGTGAGCGATCTCGTCATCGATCCCAACGCGAAGATGCTGCATGTCATGTCAGCGGCAGAGGGCGGCGAGGCCGAAGACAAAGTTCCGGGCAAATACGTGCGCCATACCAAATAGCATGCATCGGGCCTGCGCTATCTGTCGAGTCGCTTCTCGTGCGGCAGATAGCGCAGCTTTTTAGCTCAAGCCGAAAAGTTCATCCCAACTCGGTTGCGCGTTGCAATCCCTGATCCAGATCGTTGATGATATCCTCCACATGCTCAATGCCGACCGAGAGCCTGATGCAGCCGTCGGCAATGCCCATGCTCTTGCGCTCGCCCGCCGTTAGCGTGCGATGGGAGGAGGTGGCGGGATAGCTGACCTGCGAGAAGACATCGCCCAGCGTGGTGGCGGGCAAGCAGAGTTGCAGACTATCGATAAAGCGGAAAGCGGCCTCACGCGATTGTTGCTTGAGTTCGAACGCCAGCAGCCCTCCGTAGTGCTCACATTTGAGCAAATTGCTTGCCAGGACGTGATGGGGGTGGCTGGGAAGCCCGGGGTAGTAGACGCGAGCAACGGCAGGATGCTGTTCCAGGAAGCGTGCCACCTGCAACGCGTTAGCGCAATGGCGTTCCATGCGCAAGGGCAACGTTCTCAGGCCCCGTAAAAGCAGGTGCGCCTCAAAAGGGCTGAGTACAGCGCCTAACATGAGCGCGTAATGCTTCAGTTGGTTAAGCAGGGTATTTTTGGAGCTTGTGACTGTGCCTCCAGTGCTATCTCCGTGCCCGCTGATATATTTGGTCGCGCTATGAATGACCAGGTCGAAGCCATGCTCGATGGGTCGGGCCAGGTAGGGGGTTGCGAAGGTATTATCCGTGATGGTCACGGCGCCGACCTCCTGTGCCACCTCACCGATCATCGCCAGATCGACCAGCTTCACCAGAGGGTTCGAGAGCGTCTCCACATAAATAATGTCCGGCTGTTCAGCGCGGATAAAAGCGGCGGCATCAGGGCTACAGAGGTCGGTAAGCGCCAGTTCGACGCCTATCGGGACAAATACTTTGCGCAACAGCCCAATCGTGGGTCCGTAAAGGTCTTGCGAGGCCACGATCTTTGCTCCGCCGGTCAAGCCTGCCGCAAGCAAGGCAGCCTGAATAGCAGCCATGCCGGAGCCAAAGACCGCCGTGCCAACCCCCCCTTCTGCCTGCGTCAGAGCATCTTCAAGGGCGCAGGTGTTCGGATTGCCATGTCGTGCATAGACATAAGCTGGCTGGCCTTCTGGCGTGGTGCCATCGAAAACGGTATCAAGCATTTGCATGTTTTCATGCAGATAGGTGGTGCTGGCGTAAATAGGCGGGGCGGTCGGCGTGCCGCTGGGGCTCTCAATATGGCTGCTGCGACCACTGTGAACAAGAACTGTCTCAATATCCCATGCTGTCCTACGTTGCTGTTGAGCCATGATAATCCTTTCGTAGCTTTGCTCGTGCTATGACTCTCTTGGGCGTCAAGGCGTACAGAGTTTATTGATATACTGGAGCGACTCCAGTAGCTCGGTGATAGGAGGCAGCTCCGCCTCGGTCTTCGCAGTCCATTGCTGATAGAGCGCGCCATAGCGATCCGCCAGAATGATGCTGGGCGTCAGGCTTCTGGTTGTGCCGTCCCAGGTTGTATAGCGGGCGATTACGTTCCCCTGTGGGTCGGATAGTAGCGGGAAGGGCAGGCGCAACGCCTCCCAGGTCTCCAGATTCGCCATCACGGGCTGAGCCGTCACGGCCAGGACCGCGCACGACTCTTCCCGCAAGTCAGAGTAGTGCCTGCTAAAAGTGTGTAAGCTTGTATGTCCTTCGCTTGCTGTTGCATGCTGTATAAAGAGCAGCGCCAGGTGTTCGCGCTGTTTGTAATCCCAGGGGCTATGCGGCATGCCATCGGTTCCCGGCAGGGTAAATGCCGGGATAATCTGTCCTGGTTCAAGTTGTGGATATTCGCGTTGTGGCATAGTTCCTCTCAACGATCCCCTATTAGTGGGTATGGCCCGGGGTTGTCAAAATTTCGTCTCTCTATATCGTACGCTATAGAGTTATGCTCTGGCTAGTGTGCGCTCGGAGATCAGTGTATCAAGGAACCTTGCGCAATACTGTTCTGCCCCGTATACTACCGAGTAAGAGGAAGAGGTTGCAGAGGGCGGTTAAAACTGGCAAGCAACACTGTATTTTTCAGGGAGAGCAGGCTGGCGATGAAAGAGAAGATAAAGGGGCTGCTAGCGGGTATAATCTTTCGTATCATTGCTCTTCTTACCCTGGGGCAAATCTCGCCGATACTGAGCGCGTGCGTGATTCTTGAGCAGGAAGGGAGATTCCTGCTGATAGACCGCGCGGACGGATTGGGGTATACTATACCCGGCGGCATTGTGCGCTATAGTGAGACGGTGGAGCAGTGCGTGCTGCGCGAAACCTGGGAGGAGACGGGCTATACTGTCAAGCTCGTTGGTCTCGTGGGCGTTTACTCGTCGCTCAAGCGGGACCCGCGCTTCCGCGCCGTCTCGATTGCTTACAGAGGGGTGGTGACTGGTGGGGAGAGACATGATTCGGTTGAAGGCAGGTCATGCTGGTGCGAGCCAGGAGAGGTTTTTGGTCGCATGGCCTTCGATTGCGAACACATGCTCAAGGATTATTTGAGTAACCGGCAGCAGCTCTCATAGAAAACATTATTTTGTTGAAGGGAAAATGACCATGCCTATCTGTCCAATTTGTGACGATACCGGCCTGCGAAACTCCGATTCTGCTCGCCCCGAGTTCTGCTTTTGCGCGGCTGGTAAGCAGGCGAGGAGGCAGTGGGAAATCAACCAGAGCAGGGAAAAGCAGGGGAGAAGCGCAGCGAACGCGCCCAGCTTTATTGATATTGCTCAGCTTGAGCAGGTCAATGCCAGTGTTGACGCCATGCGTGCCTCCCTGCTGGGAGCCGCTGCCAGCGAGACGCCAACGCCAACAAAACATCCCGCCGTCCAACTGCTCTACCGCGTGGCGCATCCCGGTCATGAAATCTCCGTGGTGGAGGCGACCCAACTGCATGATCTGGCGAAGGCGCTGGAAGATTTCTTCAATAACATGGCTCCCATTGGACGGAAGAAAGGCTAGGCTAGCTCTGCTACACATTGCTGGAATAATCCCAAAGAGGCGTTAGAAGCGCGTAGCATAGCAAAAATAGGTAAAGTGGTTGACAGGTATGCCGCCGTCAACTATACTCTGGGCAATATATCTTCCTATGCTTGATGCCAGTGTGGATAGCTGCCAACGAATGGGGACTCTATAAGATCAAAAGAAATTTGAGAGAGAGGGATGTATTATGACGTGTCCACGCTGCGGTACCGAATGGGATATCACAAAAAGCCCCTGTCCACAATGTGCCCTTCGCGTGCAACTCCCCCGCCATTCAGATGAGGCAGAGCAAAGTGAGAGCGCTTCTCCGGCGGTTGTACCGGATAAAAATACTCCTCTGCCCCCTTCGGAGATGGATGCAACGGGAAATATGACCTCCATTTCCCAGCAAAAAGCTATTCCGCACCGTCCCCGCGTCACCGCTCCTCTAAGTCGCTCGCTCGATCCCGAAGTATTTAACCTCCTGCGTCAGCAACCTGTATTTCAGCCTGCGAAAGCGCCACTCTCAGAACAGCATAAAGCAGGAGCTTCATCATCAGCAGATGCATTCGATATGGAGCTGTTTGCAGTAGATCAAGAAGATAACGCGCTGCAAGACGAGCAGCCGCTGCTGACTCCCAACACTCTGCTGCGTGAAGGGCGTTATCGCCTGGTTGAGGTCTTTGGGCGTCAGCACTGGCAATCAGGCGTATGTGAAACGGTATGGCATGCCCAGGATGCTCAACGCTCAATGATGTCGGTCATGCTGTGTGAATTATACGCGCCGGGGAGCAGCTCTATCGCGGTGCAGGGAATGCTGCGCGCCGCTACCATTGCACTCACTTCGGTTGGTCGCTATCCGCCTGTGCCGACGCTGTGGGATGTGTTTAGCGAGCGAGACCGCAACTTCTTCGTCTTTGAGCCTGTCTACGGCGAGTCGCTGGTTGCGCGCATGAGGCGTATAGGATTGACCCTATCGGAACGCGATATCATCGAGTGCTGCGTGCAAATTGCCGAGTTGCTGGAGATGATCTCGCAGCAGACGCCCCCGCTGGTGCATGGGTTGATACAGCCAGAATATATTGCCATCAGACCGGATGGGCAGTATGTGCTAAGAAATTTTTCTGTGGTGCTGGCTGGAGGAGCAACGCAGTTTGTAATCGGCTTAGAGCGCTCATCCCTTTCTCCCTATATGGCTCCTGAGCTTCCTCTGGGCAGCATCGATGTGCGAGCGGACCTCTACTCGTTGCTGGCGACGGCCTATTACACTGTAACCGGGAAAGCGCCGGTGCGCGCTACACCGGATGGTGATGTCCCGTCCGCCCGCACCATCAACCCGCGCCTGTCTCCCCTGTTCGATGTCGTCCTATCCAGAGGGCTGCATCCCTCTATTGAGCAGCGCTATCAGCGACCTTCGGAACTGCGCCGCGATCTGCTAGCCATTCTGCCGGTCAATGTTCGTGGGCGTTTACAGAACACTGGCAACACCGGGTCGTATAGCTATCCTCCGCTCGCGTTGCCTTCTCCAAGAGAGAATGGAGTTCTTTCGCAAAGCCAGCCCGGCCTGTATATCCCTTCTCTTGGGATGTCGGGCGCGCAAATCCCCCAGATGGAGGATAGGAGCCTTGAACGCGATCCGGTGCAGTGGGCGTGGGAGCCTGGGAATAATCTCAGGAATAAGAGAAGCGGGCGCGAGATATACTGGCTTGTCGGTATTGGCGTCGCCCTGCTCTTAATAATAATCCTCCGCTTGTTCTTCGCATCCTAGCTTAGCTCTATACGCATGCTGCTACCCCTGCTCAGGCTTCGTCCCGACGTGGACAGCGACAATACCGCCGTTGAGGCGATAGAAACGCACGTCGCTCCAGCCGACCTCCTCCATAATTTTTTGTAAAGCCTCTGCATTGGGGAAGGTTGTTAGCGAGTTGGGCAGGTAGTTGTATTCTTCAAAGGCTTTGCCAATGAGAGAGCCGAACAGGGGAGCGAGCTGATAAAAGTAGAAGTGGAACAATGTTCCGAAAAGTTTGCCGGGTGGGTGGCTGATCTCCAGGCAAACCACGCGTCCGCCGGGGCGAACGACGCGCAGCATTTCGCGAAACCCCTGCCGGATGTCGGTCAGGTTGCGTACGGTGAACGCGGAACAGCAGCCATCGACGCTATTATCTGGCAGGTCGATATGCTCAGCATCGCCCGGGCGCAAGTCGATCTGGTCCTGTAAACCCAGACGCGCCAGCTTGAGCCGCCCCTGCTCCAGCATCTCCGGCGTAATGTCCATACCAATCATATGCGTACCGGGGCCGGAGTTGCGGATCACCGCAATCGACAGATCGGCAGTGCCGGTTCCCAGGTCAAGCCCTGTCTCGCCGGTTGCCAGCGCCAGGTAGCGCGCCGCACGACTGCGCCAGTAGCGGTCCAGCCCGAAGCTCATCAAAAAGTTCATCAGATCATAGATGCGGGCAATGCGACCGAAGAGGCGCTGGACGTAGGGACGTTTGCCGCCCGTCTCACGAAATTTTTCTTCTAATGTTTTTGTGCTCATAGACTTCGCTATCTATTCATAATTAACGGTTGCGCTCAACGACGAAATCGATCAGTTCATCCAGCACGTCTCGATCTGGCGAAGCTGGAAAGTAGTGCAGGGCGGCGCGCGCTTTTTGCGCGTGCAGATCAGCATCCTGAAATGCCTGTTTGACGCCGTAGCCGTGCGTCACCCAATCGACAATATCTTTGATCGCGGCCTCATCTCTTACCGTCTCGCTGAGCAGGGATTGTACCTGTTGATGATAGCCATTTTGTGACTGGTCCTGTAAGGCATAGATGAGTGGGAGCGTGACCATGCCCTGACGTAAGTCGTTGCCTGCCGGTTTCCCAATCGTGGCCTGATCTTTCGTATAGTCAAGGATATCATCAATGATCTGGAATGCAATGCCAAGATGCATGCCGTAATCATGAAGGTGGGTAATAGCCTCGTCCGATGCCTGGCTCACAATCGCGCCTCCCTTGCTGCACGCGGCAATGAGGCAGGCCGTCTTATGCTTAATTTTATCGTAGTAGGACTCGATGGAGAGATCGACGCGACCAGCCGTCATCATCTCTATAATCGAGCCTTCGCAAACGATGGCTACCGTATCTGAAAAGAGGTGATCAATGCGATTATCGTTGATATCAGCGATCAGGCCAGCAGTTTTGGCAAAATAGTAATCGCCGAGCAAGATAGCGATTTTGTCGCCCCAGATGGCATTAACTGTGGGTTTACCGCGCCGGGTGCTGGCCTCATCCACAATATCGTCGTGGATCAGCGTTGCGAGATGAACCATCTCGAAAGCAACGCTCAGCGGGAGCAGTTTGTCGAAGCGGTAGGTACTCAGCTTTCCTGAAAGCAAGGTGATGGCTGTTCTCAAGCGTTTTCCCGGCGAGCCAAGCGCGTGCATTGAAGCGGAATTGAGGATATCAAGTCCAGACGCTGCTCGTTCTTGAAATGTCACATCAACGAGGTCCAGGTCTGCCTGGATTCCAGCAAATAGGCGGCTCAACGTGGCCGTAGTATTCATAAAAACTCCTTGTGGAGGCCCATACGCCTTGAGGCTATGGGAGGAAACAAAGGTCGCCGCAGAGGCACCTTCTGGTTCAATCGCTATCCCTTTGCGGGGGGAGCACGAGCAATGCGGTCTCGTGTTCGCATTGTTTTCAGGCGCGTAACAGGTCATGATCCGGCTATCCAGGCTTGCGCGCGACTTTAGAGAGACGCATTGTCCCCCCTATAGATTATAGCGTGCTCTGTCCATGAACATGCTACTATTGCTCAGGTTGTGATCTGATCTATACATCGGCTGTTGCGTCTAACTCGACCAGATCTTCCTGGACGTAGCCTGCGGTAAAGTTGAGGTCGTCGAGGGCATCGAGGGCCGAACGATACTCAGCCCAGGTTAAGCGGCGATTTAATATAGGATCATTGACAGCTTTCCATGCGGGAAAGTATTGATCCATGAGGCTGATGGGAGTATCGGGACCGAGCTCTTGCGCTATCCAGGCAAGCACCTCACGAGTTCCCGAGATATCTTCTGGCATAACAAGATGACGGATCAGCAGGCCGCGCCGCGCGATCCCTTCTTCGTCCAGCTCCAGCGGACCGACCTGGCGATACATCTCTTTGAGCGCCAGTCGATTATGGTCAACGTAGCGTGGCATCTTCGAGGTGCGCAACGCGTGTTTGTTGTCGGCGTACTTGGCATCCGGCAAATAGATATCGACCACGCCATCCAGGAGTTGCAGCGTCTCCAGGTTCTCGTAGCCTGCACAATTGTAAACAAGGGGTAATGTCAGCCCTTTTTCACAGGCAATGACGAGCGCGGCCAGTATTTGCGGCACAAAATGCGTGGGTGTGACCAGGTCGAGATTATGACAGCGTTTCTTTTGCAGGTAAAGCATCATGTCGGCTAATCGCTCGGGTCCAACACGATGCCCCAGTCCGCCCTGGCTGAGCGAGAAATTTTGACAGTAGGTGCAGCGAGCCTGGCAATAGCCAAAGAAGATCGTTCCCGCTCCACGCGTACCGCTAATGGGCGGCTCTTCGCGGCGATGTACATTCCACGAGGCGACGATTGCCTCCGTCCCAGAATGGCAGACGCCCGTTTTCCCCGCGATACGGTTACAGCGGCAATTCTGGGGGCAGATGGTGCAACTGCGCAGGATTTCCCACGCGTCAGCGGCGCGGGCTGCTAGCTCTCCGCTATGATAAAGGTTGAGGTAACTTGGATAAAGCATCTATCTACTCCGAGCTGGTCAGTGTGCAATGCTCTTCAATTCCACCAGGGAATTGCCTGGAGAGATGCGTCCAACTCCAGATTGGACACATCTCTGCGTGTTTTTTCAGCAAACGTTAAGGCGTCGGCCATTTAAAGCCGCGCTGCGATGGTCTGGGGACCCTTGTTGTCGCGAGCGCGTCCTTCGAGGAAGGCGCGACTTTTCTTCTCCGAGCAGACGCGCCGCCAGCGCGTCTATCGGCTTTAGCGGAAGCTGGCTTGGCCTCCCGCCTGACTTTACGCCTGGGAGCTTCCTGTTCCGTCTCTATGCTGATGATATTCTCGGCCTCATCAGGGAGCTCTTGCTCCTCATCCACGTCTTCTGAGAACTGGGGGCGCTGGAGCAGCGCTTCGGTGTCTTCGTTAATGTTCGTCCAGAAGCGTGCCTCTTTACGCTGCTGCGGGCGCGATCCCTTGATGACGCGTCCATCCGGTAGCCGCGTCACATGGCGCTCCTCTTCCTTTGGCGCATACCGGTTGCGGCGTTCGGGATTGTCGCGGCCATTTTGCCCATGTGATCGCTTGTTGTCTCGCGACGAGGGATCGTAGGCGTCATTGTCGTCAAACCATTCGTAATCGCCCTCGAATTGGCCCTGAAACGGCGGGCGCTCTCGCTCGTGAAATGTGCGCCTGGAAAACGTCTGAGGCCGACTTTGCCAGCGGGGATTTTGCGTATCCGGTCCGCGGCGTGGGCGATCATAGTCTCGTTTACGGAATGATCCGTCACGGCGCTCGGACCCAAAATCGCGTGCCGGTCTATCACGCCCATCGTTGTAGCGCCGGTTATCATATCTCTGGCGAGAAGGCTGCGCGCTGTGCCCTCCTCGCGCTTGCGGGCCATTATGGAAGCCCGGGCGGCTGCCCTGTCTCTCAGAGTAGCCACGGCGCTCGCCATGTGGTTCTGCAAAGTTGCGTCGAGTGTCGCCGGAAGCCTGGGGACGAGCGCGCTGATAGCTCTTGTGCGGACGATCATAGCGTCTGGAGGCATCCTGGTAATCTTCCTGGCGTCTGTTATAGGGTCCGTGGCCGCGGTCATGATGAGTGGAAGGGTGTTCTGACCGGCGGTTGTTGTGCGGCATTTGTCCATTGTTGTAGCGCGGGCGATAATCCGCGTGCCGCTGTTGCGCACCAGACTCCCAACCACGATCTACCGCTTCGCGGCTGAGGCGAGGCCGATTGGTGCGTGAATATCGTTCTTCATCTCTGTTTGAGGATTTGTTGCGAAATGATGGACGCGAATCATCTCGCCGTTGCTCATTGTATTCTCTGGTCATGTTTCCTTTCACGGTAAAACCGTTGTGGGGATATACTTCAAGTGGTGGTCAGATCGGCAGCCCTCTGCTTCCTCCCGCTGGTCGTTCCGCACCTACACTCGCTAAAAAAGCTCGACGCGCTGCATTCTCAGATGCAAGTATACGGGCGCGTCTTCATGTAGTATACCACACAGTAATGGCAGTAGCGAAGTGATTCTCTACGGTGTTGGCGTCGGCGTAGGAGCGGGGATAGTGCCCTGGTTGAGGGGAACTCCGCGATAGGACCCCTGCGCGCTGCCGAACATCGCTACTGTTTTGTGTGCAAGCTCATCAGGCAATAATGGGCGCAATGTCACTTCATAGTATAATCCTTGCTCGGTAAAAATGCCTTCTGGCCGGTTGTTGAGTTGCGTCCTGAGCGTTTGCAACTGGGAGGCGGTCAGTAGTTGGGCATGGTCTGGTATAAGGTATTTAAGACAACCTGTTTCAGCGTTGGAACTGTTCTCGTCAGGCGGAACAATGCCGCATTCGAAGATGGCCGCCTGCGAGAGCGTAAATTCGTATAACGGCCAGTAAAGAATAGTCTGGGTGAAATCGGGATGGAAAATCTGTCGCACCAGCAACGCGCTCGATGAGCTGTGGTAGGGATGGGTGGGTCCTTTCAGCGTTGCCGTGATGGTGGATAGCGCCTTGCCTAGCCGATGATACTCGTCCATATCGTCCGCGCTTTCCTGCTGATTGCCAAAGGGACCATAGACCAGTTCGAGCTGTTTATCGTTCAGCGAGAGCTCCAGGAAGGTCGCGTTCTGATCGGGTATATCTATGAATTGCTGGCGTTTCAGGTGAAGTAGCCCATCAGTATTTACCAGCGTATCCAGTAGTTGTTGCAATGCATCAGAACTGATTGTCCCCTGCTGGTCCTGGCCCAGAATGTAGGTGCCATCGCCGTAGATGCTGACCTGGGGGGCAAGTTCAAGCGAGCCGTATAAACCACCGCCATAAAATGTGCGTATCAGCACATCGTGCGCGCCGGTGCTATATGTGATGGGTTCGGAAGAACTGCTAGCCGAACTGGTAAACGTCGTCTTTTGCGGCTGCTGAGAGCCGGAGGCGCTGAAAAGGCTACAGCCGCCAAGCTGAGTTGCTAAGAGGCAACAGGCGAAAAAGGCAATATACGTTTGTCTTATGACATATTTTTTTAATAAGAGCCTTCCCTGACAGATGTACATCATTATTCCCTCTGTATGGCATTTGGTTTTCAAGGCTTTCTATTAGTATAGCGCGCGATCTCTCCAAATTACAGATCCAGGAGCAGTTGCTCAGAGCTTTTGCGTTTTCCCGTTGTTCCCGTCACGCTCGTGGGGCTAAGCCCCGCTCGCAAGGGAAGAGGGGTGGTGGCGAGCCCGCTGCGCGGGCTCGCCACCACCCCTCTTCCCTTGCTCACAACCAGCTTGCTGGTTGTGAGCGTAGGAGACACGAGATGCAAGATGGGAAAACGCAAAAGCCCTGGCAGTTGCTATTGGCTACTATGGAAGAACTTATAAATTGTACTGCTGCAATAATTGTTCCGATAGTTCCAGGGCATCTTGATAATCGCGGACGGCTCGTCGTAACTCTTGCGGCGTGCTAAAATGTAGCACTTCCTGCCACTCGTCAGGATAATCCTCTAATCCTTGAGCCTGGAGGGTGAGGTGAGTTTGCAATTTCTGCTCAATCTCCATTTGTGCTTCGGCAAGCACTGCGTCGATTTCACGTAAAAGAAAGCTACGATCTTTTTGCGCTAATCTGCGTATCTGTTTTAGAGCGATGCGCCAGTGCTGAAATGCCTCATCGCGCTCCTGCCCAGTACGGATGGTGGCATGCAGGATCTCTTCCTTGCATTCCAGGAGGAGCTCACCCCACGGTTCACAGCGGATAAGCTCCTGCTTGTGTCGTGGCGTTGTCAGTACCTCGATCACCACATAGGAATGGCGCGATAGCTCTCCTCTCCCCGGTTCGACTAATTGTCCATTAAGCATCTCCAGAGCCAGCGGAAATCGCTCATTGGTGGCTCCGAGCACCGCATAGTAGCCAGCCTTCAAATCCGAGAGGTTCATATCCATTTCTAGCGGGAAAATTTCCGTTAGCTCGTCTTCCTGTAAAAAAGAGCTCAGGAGGTTACCGAGAATTTGTACCACGATCCGGGATGTTTTGGCCGCCACCGCTATATCTGGTCGCACCAGAGAGACTACTGGCTCGATGTTTAGCTGTTGCAGTTTCTCTACCAGCTTTTTAACCGGCGCTCCTCGCTTGACTGTGTAATTCATCGTAACTTTCACCGTGTCCTGTTCGCGAGCTGGCAGCCATCCTGTAAGATCGATATGCTTTCCCAGGTGAGCAGGTTCATTCGCTTTTAGCAAGGTAAATTTATGTAGATTTTGGGTCGGGTTCCCTGGAAAAAAAGAACTTTCGATAGACGAAGTAAAAAGAAGATAGCGGGCTTGCTGCCATCTGTTCGCGGGAAAGAACGCCTGGGTATCATGGATCTTGAGCAAAAAATAACAATCATCGCAGACGAGAGGATAGCGCGGGTCGGGTTGAGCAGGATAATAACAGCGGCTGACTCCAGTTGTCATCGTCCACACCTTTCTTTATTGTACATTCTTTGATTGAGCATTCATGATGGTCTCGTACAGATCTGGTCGCGTTTGCTGAACGTGGGACAGGATTGCTTTGAGCAACGTCGCCTCTCGCAGGCCCAGGTTAGTATCTTCGCCATTGTGCATAGCTACAGCCGACCAGTTGCGTACATTGATAACCGGAGCGCCAGACGTTCCCTCTTCGGCTGGAGCGGTATGAAAAATACATTGCGGTTGCTGTGGTTTATAGCGATCAAACCTGCCAGAAGCGGTTTGCTGTGGCTGTCCCTTTGGATGTTGAATGACATAGAGCTCCGTTTGTGACGTCAGAGGTACATCCACATCTAACGATAAGAAGCCTCGCGATTTTAATGAATGATCCTGGCGGTCTTTTAGTCTAAGAATTGCATAATCAAGAGTCGGATCAGAGCATTCCAGCTCATCAATTTGATATTCTATCCCTTGCCCAGGCAGCTTATAGTCAAAGGCCAGAACACTATTTTTTACCTGTGCGCTCAAATCCGTGTCGTAGAGACGACCGCCCATCGTCCTTGCTTTGAGAACATGCCAGCAAGTCATTGCCAGGATGGGAGCTATCAACCAGCCAGTACCCCCCGGGAAACGCTGCGTGACTTGCCCCCCAATAATCTGCGGAACTGTAATCTCGCCAACCGCCTGTATGCATCTGGCTAAGTGTTCCCACTGTACGGAAAAAACCATGTGCGCATTTCCTGAGTTTGCCTGCATCTTTCTGGACGTCTCATCATCAGGGCCTTCAGATGCAAGTAATTGCTTAAGTTCGTTCGCCAGATTATCCAGACGCTGATAACGATCTTTCATACCACTGGGAGTACGATCTCGCAGGATGGTCAGCAGCAAGAGCAACACACTTACACCGCCATTTGTCTGAGGATATAAGTCGGTAATCACCGCCATCACACGCCTGCTCACAGTATCTCTCTCTTTTAAATGGTGCCTCCAGGGAAACAGCCGCTCATCAAGAAACACCTCTTTAAGCTCATCTATTGAATTGAATTCTTCGCAATTTTCCAGTGCTTCTCGTAAACGACGCAGGAAATCTCCTGGCAGTCCTGACATTGTCATATCAACTCCCCATCATGTACTTAAATCAGGAAAAGAATATTTTTATTGATAAATAGAAGGTCTAAATTGTTGACGTTAGAACGTAGATATTATATCATAGATTACAAGCATAAGGGTGAAGGAGAAGTGAGTATGGTAGCATTAAGTCCTTTTCTTCGAAAGCGTTGTTCTGAAGCATTAACGGATAGTCATCTTGTTGATTCAAAAGACGATTTGGAGGATATTTTCACCATACCAGAACTCTTTCCACATAGGTTTGCCATTCCCGATGCTGATAACTCCGAAGCGCGGGTAAGAAAAACAATCACGATGCTTTTAAACCTGAACAGTGAGGAAGTGGGGCCGCAGCTATTTTTGGTTTTTCTGAGAAATGTGATTTACCTCTCTGGTTTTCCCAAAACAAACGTATGGTATAGAAAATTGAGCGAGTGCTGTGCGCTGGTGGAGATCGAACATGTCCTGAGATTTATGGGAAAAGAGAATGAGTATGGCATGGAAGACATCGCAGCATTGGTAGAACATTTTCATAAACCGCCTCATATAGATGATAACACATATGAGCGTATGCTCCATCAGCTTCCCCCTGGGATTGCCAGGAACGCGAGAGAACGCCTGCCAGGATTCGATATCCCGGCAATGGTGCGCCTTTTCATTGCTTGTTTATCTACTCCTGACGGCGTAGGGCAGTTAGCATGGCGACTTTACCAGCCAGATAATGAAACTGAAGAAGAGTGGCGAGAGCTGGATCGCCTCGTGCGCAATCTCTACAAAGTGGACGTTACCTTAGCACGGCTCCGGCAGTTGCAATCACTACTTGAACGCATGAAATTGCCGGTAAACGTTCTGTCGGACGCATACCGCGCCAGCGCGCCCGAAAGTGTAGATATCCCTATCAGCGATGAGAAAACGTTGCTCCCTGCGATGCTTACCGAACTTGGGAAGCTCCGACAAGATAAAGACAACACCCTGCCTATTCTGATGTTTGCTGCCCGTCTGGCCCAATATGTCGGCAAACAAGATCAGCAGGACATTCAAAGCTGGATCGAGGCAAGAGTCCGGGAGCTAGGAAAGAACATACCGCAGTATATGAGCGCCTTAGACGCGAGAAGGCGAGACCCTGCTCCTGCTCCTGCCCCAGTTGCTTATTTGCTCATCGTCGTTGACCCCGGGCCCGTCCTTGTTGAACCTCCAGAAGAACGGACGTTCGAGATACGGGCTTGGCTGCTGGATGATCAAAATCAACCAGTAGGGGAGCCATACCCCAGTTCAGAACCAGTGTCATTAGAAAATATACCTGGATGTATCAGTGAGATATGCAGAAAGTACAAAGGTTATGTATTCAAGGAAGCTCTAACCATCGAAGTCTTTCTATCTAAAGAAGACTTGCTGTGTTGCGCCATTGATCACTGGCTGGTTGATATTGGGCTCAATGTAAAATTCGGAACTATACGTAAATTGGTTGTACGCTCTTTAGATAGAGCACAGAATATAGCCATGCATGAGTCCTGGAGAGAGAAATGGAACGTGTTCCTAAGTTTTACGCGAGGTGGGAGGTTTGAGGCGGGCAGTAACAATCCGAAAATGAAAGGCCCTTTCTGGATGTGCGAAGAGCAAGACTATAAAAACAGAGAGGCTCTCTTTGCCCTACTCAACGGATATAATATTGTGTGCCTGATACTAGGGTTTGTTCCCCCGTCGCCGGAGGATACTCATATACGCACGGCCATATCAGTAGCTGGCGTACCCATTGTGCTCTGGCCCAGGGAGAAGATGAGAAACCTGGCGAATGCATTCAATGGCTTCAAAGCGCAATGGAGAGAGTTTTTCCAATCTCCGCGAGAACTGCTGAATCTCCCCGATTGGGTGTTTACGCAACGCGTGAATGCACAACAAGCTGGAGATGACCATCATGGGCATCATCTCACACTCTTATGGGATGACCCGAATAGATTACCGCCAGATATAGCTGGACGGCGATTTGCATTACCAAATTAGAGAAGGGGTATCGTGATGAGTGATTGGAGAATCTACAGAGGGACCGGTGAGCCTCACCTTGTTGAATTTCCAGATCCACCTCCCTGGCGTGAGTTTAATGGAGAGGTTTTGAATAAGCTTGAATTGAATAACGAGGATGATTCTTATACGAGGCAGCATCTGGCCCATGGAGAGGCATTTCTCGCTGATGACACGGTCATTGATGTGGTCAATGCGGCTATCCATCTGCGCCGTCCTCTTTTAGTCAGTGGCAAACCGGGCAGCGGCAAAACCTTCCTGGCCTACTCCATCGCCAGAGAATTACAACTGGGCCCGGTGCTGCGCTGGTCAATCACCTCCAGTACCAAACTTGCTGATGGCCTCTACCACTATGACGCCATTGGCCGTTTGCAAGAGCAACAGCAGCAAGATATCGGCAAATACATCCATCTGGGTCCGCTAGGGGCTGCACTGCTTGCCTCAGAGAAGCCGCGTGTGCTCCTGATCGATGAGATCGACAAAAGTGATATTGACTTACCGAATGACTTGTTGCATATTTTTGAAGAGGGCGAGTTTGAAATTCGTGAACTGGTTCGTCTCTCAGAAGAGCAAAAGCAAGTGGGGGTCTACTACAACAGACGCGGCACCATCAAAGTCCATATTGAAGGTGGGCGGGTATCTTGTAAAGCGTTCCCAATTGTGATCATGACCAGTAACGACGAAAGAGTGTTTCCACCAGCGTTTGTCCGGCGCTGTTTGCGGCTCAAGATGCACGTTCCTGGCCCGGAGAAGCTTGAGGCCATTGTAGAAAATCACCTGAAGTTAAATCCAGAACTACTGGAGAGTGTTAAGGGTTTGATCAAGGGTTTGGTTGCGGATTTCGACGAAGAACGTAAAAAAGGAGGAGACCTGGCTACCGATCAATTGTTGAATGCTGTCTATCTGGCTTCTCGTGGTATTGATCTTCGCGATCAAAAGGCCGTTCGTGAAGCAGTATTAATGCATTTGGGTAAAAGCGTATGAGCGACGAGATTGCTAACTTCATTGACGCGCTGCAGAAGGCTGATCTGGAAATGACTGGGGAAGAGATTGCCGAAACTCTGTGGCTCGCTACCAGGTTAACGCCAGCGCATGAAACCCTGCCTCCTATACCGCAGCAACATCCCCCATTACCACCACAATTCCCCAACCTCGCACCGCCAGCAGATAAAGAGTCAATCTCCGACTTCAAAAAAAGAGCAGGGAGCGATATTTATATCCATTCACCAGAGCCCATCGACAAGAACGAAGCATATCGAGATGAAGCATCTCAAAGCGGGAAGCTGATCAGGATGCCCACCGCATCGGCCCTGGCTGATTCCCTCATCCTGGGACGGGCTTTGCGTCCATTACGGCGACGAGCTCGTTCTCACACGAGATTCGTGCTGAATGAAGAGGATACAATCTATCAAATAGCAGAGATGCAGAAGAAGGTCTGGATCCCCGTTGTGGAGCCTGCTCCCGAACGCTGGTTTGAGCTTGCCCTGGTGATTGATGAAGGGGCTTCGATGATTTTCTGGCAACAGACCGTTGCCGAACTATGCACATTCTTCGAGCGATTAGGAGCTTTTCGCGATATACGACTGTGGAAACTCTTGACGAATAACGAAGAGGAGGCACAGCTCTATGTCGGGACAGATCCGGCCGCCGCTGAGCAACGTTGGAGGGACCCCAAAGAACTCATTGATCCAACAGGGCGTCGCCTGATTCTGGTCGTCACCGATTGCATCTCACCGGCCTGGTATGGCGGAAAAGTTCAGGATCTATTGGAATTATGGGGAGCCAGGAATCTGGTGACGCTGTTGCAAATGTTACCTCAACGACTCTGGCCGCGCACAGCCTTATGCGCTGCTCAACGTATCCATCTCACGGCCTCCGCGCCCGGTATGGCGAATGCGCAACTGAAAACATCAATATTACCGTCCAGACTGGCACCAGACCTCTCCTCCATTCGTCTACCGATCATCACATTACATCAGCAATCGTTAGCTGCCTGGGCACGTATGGTCATGGGCGCGGAAACTACCAAAGCCGCCGGGGTGCAGTTCACAAAAAATCGCGACGATGGGTTTGCCGTATCCTCGCCTTCGCAGTCAGAGGAGAAGGAGCCTACAGCCCAGGAACGCATACGCTACTTTCGTGCGACTGCGCCGACAGCCCATAAGCTCGCGCGCCTGCTCTCTGCCACGCCTATCACCATGCCTATTGTGCGCGTGATCCAGCAAACGATGTTACCTGATCCTGAGCACATGTACGATCCTCCTCAGTTACCTGTAGCCGAAGTATTTCTCGGTGGGCTTTTAAAAAAAGTTCATCAAGATGCCTCAGCAACCCATCCAGAATATGTCGAGTACGAATTTTTACCGGGGGTCAGAGAGGAACTAGCCAGGGCATTGCCGAGGGCGGACGAGTATCGAGTGCTCAGAGAAGTATCCGCTTTCATGGAGAAACATTTTGGCATCTCACATGACTTTTTAGCGCGCTATGCTGACCCCAACGCTTCAGGGGAATTTGTTATCAGCCCCGAGAGCCGTCCCTTTGCCACCATCGCGATTGCCGTCTGGCGCAAGCTGGGTGGCGAGTATGCTGAACTTGCTAATATACTGGAACGGCAATTTGACAAGCCAGAACCTGCAAAGCCTGCACCTCCCCTGGAAGATATACCAGAGGCGTTGCCGACTGAAGTGGAGCGTCAGATACAAGAACTGCTTGAGTCAACAACAAAGCCATCTGCAATCAGTACTATAAAGCCATCTAAGGTTGTACGTTTCCCTAAAGTGACATGTCCCTCTTGCTTTGAAGAGATCTACCTTGGGGAATGTCGCATTATATCAGGAAAAACAGGAATGGTACTGAAAGAAGCTCCACAGGACTGGTTAGAGCGGCGATTGGCTCGCTCACGACCAGAGGCTGTCCAGGGTCCAGACTATATTGTGGAGCTAGCTCGGCGTGAATGCTCCCACTGCGGGTATCATCTTCCACAAAATATCGAGTCCGTACCTGGTATAGCCCTGGCGGTTGTTGGTGATGTCTATGCTGGCAAGAGCCATTACATTGCCTCTCTTCTTCGTCAGTTACTAAAGGGGATAGGTCAGATACAAGGAGTTACCCATATAACATGCATGACTCCAAAAGTAGAAGAGGCATATATCAGTAATTATCTCGAACCTGTCTTTATAGAAAAACGGAGCTTGCTCATTACCCTGCCTGCCACTGAGACGACTGCCAACCCATTAATTTATCAGCTAAGCACAATTCAAACACCACATAGTGTAGATACAGCCTGGAACCTGATTATCTATGATGCCTCCGGGGAAGATTTTCATCCAAACAGACTTGTGAGTTTCGCCCGCTTTATTTTCGATGCTGGCGCATTTATTTGTGTGGCAGATCCAGTGATGATGCTGCCGGTATTAGAGGGGCTTCCAGTAGAGCTACAAAACAACATCCGCCAAAGTTTTGGCCCCTTAGTAACACACAGACCCGCTGATAGGATAAATACCACCTTTGATCTATTTGAACGCTACCACAGGGGTGATGAGGCTATTTCGCGTAACACTCCCATAGCCATCATGCTCTCCAAAGTTGACCTGTTCAGATATCTCAACGAGCTGAGCAGCTCTCCATTTGGCAGAGAACCTTACTACGAAGGTGGCCTTGATTTAGAGGATATCAACGCCGTCGATCAAGAAGTACGCGGGCTGCTTAAGCGGTATCGACAGGCAGATCTCCTAGCGGTCAGTCATAGATTCAACCGTGTCAAATTTTTCGCCACTTCAGCAACAGGGGAGCCTCCAGATGTTGATGGCCGTTTTAAGCGTGTAGAGCCGTTTCGTTGCCTGGATCCGCTGCTCTGGATTTTATACTGTTATGGCATTATCCAGGCGCGACCAATGTCTCTCGCTTGAGAGTCTTGTTATTTTCTCGTTTTTCTTATAATATATAAGCAACATCTGATGAAGTTTTTCAAACAAGCAGAAATTGAAATTTTTAGAACAAAAATAGACTAAAAATAATTTTACGTGGAGAGCGGCCATGCAAATGCAAGATCGTGTGGGGCAGCAATTCGGTAACTACAGCTTAAAACGTCTCCTCGGCTCAGGTGGCTATGCAGAAGTCTACCTGGCAGAGCACATCTCGATCAATTCGCTCCAGCGTGCCATTAAAATTATGAAAGGAACGGGTATCCAGGACTATAATCAGGATGAGTTCTTGCTAGAAGCTCGCACCATTGCTAATCTGCAACGCTTTAATCCTCATATTGTGCAAATCCACGATTACGGCGTCCAGGATAGCCTGGAGGATGGGCAGAAGAGCCTTATTCCTTATACTGTGATGGAATATGCATCTGAGGGAACTCTGCGTACGCTTTATCCTTGTGGAACTCAAGTCCCCTTAGACCGCATTGTATTTTATGTGAACCAGATTGCAGCGGCCTTGCAGTGCGCACATAATCAACTCCCTGTACCTATCACACATCGGGATGTGAAGCCGGAAAATATGCTTTTGAGAAGCATCGATCATGTGCTATTAAGCGATTTTGGCATTTCAGTGACGAGCAAGACGGGTCCTCAGAGGGTTGCGGACAAGGCCAGCGTGTTAGGCACAGCTGCTTACATCGCGCCCGAACGCTTCTCTGGTCATATCCGTAGGGCCAGCGACCAGTATTCTCTAGCTGTTGTCGTCTACGAATGGATGAGCGGCAATCGTCCTTTTGATGGTACGAACGCAGAGATTTGTATGAAGCATCTGACGATGCCGCCGCCGCCCTTGCATCCTGGACATGCGCTCATTACGCCGGAGATTTGGGATGTGGTCTCGCGAGCTCTCGCTAAAAAGCCAGAGGACCGTTTCCCAACGGTACAAGCGTTTGCCCATGCCCTGGAGGATGCCGTTGAGGCTGCTCAGCGACAGAAGCGAGTGCCGTTGGTGAATAAGATGGCAATTCACCAGGGAATGCCGCCAACTATACAGGCGTCACCAGCCAACAACCAGCGGCAGCAAGGCTCAGTCTTCTATACGGCCAATACTCTGGTATCGCATCAGTCCCAGGTAGCCACTATGACTGCTACCAAACCTGGTCAGCCGCTAACAAGAAAAATACAACGTGCCTTTGAACTCTCCCCGCAATTTGCTAGAGATAGAAAGTATCGTTTTTTCCGCAATATTGGCATGGCCTTGAATATTCTCTCTGCCCTTATCGTTGGCTGGTTACTTGGGAGTGTTGTGATATGTATCAGCGCATTACTCTTCTCATCGCTTGCTTTTGCACTGTGCATACGGGCCATAGAAGAGAAGCTAGCACTCTTCTTTGGGGGGATAGTGGCATTGTACTGGGGAGGGGTAGGCTTCGCGCTGGGAAATGCACTGGCATCCTTACTGCACAGCCGCAGTCTATTGCTGGCCTTGTTTTTCTGTCTGGTTTTTGGGGTTGTGAGCTTTGTGTTGCACGTTCGCTATGCTTTGCGAAAAAACCTGTAGTTGTATTGGTTTTGAAGATACAGCCGGGAAAAAAGTTTTCATGTGTTGGAGGCTAGCGTTTTATGGGCTTATCGCCTTTTGTCAAATGCATCTGCCCTTCGTGTTTTGAACAAATCTATCTGGGTGAGTGCAAGATCGTCTCTGGCAAAACGAGCGGGGTCGTTTTAAAAGAGCCAAAGGGACCTTTTGCCCGCATGTATGTTGAACCGCTTGATGGTCGCAAGTATACGCTGGAGATGGCTCGGCGTGAGTGTACCAATTGCAGCTATCATTTGCCATACAATATAGAACTGGTACCAAGCATCACACTGGTGATCGTAGGAGATACTTTTTCAGGAAAAAGCCATTATATCGCGGGCCTGATCCAGCAATTTAAAGAGGAATGGGCAGCCAATGCACAAGGGCTGGTACGAATGACCTGCCTGACGCCCGAGGCGGAACATAAATATATCACAGAATATTACGAGCCTCTCTTCATCGAAAAACGAACACTCCCACCAACCCAGGCAGCCATCAGAGAACAGGCCGAGCCATTAATCTATAAGCTGGTTGTCAGTGAATCACGCAAGCATCCAGCCACAACGTATAATCTGATGATCTATGACACTGCGGGCGAAGATTTTCTTAGTGCGAGGCTTATCCAGTTTGCTCGCTTTGTCCTTAATACGAGCGCGTTGATTTTCGTCGCCGATCCATTCGCGATGATTCCCCTTACCAATGACCTTCCTCCTACATTGCAAGCCAGCCTGCAACGGATGCTCAACCTCGCACAAAGGCGGAGGGTAGCTGAAAGGTTCAATGAAATTATCGATATATTTGAGCGTTATCACGGACATACCGATGGGTCGAGTTTACCCGAGACACCGGTCGCAGTGATGTTCTCCAAATCGGATCTGCTCAAGAGCATGAATCCGCCACCGATACTGAGGCTCTTGGAGAACCCTCCGTATGGAGGGGGTCTCGATTTGCAAGATATTGAGGCGGTCGATAGGGAGGTGAGAAACCTGCTTTTGCACTATAGACAAGGAGATATTCTAGCCGCAACGGCGAGATTCAAGCATGTGAAATTCTTTGCCACCTCTGCCACGGGAGAGCCCCCGGACGGAAACGGCAATTTTACCAGGGTGGAGCCCTGCCGTTGCCTGGATCCGCTCTTATGGATCCTCTACCGGCTAGAAATCATACCTTCGAACTTCTAACCTGGAAGTCTGAAGTAAAAATGAGATTATAAAAAATACTTGCAGCGATCAGAAACGAGAGATGGTTGGACACTATGATTGACCAGGATCAGAGCAGAGCAGTCGATGCTGTAGAACAGTTATGGTATACATGGTCTGATGTGGGCCTTGATACGCTGAGGGCCGGGGCGAGGATACGAGCAGCTTCTGACGGCCTGCGCGACATCCGCAGCGCTCGTGTACAGCACCTGGATCGCTATCAACGTTATTCTCTCCCTCCTGGTGCAGATCCCGCTATCCCTTTAGATGCTGCCCCCGTCTGTCTTGCTTTTATTGCAACCGAGCGCGAAAGAATCCTGGTTCATAAAGTATATACGGGAAGAGATGGCGTTGGTCGTTATGGAGCTTTCTTTGTTCACCTGCTCGCAGGTCTCCCTGAACATTTCTCCGCCTATAATGCCATCTCCCTCTGGCAATCAAAACTCTGGCAAAGATGCGATGTACCGCCAAGCCGTGATATTCCTCTATCCCTCCAGACCCACCTTGAGCGATTACCGCTCGAAATATTGTGGCAGGAGAGCAAAGAACTCACTCCCAGGACCAAAAACAGCGCCAGAATACGGGAGTATCTTCCTTATCTTATCGAGGCGTATCTTACCAAGAAACCTGTTATCGAAGCAAAAACGAAGAAAAAAGTGCCACAGAAAATCTATCTTGCCGGGTCTGATAATGAAATTGCCCAATTAATTTTCGGACTAACATGCTGTCTGCCAACTCAGCTCTTAAAGGATCTGACCTTTAGTACCTATGAACCTAATATTCATGGAGCAACAACGGAAATTATCGGAACAAGCTGGCTCTCTGTGCCAGGGGCAGAAAAGGAGCCGCATGCGCAGCGTCTGCTGCTTGAGGAACATCGTCAGCAGAAGCTGACGCTCAATTGTTATACGGGAAGACGCACTGAGCTGCCAGGCAACCCGCTGGTTGAGAATCTGCCTCTTGCGGCTCAGTTTGCGCGTGACGCTACTGTTTATTTTATGCAAGAAGGGTCAGAGGAGTTTAGAGATAAGTTCCTCATGCTGCTAGATATTGCTTCGAGTTCAGATCGAAACGAGCTCTTAACTCTCTATGAAAGCTTGATCATACAGGGCGAAACCCCCATTAAGTTTCTACTGCTTTCCTCTGACTATACCTATATCGCCAAGAACCTTGTCAAGCCTATTTATCCGAAGGCGTTCATCAGTCTGGCTATGCACGATAGAGATTGGTGGAGAGGTACAGGCGGCGCTGGGATCATCAAATTACGTCAAGCCAGTAAGAAAGTGCCCCTGCTCACACAGGGCTTGCATGAAATAGCAGCTATTGCGATAGCAAAATGCGTTGCGGTTGTGAAACAGGAAGTGTCGCCGCCGAGATCTTTGCAGCCATCGGAGGTGGCAATTTATGAGGAAAGCGTTTTCAAAACGTTGCTAGACGTAATGGCGTGCGCGGTGCCTCCTGCCACAGATGCAACTGTCTGGACCAGCCTGCTGGGTGAATTGCTCGCTATTAAGAATATCTTCGCCTTCCTACAGCAACATTGGAGTATCTATGCCGACTTGATGAAGCTATGGTCCTCTCTGCTCTCTTCTTCTGAGGATATCAAGCTGATACGCCCCTTACTCTTTGTGTCATGGAACACCTTTGGAGAGTTTCTGACGCTGCGTCTGCCGATAGAGTGGAACGAAGAGGCAATAAAAAGACTCGCCTTTGACAATACTGCCAGGCTCAGTCAGGAAAAAGCTCGTGAGCTTGCAGAGAACTATCATCCTCTGATGATCGATCTCTTCCAACTGTTAGTGCAGTTTCCTCAGTGGTGGCCAACAACGGGGAAGTTGTTTGAAAGACTGGTAGAAGGTAACTATCCCCAGAAAATGAGCCTTTTATTTATCATGCTCGACTCAGCAATGATGCAGCAGCATAATGATGTGGCACGCTTACTGGCCCGTGTCCTCACTACAGCCGATGAACAGGCATACTTCCTTGAACGCTATGGACCGCTTTACCTCCCTTTAAATAATACATTGTCGAAAATTGCGCTCAGCATGTTTAGCGCATTAGCGAAAAGCAGCGATAGTGCTGCTCAACAGCAAAAGAAACGAGTCCTTTCTAGCTGGTTGCGATCTCCTCAGCTCGCTACCTGGTTTGACTTACCTTCACGCGCAGGAAGGAACATCGCTTCAGTCCTGGAGTTGGCAAATTTCACCGTGCCAGAATGCGCAGAATTCTTTCAATATCACGGGCAGGACTACATTGTACGCGATCCAACTGCTCCCTGGCTCTTGAACTTTTTCGACGTTTATGCAAGAGATGAAGAAGCACGGCGTCTCTATTATGTCTCTCTCTGGCTGAACCAGGGCCTCGATCAAGTGACGCTAGAACGCGTGCTTAAAGCAGCCCGCCTTACCACGCAAGAGAAAATCACTGTTCTTGAGCTTTATGGTGAACACTATCTTTCGCAGTATTGGAACTCACAGATTTTGCGCGATTACGTGCAAGAGTTCCTCACATGTTTATACAGTGTCGGGCTCGACATCTTCAAAAAAACGGCATTCCCAGAGGAACCATCTCCTGCTGAGAAATTTTTAGCGTTTCTTTACAATTCTGGCCGCTTTCCCGCCTTGCTGCCACAGCTACATGATTGGTATTTTACAGCCGTGCTTGTACGAAGACCTGCGCTATTGGGGCAAGGACGGAGGGAATTTGCTGAGAGCGTTGGCAGGATACTCCAGGCGCCTGCTCTTTCACGCGAAACATATTGTGGTCTCCTGGAAATGCTGGCGATTATTTGCCTTCAGCATCAGCAAGAGTTGGACGGCACTATAGTTATGATGCGACAGGCTTTAGCGCCGTCAGATCTGATGTATCTTATAGGCGAGATAGCAGAGCGCGCGTGCGACGGCGTACAACGTAAACTTTACAAGAACGCTCTTTTGGGTGCATGTATTCTCTTCGCCCTCCATTTTCAGCACGCTTTCTATGAGAAAAGTGAGCAAGACTACTTTGTGCAGAGCTTTCTGGGGGTGTTACTACAAGGTGCTGATCAGAAAGCGTTGAATTGGCTCAATGCTCAGGCGAAGCAGTGGCCTCCGGCCATCTCTACTCAATGGAAAAGCTATATCTCTCAAGCCACCATATCAACTACTGAACCCTCTCCTATGGAACAGGTGGAATTATGGTGGGAGCGTACTGTAGCCCTGTATAAAATGCGCTTTGCACTGCGTAGCAACAATTTCAGGAAAATCGCGCGCGTGGCAGATGAGGAGATGACTACGCTAATCAGCAATGATGTCAACATGCCGGATAAGTGGTGGAGCAGGATCAATGAAGCATTTGATGCTCTTAATATGGATGAAGAGCTTTCTCGACATCCCCGTGGTGCGCCTATGCATCCAGGATGGGTCAAACGATGGTGGGAACGTTTCGTTGCCTTTACCTCGATCAAATTGGCTCTTAGAAGTCAACGCATTGGGAGGATCGTGCGAGTAGTAACAGATCAGGTGAACATCGTAGAACGCCACCAGGCAAATGTGCCTCCCCGATGGTGGAGGCAGATAGATGCAGCCTTTGAATTCTTCCTGGCATGTGAAGATGCGGCGTGTGAAGATACCGTTGAGAACCCTGACGAAAAACGGGAGGCGGCAATTGTGGCTGCTAGGGAGAAATTAAGCGCGCTGTATGAGGCCAAACACCCGGCTCCTGTCCTCACATGCCACGAAATAAAGCGTGCAGAAGCTGCCTTCTTTTATGTAGATAGGCAAATGAAGGGAACACTGAAGGGCTGGGCACCAGTAACATTGCTTTCTCCCCATACAGGAGAAAACAAGAACTTCAGCCCACGATAAACTCAACTTGAAACCAGGCCATCTGGACTCTTAGACCATGCCTGGCTTTACTTACCCTCCTAATTTTCAGAAGGCCCATAATAATGCTAACACGTATACTACCGCTCTTGATGAACTTATAATTTTAGCATATAATACCTTAAAATAAGTACTTATTGCAAGAAAAATATTGTTTTGCTAGATGCGCTGGGCATTGATAGTTTTATTTAGGAGGTTGGCGAAGTGGCGATACGAGCACCCATCCAAAGGCAAAGGAGAAGTTGCCTGATTCTCATCCTGATATTGTTATGCATAGTGGCATTAGTGGTGGCGGGCGTTTTCGCTTATCCATTTATTTTAAAGGCTCTAAATATAGAGGCGAGTTCAGCAACTCAAGGTATCGGCGTTACGAGTGCAGCAGATAAAGAACTAATTGGGCTCAGCGATGGGACATATGCTTTTGACACCAGCTCCCCAAGAAGCGATGTTAATTTCAAGGTTCAGGCTTCTGCAAGGCTGAAGCAGGGAGATAAGAATGGGGCGATAGCTTTGTGGAGTGAGGCTATTGCAAAAGATACGAACGATGCCGAAGCCCTGATTTATCAAGAGGATCAATTTGTGCTTGCCTCTGGCAAGCCGTACATCACGCTCGTCGTTGGTATAATGCTTACAGGTAGCAACGCAAGTGACATTAGCACCGGACGCGATGTCCTTCAGGGCGCTTATGTTGCGCAAAAAGAATACAATGATAATCGGAAACTAAGTGGAGGTAGACAGGTTCGCCTCTTGATTGCCAATGCAGGTGGTAACTCAGACTATGCAACAGGGGTAGCGCAACAAATTGTGCAGGCAGCAAAGCAAGATCGCACAATTCTTGGGGTCATGGGTTGGCCCTTCAGTTCATACTCACTGAAAGCGGTAAACGTTCTTTCCAACGCAGGCATTCCCATGGTTTCGCCAACCGCTTCCAGCAACAAATTAACCGGTATCTCGCGCTTCTTCTTCCGCGTCGCTCCCCCTGACAAAAGCCAGGCCGTAGCAGGCGCACAATATATAGAGCAACAGTTACATGCAAAACGGGTGGCCCTCTTCGTCGATCCTACAGATGCGTACAGTAGTAGTCTGGCAAGCGCTTTTAGCAACCAATTTGAGGCCGATGGCAATCAGATCGTAGTGACGGAACACTACCAGATTGGGAAGACACAAGTGCTACCTGCGCTATTGCACGATGCCTTGCGGTTCAATCCCGACCTGGTCTACTTCTCCGGCTACTCTTCTGACCTGGGGGTTCTACTCACAGCTCAACCTGACATACAAGTGATGGGGGGAGATGCCCTGTATGACTTAGGTGGCTATCCGTCTACCGCACGAGCCGGCTTTGTTCATCTGCATTTTACCGCGTTTGCTTATCCTGATGAATGGCTAGCGAAAAATCTGGCACCTCCGCCGTTTTTTGCCATGTACAGCCAGGATTTTGATCCCTCGCGCCAGCATATACAAAATCCTTATGGCTATGATCGTCCTACCAACGATAGTATCCTGGCTTATGATGCCATGTTAGCGCTCTTGCAGGGCTGTAACAATGCGTTGAATGCAGGAACTACGGCATTAACGCCAGATGCGCTAGAGAAAGGTCTATCCAGAATCACAGGAGCACAGGCGATTCAAGGCGTGAGCGGACAAATTGCATTTGGCTCCGATGGCGATCCCATCAAAAAGGCGGTTGTCGTTCTGTACGTTGATTCGGGTTTCATCAAAATTGCTACTAACAATGGCATTCAGGGATGTTTTCTCGTGAAGGATTGCAACTGATATGCGAGAGTCATAGCGTCTGCGTAAACATTCGATACCCGATCATCTTATATACCAGTTTGGCAGCAAGGAAGTCGGCGCGGGTCTGGCCGGGCATGGGGCAGAGTTCGACCACATCCATGCCGACGATAGTGGTGCGGTGGCAGATTTCACGGAAGAGGTCGAGGAGCTGGTACCAGGATAACCCTCCCGGCTCGGGCGTGCCAACGGCGGGCATTTCGCTGGGGTCGAGCGCGTCAAGATCAACGGTTACATAGGTGTGTTTGCCGAGCCGCCCCCAGGGGATGGTGGCAATGCCTTTCGCCATCTGATAGGCCCAGACAATGGCGACGTCGGGTCCGGTCTTCATAAAGGCAGCCTCCTCGGGGCTGAAGCTGCGAATGCCGATCTCTAAGAGAGGAATACCCATATCGACAACGCGCCGTTCGATGGCGGCGTGGGAGAGTGGGGTGCCTTCATATTCGTCACGCAGATCGCCGTGGGCGTCAATATGCACCACGGTCAGGTCGGGATAACGTTCGTGAACGGCAGCGATAACGGGAGCGGAGAGGGAATGTTCGCCGCCTAGCGTGAAGGGGAGCTGTCCTCGCTGCAAAACTTCGCGTGCAGCGTCGCCGGTGATTTTGAGGGCTGCGGCATGATCAAGGCCGTGATACTGGAGCGGAGGGCGAGTGTAGACCCCGGTTTCGATGGGGCAGCAACCGAGCTCTTCATCGTAGAGCTCCATCTGGCTGGATGCATTGAGGATTGCCTGTGGCCCATGTTCTGTCCCTTTCATATAGCAGACGCTATACTCAAGGGGAGCCGGAATAATGGTAATGCGAGCCGTTTCTGGATCGCAATGCGGTGCATCGGGCGCGCCAAACTGGGTCACAAGCAAATCACTCATAGTATGATGTTCCTTCTTTTTATCGGCCTCCCGTTTTTGCCAGGCGGGCAGCCATCGCGGCTTCGTAGCGCACCGGATCGGGCTCTTCAGGTCGCAAGGAACGGGTGGCGCGTACTACAAAATGCGCTTCGACATCGTCAGTCTGGAAAGCCTCTCGGGCGAAAGCGATAGCGTCCTCCTGGCTGAACTCTTTGCACGAACAGATGTCGATATCAACTTCATTATATTCGGGCCACGCATGCAGGCTGATGTGGCTCTGAGCGATCACAACAAAACCAGACATGCCAGCATCTAACGGGTTAGACGTTTCAATGTCGTACAGGTGGACAGGGCTGACTTTTTCCATACCAACGCGGCCTGGATACTGGTCCAGCACCTGCCGCAGTAATGACTCGTTGCTTAAAAGCTCTGGATCGCAATTGTACAGCTCCAGCATCAGGTGGACAAGCATCGCAAATTCCTCCTACTATGATATACTTCGTTGTGTGACTACAGGTTAGCTCGACGGCTCTTTTAGGCGGCCCCATTGATGGCACCGCATGATATTATATATTAGATTGTCAAGCTAATGCAAAGGAAAATGCGAAAATTGTACCTAATGGCAAGAGGTTTTCTATCTAAATGCCAGCTAGCCATGCACCTAATTAAGAAGGCTGGTTGCTATTAGATGGAAAACTCGTTATGGCCGTACTTCTTTCCCCGCTTCGTATGCCTCTTGAAGCTGCTGGAGTAGCTCCGCCCGCCTGGCAAAAAGCGCGCGCCGTGTGCGCGGTTGCACTTTGCTTATAGCGTAGGTAGCAATAAGGGGTAGAGCAATAGTAGAATCTCCATAAATTACCACCGTGTCTCGTAACTGATCTGGTTTAATTTTTCCCCACGAAACCGCCTCAGACGGCGTGGCTCCGGAGAGTCCGCCCCAGTGCGGAGCGTCAGCGGTAATCTGGATAAAGTAGTCGTGACCGCCTTTATTGATGCCGAGCACCTCCCAGAGCTGCGGTTGCGTCTGGAGATAGAAGTTCTTGGGGCTGCCGCCGCCGAGAATGATCACGCCGTTGCGTGTGGCGTGGTGGACGATGGCGGTCGTCTCGTTGACATCTGCCAGGGGATCGAGCGTGAGCTGGCTGCCATCCAGAGCGTTGCGGGCAACGTTCATGCCGATTGACGAATCGCCGGGCGAGGAGGTGTAGATTGGCACATCCCAGGCTGCGGCCTGTGCCAGCACCGAGTATTCTGGCTTGACCCCTGCCTTGAGCAACTGCGTGCCCAGATGATGATGCAGCTCTGATGTTGAGATGGGCCGATTGGGCAGGCTCTTCAAGCATTCGCGCACAAAAGCGTCGGTATCGAGCAGCACTTTATCTTTGAAGAGAATATCGTAGATGCGAATGATGCCCTCTTCCTGCAACATGGTATCATCCAGGCGAAAATCGCCGCGATGCAGCGACATGGCGAGGGCGTAGTGCATATCGTGATAAAGATTGGCTCCGGTGCTGATGATAAAGTCGATGAAACCATATTCCATCAGGGTCAGGATGCAGCCGCCCAGACCGGCGGGGGTAAGTGCGCCCGCCATCGTGAGGCCGATGGTAACGTCTTGCTCTGGCGCCAGCATTTTTTCGGCGTACAGGCGCGCGGCTTCATGCAGACGCGCGGCATTGTATGCCTGAAATTGCTCATCGAGCAGTTCCGCCACGGTCATATTTGGGCGCAGGCGCCGCGGCAAGATTTGCGGACCGCTGAGTAGCTCGTGTTGTGCTGGTTGATGCTTATCTGACGATGGAAGGTGATGAGCGTCGTGATGAGACATCAGTATCGCTCCTTTCTAAAAGTGAATCGGTGGCTCTGAGCCACCGATTTCTATTCTATCAGAAAGGAAAAGCAAAGGTGCAAGTTATTGGGTCCTCTCATTTTTGATTATGCGCAACGATTTTTTGACACCTGAGGGTATCCGCGCCACATGGTTGCTGAAACCGAACTTTAATGCGCTTCGTCTTGTAGTACGCATGGGTCACTATGATTGTATAAAAGTTGAGTATAGTCTATCATAGTAAAACGGAGGGAATACACGTATAGAAACAACGCAACCGTATAGCCAAATAGCATCCAATAGAAAATGATGGAGTCTCCAGGGAGCTCCCTGGGCAAAAAACGTCTGCTGCTGCAAAAGAATGGCCGGAGTATGAAACAAGAAATACAACGAACCAAAAAACAAAGAATACGCAACCATCCTGCAAGAGGCTATCTTTTTATCATTGGTGCGCTTGTCGTATCCTTGCTTTTCATGCTCGTCGTCTCTATATATCATCTGGAAACCGACCAACGTGCTCAAACCACTTCAAGAGTAGCCCCAACCTTTAGTACTATTGAAGATTGCAATACCATGAACGCCTGTCCGACGGGGACACCTGTTTTCACATCTCCCAGTCGTCATCCCCCAACATCAGGGCCACCAGGGATGCAAGCCTCAACAGATCCCCAGAGATCCGGGACATCATCGTTAGAGCCTTCAGGACAAACTATCCCGGCTGACAATGTACCTGGATGGAAATTACTCTTCGCGGATGATTTTTCAGGAACAGTTCCGCCTGGTGCATTTAGTAACTGCTCTTCCACCCAAACTCCCCAGCAGGCAAGATGTACTGGCTTGCAATCATATGGGAACTATTACAATAATTGGTGGGCCTATCCAACGGGGTGGCCGGATACAGCAAAATCTCGTGCTGATGGCAATACTGGAGCACCGTATGGAGGAGTCTATCATCCAGAGGATACGGTGTCGGTCAGCAATGGAGCCATGCATATTCATATGTACAGGCCCACAACCGGTGGAGATAATCATGTTGCTACCGTCGTACCTATCCCCTGCATGAATCATCAATACGGAAGATATACTGAACGATTGAAAGTAACCCGGTATGCTCCTGGTTTCAAAAGTGCGCACCTCTTCTATGAAGGAGGATTTGAAATTGATTATCCTGAAAATGATTATGGTACGGCCATGAGTGCCTATACTCATCCAGGTGAAGCAAATTTCTCAACAGCAGCACAATGGACTGATTGGCATACGACCGTGATAGAATGGACGCCAGGTCAAATTAAATTCTATATGGATGGCTCTCTTGTGGGCACAACCACAACACAAGTGCCCAATATAGCTATGGACTGGATTCTCCAAAATGAATCTTCAATCAGAGGGCCATATGCTGCCAACGGAGCCTCATCTCAACTTGATATAGACTGGGTTGCGTGTTACGCTCCCGCTTCATGAGGCGAAAACAGTTCAGTGAGGCTCCAGAACTCTACTCGACCATTGAGCGTCTGATCTCGATAATCTGGTCGCGCAGTTGTGCTGCCTTCTCGAACTCTAGCTGTTTGGCTGCCGTGCGCATCTGCGATTCCAGGTCTTTGATCAGGCGCACCGCTTCATCCTTAGGGATGCCTGCCAGCGCCACTGATAACGCCTTGCCGTCAGCCTCCTCGCCGCTTGCCCCGCTCATAGCTTTGATGCGCTCGGAAAGCGTCTTAACCTCCTTTTTGATGCCGCGCGGGGTGATCCGGTGCTGCTCGTTGTAGTTGAGCTGAAGCGTGCGGCGGCGGTTGGTCTCATCGATGGCGCGCTGCATTGAGCGGGTGACGGTATCGGCGTACATGATGACGCTGCCCTCGACGTGGCGAGCAGCGCGCCCAATGATCTGGATCAGCGAGCCTTCAGAACGCAGGAAGCCCTCTTTATCAGCATCGAGAATCGCCACCAGCGAAACCTCCGGCAGGTCAAGTCCCTCGCGCAACAGGTTAATGCCCACAACCACGTCGTATACGCCCAGCCGCAGGTCGCGCAGAATTTCGACCCGCTCGATAGTGTCGATCTCGGAGTGCAGGTAATGGACCTTGATATGCAGTTCTTGCATATAGTCGGCCAGGTCTTCGGCCATCTTTTTCGTCAGCGTGGTGACGAGCGCGCGCTGGCCCTTTTCGACGCGCTTGCGAATCTCGGCCAGCAGGTCATCGATCTGCCCCTTTGTCGGGCGCACGCTGATCTCTGGATCGAGCAGACCCGTCGGGCGAATGACCTGTTCGACGATGGCTTCGCTATGTTCATACTCATACGGGCCGGGCGTGGCAGAGACGTAGAGAGCCTGATTGACCATGCCCTCGAACTCGGTGAAGGTGAGCGGGCGGTTATCCATCGCCGAGGGCAGGCGGAATCCGTAATCGACCAGCACCTGCTTGCGCGAGCGATCACCGGCGTACATGCCGCGCACCTGCGGCAGCGCCACGTGCGACTCGTCAACCACCAGCAGGTAATCGTCGGGCATGTAGTCTAGCAGCGTCCAGGGCTGCTCGCCGGCGCCGCGACCGGCAAGGTGACGCGAATAGTTCTCGACGCCGGAGCAGAAGCCTGTTTCGCGCAGCATCTCAATATCGAAGTTCGTGCGCTGCTTCAGCCGCGCCGCTTCCAGGAGCTTCCCCTCGGCTTCCAGCTGGGCCAGTCGCTCCTCCAGTTCGGCCTCGATCAGTTCGATGGCTTTGTTAAGGCGTGCCTGTGTTGTGACCCAGTGCTTGGCCGGGTAGATGTCCAGCCGCTGCCGCTTGCCCAGCACCTCGCCGGTCAGTGGATCAATCTCCGTCATGCGCTCGATCTCGTCACCGAAGAACTCGATACGCACGGCCACGTCTTCGTAGGCGGGGAAGATTTCCAGCACGTCCCCGCGCACGCGGAACCGCCCGCGAATGAAGTTGGAGTCGTTGCGCTCGTACTGAATCTCCGTCAGGTGGCGCAGAATCTTATCGCGGCGGCGCTCCTCTCCAACTTTGAGCGTCAGCACGACCTCGCCATACTCTTCCGGGCTGCCCAGACCGTAGATGCAGGAGACGGAAGCGACAATCAGCACATCGCGCCGCTCGAACAGG
>DATGMF010000016.1:0-12668 GCA_035293765.1 Ktedonosporobacter sp.
GACCCTGCTTGAAGGTATCGTCGCCACTCCTGAGCAGCGTCTCTCGCGGCTGCCCCTGCTGACCCAGCCAGAACAGCACCTGCTGCTGGAGCAGTACAACCACACCGCTCGCCCCTTTCCCCTGGAGCAGACCCTGCCGCAGCTTTTTGCGCAGCAGGTCGCCCGCACTCCTGATGCCATCGCCCTGCTCTTTGAGCAACATGCCTTGAGCTACCAGGAACTGGACCGCCGCACCAACCAGCTGGCCCGGTATTTGCAGCGACACGGTGTGGGGCCAGCCAGCCTGGTCGGAGTCTGCGTGGAGCGGTCGCTGGACCTGCTGCTCGCTGTCCTGGGCATCCTCAAAGCCGGAGCCGCCTACCTGCCCCTGGACCCCGCCTATCCGAGGGAACGGTTGGCGCTGATGCTGGATGATGCGCAGGTCACAGTGCTGCTGAGCCAACAGCTGCTCGCCTCAGTGGTGCCGGCTCAAGGCGAGCAAGTGATCTGGCTGGATGCGCAGTGGGCACAGATCGCTCGCGAGCAAGAAATCCCTCCCTCGCTCTGGCTCAGCGGCGAGGACCTGGCCTATGTCATCTACACCTCCGGCTCTACTGGCCGTCCTAAGGGCGTCATGGGAACGCACCGGGCAACGCTCAACCGCCTGCATTGGATGTGGGAGCAGTTTCCTTTTGCCCAGCAGGAGGTGTGTTGCCAGAAAACTCCGCTCAGCTTTGTGGACTCGATCTGGGAAATGTTCGGACCGTTGCTGCGTGGCATAACCAGCGTTATGCTTGCTGATGAGCAAGTTAAAGACCCGTATCGCCTGGTTTCCGCTCTAGCCGAGCATGGCATCACGCGCATAGTATTGGTGCCATCTCTGTTGTCTATGATAGTGCAGACCAGCCTGGATCTCGAAACTCATCTTCAGCAAGTGAGATACTGGTTCAGCAGCGGAGAAGCACTCGCGTTGGAACTGGCTGAGCGATTCCTGAGCCGCCTGCCACAAAGCTTGCTCATCAACCTCTACGGCTCATCTGAGGTAGCCGCTGACGCAACCTGTGCGCTTATCAGCAGCAGCGATGGACTCACGAGCATCCCTCTAGGTCAGCCCATCGCCAACACCCAGATCTACCTGCTTGACCCGCAAGGACAACCCGTTCCTCCTGGGGTACCCGGCGAACTCTACATCGGCGGGGCGGGCCTAGCGAGAGGCTATCTCCACCAGCCGGCGTTAACCGCGGAGAAGTTCCTGCCCCATCCTTTCGTTGGCAGTGGGTTTCGCACGTCCACGCCCGGGGCTCGCCTCTACAGAACGGGCGATCTGGCTCGTTATCTGCCGGATGGAAAACTAGAATATCTAGGCCGTGTTGATCGACAAGTGAAGATCCGGGGATACCGGATCGAAGTTCAGGAGATTGAGGCTCTCTTAGCGTTGCATCCATCCGTACAGCAAAGCGTCGTCGTGGCGCGCAAGGAAGCATCCGATGACCAACGGCTGATCGCATACGTGATCCCAAAGGAAGCCGCGCCCACTGCCACCGAACTACGCACATTTTTGAAAGAGAAAGTGCCAGAGTATATGCTCCCTGCTACGATAGTCTTCTTGCCAGCGTTGCCACTCACCCCTAATGGCAAAATTGACTACCTCGCTTTGCCTGAGCCGGAAAGGGAGCAGAGGGAACAGCCAGCAGCCAGACCTACTACTCCTGTTGAAGAAGTGCTGGCGGACATCTGGGCAGAAGTTCTTGGCCTGGATACTATTGGCATATTCGACAATTTCTTTGAGATGGGAGGGCACTCCCTGCTGGCTACCCAGGTAATTTCGCGGGTCCGTGCCCTTTTTCAAATAGAGCTCTCAGTGGTGAACCTGTTTGAAGAGCCGACGGTTGCAGGTTTTGCCGCAATATTAGTAGCAAACGAGGCCGCGCCTGGTCAGATGACAGCCATAGCGAATATTCGTCTAAAGCTCAAACATATGTCGCCAGACGAAATCCGCAGGCAGCTCCGCCAGACGAAAAAAGTCAGGCGGTAGCATCTTTTTCAGGGCAGCGACTATTTTATAGCTCCGGGAGCTTTGCCACGATAGCATCCAGCTCATCCTGACTGAGCTCCACATCAGGGAAGTCGGCAGGCGTATAGCCTCCGGCCTCGGGTGACTGACAGTGCTGGATCAGTGCTTGCAGAGCGTCCAGGTAGTGCCGCGCGATTGCTTCGATAGTTGTGCGGTAGTGCAGGTTTTCGCTGTAAGTCCATCCTATGTAGAGCTGTCCTTCAGAAATGCGGCTATAGATATCCAGCACATGCGGTCGTCGGCCTCTCTTGC
This sequence comes from Ktedonosporobacter sp., assembly GCA_035293765.1. Lineage (GTDB taxonomy): Bacteria > Chloroflexota > Ktedonobacteria > Ktedonobacterales > Ktedonobacteraceae > DASRHT01. The sequence continues at coordinate 2,306 of DATGMF010000016.1, forward strand.
TATAGGTGGCCCCTATCGACTCAGTGGCCGGGGCAAATAAGCCCTCATCCCCTATAGATACTGAGCGGCCACCATAATTGAAGGAGACTTCAGGCAACGGCAAAGCAGCCAGTTGTTCTCTGATGGTAAGCTCCTGGCTCAGGAAACGCAGCAGACCAAAACCGATGCCGTTCTGTGGTATCCGTCGTAGGAGTTCTTTAATATGTTTCAAAGCTTCTCCTGGCCCCTGGTTGTCTGAAAGAAAGAGAACCACCGGGGCCATAGCGGTAAACCATCCCACCGTGCGGGAAAGGTCGAGCCTATCGAAAAGATCTTCACGCCCATGCCCTTCCAGATGGACGAGCAGAGTGGCTGACCCAGTCCAGTGGGCAAAGGTCAATACCAGCGCAGTGAGCAAAACCTCGTTGATTTGAGTATGATAGGCTTTAGGTACCTCTATCAATAGAGCCTGAGTTTCCTGCTCGGAGAGGGCAACCCAGATGGTTTGAGCCGAACCTTCGTAGTTGACTTCCAGGCTCTGCGATTTCTCCAGAGGCAGAGGCCTCACCTTGTACCAGGGCTGATCGAGCCAAAAGCTGGCCTGTTGTCGCAGAGCCTGGGTCTGTGCAAAGGAGACGAGCTGCTCGGCCCAATGCTTAAAGGAAGTGGTCCTGGCAGGCAGGTGAACCAACTGCCCTTGCATCAACTGCTGAAAGGCGGTGTGCAGGTCGTCGAGCAGGATATGCCAGGAGACAATATCTACTGCCAGATGGTGGATCACCAGCAGCAGGCGAACTGGCTGTTGTGAGCCAAAGTGGAAGAGGACGCTCCGCAGCAGTGGCCCATGTTCCAGATCCAGACTGGCCTGGATCTCATCGCAGAGATTGGACAGAGTACTGAAGCGTTCCTGTGGTTCCAGAGAGCTCAGGTCTATATAGAGGAACGGAACCTCCCTGAGGATAGGGGCAGCGGCATGATACAAATGCCAACCATCGGCGTGACGTTGAGCGCGCAGGCGCAAGGCATCGTGATGCATCATCAAAGCGTGTACGGCCTGCTGGAGCAGCGTTGGGCGTACAGGTTGTTGCACTTGCAAAAGCAAAGCCTGATTCCAATGCTGGGGCTCCGGCAAACCCAGATGGAAGAACCAGTGCTGGACCGGCATCAGGGGCATCTCTCCCTGCACCGGTTCCTGATCAGCCTCAAATAATGGAGCGTCGATGCTAATCGCGGCAGCTAGCTGGGCAATAGTCTGGTATTGGAAAAGATTTTTAGGAGTCAATGAGAGTCCAGCAGCAAGCGCTTTAGCCACGATCTGCATCGAGAGGATCGAATCTCCGCCCAGCTCAAAGTAGTTCTCATGAATGCCCACACGCTCCAACCTCAATACTTCTGCCCAGATGTCCGCCAGGATGCGCTCGGTTGCGGTTTGCGGGATAGTAAAGCTTTCGTCTGTCTCGGATCGCACAACCTCAGGAGCTGGTAAGGCGCGACGGTCCAGTTTGCCGTTAGGAGTCAGGGGTAAAGATTCCATTGGCACGAATGCTGCTGGTAGCAGGTAAGCTGGAAGGCGCTTACTCAGAAATGCGCGGAGGTCAGATGGCGCGGGAACCTGGCCCGAGGCCGCGACAACGTAGGCCACCAGACGTCGCTCCCCGGGTCGGGATTCCCATGTTTCCACGAGAGCTTCGCGCAGTTGCGGATGCTGGCATAAGGCCATCTCGATTTCACCTAACTCGATGCGATAGCCTCGAATCTTCACCTGGGAATCGTTACGTCCATGATACTCTAGCCGCCCATCTGGCAAGTAACGCACCATATCACCTGTGCGATAGAGCCGTCCGCCGGGTGCGGACGCGGTAAACCTGGTCCCTACAGACGCGCCGTAGCTCTCCGATTGATCATGGGAGATCCCGACGAACGGATCGGGAATGAACCGCTCGGCGGTCCATGCCGGTTGTCCGAGGTAGCCTCTGGCTAAACTGGCACCGGCGAGAAAAAGCTCTCCTATTATGCCTACAGGGACCGGCTGTAGCTGCGCATCCAGCACATAGCAGCGTGTATTGGCAATAGGGCGACCGATAGGCGGAGGCCCTTCTTTGTCCTGGTTGGATGCAATCACTCCAGATGTTGCAACCACTGTGTTTTCAGTTGGCCCATAGTTATTGACGAAGACGAAAGGGAGCTCCTTCTTCGGCGCCCAACGCAGCCAGTCGCCACCGGTCAAGAGCGTCTGCAGCTTCAAGCCAACGGGCCATTCTTCCCCTACGACGCTCTCGGCCAGTGGCGTCGGCAGAAAGCATCTGGTAATCTGTTGTTCCAGCAACCAGTTGCGCAAGCTCTCTGGCGTCTGTCTCACATCTTCTGCCACAAAGACCACTGTCGCCCCCGTAGCCAGATAGGGCCAGATTTCCCACCCTGCAGCATCGAAGCTTGGGCTAGCCACCTGCGTTGCCCGGTCCTGCGCCGTCAAGGCAAAGACTTGCTGGTGCCAGGAAATGAGATTGCACAGCCCTCGCTGTGTCACCTGCACCCCTTTCGGTCTGCCTGTGGAGCCGGAGGTATAAATTACGTAGGCTAGATTTTCTGGCGCAACTATGTTGATACAATTGCCTGTGGGTTGGTGCGCAAGCATAGACCACTCATGTTCACTATCCAGGCAAATACACTGACCCGCAGCCAGACCCGAGCGTTCTTGCAGGGCTTGCTGAAACAATTTCTGATAGAGCGCGCTGGTGGTAATAAGCGCCGTAGCCTGAACATCCTCCAGCATAAAAATCAAGCGTTCTGCCGGATAAGCGGGATCGAGTGGAACGTAGGCGCCTCCGGCCTTGAGCGTCCCTAGTAGTCCCACTACTAGCGCGGGGGAGCGTTCCAGACAGACACCTACGCATCTTTCGGCTGTCACGCGCAACTCACGCAGGTAATGGGCCAGTTGATTGGCGCGCCGATTGACATCTCCGTAAGTCACCTGCTCCTCTCCCAGGACGAGCGCGACCGTATCGGGAGCCCGCTCCACCTGCGCTTCGAACAGGGCTACCAGGTCGCGGTTATGGGCAAGAGGGATTGCTGTAGCATTCCATTCGACCAGCAATTGTCGTCGTTCAGCGTCGGTCAGCAGCGATAGATCGGCCAGTGCCAGTTCGGGATGCGCCACCATCTCCGCCAGCAGCGTTTGAAAATGTACGGCCATGCGCTGAATGGTCGCAGGTTCAAACAGATCCAGATTATACTCCAGTACTCCTTGCAGCGCATCCCCATTCTCGTGCATGGTCAGTGTCAAATCGAAGCGAGCAAGACCATTCTCTACTGCCAAAAGATCCACCTGGATATCTGTCATCTCCAGACGCGAGACCGTTGCAGTCTGCAGGGCAAACATCACCTGGAAAAGTGGAGTATGGCTCAAGTCTCGCTCAGGTTGCAAGGCATCTACCAAGCGCTCAAAAGGCAAATCCTGCCGGTCATAGGCCCCTAACGCCACCTCGCGCACTCGCTTGAGCATCTCGCGCACATTCGGACTTCCCGATAAATCGCAGCGCAAGGCCAGGGTGTTGGCAAAGAAGCCGATGACGTTCTCCACTTCCGCGCGTGTGCGATTGGCGATGGGCGTCCCGATCACCAGGTCGTCCTGCCCACTGTAGCGTGAGAGCAGCACGCCAAAGGCTGTCAACAGCGTCATGAAGAGTGTGGTGCTCTCCTGCCGACTCAACTGGCGCAGTCCGGCCAGTAGTTCAGGCTCCACCACAAAGGAATAATGGGCACCCCGGAAGGTCTGTATCTGCGGACGCGGATGATCAGTCGGCAATTCCAGCAGCGCGGGGGCGCCCGCCAGTTGCGTACGCCAGAAAGCCAGTTGCTGCTCCAGCGGACTGCTTTCCTCTTCTCCCTGGCTATCTCCCAGCCTTTCCAGCCATTGGCGCTGCCAGACGGCATAATCAGCATACTGGATCGTCAGCGGCTCTAAAGGAGAGGACCGATGCTGGATCAACGCTTGATAGAGCACAGCCAGCTCTCGCAACAATATCCCCATTGACCAGGCGTCAGTGATGATGTGATGGAGCGTCAGCAAAAGAATATGACGCTCCTCTTCCAATCGCAGCAACGTCGTGCGCATGAGCGGACCGCGCTCAAGAAGGAAGGGCTGTTGAGCTTCCTGCCGGAGCAGATGCTCACATGCGATCTCACGTACTTGCCGGTCCAACGCGCTCAGTTCTACCAGAGGTAAAGAAATCTGTCTATCAGCAGCAATTATCTGGATTGAGAGACCGTTTCGCGTGGCGATAGTTGTCCGCAAAGCTTCATGCCGCTGCACCAGATCCTGTAAGCAACGCGCCAGAGTCATCACGTCCAATCGCCCGGTCAACTGCAAGGCCAGCGGGACGACGTAGGCGGCGCTGTCAGGCAATAACTGATCCAGGAACCATAACCGCTGCTGGGCATAGGAGAGCGGGGCCTCTCCATTATGCACATGGGGTTGCAGAGGTGGTATCGACAGAGGCTGTTGACGGCGTGCCTGCTCAATCTGTTGGGCCAGCCCCGCCAGAGTGGGGGTGTCGAAGATCGCGCGCAGGGGCAGTTCGACGCCCAACACCTGCCGCAATCGTGCTACCAACTGGGTAGCCAGCAAGGAGTGCCCTCCAGCACGAAAAAAGTGATCGTGCCGGCTCACCCGGCTGCTTTTGCCGGGCAGGATCTGTATCCACAGTTCGGTGAGTATCTCCTCGATCAGCGTACGGGGAGCCTCTGCTTCCTCGATGCCTGCTCCTGCCCCTTGCTCTGGCGCTGGCAAGGCCGCGTGATCCACCTTGCCCCGGCTGGTTAGAGGCAACGCTTCCAATAGAATCAATGCGCCAGGCAACAGATACGTGGGCAGCCGCTCCTGCAAATACCGCCGCAGTTCTAACGCCAGTCTGGCCTGTGCTTCTGGCTTCTCCAGTTCCCCCCAATTCTGGGCGGGCACCACATAGGCGACCAGCCGCCTGTCGCCTGACTCCTCTTTCACCACTACCACACAGGCCCTCGCCGCCGGGTGCTGGGAGAGCGCAACCTCAATCTCTCCTACCTCGATGCGATACCCTCGGATCTTCACCTGCCCATCGCGTCTTCCCCGAAACTCCAGCTCACCATCGGCCAGAGCTCGTACCATGTCTCCCGTGCGGTAGAGACGCGCACCAGGCTCCGTGCTCCAGGGATGCGGCACAAACCGCTCCGCCGTCAAAGCCGGCTGCCCCAGGTACCCTCGCGCCAGTCCCTCGCCGCCCAGGTAGAGTTCTCCTGGTATACCAGGAGGCACCGGCTGTAAATGCTGGTCCAGCACCAGAGCCTGCACATGAGGCAAGGGGCGCCCGATCACAGCCTCCTCCATCGGACGCGCTGCCGATGCAGCCGCAACCTGGTGGGCAGTAGCTGCCACCGTTGCTTCGGTGGGACCATACGTATTCAGTAACTGTATTTCTCTATCTGCTGATCCCTCAGCCTTTTCCTGCTGATATATCCGCTCGCGCCAGACTGCCAGAGGTTCGGCCTGTGCCAGTTCACCTCCAATGATAAGCAGGCGCAGACTGGCGGGTAAGCTAGCTCCCTCCTCGCGTAGAGCAAGTGCCAGGGTGTGCCAGTAGGCGGTTGGCAAATCAAGCACGCTTACCCCCCATAAAGAGCAGGTACGCAGAAACTGTTGCGGCTCGCCGAGCAGGTCTGGAGTGCGCAGACACAAAGTGCCTCCCTGGCTCAGACAGGGCGCGATCTCCTCCAGGCAGGTATCAAAGCTCAAAGAAGCAAACTGCAGCACACGCTCGCCCTGTGCAATCGCCAACAATTGACCGGCGGAGTGGGTAAAGTGAGCTAGAGCCTGCTGGCTGACACCCACCCCTTTAGGTTGCCCGGTCGAGCCTGAGGTGTAGATCACATACGCTAATTGCCTCCCATCCACGGCAGGGTGTGTAAAGGGGAGGGAAAAAGAAGCCATAGAAGAGAACCAGTCACGCTCCAGGCAGAGACAGGTGCGGGGCAGCAGTTCCGGCGGGAGGAGAGCGAGCAGCGTATCCTGAGAGAGCAGCAGGGGCATCTGGGTATCACGCAGGATGAAAGCCAGCCGTGAGGAAGGCCAGGTATAATCCAGGGGAACCGCCACCGCACCGGCCAGGAGAACGGATAGCAGACCGAGAATGGCCTCCGCCGAGTGCTCCATGAGCAAGCCCACAGCCACCTCAGGTCCGGCACCGTGAGCAAGCAGCATGGCGGCTAGCCTTTCGGCACGGGTAAGCAACTCAGTATAGCTCAGTTGCAGTTCGTCATACGCCAGGGCGATGGTATCAGGTGTGCGAGCAGCCTGATCTGCGACCAGGCTGGCGAAAGTGCGGAGGCCGGTCGGAGCCATCGTATCTCGCGCGCCTCCCTGCATCTCACGGACCAGCGCCCGCTGCTGTTCAGTGGAAAGCAAAGGCAGTTGGGAGAGCCTCAGCAGTGGATTGCGTACAGCCGCCTGCATAAGGATCAAAAAGGACTCGGCCCATTGTACAATGCTGCTGGCCTCAAATAGATCTGTATTGTATTCAAAAGTGAGAAAGAGTTCATCAGCCCATTGCAATGCCCATAGCGAAAGGTCAAAATTGGCTCGTTCGTTCATCACCTCAACTGCAGAGATAGTCAAACCAGGCAAAGAGAGAGAATGCCAGGGCATATTTTGATAGACCAGCATGACCTGGAAGAGCGGAGTATGGCGGGGAGTGCGCTCTATTGCGAGCTCCTGCAAGAGCTGTTCGAAGGGCAGCTCCTGATGGGCAAACGCCTCCTGGCTTACCTGACTGGCCCGCCGCAGCGCCTCCTGAAAGGTGGGATCGCCCGCCAGGTCCGCACGCAGAGCGAGGTTATTGATAAAGTAGCCAATGAGATGCTCGACCTCGACCCGGGTGCGCCCGGCGATATAGGTTCCAATGCAAAAATCCTCCTGCCCGCTGAGACGCAGCAGTAACGTTTGCAAGGTAGCTAGCAGGACGGCGAAGAGGGTCACACCCTCCCGTTGAGTCAGAGCATGCAAGGTACGCGCCAACTCGGCGGGTACAACGGCCTGATAGTGGGCGCCTGCGAAGGTCTGCACGGAGGGACGAGGTCGGTCGGTCGGTAAGGCCAGCAAGGGAGGAACGCCGGCGAGCTGTGCAGTCCAGTAGGAGACCTGCTCCTGCCAGACAGCTCCTTGCAAGTGCTGGCGCTGCCAGAGGGCGTAGTCGGCATACTGAATGGGCAGAACAGGTAAGGTAGCTGGCTGCTCTTGGAGGAGCTCCTGATAGAGCGTGACAAGTTCGCGGTTGAAGATGCCCATCGACCAGCCATCGGAGATAATATGGTGCAAAGTCAGCAGGAAGACCTGTTCGTGCATACCCAGACGCAGCAGGGTGGTACGTAGCAGCGGCCCCCGACTCAGATCGAAAGGGGCGCGAGCTTCTTCTTTAGCCAATCGTAACGTTTGGGCCTCCTGTTCATCAGGTGATAATCCGGCAAGGTCTATCACCGGCAATGATGCCGACCGGTGTGGAGCAATTATCTGAACAGGCTGACCGTCCATCGTGGCAAAGGTTGTGCGCAACGTTTCATGACGCTGGATGAGCATACTGAGGCTACGCTCAAGTATTTTAATGGAGAGCTTTCCTTGCATACGCAGAGCCGAGTAAATATTGTAGGCGGAACTGCCTGGCTCCCATTGATCAAGAAACCATAAGCGTTCCTGTGCAAAGGAGAGGGGTAAATTCTCGTTTTGCTGTCGCGGGCGCACCACAGGCACAGGAGATGATGCAAATCCCTCTTCAGCAAGCAGGAACGCGAACAATTCCTCTTCCTCGGCTGATAGATCCTCATTATGCAATCGCTCTCTATTCTCCATTGATCAAACACACTCCTCTAGCCCGCTAGGAAACAACGAAAATGATCTAACATATAATCCGAGCCATACCAGATAGTTTCAAAAAGGTCATACTTTACTTGATCGTTCCAGGATCATCGCTATACGCGCGTCCTGAAGCATGCAGTTCCCCTCATAAAGGATGGGCCTGGAAAAAATCCCATATCGTCGCAACGGTCGAGTGATCGCCAAGCGTGGATGGTACGTCGTGACCGCCTCCTTCGATACGATAATGGACAACGGCTGCATTACTTTGGCAATTCGCCCATTGCATACCGGTCACACCAGGTTTCTGCAAAAAGGTGATAGGCCCTTTCGCGCAACCATCGCGCGTGGCCCAATCCTGAAGCCAGTGGGGAATCGACGGCAAAGGCCAGGTAGGATTCTCATCGGGCGAGATGCCCTGGTAGGGAACAATAGAATCTGCCGTTCCATGAATTTCAAGAATGGGTACCGCTCGCCCAGGATGACAACCACCTGGAAGGTCATAGTAATTGCCGGAAATGGGGGCAAAGGCAGCAATGCGCATGGCAAGTTTACAGGCCAGGAAACCACTCATGCCACCACCGTTTGAGAATCCGGTAGCATAAATGCGGTGAGGATCAACGCAGAAATCGGCTTGTAGCTTCGTCAACAGGTCGCTGACAAAAAGAGCGTCATCCATGCCGTAATCAATAGGACCGATGCTGGCCCAGAATGGCAGGCCATCGTCGTCGAGTAGCCCTTGAGGAGAGACGGCAATAAAGCCGCGTTGCTCTGCAAGTTGTGAGAAGCCGCTAGATGCATCTGTATCCACAGCACTACCGCCATGACCATGAAAGACGAGAACGACGGCCTGAGGCCGATTGGATTTGTATGTGGCAGGCACATGGACAATATAAGTACGCGTGGTGTGCCCGCGTGATACAGCCGGATGGGCCGCAATTGTCTGATTGGCACTGGTTCCCGCAGTGACGGGCGACGTTTTCCCGCAACCTGTCGTAGGAATGGGCATATTAATGGTACTACCGGAGGTGGCGGACAATGTGGGCGAAGGGGTCGCACCTGGAGACGCGTGGCTGGCAGGCTGAGATTGAGTTGATGGGCTACAACTAGCCAGCAACAGACCACTTAGCAACCAGCATATGCAGAGAGTTGTCTGTATTCTCTGTCTAACTTTTCTCTCTAAATGCTTCTTTTTCGTCATTTCGCATACCTCTTTACTCATAAAGGAGAATGTGTGAGCCGTTTAATGGGCGGGTATATCGCTTCCAGGTTGTCTTTTTTCATCTCAAACTCACCCCATCACTTTAGCAAGCTCTGCCATGAGCGTGTCATTCAATTTTTCCCCTTTCACTCAGAAAGCTGCGAATTGAGCAACGCTTCAATTTCGGCAATCCCCACCATCTGCCCTCCATGCAGCAGCGCCCCCCCCCAGATCTCAAAGGTCGCCGCGTCAAACGACACATTGGAGACCTGCGCGATACGGTCCGTGGAGCCCAATGCAATATAGTTGGTATTGCAGACGAGCCGCAGCACTCCGCGATGACTGACCGCAACGCCCTTGGGCAAGCCGGTCGATCCAGAGGCATAGATGACATAAGCCAGGTGCTCGGCGCCGGCCTGGCTCACGGGATTTTCCTCGCGTGCAGGAGACGCCGCATCGGCTAACCACTGATCCAGGCAGATCATTGTAGCTCCCCGATTGATCGTGGGAGCGAAGCAAACGTACAACGACGATTGGGTTAAAAGCAGTTGAGCTCGGGCATCGGCAAGCATGAAGGCAAGCCAATCCGCCGGAAAGGAGAGGTCCAGTGGTAGATAAGCTCCTCCGGCTTTGAGAATCGCCAGCAAGCCAATGATCATCTCGAAAGAGCGCTCAAAACAGAGCCCGACGATGCTTTCAAGGCCCATGCCCATTTCTTGTAGATAGTGGGACAGCATAAAGGAAATGCCATATTTCGTCCTTTGCTATCTCTGAAAAATATTCGCCATCGTGACGAGACGAAAAGTTTCTTTACTTAGCTGTAACGCTGTGGTGCATACCTCAAAAGCAACTGGAACTGGTGGGAGAGTGCCTGCAAAAGTTCTGCCTGACTGCTATGGAGAAAAAAATGGTCACCAGGAAACATCCGCAGTGTGAAGGAGCCCCGTGTCTGCTCTCGCCAGGCGGAGATTTTCTCTTTGTCGATTTCCTCATCGTCAATGCCGCCGCAGGCGAAAATGGGACAAAGCAGTGGTTCTCCAGGGACATAGTGGTATGTTTCACAGATGGCAAAATCTGCTCGGAGCAGAGGCAAAGTCAGTTCCAGCACTTCGGCGTTTTGCAGGATCTCAGTAGGTGTGCCATTGAGGTGGCGCAATTCTTCAATGAATTCGTTATCAGGCAAAGCATGAACGGGGGGTTCCGGGTCAGGGAGGTGGGGAGCGCGTTGAGCCGAGACAAATACCTGTACCGGGCCTGCATGGGCATGACGCTGCTGACGCAGGGAGCGAGCTAGTTCAAAACTC
>DATGMF010000017.1:0-2689 GCA_035293765.1 Ktedonosporobacter sp.
GACCCTGCTTGAAGGTATCGTCGCCACTCCTGAGCAGCGTCTCTCGCGGCTGCCCCTGCTGACCCAGCCAGAACAGCACCTGCTGCTGGAGCAGTACAACCACACCGCTCGCCCCTTTCCCCTGGAGCAGACCCTGCCGCAACTTTTTGCGCAGCAGGTCGCCCGCACTCCTGATGCTATCGCTCTGCTCTTTGAGCAACACGCCTTGAGCTATCAGGAACTGGACCGCCGTACCAACCAGCTGGCCCGGTATTTGCAGCGACACGGTGTGGGGCCAGCCAGCCTGGTCGGAGTCTGCGTGGAACGGTCGCTGGACCTGCTGCTGGCCGTGTTGGGCATCCTCAAAGCCGGAGCCGCCTACCTGCCCCTGGACCCCGCCTATCCGCGTGACCGGCTTGCCTTCATGCAACATGATGCCGTCCTGGCTATCGTGCTGAGCCAACAGCAACTCGCTCCAGTGGTGCCGGCTCAAGGGGTGCAAGTGATCTGGCTGGATGCGCAGTGGGCGCAGATCGCTCGCGAAGAAGAAACTCCTCCCTCGCTCTGGTTGAGCGGAGAGGACCTGGCCTATGTCATCTACACCTCCGGCTCCACTGGCCGTCCTAAGGGCGTACAAATTCCTCACCGCGCGCTGACCAATTTCCTGTATGCGCTAGGAGCTCACCTGAGAATGGGTCAGCAGGAGATTCTGCTGGCAGTTACCAGTTTATCTTTTGATATCGCCGGACTGGAACTCTTCCTCCCTCTGGTACACGGCAGTCGCGTGGTACTGGTCAGCAGGGAACTGGCTCGCGATGGCCGCCAACTTGCTGAGGCGCTGAGGAGTCACGCCGTGACCATCATGCAGGCCACTCCCTCCACCTGGCAAATGCTCCTGGAAGCTGGCTGGCAGGGGGAAGAGGGGTTGAGCATGTTGTGCGGGGGCGAGGCCCTACCAATAGAACTGGCTCGTCAGCTACTCCCGCGAGGAGCGGCGCTCTGGAACCTCTATGGACCAACCGAGACCACGATCTGGTCAACCGTACAGCAGATCAAATCTGTGGAGCATGTTATTCCTCTAGGTCAGCCCATCGCCAACACCCAGATCTACCTGCTTGACCCGCAAGGACAACCCGTTCCCCCTGGGGTAGCTGGCGAACTCTACATCGGCGGGGCGGGCCTGGCGAGAGGCTATCTCCACCAACCCGCGTTAACCGCTGAGAAATTTCTGCCTCACCCTTTCGTTGGGAGTGGGTTTACCGCGTCCACGCCCGGGGCTCGCCTCTACAAAACAGGTGACCTGGCTCGCTATCTGCTGGATGGAAGCATCGAATATCTGGGGCGCAACGATGAGCAGATCAAGCTGCGAGGGTATCGTATAGAACTGAGTGAAATCGAAGCAATCCTCTCCCGGCATCCGGCTGTGCAGCAGAGCGTCGTCGTGGCGCGCAAGGAAGCATCCGATGACCAACGGCTGATCGCGTATGTGGTTCCAGAGCAGACAGCCCTCACTGTTACTGAATTGCGCACGTTCTTGAAAGAGAAAGTGCCAGAGTATATGCTCCCTGCTATGATAGTCTTCTTACCAGCGCTGCCGCTTACCCCTAATGGTAAGGTGGATCGCCGCACGTTAGCCTCCTTCTCTATTCAAGAGCAGGAATCAATTACGCCGACGAAGGCGGAGTGGCTCTCTACCCCGGTTGAGGAACTGCTGATACAACTCTGGGAGCAAGTGTTACAGCGGGAGCATATCGGCCTACTTGAGAGCTTCTTTGACCTGGGAGGCCACTCTTTACTGGCAACTCAGTTGCTAGCCCGCATACGTGATGCCTTTCAGATCGAGCTGCCACTACGCAGCCTGTTCACAGCTCCTACGGTGGCAGAGCTGGCACAACAGATCAAGGCCCGGCACGCTACAGCTCTTCCTCCTCAGATCCCCCGCATTGTCCCTGCTCAACGGGAAGAAAAGCTGCCCCTTTCTTACGCCCAACAACGCTTATGGTTTCTGGAGCAGTGGGAGGCGAATAGTTCACTCTATAACATACCCGTCGTGTTGAGCTTAACCGGTCAATTGGACGTGGAGGCATTGCAGAGCTGCCTGACAGCACTGGTACAGCGGCATGAGAGTCTCCGCACGACCTTTGTAGTTCAGGAAGAACAGCCCTCACAGCAGATCCACCCTGCCTTCCCCGTGTCGGTGCCCCTGGTCGATCTCCAGGGGATAGATACTGGTGGCTCTGCTGGACCCTCCGGCGATAGGCACAATAAATTGGTATTAAATCTGGCCGAAGCAGAGGCGCAACGACCCTTTGACCTGGGTCAGGGACCACTGTTCCGCGTTGTGCTGCTACGTAGAGGGGCAAACGAGCACGTTTTGCTTTTGACAATCCATCACATCATCTCCGACGCCTGGTCGATAGATTTGCTCTTTCAGGAGCTCAATACATGCTACCTGGCATTGCTTGCTGGTCAATCGCCCTCCTTGCCTCCTTTGCCTCTTCAGTACGCTGATTACGCGGTCTGGCAGCGCCACTGGTTACAGGGGGAGACGCTCCAGCAGCAACTGGCGTACTGGAAAACGCAGCTTGCCGCAGCCCCGGCCCTGCTGGCCCTGCCCACCGACCATCCTCGCCCTCCCCTGCAAAGCTCGCGGGGAGCACGTCAGCCCTTTCACCTCTCCGCTGCCTTGACCACCGCCTTGCAACAGCTC
>DATGMF010000018.1:0-21450 GCA_035293765.1 Ktedonosporobacter sp.
CGAGGGCAGGAAGGTGGCTTCGACGACGGAGCGGCCTGTACGTTGGAGATAGCGCCGAACAACACGATAGCCGATGGCGTAACCGGCAAAATCAGGAACGCCAGCTTTGGGGAGCCCCCACCTTGCGGCAATGGTATCGCCAAAGATATAGCTACGCACCGCATTGAAGCCGCTCACCTCTAGCGCGCCACTGATGACGCGCCGGGCCGTAGCCAACTCCTCCTCTCGCAAATCAGTGACCATGTAGCCGACGAGCTCCTCTCCAAAGAGCTCGGCTGCAAACGCTTCCGCCAGCCCTTCGGCGATGATGTAATCGGCAACCGTGACGTGCATAGGCAGAAAAGGAACGATCTTGAAACGAACGTTGTGGTTGAGCTCGTGAACCGATGCCGCTCCAACACGGGGCAGCGTATAGTCGTCGATCAGGCTGAGAGTGACCATGAGATAGCCAGGGATGCCGCCAAAGCCTGCATAGCCTCGACCAGGCAGAAGATTATTATGCTGCGTGAGGACGAGGGCACAGGCGATGGTGTCCAACGCGATCCGATCAGCGTAGGGGGCGAATGCAGCCACACCACGTTCAAGCGCGGCAGCAGATCGCTGCCAGGCTCCCTCATCGGCCAGTCGCTTCACCATTTCCTCAATGATGGGACGCGGCTCACCTGCAAAATCTTCTGGTGTATACAGGGTCCACATTTTCGCCTGCTCCAACGGGTCGCCTCCACCCATGATATGCATCATCCCTTCAAACGGCGCCAGCAGTTCCTGCCGGTAGATCGCCTCGCGTTCCTGTGCGCTGGCGCTGCTGAGCAAACGCCGATAGATGGACTCGACATCGAGAATATGCAATTTCATCTGGTATTCCTTTCGAGCTTTCACGATATTGAGAATGTCCTGATAAGAGTCTAACCCATGACGTCGCGTCATAGGCAAGCCCTTATTGCTATATGCTTTCACTCCACCCCGTTGTAAAAAGATGGAGTGAAAGCGCCAGCTTATTAGGGCATATCATATACGTGTTTGCACGAGGTACGCCAGCCAGCACGCTGCCCATGTTGCTCATGAACATCCATAAGACGACGGGCACAGCGGCCAACATATCCCTGGAGACGCGCCGGATTGCCAAAAACCAGCGTATAAGGCGCAAAAGATTGTAGCATTCGACAAACGACAATCAGTGCTCTTTTTCCATTAGCCATCCGCCCTGAGCAATGAGCGCCTGCACCTGCTCATCAGATAAGCTGTCTAAGTATGCGAGCATTTCGTTCAGCCTTTGACTGTCAGTCTGCTGGATCAGATGCTGCTCAACCAGGCTCGCCAGTTCTTCGATGGTCATAGCACCATTGAACAGGTCGGTCAGAGAAACTTCCACATGGTAAATCTCACGTACCCGAGAGAGAATTTGCACTGCCATGAGAGAATCTCCACCCAGGTCAAAGAAATTGTCATGGATACCCACACATTCCAGGCCAATAAGATCACCCCAGATTTGTGCCAGATTTTCCTCCAGGGGCGTGCGGGGTTTTACAAAAGGCTTTTGTGTCCTGGCGCGAACTTTTTTCATGTTGCGTACTTCATGAAGAATATGTTGAGCTGTTTGCAAGCGGAGCGCAGTTTCAGCTAATACGCCGGATGCATTTTTCAGTCCCTCAAGAATGCGAGCTTGCAAAGAAATGGTGCGATGAGAATCGGCTATGGTATCTGAGGATAGCGATCTCGGTCCTGCATGCTCTTCGTCGGGTTTCTCCTCGGTCCGTCTGAAACGAAAGCCAAACGATGTTTTTGTGACCTTTGATGGCTCTGAAAGTACCTCAGGAGAAATTGCAAAAGCATAGCGCCCATCCACAGAGCGCGTTTCCCTGGCGTTCAATCGAAGCAGGAAATCGAGCGCCGGTGTGTTCTTAGGAGTGCGGTGAAACAGTATCTGTACTTCGGAGCAGTTTCTCTCTCTGCCGAGCAAAAGCAGGTGAGCCAGGACGGTGTCTTCCACATTCTTGCCCAGGACTCTACAGCTCAGAAGAAAAGTGTCAACCACTAAAACTTCTTTTTCGGTGGTGAAAAAGCACTACTCCTACCAGGCCGTAGTCTCCAAAGCGATCTCTCACATCTATCACCAGACATTCGTGTTCCCCTTTTGCCAGTAGATGTTGGATTTCACCTGCTGACCGTCGAATGGCTGAGGTATTGAATTGATTGGTTCGCTGAAGCAACTGGGCCACCCGTTCAATCTGGCTGGCAACCATAGGGGTGATAGAAATGTGCAGGTTTAACTGATCTAAAAATGTAGCGATATCGTCGATATTTTTCGCAAATTCCCTTCGTTGATTGTTTTGCTGATAGCGTTTGGTACGTACCCTATCTTCATCAGTAATTTCCAGGTGATCAAACGCCCAGATATGTTCAAGAAAGGCAGAAATTGCTCCAGGAGCCGCTGGAAGCTGTAGCGTCAGCACCTGCGGGCAAGCACTTTGAACTTCTGCGCATTCAACGGCGTTATCATCGAGAAAGATAAAACTCTCAAGAGGTAATTGCAATTCGTCGGATAACGATTGTTACGTACCTGGTAAAATGGTTCTCCCGCACCTGGCGCGCTCAGTTATGCAGCCGAGAGAAGTACTCGTCGGCGTAATAACTCAAAGCTCCCTCGCCCGTACATCGACCCCTTAATATGTTTGAGCTTGTTCACAAACCCTTCAGCCATCCCGTTGTTGTAAGCCAAAGAACACGCTGCAACGAAGGCGGGTAGTTCTTTTTGTATACCGAGGGCAAAAGCTTCCAGTTCTGCGATGTCCGATTGGGAGCAGATACTGATCCAAGAGCAGTGGCCTCCTCATCACCCCGTTTGTTCTTCACCAGTTGAAGAAGTTGTCGGGTCATCTGATATGCCAGTTCCAGTTCTTTTTCCTGGCGGATGAAGGCAAGAACCAGCTGGTCATGACATGCTAAATGCGCCGGATCTTTGACGAAGAGGGAGGAAAGCTGGCGAGCCGATGGGAGTTCGACCACGGGGTCTGTAGGAGTCTTGCCCTCCTGAGAAGCGGGAACAAGACGTGTTTCTCCATCCAACGCTGTCGTGGTGTGAGAGGTCTCTGGCGCGGCTTTCCTTTCCCAATCCTCTTGAAACTGGCGCAGTTCGTATCGACGAGGAAACAGTCCTTGTGCTTGCAGCCATCGGAGCACCGTGTGGGGATTGCCTGAGAAGCCTTGTTCATGGATTTCTCGATAGAGCTGTTGCCCATTTTGGCATCCCTGGGCACATCGTTCTCGCAAGTAGGCCGTGTAGGGAGCAATGAGTTTGCCCGTTCCAGGCGATGGTGACCGTGGATGACGTTCTGGAAAGCTCTCAGCAGCAAGATATTTGTAGACCGTCGTTCGCGTCAGGTGCGCCCGTTTGGCAATCTGGGTAATCGAGCGTCCTTGCTGGTAGTACGAGAGCACTTCCTCGTAGCGAGCAAGGCGCTGTTCGCGCGCGGCATTGGAGGTTGCCTGTTCGTGGAGCGTGCGCGGCTTTTTGCGCTTCTTGAAGGGGGTTGATGGCTTCTGGAGACGTTGTTCTAGCGCAGGGTAGAGCCGACTGACAACTCGTTCGAGGGCCTCACGCCAATTTTTCATCACATGCCACCGATCCATCACCTGCTGCGCTTCTGGAGCCCCTAGTTGCGATCCACGAGCATACTCTCCCGAGCGATCTCGGCTCATCCACTTCACGCCTGGATGAGCCTTTAGCCAACGCGCAAAGGTTTCAGCAGTCCGGTCTGCGAGAAGATCAATCACACGACGACGCTCCCAGTCAATGAGCAGCGTCCCATATTTGAGCCCACGACGAAATGCAAAATCATCTACAGCAAGAATCTCAGCGACGATGGCCTCCTCTGTGACGTGGGTCTTAGCAAGACGCAGGAGGGTATCAGGGGTGACAGGTGTTCCCACCGCTTTGAGCAGTCGTGCTCCTGGTTCGCCTCCACTATGAATAGCAAAGACGCTCCAGAGAAGCGTTAATCGGAGCGTTCTCCGGGAAGTAGGGCCAACCAGAGCAGGCAGCGATTCGGCAAACGTCTGCTTCGAACAGGCCGAGTTGAAACAACGAAAGCGTCGCACCCGAAGGCGCAATTGAACGGCTTGGCCACTGATTGGCAGATCGCGTGGCGAGCGCTGGTAATAACTATGAACGCGGGAGGAGGTCTGCTGGCAGGCAGGACAGTGCGCTTGCAGGGCCTGCGAGGTTACACAGATGATCAGACGTTCTTCTTCGGAGAAGACTCCAGTCACCGAAAAGCCGGGTAAAGAAAAGGGGATGGAATGCAAGAAAGACTCCTGTTAAAAGTATTTGTTCGTTCTGCTTTTCTTTACGAATCACTAGCTCAATAGTTGAGCACGCCAGGTGCGGGAGAACCATTTTATCAGGTACGTAACACGCTAAACGGCAGGAACGCATGGCTCCTCCTCTTGATTTTTATTGATTTTTTAGGATTGCACAGCAGCTTCTTCTTGTGGAATCTCTCCCGTCCCCTCTTTTGCCTCAGCTCGGCTCATCCCGCCCAATTTAATGAGCGCATATATTCCACTGAGCAAGCACAGTACTCCAGCTGTTGAGAAAATAGTATCAATAGAAGTGAAGCGTATACCAAGAAATACCGTCTGGAATCTATGTAATACAGTAGCATCCAGCCAGCTAACAAAAGATACGGAGAGTGTATAGGACAGATTCAAGATAGGCCCTACCACTGATCTGACTCGTCCCAGAAGCTTCCTCGGTGTCACCTCCAACAGCAAAGGAGTAAAAGTTACATTGACTGCTGCTACAAGCAGACCTAGCAAGGTAATAACAATCAGCGAAGGGATAAAGACCGTCATACGAGAATATACAATGACTAATAGGCCCGTCAGAATGATTGAATAGCAGAAAACTTTCAGTTCACCGATCCGCCGCCTGACAAGACCGAGGGAAAGTGCTCCAACTGTCAACCCTACTCCCATCGCCGTACCCAGAAAGCCATAGTAGCTGACAGGCGCTTGCAAATTCTGGCTAACAAAGAACACGCCCAGCGCACTAAACGCCCCATCCCAGAGCACAGTCAGCAATAGCGTGATCAGTGCAATTACAAGGAAGGGTGTCTTGACATAGAAGCGAATACCTTCTTTGAATTCGTGCATAAAGCTATTTCGCTTCTCCCCCTGCTCTTGTGTTACCTCTAAATGCATGAGTTTTAGCGCAAGGAAGGAGATAAGAAATGAGGCAGCATTGATAATAAGAGCCCATTGAACTCCCACCGTAAAATACAGCAACGATGCCAGTGGCGGACCCAGAATACTGGCGAAACTGGAGATCATCTGAAATAGTCCGCTGGCTCGTGTCCGGTCATCTTCGTCCAAAATGTCGAAAAAAACCACCTGACTGGCAGGAATAAAAAATTGCGCGCACACACTGGTTAGAAAGACCACCCCATAAATAGATCCCAATAAAAGGGGAGTTGAAATATGTTGCTGCACCATAGCGGGCAGAGTTGCAATATAATTGATAGGAAGGAGCAGAGCGACGAGCAGGGCTCTTAACGCATCCATCCGTAACATAACACCGCGTTTATCTTTCCATCGATCTACAAAAACCCCCGCAAAAGGGCCAAGTAGAAGCACTGGAAGCGTTGCGGCAACTAGAACCCCGCTGACTGCCAGAGGCGCCCAGATTTGATTTGCAGCGAGAGACGCAACAATCCATAAGACCAGGGTAACATTAAAAATGAAGTCTCCAAACCTGGAAACGATGCCCCCATTCCAGAGTAAAGCAAAGTTTCGATTGATGAGGAGGGCGCGTTTTTTAACAGGAGAAGCAGGTGGCTGAACAGTCTTGTTTTCCATCAGATGCTTTCGCCTTTCTCTCAAACAAAGATATTGCATTGTTTACTGGAGAGGTCCAGTGAAATCTTCTCTCACATAGTGAAAGAAAATCGAGGTGTAGGTTAGCCCAGCCGCTAGCGCATCACGGTAATGAGGTAATTGGCGGCCCTTGAAGATGAGTGCATCTCCTATCCTCTGATACACAGGGACTGCTCCCACTTCGGTTTCTAAAAAAATAGGCCAGGATGGTTCGCAGGCTGCCTCAGACGAGTAATCAACGCAAAAAGTAATGGTGTATTCGCATTGCTCTCGGTCCACATGCTTTGGTAGATCCGCACCGCTCTGATAAGCGGCGACATACACATAAGAGGGTTTCACAGGTGTTTCTGTCACGCAACTCACTATGCCTGTAAGCTGCTGATGGTAGAACCGAGCGACGCCTTCATTATAGGCCACATAGCGGCGAGAACTTTGTACGTCTCCTAGCTGGAAGCCTCCTTCGCGGATAAGTCGCCGATAATATCTACGTAGCGCACCAATATGGAAAGGATGGATCAACCCCTGAAGAGTTGTATATCCCCTTTTGAAGTTGTTGGTGTAGCATGAAATTGTCTTTACCCATTCCTCACGCCGTTTCAGTAGATCTTCGTAACTTATCAGTATATTTGCCTGCGCAAGGACAGAGCGTATGTTCAGAGGTAGTTCCTCTACATGGAGTTTGCCGCTCCATAGTGCTAACAACATCTCCCGATATTCAGGCCCGAGCCAGAATGGAACGACCGTACTGGTGATTGGATCACTCACCCAGATACATTCGCTCTCCAGAAAAAATTTGTCCAGCAACGAAAGATAGGGTAGAGCAGCCAAAGGCGGAAAATGCTTGCCGCTAAACCAACACGAAGGATTTAAAAAGAGCTTAGTATGTTTGGTATTGAGAGCATTAAGCAAGAGATCTTCTGGAACGAGGTAAAGAGGTTGCTCATCCAGTAAGCAATAAAACTTACTGGATGATTGCATGCTCTCCTGCCAGGGTAAAGCCTGCCTCAATTTGGCAAGATTCACCAGTCCATCTTGTTGCATCGTGCTCATCGACGAAACCATCCATTTAGGGTGAAGCGACTATCAGCGAATTTTCGCGATGAGCACTGTACCGGCAAAATCTCATGTACTAAGGAGCTAGGGAACAGCACCAGCAGATTCTGCCTTGGCGTGATAGTTTTGCTTCCCTGAGAATGTATTACATTTTCGGTCGGGTTATAGATGCGCAGCTCTCCCCCGGTGAAAGCCCTGGGCTCACGATAGAAGAAATAAACGAACGTAAGCAGCCTGGTATCGATAGAGCTATGCCCATTATCAGTGTGAGCTTTGAAAAAGTCCCCATCATTGCTGGCGGTAATCTGCGCTTCTATACGCGAGATGGAGAAGATTGGGAGATGCAAAGCCTCAAGGATTCGCGGCAAATATGACTGAATGCGCGCGACAAGAATGTCCCGATGGTGGCCGGGATCGGCGAGAACACGGGATCGTCGATGCTCCTCGCTTACACTGTTTATAGCCTCTGCTGAAGAAAGCACCTGACTCGTACTGAAATAATTTTCATGTGCTAATGTATACTCTAGTAGTGCAGTCAATTCCTCATGGACC
The DNA here is from genome assembly GCA_035293765.1 of Ktedonosporobacter sp. Lineage (GTDB taxonomy): Bacteria > Chloroflexota > Ktedonobacteria > Ktedonobacterales > Ktedonobacteraceae > DASRHT01. Next base: position 7,480 of record DATGMF010000018.1, read on the forward strand.
AGGAACTCTTCAAGAAGAAGACAGGGCAAGTGCCGTGTTTCAATTCCTACGCTGTTTGTATCAGAATCTAGCTGTAGAAACTCTCTCTTCTCTACCAGGCTTGCCGGACTCGGGGCAAACATCGCCGGGCTGGGAGCCAGTGTTGCCGGACTCGGCGCAAGCACGGCTGGACTCGGTGTTAGCATGGTTGGGCTCGGCGCTAATGTCGCCGGACTTGGCACAAGGGCTCGCCGGACTTGGCACAAGGGCTACTGGACTGGGAGCCAGTGTTGCCGGGCTCGGCGCTAACACTGCCGGACTTGGTGCTAGCACGGCTGGGCTGGGAGCCAGTGTTGCTGGACTGGACAATAGTTTTTCTGCTATAGCCATACCTACAGCTCCTGCAATCCTTTCAGCAACTCGAGCATCTATTTCAGACGGGAACCTGTCATCTCCTTTCGCATACTCAACGCTGGTCAGCAGCAAACGTTCGTTGTTGCTCAACTTGTGATCGTCGCGTATCAATATATTGTAGAGAGCATCAATCTGATTTAACATAGTTCCACCTTTCCTTTTGTGTTAAGCGGATTTCCTCTGAATTTGTATGCTCTAAGTCACCCGTACCATATCAGTTTAATAACATTATTATACTCGTATGTCAAGAGTATCGATGTGCTACCTTACCTTTTCCTTTAGTAAACCAAAGTGAATCAAAATTCGATGAAACACGATTTTTAGTAGTCTTGCAATTCTCTGTTAATATTTCAAAAATATGTATATATACTTTTACTTCTTTTAAGTAGGAAATTCAATATCTTTTAAGTTTTGAAAATATTAATTAAAAGAGTGAAAGGTAGGATTTTTATGCAATGTCCTCGCTTTCATGCTAGGAGAAATTTCCCCTTCGTTCTTTATTTCTCTTGATAGGTAAATATTTGTTTTGTAATATCTATCAATGACTATTGAAAATTTTCTTCCATCTTTTATCTATAGGGAGGTAATGGTTGATGTCTGGAAAGCAAATCAGACTTGGTCGCATCTGCAAAGCAGATCGGCGCACAGTGATTGTTCCCATTGACCAGTCAATAACCACAGGCCCGATAGCGGGACTGGAGAGAATAGATGAGACAATCCGCAGCATTGTCGCCGGGCAACCTGATGCCATCGTAATGCATCGTGGTCCAGTTCTCTCCGGGTTATGGAAGGATATTTCACCGACAGGGCTGATCATCCACCTCTCAGCAGGTACACAACTTACCGATCAACCTCAGGTGAAAGCGCTGGTTGGTAGCGTCAAAGAAGCCGTCAAGCTTGGCGCAGATGGAATTTCGGTTCATATCTCACTTGGCCTGGGAACCGAGCGAGATCGAGCAGTACTAGCTGACTTAGGGAATATTTCAGATGAATGCGTGGAGTGGGGTATGCCGCTACTGGCAATGATGTATGTATATGGGAGCCAACCGGAGAAAATTGCTGAAAATATCATTCATGCAGCACGCATTGGTGGAGAACTTGGGGCTGATCTAATAAAAGTAAACTATCCTGGCAGCTTAAAGGCCCTGGAGAGACTTATAACAACTTCTTTTGTCCCTATTGTTATCGCGGGCGGAGCAATTACAGAGGATGGCCGTGAAACACTCAAGTTAGCGGAAGAGGTTATTGCAGCGGGAGCTGCAGGAGTGTGTATTGGCCGCAACGTTTTCCAGCATAAATATCCGGCAAACATGGCGAGAGCTCTTACAGCTATTGTACACCACGGCGTGACGGCAAAAGAAGCCTACGAAGAGTTCATAGGGGCAAATGTGTATTAATTTTGGGCAGGGTGTGCGAAAATAATAGCTTCTCGCCTTCTCAAATAAAAAGCGGTCAATCCTCGTTATTGTACTGGTCGTATTTTTCTCGTTTTTCTTTGCTCACGTTTAAAATAAGCATGTGAAAGAGACTTCGATGGTTGAAATTTGGTGTGATATTACATCATCTTGACAAGATGATGTATCTACAGTCAGTGGCCTTTTCTGGAGGAAGTAGAACAGGGTATGATCGTTCTGCTGACCTATAATACTGATTTATTTCAGAAAGAGACGATGCAACGCCTGCTCAACCATTTTCAGCATTTGCTGGAAGGTGTAACAGCTTATCTGGACAGACCCCTGCTGGATCTCCCTATCTTGAGCCCTGTGGAGAGAAGGTCCTTACTCTTTCATTGGAATACGACGGAGGAACTCCTGCCTGAGCAACGAGAGCCACATGAAATTATCGAGTCACAGGCTCAGTTTACTCCTGACGCTATTGCCGTCGTTGACCAATGGCGGCAGTATACGTACCAGGAGCTAAACAGACGAGCGAATCAGCTTGCGCACTATTTGCAACAGTTAGGGGTGGGGCCTGAAGTGAGAGTGGGCCTCTATTTGCCTCGCACATTCGAGCTCATTCTCGCCGTTCTGGCCGTGCTCAAAGCGGGAGGCGTTTATGTTCCTCTGGACCCGGATTATCCTCGTAAGCGCGTTTGTTTTATCTTGGAAGATGCTGAGGTTGCTGTTCTGCTCACCAGGCAATCTTTTTTGCCCTCTTTCCCCGCAGAGATTGGCTGCTCCGTCTGCTGTTTGGATACAGATTGGGCTCTTGTTGAGGAATACCCTACCTCTCCTCCCCCGCATCAGGCACATGCTATGAATCTCGCTTATATACTTTACACTTCTGGTTCTACAGGTGTGCCTAAAGGTGTAGGTGTTAGCCAGCAGAGCCTCACCACGTTGCTGTCCTGGGTTCGTGCTACGTACAGCGCCGCTGAGTTGGCCGGCGTCCTTGCCTCGACATCGATCTGCTTCGATATCTCTCTCTTTGAGATCTTTGCGCCGCTTTGCGTTGGTGGCAAAATTATCCTGGTGGATTCGATCCTTCAACTTGCTACTATCCCTCAGACCGGGCTGGTTACGTTGGTTAACACAGTTCCATCCGGTCTTGCGGGAGTTTTACTTCAAGGTGATCTTTTACCTTGTATACAAACAATCAATCTGGCCGGAGAAGTTTTGCCGGTCAGGCTCGTTCAGCAAATTCGTCGGCAATCTGCCATTCAACGCATTTGCAACCTCTATGGACCCACAGAAGCTACTGTTTACGCAACCATGACCGTTATTGGCGAAAAAAACGCTATCGCTTGCCCTATTGGGCGGCCTATAACGAACACGCAAGTCTATATTCTGGATAGTAATCTTGAACCTGTACCCATTGGCGTTGCGGGAGAAATATACCTGGGAGGCACAGGACTTGCACGAGGCTACATTCAGCGACCGGAACTAACAGCAGAGTATTTTCTCCCTCATCCCCACAGCAGTCAGCCAGGCGCCCGGCTCTATCGTACAGGGGATAGAGCGCATTATCTACCGGATGGCTCCATCCAGTATTTGGGACGACGAGATCGACAGATCAAGCTGCGGGGGTATCGAATCGAATTGGGAGAGATAGAGGCGGCACTTCTCGACTATCCTGGCGTCATTGCAGATGCAGTGAAAGTAGAAGCGAGCGACGAGATACATACCAGGTTGGTGGCCTACTTGGCGATGGAAAAACAGAAAGAGGTCCCCTCTATTGATCAGCTTCGTCGTTTTCTCTCCACAAGACTCCCCGGTTATATATTACTTACTCATGCAGTCTTTCTGAACGAACTTCCTCGCAAAGAGAACGGCAAGCTCGACTATGAAGCGCTTCCTCCCTCTTATTCAGCCGAGATGGCGAAAAACTACGTCGCGCCAAGAAATGTCCTGGAGGCGCAGCTTCAGAGCATTTGGGCGGCTCTGCTGGGGCAGCAGCGAGTAAGCGTGATGCAGAGCTTTTTTGATCTGGGAGGACATTCAATCCTTGCCGTAGCCCTGGCAGTAACAATAGAGAGACAACTTGGGCTTAAATGTAAAGTTGCGGATATTTATTGCTATGCGACTATAGCCAACCTGGCAGATTTTTTGAGTTGTCAAAAGGAGAAATAAGCAATATGGCTGTTGAACTCAGCAGGCTGCAAAATGCAGTAATGGATTTTTTAGAAGAACGAGGATATAGTGACCGCGAGAATCTGGATATTACTGAGCCATTGAATCTTGACTCCCTGAGTTACCTTGCGCTCATTCTCCACCTCGAAAATGCCTTGGAGTTGCAGATAGACGACAGCACATTTTTCACGGACAGCAACCCTGAAATGGAGAGCATCGAGAGCATCTGTTCGCGGCTACTAGAGAGCAGAGAGGAGCGAATTTGATCAATACATTACGAGACCTTTTTCAGGAGAGCGTCAACAGAGCGCCGACAAGCCTATTTCTGGCTGATGATCACCAGCAGCTAACCTATGAGCAGGCTTACAGGAAAGCGTGTCAACGTGCCTCCATTCTGCTCAAAAACGGCGCTCACCCTCAGGATCGTGTCTTTATCCTTGACGAAGATCCTCTAGAGACTGCCCTCTGGATTCTTGCATGTAACCTTGCTGGCGCCATATTTGTTGTATTACACCACACCATATCTGTTACGCGTATCCAGCACCTGCTGCAAGAGGTGAAGCCGATAGGGTTTATTGACTATAAGAAAGATCACCTATGGGCTTATCAAAGCGAACAATCATTGCGTTTTTTTATTGATACCAGAGAGATAAACGATACGGAGCTGGTGGAGCGCCTTACATTGCCCTCGGACATCATTGCGACAGATCCAGCGTTTCTCTTATACACGTCGGGGAGTACTGGCAAACCTAAAGCAGTAATATGTCCTCATCGCACGGCCCTATACGTCATCAGCTCCATTAATGCGTTCCTTCCCAACGGGCCGCAGGAGCGAATCGGCCTATTTCTTTCACTCTCTTTTGTCTACGGCCTCTATCAAATTTACCTTGCGATGCAGGTCCAGGCCGCAGTTATCTTCCTGGGCAGATTTCGCCATCATCTCGATTTGCTGCAAAAACTGGAAGCACAACGCATATCAGCCCTGCCAGCAGTGCGCTCCGTGCTTGCTTCATTCGCGCGATTAAGCCCTGATAGCTGCAAGGTCGATAGTATTAAATATATATCAAGCACGGGCGATTATCTTCCACCATCATTGATCGCGAAAATAGTGCAGAGATTTCCACAGTCACAACTTTTTTCTATGTACGGTCTTTCTGAAGGGGGGCGTGTGCTCTATATGCCCCCGGATCGCATCACAAGCAAACCTGATGCAGTAGGCCAACCGGTACCAGGAACGCGGGCCTTCATTGTCAACGAAAAGGGGGATATCGTCCCAGAGGGAACAGTGGGGGAACTTGTAGTTGAGGGGCCAGGTGTAATGGGCGGCTACTGGGAGGCACCGCAAGAGACTGGGGAAACCTTTACCCACGGTCCCTACGGCCAACCACGATTGCGGACTGGTGATATCTTTTTTCAGGATACAGAAGGAGATTTTCATTTTGTCAGTAGAAAACAGGGAATGGTTAAGAGCGGGGGATTTCGTATCGGCGTACATGAGGTTGAAGCCGCTATGCTGGCAGCAGATTCAGCAATACAGGAGTGCATTGTTTACGCAGTGGAAGATGACGTACTGGGGCAGGCGCTTCAGGCTGATATCCTGGTGAACGATCCGTCCCACACCGTCAGAGAGGTTTTCAGGCGCTGCCGAGAGGTTATGGACCCTCATATGATCCCGGTTAAAATTCAAATTGTTGATGTCCTGCCAACGGTCACCTCAGGAGGCAAATATAACCGCCGGCAGGCAAAGGAGGATTGACTTGAGTTCGGATGTGCAAAAACCACGCATCATCAATTCGCAAAAGACAATCTCTCGGCTTTTAGCTGTAGCCAGACGGGCAAAACAGGCGGTTCCCTACTATCAGTCAAGCTTCGCTGGAATCGATCTGGCCTCTCCTTCTCTCCAACTTACCGATCTACCAATGTTAACTAAAGAGGCAGCGCGTTCCGCTCAGGAAGCACTTGTCAAGCCTGAGTATCTCGGGCAGCAGAGCAATACAGTTATCCAGCGTACCAGCGGATCAACAGGCATACCTCTGCGCCTGATACGTACCCATGCCGAAGTGCTACGCGGCGCGCTCCCGCTTTGGCAAGCCCGAGCCGCCATTTTTCCAGATGTCTTGGAGTCGCTCGCTGTCTCGATATATCCTTATTCCATCAGAGGAAACGATACTTATCAGGAGGTGCCGGGAGCGCGTCGCAAGGGACAAATTATTTCTTTCTCTACTCAGGGCTGGCACATTGATCATATGGCATCCTGTCTGGACAGGCTCGACTATCTCAAACCAGCATGGTTATTTGGTCCCCCCGCCCTTTTGAGTATTCTTGCAGAGGCATTAAGGCGATCAAAGCGGCGTTTACATAAAAATCTGGTTTTTGTTGAAAGCAACAGCGACTGGCTAAGCCCAGAAACAAGAAATTTGTTGGCCGAAACTTTTAACTGTCGCATCGCCAATCAGTATGGAAGTCAGGAAACGTACACCATTGCCTATGAATGTTCTAAAGGGACCATGCATCTTTTTGAGCAGAGCGTCGTCGTGGAACTCCATCCTTGTGGGGATAGAGAGGAGAACGAGCTGGTTGTGTCTAGCTTGATTTTTGAGGCGATGCCTTTCATACGCTACAGGCTGGGGGATTTCATTCAAATGGGGACAGAGCCATGCTTGTGCGGGAACACGACACCTGTGTTAGGATATGTGAGAGGCCGCGTTGGTGATGTTATTGCGGGGACGGCGCTCCACGGAGGCTTTGTATTCTTTCATGTCATCACATGGCTCACCAATATGGGTATCGACACCATTCTTCAGTATACTGTACACCAGACAGCCCTCAATCATTTTGTCGTGCAACTTCATCTCAAAGATCCCTCTCTTCTTAAAGAGATTGGCTTCCATTTTCAAGATGTTGCGAACGTCTGGCTGCCCCATGCACAGTTTTCCTTTGAGGCGGTTGACCAGATGGCACTCACACCAGGAGGAAAAATACAATCTTTTATTCGTCATATCTGAGCTATGAGCAGCAATTTACTTTCATTATCTGAGATACTGGGAATATCCTTTTGAAAGGAGCTTTTCTCAATGAGTAACATTCCTGACGTTACCAGTGATTTTTTTCGTGAGCGAAAGGATGTTCCACACTGTTTTCCGGTTTCATTTCCTCAGCAGAGGATGTGGTTGCTTGAGCAGTTCTCCCCAGAGCACTCCGGCTATAACCTGCCGGTGATTGCGCAACGCCTTTCGGGAAGAGTTTATCCAGGTGTGCTGGAGCAAGCGTTTAATGAGATTATACGCCGCCACGAAGTTCTGCGAGCCACCTTTGCGATTATTGATGAGCAACTGATGCAGATTCCCGGTAAACCCTATCCTCTGCATCTTCCTGTAATAGATCTTCAGGTCCTACCAAACACCTTGCAGGAAAAAACGGCTCTCAGCCTGGTAAATCAAGCCATCTCAGCCCCCTTTGATCTGGCTCGTGGCCCATTGCTGCGAGCCGGGCTGCTGCGCTTAAAAACCGATGAGCATATACTCTTACTCATAATCCACCATATTGTCTGTGATGGCTGGTCTATGGATGTATTCTGGCAGGAGTTCCTGGTACTCTACCAATCTTTCCTCCAGAAGGTCCCCTCTCCCTTGCGTGAATTACCTGTTCAATACTTTGATTTTGCTCTCACACAGCGGGAGAAATTACAAGGAGAAACGCTTGAGGCCCTCCTTACTTATTGGAAACAAAAACTCGATGGCGCTCCATCAGCGTTGGAGCTGCCAATAGATCACCAGCGTTCAGAGGGAGAAAACTTTCCGAGTGCCATTGAGTCTACTGAGTTATCTGCTGAATTGACGCGAGCACTCCAGGAGTTGAGTCGCCGCACCCGGAGCACACTGTTTATTACCCTGCTGGCGGGCCTGAAGATCCTTCTTTGCAAATGGACCACCCAGACCGATCTGGTCATCGGTACAGTCGTATCGGGACGTACCAGGCAGGATATTCAGCGGTTGATCGGCTGCTTTATCAACTTTCTGGCGCTACGTTCTGAACTTTCTGACGATATGACTGCCTTCGAATGCCTTGCGCGAGTACGAGCAACAACGCTTGAGGCGTTTCAACGACAAGAATGTCCTCTCGAAAAAATCGTCGCCGCCCTCCATCCCGCTCGCCCCTCTTTGCAGAATCCCGTGTACAATGTAACATTCTTTCTCCAAAAGTTTGAAACCCCCGATCTTCAAGTATCAACCGATCATTTGGCAGAGATGTTCACCTTTCACCCACTCTCTTTGGATACACAAATCGCTCATCTGGATCTGGCGTTTATCGCTACGCTCACAAGAAATGGACTCATCTTGAACTGCGAGTATCGAACAGATTTGTTTGAAGTTGCTACTATCAGATATGTAATCAGTGCTTACCAAAACATACTAGAAGAACTGGTTCACGATAGCTCGAAGAAGCTCTCTGATTTCATGCTGCCTCAACAGCTACTCAGCCAGATGGTACGGGCCGGTGAGCGAGTAAAGCAGCGGCAGGTGCAGCCAGACGCTCGCATCAGCTCGCCAGCTTTGCTCACGCCCGCCGAATGGGAGCAGGAGGTGCAGAGCTGGAACCACACCCGGCGCACCTGGCCCTCGGCTGACTCCTTGCTGGAGCTCTGGCAGCGGCAAGGGCAGCGCAGCCCGGATACCATCGCCCTGGTGGACGAGCAGGTGCAGCTCAGCTATGCCCATCTGCTGGCCCGCGTCGAGCGCCTGGCCGGGCAGTTGCGGCGGCGAGGAGTGGGGACGGAGGTGCGGGTAGGGGTGTGCCTGCCGCGCACAGCCTCCCTGGTGGTCAGCTTGTTGGCGGTGTTGCAGGCGGGAGGGGCCTATGTACCGCTGGACCCGCAGTTGCCTCCGGCGCGTCTGGCCTACATCCTGCAAGATGCTCAGGTTCCCCTGGTGCTGGCGACTCAGGCGACCGCGTCCTGCCTGCCTGCTGGCTGTGTGTCCCTGATGTTGGACGCCCAACCTGAGTCACCTGCCCTGCCGCGCGCCGCACTGCCGCAGCCCCATCCCGAGCAACTGGCCTATGTGCTCTACACCTCCGGCTCCACCGGCCAGCCCAAAGGCGTGCAAATTGCCCACCGCAGCTTACGTAACTTCCTGCTGGCCCTGGGCGAGCACCTGCAGGTCTCAGCTCATCATGTGGGACTGGCCCTGACCACCTGTAGTTTTGATATCGCTGCCCTGGAATATTTTCTGCTCCTGCTGTATGGGGGTCGCATCGTCTTGAGTACAGAGCAGCAAGCCCATGACGGACAACAACTGGCCCAACTGGTGGCCCGCGAGCACATCACGTTGATGCAGGCCACGCCCAGTACCTGGTATCTGCTACTGCAGGCAGGGTGGACGGGAGCGGACCATCTACAATTATTGTGCGGAGGCGAACCTCTGTCTGTCGAGCTCGCCCGGCAGCTATTAGAGCGCGGGCAGCGGTTGTGGAACCTGTACGGGCCGACGGAGACCACCATCTGGTCAACCATATACCCCGTGGAGGCGTCCAGCCCTTTCATCAGTCTGGGCCGACCTATCGCCAATACGCAGGTCTATGTGCTTGATCCCGGGATGCAGCCGGTGCCCATCGACACGCTCGGCGAACTCTACATCGGCGGAGAGGGCCTGGCGCGCGGTTACCTCAACCGCCCACAGGAGACCGCTGGACGCTTTGTGCCCCATCCCTTCACGGACCAGCCAGGAGCACGGCTCTACCGCACCGGGGACCTGGTGCGCTGGCGGGAGGGCGGCGATCTGGAGTTTATCGGACGCGCTGACCAGCAGGTCAAGCTGCGCGGCCATCGTATCGAGTTAGGCGAGATTGAAGCGGCCCTGCAAGCTCATCCCTCCGTCCAGCACGCCGTCGTTACCCTGGAGGAGTTCCCCGCCGGTAATCCCTGCCTAGTGGCCTATGTCCTCCCTAATCACGCGCAAGCGATCTCACCCCAGGAGCTCCTCTCCGCCCTGCGGTCCACTCTACCAGCCTACATGCAGCCCGCCCATCTGGTGCAGCTCGATGCCTTTCCTCTTACGCCCAACGGCAAAGTGGATCGCCGCCGACTTCGCCTCTCCCAGCAGCATGATCCCCGGCAGGTGGTGCATGCAACCTACGTCCCGGCCAGTACTCCCATCGAGAGGCACCTTGCAAGTCTCTGGTCTGGCGTCCTGGGAATTGAACAAGTGGGCGTCTACGATAACTTTCTCGAACAAGGGGGACATTCATTAATCGCTGTCCAATTGCTCTCAAGAATATATGAAGCATTTCAGGTAGAGATAGACCTGGGAGATTTTTTTCAGAATCCCACCATAGCCTACCTTGCGCAGACAGTCACACAAAAACAGACCAAACGCAAGGAGGAAGAGGATATAACCGAACTTTTAGCACGATTTGATACGCTTTCAACCGAGGAAGTGGATAAGTATCTTGAGCGCCTCTTAAAAGAGAAGGAAATTCCCTGAGCGTGATGACGCAGAAAAACAGTACAGCATCGAGTTAAAATTCAAAGTGGCGCTGGAGAGTCTCCAGCGCCAACAACGATTCTCCTCGTTGGAGCGGAAGTTTTAAAGCTCACTTTTGACCCCGGATAGAGTAGGCTCTTTAAGTCCTAGTTCTGATAAATACCCTACCGGTCCAACGATATTATGCCAATTGACGCCAGCTTTTAAACATGCTACAAACGCTATGGCTTCTGCATAGTTTTCAAGTACTACGGCTGTCGGAATACTCAGTTGATCAACCGATACGCCTACGGTGCATCGATTAGACTTAACAGCGAGCAAAGGAATGTTATATCGAAGGGCTGCAAAAGCGGGTAAGCCGCCAGCGCACTCGTATGGAATAATGATAGCGGATAAATCAGTAATGCCTATCCCACCACGTTCAACTATCTTAGGCGTATGCATTAAGCCGTGCAAAACACAGGGTAATCCGCTGCCAGATGCTACTTCAGCAGCCGCACGAGGGTCCACTAAGGTGGAGGACTCACCCAGACCCTCTATGTAGGCAGGTGCATGAGCACAAGGTAATCCAGTTTTCCAGGTTATCGCACGGGATATTAAAGCTTCAACAGCGCCAACAGGATTCGGACCTATTCCCATATAGTGAGTAGCTACATCTTCCGCACTTATCCCGTCGATGGCAGTGACAACGGCTATCGCGTTCGCCCCTCTTTCACGCAGTATTTCTGCTGCCTGGAATAGCACTTCAGGGTTCTCGACTTCTCCCACAAAATGGCTATACTCGGTGCGAGATACATGGACGCGTACCTTCTGTTCACAGACAACGTAACCAACCATGTCGATTGCGTTCACTCCACGCATAGCATTGGCTGAATTAAGTATCGTTACTTTCGACTTTTCATCTAAACGATCAATGATAAGCCCTATTTTCGTTTTCTGGCAAGCGCCTAACCGCACCTTCCCTTCGAAAAAGCGATCTAGAGTCAGTCCATCGACATAGATGTTACGACTACTCCCTGAGTAGAAACTACCAGCATTCACGACATTGGGGTGAACAATTACAGAATCTGCAACAGCATCTAAAGTGCGTGCAATCGGACCGGCGTCGCCAATAAATCCACCAATAGCAGCTCCTACTCCTGTTGGTATTACCAGGGATACATGCACACCGCCAGATCCAGAGTCCGTCATAGTGGTCTCAATTGCAAGATGTTGGACAGATGGGCTGCAAACCAGTGAAGCTACTTCCAGTAGTACTTTTCTCTCTTCAACCTTTACTAACCCCCAGCGGAGAATTACTTTACCGGTAGCCTCGAAACCACGAAGATATGTCGAAACAGCTTGCACCATTTCCATTTGTGCTTCGAAATGTACTGGAAGAATTTCTGTCTTTAGTTCCATAATTAGCCACCTCGTAACTATTCAGGTCATTTAGGGTAACTATTCAGGTCAACTAGAAGCCATTAGAAAGCAGGAGAAAGTGGATGTCCCACCAGAGCTTGTTCCAACGCCGTGATCAAGGGCAAGCCTTGCTTACGCAGCGTGGCGAGATAGCCTCGGATCCGGCAAAAGGCTTGGGCTCCAGGCAAGCTGCGAAAGCAACCAGAGACTTTCTGCTGCACTTTGACCATGCGGATATCCCGTTCGGCCTGACTGTTGTCAAAAGGCACGTCAAAATCGTGCAAGAAGCGGAGGACTTGCTCCTCATACTTCATGAGCCGATCCAGCAGATTGCGCGCCGGACTTTGTTTCTTGCGGCCTTTCTTGGGCGGTCCGGTGTCTGTCTCCTCAGGCAGCTCAAGGTTCGCCTCAAGCAGGATCGTACGATAGCGCGCTCGCAACCGGTGCAGTTCGTCTTCTGGAAGGCAGGCGAGGTCAAGAGCGCGTGCTTGGTGGACGGCCTCCTTCATGTCCAGCAGCAAGGTTTTCATGCTGGCCGCCCAGGGTTGACCCATCACCTCCTCGACAAAGGTCAAGTCGCGCAGGTGATGCACATTGCACAGGGCATGCACGCAGTCATAGCCCTGATAGCTGGCCCATCCGTCGTGCAGACTGACTCCTGCAAATCCATTGAGCAGCCCGATAGCATCAAGCGCCTTGCGACCACGATTTTGATGCACGGCATAATGGGTCAAGCAGGCAGTGCAGGCCACATGCATCCAGATGCGTTTGCCACAAACAGTCAAGCTTGTTTCATCTTGATGCATCAGCTTCCCTTGCCGCAAGGCGATCTTGATCTGCTCTTCAATGGGCAGCAAGTGCTCAGCACAGCGTTCGACCAGCGCTTTGAGCGTTCCCACCGTCATACTGGGTCCCAGCACGTCTTGGATCGTTTCACATGCCCGTTCATACGGCAAGAGTTGCTGTTGGACCAAATAGATGGCCACCGCTCCCAGAGCCGGGCCATATTGCACGGGAGCCTGCACCCCTTGCGGAAACGAGGCCCGCATGATGGTGCGACAGTGCGGACAATATTTGCTGTGAGCTTGATGTTCCCAAGTGATTAGTCGTTTGGGCGGCACATCGAGCACCTGACGCCGTTCGACTTGCAAGATGGGTTCCTCCCTGAGATCGGCCCGACAGTGCCAACAGGTGCCAACTTCATGCACGACCACCTCATCTGGGGTCTGCGACAGAAACAAGGTAGTGCCCTCGTGACCTTTTTGGGCTCCTGGCTTCTTTCCGCTTTTCTTGCGCAACGATTTGGGCTGCTGACGAAAGCGGTCCGAAGAGGGAGGCAAGTGGCTATTATGACTGTCTTTCGCCAACCGGCTCTCCAACTGCTTCACCTCGGCTTGAAGCCTCGCTACCTGCTCTTTGAGCGGCAGCAATTCGGCTACCAATGCATGCAGCAGGGCATTTTCTTCCCGCAAGCATCGGTTCTCTTCTTCAAGTCGTTGCTGGTCGTCTTGCATCATACCGATACTGTACTGTTTTTCAGCTCTTTTGGCAACAGGTCTAGCTGACCTGAATAGTTACCATTTAGGAAGCAGGTAAAACAGGGTATCAGTCAGAGCGTGTTCAAGCGCGGTCAGGACATGTATTCCTTGCCTACAGAGCGTAGACATCTAGCCTCGAATACTGCATAAAGCTACAGCTCTCGTCAGGCTGCGGAAACTACTAGCGATTTTTGCTGAAGCTTGACCATGCGAATATTGCACTTGGCCTGGGAATTGCCAATATGGACGCTAATCACTAGCATAAAGCAATTTGATTATAATGAAAACTGTACTTTATTGTCAACGGGACTATATGGTGTACCCAGGGCTTTTCAGTTTTCCGCTCCTAAGAGCACGAGCCGCAGGGCTTGCTCAGGGAAAGCGGAAAACTCGCGCATTTTAGCTGCCACATTGGAGACGGCAAGCATCTCCATGAGAGCTAAAACGACATTGTTGAGAGTGGCGAGCATTTGAGGGACCGTTCGCGTTCGGCTTTGACAAGCATCTTCCCCAAGCGTGACATCGCGCCGCCAATGTAATGCATTTTCCACGGCCCAATGCCGACGCACCAGGGTATTCATTTGGGCC
>DATGMF010000019.1:0-4296 GCA_035293765.1 Ktedonosporobacter sp.
CGTTGCCCTCAACAGCACAGGTCAGGTGATTGCGGCGCAGCACTATAGTCCCTATGGAACAGTGGATTATAGCTGGGGCACCATGCCTACCTCGTATGGCTACACCGGACAACGGCTCGATAGTCAGACGGGGCTGCTCTACTACAACTTCCGTTACTACGACCCGGTCAGTGGTCGTTTTGTGCGGACCGATACCACACAAAACAACACGAGCGGTATGGACCCGTATGCCTACGTGGGAGATAACCCCGAGAGCCATAATGATCCGACCGGACATTGCTGGCCCTTATGCACCGCCATCGCAGGAGCGATCCTGGGGGCGGTCATCGGAGGAGCGATCTCATACGCGCAGCAGGCTGGAAGTGGGAAACCGATTAACTGGGGAGAAGTTGCCGGGGCAGCAGCGACTGGAGCCATCATCGGCGGAGTTGCCGGTGCAGTAGGGCCGGTTGCTATTGCGGGCGCTGCTGGTTTAGGGATCAGCGGAACGGCTGCGGTAGCTGCAACGAGCGCTGTTGTTGCGACAGATGCCGTTGGCGTGGGGTTAACGGCAGGAGGTGTTGTTGGGGGAGTAGCTGGTATTGCTGCTGGTGATGCTGCTGATTGCGGGCTTTCCTTCCGTGCGGATACACCTATAGCTACCCCAAAAGGAAATCAGGCCATCAGCACCCTCAAGGCCGGGGATAAGGTGCAGGCATATGACCCGGTTACCAAGAAGGTCTCGACACAAAGTGTACAGCACGTTTTTATTAACCACGATAACGATCTCATCGATGTCACTCTGGCTCTACATCCTTCTGAGAGCCAGATAAAGCAACGGCAGGTCGCTAAGGTAAGTCATAGTAATCACAAGCCACCTCTGATAACAGAGGTTATACATACCACACAGAAACATCCCTGGCTTACAACTCATGGATGGACCACCGCAGGTCAACTACATCTGAATGATCAGGTCCAACAACTCGATGGCACAACGGCCACTGTTGTTGCCTTGAAAATCATCCCTGGCACGGCAGATATGTACGACCTGACAGTCAGCAACGTACATACCTTTGCCGTTGGAACTGGACAGTTTGTTGTACATAATTGTCCATGGTGGCCTGGTGCAGGTAAGGCTACCCGAGCAAGTTATTCGATACAAGTTAAACCTGGCGCTAATGTACCGCAAGCGGTTCGGGACGTTGTGCTTCGGACAGCTCTGGCACAGAATTTTGAAGGTGGTAGATCTCCTAATAATGCCTGTTGCGGCACATTTATCATTACTGATTCGACAGGGAAAGTAGTTTATGATCCTGCAGAAGTTTATCTTGGTAATGATACGAAAGGAGGTGGTGGTTTGGGAGGTTCTCATGCTGAAAGCCTGGAAGCCTCTGATGCAGCAGATTGGTTAAGAGCAAACGCTCAAAGTGGACAGAGTTATACAGTCAACTTTGTTAATCAGTATAAACCGTGCCAGGGCTCAGGTGGTTGTATGGCCGCTATTACAAGCGGTGACTGGGATACCGAACTGAATGCCGCGGCAGCCACAAACGGAGCAAGTGCAAGTAGTGCATTTTATGTACAGGGAAGTACTGGTAATATATCTGTGTATACTCAGCCTTCTCCTGTCGATCCTGTCGATCCAGAACTCGTTGAGTGAAAAGGTGTTTGTGAGAGGAGTAAATAGACGTGACTATGTAGTTGCTTTGTACTTGTATCCCAAGCGCATATACGCGTGGTGAGATCATGCTTGAAATTGACGAGATATTCGTAATGCCTAAGCATGGGAAACCAAGAGAGGTGATTTACTCTTTAGCATGAATCGTGATATCATTCAATGCCATTGAATGATTCCTGTTACTAGATGTAGTAAGAGACCTCTTGTCAAAGGGGTGTTGATTCACAGCCAGTGCCCTTTTGACAAGAGGGAGAAAGGCGAAGATAAATGAATTCAGATATTGATTGTTTAAGTCGCTTCCTTCTCTTGTATCAGTTCGTCGATGAAGAGCCAGGAGCTAGTTGCGTACTTCATATTCAGCTCTATCCAGGTTGTGGTAGTAATACGTCATTTCTCCTATTGCAGGAAAAACAGCCACTCGATAACGTGAAACATTTTTATTTTTTTCAGAAAAAGCCACAACTGTCTCTTTCCATCGAGGAAGGAGACATTGTGTTCATTCATACCATGAATAACGAAATTGTCACTGCAGCCGGTATATGGCAGGTAGTATGGCAAAATGACTACTTTCCAGATGGGCGTGTCGGATATGTTTTCCAAGATATTACTTCGACTGGCATTGAGATGGTAGAGGTGAAAACGCTGCTACAGGAAGAGGATTTTGCGCTTTTTAGCGATGCAGTTGCCCATGCCATCGCATTTCTTGAAGCAAATAATAGCATTTCTGACATTTGGTTTGTTAATGGGAGAGAAATTGGGACTTCTGCTCCAGAAAAAATCCATCAGATAGCTCCTCTTTCATACGATCTACGAACTGTTGACCATAGCTGGTATATCGTACTTGCGGGAAATAAGGAGGACTGTCCCAGACAAATCTATTTCCTCATGAAAGTCGCGTATTCCTCTCAGAACCAAAGCTGGCAATTTTCCGTGAAGCTCCTGGAGGAGCGCATAACCCCATCCGTTTCCACCTCCGACTGAGCAACACTAGTGTTTTCCAAAAGCATATAATGCTGAATTTGCTTAAAAAGAACTTAAAGCATGGAGGACATATGCCACTACAAATCTCTCTAACTCAACAGTTCGAGCATCAGCAAAGTGAAACATGGGGGGTTCACTTTTCGTTGGATGGGAAAAAGCTTGTTTCATCGGATGGTACTGCTCTCTACCTCTGGCAGTTTGACGAGCAGGGCAACTGGGACTTTGAGAGGTCGCTCCCGTTTCGTAATGCGGTGTCTCCACGTTTTGCTCCTAATGGAACTATGCTTGCGTTTAGAGGAGAAGACGAGTTTATACGGCTGATCTCTGTAGATGGCAGAGAAATCGCGACATTGCCCCGTCGTGTAGGCTTCGATTGTGCATTTTCCCCCGATGGGCACTGGTTAGTGGCGGGTGATGCAGCTCGCAATGTCCTGCTTTGGGATTTGTTTACTTATCAACTTGTTGTCATCCCTGTGCGTTTTCCCCGACTCGGGGATGATCTGCAAGGGAACGAATCAGCTCCGATAAACGAAACTGTTCGAGGCTTTCAGTTTACCCCTGACGGACAGCGGTTCGCTTTGCTGGCTGACAGCGAGGACGGGTATCTCCATCTTTGTTATTTTGATCCAACGGATCAAAGCCTTCTGCGGCAAAAAACTTTCCCGCATGGATGTATGGATCTGGCAGTCTCACCCGATGGTACGAAACTCGCGGCAATTATTCCCACTGGGCAGCTATATTCCCACAAAGAAGAAGTCTACCTCTACGATCTGGAATCGTTGCGGCGACTTCATGTGTTCCCACAAACCACTAATAAGCGATACTGTCTCCTCGCCTTCTCACCGGACAGCCGATATTTAGCGAGCTGTAAAAGCGATGGTTGGGTTGATATCTTTTCTCTCGGTTCTTTTGGAAGGATAGCTCAATTCGCAGCCCATCCAGGTCTTTCTTCACATGCATCAGATCCAATTGGTGGGCTAGATTGGTCAACAACGGGCTATCTTGCGACGGGCGGAGCGAGCGTCTTTGAGCACGATATGAGGAAGACGGATTATTCGATCAAGCTGTGGAAGGTGGAAGAGGTCGAGGATTCGCGTTAAGCGTGTGAGTAAGAGGGTCACAAGGGAGATAAGCACGGGACGCTGTGCCTCTTCACCTGTGGCTTTCTTGTCTGGCAGCGGCATCGGCGGGCAGTTGATCCCGCCCGACCAGCACTTTTCCACGCTGGGAGCCAGCCTCAATCCGACGCCGAGCCAGTTATCCTCGGGCGTCTACCTCTGGCATACCGCACCCGAGAGCCATGCCAAAGTGCAGGAGGTCACCTTCGGCAACGCTCCCTGCTGGCGCGTCTGGTTGCCCAGCGGCGTGATGGAAGAGTTTGGCTGCACCAACGACTCGCGCGAATCCTACCCCGATGGCTCGGGCCACTGGAACGCCTATAGCTGGAAACTGGACCTGATGACCGACCGCTTTGGCAATCAGGTGCATGTCAGCTATCAAACCATCCAACCATCAGGCCAGGCGGTGCGCGATGCGGCGATCTCGGACATCACCTACGATGATCCCACCTGTCATAACACCACCACGGCCTGTGGCACCTGGAATCCCAAAATAGACCTTCACTTTGATGCCAATCAGACCGTCGCCCGCTTACTCAA
>DATGMF010000020.1:0-112661 GCA_035293765.1 Ktedonosporobacter sp.
CTGGTGGGCCAAACGCACCTTTACCGATTACACCCTGTACACCTTCCTGATCACCAATCTCATGAATGCGCACGCGCCCAACCGCGAGAATGCTGGCTATGTCGTCGGATGGATGGCGGCCTTGCTGGAGCACCAGCAGGAGCAGGAGCAAGCGGAACCCATGCCGACGGACGAGCAGAAAGGAGACGGTGGTGAGCATGCCTCTTACCTTTTACACGGTCCTTGTTGAGCAAGACGGCTTTCCGGTGAAATATTGTCAGCCACGGGATGCGCCGGGCCTTGCCTATGGGCGGGTGCAGACCTTTCGCCGCCACGCGCAGCCGTTTGTCGATCCTGGGCACGCCTGCGGCGAGTTCGAGGCGTGGCTGGGAGCGCGTGGGGTGCCCTGTTACCTGGAGCCACCACAGTTTCGGGCCAAAGTCAAGCGGTTGCATGAACGGTGCCCGACGCATGTGCGCAGGCAGAAGCGATGGAATGCACTGGTTGACCCTCGCCTAGCAGTGATGCAGCAGGAGGGCAGACCATCATGAGCACCACCTCCAGGCACGCAGCGAGCAGCGCGCTCCCAATGGATGAGGGCCAGCACCCCTTGCCGCAAGCCATCGATTTAGGTGCGCACCATCTCTTGCTCAATAGCGATCAGAGCATCGAACTGATGCGGGCCGCACAAGAACGGGCAGAACTGGCATACGTGTTGTGCTTAGATGCCACTGAAGCCTATCGGTTGATGCAATGCTTGTGCGAATTGTTCAAGATGGGTTCTAGGAATGCTTAGCCGGTAATGAGAGTCCAATCTGAGTTAACGGTACACCAATGAAGGAGGGCGGCAGCATGCAACTGACAGAACAGCATATCATCGGGCGCGATGACCCCCGTTTTGCGGCGATTGATGCTGCCGCCTTCAAGTCCAAGAACCTCTACAATGCCGCGCTCTATGAGATACGGCAAGCGTTCATCCATCACGGCACGTACCTCGACTACAACGAGATGGACCGTTGCATGCAGTCACACGAAGCCTATCAAGCGTTACCAGCTAAAGTGAGCCAGCAAGTGTTGCGGCAACTCGACAACAACTGGACATCGTTTTTTGAGGCATTAGAGGCGTATAAGGAAGACGCCTCCAAGTTTACCGGACGACCACGACTGCCCAAATACAAGCATAAAACCGAGGGCCGGAATGTTTTGATCTATACGCTTCAAGCACTGGCTGGAGGGCAAACCCTGCACAAAAGCCGAGGGAAGAATATATTACGACGAGGCAGGAACGTATTACGACGAGGCATCATTAAGCCCTCTATGCTGCCGATTGAGATCAAAACCCAACAAGACCCGAAGACGATTGATCAAGTGCAGATTGTCCCCTGTCACGGCTATTATGTGGTGGAAGTGATTTACAGCAGAGACCCCATTCAAGCATCCGTTGACCCATCGTTCTGCATGGCCATTGATCTTGGCGTCACCAACTTAGCGGCGATAACAGCAAACCGAGAGGGCTTTGTCCCTCGCCTGGTTAACGGTCGAACGCTTAAAGCCAGAAATCAGTGGTACAACAAACGTATCAAAGAGTTAACACTCTGCTTGCCCAAAGCCGAACGAGACCGTGTCACGAAACAAATGCAGCGTATCACGAACAAGCGCAACCGGCAGGTAGACCATTATCTACATGCGACCAGCAAAGCCATTATTGATCTGATGGTCAAAGAGGGTGCAGGAACCCTCATCATTGGCAAGAATCCGCTCTGGAAGCAGGAAGTCAACAACGGGCGGCGTAACAATCAGAATTTTGTCTGCATTCCGCACGCTCGCTTTATCTCGATGCTCACCTATAAAGCGGAGTTCGTGGGCATCCAGGTGGAGTTGCAGGAAGAGAGCTATACTTCGAAAGCCAGCTTTCTGGACCTGGACCCCATTCCGACCTATCAGCCGAATGATGAGACGGAATACACCTTTAGCGGCAAGCGCATGGGGCGGAGAAACCGCCTGTATCGTGCCAAAGACGGGCGCAAGATCTGCGCCGATGTCAACGGCTCGTATAACATCTTGCGCAAACGTAGACCTGATGCCTTCTCGGAGGCAAAGGGAGTAGCGGCCTATGTAGTTCAGCCCTTGCGGTTAGCAGTAACCGTCTAAATCAAACAGAAAAACGTGGACGTCTCTGGACATCACGTTTTTCTGGAACTATGACACATCCTTAAAAATATGGATAGCCCAACTATTGATGGGATAAAAGGCGATCTACCACTTCCAGCAACTGGCGCGGCTTAAAAGGCTTGGTTAAGTACTCGGTGCAACCGATCTGCCTTGCCGCCTCCCCCTCGTCATTGAGGGCGAACGCCGTTACTGCGACAATGGGAACGCTCTCCAATCCTGGGCGGGCGCGGATCAACTGCGTTGTGCGATACCCATCGAGGACGGGCATGGAGAGGTCGGTCAGGATCAGATCGACCCGTTCGCGGTCAAGGAGGTCGAGGGCTTCGCGTCCGTTGGAGGCCGTGATGCAACGGTATCCTCGCGTTGAGAGGACGCGCTCGATCAGAATGCGGTTGGAAACCTCATTCTCGACGATGAGAATGGTTGCTGGCTGCGCGCTATCTGCGGGTTGTAATGGTGTATTCATAATATTGCTCTCAAATGTTACTTCCTTACTCAACAAATGCCATTGCTCCTGGTTAAGCCTCTATTTACTGATTGACGTTAAAAGTGGTAACGGCGGGTAAGGTAAAGGAGAAGGTAGAACCCTCTCCTGGCACGCTCTCTACCGCCATTTCGCCGCCTTGCAATTCAATCAGCTTTTTCGCGATAGTCAGGCCGAGCCCGGTGCCGCCAAAGCGCCGCGTTGTGCTACCGTCGGCCTGGCGGAATGCCTCGAAGATGACGCCCAGGGCAGCAGGTGAAATGCCGATCCCCGTATCGCTCACAGAGACACGGAGCATATCGTCATCCTTGATCAGAGAGCAGCGGATGGTTACTCCGCCTTTCTCGGTAAATTTCAGCGCATTAGAAACCAGATTAATGGCGACCTGGCGCACGCGATGACTATCAGCTAGCGCCATTGGCAGGTTCTCATCCATGTGCAGGTGCAGGTACAGCTCTCTATTGTTCGCCAGAGGTTTAAGCTGGCTGACTACCTCGGTAAGGCAAGCCCCTAGCTCCAGCGGCTCGGGTTTCATCTCTATGCGGTCCGCTTCGATCTTAGAGAGGTCGAGCATGTCATCGACGAGATGGGAGAGATCCTCGGCTCGTCGTACCATAAACTGGATGTGCTCTTCCTGCTCAGTCGTCAGTTCCCCATCCAGGAACCCCTCTAATATTAACGCGCCATAACTAATAATACTGTGCAAAGGAGTACGTAATTCATGGGTGACATTCGCCAGGAATTGAGATTTTAACTGGTTGGCCCGTTCGAGCGCGGCATTTTTCTCATTCACTTCCGCGAAAAGCAGGGCATTTTGAATAGCCATAGAAGCCTGGATGGAGGCAGTACTTAACAGAAAGGTGTCGCGGCTGCTGAAGTGGCGTGGCTTGTCCCCATAGAGTATAAATGCGCCAATTGCCTGGTCCTGAAAAAGCAGCGGGATCGCGATGGTCGAGCGGTAGCCGGCATCCAGGGCCAGGCGCGTCCAGTGTTCCTTGCGTTCCTGGTAGATCATAGCGATATCTTCGGCATAGGCGATTTTCTGACGCTGGATCACTATGCGAGCCAGGCTCATATCCAGATCGCGCAGAACCGGGCGTGGGATGCGAGGGTTTCTTGACTCATGCGCTTTTGCTGCGACAGTTTTTTTCGACGGGCGAGCGCCGTTGCCTTTTGAACTGGAGGAACTGGTGCGAGCTCCTGAGATCGCGGCCATTTTGGTGGTGATTGCCATCGTGATATCACCATCGGGATCGGCATGGACGGTAACAGCGCCTTTATTGTGCGCAGCAGCATCTTTGGCGTTGGAGGCACGAGGCGAGGGCTGCTGGGTTGAGGGGAAGGTGTAGGAATTGACAACCTGTTGATCTGACCATTGTGCAACAGCCCAGGGAGAAGGCATCTCGCGTCCGTAGAGCAGGAGCGAGACGTGTTTTGCCTGCATAATTCGCCCCAGGCGAGAGACAATTTCGCCCAGCAGGTGCTCCAGGTGAAGCGTTGAGATAAGAGCGTCGCTCATGATTAAAAGGTGGGTCATCTGCTCCGTCAGTGCCTGGCTTTCGTTGTCAAGTGATTCCGAGAGGAGCTCGAAGGCGTGCGAAAGGGTAGAGATTTCGTCTGTATCTGCCTGAGGCGCCGCTTCACCGGTCTCGCTGGCAACCATCGCCTGTACGCGCGCCTGAAGGTGGCGTAACGGATATACAAGGAGCATTCTGGTGATAGTTGCGTAAATAAGTATGCCGAGCGCGAAAATAGCCAGCCCCAGGCCGGTGATGATCAGGAGTAGCTGCTCGCTATGTGAGGTCAAACTATACAGTGGTTCAACCGCTATGATCACCAGTGTAGGTGAGTTTGAGAGCTGCTCCCTCGTTCTGGCTTGATCGGCTTGCGTAAGATAGTGCTGGGCCGCGTAGACGATATTGGGAGGACCGGGAGCGCAAAGATTCTGTTCTGCTATAGCCTGATTAGCAACCAGGGCGCTAATGGCAATCCCTGCCACCCCCTGGATGTGTCCTGACAGGCAGAGAACGATGGGGACTGGCGTCTGCTGCATTAAGATTTGCGCGAAGTAGCTGTCGATAGGCTGCGAGCCCACCAGTGCTCCAAGAGGCATGCCTGCTGTGCTCAAAATGGGGACGGCGACGCTGATGGCCCACTGGTTATCCACTGCAAGCTGATTCGTATCTGGGAGCGTGATCCTCTGTAACAAAGAGGCCGTTCGTCCCTGTAATGCCTGAGTCACCAGGAGAGTTGTATCGGCAGGGAGAGCGTTATTAGTGAAAGTCGTCTCTTCTGCCTGGGCCACTATCTGATGGTTGCTGGAGATAATATCGAGGGTAGCCAGGTGGTCGCGGACGGATAGTGAGATCAGCGGGCTGCGGAGACGATTCTGAAGCGAAGGAGTGGAAAAAGCGGCGATCACCTCTTGCTGGTGTGCGAACTGTGCTAACTCATTTGCTACCATCGTCGTGTGGGCCTGGTATGCCTGCTTTAGCGAAAAAAGGTGCGTTTGCGCGTCACTCCTGGCCTGATGCTCTGAATAGAACTTGAATAAGTTCCAGGAAACGCCTATAAAGATAAGCATACAGAACAAGAGCGTGAATGCCGCGACAACGATAAGTTTTCCTCCGAGTGAGCGCGCTAAGAACCGCATGCAATCCTTTCTTCAAAAAGATAAAAGTAAGGGAAGGACGGGGTGCCAGCTCGTCCTCCCCTTACCACGCGTATGCTAGACAGCAACGCGAAGCTCTAGGAGGCGCGCGTACGAACCCCATGGGGAAAAGGTCGTACGGATAATCAGATGAACGTTACAAGCCGCTCGTCGAGGTGGATCTGCTTGCTCACGAACATCCCGCTTTCCATCCCAGGCGTATGTATTATAACCTATAAGCGAACAAATTGTTAGTATTTTTGGGAGCAAATTTCGTGTTTTGCAGAAATTTGTAGGAAGTTTCTTATTGCAAACAGCCGGTTAGTTTTTTATGTTTTCCCCATCTTTTGAATTACATTGTATTTTTGCCTGTTATTTTACCCTCCTAAAAATTCGATGTAGCCCCACTGGAGAAAGCGCACGAGAATGCGCGCTATTTCTATTTCGTTCCGATGCGTCAGCCGGGCCACATCCTCAATGGTACGTCGCCCATCTAGCAGGATCAGTACAATCCGGTCCCGCCGCTCCAGTTGCCCCAGGACATTTTGCGCGATAGCAGCAGGCCGGGCCTTGAATACTGCGTGAATTCCGCATTGCGCCATCTGTTCAGTCGTAGTGATGCCGGACGATAATGGTTGCGCATACCTTTTGAAAAGTGAATGTACGATTGTCATACTCTCTTCCTCCAAAACACACATACCCCAAGACCGAGAGGTTATAACAAACCCATATATTTACACTATAGTCGCCTGGCATAAAAAGCAGATAAAAATTTTCGCCGAGGCTATAAAATTTCTGTGAATATCGATACATATGTATATTCGAAGTGATACATATGTTTGTTAAAATAAAAAGGATATCTGGCAGAAGCGGCGCGAAGCGAACATCAGGGGATCTGAGTCCAGAGGATGGGGCCGCGCGTTCCTTCTTTGTCTAATTGCAGAATGGTGCCTTGCTGCGTATCTGCCAGGTAAAGCCCTGGTTGTCCATCATCTACAGCGATGACCAGTTGTTTGGGAGAGGCGGCGGACCAGCTCAGGGCGGTGGCTGAACCCTGGATTTTAAGCGGCTCTGATGTTTTGATAGTTTGGGCGTCAACGTCAACGACCAGAACGTGGGTGCCGGTGCTGTAGGCCAGTTGCTGACCATCTGGAGACCATGCGGGAAAAGGGTCTTGAGCTGTGCTGGTGGCGATCAGCGTATCGATTCTGGAGGTGGTATGAACCACATGGAGGTTGCCCATCCCGGCTGAAAGCGCATCAAAATAATCTACGCGCACGCCATCTGGGGACCATTGGGCGAAGCTTACCTGTTTGCCGAAGGTCAACTTGATCATATCGGCGTTAAGATTCATGCTGAGGATATCGCCGGGGAGGCCCGCGAGCGAAGTAACCAGCAGCCATCCCCCGGTGTTGTTTTGTCCGGCGCGACTATAGGTTGCCTGAACGTAATCTCCTCTGGTAAGCACGCGGGCGCTGGCTGTGCCCTCGACGCCAACGCGCTGTAGCCATATGCTGTGTACATGCCCCACGACTCCCACGCTCCAGGTAATAGCGGGTATATCCACATTGGGCGACCAGTCGAGGGAGAGCACGCCATCGTTGGGATTAGCGCGGCTGTTGAGAGCTGAGGCAATGGTCAATACGCCGTGGTTCTGGGTGTTGTAGTCCAGGATGCCGACATTTCCGTTGCTCGTGAACACAAAAGCAATGCGGATGCCGTCCGGCGACCAGATCGGATGAGATACGGCGCCGGTGAAAGGAAGCTGAACCGGCTGGATATCGCCGGTGCTCACGGAATAAATATAGAGTCCGGGGAGGTTTGTTCCGCGGGGATCGGCAATAAATGCCAGCATGCTGCCATCTTTGGACCAGGCCAGGCTGCTAAGAATGGTCGCCCCTGTCTCGGTATCCCAGACCGTCGCAGGTGACGTGCCTGGCTTGAGTAGGGGCTGAGCCAGCGTGATGTCGCGTTGTCCATCGCTGCGTATAATATGGACGCGTCCCTGCTGGAGGTCGATATAAGCGAGCATGTTCCCGGCGGGCCGTCCTGGAAGAGGCGGCCTGATTGCCCAGTCAGTTGCCACGGCAATATTTGCAGGCGTCAGACGCGCAATGCCTGTGCCGCCATCAGTGGGGGCGCTCCACAGTGCGCCGGTGCGTAAGAAGATGAAGCGCAGCCCGGCGGGAAGCGGCCCCTGCGAGAGAGCTGCGGGAGGGGTGATCCCTCCTCTTACTCCTTGAGCGATGCCAGTCTGTTGCTTCCAGACGTTCCAGCCAATCAGGCTACCGAGGCAAATCATCAGCAGCAGGGTGGCGGCGATGACAAAGCGGATAAAAGACATGCCCTGTGGGGTGTATCGGTTGCGCGGGTAAGCATGCGAGCGCGGCGTATGTGTCACCGCAGAGGCTGGAACGCCGGAAGAGGGTTGTCTTCCTCCCCGTAGAGAGACCAGGTGCGCACGTTGAGGATTCGACTCTCTTGACTGCTGTGTTGTCCGGCCTGCGTTCCAGTTGCTGGAGCCGAAGGTACCCGTCAGTTCCAGGTATTCTGGCGAGGAAAAGATGCGTTCGCGCAGTGCGGGATCGGGGCTAACGCGGGGAAGTTGGAGGAGGAGCGCGTCAAAATGGCGGAAGTCGGACAGAATGTGGTTACACTCCTGGCAGCCATGCAGATGCATCGTCACTGCATCGTATTCTTCCGGGGCGAGCGCATTGTCAAGGTAAGCGCTTAGCAGTTCCTTGACCTGCTCGCAGTTCATTTTGCGCCTCCTCCCTGTTCCAGGGACCGGTAATGTTCTCGAAACGATTGACGTGCGCGCGAAAGATACATCTTGACACCACTCTCTGCAATATTCAAGGACCGAGCAATTTCACTGTAGGAAAATCCCTCCTGGGTGTACAGGAGGAGTGCCGCCCTGTATTGCTGGGGCATGCGCCGAAGTGCTGCGCGTACCAACTCTGTCGTGCCATATATTTCCTGTGGGTCCGCGCTCTCAACATCGGCAGGTTCATGATCAAGGTCTTGCCAGGGCAACCAGGCAATGAGCTTGCGACGGCGCAGCGCATCATACGCTGTATTGGTCGCGATGCGATAGAGCCATGCCGATAACTTCAGATTCGCATCCATTTTTGGTAGTGCGCGAAACGCTTTTAAAAAAGTATCTTGTGTTAAATCATCAGCTTGTTCGCGATCACCTACCAGATGATAGACATAATTATAAATAGGTGTCTTATATTCGTCGTAAATCTGTTCAAAAGACCAGGAAGTTTCTCTGGCTTCCACCCGGACCATGCGCTACAATCCCTTCGATGATAACTGTTACCGTCCTGCCCGTTCCTTGCAGGAGGTAATAAGTCCATCTCCGAGCAGCGCAGGTGTTGTATCCTTACATAAGTAGTCCTGCGGATGCGGAAACACTTTATCCTTCTGTGTAGTGGAACGGACAAATGACGCTATCAGTAACATACTAGAGTAGTGATATGCACTTGCAGATGCGTGCTATATCGTCTATCATGGTAGCATACTTTAGCGGAATTCCAGCTATCATTAGCTCCTCTGTTAGTACTATTGGGTCGCTGTGCTTAAATGATCGGGCTCTCTCGTTAGAAAACAGAGGCTGCTATAGGATGCCGCCATTTTCCTACGAGGATGTGGCTGAGATAATATTCTAAGAAGGAGCTGACTATGGCTGATCCACATCAGCAACAGCGCGTAAGAACGGTCTGGTGGGAAGAAGATGCCCAGGGCGCTTATGTGGGGATGGTGGATCAATCGCTCCTTCCTCAGCAGATTGTCTATCTCAAGCTGCGAGACGAGCAGGAGGTTGCCGAAGCGATCACGTCTTTGAAGGTGCGGGGCGCGCCTGCAATTGGCGTGACGGCTGCCTTTGGGATGGCGCTGGCTTTACATCGTTTGCTGCGTCTCCAGGGAGATATCCTTACTATCGCGCAGGCGCAGCAGCACTTACATGCCGCCGCTCTTCTGTTGCAGGGGACGCGCCCCACGGCTGTAAATCTTTTCTGGGCTATCAAACGCATGTGGCAGTGCGCGGATCGTGCTATTGCAGCGCATTGTTCGCTGCAACAACTGGCGCAACGCCTGCGTGATGAGGCTCAGGCGATAGCCGATGAAGATGCCGCTGCCTGTCTCAGAATGGGAACATACGGCGCAGCGCTCATCGCCGACGGCGATATTTTGCTCACGCACTGTAACGCAGGGGCGCTGGCTACCGCCGGCTCAGGCACGGCCCTGGCTCCCATCTATCTGGCGAAGAGAGAGGGCAAGCGCGTTCATGTGTTTGTCGATGAAACGCGTCCCGTATTGCAGGGAGCTCGCCTCACGGCATGGGAGCTGCAACAGGAAGGGATTCCCCTGACGTTGATCACGGATAATATGGCCGGTCATTTTATGCGTCATGGGGGCATTACTGCTGTTTTTGTCGGGGCAGATCGCATAGCCGCGAATGGAGATGTGGCTAACAAGATCGGCACGTATAGCGTTGCGGTGCTGGCACATGCTCATCATGTCCCTTTTTATGTGGTTGCGCCCTGCTCCACTGTCGATCTCTCTCTTGCCTCTGGCGAACATATACCGATAGAGCAGCGTAACCCGCAAGAGGTGACGACGCTGCGTGGCATCCCCATTGCTCCGGCAGGCATCCAGGTAGCCAATCCGGCCTTTGATATTACGCCCTCTCTCTATATTACTGCTATTATTACCGATAGAGGTATAGCTCGGCCACCCTATGAGGCGACATTGCGCCAGGTGTGTTCCGAGGATTTCGACGCTGGGAAGGTATATTGTTGATGGATACAGGAGTCATACAGGCGGTTGCCAGGTATGCGGAGGAGGTGATGGGGCAGGAAGGGTTTCGTTATGTGAGCGCGGTTGTCGCAAACTGTAAAATGCTTGCGGTGGAATTGGAGGCGCGGGAAGGCGCTCCCGCTATAGATAAAGATGCTCTGGTAATAGCAGCCTACCTCCACGATATAGCTACAGTGGCCGCAGGGTTCCAGGATCATCATAAAAAGTCGGCTGAGGTGGCGGTTGAGTTTCTACGCCAACAAAACGCTCCTGCTGGCCTGATAAGTAAGGTTGAGCGGGCGATTTTGATGCATATGACCGCGATCCCCGTGGAGAAGCGTGAAGCTGCCTCGCCAGAAGGTCTGATCCTGTACGATGCAGATAAACTGGGGCGTCTGAGTGGGCTGGCTGTGGTGACATCGTTGGTCGAATTTGGAGCGCGTTATCCCAATCAGGCCGTCACCGGCGAGGTGCTGGCCGCTATTCTGCGCCATATCGAGGAGCGTTTCATTGAATTATACCAGTCGTTGCATACCGTGCCCGCGCGCGAGGTGGCGCGCGAGAAGTTCAACCGCACGCTGGCTTTTCTCGATGGTGTCATTGAACATTTAAACGATGCTACTCCCGTGTAGTAGCAACAGGAGGCTTGTAGGACGTGTCCATTCTTGTTGTTGGTTCCGTGGCCCTGGACCGGGTTGAAACGCCGTTTTCACAGGTGGATGAAGTACTCGGTGGGGCCGCATCATATTTTTCAACCGCAGCATCCCTCTATGACCAGGTGAATCTGGTCGCCATCGTTGGCAGCGATTTCCCAGAAGAGTATCTGGATTTCTGGCGCTCCCGTCCGATCAATCTCGCTGGCCTGCAAATTCAAGAAGGCAGGACGTTTCGCTGGAGCGGGCGCTATCATATGGATATGAATGCTCGCGATACCCTTGATACACAACTTGGGGTCTACGCGAACTTTCATCCTGTTATTCCCGCTGAATACCAGCATAGCTCCCTGGTTTTTCTGGCGAATATCCAACCCGAGCTGCAACTGGAAGTGCTCCAACAGGCGCCTGACGCCCAGCTCACGGTGCTTGATACGATGGAGCTATGGATTATGACGGCGCGCCCCCAATTAACTGAAGTGATAAAACAGGTTGATATTTTGTTGATGAGCGAAGAAGAGGTGCGCCAGTATACCGATCAGGTAGGCGTGGTGACCGGGGTGCGGCAACTCCTGGCTCTGGGGCTAAAGTATGTGATTGTGAAAGAGGGGCGCTATGGAGCTCTGCTCTTTGGAGCCGATGGGACCTATTTCAGCGCCCCGGCCTATCCTCTTGAAGAGGTGATTGATCCAACGGGCGCGGGCGACGCCTTCGCGGGCGGCTTCCTGGGCTACCTATCAACGACCCGACCGGGACCGGATGGGAATTACGCGCTGGATGATCTGAAGCGGGCGGTGGTGCATGGCAACATTACCGGCTCCTTTGCCTGCTCCGATTTTAGCATTAAATGCCTGCGCACGCTGACAATGGAGGATATTGTCGCTCGCTATCAAGAGCTGGTCGCTTATTCGCATTTCGACCCCGACTGGTATGCTGCGCTCCGCTAGAGCAGGGTTGCAAAATGTTGTAAAATACACGGGTTACATGCAGATACGGTGCTTTTCTGCGTTCCTATGCAACCTGGCATGGGAACGCAGCATCTTGCAGGGCAGCTTGCTATGCAGACGACCAACGCTGCTGTCTCGTCGTAGCTCCCCGATTCATCGTGGGAGCGCTCAGGCCGTCTGAGACGAATTGCATGCTGCCGGTAATATGCGCATTGCTCTTTTAACCATATTTTTTGATTAGATGAAGGGAATTGATATATGACCATTTCGACACAGGGGGATGTAAGAGATTTTGCCCTGGCTCCTCGCGGCAAAGATCGTATCGAGTGGGCGGCGAAAGATATGCCCGTCCTGCGTCTGATCCGCGAACGTTTTACGCAGGATCAGCCGCTCAAGGGCGTACGTATGTCGGGCTGCCTGCATATTACGACGGAGACGGCCAACCTCGCGATTACTTTAAAGGCTGGAGGAGCTGATATCGTGCTTTGCGCGTCCAATCCGCTCTCGACGCAGGACGATGTCGCGGCTGCTCTGGTCAGCGAGTATGGCATTCCGACCTTTGCCATCAAAGGCGAGGATGAGCCGACCTATTATCGCCATATAAATGCTGCACTCGATCATAAACCGAACATGACGATGGATGATGGCTGCGATCTCGTCTCCACGCTGCATACCACGCGGACCGAGCTGCTCCCCGATATCATCGGCGGTATGGAAGAAACAACCACCGGCGTGATTCGCTTACGCAGCATGGAGATGCATTCGGTGCTCAAATTTCCGGTGCTTGCGGTGAACGAATCCGATACCAAGCATATGTTTGATAACCGCTATGGGACGGGGCAGAGTTCGATTGATGCGATTATCCGCTCGACCAATATTCTGCTTGCCGGTCGGACCGTCGTAGTTTTTGGTTATGGCTGGTGTGGTCGCGGCGTCGCCTCCCGAGCGCATGGTATGGGGGCGAATGTGATTGTGACGGAAGTCGATCCGGTGCGCGCTCTGGAAGCGGTGATGGACGGCTACCGCGTGATGCCTGGCGTAGAGGCTGCCGCGCTTGGCGATATCTTTGTCACTGTCACAGGCAATCTCAACGTGATTAATCGCCAGCATCTGGAGCGCATGAAGGATGGCGCGCTGATCGCGAACTCAGGCCACTTTAACGATGAGATCAATATCCCGGCTCTGGAGGAGCTAGCGACGAAGAAGCGGCGCGTGCGTGATTTCGTCGATGAATATACGTACGCAGATGGTCGTCGCGTCCATCTGTTGGCGGAAGGACGCCTGGTCAATCTTTCGGCGGCGGAAGGTCATCCTGCCAGCGTGATGGATATGAGCTTTGCCAATCAGGCGCTCGGCTCTGAATACATGCTCACTCATGCCAAAGAGTTGCTGCCGCGCGTCTATACGCTGCCCGCCGAGATCGATAAAGAGATTGCCCGCCTCAAGCTGCACTCGATGGGCATGAAGATCGATACGCTCACGCCCGAACAAGAGCACTATCTGAACTCGTGGGAATCCGGCACCTGAGCGCCATTTGTTGGCATCATCGTGTGTAGGGGCGGTGCCTTGCGCCTGCCCTGCACGCCTGTTCAGGTAGTAGAGGGCAACCGCAAGGGATTGCCCCTGCGTAACAATTGACAGGAGACGCGACATTCGCGTAAAATGATATTAGCAGGATGAGTGCCATCGGTTTGTTGGCAAGCATGCAGACAATCAAATATGTGAGTGAGATCACTCTCATCAAGAGAGGTGGAGGGAAACGGCCCGATGAAGCCCGGCAACCCATCTGTTAGAGCGCAGGTAGGGTGCCAATTCCGGCGGAGTATTCCGCGAGATGAGGGGAATGAGCAGTAACGCTAACCCCCTGATTCAGGGGTTTTTTTGTGTCTTGTGCGGCTAACCCTTTTCCCTACCTGATATTGTAGAGCCCTGAAAGGAAGGTGTCCATTTATGAGTAGTTTCATGCAAAGCCCAAAAACGTTTTTTACCAGCGAATCCGTCACGGAAGGCCATCCTGATAAACTGTGTGATCAGATTTCTGATGGTATCCTCGATGCGATTATCGCGCAAGATCCCCTGGCGCGCGTTGCCTGTGAGACGGCAACCACCACCGGTCTGGTCCTTGTCGCCGGTGAAATCACTACTTCAGCCTGGATTGATATGCCCGCGATTGTACGTAAGACGATTGAGCAGGTAGGTTATACGAATGCCGAGTATGGCTTTGATTATCGTACCTGCGGCGTCGTTACCTCGATTGGCAAGCAGTCGTCGGACATCGATATGGGCGTCAGTCGCTCTCTCGAAGCAAAAGATGCGCTCGTGCGTCTGAGCGAGGATGAACTGGAGTTGATCGGGGCGGGCGACCAGGGAATGATGATTGGCTTTGCCTGTAACGAGACGCCTGAATATATGCCGATGCCCATCAGCCTTGCTCATAAGCTCACGCGCCAGCTCTCGCAGGTGCGCCGCAAATCGTGGGCGGGCAACGGCCCTATGACCTACTTGCGCCCGGATGGTAAGAGCCAGGTGACCATACAGTATGAATATGGGCGTCCGGTGCGGGTCGATACTATTGTTATCTCAACTCAACATGCTGATTATATCGATAGAGAGCAGATCCGCAATGATGTGATCGAGCATATCATTAAGCCCGTAATCCCCGCTAATCTTATCGACAATGATACCAAATTCTTTGTCAATCCGACCGGACGTTTTGTGACCGGAGGGCCGATGGGCGATGCCGGTCTGACTGGACGTAAGATTATTGTTGATACTTACGGTGGCATGGCGCGTCATGGCGGCGGAGCCTTTAGCGGCAAAGATCCGACGAAGGTTGATCGCTCCGCAGCTTACGCGGCCCGCTACATCGCCAAAAACCTTGTAGCCGCAGGTCTGGCTGATCGCCTGGAACTGCAAATTGCCTACGCCATTGGCGTTGCGCGCCCACTTTCGCTCTTTGTGGAAACCTTCGGTACGGGCAAAATCTCCGATGAAGAGATCGTTCGCCTCGTCAATGAGCATTTTGACCTGCGTCCGGCGGCCATTATCCAGGACTTGAATCTGCGCCGCCCCATCTATCAGCCGACCGCCGCCTTTGGACATTTTGGACGTACCGATATCGACGCCCCCTGGGAAGCTCTCAATAAAGTTCCTATGTTGAGGAAGGGCGCGGGTGCTTCGCTCGAAGGCAGCCAGGCTGCTTCATAGGAGCTACCGCTCGCATAGGGCGAAGCCCTGCTCGCAAGAGGAGAGAGGTGCTGGCAACGCCGCGGCGTTGCCAGCACCTCTCTCCTCTTGCCCCACACCCCGAACGGGGCGCGAACCCGGGCGGCAGCAGTCAGAGGAGAGGAAAATGGAAAAGCCCCGCCCTATAAATAATCTCTCTATGCTTATCCCATCAAAATTTCGTATAATATTTGTGGGTAGCCATTGTTGTCTAACCAATCCTTATAGATGCAAAAGAAAGGGCGGCACTGTATGGACTTTTCGTTCACTGAAGAACAAATAGCGATTCGAGATACCTGTAGAGATTTTGCGGAACAAGAAATAAAACCTATTGCAGAAAAAATAGATGCCACTGGCTCCTTTCCGTATGACATTATTCGCAAAATGGGAGAGCTGGGCCTGCTGGGTCTGCCATTCCCGGAAGAATATGGTGGCGCGGGCGCTGATTTTCTCTCCTACTGTCTGGCTATCGAAGAAATCTCGCGTGGCGACGTTTCGGTTGGCATCACAATGGAGGCCCATACATCGTTAGGCACGACGCCATTTTATCTCTTTGGCAGCAAAGAGCAGAAAGAACAATACCTCCCTCCGCTGACCCGTGGCGAGCAGTTGTGGGCCTTTGGCCTCACTGAGCCGGAAGCTGGTACCGATTCGGGAAGCACGCAAACCAGGGCCGTATTGCAGGATGGCTACTGGCATATTAATGGTTCAAAAGCGTTCATTACAAACGCCGGCACGGATATTACCGGGGGCGTTACTATCGCAGCGGCCACTGGCGTGGCGCCCAATGGGCGCAAGATAGTTACCAATATTATCGTTCCCAAAGGTACTCCTGGCTACATCATTGGTAACCCATATAAGAAGATGGGCTGGCGCGCCTCGGATACGCGTCCGCTGGCTTTCGAGGACTGCGTTGTGCCGGAAGAAAATGTGCTGGGTAAGCGGGATGAAGGGTTTAAGCAGTTCATGCATATCCTTGATGCCGGACGTATTGCCATCGCTGCTCTCTCGGTAGGTCTGGCCCAGGCGTGTCTGGATGAGGCGTTGAGCTATGCGAAGATGCGCAAACAGTTCGGGCAGCCGATCAGCAAGTTCCAGGCGATCCAGTTCAAGCTGGCGGATATGGATGCCGAGATAGAGCTGGCCCGCTTAATGTATCTGAAGGCGGCCTGGTTGCATATGCAGGGGAAGCCGTACAGAAGAGAGGCCGCAATCGCCAAGCTGTTTGCCTCCGAGACGGCCAAACGTGCGGCAGATCAGGCGGTTCAGATCCACGGCGGCTACGGCTTCATGGATGAATATCCCGTTTCGCGCTACTGGCGCAGCGTCAAAGTCAATGAGATCGGCGAAGGCACCAGTGAGGTGCAGCGTATGCTCATTGCCAAACATCTTGGCTGTTAAGTGACCCGTAATTGTAAAAATGTCTCTCCCAATCGTTTAACATAGTGTTGGTAGCTCCTGTTGATGCATCGACAGGAGCTTAACCGCATAACAGGTATAATAGAGAAGGAGAGGCACGTTATATGGATATCACACCCAACGTCGAAACCACCCGAGCCGCCAATCATAAGTCTGAAGGTTTCCATATCCACTTCCCCAAATTTAAGCACGATCATCCCGCCATTATCGATGTCAACAAAGCTCACGACGAACAACTGACCGTCGGGCAAAAAGTTGCCGATGCCGTTGCAGCTAACATGGGGAGCTGGCGTTTCATCATTATCCAGAGTATTATTCTTGCAATCTGGATTCTAGTAAATACAATACAGCTTTTCTTCAAGGCTTTTGATCCCTACCCCTTTATATTGTTGAATCTGGCTCTATCATTTCAAGCAGCGTTCGCGGCCCCGTTCATAATGATATCGCAAAATCGTCAAGCAGAAAAGGATAGATTGACTGCACAAAATGATTATATCACTGATTGTAAAGGTGAAGAAGAGATTCGACATATTATGGAGCACCTCGATCACCAGGATACACTGATCCTCCAGATTGTGCAGCGGCTTGAGACGCAGGGGGATCGTCTGGGCCAGCAGGAAAAACTCACCCTTGAAATCGTACAGCGGCTTGAAGAGCAGAATAAGCGCCTGGAGTCGCAGCACCGGCAGATGCTAGGCTACCTGAGCAAAATCGATCCAAAAGTGGCGCAGAGTATTAAGGATGGTCTTGAGGAGGCGCGGGGGGAATAAAGAGAAGTCGATAACTCTCGGTGAAACAACTGGAGCATGAATATATCCGGGGAGCAGAACGACTCCTGCTCCCTTGTAAGGTGTCCTCCTGCTTGCTGAATGGCGTTATCATGGATTACTCCTCTCAGGGATGAGGAAAGAAAATAAACCAAGATTGAAGGCGGCGATCCGTGCCGTATACTCGTTGTGGACCCCAAGTTGTTCATAGATGTGTTGACGATGGGTGTTGACCGTTGCCCGGGAAACGGTCAGTAGCGCTGCAATTTCCTCTTCTGTATAGCCCTGGCACATCAGCGACAGCACATTTTGCTCCCGCCTCGTCAAATTGATCGTCGGCCACCCTTCGCTTGTTTTGCCAAAGGATTGAAGAAAAAGATGCTGATCCAGCATATGGAGAATGCAACTGATATCCTGGGCTATGATGTGAGCAGTCAAAAGCGGAATGGCTGGTTGATCGAGATGGGTGGCATCCCTCATGAGAGCGAGATAGCCATATTTGATGCTGTTGAACTGGAGAAGAAGGATGGAGAATACATCTGATGAGGGGACAACCTGAGTGCCAAGATGAAGGCGGATTCGTCCCTGCGTTATGGCTTTCACTTCCTGGCAAAGAAACTCGATGTGTTTCTCCGTGAGAGTACAGAGCAGACGTCCCAGTTTGTGCAGATGCATAATGTAATCAATCTCTTGCACGTCCTTTGACGATGGGACGTTTTCTCTTGCCTCAATGGTACGCGTGGCAATTCTTATGGCTGGCTTTTCCTCAGATGAAGCGGTAGTGGGGAATGAAAGTAACTTGTGACTATTCATAATTTCTCCTCTAATGCTTTTTTGCTTTACCTCTGTAGAGAAAAACACATCGTTCTTACCATAAAATTACCTTACCGAAAAACTCATGCCGAGCAATGAGAAAAATTCATCTCCCGCCACGAAGAAAAGCTCGCCGGTTTCCGGTACACTTCCTACATCAAGGCTGAGTTATGCGAAAGAACTTGAGAGGAAGGAGCTGAATTGAAGAAGAACACTGTTCTTAGCAGTAAAAAACGGGGAAAGTTGTTGATAGCGGTTGCTATTCTCTTCTCTGTGAGCATTAGCATCGGGCTGGTGGTGTTTTACTTGCAGTTTTCTTCGACGGGAAGAGTAATGCAACACGTTTCTCCACCGACCTCTTCATCGATATTCGTGTCACCTGACAAGGTGGTGAAGCAGTTTTACGGGGACATTGTAGCAAATAACTATCATGACGCTTACACATTGCTCTCAACCAGTGCGCGACAATCTCTTGACCCGGTAGGAGGAGCAACCTACCTGGAGCAACTGATGCGGGCATTCATGAATAAGTATGGCTCTGTGATGAATTACACGATTGAGAGCCAGGTAAAAAATTCGTCAACAGAAACTATCATAACGCTCATGATTTACCGTGCGAAATTTTCGGCAGCACAAACTGAGAAAGATACGTGTACAGCGATATTCAATGGGCAATCATGGGTGATCGATCACTGGGATTCTGATGTGACAAATGGTCACTCGTAAGTAGTTGGTAGTTCTGCGAAGATCTATCGAAAGAAAGGAATTTCAAATGTCAGTACGGTTTCAACATAATGTAGCACGCTTCGCGATAGTTGTCGCTTTTGCTCTCATGCTTGCATTTATGGCGAGCAATCTAGGGGTATCTCGCGCTTATGCGGCCAGCGCCACTACCGCCGTTACCACCCACACTCAGATTCCGGCCATAGGTCTTTTCTGGAGGCTGAACAACGGAAATACGCAGCGGGCGGGTACATCCTTCCAGTTCACCCTCCAGTGGAATAGCGGGCAAACGTTATCTACGGGTTTCACTGCGTACTGGGGAGATGGGAATTCAGACAATTATACCTGCTGGCTTAACTGTGGCTCCGGTACAACAAACTTTTCTCACTTCTACACGTTTGACGGCACATACTCTACTCATGGAGATAGTAGCCTGGGAGGCCCCAGTAACAGTATCACCGTCTTTGTTAAAGGCTAAACGACCGGCTCTTACGAACTTCCGAGCCCTTCCCTCATCGGTCAGCGGTGACTTCGTACATTGGAGTACGAAGCCACCGCCTTATTCTGCTTACATTACATCAGGAAACCAAGAAAACGAGTCACCTCTCCCCATGATGATAACAGCTTCGTTGCTCAAGCTCCTGCCGGTTCTCTGGCAATCGGCCAGCTAAACATGCTGAGCGTTGTGGTCGTGCTGCCGGGGGGCGTGCTGGCACTGGGGCCGGCCCATACGGCGGTATCGTCATTGACCATCACAAAGCTGGCGTCCGGTGGAATGGCGCCGGCACCAATCGATACCGGCGATTTTGCGACCACATCATACATTTCAAAGCCCCTGGTGGCGCTTTGCCAGAGTAGGAAGCGCGAGCCGCTTTGTAATGCTGAAATCGGCCCGTTCGTATTCTGTGGCCCTGGAAGGGCTGCAACGCCGTCCGCTGTGAAGGTCAGGAGCATGCCCTGAACGGCCTCATCGATCTGTGGAGGATAGAATGAGAGGGCTATACGGGCGATGGTGGCAGGATTGGACTGAATTGACGGCACCGGCGTAGCTATGGGCGTCACTGTTGGCGCTGCACTTGCAGCAGCCTGGTCCGCGTTGGCGCTCGCAGCCGGGTTCGTGCTGAGCAAGAAAAGCGTATCGCCAACGATGTTGGGATGGAACGACATGCCATCCGAGCGGAACAGGTATTTCGCAATGATCGGGTGTGGCAGCCAGCGGCCCTGATGCGGCGGCGGAGTTGTCTGTGTTTGCTGCGTCCAGATATTGCTACGCAACACCCCATCGTTGCCCTGCCATTCCTCTGACCAGTAAATACTGGTGCCATCGCTAGTTGCTGTAGGCGAGGTAAGGATATGCCCGTTGGAACTGGTGGCAAGTTGCTGAGCGTCTGCAACGTTATTTGCTGTAAGCTTGTAGTTGATCAGGTGTGTATTGCCTTTGCTATCAACGATGGCGGCGAGCAGACTATCGTTGGTAAACCATATGCCCTGGATAGGTGTATGGACCCAGCCGGGAACGGTACCCTGATCAAACGTGTCTTTGGCTATCGTTATTGGAACCGCTATAGAAGTTTGTTCTGGATTGAGCGCAAGCACACGGAGAGTCCAGGCACGGGAGTTACCTGCCAGGTGCTTATTGGTCGTAGGGCTGGGCGCATCCATCTGGAGCCAGATGAGCCAGCTTTCGCTGCTGCCTAATACGATCAGCGGGGTGGCGCTAGCCGCAGTTAAGAGCGGAACGCTTCTCCTCGTCTGTGCATCCAGGCGTTGCAGCATCCAGCCAGTTTGCCCATCTCCGTAAGCAGTATAGTAGATCGCGTGCCGCGTCGCTGCCGCGCTCATGACATGGGTATAGACGGTCGTGGTAGTATATTTTGCCATTGCGACCTGGGAGAACGTGGCAACGCTGGCAGAACTGGGAGGATTGGGGATACCTCGATTAGCCAGCAGCAGCAACGAGGTCAGACCACCCATGAGCAGGACCATGAGGAATGTCGCGGCTATACCGAGAATAGCGGCATGGCTCATCTGCCGGTATGGTCGATGCTTGCGTGGTGCCTGAATAAGAGAGAGGGGACCTGTATCTGCGGTAGAGAAAGCGATTAAAGGGTCAGACTGAACGCTATTCTGGGCCGGTTGTAAATAGGGCGCGAGAAAAGCGGGAGGTGGCGGAGAGGTGGATGGATTGTGTTGCAGGTGGTTTAAGTGCTCAGTTGCGAGAGCCCGCAAAAGTCTACTATGAGCATCGGGAGAAGGCTCGATTGCCGATAGTGAACGTATGCGTTCCCCGACAAACGATTGTTGCGTCTGCACCCGCCTGCAAGCGTCACAACCGGCTAGATGCTCATGTAATTCTTTAGTGCTGACAGGATCGCTCTTGAGTTCACGATATATGGCGAGTATGGCTCGTGCCTGGCTACAGTTCAATCTTCACCGACCTCTTTTTGATACAGTCCAATAAACCGTTCCCGAGCTCGCATCAAGCGCATTTTGACCGCCGACGGACTAATCTTGAGAATGTTCGCGATTTCCGCGCAAGAAAGCCCATCATGTTCGTATAGCCACAAGCATACCGCGTATTTGGGGGGGAGCTGCTTAAATACGTGCTCGACGATTTCGCGATCTGCCACCCGTGTTTCGAAGCGCCCACCGTCATAGCCGCCACGCTCATACATCGTGCTTACCGAAGTACGAGCTTCACCGTTATGTTCCTCGCTAGAACCGTTGAAGCTCTCTGAGGAAGCGCCGCCTGCGTCTGAAACGACGCCCGCGCCGATCCCTCGATCCTCATTAAACATAGAGAGCGGCAGCCAAGAGATCAAACGTCGCCTGCGCAAGCTGTCCGTGGTTGTATTGGCGGCTATGCGATAGAGCCAGGCCGACAATGCTCCGGGCTGGACAACGGTGCCTCCCAGCAATGCTTTATATGCTTTGACAAATACGTCTTGTGCGAGATCATATGCCTGCTCACGGTTGCCGATGAGATGATAGATGAAGTTGGTGATGGGGACTTGAAAACGCAGGAAAATCGCCTCAAAGTCCGCTATATCTACCTGCTCCTGTTGTGTAGCGACAGGCTGAGAGGGGCTTGCTGGTTCTGCTCGCTCCTCAACTGCTCCCTGCTCTGTGGCTACACATTCCTCCTCGCTCGTCGGCAGTGGAATAGTGGAACGACCGTAATCCTGGCGTTCTTCATCCACTGATGAACAGAATTTGTTATTCGCATTGTAGAAACGGATAGAAGTATCCATCGGTTACATCAGCCCTGCAAAAAAACAGCAATTTATAAAGATTTCCATGAAACTTTTCAATATACCAGTAGCATAGCACATTTATCTGTAAGATACTGTGAGCTAGCCAACATTGGATGGAATGTCTGGCAAACCACTTCCGGTAAAAAACGCCACCACTTCGTCGCCTGGCTGTAAAAAGCGATCTGCCAGCAACTGGTGGTATGCTGCGATGGTTGCGGCAGCTTCGAGGGCGATTAACATACCTTCGCGCCTGGCCGCGTACTGCACCATCTCTTGCATCGTCGCGTCGCTCACGCTCAATGCTGTCCCCCCGCTATCACGTACTGCTTGTAGTATAAGCCGGTCGCCAATGGCTGACGGGACGCGTAGTCCAGCCGCCTGCGTGTGAGCCTGGTCAGATGCCCACGCCTCTGCCTCTGTTTTCCCCTCCTGAAAGGCTCGCACCAGAGGAGCGCATCCCTCTGCCTGAACAAGGATCATTTTCGGCAGGCGCGAGTCATGGAGCCAGCCCAGCCGTTGTAATTCGGCGAACGCTTTCCACATACCTACGACGCCTGTTCCCCCACCCGCAGGGTAGATGATGGCATCAGGGAGACGCCAGCCCAACTGCTCAGCCAACTCCAGCCCCATCGTTTTCTTCCCCTCGGCCCGGTAAGGCTCTCGTAACGTGGCTACGTTGAACCAGTCACGCTGGTTAGCAACTTCTGTGGCGACGCGACCAGCGTCGCTGATCAGCCCCTTGATTAACTCCACCTCTGCCCCATAGAGGCGTGCCTGCTCGATGCAGGCTTTGGGCGCATCTTCGGGCGCGACCACATAAGCCGGGAGGCCCGCTCGGGCTGCATAAGCTGCCATAGCCGCTCCTGCATTGCCCGCTGTTGGTGTAACCAGTCCCCGCACGCCCAGCTCGACCGCGCGCGATACCGCGGCTGCCATGCCACGAGCTTTAAAGCTGCCGGTGGGATTCTGGCCTTCATCTTTGATCAATAGGCGCGACTCGCCCTCCATGCCTGTTGGGGCCAGTCGTGAAGCTGGTAGCAGGGGGGTCATGCCCTCACCGAGCCCCTGGATATGCGTTTGCTCTCTTACCGGCAGGAGCTCATGATAGCGCCACATTGTTGCCTCGCGCCCGGCCAGCTCCTCCTTTGTTAGCTCATGAGCCAGCGTATTAAGATCATATTGGGCCAGCAGTGGTCTGGAGCAGCAGGGGCTGATTGTCTGCACCCGGTCTGCCTCGTAATCATGATGGCAGACGCTACAAGCCAAATGGCTGAGATAGCTGAAACGTTTTCCCATGAAGCATAGTATAACACATTTCTTTTCCAGGATAAGCACGGTTAGCCTTTTTATCATACCAATGGCGGAAATGCCTTTGACTCAGTGCAGGCTGTGCCTTGCTATTGCAGGACGTTTCTGCTACCATGATGGCATGGCAGTTCATCAAATACAAGCACAAAATTGGAAT
Source organism: Ktedonosporobacter sp. (assembly GCA_035293765.1). Classification (GTDB taxonomy): domain Bacteria; phylum Chloroflexota; class Ktedonobacteria; order Ktedonobacterales; family Ktedonobacteraceae; genus DASRHT01. Next base: position 23,358 of record DATGMF010000020.1, read on the forward strand.
ATCGTCGGTCACGAGCACTCTATAGATATCCTGCGCCGAACGCTGGCAGCTCAACAGGTGCGGCATGCTTATCTGTTCGTTGGGCCGCAACGCATCGGCAAGAGCCTGTTAGCCCAACGCTTTGCGCAGACCTTGCTCTGCACTGGTGGGGTCGATCCCCTGGTGGCCCCCACTGATCCCTGTAATGCTTGCCTTGCCTGCCGCAAAGCGTTGCATGGGAACCACCCCGATTTACATGTGATTAAAAAGGCTCCCGATAAGCAATTTATTCTGATTGAGCAGGTGCGTGACCTGCAAAACGCATCGGCCCGCCGCACGTTAGAAGGGCGGCGCAATATTTTCATTCTTGAGAATGCGCACGAAATGAATCTACAAGCGGCCAATTGCCTGCTAAAAACGCTGGAGGAGCCGGAGCCGGATGTCGTGTTGCTCCTCACGGTTCCTGATGCCGGACTGCTCCTGCCCACTATTCTTTCTCGTGTGCAGCAAATCCCGATGCAATTGCTAACCACTGCACAAATCAAGCAGGCTTTAGAGCAGCGTTGGGATGTCGAATCGCGAGAGGCCGAGCTGATTGCCGCGCTGGCGGCTGGCCGGATGGGCTGGGCTGTGCAGGCGGTAGAGGATGAGGAGTTGCTGGCCGAACGCAAGGAGCAATTAGAATTGCTGGCGAAATTGCCCCCGATGAGCCGAGTGCAGCGATTTGAGGTCGCACAGCGGCTCAGTGCCGACTCCGATGAGGTAGACGCTTTGCTTGAGCTATGGCTATTGTGGTGGCGCGACATTGTCCTGATCGCCAATGGCTGCCCTGATCTGATCGCCAATGTGGATATGCTAGATGTCTTAAAAAAGTATGCTACAAAGATTGGCGCAGCAGAAGCCGGACGCATGGTGCATGCCATCTTGCGCACCCAGACATCTATAGAGCAAAATGTAAACGTACGTGTTGCGCTCGAAGTGTTAATGCTCGACCTGCCCACAATCAAGTAGGGGCGCCGGGCAGGCGCAAGGCATAGCCCCTATAGAAAAGAGGAGCATCCGATGCGAACCGACCATAAGCACCTGCTTGTGAGGCAGGAAGATGGCGTGCTGACAATGACGATGAATCGGCCAGAGGTGTTGAACGCGTTTAACGATCTTATGCTGGAGGAACTGACGGAGGCTGCCGAGGCCGCTGCCAGCGACGAGGCCGTGCGCTGCGTGGTCCTGAGCGGCGCGGGTAGGGCCTTTGGCGCCGGACAGGATCTCTCCAATTTTGCAAACAGAAATCCCAGCAATGGGCATGGCGGCGCGGTAAGCGAGCACCTGAAGAAGTATCATCGCCTCGTTTATGCGCTGCATGGCATGCCAAAGCCTGTGATCGCGGCAGTTCACGGTGCGGCAGCCGGTATTTCGTGTAATATTGCACTGGCCTGCGATATGCGTATCGCTGCTGACAACGCTCGCTTTATTCAAGCCTTTGCCCGCATCGGACTGGTGCCCGATGGCGGCGGCGGCTACTTCTTGCCCCGGCTGGTGGGATTGGGCAAGGCAATGGAGTTGGCAATGCTGGCCGATGAGGTGAGCGGACCGGAGGCTGAGCGCATCGGCCTGGCGAACAAGTGCGTGCCATTGGCCGAGTTTGAAGCTGCAACAATGGATTTCGCGCGCCGCCTGGCAAATGGGCCGACACGCTCCTATGGCTTGATCAAAGAGCTGATGTATAAGGCTCTCGACTGCGATTTGTCATCGGCCCTGGCGTTGGAGGGCAAGATGCAGGATCAGGCGATTATGACCGCCGACCATAGGGCCGGGGTGGAAGCCTTTATGCAGAAGCGCGCTCCCAAATTTACCGGTAAGTAGTTGTTGTGCGCATCGATACCCTGTCTTACAGCAATAGCCAGACGCAAGGGGCGCGCCGACGCGAGTGGTTGCGTCAGCACGCTCCCCAGCATTTGCAGCAGTGCGCGACGTTGATGTTACAGGCATTGCGGCTGCGTGGGCCAGCAGCGTCGCGCTGCACGCTGGTGCTGGGAGCGGGCGCCTGCACCGAGATTCCGCTGGCTGAACTGGCCTGCGCCTCCGACGAAGTGGTTCTGGCCGATCTCGATCAGAGCGCGATGCAGCAAGGGCGGGACGAACTGCCGTCACCAGCACTGCGCAAACGCGTTCGTCTCGTTCAAGCCGATCTGAGCGGTGGCGTTAGCTCCCATCTCCATCAGCTCGTCAGGCAACGGGATTGGCATAAACTCGCCGCTGCCGGCGCGCAGCCTTTTTTTGATGCCGTCGCGCAATGCCTGGAAGATTGCTTCGTTCCAGACCCGCCGCAGATTCAGCAGCTCTTTCCCGGCGAGTCTGGCCTGGTCATTAGTTCGTTGCTCGTCTCGCAGCTTTTCAGTTATCCCATTCTTGACCTGCTCGATATGGTGCAGCAGGTTGCTCCCGCGTTGCAGGGAGAGCAAGAGCGCCACCGGCGTTATCAGGATACAGCTCAGGCGTTCCGTATCCGTATCATCAAAGCTCACCTGCATCTGCTAAGTACCTTGCTTGATCTAGACGGCGTTATTGTGCTGCTCAGTGACGTGCGCGGCTTCGCCTTTAACGTCTATGGCACCGATCACGATGCCAGGCATGCCCGCAGCATTCCCCTGGTGCCACACGCTTTTTTCGATCTGGTAGCTGAAACCTTCACCGTGGTGAAAGAAGCCCGGTGGCAATGGCTGACCGATCTTCCTGAAAAGGAGCGACCGGGACGGGGATATGAGGTTGTCGGGTATGTAGCGACCGGACGCCCGGCATAGTTCATGCGGATGAACATAATAAAAGGAAGCGGAGCAATCATACAATGGAGCAAGCCCCTGATGACCCGAGGGCGCAGGTTCCCGTGCATCCCGGCAGAAATCACTTATGGAAGCCACCTGACGATATGACGCGGCCCCTCTCGGCTTTTCAGGAAGCCTTTGTGCTCTCGATCTACCCGCGAGGAACCCATATTGTGTCGGCACGGTTTCATCGGACAGTGCGGCTGCCGTGCCCTGTCTGGGTGCGGGTAGCTCTTCCAGATGGTGAAGAACAGGTGGTGATTCTGCGCATGGACTATACGCCTGGAGGTGTGGAACGCGAGGCAATAGTTCTGCCATCTCTTGCGAAGCATGGTCTTCCTGTCCCGACCATCCTGGCAGGTCCGCTACTCGATCCCACGCAGCCGGAGGCGGGCTTAATGATGCTCTTGAATGTCCTACCTGGTCAGGATTTGCTCGGTTGGTCCTGGGATCGATCAGCGAAAGAGATTAATCATGCACTGTCCCTCGTACTGGAAGGGGTTGAGCGCCTGCATTTGTTGACTGAACCGCTTAAACGGGATGATCTGGCTGGACGCTTACCACAACAGACCTTGTACATGGAACTTCAGGAGATCGTTGCGGGTGGCGGTCCGTGGTTCACCGAAGCAACCTTTGTTCAGGCGGTAGAACGCTTAACTCCTGTTGTGGCGGCACTTCAAACCCCGCTAGCCTTTTCAAGCGGAGACTACAATCAGGGGAATTTCCTATTTGAAGGCGACAGCTTGACGGGGTTCATTGATTTTACGGGAGCGTGTTTTGAGGACCCGCATGTCGGTATGGCGATGTATTGGATCTATAGCTGGTATCCATTGGACCGGGCGGGCATTGTTGAGCGCTATCTGGAGCATCACAATCTCTTGTTCTCCGACTTTGCACCACGCCTGGCGGTCCGTTGTTTACGGACGCTACAGCAGCAGATCGCGGTGATCGGTGGAGAAGATCTGCGCGATGAAGATGATTTTGAAAGCCACGCAGAGTATCGCTGCCGCGTTCTGGGGTTTCTTCAGCGCGCGATGCAGGCGATTGGGTAAGGAACACTGTTCAATTTATCGCCTGCCCCAACCAACATACTTATGGCGTCATCTGCCAACAGACCAGTAGTGACGCGACATTCCGTTGTTGCATCTATAGCGACGTGATGGAATCACGTCGCTACGGAGTATTTCTGGGGAGCCGCTATTCCTGGAAAATCGGGGTGAGTACGAACATCTTGCTCAATTGCTGTCATGACGGCCAGTGCCTGATGTTCGCGCCAGGGACGAGCAACAACCTGTACGCCGACAGGCAAGCCCGCGCTGCCCAGCTCAACCTTGCGCGCAGTCTGCTCGATGATATCTCTGCTCGGCTGGCGTGCCGTCTCCTCATCAGCTTGAACGCGGGTGACGGGAACAACGCCGGTAGGATAGCCGACGACGTTATAGAGCACGGTATAGCCGCCTGCCGTACTAAGATCGCGCGTGCTGCCGTGCGTAAAAGCGGGAAGCGAGCAGGCAGGGCAAAGGATAATGTCGAATGGGCCGCCATCGGCCTGGTCAAGAGCCTTTTTAAAGCGACGTTGATACTCCATCTGTGCCTCGATAAGCTGCCAGTAGTGCTGGGTATCGCGGTATCCGAAGTGCTTAATGATACGAGCTGTACCGTGCTGGCCCAGGAGTTGGAGCATCGCGCCGAGGATGGAGAGGGTTGGTCGTGAGCGTTGAGCAAGCATTGCCAGGGTAGCGATGCGCGGATCGCGTTTATCGCGCCCAAGCACTTTGTTAGCTCCTCTAGCGCCGTCCGCGCTCAGAACTCCATAGAAGATCCCGACCGCCTCATCAACATCGGGAGGAAGCCATTCGCTTACCTGGGCGCCGGATCGGCGTAAAATATCTGCGGTTTGCAGCACTGCGCGGCGTACGGCGGGCGAGGGCGTTAATGTGCCATCATCGATATAGTAGGCAATGCGCAGTTGTGAAATATCTACGGAGGCGGGATCGCCCAGCGGCAGCGGCGGTTCGGTTGTGGGATTGCGACCACCGTTGATCACCTCCAGGCCGAGCACGACATCGTCAACGTAACGGGCCAGCACTCCCACCTGGCTCACAATCGCGCGTTGCCCAACGGGGGAGCTATAGCGACCGGCATCCGGCGTGCGCCCGCTGGTCGGCTTGATACCAGCGATGCCGCAGAAGGTGGCCGGGAAACGGATGCTGCCGCCGATATCGGTTCCCAGTCCCATTGGCGAGCCGCCTGCCGCAATGATCGCCGCCTGACCGCCGCTGCTGCCCCCAGAGGTCCGTTCCAGGTTCCAGGGATTGTTGGTGCGACCATAGACCGGGTTATCGCTTTCCGCGAAAAGCAGGAGCTGCGAGACGTTCGTTTTGCCGAGAATGATCGCGCCTGCCTGCCGCATACGCGCCACATAGAGATCATCTTCCGTAGAAAGCAGCGTGGCGCGCGAGGGGATGCCGAAGGTTGCGGGCGTGCCCTCCAGCTCCAGACACTCCTTGATGGTAATGGGCACTCCATGCATGGGGCCGGAGATGTTGCCTTTTGCCCTCTCTTCATCCGCCTTGCGCGCCTCTGCTCGCGCGGCCTCGTAACGTTTGACCACAACCGCGTTCAGAGCAGGATTGACGCGCTCAATTTGCTCGATATGCGCTTCGACCGCCTCTGCGGAAGAGATATCACCGTGGGCGATCATTGCGGCCAGTTCCCTGGCCGAACGATTGATAAGTTCCATGCTTTACCCCCTTGAAACTACAGATGCTCTGGAATATTCAGTGAATGCTTGTTCCGGGTTAAAGCTATTATATGCTACAGGAAGCTTGCTGATCCTATTTCCTCTGTGTTGCTGCTACTGCAAATATTCGCATCTCAGTTTATCCATTTGTCATACTTTTTATATTACTATATAAGTTCAAATATTCTGATATATAATATAAATAATGATAATGATCGTTTTTTGTAAAAATCACCATATTATATCATATTAAGTACTTTACAATAATATATTGCAATATATAAAAATTACTTGTAATATAATTGCTGATGCTATATCCCAAAAGACGTGTGTAGCTGTTTTTTGGGTTATTTGGGACTATGCTTCAAGGATAAGAGCCTGGCCGTTTTTTAGCACAGGAACCGGCCTGGCAAGCCAGAAGGCACATAATTACTTACATAAGGTGGTAGAAGGAGTATTTACATGACCTTACAGTATAAAGTGTTACCTGATAAGAGACGTCCTCTCTTAAAAAGCGTCTTGCAACATGGTCGTGGTATACGGCTGGTTGAAGCACATAACGGTTTGTCAGCGCTAGTGGCAAGTACAGCCACGTTTTATGGCGAAGATTCTAGAAAGGCATATTTTGATGGTATTTGGGTATCGAGTCTTACTTGCTCGGCTGCCCAGGGGTTACCCGATTGCGAACTCAACAGCATTGAAAGACGGTTAGAAACGATAGAAGAGATTTGCAACGCTACGGACAAGTTTTTAGTTGTCGATGGTGATACTGGAGGCGAGCCGGTCAACTTCCAATATATATGCAATAGACTTGAGACGATGGGAGTATCAGCTATTGTTGTTGAGGACAAGGAATATCCCAAGCGTAATAGTCTCTCGGTAAAGGCAACACATCACCTGGAAGATCCGCATGTTTTTGCCCAAAAGATTCGTCAAGGCAAAGATGTCTTGTTATCTGACGATTTTATGATCTTTGCGCGCTTAGAGAGTTTAATAGCCGGGGCGGGGATAGAGGATGCCCTGGTGAGGGCACGAATCTACCTGGAAGCTGGGGTTGATGGTATCATGATCCATTCAAAAGAGCGTACAGCCGATGAGGTATATGCCTTTCTGCGTGAATACGAGGGACTATGTACCGAACTGAACATGCGCAAACCTGTGATCTGTGTCCCGACTACCTATAATGCGGTGACAGATGAAGAACTCTTTCAGCATGGGGCAAATATTGTTATCCATGCTAATCATCTTTTACGGGCCGCTTATTCTGCCATGCAGAAAGTCTGTCAAACGATTTTACAAAATGATCGGAATCTTGAAGCGGAAGAGCTTTGTGTTCCGGTATCTCTCCTGTTTAATGTTGTTGGATTTGATGATGCGGTAGCGAAGACAAAGTAGCTGCGCTCTGCAAAGGAAGCGCCATTCTCGTAGAGAAAAGGATGAATTGTTTCATGGAGAACTTACGTATTCCTGGTCCTACTGCTATTCCCCCGCAAATCGCTGCTGTTTTGTCACGGCCAATGATCAATCACCGTGGGCCCGAATTTGGTGAACTTGTTAAGCGGGTAACAGCCAACTTACAGTTCTTTTTTCAGACATCTCAACCTGTCCTCGGCTTTCCAACCGCGGGAAGTGGAGCTATGGAAGCAGCTATCGTGAACTGTTTTTCTCCCGGTGACGAGGTGTTAGTGGTCTCAATTGGAGTTTTTGGCAATCGCCTGGCAAAAATCTCGGAACTTTTCGGGTTGCGTGTGAGGCATCTGGAGGTACCGTGGGGACAGGCCGCTGACCCGGAAGCTGTGGCAGATCAGCTTGAGAAACTTCCTCAGGTACGGGGGGTGCTGGTCACTCATAATGAAACCTCTACCGGAGTCACAAACGATCTTTGCTCTCTTGCTCGCGTGATCCGCAGAACGCGCAGCGATGTTTTGATTATCGTCGATGCGATTAGCTCGCTTGCCTGCATCGACTTGTGCATGGATGCATGGGACTTAGATGTGGTGCTCACGGCATCGCAGAAAGGTTGGATGGTTCCTCCAGGGCTCGCGATGATAGGCGTGAGCCAACGAGCATGGCAGGCCCATGCGAAAGCAACACTCCCTCGCTTTTACTGGGATTTTAGCGCGACATTGAGATGGTTAGAAAAAGGGCAAACTCCCTGGACTCCTCCGATTACCGTCTATTTCGGGCTCGATGTTGCGCTAGAAATGATGCGTGCAGAGGGGCGCGAGGCCATTTTCGCGCGTCATCGACGTATTGGTGACCTTGTTCGTGAACGTGTTAGCGCGCTTGGCTTACAGTTGTTTGCTGATCCTGCCCACGCCTCGAATACAGTGACGGCTATTAAAGTTCCCGCCGACATAGATGCAAAGCTGTTGTTGAAAGCTTTGCGAGAGCGAGAGGGGGTAGTGATAGCTGGTGGACAGGAACGATTAGATGGACAAGTTATTCGCATTGGGCATCTTGGGTATGTTCAAGAGCAGGATATTATCACCTGTATGGAGGCATTAGAGCGCCAGTTGCTGACAATTGGGTATCAAGTACCGGTTAGATAAAGGCAGATCATCAGAGACAAGATCTACCGTCTCTGGTGTCGGCATCTAGAGAATTGTTTGCTGAAGATAGGCTCTAGTAAGAGAGCCTATCTTGTTCTGTTACCTGTGAGTTAAGAGAGGTGCATATGCAGAAAAAACCATTAGTTTTGTATGTAGGGGTAGTGAGAAAAGGGGAGTTTGAAAGTTTGCTCCAACGTGAGCTCCCTCTTGGAGTTATCCTTGATACAAATAGTACTATTCGCTCTGCAGAACTCAATGCCTTTTGTACTGTTGAATACTGTGACTTTAGTACATCTGAGGAGACCATCCTACGTGCAGTGGATACTATTCAGCAACAATGGCCTATCGGGTGCATCCTGGTAACACATGAGCGTTACGTCCTATCAGGAGCTATGATTACTGAGCATCTGGGCTTGCCTGGCTTCTCAAAAGAAGCGGCGCTGTTATGTCTTGATAAGAGCCTCATGCATGAACGCTTTGTGCAGCGCATCGGTTCCCAATCTACTGCCAGATTTAAAAAAGTATCCTCAAAAAAGGAATTGATGGCTTTTGCCCAAAACACGGGGTTGCCTATCATTCTGAAGCCGACCAACCTGTATAACAGCCTATTTGTGTCCTTAAACTGGTCCCAGGAAGAACTGCTCCAGAACTACGAGGTTGTTGTTCGGGAATTGCAAGGGTTTTTACAGAAAGCTGGCCAATATCATGTCAGCCCTTCTATCCAGGCAGAAGAATTTTTGCAAGGAAGTACTTATTCGATTGACTGCATTGTTGATTCGGCAGGGAATGTGACTCTCACTCCTATTGTGGACATTATCTCGGGCAGAGATATTGGATGGAGCGATTTCCATCATTTTGCTCGTGTGGTTCCCTCTCGTTTGACCACAAGCCAACAGGAGGCGTTATATAGTCTCGCCGTTGCAGGAGTACAAGCCTTAGAGATCAGAAGTAATATTGCTCATGTTGAGCTTGTTCAAACCTCACAAGGCCCTAAACTGCTGGAAATCGGTGCGCGGCCAGGTGGGAACAGGGCCCGCCTTTTCGATCTGAGTAGCGGGATCGATCTCATCTATGCATATTATCAGGTGCGGTCAGGCATGAAGGCAGAGATCGAGTATCGACAAACGGTGCCGACCGCCATTGTCTCTCCATACTCGAGGAAGCAGGGGGTATTGACAGAGATTCGCCATCTGGACCGTATCACACAGTTAAAAACGTACTTTGCTCATGAAGTGAAAGTCAACCCGGGGCAAGCGGTTGGCCCATCAGCGTCAGGATATACGGCCCCTTTAAGTATTGAGTTACGTAGTGAGTTGGCGAGCGATCTCTACCAGAATATGCAAGAGATTCAGTCCTGGCAAGACCTTTTTCTGATTTGATACTCATCGAAAAGGAGCAAATGACGTGACATCATTGCTTATTGGATCGCTGCCGTGGGAGGGCTCTGCAACCTTATCGGCGCTGGAACTGCCCTTTATTCTCCTGGTGGACCCTGTCGATCGGCCATATCGGATCGAAGGGAAACCGATAGCGATTGTGGAAGCCCCGTTTAAGGCCGATCCATTATGTGTGCTCAAAATACCATTCTCTGAGCACATTACCAGCATCTTCTCTTTCACCGAGCTAGGATTACTCCCTGCTGCACTGTTGGCTGAGGCAATGAATCTTGCGACGGTCCCCGTTGCTGCTGTGCTTCGCACAAGAAACAAGTTTTTTATGCGCTGTGCTTTGCGGGGGAAGATGGAGCAACCCGAGTTCGGTCTTGTTCAGATGAGTAATCCCAAAGATCTTCCTTATCCTGTCATTGTAAAGCCTCTTGATAGCTCTGGTAGCAGGGGAATAGCATACGTGGATGGTCCAGCAGCCTTCGAGAAGTATGTATCTCAGGGAACTCCGTGCTTATGGGAACGGTACGTGGAAGGTCCAGAGTTTAGCGTGGAGGCTGTGACAAGGGACGGCTGTCATCAAATTTTAGGTATCACTGAAAAAATAACTACAGGCTCCCCTCATTTTGTTGAGATAGGTCATCGAGTGCCGGCCCAACTTTCGACAAGAGCTACGCGAGAGATTACAGAAACAATATGTCGCTGTTTAGACCTTCTCGGGGTGGATAAAGGGGCCTCTCATACTGAAGTAAAATACGCCAATTCCCAGGTGATGATCATTGAGACGCATACCCGAGCCGGAGGGGATCGTATTCCTCTCCTGACAAAATTGGTCAGCGGATACGATCAATATGAACTGGCAGTGTGTACGTCGTTGGGGAGGAGCGTGCCAAAAAGAGGGGAGAAAAAGTTCAATTGTGCTGCCGTGCGCTACTTCAAATGGCCTGAGGGGCGTATTGCTAGCATTGACGGAGTCGAGAGCTGCCGAACTCTACCAGGGGTGATCGAAATCGAGGTCAAAGCGAAAAAAGGGGAATGCATGCCTCAATTCAGGCATAGCCATGATCGGCCTGGCTTTGTGGTAGTGGGTGGCGATAGTTTTGAGGAAGTGGAAGCCCGCCTGGCAGTTGTAGAAAGCCAGATCAAGATCAGCTATGACAACTAAGCATATCTGCTTATTGTAGAAATCTTCGAAAGTATGCTGGCAATAAGTGGATATTTTATAGATAAAGGAGTATTCAGCTTGTATGAAAGATAAACGCCTTTTTTTTGTTGGGATCCCTCAGAATCATGTACAGCGTTCCATCGAGCGAGCTCAACGGTTGGGATATGAAGTGATCCTGGGTGATAACGAGAAGAATTTGTCGGAGAAAGCCCATCTTATTAGGGGAGCTGATAAGCTCGTCGTAACCGATTATACTAGTTACGATAACTTATCAGCTGTGACACGCCTGCTCTACGCAGAATCACCACTCGATGCGATCTTCACATTTAAAGAGGCCGGTGCTGTCGTAACCGCTCGTGTAGTGCAAGATTACCAACTCAAGGGTAATACACCCGAGGTGGTTGAAGCCTGTAATAATAAGTTTCTGACACGAGAACGTTTGAAAGAGGCAGGGATGCTAAGTCCTGCTTATACACTTTGTCGCACGGTAGAAGAGGTGCGAGCCTTCTGGCAGCATGTCGGTACCTCTATCGTAATGAAGCCACACAACTTGCAGGGAAGTATCGGTGTTGTGAAAGTATCGTCTGATTCCGAACTGGAGATGGCATTCCAGACCTGTCTTGAGCATTGTGAAGAGCCACTCATCCTGGTTGAAGAATTTATTGATGGGAGAGAGCTATCTATTGAAGCTATGGTCTACCAGGGTGATGTTGTAGTGTTTGGAGTGACAGAAAAGCTGCTCTATCCGAATTCATTTGTTGAGGCAGGACATACATCACCAGATGGTGGCCCGGAAATGTCACATGCCCAGTATAAAGACCTGGTCAGACAGGTTGTAGAGGCTATAGGGATCACCTTTGGACCATTACATCTTGAAGGATTTCAAACAAAACGCGGGTTTGTCTGTGGTGAAATTCATACGCGTTATGGAGGCGACCATATTGTCACTTTAACTGAAATAGCGATGAAGTGTGATATGACCAGTCCCATTTTTGCTGAACTGGGAGATATCCCTTATGTGGTGACATTTGGGGAACCTAAAGAAGTGGTCGGGATCCGCTTTCTCGACATCCCTCCTGGTAAAGTGACGGTGGTTGAAGGGATAAATGAGGTCTGGGAAATGCCAGAAATAGTCGATGTTGAGGTTAGCTGTAATCCTGGAGCGGTCGTCAACCCCGTTCTTTCGAGCTTTGATCGTGTTGGGTGGATATTGGCAAAGGCTGCGGAGCGAGAAAAGCTAGAGATCGTATTCCGTCAGGCACTGCGTAAATTACGTATAATTACGGAAAATACTTGCAAATCTTAAGAATACCATGTAGAAAGGAGATATTGATGCAAATCAAAATCCAACGGTGGCGGCCTAACTGGTTTGCTTTACTGATCACAGAATATAGTACCTGCAACTTCGGCCACTTTGCGGTGATGGCTATCCTCTCCCTCTACTTCGTCGGGAGTCTTCATCTTCCTCCTACCCAGGCGGGGGGATTACTGTTGTTCGTTTCCCTTTCTTTTCGCCTTTCGCGCGTTTTTATCGCCCCTCTCATAGATCGTTTTCCCATTCATCAGGCGACATTCATGGCCTTGTTCCTCACTGGCTTTAGCTATTTAGGCATGTCGGTCGTGCGAACTCCTCTTCTCATCATGGCGCTTTTACTGACCGCTGGGATTGGGCATGGGACAAATTCGTTGTTAGTAAAGACACTGGCCGCTTCCTCCAGTCGATTAGAAGCAAAATCACTTTTTTTTCGCTACGCATCTCTGACAACGGGAATCAACCTGGCTGCTGCTATAGGCGCATTTGTCGGGAGCACCTTGTTATTCCATTGGTCCGCTAACGTTGTGTTCCTGTTTGCGGCGATAGCATATATATTGGCGGGTCTTGTGGCTACGAGTCTTCCTTCTAAGGAGTTCGAGCAACATCAGCGTCCAAAATGGAGAACGGGACTTCACTTGAGCTTGCGGCGTCTGCCATTATGGCGCGCTATGCTTTTCGCCTTTATGGGCTGGTTTCTCTATACCCAATCCTACGCCTCTCTGCCTCTGTTTGTCAGCGATGCCGTTCGCCGTCCAGACCTGTTGGGTTCTGTTTTTGCTTTGAATGCCGTGCTGGTGGTAGTAGGACAGGTCCCTGTGAGCAGATTAGTGATGCATCTGCGGATGTCAATCGCGCAGATAGTCATATTAGCATTTTTGTCGTTTGCCTGTGGTTTTGCCCTGCTCTGGTTCTTTCCTCTCTGGCAGGTTGTCTATGCGGCTGTGACACTATGGACACTGGGTGAAATATTGTTAATGCCGGCCCTGGATACGCTCGTTGCAGAGGGGGCACTTGTTGAGCATAAACAAGTGGCTTTTACCTTGAATGCTGTGGCCGTGAGCCTGGGAGAAGGAATAGGAAACCTCATCGGCGTTTCTGGGGCTGAATCGTTGCTCAATTCAGGCGATTTGCGGTACCTCTATACGTTTTTTACAGCAGGAGCAATCTGCGCCATGGTGATGACGATTGTTCTCAACAGGAGAAAGCAACCCTTTCAGGAAGGAGAATTGATGAAACAATCCTAAACTGCGAGTGGGCAAAAGGCCGCTTTGTTTGGATAAGGGCAGTCGGAGATGTGATAAAGCCAGAAAAAGTGAGAGCATACCTGCGTAACAATAGACGCAGGTGTGCTCTCACTTTGCCAATCAATCCGCCCTAAGCAAGCAGGATAGCCGCCTTACCTGCCTTGTTATGCCTTAGCAACAGGCATGGCGGCCACATCCGCCAGGGCGCGGTCAAGCAGCTCTATGGCCTCGTCGATGTCGCTGGCAGTTAAGATCAACGGCGGGATCATGCGCAGCGTTTTCGGGCCGGTGCTGTTGAGCAGCAGGCCGTGTTCCAGGGCTTGCTGAACAATCGCGGGAGCCAGGTCGTGCTTGACGTTGACGGCCCGCATCAGGCCACGACCGCGTGGGCTATCGATGAAGGGATACTTTGCGCACAGCCCTTCCAGCTTCGTGCGCAGGTATTCGCCCATCTTTGCCGCGTTCTCGATCAGGTTCCCCTCAACGATGGTTTTGATCGTCGCGGTCCCTGCCGCACAGGCGATGGGATTGCCGCCGAAGGTGGTGCCATGATCGCCGTAGCTGAACACGTCGGTGCGCGGATCGGTGAGCATCGCGCCGATGGGAATGCCGCCTGCCAGGCCCTTTGCCATTGTCACAATGTCCGGGCGGATGCCGTAATATTCCCAGCTAAAGAACTGTCCGGTGCGGCCCATACCAGCCTGAACCTCGTCACAGATCAAGACCAGATTCTGTTCGTCGCACCACTGACGCAGGCCCTGCATATATTCTTTTGATGTGGGCCAGATCCCACCCTCGCCTTGCACCGCCTCGACCAGGATCGCCACCGTTTTCTCGCTCGTGGTCTCTTTCACGGCTGCCAGGTTGTTAAAGGGCACCTGTTTAAAGCCATCGGGCAGGGGCATCCAGGTGGCCTGGTATGATGCCTGCCCGGTGGCTGCGGTGGTTGCGAGCGTGCGACCGTGGAAGCTGCCCTCCATGCTGATGACCTCGTAGGCCCCGTTGCGATGCAGACGCCCATATTTGCGTGCCAGTTTGATGGCTCCCTCGTTGGCCTCTGCTCCGCTGTTCGAGAAGAACGAGCGCATCCCTTTGCTCTGAATGCTGAGCTGTTCCGCGAGCTCAACCTGGCGCACGTTGTAATACAAGTTGGAGACGTGGACGAGCTCGGTTACCTGATGCTGTACCGCCTCGACAACGGCTGGATGGCAATGCCCCAGCACATTGACGGCAATGCCCGCCACAAAATCAAGATACTCTTTGCCATCACTATCCCAGACGCGCGCGCCTTCCCCCCGGACGAGCGTTATCGGCTGGCGCTTGAACGTTCCCTGGTAATACTTCTGTTCCAGGGCGGCCCAGTCGCGCTTATTCAACTCTGTCATTGCCATGTATTTTCTCCTGATTCTCTATCTATATGTAGCCTCGGATGTATATCACCCATCACAGGGCAGGGGCTGTAGGGGCAACTCCCACGATGAATCGGGGAGCTACCGGTTGCCCTGTCCCAATATGATTAGCGTGTATATAGCGTATTTTCGTCAATGTAGCCGTGGGTCAGGTCGCAACCCCAGGCGGTGGCCTGTCCATTGCCGAGGTGAAGGTCAACCGTAATTGTAACCTCGCTGCCCGCCATTGCGGCCCGCGCCTGCTCCTGATTGTATTGAGCAGCTACGCCCTGGCGCGTGACCTGCACATTGCCGATGAAAATATCGTATGTGTCCTGATGCAACTGGCAGCCGCTAGCTCCCAGCGCCGCCACGATACGTCCCCAGTTGGGATCGCCACCGGCCAGCGCGCATTGCCAGAGCGGGGAGAGCGTGATGCCGCGTGCCGCTTTGACCGCATCGGCTTTGTCGCGCGCTCCGCGCACATGCACCGTCATCAGCCTGGTTGCTCCCTCGCCGTCGCGCGCCATTTCGCGCGCCAGGTATTGCGTGATGCGACGTAACGCTTCGCGGAACGTTGCCGCCTCTGGATGCTGAGCGTTGATCGGCGCATTGCCTGCCAGGCCGTTGGCGAAGAGGACGCAAGTATCGTTGGTGGACATATCGCCGTCCATCGAGATCATATTGAACGAATCGTCAACGGCGGTCCGCAGTTCGTCGCGCAGCCAGCCGTATTCGAGGGCGGCATCAGTTGTCAGATAGCAGAGCATCGTCGCCATATTGGGATAGATCATGCCTGCGCCTTTTGTGACTCCGCCCAGCCGTACAGCTCGTCCATCAATCTGGAATTCCAGCGCCATGCGTTTGGGTCGTGTATCGGTGGTCAGGATCGCCTCAGAGAAGGCATCGCCGCGCTCTTTACTTAGCTCCATCTCTTGTACGCCTGCTTCGATCTTCTCTATCGGCAACTGGCGACCAATAATGCCAGTGGAAGAGCAAAGCACCAGCTCTTTGGCTATATGGAAGCGAGCGGCCACAAACTCGGTCATCCGGTTTGCGTTCCGTAATCCTTGCTCGCCCGTGGCGCAATTGGCGTTGCCGCTATTGACGATGACCGCCTGCGCTTTGCCGCTTTGCAGATGTTTCTGGCAGACAAGCACTGGAGCTGCTCGGGTGGCGCTGGTGGTGAAGGTACCCGCAGCAATGCAGGGGACGTCCGATAATAAAATAGCCAGATCTTTAATCGAGGCGTCCGATTTGATGCCGCAGGCCGTAGCGCCGGCGCGGAAACCCTGGGGGGCGGTTACGCAGTTATCAACCTCACGAAATAGTTCAGACACTAAAACACCTCCTCCTAAAAGTAAAAAGCTCCAGGTCACGCAAGCGCATCCCAGGAGAAAAGCTCTAGACCTGGAAGACTGCGAGCCGGGAACTTTTTTGCGTAACCTTATTGTACTATGTGGGCATAACTCTGCACAACCCCTCTCTCGTCAAGATCAATTCTGGGTGTTAGCCTCGCCATTGTATGGGAGCTGGATTGGCGATGGTGCGGAATAGGATGCGTCTGGGAGCGGTAAGCTTTTAGGCTCAAGCTGGTGCGTTGGGTCGATCCCTGGCATCCCTGCGAGCACTGAAGGACCCTCTAGCGGCTCATCATTAAGCGGCTGATTGAAGAGAGACTCGAAGAGCGGCCCTTCCAGGGTTTCCTCTTTGATCAGGCGTTCGCTGATCATAATCAGGCGGGTTTTATTTTGCAGCAGGATGTTATAGGCTTTATCGAATGCCTCCTGGATGATGGTGCGCACCTCTTCATCCACTTCGCGGGCTGTTTGCTCGCTGTAGTTGCGCTGCTCGCCAAAATCGCGGCCCAGGAAGACCAGTTCCTCTTTATGACCAAGCGCCATCGGGCCGATGCGGCTGCTCATGCCATACTCGGTGACCATCGAGCGCGCAATTTTTGTCACACGCTCGATATCATTTGACGCTCCGGTCGTCACTTCGCCGAAGATGATCAGCTCCGCCACATGGCCGCCGAGCGCATAAGCAAGCGTATCCTCGAACTGCGGCTTGCTCCACAGGTAGCGGTCCTCGGTTGGGAGCAGCATCGTGAAGCCACCTGCCTGCCCGCGGGCCACAATGGATACTTTATGGACTGGATCGGTGTTGGGGAGCATGCGCGCGACCAATGCATGACCCACTTCATGATAGGCCGTGATGGCTTTCTCCCGCTCGCTGATAATGCGACTCTTGCGCGCGGGTCCGGCTATGACGCGATCAATGGCTTCTTCAAGCTCGCTCATGCCGATTCTGCGTTTATTGCGTCGCGCCGCCAGGATAGCAGCTTCGTTCAGCAGATTAGCGAGGTCAGCGCCGGAGAAGCCGGGAGTTTGCTTGGCAAGCGTGTCCAGAGAGATGTTCGTTTCCAGTGGCTTGCCTTTCACATGCACCTGGAGGATCGCAATGCGTCCGCGAATATCGGGCCGATCAAGCACCACCTGCCGGTCAAAGCGCCCAGGACGCAATAGTGCGGGATCAAGCACGTCGGGGCGGTTCGTCGCTGCGATCACGATCACATTGGTGTTCGTGTCAAAGCCATCCATCTCGACAAGGATCTGGTTCAGCGTTTGCTCGCGTTCGTCGTGGGAGCCGCCCAGCCCGGCTCCACGCTGACGGCCAACCGCATCAATCTCATCGACGAAGACGATGCAGGGGCTATTGCGTTTAGCCTGCTCGAAGAGGTCGCGCACGCGGCTCGCGCCAACGCCGACGAACATCTCCACAAATTCAGAGCCGCTAATGCTGAAGAATGGCACCCCTGCTTCCCCTGCGACTGCGCGCGAGATCAGCGTCTTTCCTGTTCCCGGCGGGCCAACGAGCAGCAGGCCCTTAGGAATGCGAGCGCCGAGAGCGGCGAACTTTTCGGGATATTTGAGGAATTCGACAATCTCTTGTAGCTCTTGCTTGGCCTCCTCAACGCCTGCCACATCGGTAAAAGTCACGGTTGGCTTGTTGCCCATAAACATGCGGGCGCGGCTCTTCCCAAAAGACATCGCCTGATTATTGCTTCCCTGCGCCTGGCGCACCATAAAGATCAGCAGGCCGCCCAGCAGTAAGAATGGAATAAGGCCGCCCAGCGTCCCGAGCCAGTTCCAGAAGTTGTTGGGGGATTCGTATTGCAGAATGAGGAGGCTATTATTGGTGTAGTCAATGTTATTGTCTTTTAGTACTTTTGTAATGTCGAAACTATCATTAATAGTAGCAGCTTCTTTGGGAGCGTCGTTCCCTTTGCCCCGCGTCAATGTCAGGATATTGCTGGAGACGGTCAGTGTATCCTGCTGATTCTTTTTCATGTCTGCCTGAAGATGGTTTAAGAGCGTGGATACATTGGCCTGAGTGACATTCGATTGTGGACGGAAAATAAAAATGATGACTACAGCGATAGCCAGGAGGGCCAGAAGCCAGAAAAAACTTGTTCTGAGCCATTTCCCACTGTTCGACATCGGGGCTTCCTCTCTACTACTATGGCAAACGCATGAGCTACATATGTTCTATATATACATAGGCTACCGAGTATTCAATGCCTGATTCTTGTGCGCTTTATTATAGCACACTTGCTGATTGATCTCATGTACAATATTTTTAACAAAAGCTATGACTACGAGTAATACCTCTTATTCAATAGCGGTACGTAAATCAGGTCGTCTCCTTCTCGCCGGGACGGGCAAGCACCAATCCCCATACGGAGAGAGCGCCCGCCGCCAGTAATGGAGCGGCGCAAGCCTCTAAGGTTGCTCCAGTGGTGCAAACATCGTCTACCATTAGTATTTTACGTCCAGAGAGCGTTTCAGTTGCAAGTGGCTGCGTACAGCTAAAGGCTCCGAAGACGTTGCGTTTGCGCTCGCTGGCGGTCAGACCTACCTGTGGAGGCGTTGCCCGTACGCGTTTGACAAGGGTATCGTGCAGGGGCAGCCCTGTTCGGGCGGCGCAAACTTTTGCCAGCAAGTGGGCTTGGTTGTAGCCACGTTGGCGCTCTCGCTCGCTATGGAGCGGCACCGGGATGATGATATCGGCCTGCATATGGTATGCCATGTAGGTTCGCGCCAGCAGTGCGCCAAGTGGCTCAGCCAGGCGTGTATTGCCGGAGTATTTAAGGGCATGAATGCACGAACGCAAAGGGTCGGTATGGAGACTGCTTGCTCGTAGCCCGTTCATCTGCAAAGGCTGGTAGTAGCAGGATGGACACAATCCATTTGGATCAAGCAGCGAGCAGCAGTAGTAGCAGCGAGCGGATGCCAGCGGTTGGATTTGCGCTATGCAGGATGGACAGAGGACGGTTCCACCACGCTGGCACCCCGCACATTGAGGAGGGAAAAGCGTATCAAGCACGACCTGAATAACTCGTTCCAGGTGAAGGGTATGCAAAACAGTAGCCAGGGACCACCTCCACGTCTATAAGCACGTTCGCCTCTTTACTATACTGAAAAATTATGAGGATTGCAATAAGCCTGAAACTGCTCAAATCATGACTGGATTGAGCGATCAGGACGATATCGGCTTTTACAGGTGTAAATCCTGGGATTTACATTCTTGATGTTCACTGCTCTTAGTAGTATACTTGAGGTATGGCAAATATCCTCACCCTGCTTTCAGTCTCGCACATCGTGCAAGCAATCATCGTCGGCGGCGTGCTGGCGTTTCTCACAGCCAATATCGTGATGAACGCAGTGGCGAAAGCCATGACAACGACCGTCAACGGTTGGAGCATCACCTTGAAATGCGGCCAGCCTGGTAATGGCATCCTCCAACGGGCCGCATGCGCCAAAATCCTGCCCGCCGTCAATGTGGCGCAGGAGGCTGCGTACTGGACGACGACCGTGGATGGCGCGGGGCGGAGGCTCTCCGGCCAGCGCGATTACGTCCTGCATTTTCCTGGAGGACAACTCCCGCCGAACGATGCATTCTGGTCGCTGACCATGACCGATGTTGTAGGGTACATGGTGCGTAACCCCATTGATCGCTCCAGTGTCGGCTCTCACTCCGGCTTGGCGCCCAACGCCGATGGCTCACTCGACATTTATATTCAGCGCACGGCTCCCGCCGGGCACGAATCCAACTGGCTGCCTGCACCGGCGGGCTACTTCAAGCTGATGCTCCGTGTGTATCTGCCCGGCCATGCTATCCTCGACGGCGAGTACCATGTGCCGCCAGTCAAGAGAGTGCATTGAGATGAACAGGCTTATTCTGAAATACGCATATCCCATTACGTTTGCCATTCTGGCAGTCCTCGCATGGGTCGTCTACAGGATTTTTTCGACGGGGGGAAGCGGACTCATTACGTTCGTCGTTGCGGCAGTCCTCGTCTGGGGACTCGGCACATGCGCGTTCCTGTACTTCTGGCCGCTGATGACGTACAGTGCCTACGAAAGAGCGATAGTTCGGCATGGGCTTGGCGGCGACCCGATCCCCGTCAATACGCTGTACGCGGTGCCCACGCTCTCTTCGCCCGCGGCGTCAAACGCCAGCTTATTAGCAACCGGAACCAACGACGTGCTCTACGTCGGCGGCCTGCTTGACCTCTCCAAAGGGCCGCAAGTTTTGCATGTGCCGGACATGGCGAGCCGTTACTACAGCGTGCAGTTCACCGATCCGTCGGATGGCACTAATTTTGCCTACGTCGGCAAACGCACCACGGGAACCGAGGCAGGCGATTACCTCATTAGCGGGCCGGGCTGGAAAGGGACTGTGTCGCAGGGAATGACACAGATTTCTTCGCCTAACAATTCGGTGCTCGTTGTGGGTCGTGTATTTGTCGAGAGCGACCGCGATCTCCCGACCGCCTACGGGCTTGCGCAGCAGATACAGCTAACGCCACTCAGTCACTGCTAATAGGAACAAACACTCGTCTCCAAACTATCTCGGCATAAATCTATTTAGATGCATAGTGACACAGAAGTGGAGAAGTGGCAAATGGGCATTTTCTATGCTCATGCCATTCTCCATTGCTGAGATATATTTTGTATTACTCGTCTGCCGCCTTACGCATCGTGGGGAAGGCGATCACGTCGCGGATCGACTCCTGGTCGGCCATCAGCATGCAGATGCGGTCAACGCCGATGCCAAGTCCGCCGGTAGGAGGCATCCCCACCTCCATCGCCTCCAGAAAATCCTCGTCCAGCACCTGGGCTTCGTCATCGCCCTGGGCGCGTTGCCGCATCTGGTCCTCGAAGCGCGCGCGCTGTTCCAACGGATCGTTCAGTTCAGTGTAGGCATTGCCGCATTCCAGGCCACCGATGAACGGCTGGAAGCGTTCAACCAGTTCGGGCATTGAGCGATGCTGCTTCGTCAACGGCGAGATATCAAGCGGGTAGTCGATTAAGAATAGCGGCTGCTTGAGTTCAGGAATGCCTTTGCGGAACATCGCGCCGAGCAAGTCATCGATCAGGCGGCCCCGGTTGTGGTGGGGATCAACCTCGTAACCATGCGCCCGCATCTCAGCGGCCAGGCTCTCCCGATCAGGGAACTTGTTGGGATCGATCCCGGTATATTCAGCAATAGCATCCAGCAGGGGGATGCGCTTCCAGGGAGGAGTCAGATCGATTTCTGTGCCCTGGTACGTGATAATGGGCGTGCCTTTGACCTCCTGGGCGATGTAAGCGATCATCTCTTCGACCAGTTGCATGATATCGTTATAGTCAGCATACGCCTGGTAGCATTCCATCATCGTAAATTCGGGGTTATGGCTGCGGTCGATCCCCTCATTGCGGAAGTTTCGTCCAATTTCATAGACGCGCTCAAAGCCGGCCACGATCAAGCGTTTGAGGTAGAGCTCAAGCGCGATACGCAGATAGAGATCGCGGTCCAGCGTATTATGATGAGTGATAAAAGGCCGCGCCGTAGCTCCTCCGTAGAGCGGTTGGAGGATAGGCGTCTCGACCTCTATGTAGCCCTGACTCTCCAGAAAGCGCCGCATCGCGCTAATCGTGCGGCTGCGTATGACGAAGACCTGCTTGACCTCGTCGCCGTTCGCGATGAGGTCCAGGTAGCGTTTGCGCTGGCGCAGGTCCTTATCTTCTAATCCATGATACTTTTCGGGCAGGGGACGCAACCCTTTGGAGAGCAGGCGATAGCGGAGCACATGGAGCGTGCGTTCGCCTGTGCGTGTCACAAACAGAAAGCCGGTGGCTTGAATGAAATCGCCCAGGTCCAGCAGCTTAATGCTGCGATATGCCTCCTCGCCTAGATCGTTGATGCGGAAGTAGCACTGCATACTGCCCGTGCCATCTTCGATTTTGGCGAAGGCGGCCTTGCCCATCTCACGTAGCAGGCGGATGCGTCCAACGATGGTATAGGAGCCTTCCGGGCCAGCAAACTCATCGAAATGTGCAAGGATGTCTGCGATTGTATGGGTACGCTCGGCGCTGTTGGGATAGGGATTGATGCCCTGTTCCCGGAAAGCGTGCAGGCGTTGTATACGTATATCCCGTTCGTCTGTCATAGCTGTATTCCTCTCAACAAGCGTGCCAGGCAGCATGCGTGAGATATGATGGGCAAATGATCTGATAATATTGCATACGGATAGAAGCTGCCGGCCCATGATGCCACCTATTGTAACATTGTTTTAATCCGATGGGTAGACCGTCTATTGATGTTTAGTGCATAGAGCAAAACCTGCGGTCACTATCAAGACCGCAGGTTTTGCAATTGTTGTAGCTGTTAGTTTTCCAGGTGAGCAGCTTATTCAATAGAAAGAATCGTGTACTCCTTTACACCTCCAGGTGTTGAGACGATCACCTCATCGCCGGCCATATGTCCTAAAAGCGCCTTCCCCACTGGCGACTCATTTGAAATACGCCCGGCGCTCGGATTGGCCTCGTAAGCTCCAACGAGTGTATAGTGGCACTCGCGGCCATCGGCTGTACGGAGATGGACAATGGACCCGAGAGAGACCACGTCGGTGCGTGCGTGATCGATGATCTTCGCTTTTGCCAGGAGCTGCTCCAGCTCCATAATACGCCCTTCCAGGCGTGCCTGCTCGTTTTTAGCGTCTTCATAAGCTGCATTGTCGATGACGTCGCCCGACTCTTTTGCGTCATGTAGGTACTGAGCGACCTCAGACCGCTTGGTTGTGCGCAGAAACTCCAGTTGGCTGAGTACGCGCTGGATGCCTTCACTGGTAAGGAATACGTCCTGTGTCTCCATGTTCTGTTTTCCCCTCATTCGGCGGTGGAAGCGTCTCCTCCACCATTGTTACTCTTCCATCAATCACTCTGTGGGATATCCGATGTCCCCCCAGGTAACGTTGATCTGTGTCCCTGAATGACTACGGAGTAACAGCTCTCCGGTATCATTCACATCATCAGCAAAGCCGCTGATAAGCTTTGTGCCCTGATGCACCTCAACAAGGCGACCGAGCGTTGATAATTGACGACGCCACTGCTCTCGTATCAGCCGAGAGGTGGTTCCATAAGCCGCTGCTACTGGATCGTGCATTTCCTGTTGCAGGGCCAGGTGGTGCGTCTCAAGGTAGTACAGCAAGCGAGCAATAAATGCTTCTCGGCTAACCGTATGGCCGCAGGCCGTTTCAAGCGTGATAGCTTTCGCCGTCAGCGCCGGATCGGCCTGCAGAGTGCCTGATCCATACTCGGCAGCCTGCTCAATCTGTCCATTGACGTTGACCCCTATCCCCACGACAGCAATCATATGACCGAAGCGATCATGGCTGGTCTCGATCAGGATACCAGCGACCTTGCGATCTGCAATCAGGATATCGTTGGGCCATTTGATCGTAGCCGTAAGCCCACAGATATCGGAGATTGCGTCAACCGCCGCAAGCGCAGCAATCATTACCAGCAGGTATGGCGGGAATAGTGGTCGGAGGATGGTTGATACCAGCGCATTAAGGCCGTAAATATCTACCCAGCGCCGTCCTTGCCTACCCTTACCCGCCGTCTGACTCTCGGTAAGTACGACTACCCCTTCCTCTGAGCCCTGATGGGCCAGTTGCATTGCCTGTGTATTGGTCGAATCTATCTTCGGTATATAAACTAAGCGCTTTCCCAGGCCGAAACATTGGGTATCCAGTAGATGTTGTAGTTGTTCTATATCAAGCCGCCTGGAATGGACTGTCTCAAACTTATTCAAACGCCACCACTTTACTTCTATCTGCTCATTTGCCTATAGTGATTCTGGCCCAGCTATAAGCATAGGATCAGCAAACAGATGATGTGCTTTGCCAGGGTTAAGATACGCGCTGTATGGGTCAGCTCAAAATATTTCTGGATAGTAGTATAGAGGTGTATACTATATTTATCGGGTATAGCATCAGTGACCAGAAATTATGCAAAGAGCGTTAGCCGATAAAAAAACCAGAGCAATGGCAGGAATGGAGTTCCGCCCTCGCTCTGGAAGCGCTGCACAAGCAGGCTGGATTACGTAACCTACCAGTGTATCGTTTCAACCTTGCTGGCTATAAAACCAGAGGCGATAAAGAAGAGAGGCTGGCTAATGCCCTGTCCCCCTCGTCTGGAAGGTGTGGGAATCTACAACGCTGCCTGCGCAGCTACATAATTGATCCATTTACACACCACCTCCTTTCATTGGAAGGTATTGTACCATTAGCTTTTAACAGTTGTCAAGCTTTTTCTGGAAACTCGTACATTCGGTGCGAGGCAAAAATCGGCTAAGGCCCGTTGCAGAGGGCGGCGATACCATGGTATCGCATGTGAAGATTCTGTGAAAACCGGGCTGAAGCGATGATAATTCAAGCGCTATCTTAACTACTAAATTCGTCTGTTGAGGCGTATAATTAAGTGGATGTCATGCTCTAAACGGAACGGAAGATGAAAAGGAGGCTCCTCATATGGCTATTGAACGGACTGCCCACCCCTACATTATTCGCGATTCGACAATTTATGGTGGAGAGCCTATCGTGGACGGCACGCGTACCGCTGTTCGCCATATCGTCCTGTCATTTCAGGGAGGGCAGGACCCGGAGGAGATTGCGGCCCATCAGCGTCTTTCTCTGGCGCAAGTCTATGATGCTATCAGCTACTTTTATGATAACGAGGAAGAAATCAAGCATTACATTCGTAACGAATCCTGGGGAAGTTAGTGCCGCGTATCAGAGCAAACGGCTCTGGCCGCGTTGGCGCTCAAAAAATAGTCATAATGCGATCTGTCTGTGTGCTGAATACCCATTGCAGTTTGCAGACATGAGCCATTGATGAATCAATGCGCCTTTTTGATGGGTCAATATTGATTTATGTGGATAGCGCGCTATTTATGCGTAGATACTCCGAAAGGCGCAAATTTTCAACTGATCCTTTGCCTATTTCGTATTCTAGGCAAATTTCCCCTAGCCAAAAAGCTTCTTTATGCGCTATACTATGTATTGTATAGTAGCATTCAATAAGGTAGTTGGTAGATTCCTGGTTGCCAGCCCCGTAAGGACTGGATAGATCGCGTCCAAGCGTGCTGGCTAACGGGCTCAAAGGCATTTCTATCGGCGTACCTGGCTACTTTCCGTACTCCGCATTATGTTGCTATCCATTTGTGTAAGCCTCGAAAACGAAGGTCAATAGACGTTACTATTGGTAAGCCAGACGCACACCGGCGGTAATATGCGTAATACATAGCATAAGGGGTGTGGGGTAGTGGGATGATGGTAGGAGTACGGCAAAGAGAGAACGTGCCTCTACATTGCGCGTATTCGTCAGTGAGCTATGTGTAAGCGAGAAAAACAAGGGAGGACTTTCCATGCAGCAGCAATACCGTGATCTGCTAATCGACGCCCTCCTGGATGAGGGCTTTACCGTAGAAGAGTCGCAGCGGCTCATCAGACTGCAAGAAGAGTATGAGGAGCGGCAGGCTACCGAAATAACATATTATCATCATTTTGTACGCTGGCTGGTGGAGCATGGACGCTTGAGTGAGTGGTAGGGGAATTGCAACGTCCATGAACACAGAGTTTGCACCACATTTTGGTGATGTTGTACAATGGTTGTAGTGGAGCAGATGGGACGGCGTGGCATTGCTACGCCGTCTTTCTATTTTATCCTTAATGACAAAACACCGGGTGACACACGTTGCTCTTAACTAGTAAGGGGAGGCCTCTATGAAAGCGGTTGTAATGGCCGGCGGGGAAGGATCGAGGCTGCGACCATTAACGATCCGACGACCAAAACCTATGGTTCCCATTGTGGGGAAACCGGTGATGGAACATATTCTTAACCTGTTGAAACGTCATGGTATTACTGACATCATTGTGACGGTCCAGTATCTAGCCAGCAGTATTGAGGACTACTTTGGCAATGGTTCCCAGTTCGGCATGCATATCACCTATTCGCGAGAGGATGTGCCGTTGGGAACAGCAGGAAGCGTAAAAAATGCCGAGGAGCAGCTTACCGAGCCATTTCTTGTCATTAGTGGTGATGCTCTGACCGACTACAACCTGGCTGATCTTCTCCGCTACCATAACGAGAAGAGGTCGCTGGCGACGTTGCTCCTTGCGCATGTCTATAATCCCCTGGAGTATGGGGTGATTATCACCAATGAGGATGGGCATATCACCCAGTTTCTGGAAAAGCCGAGCTGGGGAGAGGTCTTCAGCGATACCATCAATACCGGCATTTATATGCTCGATCCGCAGATATTCTCTTACTTCGAGAAAAACAGGCAGTTCGACTTCAGCCAGGAACTGTTCCCCATGATGCTGAAAAAGGGCGATCCCATTTATGGCTATGTGGCTCAAAAAGGGTACTGGTGCGACGTCGGCAACCTGAGCGAGTACATGCGCGCCAACGCGGACGCCTTGCAGGGGCTGGTAGATATCGAGATTCCTGCGAAAAACATTGGTGGCAATATCTGGTGTGAGGAAGGGGCTGAGATTGCCAGCGACGCCCAGCTCTACGGCCCTATCTATCTGGGGCATGATTGTAAAGTGCGCTCCGGGGCCATTGTGCATGGACCCAGCGTCACCGGCGCATATGCCATCATTGATGAGCGGGCGCAGGTTGATCGCAGCATCGTCTGGAACAATTCTTACATCGGTGAGCGTTCAGAGTTGCGCGGGGCCATCGTCGGCTCGTCAACCACGATTAAGAGCAAAGCCGTTATGTTCGAAGGGTCGGTCGTTGGCGATAACTCGATTGTCCAGGATGGGGCGATTGTGCAGCCCAATGTAAAGATCTGGCCCGATAAAGAGATAGAGGCCGGTGCGGTCATCAATACCAGCATCATCTGGGGCTCGCAGGGGCGTCGCGGCCTCTTCAGCCGCTATGGCATCACCGGCCTGGTCAATGTGGACCTGACCCCCGAGTTTGCTGCAAAGGTGGGAGCTGCTTATGGCGCGATTTTGTCCAAAGGCTCCATCGTCTGTCTCAATCGTGACTCGCATCGCACGTCGCGTATGATTAAACGCGGCGTCAATGCTGGCCTGCCCTCGGCAGGCATTAACGTTCATGACATTAACCAGGTGCCAATGCCGGTCGCCCGCTACTTTATCCGCAATACGGAGGCCGCCGGAGGTGTCCACGTACGCGTCTCCCCTTACGACCAGCGCGTGATCGATATTAAAATTTTCGATCAGTATGGCATGGACATCAATAAAGCGACTGAGCGCAAGATCGAAAATCTTTTCTTTCGTGAAGATTTTCGCCGCGTCTACCTGGATGAGATCGGCGCTATCGACGTGTTGAGCAATGCTGATGTCACCGGACGCTATCTTGAAGGCTTCAATAGTGTGGTCGATCACGAAATAGTGCGCAAGCGCAAATTTCAACTGGTAGTTGACTATGCCCACGGCAGCACTACGCAGATGCTTCCTAGCATTTTTAATCGGCTGGGCTGCGAGGTGATTGCGCTCAATACCAGCGTGGAAGATGCCTCGACCGCTCGTACTATGGATGAGCTCAACAAAGATATGCAGCGACTCGCGACCATCAGCTCGGCTTTGAATACGGATATGGGCATTCGCATCGATCCCAGCGGAGAGCGGATCGCGGTAGTGGACGACCGGGGCCGCGTTCTCGATGGGATGAAAATGCTGGCGGTGATGACAAGCCTCTTCCTGCGCCAGCACCGCAATGGCACGGTGGCGGCTCCGGTAACGGCTCCCAGTGCCTTGCAGCATATTGCCAAACGCTACGATGGCTACATCCAGCATACCAAAGTTTTGCCTCACGCGCTGATGACCTCCGCCGGACGGGATGGGGTCGTGCTGGTGGGCGATGGGCGAGGCGGCTTTGTCTTTCCCATCCTGCAACCTGCCTTCGATGGGGTGCTGGCTATCGCGAAGCTGCTGGAATTGCTGGCGACCTTTAATATGCGGCTCTCAGAGGTAGTAGATGATCTGCCCGCTTACTATATGAGCAGCACCCGCGTGACCTGCCCCTGGGAGCATAAGGGGAAGGTGATGCGTATCCTGAGCGAGCAGTATCGGGAACGTCGTTCCAAACCGATTGATGGCATTAAAATCGATCTGGGAAAAGAATGGGTCCTGGTCCTGCCAGATGCGGATAGCCCGCTCTTCCATGTTGTTGCCGAGTCCATTTCAAGCGAGCAGGCGCAGGCCCTGGCGGAAAAATATGCTCGCGTCGTGAGTGGATTGCAGCAATGATGCAGGAGATCCATCTGGCTTCCTGCATCATCGCCAGACTGCTTATGCCCGCATAAGCGCCGCTTCGCCCGTTTCCGCGTTCCTCGCTGACATAAGCAGTCTAGCAGCCTTTCCCGGCTCTTCACGCTTTGTTAAGCGAGCGGCGGCGAGCGCGACGCCTTCTCGCAGTGCTATCTCCGGCTGCCACCCCAGGACATGCAGCGCGCGCGTGTTGTCCAGTACAACCCCTGTTTGCTCTGTTGCAAGGCAGGCGCGGTGGAGATAGATGGGCTGCAAGTCGCTATGCAACTGCTGAGCTGCCGCCTGAAACAACTGGTTGAGCGTGTAGCTGGAGCCGGAACTGATATGCAGCGTCTGGTTCTCTCCGCGTTGGAGCGCGCAGAGGTTGGCCCGTACAACATCATCGATAAAAATATGGTCCTGCATCTCATTGCCGGAGCCGCGAATGATGGGTTGGCGGTTTTCTGTCAGCATGCAGATGTAATAGCTGAGGTCGTGATGAGGGTACGTGGCGTAAATCTCCGGCGTCTCGCCATACACGTTAGCATAGCGGAAAATGGTGTGTTTCAGACCATAGTGCTCTGTATAATAGCGTACGTACCATTCCCCGGCAACCTTACTGATGGCATGGGGAGATCGCGGATAGAACGGGGCATTTTCTGTCACCAGGCGATATTCGGCATCCATTGGTCTGTATAAATTGTTCCCACCAGAAATATAAATAAATTTGGGTATAGAGGCATTGACACACGCATCCAGGATATTAAGTAATCCACGCACATGGACATCCGCATCAAGCAGCGATTGCTCCCCGATGAGCGTATGGGGTCGTTGCGCGGCATGATGACTGACAATATCAGGACGCTCCTGTTGCAAAATCGTATGAATTTTACTTGCGCGGATATCGACTTGATAGAAGCGAGCGCGTGCATCCAGGGCATGGCGCGATCCGTGTACAAGACTATCGATGACGAGTACATCATGACCAGCCTCCAGATAGGCTTTGGCGAGATGTGTTCCAATGAAACCTGCTCCCCCTGTGATAGCTATTTTCATGGGCATAGTCTGTCCCTTCTCTTTGTCGAGCCTGTGTATTACTGATATGCAGGTAGCAATCTCCCTCTGCTACTACCCACTATCAGTGTACTCCCGCGTTATGTTGATGCCCATGAATATAAGGGATCGCGGTGGAAGACATCGCGCTCGACCCTGAAAAACGTATATAGCATCGATATGTATACACATTTGCATGTATGTACATATCGATGCTACAAGTTAAGCCACCTTGTGCCCCGCTACTTAGCAGCACTCACCGCTTTCTGGCTAATCGGCCAGAACGGGGTCGGAGGTCCCCTGAAGGTATCCCCGGCTCCCCGTTTGTGGGCGCTTACCCCATATATTCCACACTTCTGGTCGTCGAAATCCTGGTTTAGAGAGGGGCAATTTGTTTGGTCGCTATGCCAACGGGACAGAGCTGTTGAGCAGGTTGTCCAGCGTTGATTTCTTAATGCGGTAAGCCTGGCGCTTGCCACGGTGAGGTAGCGTGATCGCCTCTAACGCACCGCTTTTGATCCAACGACGAACAGTTGTGTCATCGACGCGCAGACGGCGTGCGACTTCACGAACGGTCAATAGCTCTTCTCTTCTCTCTTCTGCCATGATACCATCTCCTACACCATTGAAGTGCTTTTCTGAAATGACGTTACTCTTTCGGGACATGTGTCTCCCCCTTTGCCTGTAGAATAACAACAACCATCATGTATCACCCTCAGCACATTCTGAAGACGAGTTACACTGACTGTAAGTGTAAGAGTCCTACGCAAGGTTGCCCAAAGGCATAGTCCTCAAAAATTGTTCTAGTTGGGTCCCGCGCTCCATTGCGAAACTCAGGTCTCAACGTAAAAACAATATATCACTGCTTGCCAGTTAACTATACTATACATCTCAACGCAAACACAGTAAAATATAACAGGAACAAATGGTATTAACTAGTACTTGCAAGAGGTTATCGAGCCTTTCATATCGTTCGCAATGGCCTCTACGGGTGTAAGTGGCTATTTAATCCGATGCAAAGTTTTATGGTAGGCCAGAATAACAGGGATGCGATAGTCATTTTCCAATTGCTTATCCTCGAAATTGAGAAAGGATGCTGCTATATTTGTACGTGTCACCAAAAAAGATTATTTTAACTTTGTAGTAATTACGCTTGACGCTCCTCAAAAGTTGACAAACAGGGTAATAGAGTTACAGAAATCCGAAAAGATAATTGCAACTCATCGCCCATTCTTCACTCCCTTGCGGATATTTGTTGGAATTCCATACGATCTGTAATATCCAGTGGGGAGGGGCCTGATATGAGGATTACCGGATTCTAGCGTGGGATCGAGAATAGTGAAATGAGTGAGAGATGGGGTGAACATATGACAGAGACGATAAAACGAAAAAAACTTGTGCTGGTGGATGGGCATGCCATTATCCACCGGGCTTTCCATGCCGTGCCCGACGACCTTTCCACCAGTGCTGGTGAGCCAGTAAACGCTACCTTTGGCTTCACTTCGATGCTGATGAAGGCGCTTCTGGAAGAGAAGCCTGATTATATTGCTGTGGCTTTTGATCGGCCCACGCCGACTTTCCGCCATGTGGAATATACTCCCTATAAGGCGCATCGCCCCACGTTGCCCGATAATATGAGGCCGCAATTTGGGCGTATTCGCGAAGTGGTCCAGGCTTTTGGCATGCAGATTTACGAGAAGGATGGCTACGAGGCGGACGATATTCTGGGAACCCTTGCTGTCCAGGCTGCGCAACAGGGTGTTGATACAGTTATTTATACTGGTGATATGGACACCTTGCAACTGGTCAACGATCATGTCAGGATAAAAGTTGCCAAGCGCGGCATTTCAGAGGTGACCGAGTACGACGAGGCAGAGACGGTGGCTCGCTATGGCCTCCCTCCGCAGCGCTTGCCTGACCTCAAAGGACTGGTGGGCGATAAATCAGATAATATTCCAGGCGTTCCAGGTATTGGCGAGAAAACGGCGAGCCGGCTTATCAATGAGTATGGTGATCTGGAAGGCGTGCTGGCGCACGTTGATGCCTTAAAGCCGAAAGAACAAAAGTTGTTGCGCGAAGCCGCTGATCAGGCGCGGCAGAGTAAACACCTGGCGACCATCGTTCTGGATGCGCCCGTTCAGCTCGATCTGGCCTCCTGCCAACTGACGCACGTTGATACAGAAAAAGTGCTGGCGCTGTTCCGGCAATTAGAGTTCCGTTCGCTGGTCGAGCGCGTACTGGCGCTGTTCCGTCGTCTGGGAATTAGCAATATTCCGGCGGAGATGGTACCTGCTACCTCTGAACAAAGCGAACAAGAGGTGCCTGTCACCGCCGATGTGGAGCCCGAGGAAAATCTGCTCTACGCTCCGCCGCTAGGAGTTGTGCCGGTAATGCTTCCTCCCACGCCTCCAGGAGAGGAAACAATCCGCATTCCGACCGGCCCTAAGACGCAAGCTGCTGCTACTTCATCTGCTGCATCGCCTGTAGTAGTTGAAAAAGGACCAATGCAATTGAGCCTCTTTGAGTTTGCAGAGCCTCATGCCGAGGTGGTCCATAAATTGCGCCTGCCCAGCCCGTCTGGCTCTCATGTACCGTTGCTGATTGATGAGGATGGCGGCCAGAGGACGAATACCATGATCGTCTCTACAGAAGAGGCGTTGCGCGTGCTGGTCAAAAGCTTTTATGATGTGGGAGAGATCGCGGTCGATACCGAGACGACCTCCGACGACCAGCGCCACGCTCAACTGGTGGGGCTGTCTTTTTCGATGGCTCCTGGAGAAGCGTACTATATCCCCGTTGGTCACACCACCACTGTTGACGGTCAGGAGCCAGCCACACAATTGCCGCTCGCTTATGTACTGGAAAAACTCAAACCTGCCCTGGAGGATGAGTCGATCCGCAAGTACATGCATAATGCAAAATATGACCTGGTAATATTGTCTCGTTATGGCATCAATGTGCGCGGCCTGGCTTTCGATACCATGCTCGGGGCATATCTGGCGGAGCCTGGACGGCGTGGCCTCGGGCTCAAGGACCAGGCGTTTCAGCGACTTGGCTACGTCATGACGCCGATTACTGATCTGATCGGTAGCGGCAGTAAGATGATCAGTATGGCCCAGGTGCCGGTGCGCAAAGCGGCTGATTATGCCGGCGCGGACGCTGATATGACCCTGCGACTGGTTGAGCCAATCAGCCACGAGATAGAACTGCATCACCTGGTAAATCTCTACCGCGATATTGAGCAACCACTTATCCCTGTTTTGATGCAGATGGAGCTCTATGGAGTGGCCCTTGATGCCGATTTCTTACGCGAATTTGGCGATGCGCTCGATCAGCAGTTGCAAACGCTTGAGCAGGCGATCTACGACTCGGTTGGTCATCGTTTCAATATCAACTCGAATAAACAACTGGGCGATATTCTCTTCACCGAGTTAAAATTGCCCACGGGCAAAAAGACCAAGACGGGATTTTCGGTCAGTGCCGATGTGATTGAAGGCTTGCAGGGCAAACATCCTATTATCGACCATCTGCTGGCCTATCGGCAGTTGAGCAAGCTCAAGTCTACCTATGTCGATGGCCTCCTGACATTGATGGACCCGCAAACAGGGCGCGTCTACACCTCGTTCAACCAGACGGTAGCCTCCAGTGGTCGCCTCTCGTCGAGCAATCCCAATTTGCAGAATATCCCGGTACGCACAGAACTGGGGAGGCAGATCCGCCGGGCCTTTATCGCCGATCCCAGCTATGTGCTGCTGACCGCCGATTATTCGCAGTTCGAACTGCGCATCCTGGCTCATGTTACGCACGAGCCGCGTCTGGTCGAAGCCTTTAACAAAAATGAGGATATTCACACCATTACAGCCTCGACCCTCTTCAGCGTTCCGGTCGATCAGGTGACGAAGGACCAGCGCCGGCTGGCAAAAACTGTGGTTTTCGCGGTCCTCTATGGACAATCAGCCTTTGGCCTTTCTCAAGTCACAGGTATGAGCAACTCGGAGGCTGCGGACTTTATCAGGAGCTATCACGAGACTTTTCCGACCATCAAAGAGTATGTGGATAGAACGTTGCAGCAGGCGCATACACAGGGCTACGTCAATACGCTTTACGGGCGTAAGCGTTTCTTCCCCAATATGCGCGCGCTCTCCTATAATGAACGCCAGGCGTTAGAGCGTGAGGCCATCAACATGCCGATCCAGGGCAGCAATGCCGACCTGATTAAGATCGCCATGATCCGCCTGCATCACGCGCTCAAAACCAAGCGGATGAAGACGCGTATGATCTTGCAGGTGCATGACGAGCTCGTCTTCGAAGTGCCCGTTGAAGAACTGGACCGCGCCCGTCGCATCATTCCCGCCATTATGGAGGGCGTCGCTACACTGGACGTTCCTATTAAGGTAGAAATGAAGGTCGGCAAAAACTGGTACGAGGCCGAACCGATGGTATAAAATGGGGGTAAAACAGCAGGGGCCGGGCTTGCCGCCGCCCTCGTTGACCAAGAAAACAGTAGGGGCCGGGCTTGTCCCTGCCCTGATAACCCTATCCAAAGGAGTACCCTGTGCAATTATCGCAGCTCATCAATAACATGCCCCCATTCCACTTTGCCGGTGCCAAGAAAAAGATTGCGGACCGCGTCGCCGCCGGGGTGGATGTGATCAGTCTTTCTATAGGGGACCCTGATCTGCCCGCACCGCAAGCGGTGATCGACCGCCTCTGTGAGGCGATGCAGCAGACCGAGAACCATCGCTATCCCGAGTATCGCGGCATGCTTGCGCTCCATGAAGCCATTGCTGGCTGGTTCGAGCGGCGCTTTGGCGTTCATCTCACGCCTGAGCGTGACATTTTGCCCCTGCTGGGCTCTAAAGAGGGATTAGTCTATACGGCTGCTGCCGTGTTGAATGCCGGAGATATCGCCCTCACTCCCAACCCCTATTACCCCGTCTATCTCACGGCGGCGACCAGCGTGGGAGCGCAGCCGTACCTGTTGCCATTGTTGGAGCGAAACAACTACCTTCCGGATCTTGATAGCATTCCGCCAGATGTGCTGGCAAAAGCCAGGGTGCTCTGGCTCAACTATCCCAATAATCCGACCGCAGCCTGCGCCGACCGCGCCTTTTTCGAGCGAGCCGTTGCTTTTGCACACCGTCATAATATTGCCATCATTCACGATATGGCCTATGCCGAAGTCTATTTTGATGATTTCCGCCCCATGAGTATTTTAGAAGTGTCCGGCGCAAACGAAGTGGCGGTGGAGCTGCACTCGCTGAGCAAAACCTATAATATGGCCGGTTTTCGCCTCGGCATGCTGATCGGCAATCCTGAACTGGTCGATGCCGTGGGGCGTCTCAAAAGCAATATTGATAGCGGTATTTTTCGGCCAATCCAGTATGCGGCGATTGAAGCTTTGCATCTGCCTTCTTCCTGGCTGGAGCAGCGTAACGCCATTTATCGCCGACGCAGAGATATGCTGATCGAAGGTTGCAACGCGCTGGGCATGCGCGCACGGGCGTCGAAGGCTGGCCTTTACATCTGGGCCGGGGTGCCGGATGGCTACACCTCGCGCGACTTTGCCGACTGGCTTTTCGACAAAACGGGCGTTTTTATTACTCCCGGAACGAACTTTGGCAATCTGGGCGAAGGATACGTGCGTATCTCCATGACCGCGCCCGATGAGCGCATCGCAACGGCGCTGGAACGCATGAAAACCGCGATCTGAGCAAATCGATTCATCTGATAGCTGTGGTGCGGAGACCCCTATGCCCCCAACCAGAGGAGGAAGCGCCACACTGTCTACCTTGCTCATGGCAGGGCTATTTAATTTTCGGAAAAAGCGGGGTTGTTAGGGGCGGTAGCCCCTCACCGGAGCGCGAGGTGCCCTCGCCCCCTCTTCCATCCCCCCGCCGAAGGCGGGAAAAAAAGGAAAATTAAATGGCCCTGTGCTCATGGTAGTACGCTTGACACTATGATAACTTTCCATTAAAATGGCAATGCCAGCCTTGACATGATCCGCTTTACATGCTATGATATTGCTGTTGCATGCAATGAATTTCATGTAAAGGCCGTCATGAATGGTTAGCTTACGTGAAAGGATATGCATGAGACACTATGGCAGCGTCTACCCAGTTGCGGCAGATACGAAATAGCCTTGATGTCACGCAAGAAGCAGTTGCTAGAAGAACACGAAGCATTGGCCTTCGTACTTATATACGAGCAGAAGGCGGGGGGCGTGTGACTCATGATACCGCAACGCAAATACTAGAGGCTATTAACGAATTGCTTGCTGAGGCAGGTAAGCCACCGGTAACTTTAGACGAGTTAGGTTTAAGCCTATACTAGTTTTAAGCGTATTTTGTAATGCATGTCAGGGGTGCCAGCTTGCAACTTTGTCACCCCCAACCGTGAACTAAAGCGATGGCCTCAGTTCTGTGGGCATTATACCCACAGTCGGAGCCATTCGTCAAGCAGAAAGGATGCTTGCACATGGCAACCAACAGCAAACAGAAAGTCCATCTGCTCCTGGACATCCAGCGTCCCGCCTTTGCCGAACACTACGAGCGTGGTGTTTGGTGGAGCATGTACGGAGACGAGCAAGGCCACGGCCCGCTCTCCGTCTCCTATCTCATCACCAATCTCAAGCAGTATCAGCAACAACCGTACTTTGAGCAACAAGACCCCTATCGGCGCGACCTCATCGGCTTTTTCCTGGGCATGTATCATGGCGGGGTGCTCTCTCCGCAAACCGGCCAGCTTCGTCCAGAGGTGCGTGCCCTCATCTGTTTTGATCATCCCCAGGCCATACGGGGCTATCAGCGTAGTCGTGAGGCATACTTTCATGAGCCTGGGCCGCCGTACCGCTATACTGAACAGTGTCTGCTGGACCTCCTGCATGAGATCGTGCGTGAGGCTGCACGCTGGAACACGTCCGAAGCCGAGAGCACCTGGAACCATGCACTTGGCTGTCTGCTTGGTGAACTCAGTGGCGCACTCTTTCCTGAAACAGCGGAGGAGCAGCGGGCATGGTGTGAGGAATGCCGCAAGTGGGGCATTGAGCAGGAACAGGACGTAAGTGTCCTCGGGCATCGGCTCATCATCCAGGCGATCTCTGAGCAGGTCTAGAAACGCGATGGAGGCAGAACAAGTGAGGAGCGATACAGCCTCCTCACTTGTTCAAAGAAAAGCATGAAGCAGATCATCAGCGCCAAACTCAAACTCATCCCGACGCCAGAGCAGCATCAGGCTTTACGAGAGACGCAGCTTGCCTATCGTGACGCGCTCAATGCGGTGAGTCAGTACGCCTTCACGCACGGCAAAACCAGCAGCGCAATAAAATTGCACAAAGGGATGTATACCGAGCTACGCGCACGGTATCGTCTGCCCTCACAACTGGCGTGCAGTGTGGAACGGCAGGTCGCGGCGACCTATAAGGGACTCTGGACCAAGCTGCTCAAGAATCGAGAACATCGCCGGATGAAGATTACCAAGAAACGCTTCAAAGGGCTGGATAAACCACCGCACTATAGCTCCCCCACGGTGCAGTATACCTATGAGCGCGATTATACCTTTCAATGCGAGCAGCAGGTGAATATCAAGACCCTCAACGGACGTATCAGTCTGCCGTATCAAGGCTATTTCAAGCATCTGCTGCTCATCCAGCAGGGAGGCCATATCGCCCGCATTGGTGATGCCAAGCTCTGGTATGACCACCCGAAAAAACAGTTTTATTTGCTCGTGTCGGTAGCGATCACCTTGCCTGACCCCTCCTGTGACGAACTGAGGGAAACGGTCGGCGTCGATGTGGGCGTGCGCTATCTCGCGGTGACCTCCACAGCAACAGGCAAAGCACGTTTTTATTCAGGCAAACGAACGCGACACAAAGCCAATCACTATGCGCGGCTGCGCAAACGCTTGCAGAAAAAAGGCACTCGCGGCGCGAAACGACGCATGAGACGCATCGGGCCGCGAGAGAGACGGTTGAAAATGCAGGCGAACCACCAGATTGCCACCCAGATCATGAGAGAGCATCCTCAGGCGCTCATCGGCTTGGAAGAACTCACGGGTATTCGCGAGCGGACGAGGCGCAGAAAACGCAAACGCAAAAAGCACGGCAAGGGGCCCGAGCCTGTATCACCAAAGGCTCGTAAGTCAAATAGAGTGTATTCGCAGTGGTCCTTTGCCGAACTGCATGCCCTCATCAGCTATAAAGCGGCGCTTTCGGGGTCCCTTGCGGTCAAAGTCGATGCCGATTATACCTCGAAGGGTTGCCCCAAGTGTGGGCATATCGCCAATGAGAATCGCCCGAACAAGGGGTTGCTCTTTACGTGTCAGAACCCGACGTGTGGGTATATCCTGCATGCGGATCTGGTTGGGGCGAGAAATCTGGTGATGCGAACGCTTGTGCTCCGACAGGGTTGGAGCACGACGGGGTGTTTGTTAATCACCCCTGATGCCTCGGACCGTGAAGCCAAAGCTGCACGCCTGAAACGGTATGCAGAGTTGCGGTGGAGTCCAGAGGTAAGAAGTTTTCGGCTTTAGCCGGGGCGAATTAACCTTCATCTCATAATAAACCGGTACACTTACATTACCGTACAGGCTGTTTGAATATCTGAGGAGTCGTGGTATCAAACAGCCGGTCGGTCGATATGAGAAGCCAATGGAAAGATAGGTAGCAATATCTATGCGACTGCTGGTAGTTGAAGATGATCCGCGGCTGGGTCCCAGCCTGAAAAAAGGGCTGGAGGGCAGCCATTACGCCGTTGACCTGCTTGCCGATGGCGGCGATGCCGTTTTGATGGCAACGACGACCTCTTACGATCTCATCATTCTCGATGTGCTCTTGCCTGGCCTCAATGGCTTTGATGTCTGCAAACAGATCCGTGAGCAGGGCAAAACCATGCCCATCCTGCTGCTGACTGCGCTGGGAGAGGTCGGCGACCGCGTCAAAGGGCTGGATCTGGGAGCTGACGATTATCTTGTCAAGCCGTTTGCCTTTAGCGAACTGGAGGCGCGCGTGCGCGCTTTATTGCGTCGAGGAACCGTGATCAAAACTTCGACGTTGCGCTTTATGGATATCGTGATGGATACCAGCTCCCACGAGGTGAGGCGCGGCGACCGGCTTATCGTGCTGGGACATAAAGAATATGCCCTGCTGGAATTCTTTATGCGTCACCCCCATCAGGTGCTCAGCCGCTCAATGATCGCCGAACACGTCTGGGATGGTGATACCGAGCATCTCTCGAACGTTATAGATGTATATATTCGTTATTTGCGGCGTAAATTGTGCGATCAGAACGAACCGGACGTTATTTATACTGTACGCGGTTCAGGCTATCAACTCAAGGAACCGTCTTGAAATTCCGCCCGCCAACGGCGCATGCGCGTGTACCTCCCCGATTCCATCGTGGGAGCGGTCAGGCGGGCGGAGAGGAATTACGGCATGATAAGGCGCTTGCGCTTACCGAGAATACCTCCTCTGGGGATACGTACGCAGTTGACCTGCTGGTATACCCTGGTCTCGGCTGTGCTGCTGCTTCTCATCGGCATTGCCTTCTACACAGCATTTCAGCAATCGTTGGCTGCCAGCTTTGATATGGCTCTCCAGCAGCGAGCGCAGCAAGTGGCTGAAGGCATTACCAATCGCGAAGGGAAGCTGGTGGTCGATGATGTGGTTGACGAACTGCCAGAACTTGATACGACCAGTGCGATTATCGATTCTAGCTCTAACGATAGCAGAAAAATCAAATTTGACCAGGGGTCCCATTTTATTCATGATAGGGAAGATATTTTTGTACGCGTGCTTGATATTCATGGGCAAACGGTCTATAGCACCTTTAACTTCTACAGGCTTTCCGTTCCTTCAGAGAGTGTCACACAACCGTTGCACAATACTCCCTGGCGTGGCACAGTCTCTATGACCAGAGGTGATGAGCCTGTACGCCTATATAGTACGATGCTGGTTGAAAATGGAAACTTGCTGGGCGTTATCCAGATTGGGCAGTCGCTCGCGAGGCTCCATATGTCTTTGGAGCATGTGACGTATACACTTTTTGTCGTGATCGCCTTTATTCTCGTCGTCAGCGCCTTTGTAAGCTACTGGCTGGCTGGTCGCGCTTTTCGGCCCATCCATCATCTTGCCTATACCGCTCGTGAGATTGGAGCCAAAGATCTGCATCAACGTGTTCCGGTGCCTCCAGCAGAGGATGAAGTGCGCGCCCTCTCTCTTATCTTTAACCAGATGATTGGACGCCTGGAACGAGCTTTTAATCAGCAACGTCGTTTTGTCGCTGATGCCTCCCATGAATTACGCACCCCCGTGGCCGTCATCCGCAGCATGACCGAAGTGGCTCTTTCGCAGCCGTCCAGTCCTGAAGGATATGAGACGGTACTGCGTGAGGTAAACGCGGAAGCTGAGCGTCTGGGTCGGCTAATCAATGATTTACTGGCGCTGGCACGCGCGGACGAAGGGAAAGCTCAGCTTGATTCTGAGCTTGTACGCATCGATCTGCTAGCTGCCGACGTCGTAGAGAGCCTCGAACCTCTGGCCCAGGAGCGCAACATCGAGCTAAGAACGCGGATTTTGCAGCCTGCCACCATCATGGGCGATGCGGCCCGCCTGATCCAGGTCATCATGAGTCTGGTCGATAACGCACTCATTTACACGAACGCGGGCGGGACCGTCACCGTCTCAGTAGAAACCTGTGCTTCCCACGTCCATTTATCTGTGAGCGATACCGGCATTGGGATTGCTCAAAAAGACATTGAACACATCTTTGAACGTTTCTACCGCGCCGATCCTGCGCGTTCAAAGGCCAGCGGTGGCAGTGGCCTGGGGCTGGCAATTGTCGATTGGGTTGTGCGCGCCCATCAGGGCATAGTCAGCGTCGAGAGCCAGCCAGGGCAGGGCTCAACCTTCACAGTGACATTGTCGCGCTCTTTAGCTTCGTAGGGACCAGCTTTAGCGCGTCCAGTGACGTTG
Source organism: Ktedonosporobacter sp. (assembly GCA_035293765.1). Taxonomy (GTDB): domain Bacteria; phylum Chloroflexota; class Ktedonobacteria; order Ktedonobacterales; family Ktedonobacteraceae; genus DASRHT01. The sequence continues at coordinate 63,588 of DATGMF010000020.1, forward strand.
GAGCGCGGCATGTTTTAAAGTACTCTTTGCTAATACCCCTTCTCGACATCGATCTTATTTGGTATAGGTTTGCCCTGTGCCGCCTCGTTCAATAAATCGGCCAGATATTGCATGCGCAGTTGCTCAATTTCGGCGGCATGACCGGCGCGATGCGGGCTCATCACGACGTTATCCATCTCATGGAAGGGATAAGTCGAGGGGGCAAGACCCGTTGCCTCGCTTTCATTGTGCGGATTAGTATACCAGACATCTAAACCTGCCGCGTAAAGCTTTTGCTCCTGAAGAGCGCGATACAGCGCGGCCTCATCAACGATCTGAGCGCGACAGACATTGATCAATATTGCCTGCGGCGATAAGAGCGAAAGTTCATGCACCCCAATCAATCCACGCGTCTCAGGAGTGAGGGGGACGCAAAGCAGCAGCACATCGGCCTGTGGCAGGAGTTCGTGCAGCGAATCCGGTGGATAAAGCGTAATGCCCTCTTCGACCTCTTTGCCTTTTTCCTCCGGCGAAAGACTATAGCGGGTAGCCAGCACGCGCATGCCCAGGCCGCGGCAGCAGGACGCCACATGCTTACCAATCGCGCCATAGCCCAGGACGAGGGCTGTTTTCTTATAGAGCAGCAGACCAGGATCGGGCCGCCAGAAGCGCGGCGACCAGTCGCCAGCACGCAAAGCTCGATCAGCAGGGATAACAAATTTAGCCGCCGTCAGCATCAGCGTGATCGCCATCTCAGCAACCGGCAGCGCGTTGTGATGGATATTATGAACGGAAATCTCGGGGAAGTCTAACATCAGCTTGCGCGTCGCCTCGGGCACTCCGGCCCAGGGAACGACGAGCGCGCGCAACCTGGGACTGGCCTGTATCTGCTCTCGCGAGGGCGTGCCTGCAACTAGAATCTCGCAATCGGAGACCACATCAGGGCCGGCGGTGATCCGCAACTCTGGCGAAACAAGGCGCTGCAACGTTTCCGCTGTATGTCCGTATGGCAAATTCGCGGCATGAACGTTATATTTCAACTCGATCTCCCTTCGTTATATGCTTTTGCGTGCCGCAGTTGCAGGTCTGCGTCTATCTGGATGCATAGTATAGAAGTATTGGACATGAGGGTTCCCCTTGCAGGTGCTTTTTATGGCTTAGATATTGCTCTTATCACTGATTATACCTCACTTTGCGCAGACAATGCTTCAGAGGGATTACTATTGTGCCCTGCGCACGCCGATTGTAGCGACCCGTGGTTCCTGTGTTCTTGTCATCTGTGCGGTAAGGTCTTGTTCCCGTGCCATTATCATGCCCTTTCTAGGTTTATGAAGCAAGATTTTCTTGGTTAGCGTAACAAAAATAGTGCTGGCTCTTTCGAAAAATACGGTGATAATAGAAAGCATAGGTACAGTGTAAGCCCAAATTAGTTCGGGAATGGCCGAAGTATCGTTCGGCTATACTTTAGCAAGATGGTAACAACTAGCTGCAAAAGGAGAACTTCCCATGCCTGGAGATGCTGATATTGCTTCTGTCGCCGCTTTACTCGCTGATCCGGCACGTGCAACGATACTTTTTGCCCTCAGTGATGGACGCGCCTTTACCGCGAGCGAGCTAGCCAGCCGCGCCGTTCGCCTGACCGAACATGGGCGAGAGGGCATGACTCAGGCGTTCGGGTTACGCCTCTGAGTGAGCATGCAGCTATTGCACGCGCACCACAATCGCGCTCACATTGCCCTCGCCGCCGGCGCTGTTCGCAGCATCTACCAGCAGGCGAGCCTGTTTCTCAACAGGATCGTTTTGCGATTGCTCCAGCAACAACTGGATGCGCTCATCGCGTAACATGTGCCATAAGCCATCAGTGCAGAGCAGGATGGTATCGCCAGGCTCAACATCGCTTTGAAAAAGGTCTATGTGTATCTGATGTGCCTGCCCCAGATAACGCGGTTGCGAGGAGCGATTGGCGTCCGTACCAACTCCTGTTGGCTTGACCGCCGGCGTGTCAACCGTAATAACGCTGAACCATTTTCGGTTGCAATCATAATGATACGCGCGGCTATCTCCCACGCTTGCTACATAGAGGCGCTGCTTATAGAGTAACGCGGCTGTCAGGGTACTTGCCATTGTCGTATCATAGTCGGCGTTGCAATGATAGACTACCTGATTGGCCTGCCGAACCGCGTCTTTCAGCCACGATTCTAACATCTGCTCGGGCGGCTGTTTCTCATAAAGCGAGCGGCTGGGTTGGCGTCTGCTGCTCGATGCTGCTGACTGCGTAGATGAGCGCGGCGGCGTTGACAGCAACGGCAACATGATATCGGTAATCGTCTCTATCGCCAGGCGGCTGGCCTCATGCCCGCCTGCGGCTTTCCCATATGGTCCAAGCAGGCCATCGGCAACCGCAAACAGGATAAAGGGGCGTGGCGGTGGTTCGAGGTTCACACACAGTCCCTGCACAATCAGCAGCATATCCTCGTTTTGCCTGGCTCGTTGCCCGATGTCGCTCACATATCCCACCTGGCAAATATCGGTAATCGTCGGCGAAGTATCATCCAGGCTATGCCCGCAGTGACGGCAGAAGCGTGAACTGCCGCGATTCTCGCGACCGCAACGGCTGCAAGGGTTCTCTGGCACAATGGCGCGGACGATAATATTCGGACTGCTCGTCGCGACGACGTTTGCCGAGATCGTTGGCTGCGACCAGAGATCTTCGGTGGAGAGCGCGTCGTTAAGCGCATCGGCGAACGCTCGTCCTGATGGGTAGCGCATGGTTGGATCGATATCTATGGCGCGAAAAATAACGTCGTCCACCGCTGGCGGGAGCGCGATATTCAAGCTGCTCGGCGCTGGTATCTCGGCGGCATGGTTCTTGATCACGGCCTGGTATGGCAATAGACCGGTGAACATCTGGTAGGCCACCACGCCCATTGAATAGATATCGCTTGCCGGCTCAGCCTTGCCATGCTCCTGCTCAGGCGCGATATAATGCTCGGTGCCGAGCGAAAAGCCGCGCTGGGTCAACGCTTTTTCCTGCTGCATCGCACGGGCAATGCCGAAATCCGCCAGGACTAGCCGGCCATCGTCCTGCTGGATGAGCAGATTAGAGGGTTTGATATCGCGATGAACTATTTGCTGCGGATGCGCATGCACCGCGTCAACAGCGTCCGCGAGATCATTGAGATACTGTTGAGCCTGCTGAATGGGCAAAGGCCGCTCGCCTTTCAACAGAGCTTTAAGCGTGCCACCTGTTACCAGCGGCATCACGAGATAGAGCAGATTGCCGTCCTGCCCAAAGTTCAAGATGGGAACAATATTTTTATGTTTTAGCTGGTGCGCATAGCGAGCCTCGCGGCGAAAACGCTCTACCGCCGTTGGTATATCCATAGAGCTATTGGCGAGGTTCAAGACCTTTAATGCCACCTGCTCCATTTCAAAAGTATCGCTTACCCGGTAGACCGCTCCCATGCCGCCGAGACCAATCAGCGTTTCAATGCGGTAGCGGCCTGCTACCACAGCTCCTGGCAGCAGGCACTGGCAGAACGGATTGGTGCATTGCATACTTCCCGGTGGGTAATCGGCCTGGCATCGAGGGTTGGGACAGCGTGGCATAACGTCTCTCTTATCACTCATTACTACTAAAATTCTCTATTATTGCATTGCATGCATGCCTTGCTGAAAGGACATGCATGCCCTAGTTTAGGCCAATGCTTGATAGCTGTCAATATAGAAAGGATGGTAATTTGCCTCCCTATGCTATCAGATGTATAATCTGTTTCGACGAAAAGGGTCGATCTCCCTTTGTGCCGATAGACGCAATCAAAGGATAACAGGATATTATGCTACAAACGTTACCATTAGTCCTATTTATCGTGATGGTGGAAGTCTCGGTTGGCTCGGTGAGCGTGCTGGTCCTGCTCGACTGGCGCAACGAGGTGAAGCGTGGCTTCCTGGTTTCCTACGCGCTTATTTATCTAGGGCTATCTTTTCTTACCTATCTGACGCAGCAAAATTTTGCTTCGCCGGAGTTGCTGAACACCTACACCCAGCTTGACAAAGCATGGACCGGCTACCAGAGCTTGCCCCTGCTGCTCTTCTTCCTGCTGCTGATCCCATATAGCCTCTTCCTCCTGCTCGACAAAAGCGCGGGCGTGGATGGCAGGGAGGCGCAAGCGAAAGCGCAGGCAGAAGGACAGCCAGTGCGTCAGTCGCCGATTCGCCTGCTGCGCCTGATCAGTGGCGCCGCAACGGTGGCTGCTGGTCTGGTCACGCTCTTTGTGATGGCGATGATTTTCCGTCCCGTGGCCGCGGCCAACGTGGGCGGTGTTTTTACCGTCGTTGGCTTCTTCGCCGCCGCCTTTGCGCTCGGTGGCGTGCTAACGGCCATGTGGTTGGGCCACTGGTACCTGGTGACGCCTGCCCTCTCGGAAAGGCCGCTACTCTTTGCGACGACCGTCGTCTTAATCGCGTTGGTAGCTCAGGTGATTTTCTCCTTCGCCGCAGGCCCGGCCACTGCTGCTGCGACGAAGCCTACAACTCAGACGCCCGCAGTAGTGGCAACGGCTACCCCTGCTGTGGGCACGCCAACGCCTAATACTCACGTTAAGCCGCCCAATGCGCCGACCATTGCTCCGTTAAGCGCGGATGTGATTGGCTGGCTGCGCATTCTGGTTGGCTTTGTGATGCCCCTGGTGCTGGGCGGCCTATCCTGGAAGCTGATCCGTGACCGCTCATTTCAATCCGCGACGGGGATGCTCTACCTGGTGGTGGTCTGTTCGCTGGCAGGGGAACTCATGGCGCGCGGCCTCTTCCTGGGGAAGCTGTAAGATGGTATCGAGGAACATTTCTTATGCGCAAAAAGCTCCTACCCACTCCACAGGCTTTTGTGCATGAGAAATTCCCCTGACCATGACCATAGTGTGCTAGAAGAGCGTCAGGACCTGTAATGTCTGGCGATGAGCCAGAACTGTGAGCCGGTCAGCGCTCTCTACATCGTTGATTTGCAGGCAGATCGCTTGCTGTCCTTGATACTCTACGATTTTCCCCGGTGCGCTGCAATAGCGCGCATGCTGCTGAAGGAACTGGCGCGTGCGTGGATGCGACCAATAGACTAGTTGATCAACCATAGGCAAGCAGCCACAACCATCCATGTCGTTGCCGCAATGCATACAGCGCAGGTAGATCCAGAAAGGATAGTGATCAGTCGGCTGAACTGTGTCGCTAGCGTCGTCTTTCACCTGGACAAGAGCCGGTTTGCCGCAATAGAGGCAGGGATGTTGCACCTGAGAGAGCGCCTGCAATAGACGATCCGTTAGCCCTTGCATGGTGCGCTTCCAGGCGGGCCGGAACGAGCGGAGACCGGCAAGCGAGACCAGCCCCATACTATGGACGGTATCCTGGCCGTAACGCTGGGAGCATTCGGGGCAGCGTAAGTGAAGGTTCGGCTCCTCTGAATCGGCTGTCGGGTACAAAAAGCAGCCCTGGAGACGGTGGCGCGCGCATGATGGGCACCAGAGGCGAGTTTCCTGCCATCCTTCGATCAGTTCCGCATCCAGCGCCAGGCCCAGCGCCTCCGCTTCATGGCCCAGGGGACCGTGCAGAATGCGATAGAGTTGGCGACGTGTGCGGTGCAGGCGTACATCCAGCGCGCCACTGGATATGCCCAGGCGAGCAGCTACCTCAGGGCGCGGCAGTTCGAGCAAATAGTACATCTCCACCATCTGACGTGCAGCCTGAGGCAATGCCCCAAGCGCCCGGTCAAGCAGCGCCACCAGATCCTGACGGCTCAGTTCCTCAAGCGGGTCAATAGTTTCGGCGTCAGGAAAATCTGTGAGAAGGTCTTGTTCCTCGTCGTCATTCTCCAGTGCCTCACTGGAAGATGATCGCAGCAACTGAGTGTGATGGAGAAGCTCCCTCTTGCGCCTCTGGGCAAAGCGACGGCAGACATTGCGGCAGATCTCATCAATCCAGGCATTGAAGCCGGCAGGGGCGTGCAGGCGCTCCAGATGGCTCCAGGCTTCAAGCAATGTTTCCTGCACAACATCATCGATGAGATGAGGCTCTATCCCCCGTGCTCGCGCAAGACGAACAAGACGCAGACGCGTGGCGGTGAGCATACCACTTTGGTCGGTCAGCAGCGCCATTTTGAGCCGCTGGAGCTCGCCAGGCAGCCCCTGTTGTTGCGGATTCTTAACAATCTCCTGCATCGTGGTCACCTTTCTTTCCTTCTTTTATCTTATCACTTGCGACCCTCTTTCTCTTACAGAATTTTTTCGCATCATGTTTGAGGCAAAGCTGGCTAAACTGCTCTTTTGGCAGAGTGCAAAAAATGCTGTAAGCATTGTATCCCTCCCGTGATAAGACAGCAGTAGGGGGTGAAGACCGCGCAAAAGATCATTCCCCCCAATGAACTTGCAGCGTACGGAAAAATATATTTTAAAAGGAGAATATTCCTATGAGTAACGTCCCGATGAAGCCCCGCATTCTTTCTCTGCTTGCATTCGCTCGACAGCAGGAGCAGCAAATGGTCAACGGCCTCAGTGACAGTGAGCGGAACGCAAAAGGCACGCTTGATAATTGGGAGGCCAAAGACTTTCTGGTCAATATCTTGCTCTGGAAACGGTTGCAGACGCAGAAGCTGGCTACGGCGCTCCGCGGCGAACAACCCCCTGTCTGGCGAGACGCGCAACCGGCTCACCAGATTAACCATCAGGCTTTTCTTGATTATGAAAATCATGATTTCCAGGCCATTCTAGCTGAATCTGCGCGCGTCTATCAAGCGTTGATTGCGCAGGTTGAGGGTATGAGCGAAGAGGAACTGAGCGATCCAAATCGTTATGATTGGCAGGAAGGCGAGCCGCTTTGGGCAGAAACGTTGGGCAACGGGCTATGGCATCCCTGTCACCAGTTGACCAACTTTTACTTGCGTAGCGGCAGAAGAAAACAGGCGCTTCAGTTGCAAGAAGCTCTTTTAGAGGCCGTACGAGGAGCCGAATTGCCACCGGAGGATCTCGGAGTGGCGATGTACAATCAGCTCTGTATGTATGCTACCAACGGCTGGCCGGAAAAAGCCCTCCAGCTCTTGCCGGAGGCTTTGCGACTGCGGCCTACGCTGATTGAGTGGTCCAGGCATGACACCGATCTTGATGGGCTGCGCGCTGATCCTGCATTCCAGGCAATTTTCTCTGATCCCCAACTGCAAGCATCGGCGCCGGTATCTGTGCTGGTCAGCGCGCACAAACTCGCAGCCGGCGGAGCCGGGGATACCTCGCCTCTCATCATCGATGTGCGAGGAGCAGCCGAGTACGCGGCTGGGCATATACAGGGGGCCGTTAATATCCCTATGGGCCAGCTTTCCAGGAAACTCAAGCAGATTCCACGCGAGCGGCCTATCGTTACCTATTGCAATATGCATCATCGGGGCGAGTCGCGTGGCGAACGGGCCGCAGCCCAACTGCGAGAGCAGGGCTACCAGGCGCGGACCCTCGATGGCGGCTATCCCGGCTGGAAGGACCAGGGATTGCCGGTCGAAGAGAAAGCTTAGCTCATCCCCGGGAGAGACCTGTGCCGCGCAGAAAAAAGTTCAGCGTCTTATGTCGAGACGCTGAACTTTTTAAATCTAATGTAGTTAGCCCTGTTCAGCGAGCCGGAGGGCCTTTTCGCGCTCTTTGAGGTTGCGCCGCAAGATCTTGCCTGACGGGTTTTTCGGAATGGCGTCGATGAACTCGATGAGATGGATACGCTTGTAGCCGGCTAATTTGCCGTTGGCGAAGGCGATAATCTCTTCAGGCGTCGGGCTGAAGCCCTGGCGGATTACCACCAGACCCTTGATCAGTTCGCCAGCCTCTTCATCGGGCACCCCAATGACCGCCGAGTCCATCACCGCGGGATGCTCCATCAGCAGCGATTCCAGCTCCGCCGGAGCGACGCCGAAACCTTTGTACTTGATCATCTCTTTCTTGCGATCCACAATGTATGTGTAACCGTCGGCGTCAACATGGCCGATATCACCCGTATAGAGCCAGCCATTGCGTAGCGCGTTCGCCGTCTCCGCTGGCGCTTTCCAGTAGCCAGCCATGATCTGGGGGCCGCGAATGATGATCTCGCCATCTTCGCCAATCGGCAGTTCGCGCTCGCCCGTTTCAATATCAACGATCTTCTGCTCAGTGTTGTGGACAGGCATGCCAACGCTATTCAGGCGCACAAGGGCCGGATCGCCAGGCTGTGCGTGCGTTAAGGGCGACGCCTCCGTCATGCCATAGCCCTGAACGACCTGGAGTCCGGTCTTATCCTGTAGCCGGTACGCCGGATCGAGCGGGAGGGGGGCCGCGCCGGAGAAGACGTATTTCACGGTCTTCATCTTGCTGAGGTCAACGGGTGCATTGGCAAGAGCCAGGATGATTGGCGGTACGGCGAAGTAGTAGGTGACTTTATGTTTCTCGCAAAGCTCCAGCGATTGCACCAGGTCGAAACGCTCCATGATGACCTGCGTACCGCCGCAAGCGAGGAAGCTGCCCGTGAGCATCACGCCGTAAATATGGTAGAAGGGCAGGAAGATCAGCGCCACATCGTTGATATCGGTGCGCAGGGCGGTGGTAAACTGGAGGTTATTGACCGTCAGATTGCGGTGCGTCAGCATGGTCCCTTTGGGTAAGCCGGTGGTGCCGGAAGAATAGGGCAATGCCACCAGGTCGTCACCGCTGATCTCGACCTCAGGAGGAGGTTTTGGCGAGGAGCGCCGCATTAACGCTGCCAGGGGGATGGCCTGTGGTAATCCCTCGGGAGCTTTATCACCCGTGACCAGAATATGTTTGAGGCGCGGGAACTCGTGCTGGCTCATGGCTAGCTGCAAGATTGGCACAAGCTCGCGCTGAATCAGCAATGCCACGGACTCCGAATTCTCTAGCTGGTAGGCGACTTCGCGCTCCTTATATGCCGGGTTCATCGGGCTGACAACCACGCCTATCGAGGCTGCCGCGATGAAGGTCAGCGTATACTCCGGGCGGTTCGTAGTGAGCAGGCAAAGATGATCCCCTTTTTTGAGACCCAGCTCATGCAGGCCGTTGGCGATACTGTTGACCATCGAGACGACCTCGCGGTAGGTGAGCAGAAGATCGTGGTAGATAATGGCCGGGCGGTCGGGGTAACGCTCGGCTGCTTGGCGGAGCAGGTGATCGTAAGGAACGTCGGGAAAGTCTACGGGCGGACGAAATAGCTCTGGTGCAACCATTTTCTCGGTCATGCCATAAGTCCTTTCTGCCTCAACTCCATTTGGGCTTATCCAGAAGACGCTATGAGGCACTATCGCGTATGCAGGAAAATACATTTGTGCTCAGTAGCATACTCCAGTTACAGAAGAAGGTCAAGGAGTCCTTTTGGGCGATGTTTTATCGGCATATCTTCATATATACTCTCATTCAATTGAACAGATTATGAGGAGAGGAAAATCTCATGCGCGCCATCATCTCACTGTATCATCGCAATTATCGCTTGTATTGGTTCGGTCAATTGATCTCATCGATGGGCACCTGGATGCAAACCATTGGGCAGTCCTGGTTAGTGCTGGAACTGACGCATAGCGCCTGGCAGCTTGGCCTGGTCGGCGCGCTGCAATTTCTGCCGGTGCTGCTCTTCTCGATCTTCGGCGGCGTTTTCGCCGACCTCTGGCCCAAACGGCGCGTCTTGCTCGTGACCCAGACAACGGCCATGCTCCAGGCGTTTCTCCTCTGGACATTGATTGCTACCAATGCCATCCAGCTCTGGCATATCTATGTGCTGGCGCTGGTGCTGGGCCTCACCAATAGCCTGGATCAGCCGACGCGCTCGGCCTTTGTCGTCGAACTGGTCGGACGTGAAGATCTGCCCAATGCAGTTGCTTTGAGTTCCTCGCTCACGAACCTGGCGCGCATCGTGGGTCCTGGGCTGGCAGGTATCATTATCGCGGCCAGCGGCGTAACTGCGCTCTTTCTGCTCAACGCGCTCAGCTTTCTGGCGGTAATTGTGGGGCTGGCGTTGATCAACGTTCATGAGCTATATGCTCAGGCTTCTCAGTATAAAAATGCGAGCGAGCAGCAAAAAACCTGGCAGAGCCTGCGTGAAGGGATGAGCTACGTCTGGAGAACGCCTGCGGTGGTGTTGCTGATCCTTGTGGTTGGCCTGGTATTGCTCTTCGGCGCGAACTTTACGGTTGTGCTTCCCCTCTTCGCCACCGATGTGCTGCATGTTGGAGCACCAGGATTTGGCTTTCTCTCCGCCGCCAACGGCATTGGCGCATTGCTTGCGGCGCTATGGCTGGCCTGGAGCAATCTGAAGCCAACGATCCGCCGCGTGCTGCTCGGCACGCTGATCTTTGGCGCGTTGGAGATGGCCTTTGCCGTCTCGCACCTCTATCCCCTATCACTGCTGCTGATTGCGGGCATCGGCATAGCGGAGACAATTTTTGGCGCGCTGGCTATTACCTTGCTCCAGACGATTGCCCCGGACCATCTCCGTGGGCGCGTAGCCAGCGTATACATCCTCTTCTTCACGGGCAGTATTCCGCCTGGATATCTGCTATCTGGCTGGCTCTCGGGTCTCTGGGGGGCTTCCACCGGCCTGCTCGTCTGCGCAGCTCTCTGTTTGCTGGTTACGAGTGTGGGGTGGGTGTGGCGCAGACCGGCGGAGGAATCCCTAAAAAAACTATAAACATACATAAAAGTTGTAGGGACCCGATTGATCGCGTCCAATTTATTGCCTGTTTTGCATCTTATTCCTATAACACCACGAAAGGCATATTTCCCTCATAGGATTGACGTTGTTGGAGCCGCATTGGTACTGGTGCAATGACGGGCGCTGAAGCGGACGCGGTAAACCAGGTCCCTACCATTGTTCGTGTTGACATAAAGCCTGGATAGGTGCTCATAGGAGCATGTCTACCCAGGCTTAGAGAGGGCGTTTATACCATAGTGAACTGGCGTTTGACCTCGTTCATATCATAGTAGATCGACTCGCGTACGATCTTGCCATTTTGCCTGACAACGACGGTGACGCCGCGAATGGAGAAGGCGCGCCCCGAAGCTGGGAAGCCGGGCAGGTCTCCACTATGGACGCCGCTGGCAACCCATTCGACAGTGACTTGCTGATTCTGTGCCACACGATTGACAACTTCGATATTCAGATTGGAGAATGCCTCCGCATTCATCTGCTTGCGGCTCAGAATAGCTTGATGTCCCGTGAATGACTCGCTATACATGCTGTCTTCAACCACTGCATTATGAGCGTAATCATCGTGCAAGCCGCCAATATCGCCCTGCGTTTGCTTTTTGAGATGTTCCTTGTGTCGTTCAATATTGCTGGCAGCCACCTCGTCCGCCTGTACTACTGGCGTCTGATGGGCCGCAAATGCTCGCGTTGCCGCTGCTGTCGCGATAATGCCGACCCCTCCGGCTGAAATACCCATAGCGGTGAGCTTCTGCATAAAATGCCGCCGTGGCATCTTGCCCGCTCGCACTTCCTCAACCATTGCGGGAATCGTGGTATACTCCTGATTTTCCTCCATAGCTCCTCCTCAAAATAAAATACAAGCAGGTTTTGTTATATGTATCACTGTCATTGTAGCGTGAGATTAAACGGCCACATGGCCCTGTTAAAAAATCATTGATAGCTCGTTGGTTAGCAATGATGCTATAATCATCACTGATAAACATCGGATAGAAAGAAAATCTGATGAGGAGAGAAATTGCCGGTCTGGACTGGTCCGGCGATAGAATGATACCGGCGTTCCAGGCACCCGGGCATCTTGCTGTCTACGATCTGCGCGGAGCCACGCGCGACACTTTGCTCACGGCAACCACGATGGCGGGTCTGATCAATCGACCACGGCCTGAGGTGTATCTCGTTACCAGCAATGACGATGCTTTCTGGCTCTCGCAGGCGTTCGGCTCCGTTCCGCAGGAGAGAGCATTTGTGAGCGGTGACGAAGCTTTGAGTGGCCTTCTGGCAACCTATGGCGATGCCATGCAGGGCGGCATCATTTACGATCCCAATCTCGTCGATACGATCAATATTGCAACGATGCTGGCCGCTCAGCGCGATGGTGTCGTGGTTTCGCCTGAGCAGGCAGCGGATCTGCAACTTCCCGTACTGGCTGACCTGCGAACTTATGGCTGGAAGAATCGTTTACAGGTCTATCGTTGGGCGCTGGAGAATCTGCGCTCAGGCTCGTCTGATCGTATGGTGGCGGGGCTTGATGCCAGGAATGTGGTCGGTCTGCGCTCGTTCCTGGTCGCCACGCGCACTTTTATCTACTGGCTCGACTCGCGTTCACATCTGCCCAATATCAAGCAGGGCTGGCTCTCTGAGCATATGCTGATGCGGCGCATTCTCCATACGTATCCTCCCCTGGCAACTCACCTGGGCTGGTTTATTGATGAGAGTAGCGGCGTCAAGCTGACCTCGCAGGCGGCTATGGCTGTGCTGGCAAGCGATCACTTTACCAATCTGGAAGTATGGGCGGCAGTGCAGCCTCAAAAAATAGCAATATCTGATGCTGTGATTGAAGTTCCAGAACCTGCAAACAAAATCTACGTATCGTTCACGATGAGCGATGGGGATAACCTCCAATATTGCCAGCATCATCTATTGCGCCTCTGGCATGACGCTGCGCGTGGCTCGCTGCCGATTGGCTGGACCTTCTCGCCTGTGTTGCTCCAGGCGGCTCCGGCGATGGCGGCATATTATATGCGCACGATGACGCCGAACGATGAGCTGATAGCGGGTCCGAGCGGTGCGGGCTATATGTTCCCCTCGCACTGGCCCGCCGACCACCTGACTCCCTTCCTGCAACGCACAGGCCAGATGATGCAGGCGATGGGGATGAAGTCTTTGCAGGTGCTTGATATCGGCTTCTGGCAAAGTTCCGGCCTCCCTTTCGCCTTCGTTTTCAGTCTGGCGGGTATGGTCTTTGCCGATAGCCAGCGCCAGTTGCGTTACGCGCAGGAGTTGGCCCCCTTTGGCTTGTGGGGTATACTGAGTGGTGCGGGCAGGAAGGCGTTCAGTTGCAAAAATGTGGAGGGGATGCCGCTGTATCAGAATCTTGGCCTTGCCGGCAGCGTGGAGCAGACGGTCAGACTGATCAAACGCATGGCATCAACGCATAGACAGCGTCCCCTTTTCTTGAACGTCTATATGCTCGCGTGGTCGATTACTCCATCTGATCTCAAGCGCGTTGTAGAGCAGCTTGGAGATGGGTATGAGATCGTGTTGCCGAACACGTTATTGTTTCAATCCCGCAAGCGGGTTGAGGTAACCACGATCTCTCACCACTCTCTTTGAGAGAGAGTATAGACTTCCAATCCGAAACCGTCAAGTGGAAATGTATTAGCGATACTTGCGAAAACGATGTAAACTGATGAGAATAGATAATCAACAGCTCTCCCCTGGCTCTTATCGTCTGGTAAAGGGCGTGCATCTGGTGAGGCAGGGCGATAGTGCCTATGCGATCTGCAACTATCCTATGCGCGTCGTGCGCCTCACTCCCACGATAGTCGCCCTGCTTTCTCTCTGCCAGCAGGAGCAGACCTGCGAGCAGCTTGCTCATCATCTGGCAATGCCGCTGAAGCGCGTGGAGATGCTGTGCGATCAGTTGCGCTGGAAGATGCTGCTGGAAGCTGGTCCCCTGTCGCCTCTTGCAACCTGGCCGCCCGTTTCCATCATTATTCCTACGTATAATCGCGCCCATGAGCTAGAGCGTTGTCTACGCTCGCTCTTTGAGCTGGACTATCCCACAGGCAACCTGGAAATTCTCGTCGTTGACGATGGTTCGACCGATGCCACGCAGTCTATCGTGCAGCCGATGGTCCTGGAAGCGCAAGCTCTGGGCATAGAGATGCGCGTCGTGCGCCATGAGAAGCGGCAAGGCGTCGCGATCAGTCGCAATACGGGAGCGCAGGCGGCTCAGCACGCTCTGATAGCGTACCTGGATAGCGATTGCGTTGCCTCTCGCGGATGGCTGAGCGAGCTTGTACCGGCCTTCCAGGATACGCGCATCGCTGCCGTGGGCGGTATGATTCGCGCTTACGAGCGAGGAAGCATGCTGGGCCGTTACGAAGATAGCCGTTCTTCCCTTTTTATGGGCAAACGAGCGCAACAGGTCTGCCTTGAGGGACCGCTCACCTATCTTCCCACCGCCAATCTGCTGATCCGCCGCGCCATCTGGCAGCAGCTTGGCGGCTTTGCTCCGCTCACATTTGGGGAAGACGTTGATTTCTGTCGCCATCTGCTTGCCACTGGTGCGCGTATCCTGTATTTGCCGCAAGGGATCGTCTATCACGACTATCGTACAACGCTGGGGGCCTTCCTGCGCATCCGCGTTGCCTACGCCTCGGCTGAAGCTGCCCTCCTGCAACGCCATCCAACCGAGCGACGTACCTTACTACTGCCGCCGGAGCAGGCGGCGTTTGCTGGTCTGGCGTTAGGGGGACTATGTGGGTTAGCCGGGCAAGCGCGAAGCTCCATCCCGAGGCGGGGCAAGCGCAAATCCCTCATAGTTTCCCTGTTCTTGCTCGCTCTTGCCTTTGTGGTTGCTCTGGTGGGAGCGGGTACGCGCCTCTATAAGGTGCGCGTGCGGGAACGTCTGCCGGTGGCCGGGCCGCTGGTCGTATGGGCGACTCTGCGCGGTCATCTGGCATACACCTATCACCTGTGCCGTCACCTCACCCGCTATTACACGTTGCCCTTATTGCTCGCTGGTATAGTGATACCGCCATTGATTCCGCTGCTATGCGTGCTGTACTGTATTGTGGTAGGTGTGGACTATGTGCGGCTACGTCCAGATATGGGGCTGAGCGAGTATGTGCTCTGTTCCATGCTCGACGATTGCGCCTACGAGGTGGGGGTAATGCAGGGCTGCATCAAGTTCAGGACGTGGAAGCCGTTGTTCCCGGTGGTGAAAAAGCGGCTGTAGCAAGATATGAAACAAAAAATTTGTTACATGTCTGCTTTCCTCAAAACGATTTTCCCCGGCGAGTCTTTTCCCACGGTCAATCTTGATATCTCCTCTCTGCCTCCATGTGAGCGGAGAACTCCTCGTGCCTGACCTTCGGGCAGATAGGACACGTATTTATTTTCGCGAGGATTGACCTGGAGCCATAATCTGCCACAGTTTTCACATTCAAACAAATCACGACGATGGCCGCCATGATAATAGGAGAGGATTTGGACAATCTGCCGAGTGATGTGGCTTCGGTTACTGGATTCATGCGAATCTGATGGGGAAAGAAGTGGGCGTTCTCTGGCTTCCCGCTCGTATGCCAGAAGAAGATCCGCGACGGTTTCTATAACCTCATTAAAGTACACAGGGGTATCCCCGTCAGCGTAGCAGAGAGCCTTGTAGGGAATTTCGTCTGTATTATCTCTAATTGTATGGCCGCAGGTACATCCAAGTTTTGACATCTTAACTCCTTTTCCAAATTCTTTAGATGGTTTCCCCAATGGGAGCCTCTTCAGTGTATCATCTTCAGGTTTGCTACTCTAAAAAAATAGCCCATCCATGCTCATAAAAATGGATGGGCTATTGGTAATATTTACTAATGGCTCTCACCGAACCATTTCTGGCGACGTTCCCACTCCGAGCTGTTGAGTCCGTCGGAACTGTTGATGTGAGCTACTGCTGTAACACACATTCGGGATCGCGAATGTTGAGCTTTTGATGCACAAACCACTTGGTCGCCGGACAACCGCCATGACAGGCGGCATATTGTCCGCAGCCGGTGCATGCGCCGCTACCCATCTGGCGATAGTAGTTGAAGAGGATCGAGTTTTGCCAGATTTCGCGGAAGCTCTCAGTATGTAAATTGCCCGCTTCAAACTCTGGAGCCTGGAAGAAAGCGCAGGGATAGACCTCGCCCTCGGGACAGATGCAGCACGTTGCGGTCGCGGCTCCACAGACATCCAGTCCTGCCAGCTTGTTGCCGAAGGCGTTAAGATGGAAGAACGAATCGGCTGTCAGCACGTCAGGATGCGTCTCCAGCCACGCGGTAAACTGGCGATACTGCTCGCGTGTGGGGTGCAGATCCGCCCATACCTCCTGTCCCCGTCCCGATGGCCGCAGGCGGGTCACGCGCAATTTGGCGTCAAAGCTCGCTGCAATCTCATAAAGTCGGTCTAGCTCTGAGAAGCTGTAGCGCGTCAGAACGCTATTCACGGTCAGGCTGTGCCCCTCGGCGGCCAGTAGCTCCAGCCCACGCAGCGCGCGCTCAAACACGCCTTTGCCACGGATGCTATCGTTGGTTTCCGGCGTGCCACCATCGAGGCTCACCTGGAAATAGAGGGGCTCAAACTGCTTCAGGCGGCGCGCCCGTTCCTGGGTGATCAGCGTCCCGTTGGTGCTGACGCACATCACGAGGCCGCGCTCAGTACAGCGTTCGAGCACTTTCCAGATGCCGGGATAAATAAAGGGTTCGCCGCCGCCGAAATGAATCTGGAAAACCTGCATCTCCGCCAGCTCATCCACCAGTGCCAGCGCCTGCTCGGTCTTCAACTCCCCCGGTCGCCTGCGTCCCGATGATGAGAGGCAATGCACGCAGGCGATATTGCAGGCTGCTGTAATCTCCCATGTGACCGTGATGGGCGCAGAAAGCCCGCCCTGCAAAAAGCGTTGGGAGCCGCGCCCCTTCTTCTGCGATACCATCTCACCTGTCTGCTGCATTGCTGCCAGCGCCAGGGGATGGACGGCTCCGATTTTCTGACCCTGCGAGCGAGCAGAACGTTCGATAAAGCGTACAAGTTCCACCATTCGGGAGCACTCCTCTCGTGCAATATGTTTCCAGTACCCTCAAGCGGGTCGTGATCGCCACCGGCTCCCGCTGCCTCTCTTGAGGAGAAGTATAACATCGGGTCTGAAGATGTCAAATTGAAATGTACTATGGAAATAGCGATTGTTTACTGAACCGATGAGCGAACTTCGATATAGCCGCGCTTCGCCAGATCGTCCAGCGCTCCATACAGCTTCTGCCTGTTTACCTCAGAGAGGTGACGCTGCTCAATGGCTGCGCTCAAATCGCCATGATACTGCTGCTGACCCTCGATCAGCAGTTCGATCAATTGGGGCGAATTGATAAAAGAAAGCGCGCCCCGATCAGCGCAACCATATTTGTAAAGAATGCCTCCAAAGGCTTCGCGTCGAATCTTCACCTCGGCAATGAGCTGGTATTGTGACGGGATGTGTGTCATAGGCGGGATTTTGCCTCCTATTTAAGAAAGACAACGTGATTGTACCGTGTAGAAGCAAGCATACCCGCTAAAATGTGGGGAGTCAAGGAAGGATCAGGTTCGCCTCCGCAAACGCTTGCACCGACCCGCTAACAGATGGTATGCTCTAAACACGAAGTCGAGTTCTCTACATTCTATGCGAGGTATATACATGCTTGACGCTACTTCCCTGACCAACCAGGCCGCGACCACCGAACAGACTATGGACGATTCCGCAACCCAGGCTCCTACAGATGAGGCAACGCTGGAAGAGGAGGAGTGGGAGGAGGAACTGATCATCGAAGATTTCACCATCGATGGTATCTGTGGCGTCTACTAAACGTTTCCAGGAGCAAACCGTATTTATAACCGGTGCGGCCAGAGGTATGGGACGCTCCCATGCGCTCGCTTTTGCACGCGAAGGCGCTCGCCTCGTGCTATGCGATGCCTGCCAGCAGTATAGTACCGTCCCCTATCCGCTGGCCCGACCGGAAGAGCTGGCATCGCTCGCTCACGAGATCGCAAAGATCGGCTCTCCCGTCATCGCGGAGCAGGTTGACGTTACCAATCTTGCCGCGATGCAGGCGCTGGCTGAGCGAGCGCAGCGCGAACTTGGCCCTATCGATATTGTGGTGGCGAATGCCGGGCTGTACTCGTTTGCTCCGAGCTGGGAATTGAGCGAAGAACAGTGGGATCAGACCATTGATGTTTGCCTCAAAGGCGTCTGGATCACCTGCAAAGTCTGTATCCCGCAAATGATCGCTCGCCAGCGCGGCAAAATTATTTGCATTGCCTCGACCGCCGCAGAGAAAGGGATGGCAAACCTGGCCCACTACGTAGCGGCCAAGCACGGCGTAGTCGGCCTGGTGAAGACGCTGGCGATAGAACTGGCCCCCTACCATATCAACGTCAACGCCATCTGTCCCACCAGCGTTGATACAACGATGTGTCGCAACCAGGCGCTTTACGATGTGTTCGCGGGCGGTCCCGGTCCCGACGCGACTTACGAGCATATGTTGGGGCTGATGAATCAACTCAATCTCTTCACCGAAGCAACCCTCTTACCGCCCGCAGCCATCAGTTCCGCCGTACTCTGGCTGGCCTCAGCCGAGGCCCGCTACATCACTGGCTGCTCCCTGCCTGTGGACGCTGGCTATCTCACACGCTGAGTTATTTGTCCATCCTATCCACTTGATCTTCCGACTGTGCCTCCCTGTTTTAGAAGAAGAGAGTACGTGTGACTATTGGGAATAGTATCTGACCTGCCTCTTGAGCGGGGTCCAGGGGCAGCGCCCTGGCGGGGTGTGGGGCGTCCCCACTTTTCTCCCCCCGCTCATTGACGCAGGCGGCAGCAACAACTTGTACATGGCGCTAACAAAAAGACAAGGAGAAGTGTATGAGAAAAATCATTACCACCACATGGGTCACCCTTGACGGTTTCATTGCAGGACCGAACGGAGAAATGGATTGGATAGGGGAAATCTACGATGAAGCAATGGGGATCTATGAGAATGACCTGATCGACTCAGCCGATACGCTATTATTGGGGCGTGTAACCTATCAAAGTTTTGCTGGCTCCTGGCCCTATGTGCCTGATAATCCTCATGCCTCCGAGGGCGAGAAAATATACGCGCGCAAATTGAACGCCATGCGCAAGGTAGTGTTTTCCAGGACGCTGGAAAGTGTGGAGTGGAACAATTCCACGCTGCTGAAGGAGGTCGTTCCAGCAGAGATTGAGGCTATGAAGCGCGAGCCCGGGCGCGATATGGCGATCTACGGCAGCGCCAGCCTGGTGCAAACCTTGACCAACTTTGGCCTGATTGACGAATATCAACTGCTATACCACCCGGTAATTTTAGGGGGCGGAAAGCCACTCTTTCATGACATCAAGGATCGGGTGAAGCTGAAACTGGTCAACAGCAAAACGCATCCCTCTGGAGTCATGGTGCTTTCCTACCAGCCGAGATAAATGTAACTGCGCTCTTTGCATTGGAAAATACAGGAGAAGCGAGAGCTGGTCTTTGTGAGCGTGCCTCTTGCTTCCGCTACGCTCTTTTTATGTCGCATAGCACACGTTTTATATGAAAGAGCAGTTATGGATGGTAAAACGGAAAAGGGTGGTTGATTATAAAAAAGCTAGTAGTAATTGAATAATGGCCCAAAAAATGAGCGATATAATAAGGAAATTCACGCTTCGGCTAGCCCTTGCGAATTTCACCTGAGCAATTTTCGCTTTTGTATGTACTTGAGCCAGGGTTGATGCCTTGAGATCGTTTAAAGATTGGTTCCGAAACGTATCGATAAAATCATCCTCGCCCATCTGTGCAATCTGACCAAAGTACATCAGCGTAAAACGCTTGGAACCTCGTAAATGTGGGTTGACAACCCTGAGTGCATAGTAGAATGAGCAAACGAGAGCAAGAAACATCAAAACAGTAAATAGATCGGCCAGACGGTCCAGGATCGGAGATGTATTGCTCAGGAGACTGCTGGCTGCCCCTTTTCCCAGAACCGCAAGTGTGCCTGCTAGAAGAGCGTCAGCCGCCAGAGTCAACTGCGCTTTTGTATCGGCCCGATTAATCTGAGCTTCGATATGTTCAAACAGGAGAAATGCCGCTTTTGTAACCTCTTCTTCTTGATCATGTAGCTTTAACGCCTGTAGTGTCTGAGATGAAACATTGTTTGGCGTATTTTGACCATTGCCTGAAACCCCTTTAGCAACGGCTTGCTGTTGGGGAACCGGGGCTGATTTTCCTGGAGAGCCGACGCGTTGATGGGGAGAAGAAGATTGTGACCCTTTTTGTTTTCCCATAGATTTTACTCCTTAATGATTACAGCAGCGGAGGCATCATGTTACTTGATTGGTAAGTACCGGCTTGAACCATAAATTATCCTGTTACCTCGCTCAGTCCAATTCTCCTTATTCCACATCAGTTTTTTTCCTTCAAATTTTACAATGTCATCCATTGCTCGGAACACAGCCCTTGTGATATAGATAGAATGTTCACCATTGCGGCTACATAGCTTTGCAGCATGGTTGGCGGCTCGACCAACCCAGACCAGATCGGTAACGCTTTTGACCCCAATGCGGGCTACTAGGAGATCACTGGTATCTATTCCTACGACGTGCTTGAGCTTATACTTCTTATTCGGATACTGTTTCTTGAGCAGTGGATTGATAATCTCATGGACGGCAAAGTTTATTTTCAGCGCGCATCGAACCGCCACAGTCTCTTTTGTATCACCTAGAAAAACAGCCATCACTCGATCTCCATCGTAGGCTGTAATGCTTCTCTTTCCCTTTTCATCGTTAATAATTCTGGCTGCGAGGCGTAGATACGCTTTATAAATCTCGGCTGCAAAAGATCGCTCATGGCGATCTACCAGCACTGTAGAATCTGCCATATCGGCATACAGCACGGCAGCTTTGAGTTCCGCTGCATCATTTTCGAGCGACAAATCTTTAGGATTTGGGATAACTTTTCTCCCTGTTATTTTCCAGGAAGTTTGCAAAATCTTTTTTACTTCTTCTTCTAAATCAGCTTTAAACGCCATCTGTCACTTCTCCGCTTTCTTCCTCTCTCAACGTGAGATAGAGTAATTTGTATGGAGTATAGAGTATTATCTTAGATACTACAATAGCATTTTTCTCCTGTATTTCTTATCTTTTTATGGTTGATGCCATCTGTCAGGCAGAGCCGCCCTAAACCAGCACAATCACAAACAGATAAGCAATATACGCTGCCACGAGGAGAGCGCCTATTCCTCGCGTAATTTTGCCGTACCATATGAACATGAGCAACATAAGATGCATACCAATCATGATGGGCAATGCGGTTAATGCTATATGGGAATCTACAGGAATGGCGTGGATGGCGGCGGCAAGGCCCAGGGTGACGAGCAGATTGTAGGCGAAGGAGCCAAGAATGCCACCGATAAGGATGTCGGCACGCTTTTTGCGCGCCGCGCTCACGCCCAGCGCAATCATCTCAGCTCCGGTTCCCAGCGAGACGATGGTTGCGCCGACGGCTCCCTGGCTCAGCCCGACGCTCTGGGCGAGCCGCAGCGCGCCCCCCACTATGGCCGGACCTCCCACTCCCATAGCTACCAGACCTCCCAGCGTCAACAGCACTGGCTTCCAATGGAAGCCGGAACTACTACGCCTCTCCTGCTCGTCATCATCATCATCATCGTCATCGTCGTCGTCATCGGCTTCTGCCAGGCGCTTCATAGCCTCTTGATCGGTCCGAGACAAGAAGACGGTGTAGCCCACAAATACCAGCAGAAGGAGTATGCCCTCCAGTTGCGTGACGATGCCGGTGAAGAGGAGAGCCACCGGAAAGACAGATACTAACGTTGCTATAAGGGCCTGTCGTCTCACGTTCCGCCCAATAACTAATGGAAAGATGAGAGCAGAAAGCCCTAACGCTACCGTGATAATAGTGACGTTGGTCCCGATGACATTGCCGAGGGCCAGAGCGGGAGCGCCACGCCACGAGGCGACGGCTGCCGTCAGCATTTCCTCCGGCTCCAGCCCGACCAGCAGCACTCCAATGACAACGGCGCTCACCCCAAGATCGCGCGCCAGATCGGCGGCTCCATCAAGAAACCAGTCGGCTCCAACGATGAGGAGAGTAGCCCCGATAAAGAGTAGGAGCAGCGCGAGAAAAAGTGCGAGCATCATCGGTCCTTTCCCTGGTAAGCAAAATCAGCAAAATGTGAAGTAGTTCACTGTTTTTTTGGCACAATGGCAAACGGCAGCCCTGGTACCAACCTCAATACACGATAGTGTATAGTAGATCCAGGGTTGTTGTTGCTATTTTTCTGTTCATCGCTCGTGATTCTGAAAGGTATACATTATGCCTTACGATCTTATCATTCAACACGCGCAACTGCATCGCCGTCAGGGGCTCGTTGATATCGGCGTGAAGGATGGGGTTTTCGCGCGTATTGGCAATGATCTCTCTACGGAAAGCGCCGCGCGGACGCTAGATGCCGCCGGTCGTCTGGTCTCACCTCCTTTTATCGATACACATGTTCACCTGGATGCCGTGCTTACCGTGGGGCAACCTCGCTATAATGCCACGGGAACGCTGCTCGAAGGCATCCAGATCTGGAGCGAGTGCAAGCCGAACCTGACGCACGAAGACGTCAAGCGGCGGGCGTTAGAGGAGATTCGCTGGGAGGTAGCTCAGGGCACGCTGTATATTCGCAGCCACGTCGATGTGTGCGATCCCAACCTCACGGCCCTGCGCGCCCTGCTGGAGGTGCGGGAGGAGGTGCGCGATATCTGCGATCTGCAACTGGTAGCTTTTCCTCAGGATGGCATTCTCTCTTTCCCCAACGGGCAGGCGTTGATGCGCAAAGCAATGGAGCTGGGCTGCGACCTCGTTGGCGGCATTCCGCATTACGAGTGGACCCGCGATATGGGCGTTGAGGATGTTCACTATGCCTTTGCCCTGGCGAAAGAGTTCAATCGCGACATCGATTGTCATTGTGACGAGACCGACGATCCCGCCTCGCGTTTCACCGAAGTCATGGCTGCCGATACGATCCAGCAGGGGTGGCAGGGGCGCGTCACCGCCAGCCATTGCACGGCGATGCACTCTTATGATAACGCCTACGCCTTCAAGCTGATCCGCTTGCTCGCACGCGCTCAGGTCAATGTCGTTGCCAATCCCTTCGATAATGTCGTTTTGCAGGGGCGCTTCGATACCTATCCCAAACGGCGCGGCGTTACCCGCGTGAAGGAGCTATTGGCAGGCGGAGTTAACGTCGCGCTCGGTCATGATTCGATCATGGACCCCTGGTTCCCGCTGGGGAAGGGTGATATGCTGGCGGCGGCTCAGCTCGCGCTTTTCCTTTGCCACATGAGCGGCTATGAAGAAATCAATGCTGTGCTGGACCTGATAACCGGCAATGCCGCGAAGACATTGCGCATTCAAGACAGGTATGGCATTGAGGAGGGAAAGCCAGCCGATTTTCTGGTGCTCGACGCTCCCTCCGCTTTTGAAGCCCTGCGTCTCGTCCCCGCCCGTTTGCACGTTTTCAAGGGCGGGCGTGAAGTTGCCTATACAAGCCCCGGCAAAAGCGTTGTGCGACGGGGGAATCAGGATGGGGGGCAGGAAGTGACCTTCCGCCCCTTATGAGGCGCAGTTACAGGATATTAACTGCTCGTGCCGCCAGCAAGATGATCACTACGAGAGAGAGCAGCGACTCGATCATCATCAGAAATTTTGCCTTGCGGGTCAGCGGATAGGTGTCGGTGGGGCTGAGGGCCGTAGCTGAGGTAAAAGCGACAAAAACGTAGTCAAGAAAGTGCGGAGCCCAATCTCCTCCCTTAAAATCTGCTGTCTGCTGGGGAAACATCAGGTCTGCCGCCCGATGCCCTTTTTGATGACGTTTGCGCGGCCCCCCGCCGTCAACTTCCCAATACCAGAGGGAGAAGACCAGGATATTAGCCAGCCACAATAGCCCGGCTGTGCGCAGCAACCCCGCCGCCTGTGTCTGAGTTCTGTCTGGTAACGTGATGATCATCAGGATAACACCACCTGCTAGCGCCAGAGTGACCACGCCCAATAAAATAAAGGCCAGGATGCGCGTCGTCGGGTGTGGAAGGGTGCGACCCATCAGCCATGCCAGGAACAGAGGGAGCATCAGCACGATTTCGAGGATCAGGGGTAGCCAGCCCAGTCCGCGCGTGATATAGCCCGGTAATGCTGCAAAAAGCAGCCCCAGCAGCAATGACCCGATAGCAGCGGCCCACCTCGGGGCCATCGCTGCTCCGCCTGTATGATTGTTCGTCTCGGCAGCAGGGTGTGGTCGCTGCGTTTCGTTGACCTGACCCATGTACAATAAAATTCCTTTACTACATAAAAACCTGGCTAGATTCTATTGTAAAACGCCATTTTGTTAAGAGACAAACTCAGCAATCGGTCGCGCCAGGTTTTCCGCGCGACCCATCACCCCTGTACAAGGCCATGTTTTTATGTTATATATCCTCTGTATCACGGCTCCGCTATCTACCGGTAATCAGCTCTTCTTTACGCGGGATAGCAGAGAAATAGCTGCCCATATCAACGTCTATTGACTGTCTCCATGTAGCGCATCTTGCAGTGCGTGCCTCTGATAATGTTCTTCGTAGGGGCCTGCTTTAGTATCCGATATTTCGTATCCTGGAAGAACAGCTATGGCTCAACCTCTGGTAGGCATCATCGCTAATCCGGCTTCGGGCCGCGATATCCGCCGCCTGGTCGCGCATGGCACGGTCTTTGATAACAACGAGAAGACGGCCATCGTTCGTCGTGTGCTGTTGGGCTTGCAGGCGGTGGGAGTTACGCGCGTGGCCTATATGCCAGAGCACGATTTTGGTATTTTACCGCGCGCGCTGGATGGTCTTAGCGGCCTCACAGCGGAACCGCTGGATATGCCGGCGCTGGGTACAAGCATCGATTCTACCCGCGCCGCCCAACTGCTCGTCGATGAGGGGGCGGGCTGCATTATCACACTTGGCGGCGATGGCACCAACCGCGCCGTTGCCAAAGGGTGTCGCACTGTTCCCCTTCTTCCCATCTCGACAGGCACCAATAACGTCTTTCCCAGCTTCCTTGAAGGCACCATCGCCGGCATGGCAGCAGGGTTGGTGGCGAAGGGCTGCATCGACGCGGATGCTATGCGGCGTTTCCCCTGGTTAGAGGTGCTGGTCGATGCTAAAACGCGGGAACATGCGCTGGTAGATGTCGTTATTTCGTCGCAGCCCTTCGTTGGAGCGCGTGCCATCTGGGATCTCTCAGCCGTGCGCGAGGTCATGCTCTCGCGCGTCGCACCGGCGACCATCGGCCTCTCCGCGCTGGGGGGGGGCACTGCTGGATCATATGCCTGAAGCAGACAACTTGCCCGGCATGCATATTTCGTTAGGGCAGGGGGGGAAGCAGGTGCTGGCCGCGCTTGCTCCGGGACTGGTCTCCTGGGTGGAAGTCACGGCCTACCGGCGCTTAGCCATTGATGACGGAGCGCAATTCCAGCCGGGGATAGGCACCATTGCCCTGGACGGCGAGCGGGAAATTGAACTTACAACCACCTCGGTTGTCGAAGTTCGCTTGCGTTCCGAGGGGCCTTTTGTCGTCGATGTCAACGCGGCTCTGGCAGCGGCGGCGCGCGCCGGCTATTTGCATCGTTCATAACATGGTTCGTAGGGACCCGATAAATCGCGTAGGACGCGATTTATCGCATTACTATGCTGACGTAATAGAAAGGCAGCTTGCAACAATGACAACCAGACAAAATGGGGGCGGCGCTCAAACGCTTGACCGGGCCCTATTGCTGTATATGTACGAACAGATGGTGACGATTCGCCAGTTTGAGGAACGGGCCGGGCGCGAGTTCGCCGCCGGAAAAGTGCCGGGCTTTGTGCATCTTTACGCTGGCGAAGAAGCGGTCGCGGTCGGCGTCTGCGCTAGCCTGACCGATGACGACTTTATCACCAGTCATCATCGCGGCCACGGCCATTGCATTGCCAAAGGTGTGGACGTGCGCGCAATGGTGGCGGAACTGTTGGGGCGAGAAGCCGGAGCGTGCCGGGGCAAGGGCGGCTCCATGCATATCGCGGATGTCCATAAAGGCATGCTTGGCGCGAACGGCATCGTGGGCGGCGGTTTCCCACTTGCCACAGGCGCGGGACTGACGGCCAGGTATAATAAGCGCGGCCAGGTTGCCGTCTGCTTCTTCGGCGATGGAGCGGCCAACCAGGGAACATTCCATGAGAGCCTTAACCTGGCGTCAATCTGGAAATTGCCGGTTATTTATGTGGCCGAGAACAACGGCTATGCCGAATCGACTCCCGTGACCTACCACATGAGCTGTCGCGATATCTCAGAGCGTGCTGCGGGCTACGGCATGCCAGGAGTAACCGTTGATGGGCTGGACGTCTTTGCTGTTTACGAAGCGGCTCATGAAGCTGTGGCACGCGCACGAAGAGGCGAAGGACCGAGCCTGATCGAGTGCAAAACCTATCGCTACTTTGGTCACTTCGAGGGCGATACAGTGACATACCGCACCAAAGAAGAGCTGGCTTCGTATCGCGACCGTGACCCCATCAAGGCCATGCGCCGCACATTAGAGCAGCGCGGCATTGCCAGCGGCGCCGAGCTTGATGCTATCGACAAAGAGGTCGCGCAACGCATCGATGACGCCTGGACGTATGCCGAAGCGGCTCCACTGCCTGCACCGGAAGATGCCCTGACCGATGTTTACGTCAGCTACCCATAATACCTGTTTTATGATGGTTCGCTCTTACGACTATGCAATAGAAAGGTGAAAGCTATGGCAGTTGCAATTCGCCAATTGACATACGCCCAGGCGATCAACGAGGCGCTGAAGCTGGAGATGCGCCGCGACCCGCGAGTTATTTTGATGGGCGAGGATGTTGCCGGCGGCGCTGGCATTACGAACTTCGAGCAGGAAGATGCCTGGGGTGGCGTGCTGGGTGTGACCAAAGGGCTGGTGCAGGAATTTGGTCGCGAGCGCGTCCTGGATACGCCAATCACCGAAGCGGGCTTCGTCGGGGCGGCGGTAGGAGCTGCCGCCACGGGCCTGCGTCCGGTGGTCGAGCTGATGTTTGTGGACTTCTTCGGCGTCTGCTGGGATATGATCTTCGACCAGGGAGCCAAGTTGCGCTATATGTTCGGCGGCAAGGCCAGTTGCCCCCTGGTCATTCGCACCATGATCGGCGCCGGCATGGGCGCGGCAGGCCAGCATTCAGGCTGCCACTATTCGGTATTTACGCATATGCCCGGCATTAAAACGGTAGTGCCTTCCACTCCTGCTGATGCCAAAGGTCTGCTTACTGCGGCTATGCGTGACGATGATCTTGTAGTGGTTTTTGAGAATAAGATGCTCTACAACGTGAGCGGAGCGGTGCCGGAAGGCGAGTATCTCATCCCGCTGGGCAAGGCCGACATCAAGCGCGAGGGCAGCGACGTAACCATCATAGCAATCTCGCGCATGGTTCACCAGGCGCTTGAGGCCGCTGAGGCGCTGGCCGCAGATGGCATCTCAGCAGAGATTATCGATCCGCGCACGCTCTCGCCTCTGGATGAAGAGACGATCTTGCAGTCCGTCGCCAAAACGCACCGATTGATCATCGTTGACGAGGATAACCCGCGTTGCAGCGCCGCTACCGATATCGCAGCCCTGGTGGCTGATAAGGGCTTTACGGACCTGGATGCACCGATCAAACTGGTGACGGCTCCCCACACGCCCGTACCATTCAGCCCGCCACTGGAACAGTTCTACATCCCCGGCCCTGAACGCATTATTGCGACAATTCAGGAAATTATGGGATAATCATGCATAGTATTTCTTGACAACATCTGTAGGGGCAGGGTAGGCGATAAATCGCGCAGGTCGCGCTGAAGCGGGACCCTACCGGTTGCCCTGTTCGCTGACCTGTTGGGTTGTCCTGCCCCTGGCACATCGGTGGGACGATAGGAACAGCGTAGGCGCAAGGCCAGATTGTCCAGTTCAGCAAGGAGGAACCTGTTATGCCAAGCAAGCCAACTGTGGAACAGTTACGCGAAATCGCCAGAACATACGGTCTCCATATGAGCGAGGAGGATTATGCATCATTTTTGGGCCTGATGGGCGCAACATTGGAGTCGTATCGCCGCATTGATCAGCTTGCAGAGCCTGCGCTGCCGGTTCGTCATGCGCGTACCGGTGGCTATCGCCCATCAGCCGAGGAAAATACGCTCAACGCCTGGTACCAGAAATGCACCATTAAGGGCGCTGCCACTGGGCCACTGGCAGGCAAGCGTGTCGCGATCAAGGACAATGTATGCGTCGCTGGCGTGCCCATGATGAACGGCTCCGCAGTTCTTGAAGGCTATGTACCCGAGTTCGACGCCACCATTGTGACGCGCATTCTGGACGCGGGCGGCGAGATCGTTGGGAAGGCGGTATGCGAGCACCTCTGCTTCTCTGGTGGCAGCCATACAGCCGATAGCGGTCCCGTACGCAACCCGCACAATCCTGCTTACTCGGCTGGCGGCTCGTCGAGTGGCAGCGCGGCCCTGGTGGTGGCGGGCGAATGCGATATGGCGATTGGCGGCGACCAGGGCGGCTCGATCCGCATCCCTGGCGCCTGGTGTGGAGCTTACGGCCTGAAACCAACCTATGGGCTTGTGCCATATACGGGCGTCTTCCCGATTGAACTGACGCTCGACCATACCGGACCAATCGCCGCCAATACCCGCGATGTTGCTCTGCTGCTCGAAACTATCGCGGGCGACGATGGGCTTGATCCCCGTCAGAGCGGACTTCCGGTCGTGCCATATACGCAGGCATTGAAGAACGATGTCGAGGGGTTGCACATCGGCATCGTGGGCGAGGGCTTTGGCTGGCCTGGGCTCTCAGAGAAAGACTCGGACGAGATGGTCGAGGCTGCCGCGCGTCGCTTCCCTGAGATAGGCGCGACGGTCGAAACAATCTCGATCCCCATGCATCGCGACGGCATCCATATCTGGAACGCTATCGCCGTGGAGGGAGCGACGATGTTGATGGTGCGTGGCAATAGCATGGGCACGAACTGGAAGGGACATTACAGCACGTCGCTGCTTGATGCTTACGCGCGCGGGCGTCTCACCAGGGCCGATGATCTCTCTGAAACGGTCAAGCTGGTGTTGCTGCTGGGTCAATATATGCAGGACAGCTATCACGGGCGCTATTATGCCAAAGCGCAAAACCTGGGCCGAGTCCTGACGCAAGCATATGATGACGCGCTGCAATCAGTTGACCTGCTGCTGATGCCGACCATTCCGATGAAGGCGACCAGAATCCCCTCTGCCGACTCGCCGCGCGAAGAGTGGGTGGCGCGCGCTCTGGAAATGATTACCAACACCTGCCCATTTGACGTCACGGGTCATCCGGCAATGACGATTCCCTGTGGCCTGTCGAATGGCCTGCCCGTTGGCATGATGCTGATCGGCAAGAAAGGCCATGATGCGACCGTTCTGCGCGCCGCCCACGCCTTCGAGCAAATCAGCGGCTATACCGTTCGCCCTCAACGCCTGGTAACAAGTCGATAACAAGCTAATAAAAAATCGGTAAGAACCGGTAAAAATCGGTAAAAATTCGTAGGGACCCGCTTCAGCGCGTCCTCCGGCGATTTATCGCTTACCCTTGATATCAATCTTGTTCCCTTGCGGAACTATACTAGCGGGACTGCCTTATGGGGTGGTCTTTGCGAAGCTGTACTGATGGGGCTGCACTTGTCGAAATGTAGCCCCGAGCAGCGGCGGATCGCTCTGGAGCGATCTGTGGAACAACGCGGAGGGGAGCAACGTGAGAGGAGAGTAGAGCGTGAGGGAGCAACGTGAGAGGAGAACAATACGTGAGGGGAGTGATGTATGGGGGAAGCATGGTGTAAAGGGAACAACGTGTGAGGGGGTGAGGATAAGCAGTAATTCAGAAGGGGCGATTGGCGGGGAACGCGATAAATCGTGCAGGACGCGCTGAAGCGGGTCCCTACGAATTTATTGGTTGTGAATTTATTCATAGAGAGGTGGTATAACGGTGGCTACTATTTTGAGCATGCCCAAATGGGGGCTGGCGATGAAGACGGGGAGGGTGGTGGCATGGCTGAAGCAGCCAGGCGATGCAGTGCAGCAGGGTGAGCCGATTGTGCAGATTGAGAGCGAGAAGGCGGTCAACGAGGTAGAATCGCCCACCACGGGTGTGCTGCGCTGGATCGAGGTGAAGGAGGGCGAGGACGCACCCGTGAGCGCGGCAATCGCGGTCATCACTGAACCAGGCGAGGAGCTATCAGACGAGCAGATCCAGGCATTGCTGCATGAGGAGGCTGAGGCCAGACGCCAGAAAGCCGAGACGCTTAACAGACCACGAGCAAGCGCCAGATCAACGGAAAGCGTGCGTACCGGAAGGGAAGCAGGGATTACGCGAGCGCCAGGAGAGCGCATCAATGCCTCCCCGGCAGCAAGACGTTTAGCTCAGGAGTTAGGCGTTGATCTTGCGACAGTAGCAGGCACGGGGCCAAGGGGGATGATTGGGCGTGAAGATGTGTTAAGAGCGGCTGAGGAAGCCGGAGCTAGCGCGGGAGAGGCCGAGGAGAACACCATCGACGTGGCAGGCGTCGCCATCCATTACCTGGTTGCGGGTCCTGCCAACGCTCCGCATGTGCTTTTTGTTCACGGCTTGGGTGGCTCGCTCACATCGTGGTCGTTGAACTTGCCCGCGTTCGCCGATAAATTTCGTATTTGCGCCCTGGATCTGGTGGGAGCGGGCAGCAGCGATAAACCGGACAGAGATTACAGTGTGACTGCTCTGGCAGATTTTCTGGTTCAGTTCCTGGATGCCCTGGGTCCCGATTGGCAACAGGTACACATCGTCGGCCACTCGCTTGGCGGGGCCATTGCTCTGGATGTTGCCAATCGTTACCCGCAGCGTGTGCAACGGCTCGTACTAGTCGATAGTGCCGGACTGGGGCCGGAGATTGACGATATGGTGCTGCACCTGATGCGCAGCCAGCCAGATCGGGAGCGCATTCGCACCGAGCTAGCAAGCTTCTTCGCCAACGCTGATCTGGTCCAGGGGCCGCTGGTTGAGCAGAATTACCAGCAGCGCATGATGCCAGGAGCTTATCAAGCCCTGATCGCTACGGCAAACGCCGCATTCAACAATGGTCAACAGCAAATTGACCTGCGTGATGCGCTTGAACGCTTCCCTGGGCGGCTGCTTCTCATCTGGGGAATAGAGGATCATGTGATCCCTATAACCCATGCCCAGCAGGTAAATGCCTCGCCCTTGCATCGTGTCGAGGTGTTACCCGATTGCGGGCACTGCCCACATATTGAGCAGAGTGAGGCGTTTAACCGACAGGTGCTGTCCTTTTTGAGCGAAGGTTAGTTTTTAGCGATCATGCTGGTTTTGTTCTATACTGCCTCCACCGTCTCTTTTTCATATGTACGGCTGAGCATCGCCAGTGCAGCCGGAATGCTGCCGATGAAGATCAGTGCGTAGCTGAGCAGTTGAAAAATGCCTTGATGTGTCATGTAAGCGACCGCCTGGCAAGGAATGCCAAGAATTATGAGGCCAGCAGCCCAGAGGGGGATCGTCCGCGCTCGCGCCAGGGCAATGCCAAGCAGTATATATCCCAAGAGATGTCCAACAACCCAACTGTACTGTAGAAAGACGATCACCCCTTCTGAAGCAACGCCGCTCCATACCATCTGGAATGTGGAACTGTTACCTGCTTTTACCATAGCATCGCCTAGCGCTTCTGGCCAGACGAAGAAGCCGAAGGGGAGCGTTCCCACGAGCCCACAGATCATGCCCAGAGTCGCAAGCCAGGGCGAGCGCCTCATAGCAAGCAGGCCCAGGCCAATAAAGCTTAAAGGGAAAACGTATGGAGTTATGGCATTGAAAAAAAGAAAGAGCTGGATCTTGAGTGGGCTCGCCGCCTGATAGGCGGCGAAGATTCCGGCTGGCGCTGGTGGCACGCCGCCTGTAGGATCGAACGCGAATCCGAGAAGGACGATCAGGGGTGCCAGCATGATGCAGCCTGCCAGACATATACGTTGGAGCTTGCGATAGGCAGGTTCATCTCGCGTCAACTTCTGATCGGTCGTAGCCATTTTACTATTCCTCCTCAGTCTCTAAGTACTAGACGTTCGTTTGCGCGCAAATTCAACAAAATATTGCAGCGCCTGCGGTGTGCCCACGGCGTCCACATTAATAGCTTTCTCGGGAGGGGTACCCATGAGCAGCTTTTTGACGGGAACCTCCAGCTTCTTGCCGTTGAGGGTGCGCGGTACTTCCTGGATGGCGATAATCTCGTCAGGGACGTGATGGGGAGAGACGCTGCTGCGGATCTTCTCGCGAATCCTGGCTTTAAGCGCGTCGTCAAGGACAGTATCCTCTTTGAGCACGACAAAAAGTGGCATATAGTAGCGTCCGCCAGGCAGTTCCGCGCCGATGATGAGGCTGTCGAGAACTTCCGGCATGTCTTCCACGACGCGGTAAATCTCGCTGCTGCCCATTCTGATACCCATGCGGTTGATGGTGGAGTCGGAGCGACCGTAGATGATGGCGCTGCCCCTCGGGGTGATTTTGATCCAGTCGCCGTGTCGCCAGACGCCAGGATACATATCAAAATAGCTTTCACGATAGCGTTTATCTCCTGGATCGTTCCAGAAATATAAAGGCATGGAGGGCATCGGCTCAGTTACAACCAGCTCGCCCACTTCGTCGATCAGCGGTTGGCCGTGCTCGTCAAACGCCTCCACTTTTGTGCCCAGCAGCCGACTTTGCAGCTCGCCGGCATAGACCGGTCGCAGGATTGAGCCGCCAACGAAGCCGGTGCAGACGTCTGTGCCGCCGCTACTGGAAGCCAGCCAGAGGTCCTTTTTGACATGCTCATATACCCACTGGAAGCCCTCTGGCGGCAGGGGCGAGCCGGTCGAACCGATGGCGCGCAGTTTGCTCAAATCATACGTCTTGCCCGGCTCAACGCCAGCTTTCATGCAGGAGATAATGTAGCCCGCGCTGGTGCCAAAGAAGGTCATGCCCGTTCTTTCTGCGAAGCTCCAGAGCGTGTTGAGGTCGGGATACGATGGGCTACCGTCGTAAAGCAGGCTGGTCGTGCCTGTGAGCAACGATCCGACGACGACATTCCACATCATCCAGCCGGTGGTGGTGAACCAGAAGAAGCGGCTGCCCGGCTTGAGATCAAAGCCCAGCGTGAGCGATTTCAGTTGCTCAATCAAGATACCGCCGTGTCCCTGCACAATTGCTTTGGGCAGTCCCGTCGTGCCGGAGGAATAGAGCACCCAGAGGGGATGATCAAAGGGTACTTGCTCGAAAGTGAGCTCGGCCTCCTGTGCCAATAGATCATGCCAGAGCAAGGTAGCGGCAAAACCTTCGGTGGTTACATCTTTATGTAAATATGGCAGCAGGATAGTTTTCTCTAAGGTGGGCAGAGATTGCTGCAACTCCTGCACGACCGGACGCCGGTCAAACTCTTTGCCGTTGTATTGATAGCCATCGATGGCAAAGAGCACTTTAGGCTCAATCTGCTTGAAGCGGTCAATCACGCTGCGAGTGCCGAAATCGGGGGAGCAGCTTGACCAGATCGCGCCAATACTGGCGCATGCCAGCAGAGCCATCACCGTCTCCGGCAGATTGGGCATATACGATACAACCCTGTCGCCGCGCTGCACGCCGAGGGAGCGCAGCGTATGTGCAATGGAACTAACCTTGCTGCGCAGCTCGCTCCATGATACTTCGCGCAGCGGCTCGCGCTCGGATTGGAAGAGCATTGCAGGATGCTCGTTCGTGGCGCTCCTGAAAATATGTTGTGCGTAATTAAGTTCGGCCCCCTGGAACCATTGCGCGCCGGGCATCTTGCGTTCCACCAGGACGGTGCTATAGGGTTTGGATGCCTGAATATGGAAATATTCCCAGATCGAAGCCCAGAAATCTTCTATCCTGGTCACCGACCACTCCCACAGCTCGCCGGGGCTTTGAAAGTGCAGTCCTCTGCTGTCAGCCAGCCATTGCATATAGGCTGTTGCGTTGGCTTGCTGCTGCATAGCTTCGGACGGTTGCCAGAGGAGTGTGCCCTCCTGGATAGGAATCGCCATGCTGTGACCTCCCTTGTCGTTTCTCAATGCTGATCGCGTTTTTTTATTATATCAGCTACATATGATCTGGCGGTTCCACAGGAATCTACCTTGTTGTAGGGACCCGATTGATCGCGTCCAATTTATTGCCCTCACACCCGAAATCGTGCCAGGCAGCCACAGGGGCGACCTCGCGCTTGCCCTGGGATGGCCGTGTTATGTCGGGGGAGGACGGGCGCTGTAGCTCCCCGATTCATCGTGGGAGACGCGATCAATCGGGTTCCTACGATGGTTTAGGGAGGCGATCAGGAGTGATAGACACTGCGCATTATATTGTACTGCGCGCGTCAAGCGGCACACATCGACCGGATGGACGGTGTTTTTTGATCTGGCTTCCAGTATCCTGAACAAAAATACCCTTGAAAAGTTTTTGTTCCCCATGATTGGAGCACCCGTTATGCCGCAGAACCAGCAGCGTGTCGCGCGCAATATTCCCTTGCTCTCCATAGCCAGCTTCCTCAGCAATTTCCGGCTGAATGCGCCCATTCTCATTCTCTACTTACAGCAGCAAACAGGCTCGTTCACAGCGGCTATGTCGCTGCTTGCGTGCTTGATGATTGGCGCGTCGCTGCTCGATATTCCAACCGGCGCGCTGGCCGATATCGTTGGCAGGAAAACGATCATCGTCCTGGGCTGGTTGTTTGGACTGGTACACCTCTGGTTATTAGCCATCGGCGGGAGCTATGGGCTGCTGCTTTTGAGCATGCTTGTGGCCTCAGCAGGAATGGCGCTGGGAAGCGGCGCGAATACGGCTATGCTCTATGATAGCCTTGTTGAGCTTGAACGGGAAGGCGAGTATAAAAAGATCAACGGGCGCGTTAATGGCCTGTTGCCGCTGGCATTGGGGATAGCCGCGCCCGTTGGTAGTTTTCTGGCAGCCATCTCCCTCTCGCTTCCCTTCTGGGCGCAGCTCTTTCCACAGTGCCTGGGTCTCATCACAACGCTTTTCCTGGTAGAGCCTGTTTATCGCAAACCTGATCGCAACGGCATCATGCTCCATTCCCTCCAGACGGCGAAGGTTATCCTGGGAAGCAGGCGCTTGCTGCTCCTTTTGTTACTGCTGTCGCTCTCCTTTGCTATCGGGGAAACTGTGGTGGTAATCAGTCCGCAGTGGTACCAGGACAATATTCCTCTGCCCGCGATTGGCTTTGCTTTTACGGGCGTATATATGAGCAGCACGCTGGGCTTCTTTTTCGCCGATAAAATCAGCGCCCGCTTTGGCGATCTTCCAGTGCTTTTTATCTCAATCCTCTGTTCTCTCACCATCACAATCTGCGCAACCCTGCTCACCGGACCTGCTGTTGTCCTGTTGGCTATCGCTGCCACCTTCTTCTATGGGCTACGCTGGCCCATCCTCGATTACCTCATCAACAGGCAGGTGGCATCTTCTCAACGTGCAACCATTGGCTCATTTGGCGGAGTGCTCCAGCGCGCACTGGCCGCTCTGTTGGCGCTTGTAGTGGGCATGCTCGCCGATAGGCTCGGCGTTGTGACGGCTATTCAATGCGTGACGCTCCTGCTGTGTGCGGGGGTCTTTTCCATGCTCTTGCTCAAAACTGCGCGTTAGCTCACCGCCTGCCAGACCTGTACCGTTTTATCCCAGGAGGCTGAAGCGATATCCTTGTTGTTGGGCGACCAGGAGACGGAGCGGACAGCATCGCTATGGCCGAAATAGGTAAAGGTGTTGTCTCCAGTGGCGGCATCCCAGATCCGTACAGTCTTATCTGCGCTACCAGAGGCGATATGTCTGCCGTCGTGCGACCAGGCGACGGCATAGACAAAGTCGCTATGTCCATAGTTGGTGTAGCGATGATCGCCATTGGCGGCATCCCAGATCTGCACAGTTGTGTCATCGCCCGCTGACGCAATCCGCTTGCCATCGGGCGACCAGGCCACTGCCCACGGCGTTGCATTGTATGGCTGATAGGTATAGAGGAGCGATCCGCTGAGCGCCTCCCAGATTTGCACCGTTTTGTCGGCGCTGGCTGAGGCGACGTACCTGTTATCGGGCGACCAGGCAAGATCGCGGATATAGCTGGCATGGTTGCTGTAGACGTAAAGGTTATCGGTAGAGATGGCATCCCAGACGCGCACCGTTTTATCGCCGCCGCCAGAAGCAATATACTTGCCATCGTGCGACCAGGCGACCGACCAGACCCACCCGCTATGTTCCGCATAGATCGCGGGGAAATAGCCATCAATAGCATCCCAAACCTGTACCGTTTTATCGTAGCTGGCCGAGGCGATCCGCTTGCTATCGGGCGACCAGGCCATGCTATAGACGCTATCGGTATGGCCCATATATGTATAGAGCGGATTGCCGCTAGCTGCTTCCCAGACCTGCACCGTCTTATCCCCGCCGGTCGAGGCAATCATCTTACCATCAGGAGACCAGGCGACTGACCACACCATTGAGGAATGCCCACGGTAGGTATAGGATGGCACGCCCAGGCCAGGCGTCGGCGGGAGAGAGATGAGATTCTGAACTGTTTGCAGATGCGTCAACAGGGCAACGCTCCCGCTTATGCCGACGATAGCGGCTCCCGCTATTCCTAGCATCAGCGTGCGCCGCGATAAATTTCGTCGCGGGGGGAGAGCCGGTTGAGGAACCGAGACCCGCGGCGAGCTTTCCTGCGTTGTCAGCGATGACGATGTTTGCTTTTGTTCCGGCGCTCCCTGGAGAAACGTAGCTACCTGCTCCTCACGCTTTAGTGCGGGCGTTTCTACCGGAGCGGGTAACGCTTCATTGCGCGAAGGGGGGGCCAGAGCAATGACCTGACTCTCGGAAAGGATGGTCTCGGCTGATAAGGAGGACTCACTTAAAGTTGTGGGAAGAGGCGCAGAGGGCGGCAGCATGACCGATACTCCCTCGCAGACCTGCGCCAGGGCGGTCGCAAAGGCTCGCACGCTGGAAAAACGCTGTGAGGGCTCTTTAGCCAATGCCTTCATAATTACCGCTTCGATGGCAGGAGGAAGGTCAGGAATTTTCTCGCGTAATGGGGGAGGCGGGACCAGTGTATGTTTGACCGCAACCTCGGCAAAAGTTCCCTGAAAAGGTCGTGTCCCGCATAGCCATTCATATACGACAATGGCAAGCGCGTACTGGTCGCTGTAGATACTGGCCTGAGACTGGATCTGCTCTGGAGCCATATAAGCAATGGTTCCTGCCAGGTCCTGCATGCCTTGCGTGCTCTGGTAGCGCGAACTCTGAGCGGCCAGCGCGATCCCAAAGTCACCAAGCAGGATCTCATTGCGGCGACCGATCAGCATATTCTCCGGCTTCACGTCGCGGTGGACCACTTTTTGATCGTGGGCATACTGCAATGCATCGGCAAGCTGTTCAACGTAGCTCACAATCGTCGGCAGAGGCAGCACGCTGCCACGCGTATAGCGGGTACGCAGAGAGCCGTTGGGAGCGTAGTCGATAACAAGAAAAGGAGTCGAGCCCTCCACGCCGAATTCGAGCACGCGCACAATATGCGGATGCACCAGGCGCGCAATGGTACGCGCCTCGGTGCGAAACTGTCCCACATCATCGTCGGCAAGCTGTGCATGGAGGACTTTAATAGCGGCAGGCGTTTCGAGATAAATATGCTCGCCAAGATATACTTCGGCAAAGCCTCCTTGCCCAAGCAACCGTACCAGGCGATAATTTCCCAGCTTCTGGCCTACGCGATCTGTCACATTGACCTCCCTGTGGGCATACAGATCGGGCACGTTATCACAATGAAATATCATGCCTATTTTAGAGAAACCGAAAGGGCTCGTCAAGGAAAAATAAATATCTGTTTCTACAAGATAATACGATCATAATCGTGAAAATCACACACTTTTTCTATTTTCTAGCATAATCCGCATAGCATGTACTCCAAACGCCCGCAGCCAGCAATTAAGAGTAATGCTATCGCTTATAGCAGCGACGCCGATGCGGCGGCTTTAACAGGTATCGTCAACGCGACCGGCGCTCAAGAATATGACGGTACGCCCCAGAATATTCAGGAAGTGTACAATCAGATCAGCCAGTTTTTCTAATATCCCTATTAGACTCGTCAGGAGCAGTGAGCGGTTTGTCATAACGCGCTGTGCGAGCGTAGAGCAGTAGAGCCGGGACAAGGATGATCGCGGCAACAATCAGACCGATGCGTGTGCTAAATGCGGTCGCGATCAATCCTAGCAGAGGGCCGCCTGTAATGCTGGCGAGCGAAGCGACTTGCCCTTGCAGAGAGAAGATGGTTGCTCGTACGCTGGAAACCAGATTCTGGTTCATCCAGACCCGCTCTAAAGACGTGCGCGGCCCTATAACCGTCGTGATCAGCCAGAACACCGCCAGGGCCAGAGCAAACTGACCGGCCAGGGCAAATCCAACTACCCCTATTGCTGTCAGACCATCTATTGCCAATAGCGTCCAGGCTACAGCGTGATGGCTATTGGTATCGATGAGCCGCCTGGCAATTTCAATGCCGATCAGGTTCGTCACCACGATGCCAGCCTCAATCACGCCAAACCAGACGACCGGCGGGAAGCCTGCAAGGGAGGGAAGAGTAAAACGACTCAACAGGTGGTACGGCCAGAACCGTCCGAAGCCTTCAGAGAAGAGGCCATAGAAGGCGCTAATGCTCAGAATAGTGAGCAGAACGGGTCTCCGGTACACCATGCTCATGCCGGTACGCAAAGTATGGCCCATTTGCTGGAGAGAGGAGCGGTCCTTGCGTTGTGCCGGCATAAAGTGCTGCTCTGGCATTATTAGCTCCAGGATTACGCTCAAAACGACGCACAGACTGCCGCCCAATAAGATCGGTAGGTTGAGGCCGATGGGAGCAAGAGCGGAGCTGATCGCAATGCCAACGAGAGACGCGAAGGTGCCTACCTGTGCTGCCCGAATATAGACCAGCCCCACCTGTTCCGCACCTATTTCATCGGCGATCCACGCCGAATCCGCGCCATCCATCATCGTCGCGCCCAATCCGCCTATGCCAGCTCCTAGCAGCACTGCCGTATAGAGGGGAAGTGTTCCCTCAACAAGATAGCCCACGCCTACCAGCAAGAGGCCAAGCACAACGGCCCGGCGGCGGCCATACATATCAGCCAGCACGCCGGTGGGAGTCTGGAAGAGAAAGTGAACCAACTGTTGCAAAGAGCCAACAAGCACCAGTTGCAGTGGGTTGAGCCCGATAGTTTTAACCTGGTAGATTAGCTCGATGGTAAAGATCATCGAAAAGAAGAGCGACGACGAGCCGCTCAGGAAGATATAAATGGAGGAAGCTCCATGATTGCGCATATCTACCCCTCGAAAGTTTATAGCTCAACTGAAAAAAAGGGGATGGAAGGAGTAACGCGAGGAGACAGGACAGCGCACGCGAGAAATCCCAGGCAAAAGAGACTCGCCCGAGACGCAATGGGGAGCCAATGTGAAAAGAAAATGAAGCGGCAAGCCGGATCAGCCCCCCTCACTCAAGGAATGCCGATCCTAACGAATGCAATTTACGCAAATCACACTGGTGAAGCGCCACTATCCATAGCGTTACCCAATGCAAAAACCAACAACATATATCACAACCCTCCCTTTCAGAATACCCACCAATTGAGAAGCAAAAAAGAGTATGCTTCACATTCTGTACTGTGAGCATACCCGATGGCGGGCGAAAAGGCAAGCTCTGAACATCATGCCGAGTACTGTTCGTCGCTGACCTTCTCCATCCAGTCGGCGGTCTTGCCGTCGAGCCGTTCCTGAATGGCGATATGCGTCATCGCCGTGGTTGGCGCAGCGCCATGCCAATGTTTCTCACCTGGAGAGAACCAGATCACGTCACCAGGCCGAATCTCCTCAACCGGACCACCCCAGCGTTGTGCCCGTCCACAGCCAGCCGTGACGATCAGCGTCTGGCCCAGCGGATGGCTATGCCATGCCGTGCGCGCTCCTGGCTCAAACGTCACACTGGCGCCGACCGCGCGTGCCGGATCGGGTGCCTGGAACAAAGGATCAATGCGTACCGTGCCGGTAAAATACTCAACCTGCCCTTTGCCGGAAGGTTGCGAGCCACTTCTTTTAATATCCATTGTTAGCAAATCCTCCGCCATGCCTGCAAAAATAGAGAGACCAATGCTCAATCTGAAGGTATTATACAATGTCAACCCAAGTGCTCAGGTATTGTGTCATTCTAACCGAGGACATATCATAGCTAATATCTGGAGTTTTCCGAGGATCTCAGTGTAAGGTGATGTTATTGAGGATATCAGAAAGCTGATCCAAATGGCTGATTTTACGTATAGCATTTTAACATGGTATGGTATTATACTGATGTAAAGATGTAAAGTAACAAATTGTCTAGGGAAGTGGTAAACACCTATGGCAGAAGAGAATCTTATTGAGAAGGACTTTTTGATATCTAACCCCCATCTAATGAGAAAAGCCAGGGTTTTGCAGCCTTTCTATATAAAGGTTCAGTTGGATCGTGGAGAGTTTGTGGCTACCAGTGATATATCAGATATTTATGAATTGTGGGAGACGAGGAGGTTAGCTGTGCTCAATTACCTATATTCTCTTGTTGACGAACTCGTATGGTTTCAAGGAAACCGCGAAAGTTTGTCGGGACCCATGCTAGAAAGTTTTAACAAGCTGCAATTATATTTAAAATTGGTATAAATTACTTTCATGGGTAGATCCGTCAAAGACTTAGAATATGTTCTAAGGGTGGTCTTGGGTTTCGAGTGTGAAGATGCGAAAGACCATGTAAGGTTTGTTTTAAAGAGTAATGGCAAAATAGTTGCAAGAACGAAATATTCGCACTCGCGGAGAGGAAATGAGCAGATTAGTGACAATCTGCTGTCTTTGATTGCAAAACAAATGCACTGTTCTAATAAGACCTTGAAGGGACTATTAGGAAAACAGTTTAATCGGCAGGATTATCTTAACGAACTTTTAGAGAATGGATCTATAGATCAGGCAGATTTCGACTCTTTGATGCAGTAATCTCTGTGAGAAGCGAGCGATCACTTTAACGATGGCGCGAGAGGCTATGCTCAGAAGGTCCGTCGCACCTGCCTCTCGCGGAGAGGATAGCTTCGCTCAAGTAAGAGCTCTTATAATCTCCACACCTTCGCATCCGTAAAGGCGATATCGGTGGCTTTGCCGCTATCGTAGACGATCATGCCGATCTGTCCGTGATTGTATGCCGTATCATGGACGCTGGCAAGCGGCTGGCCGTTGACGAAGAGCTGGAAGGCGTCGCCCCGAGCGGTGACGCTGATCTGGTTTGCTTGACCGTAGCCGCTATGGAATGAGGTGGCGGAGCCGGTTTGCAGGTTGCGCGGGTTCGTGCCACGGCTGTACGCTAGCAGGGCGTAGGAGCCAGTCTGGTCGAAGATGAAGGCGTAAAACTTATTATTGGCGTCGTCTCCCCTGAACGTAATGCCTCCAATATCGCCTTTGATAATGCTCATCGTGACCTGGAAGGTAACATTGCTGAAATTACTCTGCGGGGCCGGACAGGTGTCGAAGGCTTTGTTCTTCGTCTCGGTCACAT
Organism: Ktedonosporobacter sp.; assembly: GCA_035293765.1. Taxonomy (GTDB): domain Bacteria; phylum Chloroflexota; class Ktedonobacteria; order Ktedonobacterales; family Ktedonobacteraceae; genus DASRHT01. Next base: position 105,007 of record DATGMF010000020.1, read on the forward strand.
GATAGGCTCCGTTGCTGAAAGCGCAGTTCGCGCTGGTTGTCCAACCACGCCCGTGATTCGCGTCAGTGAGCGCATCGTTCAGTATGAGCTTGTCGCTAAATGGATAGTTTGTGGCAATAGCGGTTGCCTGTGCCTCTGCCGTGGCTGTCTGCCCTTGCGCTACGGCTGTACGCGCCACGGCTGTGTCCTGCGCCTCTGCCGTGGCGAATGCATGGCTGTTCGCTATTTGCGCGTTGCGGATTGGCCCCAGAACAAGATCTGCGACGCCGATCAACAATACTACGATGCTCAGCACGAGCAGTCCGATTCTCCTATTGGATGGCTTCCACAAGCCAGGTTTCACTTTGTTTTTACCATCATCCGGTAGTAATGACAACGAGATGTAGGAATGATTTGGTGCATCAGGAGATGATGGCGTATATGGATAATCTGAAGGCGGCGTAACGGGATTTTGCCTGCGCGGGTTATATGAGTTATGCGCACCAGAGCTAGCGTTCGGCTGCTTATCTGAAGCATTATATTTTCTTACATCATATGGACTATTCTCAAAACTCATGCTGCTTTACTCCTTAATTACCACATAAACAAATTTTCCCAATGAGGCACAATCATAACACAATGAGAGATGGATATCTAAGTCAGCCAATTGCCGGTAGGGCTGAAGCGCGGCGATCCTTACGAGCAGGCACAATTCCATATGGACATATAGAGATTTATCACGCTCTTGTGTTAAGATAAAAAAAACAGCTAAGCTGAATAATTGCTAAAGAGGTTCAAGAGGAGAACATCACGATGACGCAATCTGAAGCGCCTCCAGCTACATTGTCTACGACCAGTTCCCACATAGCACCACTACAAGGGCTATACGACCGGGCAGAGCGACGACTGCGCCGTATTAGCGCCTGGCTGATCTTATTCTTCCTCTTGCAAGGAGAACTGGGAGCCGTATGGGATCGAGAATGGCACGCTTACGTTGGGCGTGACCAGTTCTGGACGCCACCGCATACATTGATTTATTCCTGCGTCTCTGGAGCAGGGCTGGTCGCTTTAATCGTCGTCTTGCTTGACACCATACGTTACCGGCGTGGCAGGCCGGGCGTGAATGACGCTTCGACGTTTCGCGTCTTCGGGCTGTTCCACGCGCCGCTGGGCTACATCATCACCGGCTTTGGCGCACTGCTGGCGCTCATCTCGGCCCCGCTCGATAACTACTGGCACGAACTCTATGGGATCGATATCGCTTTATGGGCGCCTTTCCATATGATGGGCGTTACCGGCGGCGTGATCGGCATATTGGGGATTATCTATATCTTCGCCTCGGAAGCTGCTATTGAGCGCAAAGAGGGGACTGCCAGGAGGCGCATTCTGGGCTTTAGCTGGCTTGAACTGGGCGCATTGATGACCATTGCTTCGCTGATGAACTTTACCCTGACCGGCTTCTTGCAGTTTCCACTGTTTAGCATCGGGCCGCTGCACATCTCGACCTATCCACTGCCGCTGGCCGTGGCGGGCGCGTTCTGTTTTATCGGCGCGATCCGGCTGACGGGGCGATGGGGCGTTTCGACGCTGTTAGTACTGTTCTTGCTGCTGCACACGCTGATCACTGAACTTTTTATCCCCTGGGCTATTCGTACGGCGGTGGCGCAGCAGGATCTCCAGTATCGCGTTCCGGGCAATATTCCGTACTTTAGCCTGGCTTACGCGCTGCTGCCCCTGCTCTTTCTGGTTTCGGCGCTCATTCTGGATGGCATTGCCTACAGGAAGGCAATGCGGGGCGAGAACCTCTATGGCTCGATGCGGCGCACGTCGCTGCTCTGCTCGCTGGCGATGCTACCGGCCATGTTGATCGCGCCTTACATTCTCCAGTATTATTCGCCGTTCGCCTTCGTCTTTCTGCCGGAGCCGGGCGTTGGTATCGCGCCTGCCATCATCCTGGCGGCAACCCTGATTGCTATTCCCGGCGCATTGCTTGCCGGAGCTTTCGGTGGCGTGCTGGGAGTTGAATTCGGCGATATCTGGCACTGGAATGTACGATAGAGACTATCTGGAAATAGAGAGACTGTTATGGATGACGTTTACAGATCCGGCGTACGTGTCTTCATGGCTCTGACGCTTTGCTTGCTGCTGCTGCAGTTCTTCTCAGGCGTCGCCTGGGCACAGAGCGGGCCGGTGCAGACGCAGACGCTCGCGGCAGGCCCCTATGTGATTGATGTCAACCTCTATCAGAGCCAACCCTTTACCGATACGCCTTTAGAGATGACGGTGGTCCCGCACGATTCGACGCTGCACTTGCAGGGGCGCATTATTGCCGATCCCGGCCTGGGCACCGATGCGGTAGAACTACACGCGCCGCTCTCGCCTATCGCCGCGAACTCCACGATCTTGCGGGGAGCTATCAGCATGCCGGTGCAGGGGGCGTGGCAGATTGGCATTGCCCTTGATGGGCCGCGCGGCTCCGGCACGGCGCACTTTCCGGTCACGGTCGCGGCTCCAGGAGCAATTCCGGTCTGGCTCGGCTGGCTGATTGCTGTTACGCCACTATTGGGCGTGGCGTGGTGGCTCTGGCGACAGCACCACTATCGTCGCACGCTGGTGGCTGCGTAATGGGGAAAAAGACCGCTCACATCTCGATATTACTAGCCCAATACGAAATCCCCACCAGGAGGTATAAATGGTAAGAAAGGGGCGCGGGACGTCCTGCGGAGAGGTTTCACGCCTTATACCACCCCTGGAAACAGCAGGTAGAAACGAGGTACGAATGGTATGAAGCACTCACACACAATGCGCCCCTCCCTCGCGGGGGAAGGGGCGCTATCACATTCCATTCTACTAATATAGTATATATATTAGTAATAACAAGGAGTTTCCCTCTTCGCACAGAGGAATAGAGGGCCTTACCTCTGCTCTAGTCTCCCAACCAACTTTGCCAGGATAGTGCGTATCTCTCCAACGTTGGCTTGAAGATCTGCCAGCGCTCCATAGACATGCTCGAAGCGGGTATCAACGCTTTCCGAAAACCGCGTGAGCCGGTTGTCAAACTGCTCGAAGCGGGTATCAACACTTTTCGAAAACTGCGTGAGCCGGTTGTCAAGCTGCGTGAAGCGGCTATCGACGCTTTCCGAGAACTGCGTGAAACGATCATCAATCTGATTGAAGCGATCATCGACCTGCGTGAAACGATCATCAACTTGCTTGAAGCGGCTATCAACGCTTTCCGAAAGCTGCTTGATATCCTCTTTCGTTGCCATTGTGGTCGTGATTTCCTGCAATCGGTCTTTAACTTCTCCAAAGCTGACACAGAGTGACAATGTTATCCGCTCTTGTGCCTCTACCCTTCCACGTAACTGCCTTAGTTCTACACTCATGTTTGCTTCCTTGTCTTCCATGCGTTATTTCACCCAATTCAGTAAAAATGGTTTATCGCTTAGAAGGGAACATGGTGATACCACCCCAGAAGTCCCTACCATCAGCTTTCGTATACTATACGGTCCACAGCGGCCTGTCAAGGGGCTGCCCCGATCCCGCGCGACGGCCATACCATTTGTACCTCGTTGATAGCTACAGCCTCCCGGGAAGGAATAAGCCATCAACCCACTCCACAGGCCGCCCCACATCCCTTTCTTACTATGTATACCTCAAAGTGGGGGGTATATATGGGCAATCAATGGGACTCGATTCTATCGAGTCCCTACGGTTCTCGCATGGCGGCGACTTTGCGCGCAGTCGCGGCGAAGTACTCGATGGAGTACGGGTTGCTCATGGCGTCGGTGCTGATCGCCTTCTCCATTGGGATGCCCATGAGCAGCTTCTTCACGGGCACTTCGAGCTTCTTGCCGCTCAGGGTACGGGGCACTTCGGGGATCGCTACAATCTCGTCGGGGACGTGATGCGGCGAGATGTTGGTGCGCAATCCTTCGCGAATCCTCGCTTTGAGCTCGTCCGTCAGCTCCACACCGGGACGCAGCACAACAAAAAGCGGCATATAATATTGCCCGTGTGGCAGCTCAACTCCCACGATTAAACTATCCAGCACCTCGGGTATCCCCTCGACCACGCGGTAAATCTCGCTGCTGCCCATCCTGATGCCCTTGCGGTTAATGGTGGAATCGGAGCGACCGTAAATTACCGCGCTACCCCTGGGGGTAATTCTAATCCAATCGCCATGTCGCCAGATGCCAGAGAATATGCTGAAGTAGCTCTCAATATAACGTTTGTTGCTCGCGTCATTCCAGAAGAAAAGCGGCATTGAGGGCATTGGTCTGGTGATTACTAGCTCCCCCACCTCGTCGATCAGCGGCTTGCCATTATCATCAAATGCCTCAATCTTTGCCCCCAGGGTACGGCACTGCAATTCGCCTGCATAAACGGGCAGCAGGACTGAGCCGGCGACGAAGGCGGAGCAGACGTCCGTGCCGCCGCTAATAGAGGCCAGCCAGAGGTCTTTTTTAACATGCTCATAGACCCAGCGGAATCCTTCCGGCGGCAGAGGTGAGCCGGTAGAGCCGAGGCCGCGTAGATGATCCAGGTAGTAGGTTTTGCCTGGTTCGATCTCTGCCTTCATGCAACTGGCGATATAGCCCGCGCTCGTGCCGAAGAAGGTCATGCGCGTATCCTGGGCGAACTGCCAGAGCGTGTTGAGGTCGGGATAGGCCGGGCTGCCATCGTAGAGCAGCACGATTGTGTTGATGAGCAGGCCGCCGATGAGGAAATTCCACATCATCCAGCCGGTGGTCGTGAACCAGAAGAACCGGTCGCCCGGCTTGAGATTCATATCCAGGGTCAGATTTTTCAGGTGCTCCAGCAGAATGCCCCCGTGACCCTGCACAATCGCTTTGGGGAGTCCCGTGGTGCCGGAAGAATAGAGCACCCAGAGGGGATGGTCGAAGGGGACCTGCTCAAAGGTAATTGCACTCTCTTGGGCGAGTGCATCTTCCCATGCGACGATATTGGCGAGCTTGCCCGGATCGTGCGTTCCGGTGCGATAGGGGATCAGCACCGTTTTTTGCAGCGTGGGCAGCGCTTTTTGCAGGTCGGCGATCACCGGACGACGGTCAAAGACTTTGCCGCCGTATTGATAGCCATCCACGGCAAAAAGTACTGTGGGCTCGATCTGTTTGAAGCGGTCGATCACGCTGCTAGTACCAAAATCGGGCGAGCAGCTTGACCAGATTGCGCCCATACTGGCGCAGGCGAGGAAGGCAATCACGGTTTCAGGAATATTTGGCATATAGGCGACCACGCGATCCCCACGTTGTACGCCCATAGCTCTCAGTGCATGCGCAACCGCGCCCACGCGCCGACGCAGCTCGCTCCACGACATCTCGATCAGGGGATGGCGCTCGGAGCAGAAAAGTAGTGCGGGCTGATCGGTTGCGGCGTTTCTGAAGACGTGTTCCACGTAATTGAGCGTCGCGCCAGGGAACCAGGAGACGCCCGGCATGCTGTCGCCCTCCAGCACAGCGGTATAGGGCTGCGAGGATTGGATCTGGAAGTATTGCCAGATCGAGGCCCAGAAATCTTCGAGCCTGTTGACCGACCACTCCCACAGCTCTTCTCGCGTCTGGAAATGCAGGCCCTTTTCGCGTGCAAGCCACTGCATATAATGGGTCACGTTCGCATCCCGCTTGAGTTCTTCCGACGGTTCCCAGAGCGGACGTTCGTCGCCAAATGGCGTTGCCATAACCTTCCCCTTTCGCATATGATAATCCAGGATCAGGGCAACCGCAAGGGATTGCCCCTACAGGTTTTGCGACCACCGCGTATGATAGTCCGTGACGCGCTCGAAAGCGTCGGCCACGCGCAAAATCACATCTTCGGCAAACGGCTTGCCCAGGAGTTGCAGGCCAACAGGCAGGTTGTTGCTGAACCCACCGGGGATAGAGACGCCGCAGATGCCTGCCAGGTTAGCCGGAATGGTGAACACGTCTTGCAGATACATCTGATACGGGTCTGATATTTCCCCGATTTTAAAGGCGACCGTGGGTGAGGCTGGACTCACAAGCGCATCGACCTGCTCGAACGCCTTCTCAAAATCGCCAGCAATCAGCGTACGAATCTTCTCTGCTCGTTTGTAGTAGGCATCGTAGTAGCCGGCGGAGAGCGCATAGGTGCCGAGCATGATGCGGCGTTTGACTTCGGCGCCGAAGCCGTACTGGCGCGTTTTCTCCATCGCCTCCCACATGTCATTGGTGTCGCGATAGGAATAGCCGTACTTGACGCCATCGTAGCGGGCAAGGTTCGCACTGGCTTCGGCGGGCGCGATGATATAATAGGCGGCCACGCCGTACTTTGTATGTGGCAGAGAGACGTCGCTGATCTCCGCGCCCAGCTCGCGCAGGCACTCGATAGATTGGCGCACAGCCGTGACCACGCCCGGGTCCATGCCCTCCACCCAGTATTCTTCTGGAACGCCGATGCGCATCCCCTTGATGCTGCCGCTCAGGGCTGAGACATAGTCCTGCGGCTGCGTGGGGGAGCAGGTGGAATCGAGTGGGTCTGGTCCCGCGATGGCCTGTAGCAGCAGAGCGGTATCGTACGCATCGCGCGCAAACGGGCCGATCTGGTCGAGCGACGAAGCGAAGGCGATTAGCCCGAAGCGCGAGACGCGCCCATAGGTCGGCTTCATGCCCACGACGTTGCAGAGCGCGCCGGGTTGGCGAATCGAGCCGCCAGTATCGCTGCCATAAGCGCCCATCGCCATACCTGCCGCCACTGCCGCCGCCGAGCCACCGCTGCTCCCACCGGGGGCGCGTTCAAGATCCCAGGGGTTGTGTGTGGGATAGAAGGCCGAGTGCTCGGTTGACGATCCCATCGCGAACTCGTCCATGTTCGTCTTGCCCACCATCACAATGCCCGCCTCGTTGAGTCGCTTCATCACGGTTGCGTCGTAGGGTGGGATGAAGTTCTCCAGCATGCGAGAACTGCACGTCGTTCTGATCCCTTTGGTGCTGATCAGATCCTTGATGGCGATGGGAATGCCGGTCAGAGGCGTGAGATTCTCGCCCCTGGCAAAGCGCCGGTCGGCCTCTTGCGCTTGTTGCAGCGCCACATCATCAGTGACCAGGGTGAAGGCTTTGACCTTTGACTCGACTGCTCGAATGCGGTCAAGGTGGGCCTGCGTTAACTCGACCGAAGAGACCTTGCGTGCCCGCAGTAATGCTCCTGCTTCGCGAATAGAGAGCTTATAAAGTTCTGTCATCTGTTACTCCCCTTCCAATACTGCATTGACCTTCAGATAGTTATCTTCCTGGTCGGGAGCATTAGCCAGCAGCACTGCGGGCGGGTACGATGGCCGGGGGGTGTCTGCGCGCGTGACATTGGTGAGGCGCGACGCGTGCGCCGTTGGAGAGACGCCGCTGATATCGGCCTCTTGCAGGATCGCTATATGCCCCAGAATGGCCGAGAGCTGGTTTCTAAAGGTTTCGATATCCTCTTCGCTCATGCCCAATCTGGCAAGCTTGGCTACATTTTCTACTGTCTCACGATCAATCATATCTGCGTCCTCTTCTCTATTGCAGGGCTATTTAATTCTTCTTTTTTTGCCCCCTTCGGGGGCGAGGGAGGAGAAGAATGAGCGGGGACACCCCCTTAGGCGTCAACTTAAAGAAAAAGTACCTGAACAATCGAAAAAACGAGGGAGGCAGAGTGCGATCTGC
>DATGMF010000021.1:0-56088 GCA_035293765.1 Ktedonosporobacter sp.
GACGCACCGTCCCATGTTCCTGGTCGGTGCCGTGTGAAACGGGATACGGTGTGTGCGCCTGGGCCATTGCCCGTTGAGGTAACACGAGAGCGCGACCGAGCCTGCTAAAAACACGAGGATCAGGGCCATACCGAGCAGCAGCGGAAACGCTTTTATCGCCATCAGGCAGAGCAGCACCCCGTTGAGGGAGAGCGCGGCGAGATTGGCGTAGACGAGTGGCTTGCTGACTTTCATGTGCTAGCCTCCCTGTCCCTGGAACGTCTTGCCCGCATTGAATAACACCGCTTGCAGCGCCGTGCCTTCGATCTTGATGACGAGGTCCGGCTTGCCGTCCCCGTTCAGGTCCTGCACGCCCAGCGTCAAGACCGGCGGGGTCGGCAGGTCACGGAACCCGCTCCGCACGTACACCCGATTATCTTGCGGGTGGCTGAGCAGGATTTCGATGACCACAATATGCCCGTGGTAGTAGCTGGCGATCAAGTGGCTCGTGCCGCCATGCCCCATATCCGCATCCAGTTGCGAGAGCCGCCCGTCACCATAGTGCCATTGGTCGGAGGTGGCAGTCACGAACGGCAGAACCACCTGCTGACCAACGAGGAACAATATGAGGCAGAGCGCCATCCCAACCAGAAAGCTGTCCCACGGGTGCTGCTGGAGCAGAAACGGCGGCGTTGGTGCGGGCGTTGCCGCGTGCTGGTCTTCCGTCTGGCGCACCCGCTGGCAGGAGTGGGACGATTGTTGCTGGTCGGGGAGCGCCTGGGAGACGCGCGGGCGATTGGCGCGTGGAGGAACGGGTGAGCGGCCTGTGGGCGGGATGAACTGGAACGGTTGGGTCGGAAACTCGGGCAGTACGTCGTCTTCGCCCTCTTCGAGATGGTTGTCATCGAGCAGGGCATCATCATCGGCAGGGACAGGTCGTTTGGTCTGTTGCATCATAGCACATCCTGCTTTCTTGCTTGCATGCTTGACACGGCCTGCCTGCTTGTGATATGAAAAGGGCAGACCGTTAGACAACGTAGGACGTTTTACATGAGACAGCCTACAAAAACGACGGTTAAAACGTGCGTGGGTCTGTCTTGCTTGCAAGGGATGACAGGCTCACGTTCTGCTTTGTTATGACCTCTTTTCTGATTAGACTTTCCTACAAATTTCCCTTGCAACGGTAAGCCAGTTGAAACAAGCTTATACAATACTATAACACCATCGTTATAACGAGATTGTACATGATTATATTATATTGTGTCAAATCCTTTGATAGGCTCTTGTTTGATGTGAGTATGTATGGTAACATAGAGCAAATTCTGACAAAGCTAGGTGTAGACAATGACGATACAGAGATGGGTACCGATGAGGGAAGCAGCTAGGCTTCTACAAGCAGAAGGTTTCAAAGTTAATGCTAATCTTATCTCACGCCTAGCCACCCGTGGTACTATACAGACAAGAGATGATCCTATAGATGCTAGAGTACGTCTTGTTGATCTTGACGAATTGCGTAGGCTGTTTGCGACTCGCCGTGGTGGATCTCCTGATGAAGGCGATAACGACGACCTGGAGTAGTTTCTAATGCAATTTTTAGTTGGAAAGGCACGAAATTGCGTTACATGCGTAAAAAGTTAGGGTCGTCTTCCGAAGCAGAATCAAATGATCTTACGTTGCAAGAGGCTGCTACAACAAAACAAGCACAAGCTCATACAGAAGGCTATCAATGGACAGCCCTCTCTGTTACTACGGTGGGTGCTCTCCTTGCCTCTATCCAGGGTTCAGCGTTATTGATTGTGCTCCCTGGCATTATGCAACAGCTACAGGTGACGTTTTTCGTGATCATGTGGGTGTTGCTCTCGTACCTGCTGATCTTAACGGTGTTAACGCCAATCATAGGACGGTTGGCCGACATATGGGGACGCAAGCCGCTCTACAATAGTGGATTTTTAGTATTTACGCTCGGCTCACTAGTCTCCGGTCTCGCGCAACCACAATTTCACGGCGTAGATCTTATTGGTGGGCGTGTGCTTCAGGGTATTGGCGGCGCGCTGATGGTAACGAATAGCACTGCGATTGTCACCGATGCTTTCCGTAGAGGTCAGGTCGGTCTCGGACTTGGGGTCAATCAAATTGCCGGCGCCGCCGGCTTTCTTCTCGGACCCATCATTGGCGGCCTGCTGGCGCAATGGTCCTGGCGCTGGGTCTTCCTGGTCAATGTACCACTGGGTGTCTTTGGCGTTATCTGGGGCATATGGCGATTACGCGAGCCCATCCAGTTTAAAAAGCACCAGCATATTGACTGGCTGGGCGGCGCCACCCTGGCGATTGGCCTTACCGGGGTGCTGCTGGCGCTAACCATGCTGGCCTTCCCTATGCTCCCTCTGGCCGATATCTACGCCATTCTGATTTTAGGCATTATCTGCCTGGCGCTGTTTGGCATCGTTGAGCCGCGCATTAAAGAGCCCGTGGTACAGCTCCGGCTCTTCCGCAATCGCCTCTTTACGATGGCGAGCCTGAGTGGCTTGCTGAACGGCATCGCGAGAGGGGCGGTGCTCTTCCTGTTGATCTTCTTCTTGCAAGGTCCATATGGGAAAGATCCGTTAACCGCCGGACTGATGCTCACTCCCTTTGGAGCGGCCTTCCTGCTGATTGGACCATTGAGCGGCAGGCTCTCCGATCACATCGGCTCAAAGATTCTCGCCCCTATCGGCCTGGGCATTTCCGCGCTGGGATTGCTGGGCCTGGTCTTTATCCAGCCATACACGCCGTTCTGGCTGATGTGCATCTTCATGGCCCTGATGGGTGGCGGCTCCGGCTTCTTCGTCTCACCAAATACCAATGCGATTATGAGCTCCGTCATACCGCAGATGCGCGGCGCGGCCTCGGGCATCCTGAATATGCTGAATAATACGGGTCAGATGTTGAGTATCGCCATCGTTTTCCCGCTAGCATTAAGTAATGTGCCGCAAGATGCCATGATGCAAGTATTCATCTATGGCGGCGGCATGAGTAAATATCCTGCCGCGCTGGCTATCTTCATGAGCGGGCTACATTCCGCGTTCCTGGTCTCCTGCGGGTTGAGCCTGATCGCCATGATTGTGGCGGCGCTACGTCCTGCACATAAACATGGTGACGCCGTTGCCTGATAGCCTGGATGTTCAAAACACCTCGACCAGGTGACGCAATGCGGGCAGAGCAGCCATGATACTTTCGCGCTCCTCTTCGCTGAGTTTTGCTAAACGATGGCTCAGCGAAGCTTGGCGGGCGCTATCGAAGGCGGTAACGGCCTGCCTGCCACGCTCGGTTGTCCCGACCCAGACGGTACGCCAGTCAACATCATCGCGGCTGCGCTCAACGTAGCCCTGCGCCAGCAAACGCTTCACCATTGCTGTAGCGGTGGATGGCGCAACGCCCAGGTGTTCCGCCAGCTCTTGCATCGTGCAGCGCTGATGTTCGATCAGGATGTGCAGTAGCGTTAATTGCCCTGGCGTTGCTCGCAATTCTGAGACGGCATGCCAGCGAGGGTCGGTCTCTCCCGTTTCTGCTGATCCTTTATCCAGTGGCACATCCGCGCCGACACGCCGCAAGAGCCTGGGCACAATATCAAGCAGGGCTTCAGCCAGTACCGTTCGCCCCTGTTCCGATTCCTGTTCCTGTGGCATGGTCTCTCCTCTTCATCAATTCGGTGATGTTATTATATGGTACTCCACGAGATGCTGTCATATTTACCAGGGGATTATAGGTCTGAGCATGCTACTAACGTACCAAATAGCTTCTCACTCTCTTTTTGTCAACATACGCGAGCTCATATGGAATATTTGCATATTTGATACTTATCCTGTCCCTATACTTAATTCAGGCTAGTAAATACCCATAAAAAGCAACTTGCGTTGCGCTGAGAGGAGAGTATTCCCTCCATTTTTATTACTCCTCCTTAATCCTCAACGCCAAAAGGCACAGATACGGGTAATCTGCCAGAAGGAACCTGTCTACGTTCGCACTGACGACTCCATTATCACGTCTTCAATACCTGCAATGGTATATATCAGCAAAACTAATGATTGAATAGATCATGGAAAGGTGATATCGCGTGAAAAGACGACAATTTTTGCAGACAACGACAGCCATTACCGGAGCTCTTTTAGCAGGAAACGCATCAGTTTTAGATCCAGGAAAAATGCAACCTGCTCTGGCGCACGGCCTGCATTCTCTCCGCTTAACGCCATTTGTTGACCCTTTACCCATACCGAATGTTCTCAAGCCAATTGGACAAATCGGTGGTCATCCGTTCTACCAGTTGACAATGAGCCAGTTCAGGCAAAAGCTCCATAAACAGTTGCCACCAACTACCGTCTGGGGCTTTAACGGTACATATCCAGGCCCCACCATCATCGCACAGGTCAACCAGCCAATTGTGGTGAAGTATCTCAACAATTTGCCTGACAAGCATCTATTTGCTATCGATCCCACCATTATGCCGCCGCATTTGCCTGCTGTACGAACTACTACACACCTGCATGGGGGACATGTTCCCCCGCAAAGTAATGGCAATCCCTTAGACTGGTTTACTCCTGGCCACTCGAAAACCGTCACGTATCCCAATCTTCAGCCAGCCACAACACTCTGGTACCACGATCACGCATTGGGTATCACTCGTCTGAATGTTTACGCTGGTCTGGCAGGCTTTTACCTGCTCACAGATCCCAATAATGCCCAACTAAATCTGCCCAAAGCGCCCTTCGAGATTGGACTGGCGATCCAGGACAGATCATTCACGCAGAATGGTCAGTTGTTCTACCCATCTCACGGCGTAACACCAGTACATCCCGTATGGGTTCCTGAGTTCTTCGGGGACACCGCACTCGTGAATGGTAAGGCCATGCCGTTTCTAAACGTGGAACCCAGAAAGTATCGTTTCCGCATCCTGAACGGTTGCAACGCCCGCTTCCTGCGACTGTCGCTCGACTCAGCTCAACCCTTCATTCAGATCGGAGCTGAAGAAGGTTTTCTGCCCAAACCGGTGCGGCTTATGGAAATCCTTGTAGCGCCAGCCGAACGCGCTGACGTCATTCTCGACTTTAAGGGGATGGAAGGCCAGATCATTACGATGACCAATAATGCTCCTGCGCCCTTCCCTGGCGGTGGTGCCGTCGAGCTTCCCCTGATTATGCAATTCAAAGTATCGTTGCCTCTTTCAAGCAAGGATACCAGTTCCATTCCATCGAGTCTGCCCGTACCACCTATACCACCCGAATCTAGTGCAGTGAGAACGCGCAACATCACGCTCGATGAAATACTCAACGCGCAAGGAGTATCCCTGGGCCTACTGCTTAACAATACGCATTTCAACGCTCCAGTGACCGAAAAGCCGAAGTTGAATACGACGGAGATCTGGCGCTTCATCAATCTGACAGGCGATGCCCATCCTATGCATCTCCATGATGTGATGTTCCATATCCTGGATAGACAGCCTTTCGATGTTCAGCAGTATATAGCCACCAGACAATTGGTTTTCACGGGACCCCCCATCCTGCCAGACCCTAATGAGGCTGGTTTCAAGGATACGGTGAAGGTCTACCCGGGACAGATTGCCCGCCTCATCACTCGTTTCACCGACTTTACCGGAAGATATGTCTATCATTGTCATATCCTGGAACACGAGGATAACGATATGATGCGGCCATTTGAAGTTGTTCCATAAAATTGCAATTATGTGACGAGGGAAGATAGAACATACTTTTTGTAATAGAAAAAGCTAGACCAGCTCTATTTTCCCCTCAGTCACAGAATCGTCGTCGCCAATGAGAAAGACGCGAGCGTAGGGAGGTTCGGGATAGTACTGGTGTGAGAAGATAATGTAGTAGAGCTTGTTATGCTTTGCCCAGGCGATATCGCGCGGGGAGGGATAGGCTTCGCTTATCGGGTGGGAGTGGTAATAGGAGTACATCTCCCCACCATACTCGTCGATATCGTCGGAAATATCTAAAAGTTGCAGGGAATCGATCTCGGAGAAATCATCGGGATGCTCGGCGGCATTGGCGGTCGGGTAGTTCTTCACTACCTGACCATCCTTGCTCGCTAACAGGCCGCAGCCTTCGTTGGGATAGCTGGCAGCGATATGCGCCGCCATCTCTTCGTACATCCCCTTAGGGATACGCACCACAAAACCTGGATCAGCTACCATAATACTTTTGCCTCTAAGTCGTCTTCAAGCTCATCAAGTTCACGCGTCCAGAGATCTTCGCTGAGGTACTTCCAGCCCCCATCGGCCAGCATGACTACAATTTTGCCCTGATCGATGCTGGCGGCAACGCGCAGGGCTGCATGTAACGAAGCCCCGCACGATGGGCCGGCAAAGATGCCTTCCTGGTCTTTGAGCTGGCGCGTGCGCCGAATCGAATCGGCGCTTGATACCAGAATTTTGGCATCGAGCAGCGATCTATCGAATATCGGAGGAACAAAGCCATCTTCGAGGCTGCGTAGCCCCTGTACCCCCTCACCTTGCAGGGGCTCAGCAGCGACAATTTTGATGGCCGGATTGTATTCTTTCAAACGGCGAGCATTGCCTGTGAGCGTACCTCCTGTGCCCAGTCCGGCGACGAACACATCAAGGTCGGGCAAATCTCTGATAATCTCCGGCGCAGTACCCTCGTAATGAGCCCGAGGGTTAGCCTCGTTGCCATACTGGTAGAGCATGACATACTGCTCGTCACGGTTGGCCATTTCTTTCGCCAGCTTGACCGCTCCATTACTGCCCAGCGAGCCATCGGAGAAGACAATCTTTGCGCCATACAGCTCAAGCATCTGGCTACGCTCTCTGGTGACATTATCAGGCATGACCGCGATAAACTGATAGCCTTTGATGCGTGCGATCATCGCCAGGGAGATGCCCGTATTGCCGCTGGTCGGCTCAAGCAGGATGGAGCCCGGCGGCAATTTGCCGCTGACCTCCGCCTCTTCGATCATCCTTTTCGCCACCCGGTCTTTGACGCTGCCGGTGGGGTTCATCCCTTCCAGCTTGGCATAAATCTCTATGCCTGGACGAGGGCTAAAACTCTTTAGCTCGACCAGAGGAGTATTGCCGATGGTGTCCAGTATGCTGCCGTAGCGCATAAGTTGCTCCTAGTCGAATCCGCCCGCCATCGCAGGCAACAGGGTAATGGTATCGCCGGCTTGAACGCCTGTCTCCAATCCCTGTAAGTAGCGCACGTCCTGATCGTTGACATAGACATTAATAAAGCGGCTCAGCTCCTCTCCTGGCTGGATCTGCTCTTTCAGCGCTGGAAAACGCAGGTAGAGATCGGAAAGGGCGGCGGCAAGCGTACTGCCCTCAACACTGACCTGCTTCGCGCCGCCAGCGGAGGCCCGCAAGACAGGAGCTAAACGAATATTAGCCATATATATTTCTCCTTCAAATCAGGGTTGGTCTTTACTTATTCAGGCTTGCTTATGCAGGCACAGCGCAAACTTCGGCATAGGTTGGCAAATCTTCTGGATGTCCATGCTCGCCACAGGCCGGGCAGTTGGGATCGCGGAAGAGCCGCAACTCATTGAACTCGCCAGCCAGGGCATCATAGGTCATCAGGCGGCCCACCAGCGGATCTCCAAGCTTGAGTAGCAGCTTGATGGTCTCGGTTGCCTGAAGCAGGCCAATTGTGCCAGGAAGCACGCCCAGCACGCCAGCTTCGGCGCAGCTCGGCGCCAGCGCAGGAGGAGGCGGCTCGGGATAGAGGCAGCGATAGCATGGCCCATCATAGGGCTTGAACACAGTAACCTGACCCTCAAAGCGGAAGACGCTGCCATGCACCACCGGCTTATTCTCAAGGATGGAGGCGTCATTGAGCAGGTAGCGCGTCGGGAAGTTGTCGGTGCCATCGAGGATCACATCGTAATCGGCAATGATGCGCCGGACATTGGTCTCGTCCAGGCGCTCCAGGTAGGTAACCACGTTGACATCGGGATTGAGCGCCTTGATGGTCTCACGGGCGGATTCGGCCTTGTACTGACCGATGCGCTCGGTGTTATGCAGGATCTGGCGTTGCAGGTTGCTATCATCGACGACATCGGCATCGATAATGCCAAGCGTTCCCACACCCGCCGCAGCCAGATAATAGGCCGCAGGAGAGCCCAGGCCGCCGGCGCCGATCAACAATACCCGCGAGTCGAGCAGCTTAAACTGTCCCTGCTCGCCCACTTCAGGGATGAGCAGGTGACGGCTATACCTTCTGGCCTGAGCATCCGTCATGACGCGCGGCTGAACGAAGCCGTAACCATTGTTCTTCCACTGCCCGAAGCCGCCGGACATCGAGATCACGTTATCATAGCCCATCTGCTGCAATGTGCTGCCAGCGATGAGGGAGCGCACGCCGCCCGCACAATATAACACGACCGTTTTAGACTTGTCGGGAACGGCCTCTTCAATTTGCAATTCAAGGAAGCCGCGCGGAACGTGGAGAGCGCCGGGGATGTGCCCTTCATTCCATTCGAGCTTCTCACGCACATCTACCAGAACGATATCCTGTCCATCATCGGCCAACTTTTCGCGTACCTGTCCAGGGCTCCATTCCGGCACCTGCTGGCGCGCTCGCCGCATAATTTCTCGGGACGCATCTCCCATGATCGATCACCTCAATGTTGACTAAGTCAATCAATTTAGTTTCTCTAATAGCTAACGAAAGATTACCATGCACATTTTTTACTTGTCAAGGAATGTCAAGCTACATTGCGAGGTATTCTATCGTCTAAGATATTCACCTGTGAGAACACGGGTAACCGCCTAAATTATTCCGCCTGATGGAACAGGAACACCTGTTGTACGGCTGTCCACGCTTGCAATTTACGCGTTCTGCTGGTACTCTGAAAGTAAAGAAAGCCTCTAATATTTCCACAGTCAGGAGAGACCACCATGAGCAGGACAGCCACATGCATCATCATCGGCGGAGGCGTCATGGGCGCCAGCATCGCTTACCACCTCGCCAGGCAGGGCAACGAACGCGTGATGTTATTCGAACGACAGGCCCTCTGTAATGGAACGACGGGACGCTCGGGCGCAATTATCCGCCAGCATTATTCTAACGACTTTACGATTCGCATGGCGCGGGACAGCTTGCAGGTGTTTGCCCATTTCGCTGATGTGGTCGGAGGCGACTGCGGCTTTACCACCACCGGCATGCTTGTTATGGCTAACGCGGAGGGAGCCGACTTGTTGAGGTCGAACGTGGCCTTGCAGCAGCAAGAAGGCGTGCCGACAAAGCTGATCGCTCCTGCCGAGATTGGCGAGGTCGCGCCCGGCTACAGCGGGAAGGATATTGAGCTAGCCTGCTATGAGTCCGATACAGGCGTGGCCGATCCGATGGCGACCACGCATTGTTTCGGGCAACGCGCTAGAGACCACGGCGCAACCATCCACGAAGGCGTTACCGTCACGCGCATCATGACGCAAGACGGGCGTATCACGGGCGTTGAGACGACGCAGGGAACGTTTACCGCGCCGATTGTGGTGCTGGCCGCCAATGTGTGGAGCGTGGCTCTGGCTCAAGATATCGGCATTACGCTGCCGATTATCGCGACGCGCCATCCTATGGTAGCGCTGCGTCGCCCCAACGATTGCGGCGGTCGGCAAGGGCTCCACGCCGTCTGCCTGGATATGGCGCGCGAGATTTACCTGCGCCCGGACATCGGCGGCGTGACGCTGGTTGGCACAACGGAGAACGTGCTGACGCCAGAGAATCCCGATCACTACGCGCAGGGATTGACGGAGGACGAGATCAGCTATTTTCGCACCCGTGGCAGGGAGTGCTTCCCGGCGCTGGCCCGCGCCGTACCGCGTGGCGGCTGGGCCGGCATCTACGACGACACCCCCGACTATCACCCGATCCTTGACCGGCTCCCCGCTTATGAAGGGCTCTACTGCGCAGCCGGATTTAGCGGTCACGGCTTTAAACTCTCGCCTGTCGTCGGGCAATGGATGGCTCAATTGATCACAACCGGGCAAAAGCCAGCCGATATGCAACACTTCGCCTACGACCGCTTTACGACCGGACAGGAGATCGCACCAGGGTATAGCGCGGGCGTGATAGGGTAAACGCTACAAATACACCCGTAGGGGCACGGCCTCGCGCCTGCCCTGCCCCTAAAGGCAAATTGATATTTTCAGGAGAATCTCATGCCAAAAATTACCTTAGGGCTGCTGCGTTGAGGTTCCCTGCCTGGTCGATAGCAATGGCCTGCAACCGACGGTAATCGGTCCCGTCCCTCCTCAGTTGGCGGCATTACAGAGCAGCAATATCACTGTGCAGGGGCTCGTTGTCGAGGCGGCGCTGACAGGCAACCGCGAGCATGTCTATCACGCGGCGATGTTCGATCCGCACACCTCGGCGGAGTTGACGCTGGACGAGATCTATCAACTGGTTGACGATCTGTTCGCGGCGCACGGAGCGATCATGCCTGAGATGAATCAGTTTTGGCGATAAGATTTCTTATCGCAGGGAGCGGGGGTGGCCCATAACGGTTCCAACCAATTGTTCCTCTGCCAAACAGTAATAGGAATCCAAAGTATACATTGAAGAAAGGAACGAAGAGCCAGAGGAGAGAGACCGCCCCCCTATTGAGATCGTGAAACCGCCGAATTATCAATGAGATCTGAAAGAAGACTACCGCTCCCATCAATGCCAGGAGGAGTACAACTGTGGCGAAACTGGAGATCGAAAGAAGGCGGGAAGCTATCCAGAGAGCCCCCAGAAAAGCTGCCGCTCCATTACCCATCAGGCCACCTACAATATAGCTCCTCCGGTTGATCCTGCCTCGAAAAAGGCCGATAAGGCCACCGCTTGGACCTGGATTGATATCGTCCAACTCAACGGCTCCCATATTGGCCTGACGCAGATCGACTCCACTCAGATCAGCCTGTTCCAGATCGACTCCAACCAGGTTAGCGCCTCTCAAGTCAGCGCCATCGAGATAGGTACCAATGAGGATGGCTTCTCTCAGGTCGGCGTTGTGCAGATTAGCCCGGACCAGGTAGGCATCAGTCAAATTGGCTCCACTTAGGTCTGCACCGCTCAGGTCCACCTGGCTTAGATTGGCACTGCTGAGATCAGCCCCACTCAGATTGGCTCCACTCAGCTTAGCAAAGTCCAGTTTGATCCGGCTCAGGTTGGCTCCACTCAGATCAGCTCCGCTCAAATTAGCTCCGTACAGGCTGACAGCGCTCAGGTCGAGACCAGAGAGATCAAGCCCTCTCAGATCACATCCATCTAAAACTGGACTAGTGGAGCTTCCTGCTTCCCGCAGCAACCTTTCCAGATTTTCTCTATCTAAGGGCTTATCTGCATCCATGCTATGCCTCCTTATCAACACAGGCAGCGTTTTTCTCCTACCGCGATAGTAATAATGTTTCCATAAGAGACGGTAAGTTTCCCTACACTCTCTTGCTAGAGAAGGCAAGTTCTGTATCCTAATACCTCTGCCTTCTGTACTTCCCCTATTACAAACGTACATAGAGGTGCATTTTCAAAGAGGATATCATCAGAAAATCATTTTTTGATGAAGATAGGGATCAGCAGGGCAAAGCTACAATTCGGTCATCGGATTTTTAATTTTCCTTTTGAGCGTCACATAATAACGAACGATGAAAAGCAGGAAGATTTCTTCCTGCTCTTCTAGCACTACTTTTCCTCGTCCAAAGCGCGCTCTATGAGCCATTCATCAACACCCCCTCGGCAATCAGTTGGGAGAGGGCGCGGCGAGCGGCTTGAGGCGTGGCTATCTGGTAGGCGACGCTGTGCATGCTCTGGATAACCGGCTCCAGGTAGGGCCTGAGCTTTTTATTGCGCAGGCACATATTATGCAGCACATAAGAGGCCGTTTCTACCAGCCAGGGAGACGTATCGGTAACGACCAGCAGGTGCAATAGCGGTTCAACGCAGCGTTTGCCGAAGCTGATCAGTTTTTTGGCTCCCATCCATGCCACCGAATGATCAGGGTCGCGCAACGACTCCACCAGCACAGGAAGCACGCGGGAATCGCAGATTTCTCCCAGGGCGCGCACGCAGTGCCAGCGTATCCAGGGCGAGCTACTCTTACTCTCCGCAACGAGCGCGGGCACAGCCGCAAAACCCAGGCGTGCCAGAGCAAAATCAATCTGACTGCTCATTTGCTCGTCTGCCGTATGTAACGACCTGAGCAACGCCGGAACAGCCGTGGCATCCCCAACTCGGCCCAGAGCTTTCGCTGCCTGCGAACGTACAGCGGATATGGGATCATCTAATGCCTGGATCAGCAAGGGGGTAGCATGGCGACTCCCGATGATGCCCAGGAGGTATACCGCGGACTCTCGCATGGCCGGACGTTTATCAGCGACGGCTGCGATTAATACACGTTCAACGCGAGCATAATCCATGCCAGAGCCAGGCAGAAACAGCGTGCGCAAGCGCGTACGAGCATGCGCGGTACGCAGAGGAACGGGGACGACAAAGGGCTTACCGGCCCAGGTCCCTAGAGCGATGAATTCGAGCAGATTTTGCGCCAGGCGATCATCATTGAGTGAGGAGACGGCGATGACGGCGCGAGGATCGTCCTGGATAATCCAGTGCAGCAGTCGCCAGGCTGCGCCGCGCCGACCTGCCGCAGCTTCTTCCGCCAGCACCTGTGGCGGTGTAACGCCAACGGGAGGCGTGGCCTCAAGAGCCGATTGAACCGGCATGGGGGTATGGACCCGATTTATATCAGAAGCGTGATCTGAAGATGTCATTTCTCGTGTCCCTTAGAAGTAATCAATACATACTAAGATTGCGCTCCAGTCAAGCAACTAGGACGTAACTTCTGGGGAACGGACTACGAAACGTCTACCTAATACGGGAGATTTGCTGTGTGATGTAGAGAGAACACTTATAGTATAGCATTCTGAGAACAAAAAAACAGGTACCCGCGAGCGTTCCACCTCTTGAGAGTGAGAAACCCGTAGGTACCTTTCTCTACGATTTAGAGCCTGGCTTACTGCCTGTGCTGCATAGCTGTGAAGACCCGTTCAGGGGTCATGGGAATATCGCTCATACGCACGCCGACGGCATCGTGAATGGCGTTCGCGACGGCGGCGGCAACGGGCACGACCGGAGGCTCGCCCACGCCTTTGGCGCCAAAGGGACCAAGCGCGGATGGTATCTGCACCAGCACAGTGGCAATATTCGGCACGTCCTGGCTATGTGGCAGCGCGTAATCCATCAGCGTGGAGGTGAGCAACTGCCCATTTTCGTCGTACTCAAAGCCTTCAAAGAGCGCCCAGCCAAGCCCCTGAGCGACGCCGCCGTGAATCTGGCCTTCAACTTCGGCGGGATTGATGGCATTGCCTACATCCTGTACCGCGATGTAATTGAGCACGCGCACCTCGCCGGTGTCGGGATCGACGGCGGCTCTGGCAAGATGAGCGGTGAACATGGGAGAGCTGAACTTGTTGGCGGCCCGACCACGTCCATAGATCGGCTCAAACTGTCCAGCGAAGCGCATAGAAGCGGCGGCAATCTCCTTCAACGTGATGCTTTTGCCCGGCACACCCCTGACCACCACGCTACCATCGCTGATATCCAGGTCATCAATGGAGGCTTCAAGCATTTCGCTGGCAGCGGCTAATATCTGCTGACGTGCATCGTTCGCGGCTGCCAGAACGGCGGACCCCATAGCGTAAGTAGTTTTGCTGCCACCGGTGCCGCCGCTATAAGGCATGGTGTCGGTGCTATCATGCGCCACGTTCACGCTATCAACAGAGGCTCCCAGCACTTCAGCGGCGATCAGCGCCATTGAGGTATCGGAGCCAGTCAGATCAACCGTACCAACCACGACGGTAAAGGTGCCATCGCTCTCAAGGCGACAGGCGGCTGCCGCCGGTTCGGTGCCGCCGGGCCAGCCGCCAACAGCAACGCCAACGCCGATTTTCCAGCCCTTCAACTCCTCCGGCACCGCCTGTTGCGCCGTTCTATTGCTCCACAGCGGCTGCTTTTGTAGCTCCTCTATACACTCTATCAGCCCGATACGTCGCCATGTACGACGGTCGATCATGGTGTCGCCCTCTTTGACCGCGTTTTTTTTACGAAACTCGATGGGGTCAAACTGCATCTGTTCGCAGAGCTCATCGACGGTACTCTCCAGGGCGAATGTGGCCTGGGGCGCGTTAGGAGCGCGGTATGCGCCAACGCTGACTTTGTTCGTCAGCACCTCATAGCAGCGAATATCGACATTGGGGCAGTTATAAGTGCTCGCCATAATGAAGCCGCCCAGGCTGGCAGCAGCTCCAGGATACGCGCCCGCATCAAAGATGGCCCTGCCCTGGAGCGCGACCAGCGTACCATCGCGCTTTGCGCCCAGTTTGAGCGTAATCACCGATTGGGGCGCGGGGTTGCCTGCCAGCAAGTCTTCCTGGCGCGTATAGACAAGGCGCACAGGACGGCGACAGGCGGCAGCAGCGGCGGCGGCCAGCGGCTCTGACAGGCCAAATTTGCCGCCGAAGGCTCCACCGATGGGGGTTGACTCCACGCGAATCTGGCGCTCAGGCATGTCCAGAGCTTCGGAGATATCCTTACGCACGCCAAACATTCCCTGAGAGCTGGGCCAGACGGTTAAATGATGCCCGGACCCGTCCGGCACGACGGTAATCGATTGCGGTTCCATATAGGACTGGTGTACGGGCCGAGTCCGATAGGTGCGTTCAACGACTACTTCGGCCTCGCGCCAGCCCGCCTCGATATCACCGGTCTTGAGGTGCGCTTTATCGCTGACATTCTGCGACAGGGCTTCTTTCTCGGCCTCCTCCTCAACGCCCTCTTCGGGTACGGCTGCATGCGCCCCGCCACCTGCAATCTCGGAGACCTCAGCTTCGCTGCGTGTGCGCGCAAGTGGGGCATCCGGCTGCAACGAGACCAGCGGATCGATGACGACGGGCAGCGGCTCGTACTCGACATCAACGGCGGCAGCGCCATCTTCGGCGGCCTCCTCCGTCTCGCCCAGCACTATCGCGACCGGGTGGCCGCACCAGTTTACCTCGCCGTGCGCCAGAGGGGCCTGGGAGCGCGAGGTGCTGTGAGCGTTAGCCATACCAAGCGTCTCACTCGTATACACGGCCACAACGCCCGGGATCGCCTGGGCCGCTACCGTATCAATCGAGACGATACGGGCATGCGCGTAAGGGCTGAGCACCAGCCGGGCATGCACCAGCCGGGGAAACGCCAGGTCGCCTGCGTAACGCGTACGCCCGGTCAATTTATCGGGTGCGTCCTTACGACGCGCCGACTTACCAACCGTAGCATGCGCTGTCTGGTTAATTGTTTGTGTCATCAGGAAAGCATCTCCATATAGTGCTACAATAAATATCAGACTATAGTGCTACAATAAATATCAGACTCCGATGGGTATGAGAGCAGAGAAAAACGCTCTATGCTCTCAGGTATCTTACACATTTTAACGCTCGCCAGTCTGTTTTCACCAACTCCTCCCGCAGACTATTTTATGCATTAGCGCGTGTAACAAGGCTGATAGGTCGAGAAAACCCAGAGAGATGATGGAGCCTAAACGCGAGAGCGCCGGAGTACACTGGTAAGCTCGCTTCTAAAGTGTACCACATATTGATGTTTTCCGTGAACAGAAAGGGAGGACAACGCTGATCGGTTGTCCTCCCTGGCGTAACGAGCATTGGATGCAGGTTCTTATGGTCTCCCCCCGAACATGCCGCCAGCGCGTTGTTTGACTTGCTGCGCGATGTTATCGATGACATTACCGACGGCATCTTTCGCCTGCTGAGAATATTGCTGGCCGCCCGGGACCCTGCCTGCGAACTGGTCAATCACCTGACCAATTTGCTGCTTTGCCATCTGTGCCGCCTGCGAGACCTGATCCTGGCCTGGTTGCTGGCCCTGACCCATCGGTTGTCCAGGCTGTTGACCATAGCCCTGCTGCCCCGGGTCATATCCCTGTCCCGTTTGCTGCCCATAGCTCTGCTGTCCCTGATCATACCCTTGACCCGGCTGTTGACCATAGCCCTGCCCCGACTGCTGACCATACCCTTGTTGTCCCTGAGTATAGTCCTGCCCCTGATCATAGCCTGACTGATCCTGGTTCTGCTGCGGGTCGTAATAATTCTGTGCCATACTCAATTTCCCTCCTGATGGATAACGGCTCTCGGATATCACGCGCTCGTGAGTGGCTATGTATCCGCGCCCGATTTTTGTTCATTGTCATCAAAACGCTACGATGAACTTTCTACCTGAATAGCACTACCCAACAGCAGGTCTGAGATTCCTGTCCAGAAGAACGCCTACAAATACAATGAGAGCGATGGCGATCACCGCCAGCACGATGAGCTGCCAGATGATCACGCCTATAGCGCGCTCACGTTTGAGCCTGTGTACTCCCATGAGTAAAAGCACATTGAGCACAATGCCATAGGCAAGCAAAAGCAGGTTAATGCCTGTTCTGACGAAAAAGGTGGTGAATATGCCCACTATGGGGAAAAATACCAGCACGACCGCTACAATTTTGCCGATAATGGTCAGAGGTATGTAATACAGCAAGTTTGTATAGGTCTGCGCCAGGAATGAGCCGCGACCGCCAAAGGCGCGTGAGAAGACATACTGAATGAACATGACAAAGAAGAAGGCGAGCGGGATGAAAATCAACTGGGCGAGTGTGAGCACAAGAGATGTGCTGACCGAAAAAAACGACAGGAAAGCTGTTACTACCCTCAAGCCAAAGATCGCGCCCAGATACTCGGTTGTTCTGGTAAAACCAACTATCGCACCCGCAACAGCAATGGTGATCAGCAGGATGAGCACTTGAGACCAGACCAGCCCCCAGCGAGCGTAACGCGCCTCCTCGGCAAATCTGTGAGGCGAGGGGGCGAACAGCACCTTTGAATATGCCCAGGGCAATCGCCAGAGGGACATCCTCTCGGGACGGTCCGTTTTCAGCTTGCCCTCGCTATAGCCGCGCGGCGCTTGCCTCTCCATATCCATAATCGTCCTCCTTTATTATTTCCAGCGCAATCCCCTTTGAGGAATAGACATTCCAAATGTCATTTTCGGGTCTCTTTAGAGGGCGAAATTTTGTGCGCATTGAAAATCGTTGGGCGGGTGCAAGACCCGCCCCTACATACGAACGAATGTGGTACCATATATGGCTCGTAGGGCGGGTGCAAGACCCGCCCCTACTACGAATGAATGTGGTACCATATATGGCTCGTAGGGCGGGTGCAAGACCCGCCCCTACTACGAATGAATGTGGTACCATATATGGCTCGTAGGGCGGGTGCAAGACCCGCCCCTACCTACGAACGAATGTGGTACCATATATGGCTCGTAGGGCGGGTGCAAGACCCGCCCCTACTACGAATGAATGTGGTACCATATATGGCAGGAGAAAAACGCTCAGATTGGAGAGGAGCACATCATGCCAGAAATCGATAGTGACCATGTCTTTGGCTTCGACACCCTCTCGGTTCACGCAGGCCAGCGGCCCGATCCGGCGACGGGGGCGCGAGCAGTGCCCATTTACCAGACGACCTCATTTATTTTCGACGATACCGACCACGCGGCTCACCTTTTCGCGCTGCAACGCTTCGGTAATATTTACACCCGCATTATGAACCCGACGACCGCCGCCTTCGAGGAACGGATTGCCGCTTTAGAGGCGGGTACGGCGGCGGTGGCGACGGCCTCCGGCATGGCGGCACAGATAGCGGTGATGATGACGCTGCTGCGCCCCGGTGATGAGATTGTTTCTTCTAGCGGCATCTATGGTGGAACGCATACGCAGCTTGATATCACGTTACGCACCTGGGGCATCAATACCATCTTCGTGGATGGCACCGACCCGGAAAATTTCCGCAAAGCTATCACGCCTCGCACGCGCGCTCTCTATGGCGAAACTATCGGCAATCCGCGCGGAGATGTGCTGGATATTCGCGCCATCGCGGATATCGCGCATGAGGCTGGCGTTCCTCTAGTGATCGATAATACCTTTGCGACCCCCTATCTCTGCCGCCCGTTTGAGCATGGCGCGGATATCGTAGTTCATTCGGCGACCAAGTTTATCGATGGACATGGCAATTCTATTGCCGGCGTGGTCGTTGAATCCGGCAAATTTCCCTGGGACAATGGGAATTTCGCCCATATCGTCGATCCTTCGCCCGGCTATCATGGCGTTCGCTTTTACGAGACCTTCGGAGATTTTTGCTTCTGCATGAAGCTGCGCTGCGAGACGATGCGCGATACGGGCGCCTGCATTAGCCCCTTCAACTCTTTCTTGCTGTTACAGGGGCTGGAAACGCTTTCGGTGCGCATGGAACGCCACTGCCAGAATGCGATACGCGTGGCTCAGTTCCTTCAGGAGCATCCTGCTGTGAGCTGGGTGCGCTATCCTGGCCTGCCTGGTGATCCCTCTTACGAACTGGCGAAGCGGTATCTGCCCCGTGGCGCAGGCTCAATCTTCACCTTTGGCGTTAAGGGTGGCTACGAGCCGAGCAAAGCGGTGATCAATCATGTGAAGCTGTTCTCTCACCTGGCGAACGTTGGCGATACACGCAGCCTGATTATCCATCCGGCCAGCACAACGCACCAGCAGCTCGGGGAGGAGGCTCAGATAGCAAGCGGCGTGACGCCCGACCTGATCCGCCTCTCCATCGGGATCGAGAATATCGAAGATATCCTGTGGGATCTGGATCAGGCCCTGACTAAGGCAAACAAACTTGCAAGGTAGGCAGCGGCTCCAGTTCGCTCATAGCAGAGCGAGCCTCGAACCAGGCCAGCGGGTCGCTCAAATTGACCACGTCGCCGATGATGGTGATGGCCGGTGATTTGATGCCCGCTACCTCAGCTCGCTCGACGATATCGACCAGCGTCCCCTTGACCATGCGCTGCTGAGGGAGCGTCCCTTGCTGAATTACTGCAACGGGCGTATCAGCCGCCATGCCGCCATTGAGCAAGCGTTGCGCGATCTGCGCGCAACGGCTCACGCCCATCATAATCACCAACGTCCCCCCCAGTTGCGCCAGCGTTTCCCAGTCTACGCTGTTGCTGCCACGCTGCTCATGGCCGGTCACAATAGTTACCAGCGAAGTATAGTCGCGATGGGTCACGGGGATGCCCGCGTAAGCCGGAACGGCGATGGCCGAACTCACCCCCGGCACCACTTCGAACGGTATCCCCGCCTCCGCTAAAGCCAGCGCCTCCTCGCCGCCGCGCCCAAAGACGAAGGGATCGCCTCCCTTGAGACGCACAATCACGAGATTCTCCCTGGCATAGCGAATGAGCAATTCATTAATCTCTTCCTGCTTCACGGAATGCCTGCCCGGCTTTTTGCCAACAAAGACGCGCTGAGCCTGCAAAGGAGCCTCGTCCAGCAGTTCGACATTGACCAGGTTATCGTAAATCACCACATCGGCGGCTCGCAGGCAGCGCAGACCCTTGACGGTGATCAATTCCGCATCGCCCGGACCGGCCCCCACAAGATAGACCTTTCCTCTGCCGCTCTGCTCATACCGCATCGCCAACACCCTCTATCTCTCTCGCAAGTTCAGTTTCAAGCTCTTCAGCCGGGACAGTCACACTGTAGCGTTGTAATAATGCGCTGGTCAGCGTGGTTGCCTGCTTCACGTCATTCTCACCCAGCAATGACAGGATGGGCGAAGTGAAGTAATCTTCGAAGAAATCGTCGCGCTTTTCATAGGAGACGCCTTGCTGGCGTAAATGCGTGCGCGCCAGAGCTGCCAGACGCATATACGAGCCATACGCGGGCGGGAAGTAGTCTTCCAGGCGCTGGCGAATGCGTTTCGCCAGGCTCGGGCTGGCTCCTTCGGTCGAGACGGCGATGGTAAGCTGATCGCGGCGCAGGACCGATGGCATGATAAATGTGCAGCGTTCCGGTACATCGACGATGTTGACCAGTTGCCCGCGTTCCTGCGTCTCTTCCCAGATGGTCTCGATCATCTGGGGATCGCTGGTTGCCGCGATGACCACAAAGGCTCCGGCTAAATCGCCCGGCGCGTACGACTTGCGCACGAGTTTGACCCTGTGGTGCGCGGCCTGCTGCAAAAGCTCATCGCAGAACTGCTGACCGATAACGCTCACCTCGGCACCACTGGCGGTCAACGCGGCGGCCTTCTGCGCGGCCACGCGATCACCGCCGATCACAACCGCTTTGCGACCTCGTATATCAAGCATGACAGGATAATATTTAGGCATGCACTCTCTTCTTTCGTTATGTTCCCATCCGAGGCAGGGCAACCGCGAGGGATTGCCCCTACCCATCCATTGTCCACACCCGATGCATTGTCCACCGGCGATCCTGTCGCAGGGCAACCGGTAGGGACCCGATTCATCGCGTCCGATTGATCGCCCTGTCGTTCCCACAACAGCGCGGGCACCGCCACAGGGCAACCGCGAGGGATTGCCCCTACCCATCCGTTATCGTCATCGGCGAACGGGTCACAATGGGGACAGGGCAACCGCAAGGGATTGCCCCTACCCATACATCTACCCATCCCATCGACCATTTCTCATCCCCAACCAGGGCAACCGCGAAGGCCCCAACATCATATCATCCCCCAACCAAAACCGAATCGGACCCACCCTGTTCGATGGGATGACCAGGGGGCCGTCCCTCGCGGTTGCCGTGTCCGCCTGCGATGACCTTGCCCAATGCTGCAACGGTTGGCTAGGGGCAATCCCTTGCGGTTGCCCTGTTGCGGGTACGGGCATCTTGCCCCTACGCGGCAACGGTTGGCTAGGGGCTAGGGGCAATCCCTCGCGGTTGCCGTGTCCGCCTGCGATGACCTTGCCCGACCCTGGGACACGACGATGCACATTACCATCGGGTCCCCACAACAGCTATCCGGCTCGGGTCAACGCTCCGACTCGCGCTTCCACCTGGGCGCGCAATTGCTCGACGCCGTTGCGGTGACAGAAATCGCCGAGCGTTTCACCAGGCTGGCGCTCGTCTCGCCACAGCAGCAGGAGCGGGCGCAGGGTCGAGGCCAGGTCTCGGAGGTGGACCGAAGGGGCATAGAGCGTGTTCATGCGCGTATTGGCCCAGTCGCCGCCGACGTAGATGTTGTACACGTCTTTGGTGCGACCGACAAAGCCGATATCGCCCATGTAGGGGCGCGCGCAACCGTTGGGGCAGCCGGTCATACGCACACTGAGCGGCTCTCCTTCCAGGCCCAATGAGCGCATATCCTCCTCTATCTGTAGCATGACCGCAGGCAAAACGCGCTCAGCTTCCGCCAATGCCAGCCCGCAGGTCGGGAGAGCCGGACAGGCCATCGCGAAGCGGTACGCTCCGGCAGCGTTGGGATCGGTGGAAATACCATATTCGCTTAATAACACTTCAAGCGGCTTGCGCTGCTCCTCAGCGATGTCGGTCAATAGAATATTTTGCTGGCCCGTCAAACGAATACCGGGGCGGAATTGCTCTACGGCATGACGCAGCCCTGAGCGCAGGCGGATCGTCGCGGTATCTTTCACGCGTCCATTCTCGACGTGCAGACCAACAAACCAGCGGCCATCGCCCTGCTGATGCCAGCCCAGATGATCTTCCACATCATGCAATACCACCGGACGCGGATCGGGCAAGCGATAGCCCAGTCGCTGCTCAACTTCAGCACGGAACCACGCGATGCCCCGCTCCTCCACCACGTATTTCATGCGCGCGTGCTTGCGGTTCTGCCGATCTCCGTAGTCGCGCTGAACCGTGACGATTGTCTCCACGACGGAGAGCACTTCATCGACGCCGGCGAAACACAGCGGAGTCGCCAGGCGCGGATAGGTCTCCTTCTTCCCGTGCGTCATGCCCATGCCGCCGCCGATGACAACGGTAAAGCCGACTAGCTCCTCGTCTTCAACGCAGGCGATCAGGCCAACGTCCTGGGTGTAGATATCGACGCAGTTATCGCCCGGAAAGGCAACGCCGATCTTGAACTTGCGTGGCAGGTAGCTGTCCCCATAGATGGGCTCACTTTCCTGAGGGTCCGCAACGGTGCTGACCTGCTCGCCATCGATCCAGATTTCATGATATGCCTTGCTGCGTGGCGCGAGATGCATGGCGATGCGGTGCGCGATCTCCTGCACTCTGGCCTGAGCGCGGTTAGCAATGGGAGCGGGACAGGCCATGACATTACGGTTAACGTCGCCACAGGCTGCCAGCGTCGAGAGCAGAGCTTTGTTAATGCTGTGAATCGTTTGATGAAGATCACCCTTGAGCACGCCATGCAACTGGATGCCCTGGCGCGTGGTGATGCGCAATGTCCCATTAGCATACTTGTCAGCGAGCTCATCTTCGACCAGATATTGCTCGGCGGTCAAGGCGCCGCCAGGGATGCGCGAACGCACCATAAACTGGTACGCTTTCTCCTCGCCTGCCTGCTTGCGCAACTGGCGCGCGTCCCTGTTCTCCTGCTGATAAATGCCATGAAATTTAATCAATTGCACCTGGTCTTCTGCAAAGTGCGTTGTATCCTGACTCAGCTCTTCAGCCACTTGCCCACGCAGATGATTGCTGGAAACTTTAATGCGTTCAACTTTGCTGCCCTCGCCCACTCCCAGTTGGATCAGGCTACGAGCTGCTTCATTGCGGTCCTGTGTCATCGATATCTCCTTGCGCGTGGGCAGGCGCAAGGCCAGCCCTTGAAAATTCGCCAGCCAACGTCGTTGTCGCGTCTAGCTGTGCCTGGGCAGGCGCAAGGCCAGCCCCTACAAAAGCATTTTATGATAATGTTGATATATTAAATCAACAACATAACTTACTCTAATAGTAAGGAGAAGAGTATCGTCTGTCAACCCTTTTATCGGGGAAAATTAGCAGCATTGGCTGAATGCGCGAGAAATGCGGAATGACTTTGACCGCATTTTCTGGTAAACTCAGGACAAACGAACGAATCCTTGAGATGCGGAAAGGAGTCCGATGTTATGAGTACAGATACAGCTCTAGTAGTCATCGATGTCCAGGTTGGTGTGGTGGGAGAAGCCCATCGCCGCGACGAGGTGCTCTCGAATATCAATCTATTGTTGGATCGCGCCCGCAGCAGTGGGACGCCCGTGATTTATGTGCAGCACAACGAGCGAGCAGGATACCAGTTGGAGCCAGGGACGCCATTGTGGCAGATTCACCCGGCGATTGCACCGCGCGAGGGTGAACCTGTCGTCCAGAAAGAATCGCCCGACTCCTTTCATGAGACGTGTTTGCAGACGGAGTTGGAGGCGCGCGGCATCAAACGCCTGGTCATCACGGGAGCTCAGACACAATATTGTGTCGATACAACCGTGCGCAGGGCCGTTGCTCAGGGCTACAATGTGCTGCTAGCCAGCGACGCCC
This sequence comes from Ktedonosporobacter sp., assembly GCA_035293765.1. Lineage (GTDB taxonomy): Bacteria > Chloroflexota > Ktedonobacteria > Ktedonobacterales > Ktedonobacteraceae > DASRHT01. Next base: position 23,332 of record DATGMF010000021.1, read on the forward strand.
ACACCACCGATGATAGCGAGAGCCTGCCAGCAGAAAAAATTATCGCGTTCTACAACGAGACGCTCAATGGCTTCTGGGCCGGTGAGCACCGGGTGCGGTTACGGCCAGCCAGCGAGATCCATTTTGAAGCCCTGTAGGAACCTACCGGTTCTCTTCAACATTGTGGGGAGGGTAGCAGGGCAACCGCGAGGGATTGCCCCTACCCATCCGTCCACAATTGGTCCCTCCTGTGGCCCCCATTGCGTGGTTGGCAATGCCCTTGCCCTGTTCACGTCCACATCGGCCCTATGCCCATTGTGGGCTGTTCGCCGGTGGGCAACCATGCATGGCTAGGGGCAATCCCTCGCGGTTGCCCTGTGGGGTTGCCCGCACTGTTGGTGGCATAAAGGACATGCGCGGAATGCTGTGGCGACGACATTCATGCCGTCCGCTTTAGCGCCGTGGCGGTGGCGAGGCGGTAAACCGAACGGGATCAATCCCGTCGCCACAGGGGGGTGTGGGGTGGTGGTGGGAACAATATTACTGGAACACGGCTATATTGCTGTGAAGGGATGAGTGATCAGCTCTCCATCCTGTGGGATCAGCACGCGTGCAGCCAGCCCCTCTTCTGTCATCTTCTCCTTCAGGGCAGAGCGGGTGAGGCGGCAATGGTTGATCGTTTCCATGTGGATGGCAATCACCTGAGCAGTAGGCAGCGCGTGGCAAACCTGGGCTACGTCCTTTTCGGACATGGTAATTGGGCCGCCGCCGGTGACATAGCTTGCGGCACCGGTGTAGAGGATGACCACGTCAGGAGAAAACTGCTCAAGAGCCTGCTGCACTTCAGGGCACCAGACGGTATCGCCCGCAATATAGAGTGTTGGCTCGCCTGCTCTCTGGATGACGAAGCCGGAGACAGGCCCCATCTTTTTGCCTAGCTCGCCCGTGCCATGCTGACCGCCGGTACGGTCTATGCGCAGCCCGTGCCATTCCAGGTGCTGCGTTACCGGCACGACCTGCGTAAATCCAGCCTGTTCGATGACGGCCTGATCTGGTGGCTGGCACAAAATGGGCAGGCGCTTTGGCAGCAAGGCTTGCGCGCGTGCATCCCAATGATCGCGATGGGTATGCGTCACTATCACCGCATCAATATGCTGAAGCAACTGCTCAAGCTCAGTTTGCGGGAGCGGCAGTTCAACCATAGGGATGCGCCTCTGGTTGCCCGCGTTGGCAATGGGGGCCATCGCCTCCGCCTCGCTGAGCATCGGATCAACAAGGATGCGCAGGTTGTTCACGGTAATCACAAAGGTGGCATGTCGCAGAAAATGGATCTCCATAAATAAACCTCTTTCTGGCAAAAAAATATGCTACTAGCTGGCATGCTAGCATTGTAAAACATTCTGCCGACCGGACCAAAACATAGAGCCAACCATAGAGTGGCTGAATCGGTCACTCTATGGTTGGCTCATGTGCAAACGCTACGCCACGATTCCGGTGCAGAAGCCAGCGCCGACGGTATGGCCGCCTTCGCGAATAGCGAAGCTGACTCCCTCTTCCATCGCCACCGGCTGCTGCAATTCCACAGTCATTTCAACGGTATCGCCCGGCATGACCATATCTACGCCCTCCGGCAGTTTGATCGCTCCCGTTACGTCGGTGGTACGCACGTAGAACTGTGGTTGATAGCCGCTGAAGAAGGGCTTGTGACGGCCTCCCTCCTCTTTGGTGAGCACATAGACCTGCGCTTTGAAGGTGGCATGCGGCTGGATTGAGCCTGGCTTGGCAAGCACCTGACCGCGCTCAATCTCGTCATGCGCCAGACCACGCAGCAGGCAACCAACGTTATCACCGGCAATACCTCCCTGCTCCAGCGTTTGATGGAACATCTCCAGTCCGGTAACGATGACAGTGCGCTTCTTTTCCTTCATCCCCACGATCTCCACAGCCTCACCTGTCTGGATGGTGCCGCGCTCGATCAGTCCGGTGGCGACGGTGCCACGACCCGGGATGCTGTAGACGTTCTCCACGTACATCAGAAACGGCTTGTCGGTCGCGCGAACGGGCGTTGGGATCGCGCTGTCCACCGCGTCCATCAGCGCCCAGATGCACTGTGCGTCAGGATCGTTGCGCGAGAGGTCGCCCTTGCTTTCCAGAGCCTTGAGGGCCGAGCCACGAATGACGGGCACCTCATCGCCCGGGAAGTTGTTTTTGGAGAGCAGCTCGCGCACCTCCAGCTCCACCAGTTCGAGCAACTCCTCGTCGTCCATCATGTCCACTTTGTTGAGGAATACGACCATCGCCGGCACCTCTACCTGTCGAGCGAGCAAGACATGCTCATGCGTCTGCGGCATAGGGCCATCGGGCGCGCTGACCACCAGGATCGCGCCATCCATCTGGGCCGCGCCGGTAATCATGTTCTTGATATAATCGGCGTGGCCGGGACAATCGATATGGGCATAGTGGCGCTGCTCGGTCTGATACTCCAGGTGAGCAATCGCGATGGTGATGCCGCGCTCGCGCTCTTCGGGTGCGTTGTCGATCTGGTCGAAGGCGGTGTACCTGGCAAGTTGAGCTGAGGCCAGAACTTTAGTGATGGCCGCCGTCAAGGTGGTCTTGCCGTGGTCAATATGCCCAATTGTCCCGATGTTCACATGTGGCTTTGTCCGCTCAAACTTCCGCTTTACCATTGTCTTCTTCAGTTCCTTCCGTCTGCAATGCTATGGTAATACAATAGGGGAGGGTTCGCTGGCAGCGCCAAAAGGTCGATAGCTGCCCTTTGATACCGCTGTTCGGGACGCAAAGCGTCGCAACCATTTGCCAGCAGATGGCGGAAAGCATGGAGTGACGAAGGCATAGCTTTTCATGAGATGAGGCAGCCTGGAATAAGCATCCAGTCTGGACAGCATCTCAGAAACCATTGGTACCCGCAACAGGAGTCGAACCTATCACCTCAGTCCGCAAAAGACTGCGCGCTTACCGCTGCGCCACACGGGTGTATGGTACCTACCATCTTGCTTTCATGGCTCGGTATCAAAAAAGGCAGTGGAGGTCTCTTTCCGGCCATATTCAGGAGAACAGCGAGACCTGCGTATGCATGCTACGGGCATTCTATTCCCTAAAAAGAGTTCTCGACCGATCCACTGCCATCATTGACAGAGTAACATCTATTTTGCGTTTTGTCAAGTATTTTACCAGCCCTTCAATCACGTTTCAGCGCCTCTGGATTGGCGACGTTCGCCCGATTGCCGGCGGCGAAGGCGAGGAGTTCGTCAAAGGCGGCACCCAGGAGGGATTCGTAGTTATCTTTTTCGACATAGCCCAGGTGAGGGGTGCAGATAACGTTGTCCATGTGCAGCAGCGGATGGTCTGCGACCGGTTCGCTTTCGTACACATCGACTGCTGCGTATCCTGGGCGTCCGGCGCGCAGGGCCGCTTCCAGAGCGCCCGCTTCGATCAGGGCCGCCCGGCTGGTGTTGACGAACAGGGACGATGGTTTCATCTGCGCCAGATCCGCTGCTGTTACGATGCCCCGCGTCTCCTCGCTGAGTGCGATATGCAGGCTCAGCACGTCGGCATCTCTGAATAATGCATCTTTGCTGGCGGCAATCTCGATGCCATTTGCCTGGGCGCGGGAGCGTGACCTCTCTCGCCCCCATACCAGGACGCGCATGCCGAATGCCTGTCCATAGCTGCCGACCTGGCTCCCGATGTTACCATAGCCGAAGATACCCAGCGTGCGACCGTGAAGGGTTCGTCCCAATCTGCTCTGCCAGCGACCCGCCTTCATCGATACAACCTCCTGAGGAATGAAGCGCGTCGCCGCCAGGATCAATCCCCACGTCAGCTCTGCCGTTGCGGAGGAGCTGGAGTTGAGCGGCGTGGCATAGACAACGGCGACGCCATGGCGGGTGCAGGCCGCAAAATCTATGTGTGGGGCGCGTTTGCCGGTTTGCACGATGAGGCGCAGGTCCGGCAAGAGTGCCAGCAGTTCCTCATTGATGGGCGTGCGTTCGCGAATCAGCACCAGCGCCTCTACTCCTTGCAGGCGAGCCGCCAGGGCTTTGGAGTCAGATAGATGTTCGCGCGAGATGATGACCTGCTGCCCATCAAGCTTCTGAAAGCAGTCGAGTGTTCTTACGGCATCCTGGTAGTCGTCGGGAATAGCTATTTTCATGTGTGCTCCTCGGGACGTGTCGTTTTAATGTGTCATTATTCCTCACCAAAATCATGGATGAGCGGCAGCACCTCTTTTGCCAGCAATTCGAGCGAGTGTAGTACTTGCGCTCGATTCATGAGGCTGCTGGGAATGACCAGGTCCACCGCGCCGATGCCCAGATCGTGCAGTTCCTTCATCTGTGCCACCAGCGTACGCGGGCTGCCGCAGAACTGGGCGCGGCTGAGCAAAACAGGAGCTGCGGAGCTATCTTTGTGCTCTCCAGTGCTGGCATGCGCGGAGGGAGGGCTTTGCGGACGTTGAAGGTGAGGCAGCCTGGCAAGCTGAGCCGCTAGCTGCTGCGCCTCTTCATCGGTGTCGGTCGCGATAAGGTTACCGCGAAAAATAATCTGGTCCGCTCGTGGTTTCCACCCGTGTTTAGCGGCCTCCGCTCTGTAATGGGCGATAACCTGGGCAACGTAAGATGGAGGGGCGAAGGAGAGGGCCAGACCGTGCCTCTGGCTGGCTGCGAACGAAGCCGATTCAAAACTATTGCCGGTCGAATAGAGCGGCGGATGGGGACGCTGAATCAGGCCGGGCCAGACCGAGACGGTCGGGTAGTGATAGTATTTGCCCTCCCACGAGAACGGCTGCGGATCGGTTAGCGCCCTGGTGATCAAGAGCGTGGCCTCTTGCGTCATGGCGCGTGCCTCATCTGAATCGATGGAGAAGGCGCGCAGTTCGTATGGCACGCCGCGCAGAAAGAGCAGCAGCAGGCGACCGCCACTTAAAACGTCGAGCATGGCAATCTCTTCGGCAACATGGATGGGATTGTGCAGGGGCAGAACTGGTCCGAACAGCGCAATTTTCGCCCGTTTGATGCGTGGAAGCGCCGCCGCCGCGAAGATAGCGGGATTGGGGGTGGGTACCAGCAGTGGAGCGTAGTGATGCTCTGAAAAGCTGATCCAGTCAAAGCCTATTTCATCGGCAAGCGTGATTTGCTCAAACATCTCCTCTATCATGCGCAGCCCGAGTTCTGGCTTAAAGAAACCGGGAGGAGAGGGCCAACCTGCTTCATACACTGCCTGAATGCCATAGGTGGCTCGCGGCAAAAAGGATGCTTTCATTCAGACGCTCCTTTCAGCGGAAGACTGGCTCATAGTTGACACAGTCCCATGAGCTGCGATGTCCTCTCCCTCTTAATCAGCGATGACCGATTGGGAGATCGTTTGCCTGTGTTCAAAGGGTACCCCAATTCTCGCGCCAAAAGCAAGTAATCCCGCCAGGGCGGAATAGCAAAAGTAGGGGCAAGGGGAGGAGGGAGGGTGTGAGGGGGCCTTGCGCTTGCCCTGTGCTCTCGGGGGAGAGAAACGACCAAAGGCGGCTGTGATAGAATACGATAAGGACGCGGTTGCATGGGAAGCAGGCTTTCAAGATAAGCTTTGTTGATAACGAAAGGAGTTGGCGTCATATGGACCAGAGCCGGACCCTGCTTGTGGTTGGCGCGCACGCGGCAGACTTTGTCTGGCGGGCCGCCGGTATCATCGCTGTCGTGACGAAGAATGGCGGCAGAGCCAGCGTCGTCGCGCTTTCCTACGGAGAACGAGGCGAATCGGGCGAATTGTGGAAAGAGCCAGGCCAGACAATAGAGAACGTCAAGCGTATCCGTCATGAGGAAGCTACGCGCGCAGCCGAGATTCTCGGCGCCACCTTTCAATGCTTCGATCTCGGCGATTATCCCCTTCAGATTGATGCGCAGACGCTAGAGCGGCTCACAATGCTCGTGCGTGAATTGGCGCCCGATGTGATCATCACTCATACCGAGCGCGATCCCTTCAATCCCGATCATCCACTGGCCTATACAGCCGTCCAGCGCGCCAGCATCCTTGCCAGCGGCTCGGGCGTCGCCAGTGGCTTCCGCACCATCAAGCCGGCAGAACTATTTCTATTTGAGCCTCATCAGCCGGAGCACTGCGGCTTCATGCCCACCACTTTCGTCGATATCAGCGCGGTTTTTCCGCTCAAGCGACAGGCGATGGAGGCGATGGCGGCCCAGAGCTACCTGCATGAATATCAGACGCAGATCGCAAAGTACCGCGCCAATCACGCGCGCCGCATTTCCGGGCGCACCGATATTCAGTACGCGGAGGCTTTCCAGCGCGTGACTCCCCAGGTAGTAGACACGCTCTAAGCGGCGCTCGGTGGCTTGATACAGGTGATTATCTTCAGAAGGATTACACTAGATGAACGAAAGCGAAATAAACGAGCTGGCTCACCATGGAGTCGCGACGATCTACGAAGCCGCGGGCCGCACCGGGCTCATTGACATTCCTCTGATACAACTCATCGCCGGAAGCAGGGTAGCCGGACGAGCGTGTACCGTTCGCTGCGGCCAGGGAGATAATTTAATGGTGCATGCAGCGATGGATCGGGTCCAACCGGGTGAAATTCTCGTTTTGACAATGCCTCAACCCGAGCCATTCGCTTTAATCGGAGAATTACTCGCGACCCAGGCGAAGGTTCGCCAGGTCGCAGGTATGCTGATTGATGCGTCTGTGCGCGATATAGAGGAGCTAAAGGCGCTTGGCTTGCCCATCTGGGCGCGCTGGATACGGGTGCGAGGCGCAACCAAAACGCATGTGGGGGCCATCAACGAGCCGGTTGTAGTGGGTGGAACCAGCATTGCTCCAGGCGATCTCGTGGTCCTTGACGCCGATGGGGCCGTAGCCATAGCAGCCGCGCGAGCTTCTGCCGTCCTTGAGGCTTCTCGTGTGCGTACACACAGCGAAACCGCGCTGAGAGCGCAACTACGAGCAGGCGCGCTTTCGTATGATCTCTCGGGGCTGCGGGCAGTGGTCGAGGGGAAAAATCAGCACTAACAGCGCCCGAAAGCTAAGGAGGAGCAGATTATGGCCCAACTGGTTCTTGGTATAGGGATGTCCCATAGCACAATGGTAACATTGGACGATTCCTTGTGGGGAGAATGGGCGGCCCAGGATGCGACCTTTGGCATCCTGCTTGACATGGAGGGGCAGCCTGTAACCTACGCGCAACTGGCCGAGCGAGCGGGGGATCGCTATGCTCAACAGGTCACGCCACAGCACTGGAAAGCACAGTATGCAGCCGTGCGGCAAGCGGTTGCTCGCCTCGCCGCCGATGTTGCCTCGGCCAGGCTGGATGTTCTGGTCATTATCGGCGATGACCAGTTGGAATTGTTTTCCTTCGCCAACATGCCCTCGCTTGCCATCTTCTATGGCGCTAAGATCGTCAGCGGGCTCTGGACCTCGCGCTTTGTCACCTATCAGCGGCAAGGACAGCCTCCCTCCGCTCCACTCAGCCAGCGGCTTCGGCACGCAGTAGTGGAAGGCTATGCTATGGATGCCCATCGCGAATTTGCCAGCGCGCCCCTTTTCGCCCGCGAACTGCTCGCCTCGCTGATTGATCAGGGCTTTGATATAGCAGGGTTAGGAGAGATTCCCTCGACTGATGAAGCGGCTGGCCTCGGTCATGCCTATGGAGCAGTCGTGACCCAGATCATGGGAGAGCAGCCAATCCCCATCGTTCCCATCTTCGTCAATACCTATTTCCCGCCGAATCAGCCGACGCCCTCGCGCTGCTATGACCTGGGCCTCGCGCTGCATCGTGCCATCGAGGCCAGTCCATCCGACCTGCGCGTAGGCGTTGTGGCTTCGGGCGGCTTGAGCCATTTTGTCACCGACGAGCGGCTTGACCGCCAGTTGTTTGCCGCCCTGCGAGTTGGTTCCGAGGAACAACTGCGTGCCATGCCGCGCAAGCTGCTCAACGCAGGCAGTTCGGAGATACGCAACTGGATCGCCGTCGCAGCCGCCTGCAAGCACCTGAAGATGGCCTGGGATGAGTATATCCCCGTCTACCGCACTCTCGCAGGAACCGGGTGCGGATTGGGCTTTGCCTGCTGGTCGTGAGCCTGATGCGGCCTGGTCCACGCCTCCTATCCGTTTTCTGTATGTCAGTGCTTATTGGTTAAAGGTACGGTAAACAGGTCGCCTAAATCCTGGGCGTTGGCGGCGTCGCCGAGGAAGGGTGAGACGCCGAAGATTTCCTCTAGCGTACGCAGCAGCGAGCTATGGGTATAGTGAATGGTATTGGCATAATGGGGTTTCGCCAGCGGCGAAAGCGCGATCATGCCGATTGGTCCATCGTTAGTCTCCGCTTCATCCCAGGTGATAAAGAGCGCCCCGCCATCGCGGTATGCCTGTGAGTTGAGAATGTTCGGTACCTCGTGCGAAAGCCATGTATCCCCATTTTTAAGCGGACAATCATGAGTATCGTCACAGGTATTGGGGGTAATAAAGTTGTACCTGGCGACGCTGTTATTCTGTAAATCGCCGGCAAGCTCCGAGTATGGCCGAATGTGCTGCATACAATAGCTGGATTGCGTATCCATGTTGCCCGTGACATCGTCGAAATAGACGAAGGGATCGTGGCGCACCGCGTAAAGCCCGTTGTTTTCTAATGGGCATTCTGTGCCTGAAATATTTTCTTCGTACGCTTTCCAGGAGATTCCTTTTTTATTTAGCAGAGACGTCAAGTGCTCGCTTGTTCCCTGATGGGCGGTAGCAGGATCGACGTCATCGGTAATGCCAAAATTCGTGCCAGCCTCCATCCATAAATAATTTGGCAGGCTGGGATGATTGCCTGGCGGATTAAAGTACTGTTCCGCGTGCGCTCCCATCGGCACAAGCGTATTTGCGATATAGGGAGAGCTGGAGGCTGTGATGTTGGACCAATCGGTGTTCTCCATCACGATAACGAACACTGTTTTAATGGGTGAGGACGACGGCGGAGAGGTCAGGCCGGGGATGATGGAGGTGGCTCCGCCAATGCCAGGTAAATCTTTGACAAAGAATACACCAAGTGCGATCAGCACAATCAGCACAATGGTGACTATCAAATACCTCATTTTTATCGGGCGATAAAGCGCGTTAAAAGGCTCTTTTTGTTGCATACAATCCTATCCAATCCAACTTTCAAGGTCTTGATCAACGTTCAAGTGGGGGGAATATTATTTGGCGTATATTCTCTCGTACCTAATATGGCAGTATAATTTCTAGGAAAGGTAACGTCAACAGGAATACAGCTTTCTCCTATATTCCTGACAGAAATTTTACAAATTCGCCATCGGGATCAATCTGCTCAGGCAAGCGTGTGCCATAAGAATTACTTGCGCCTTCTGCTTCTGCTTGACAAGCGGTCTCCTATTTTGTATGTTCCTAAACAGGAATGAAAAACGGTTTTGCTAAAGTAATGCGTTCTCATTTTAAAGTGGATTGAAGGATAGCAAGTGATACTATGGTAGAAAAATCATCTATGATTAAACATCCAGCGTTCCCCGTTGAGGCGTGGGAGATCCGCGAGACGGCCCTTCACCTGAACATTCTGGCACAGACAGAGTCTATTTTCGCGCTCTCAAATGGACATATCGGGCTGCGAGGGAATCTTGATGAGGGCGAGCCGTATGGTATCCCCGGCACCTACTTGAACTCAGTCTATGAACTGTTGCCCCTGCCGTACGCAGAGGCAGGATATGGCTATCCCGAATCGGGACAGACGGTAATCGACGTTACCAATGGCAAACTGCTGCGCCTCCTTGTTGATGATGAGCCTTTTGACGTGCGCTATGGCGAACTGGAGAGCCACGAGCGGGTGCTTGATTTCCGCGCTGGCGTGCTGCGCCGCAATGTCCGCTGGACTTCGCCGGCGGGTCGCACAATTAAGGTATCTTCGCTGCGCATGGTGTCGTTCACGCAGCGGGGCATTGCCGGAATCTGCTATGAGGTTGAGCCTGTTGATGAGGCGCTGCGCGTCGTTGTGCAGTCAGAGCTGGTCGCGAACGAGGCGCTGCCGGACCGTGGGAAAGATCCGCGAACGAGCGCCGTCCTTGAAGCTCCCCTTGTGCCTGAGGAACACCTGGCGCATGACACTATCGGGCTGATGATCCATCATACTAAAGCCAGCGGCCTGCGCATCGGAGCAGCTATGGATCATTACGTCGATGGGCCGGAGAAAACCATCATTGAGGCTGAGAGCTCTTCTGATGTTGCTCGTATCTCTATCACCGCGCAATTGCAGCCAGGCGAACGGCTGCGGATCATCAAGCTCATTGCTTATGGTTGGTCAAGCCAGCGCTCGCGGCCCGCTATTCACGATCAGGTGATGGCGGCGCTGGGAGCCGCGCGTCTGACGGGCTGGGAGGGGTTGTTGGCCGAGCAAAGAGCTTACATGGACGATTTCTGGCAGCATGCCGATGTCGAGATTGAGGGTGATCCCGAAATTCAGCAGGCGGTCCGTTTTGCCCTCTTCCACGTCCTTCAGGCGGGCGCTCGTGGCGAGCATCGGCCCATTCCAGCCAAAGGGCTGACCGGGCCAGGCTATGACGGACATACCTTCTGGGATACGGAGACCTTCGTCTTGCCCGTGCTCACATTGACGCTCCCTCACGCCGCCGCCGATGCGCTGCGCTGGCGCTATGCCACGCTGCCCCACGCGAAAGAAAGGGCGCAACAGCTCGGGTTGCGCGGCGCCGCCTTCCCCTGGCGCACCATCGCGGGCGAAGAGTGTTCGGGGTACTGGCCCGCGAGCACGGCGGCCTTCCACATTAACGCTGATATCGCGCACGCCGTCACGCGCTACGTTGGCAGCACAAACGATACTGAGTTCGAGAAGGGGACCGGCCTCAGCCTGCTCGTCGAGACCGCCCGCTTGTGGCACTCGCTCGGCTATCACGATGCTGCCGGCTGCTTCCGCATCGACGGCGTGACCGGACCCGACGAGTATAGCGCCATTGCTGATAATAACGTCTTCACCAACCTGATGGCCCAGCACAACCTGCGCTCGGCAGCCGCTGCGGTGAAGCGCCATCCCCAGGAGGCAGAGCAACTCGGCGTGAACGCGGACGAAGTGGCGGCCTGGCTAAAGGCAGCCGAGAAGATGGTGATTCCCTATGACGAGCGTCTGGGCGTGACCCCGCAGGATGAGACCTTTACCGAACACGAGGTATGGGATTTTGCTGGCACAAAACCGGACCAGTATCCCCTTTTCCTCCACTTCCATTACTTTAACCTCTATCGCAAGCAGGTAGTCAAACAGGCCGATCTGGTCCTGGCGATGCAGCTATGTAGCGATGCCTTCACGGCAGAGCAGAAGGCGCGCAACTTCGCGTATTATGAACCGCTCACCGTGCGCGATTCCTCTCTATCTGCGTCAACGCAGGCGGTTATGGCTGCCGAGGTGGGCCAGCTCCAGCTTGCCTATGACTATCTGGGGGAGGCAGTGCTGATGGATCTTGACGATCTGGAGCACAATACACGCGATGGGCTGCACATCGCCTCGCTTGCGGGCGCCTGGACGGCGCTGGTGGCAGGCTTTGGCGGTCTGCGTTCGCACGATAGTACGATCTCCTTTGCGCCACGGCTGCCGGAGGGCATACGGCGGCTCGCATTCCATATTATGTTTCGTGACCGTCACCTGCACGTCGAGATTACAGCGGAGCGGGCAATTTATCGCCTGCTGGATGGCTCTCCGCTCAAAACATGGCATCACGGCGACGAGATAACGCTCTCACAGGATGAAGCTGTCAGCCGATCCATTCCACCTATTCAGGCCGGCCCTCGTCCCTCTCAGCCTCCTGGACGAGAGCCGACGCCGCGCGGCCCGCAATCGTCCCGAGGATGATTGAAGCCATCCCCGTAGGGACCTGATTTATCGCGTCTCCCACGATGAATCGGGGCGCTACAGCGCCCCCCGCGCCGAATCACCTCCCGTATTGTATAATTTTCAAGAACAAACTTGAAAAAAACAATACGGAAGGATTATGGAGCATGTCAGCATCTTCACCGGACCATAAATCGCTCATCCGACAAGAATTCACGCAGCAGGCGCAGACCTATGCGGCCAATCCTTCGATTGTCGATCCTGCTCGCCTCAACCGATTGGTGCAGGCGGTGCGTCCGCAATCAGGGGCGCGTGTGCTGGATGTGGCGACCGGCCCGGGCTATGTCGCTATGGCTTTCGCGGAGGTCGGTTGCGCGGTGGTGGGCCTTGATCTCACCGAAGCGCCGCTAAAAATCGCCGAGGAGGTGAGTCGAACACGAGGGCTCACCAATGTGCGTTTTCAGCTCGGAGACGCGGAGCAGCTTCCCTTCGCCGAGCAAGAGTTTGATATTGTGGTCTGTCGCCTGGCGCTGCATCATTGTGAAGTTCCACAACGCGTCCTCACTGAGATGACGCGCGTATGTCGCCCTCAAGGAATGGTGGTGATTGAGGATCTGGTCACGAGCGAATATCCCGCGCGCGCCGCCTATCAAAACCACTTCGAGCAGCTCCGCGACCCATCCCATACGCGCGCGCTCCCCATCAGCGAGTTCCTGGCCCTCGTTACCGCCCACAATCTGGAAGTCGGGCAGCTCTACACTGATTATCTCGTGCAATCGGTTGAACAGTGGCTTGCCAATACCTGCACGCCAGCCGAACCCGCTGAGCAGGTTCGCACGCTGATTGCCCAGGACGAACTCCACGATCTCAGCGGTACGCGACCATTCAGGCGCGATGGTGCCCTCTATTTTCACCAGCGCACAGCAGCATTTGTCTGTCGCAAACTCGCTGCCGCTCAGGGAAGCTCTGCTTGAGAGAGATACAATTACGAGGTGATTGCGATCAGCATCTCGACATAACGCACAAACGCTGCGTAAGAGCCGACAAAAGGAACTTCCTTGATCAGCTCTTGCAAGCGTTGCGCTGTATAGCCGCGCCTGGCTATATTCGCCAGCCAGACGCGCGCTTTCTGAATGCGTGCCTGATCGGCGTCGCTGAGCGGCTGATCTGGCACGCCGCGTCCGTAGTTGTAGCGTCGTAGCAGGTCTGGATCGAGCAGATAGGCTCGCAGCAGTGGGATGAGCGCGATCCGTAGGGCCTCTTCGCCGACGCTCTGGCGCAGATAGGCGGCGAGCATCTCTTCGTTGGGCGACGCTGCCGTTTCCATTGTATGCAGTAGCTGGGTGCGCAATTCCATCGTGGCCCGCACAGGGTGAATGAGCCGGGCTTGCTCGTCAAAGTGGACCTCGTGCAATGCGCCAATCACGGTTGCGCCGTAACCCAGGCGTCCCACCCAGCCATCGAGCGCAGGCGTGTAAGCGCGATGCGCGTTGACCGGACTTTTGTTCTGCCATTCCAGGGCGAGGTGGCGCGAAATGGGCCAGCGCAACCATACGCGGCAGGGCTGCACCTGTGGATCGAGAAACATAACTTCATGCGCGGTTGCCAGCACAGCCTCAATAAAGGCTTCCTGTTTCTCTCGCCGGTTGGTGCCGATGATCCAGGTATCGATGATGCCTGCTTTGCGGTATGCTTCATGGCGGTGTTTCCACTCGTCTATATCAAGGGGAGCGCACTGGAATTCGATGGCCCAGCGCTGCCCATCGGCGTGTGCAACAAAGATATCCGCGATGCGGTTAGGCTCAGGCAGCCGCTCTTCCAGCGTGACGGTCGCCTGTGGGAATTGCGCGCGCAACCATTGTGAGAGCACTATTTTGCCTTGTGCGTGCTGCACCGTCTCGGACTCGGTGCTCCACGCGCATTCCCCCTTCTGGTGCGCGAAGTGGAGTTGCGTGCGCTTCTCCGCTCCTCCGCGTATATGTACCACGCCACGACAATTGGGACAATACAAAGCCCGTTCGCGCGACCAGTGCTGGAGCTGCTCCAGGTGCGCATCTTCCGCAACCACTGGCCTGCTATCCGGCCCGTAAGCGACGAGCATGGTGCGATCCTCATTTATGCTCAGCTAAAAAGAACGCCTGTACTATATAGTAGTATAGCATGTCTGAGCGCAAAATGTAGCCCCTTACGGCAATGGAGGCGTCGTCACATTTTTGCGGGAACGTGGCTCCCATGCTCCTGCGGGAAGGCACCTCCTACGCGATCAGAGAGGGCTCCATTACCAGACGTACGGGATGAGGCGGTATTTGACCTGTGCCATATAGACATCGTAGCCTGGCAATTCCTGGCGCAGCATGCGTTCCTCCAGCACTGTACGCACCAGGAGAGCAGGGAGGAAGAGCAGGGTCAGCAGCAGGCCATACCAGGAGCCCAGCAGCAGGGGCGTGCCGAGAAACATGAAGAGACCACCGGCATACATGGGATGACGGACATAATGATAGGGTCCGGTCGAGATCACCGCTTGTCCTCGCTCCTGCTGAATACGCACCGTTGCCGAGAGGTAGGAGTTTTCGCGGAAGACCAGGGACATGAGTATGAACGAAATCACCAAGGCGATTGCTCCCACCACCTGGAGCCAGAGCGGCATCTGCGACCAGTGAAAGCGCATCGCATCGAACGCCATCAGAACCAGCGAGGCAAAAATGAACAGATTGAGTAGCGCAACAAAGACCTTATCCCAGGCTTTTTGATTTGGTGGAGAGATATTGATGCGCTCAGCCAGCAAACCAGGGTTGTACTTGAGCAGCAATATGATGCCGATAACTAGCCAGCCGTAGAGCAGGATCAGGTAGATCCAGCCGGCAGGCCAGACAATGGTCCCCGCCGCGAGAAATAGAGGCAGGGCCATGATCAGAAAGCCAAAAACCAGCCACGCAAACGCTTTTAGCGCAAGAATCATATGTCACCTCTTCCAATGCATTATAAGCGCATAGTAATAGTATGAAGCTTTTTCCTGTACGGGTTTCCATTAGTAAACAGAGTCTCGGTTTATGAATATAATGCAGTATAGCTGATGAAGAGGTCGTTGTCAATGAGCTAAGCTCCATCTTTCACCAGGGCTATTTACTTCTCTGAAGAAGAGGGGGGGACACAGCCCCTTGCGGGGCGCGGGGTGTCCCCGCTCATTCTTCCCCTCCCTCGCCCCCGAAGGGGGCAAAAAAAGAAGAATTAAATAGCCCTGATCTTTCACGGTGGCACCTGACAAATAACAAAAGTGATGCTAAATTTAAAGCAGGGATGTGCTCTAACAGAACGAGCTTACAAACGTTGGGATCTATCATTTCGCGAGTTCGAATCTCGCCATCTTCACCAGAAGGTGTGGCCGAGCGGCTAAAGGCAATAGACTGATTTTCACAGCTCCTTCGACTCGCATGTCCCGGGCATATTGCCCGTGTAAGGCGCTTCTGGCAGCTAGAACTTGCGTGCAATCACCACGCCGGTATTCAGGCCGACGGTGTGCAGGCCGCCGAAAAATCTGGCGTGCTCCATCTTAATGCAGCGGTTCTCCACGAAGGTCAGCCCCGCCTGCTGCGCTTTCCTGGCAGCCTCCGCGTTAGTGATACCCAGTTGCAGCCACAGCACCTTTGCCCCGGTCTTGATCGCCTCGTCCGCGATAGGAGGCGTATCTTCCGACTTGCGGAACACATCTACCACCTCAATCTTTTCTCCTGCCTCTTTGGCCTCTGTCAGAGTGGAGTAGACGCGCTTGCCCAGGATGGTCTGGCCCGCGTAGCGAGGATTGATGAGGACAATATCATAGCCTTCGGCCTGGAGGTAGATGGCGACAAAGTGGCTGGGGCGGTACTGATCGGCGGATATTCCCACGATAGCGACGTGCCGGTATTGCTGCAAAAGGTCCAGGCGTTCATACATATCAGGCATAGCATGCGGCTCCTTCACTGGCTTGTTATGCAGACGGCCAACGCTCCCACGATGAAGCGGGGAGCTACAGCTCAGGCCGTCTGAAAGGAATGGCTTGATTTTATCTTCTATGGCACATTGTAGCCCTATGGCAATGCGCGCGTCAACGTTGCTGCCGAAGCAATCTGGGGTACCTTAAAACTCATTGGCCTCTGGTTGTGGACCGGTAGAAGACTGCCAGGGCCATCTGCCGTTGATCTCGACTTCCAGTGACCAGCTCAGGAAGGTTCGGACTGCTACGATCAGGCCAAGCACGCCCACACTGACAAAGGTGGGATCGACGGCAATGCTGCGAATGATATCGGCGGCAACCAGGAACTCCAACCCGATCAGGATGGCTCGCCCCAGCCCTTGCCGCAGTTGACGATAGGCTGCGGATGCATCCTCTCTTCGTCTGGGCAGATTCCCGATGTACTTAATAAGTGCGAAGAGAGCGCCAATGATGAGGGCAATCACGCCGCTTATCTCGAAAATCATAACGATTCCTTCAATAGTGTCTTTGAAGTTCATAGAGCGTGACCCTCTCCTCCTTTAGAGCGAACTTGGTCTGACCCGTAAGGCGTACCCTAAAACCCAACTTGCGGATGATGTATCGGCAGGTAGTTTCCTTTATACTATACTCCGAAGCATTATAAATAGATGCTAAAGGAATTGGTAGATGAGGTTCGCTTACTTTATATATGGTTATGAAAGAAAGCGTGTAAGGATAAAAAGTGATAATAGCTGTGATGGGAGGAAGCTCTTGATGAAAAATCTGCTCAAAACTATGTCCAGACTGGCGCTCGTACTCCTGCCCTTGCTCTTGTGGCTGGCATTCAGCCGACCGGCGTTTGCGGCGGCGTCAGCGCCGGGCAAGTTGATCGTGATCAGCGTTTCGCAGCAGTGGATGCATGATTATGAGAATGGGAGCGAGGTGTATAGCGCACCGATAACGACGGGCAGGCCGGAACTGCCGTCGCCAATGGGGACGTATCATGTTTACCAGAAGCTGAGCCCCACGACCTTCTATTCGCCGTGGCCTCATGGATCGCCGAACTGGTATCCGCCTACGCATATCAACTATGCGCTGGAATGGGCGCCAGGCTTTTTCCTGCACGATTCCTGGTGGCGCACCGTCTATGGCCCCGGCACGAATGTCTGGCACTATGACCCCGTCTATGGTCAGGAAACGGGGACACATGGCTGCATCACCATGCCTTTAGGAGCTGCGCGCTGGCTCTATAGCTGGGCGCCCATCGGGACCACCGTCGAGGTAGTGGGCTAGCTCTTCTTGTGCGCTCACCTCCGTAGGGACCTCCCACGATGAATCGGGGAGCTACGGCCTGTCCGCTTTAGCACCTGTCTGTTCATTTGGGTGATGCTGGCGCTGAAGCGGACGCGATCAATCGGGCCCCTACGGTAGGTGCGATGATTGATATTTATTCAGGCAACAGGCTCATGCCGTTTTTTGGGTCGGGGTGACGCGAGTGAGATAGAAAAAGTCGCGCTGGGTCCCGTAGAGATATTCGGTGCCGAGGCCCTGCATTTGCGGATTTAGTTTTTCGATGCCGAGGGTGCCATTCTGATTGCGGTTGTAGAGGAAGGCCCGCACCCAGAAGGGGTTGATATCCGTTTGCATCGCCATCACCGCGCCCGCAGCTTTCAGCGCCTTCCCCAGCGTCTCGGCGGTGAGCGCGTTGCCTGCCGCATAGATGAGGGAGCCGTCCGGCATCATGCCAATGGCTGAGCGCCAGGTATAGGCGCTATTCAAAATGGTGCCACCCCAGGCTGCGCCATCGTGCGTCAGAGGATTAATCACTCCTTTATCGATCAGGAGGGCCGCATTTTGCCGCCAGGCCAGCAGGTCCGTGTTGCGGCTATTGAGCAGCGGGTCCACACCCCAGGCTCCAAGCGCGATTTTCCCCTCTTTCGTGATCGCGATAGTGGCGGAGCCGCGCTGTGGCGGAACGTAGACGATTCCATTGGTCATCAATCCATATTGACCATCCGCGTACTTGAAGCCGCCATTAAAAGCGGCCAGCAGGGCATTGTTCTGTAAATCTGCCGCCGGAATGCGTCCCGGCCCATGCACGCCGCGCGGCCCGCCGGGCTCGACAGTTCCCCCAATGATATGCAAACGGGTAAAACGGACATCAAATTGCAGCAGCGTGACAATGGCATAAGGATGCGCTGGATCGGGACGGATGAAGGCCCTGGCATCCAGTGGGAGGTAGCTATACGGCGTGGGTGCCTGGCTTAGAGTAGTCCAGCTCCCTTCACCAGGGAGCCCTGGAGAGATTAATGGGCTCATGGGAGTGAGCTGCATCGGCATAAAAACAGCTTTGGGGGGAGGCGTGGGCAGCGTTGGGCCGGGCGATACTTTCCAGGGAGCAGCCACTTTTTTGTCGCTCAGTTGATATTGGAGCTGCGATGCCATATTGGTGAGGCTGAGATACCATGACTCAATCTGTGCCGTTGCCGTGGGTCCAATCACTGCGCGCATAGTATCGGCCAGCGATGCTCCCCCTTCCCCATTGCCCTGAGAGAGAAAAACGACGGCAAGCACAGTAATGACGCTACAGATAGCGAACCAGCGGGAGAGCTTTTTCTTGCGGCGCGCTTTTGGCTTTCCCTGGGCATTGAGCGATCCCGCGGCTGGTAACGGAGAAGATGAATCGGCGACCGTCACAGTCCTGAGCGTTACCAGGGTGGGTTGATTGCTAATCTCGTAGGGAGACCCTCCCCTGGGGGGAGAAAATGTAAAAAAACCATCTGGTCTGGATAGCGGGGAGAGACGTACAAACTGTCGCTGTACCGGTGCTCGCTTTACTGGTTCCATGCTTGTTTACTCGCTATCTATCTCAAAATTCAGGTATATTGCTCAATGCCTATGTTAGGATGTGCCAACACATATACTAGTATGATAGGACGCACCAAAATAGAGGCGGTAACTCATCAGCCAGATATCCTATCTATTTGCATCATGCGCCTGAGATAGTTTGGAAGTTGGGTCGCGCGGGTTAGAGCAGTTGAGAGGCGACGACGCCAGCGACATGGCGGGCAATGGCCTGTCCATCATCCAGTGAGTTCAATCCCTGCGTGTAAATGGCGATGATGTAGGTCTCCTGTCCCAGCGTTACGATACCGGATGAGTTCATGACCCAGAAGTTGTTGTCATCAGTGACCCAGCCATCTTTGAGGGCGACGGTTGCCCCGCTGGGGGCAGTGTCTCCCACGCCCACCTGCTGGTCGGGCTCGATCTGCTCCATCAGGGAAAGCGCCAGGTTGCGGTGAGAGGGGGTCAGGATTTTGCCGGTATAGAGGAGCGTCAGGAGGTTTACCATTGCCTGGGGCGATATCGTGCTGTATCCCCAGGCGTCCCCGTTGGGATTTACGCCGCTAATGCCGATTTTTTGCATATAGTTTGTCACCCCTTGCGCTCCCCCAATCTCTCCATAGTAGAGCGCGGAGGCCGAATCGTTATTGGAGTTCTCGATCATGGTTGTGAGCAGGTTCATCTCGTCATCGTTTGGTTCGCGTCCCTGCTGCTCAACCATATCAAAGAATGTGAGCATAATCGGCACTTTTGCCGAACTAGCCATCATGAGCTGATTATTGGCATTGTAGGTGTAGTTGCTGTGGCGTGTCAGGTCATAGACCGAGACCCCGACATTGGAGCCGAGATTGGCAAGGTATGCTCCCAGGTCTGGAGAGAGCACGTCCAGCGAGGCCCAGGTGGGAACGTTGCCGGGCGAGCTAAAGGTCAGCGACGTTGCTGCCGCCCAGCCTGTTCCGTTATGTTTGGGCGCGCTCCACTGAACGCGGTACCAGAGCGTGCTGGTGCTCCAGGACGTATCGCCGGGTAATGTGAGCGGATAGTTTGCTCCAACATGAGCCAGCGCGTGCCCTGTCCCCGGCGCATCAAGCAGGGCTGTATCTGCCTGTGTCCAGACGGTTGGCTGCGAGCCAACCGCGACGGCAGGCGGCCCGATGGTACGCAGATAGGCTATGCCCGTATCCAGGCGGCGAATGGCAGGCTGAGCCGCAGCATCGGCAGTGGTTTGATCGAGAAGTACTGCGTCGCGCCAGAACGCCTGCACCTGCATATGATGGGCGACGCCATTTTCCATCATCGTAAAAGAGAGGGCTTCGGTGACTGGAGCTCCAAAGTCGTTTTCCCAGCCGTCGGGCGAGATATCTGTGCGGTTGATATAGTCCCAGAATAGCGCGGGGATGAAATGCCCAACGTCCTTGCCTGAGCGGGTACCCCCTTTGATGAATGTGCCCTGCCGGACTGCAAGCGAGGTGGAAGCTGTCGTCCCTTTGCCTGTGGGAGCGAACGGCATCAGGTCGGGATTGGTGGCCTGCCGTAAATCAACGTATGTGAGCGTGCTGCTGTTGCCTCCCACCGGCACCTGGCTTCCTGCTTCCAGTAACGTTTGTAGCAGCGGCAGGCGAACGACCCCGGTATCGCTATCCTTTACGCCGTTACGAATCATGTCAACCAGTACATCCTCGGTATTTGGAGTATGATTGGAGGCTACCGGCAATAACAATGCCCCTGAGCCAAAGAATTGCAGCCAGCCATAAACTGTGGGGAATGCAACCGTGAGGGGCGTCCCCAGGCTGTTAGCTCCGTTATGGCTTTGATAATAGCTATTGAAGAGTGGGGAGACGCTCACTGTGCCAGTTTCTGATGCTGAGAAGTCAAATGTGGGCAGCGTAATATCGTCATCATCAATCCAGCGGTCAGCGCCATTGGTGACCAGCGTTGCCTTCGTCAGAAATGTATTGAGCGACGGGTGCGCCAATTTAGTGAAAGCGAGGTCAGAACTCAGGAGGGTTGCGGCTCCAACGGTCGTCAGCAGCGTGCAAGCGAAGATCACACCTTTGAGAATAATAAAAGATCGCTTTCGTTTCATACTGCGCTTCCCATCCTCATAGACTATATTTTTACGGTTTCTTTATCTCATAGGCCAATATCTTTACGACTTCTTTATTCCATGATACCAGAGATTGGCCGAAAAATTGTGAAAGAAGTTTCAAGATTCTATCATGAATTAGAAAATTGCCCTTATTTTCAAGGCTAAAAATAACGACGCTCTTAGAGGTAGCGAGCGGACCTACCTATTTTGTCTATCGGCTCTGCTCTACTCTATTTGAGAGCTATCCAGACAAAAATAAACAGCCGATGAGAGAGCCATTTTCGCTCAGCATTGCCGCGCGGAGAGCTCTCCCATCGTCTGCCATCGAACAGGTTAGCGCAGATTGACCCAGACCGTTTTGGTCTGTGTATACGCGTCGAGTACTGCGTGGCCCATCTCTCTGCCATAGCCGCTCTGTTTGTAGCCGCCAAAGGGCGCGGCGGCATCGAACTGATTATACGTGTTGGCCCAGACGACGCCCGCCTTGAGCGCGGCGGCCATACGGTGAACCTTCTTGACATCGCTGGTCCAGACGCCCGCTGCCAGCCCATAGATCGACCTGTTGGCGCGCGCCGCCACTTCTTCGATATCCTCAAATGGCAGCGCCACGACGACCGGCCCGAAGATCTCTTCGCGCGCAATCGTCATCTCGTCCTTCACATCGTCAAAGACGGTCGGCTGCACAAAGTAGCCCGTCAGATGCTCCCCTTCGGCGCGAGCGCCGCCGGTCGCTGCTCTGGCGCCTTCACGCTTGCCGGTCTCGATATAGCCGGTGACGCGCTCCAGTTGCTCCTGTGAGACCAGCGGCCCGAGATCGGTGTTGGGATCGATGCCATGCCCGATCTTCATTCCCTTTGCCATATTGGATAGGCCATCCACGACCTGATCATAGACCAATTTATGCACAAACATGCGACTCCCCGCCGTGCAGACCTGACCCTGGTTGAAGAAGATGGCCGTTAGCGCGCCGCGAATGGCATATTTCAAATCAGCATCGGGGAAGATGATATTGGGCGATTTCCCGCCCAGCTCCAGCGTGACGCGCTTCAAATTGCCGATGCTGGCCTGCAAAATTTTCTTGCCCACCTCGGTTGAGCCGGTAAAGGCGATTTTATCGACATCGGGATGAGCCGATAGAGCCGCGCCCGCCGTCTCGCCGAAGCCTGGCACGATATTGACCACGCCTTCGGGGAAGCCTGCCTCCAGAATCAGCTCGCCCAGCCGCAGCGCGGAGAGCGGCGTCTGCTCAGCTGGCTTGAGGATGACAGTGTTGCCGCAGGCCAGCGCGGGCGCCAGTTTCCAGGCCGCCATCTGGATCGGGAAGTTCCAGGGGATGATCTGCCCCACGACTCCCACTGGCTCACGTAATGTATAGGTGAACATGTTGGGGATCGAGACCGGAATGGTGTTGCCTTCTATTTTCGTGGCCCATCCGGCGAAATAGCGGAAATGCTCGACCGTCAAAGGAATGTCGGCGGCCTTGGAGTACTTGATCGGCTTGCCATTGTCCAGCGTCTCCAACTGTGCCAGCTCCTCGGCGTGCTGCTCAATCAGATCGGAGAGCTTCCAGAGCAGACGTCCTCGCTGGGCAGGCGTCAGTTTAGGCCAGGGGCCGCTCTCAAACGCCTTGCGCGCAGCCGCCACCGCGCGATTAATATCTTCGGCGTCCCCCTCCGCGACCCTCGCGAGCACCTCGCCGGTCGAAGGATTGTACGTCTCGAACGTCTTGCCACTGGCCGCCTCCACCCATTGCCCGCCGATCAGCATCTTCACCGGCTGTTGCTGCAAGAAAGCAATCTGCGGCATCGCAGTAATATCAGTCGCCATGCGTAATAAACTCCTTATGGATGATATGCTTATAGAACGCTGTCGCATTTAGCATATCATCTGCAAGGAGAGAAGGCCAGATGACCTCGTCTTAAAACAGGGCTATTTACTTCTCTGAAGAAGAGGGGGTCAAGGGGCAGTGCCCCTTGCGGGGCGCGGGGTGTCCCCGCTCATTCTTCTCCTCCCTCGCCCCCGAAGGGGGCAAAAAAAGAAGAATTAAATAGCCCTGGTCTTAAAACGTTCCGATGCCTGCCAGCAGCAACACATGGATATTGCTATTCGCGTTGTGCGTTTCAATGGTGATAGGCGATCCACCTGCCAGGCTACCGGTGATTAGTTTTTGCGCTCCTCTATCAAAGTAAAGCAGGGCGTAGGACTGACTGTTGCTGGCGATTTGCGTAAAGGGGTAAGCCGCCTGCCCATACTGGCATGGCAGGGCGTTTGTCGTTGTCAGGCGCGTAAGGCCACTGCCGTCGGTATTGATCTTCCAGAGGCCATCCTGACTAAGATCGCCGGTGGTATTCTCTATATAGATCAGCAGCAACGATGTGCTCACGGGATGAATAGCGGTGACGGCCCTGCTCTGGCTGCTGTAGATGATACTGCTCTTATTCTCGACAGGGGATTGCACGCTCATGCTACTCGGTCCCTGAACCTGGGCTCCCTGGCAATTGCCGTTGAACTGGGTACAGGAGCTGCTGAACAACTGGGAGCCATCATCGCTGAGAGCAATATTGCCGCAAAACATCGGAATAGAGGCAACTGGAGTAAGATTGCTGGCCTGCTGATTGACGCCTTTACTAGTATCGAGCAGGTATATATCATACTTGGTGGTGTTATTACTCTGTTTTACCAGCAGTTGCTGGTTATTGATCCAGGAAGATGGCAGAAATGAAAAAGGCGCTGTATTTGAGAGAAACGTTTGCAACTGGCCGGTTGTCAGATTAAGCACATTGATGCCGGCGTTGGGATTGGCGAAGGCCACCAGTTGCTCGTTGGGCGACCAGGCGAGCCCGGGGGCGAAGAAGCCAGAGCAGGATTCGTACAGGGTTTGGAGCATGCTACCATCAGCGCGTATCAACTGTAGTTTTGTGCTCGACTGGTTCTGGTTTTGCATATACGTACTGAAGAGCAGCCACTGTTTATCAGGTGAAAGACTGACATCAGAGATGCCGAATTTGTCCGAAGGCGCAACTAACGTCGTCTGTTTGCCTGTGGCGAGATCGTAGCGGATGAGAGACGTTGCCGAGGGAACGGCCTGATAGCCGCCCATACCTGTCATATAGAAAACAGCACGCCCGGTCGTTTGAGGCAGCGGCGTCATGGTGGCGCGATACGGTGTATTGCAGGTCGGCGTGGCGGCAGTCGCAGGCGTGCTCGTAGCAGTAGCGGCAATACCTGTGGGCGCGCGCGTGGGAGTAATGATCGGTGTGGCAGTACCCGGGCCTGCCACATTGGGCTGCTGGCGCGCATTTCTCAGCAAAAGTACCGTACCGCCTGCCACCAGCACAGCAACTACCAGGATAGCGATACTTATTTCCAGAAAGCGCATAAAATTGTTTTGTGGTTGTTTAGCATTGGATATATTCATCATTGGTTGCGGTCCTTCTAAATTGTTTTTGCGTCTATTTAGTTTTGCTTGGCTCTGCCCTGCCTGCTCTCCTGCCTGGCGTGTGCGCATAGCGGCTTGCGCGCTCAAATTTGTCCAGACATGCTCAACGATAGCCTGGTCTTCCGCATAAATCTGGCGCAGATTGTGGATCAGGCGAGCATCGGATGATAAAGGCGCCTGCTGAGCGTTGGCAAGCTGCTCGATCTGCTCGTCCACCTGTTCAGGTTGAAACAGCTCGTCGTCTTTGCTCATAACGATGATCTCCTTTCCGGTATTTCTTGCGCGTAGACCTTGCGTAGATGATTGAGCGCGCGCGAGAGCAGCATGCGCACGCTGCCTTCACTTTTGTTGAGCCGTCTGGCAATCTCTGAACTACGCAGGTCATCGGCGAAACGCAGTCGCAGCACAGCCTGTTGTTGTTCGGGCAGATGCATCAGGTAATCGCGCAGCAGAGCATATTCTTCGGAGCGCAGGGCAACCTGTTCGGGGGTTTGTTCCTCGGGCCCGTATAACATATCCAGGGCGCTATCCAGAGGAATCGCCGGTCGCCGTACGCTGCGGCGATAGGTGTCCACGCACTTATTATGCGCGACTCGCCGCAACCAGGCCAGTTGCTCGCCCTCGCTTAGCCCTATCAGCGCGTTGCGTTCCATCGCAGCCAGAAACACCTCCAGCAGCACATCCTCAGCATCTTCGCGCGTGCTGACATAGCGCCGGATGAAGCTCAGCAGCGTATAGACGTGGCGCTGATAGAGGTCCGCCAACGCGGCATCATCAGAGAGCGGCCCACCCATGTGTAGTTGTATCCTGCTTCCTTAACATAATTGCGATAGAGATCTATATATATAGGTTGAGTTTGAGGTCCTCACTCTGTTATCGCATGTCAACGAGAAACCGTCACGCAAAAGCCGGGCCTCGCAAAAAAATGCTATCCGCCGAGCGGTTCGCCTCATCGCCGAACCAAACTCTGCGAGCGGCGTCGCTGTGGCACCACTGAGCAGAGCCTCTCGCGCCCCATTTCCCGCTCAATCCGAGAAAAAACCTATTGCAGACCTACCAGAACTATGCTATAATGCCCCCCATGAACGAGCCTCTCGCACCCCTCCTTCGCGGCCAGCTTCCCAGGCGGCCCCACGATACGAGGGGGTGGGAAAGAGGCTAATCGCGAGCGGGCGATTGCTTTTGAAATCTCTAAGGTGGAAGATAATCTCCACCGCAGCAGGGCAAGCGCGAGGCCCCCTCCCAGCCCTCCCCACCGCCCCTTGCCCCTACGCCTCCGGTCCAACATGACCTGCCCCGTTTAGATTTCTTTGGGACCAGATGTCGATCCCATCGAAGAGCCCAGTAGGCAAGAAAGGCAACGGGATAGACAATCATGAGGAGGAACGGTAGGGGCAAGGGGATGGGCTGACGGGGTGGTGGGGGCCTTGCGCTTGCCCTGCTGGAAAGGCTAAACTTGCCCTGCTGGAAAGGCTAAATATGACAGAGGGAGGGGGGCCTTGCGCTTGCCCTGCTGGAAAGGCTAAATATGACAGAAGAGATGGAACAAGAAGCAAGGAAAAAGCAATTAGAGCAGCTCTTCTATGAGTATATTGATACCCTTAATAATAAGTCCGTTCAAGCTCCAGCGGTGGAGGGCGTCAAATATTCGTGCCCTTGCTGCGGTTATAAAACATTGGATGAACGAGGGGGATATGATATCTGCCCCGTTTGCTTTTGGGAGGATGATGGGCAGGATGATGCAGATGCGACCACCAATCGTCCCTTCGGCCCCAATCATATCAGTCTGGCGCAAGCACGAGAGAACTATAAACGCATCGGGGCTTGCGATGAACGCATTTTACAGCATGTGCGACCCCCATTGCCTGAAGAACTGTAGAATCGTGGGGTTCCCCTGGAATGTGATCGATGGATGGTAGGGGCAACTCCCACGCTGAATCGGGGAGCTACCGCTTGCCCTGCTTGCTGGTAACATTCCCATTACCAGCAAGCAGGAAGGTGTTATTGGGCTTTGAGGGCTTCCATGTCGGCACGGTGGGCAGCTTCTGTATCGGCTTTGAGCCAGCGGGCGCCGATGATGCCGATGATGCCTGCAATGACGAGCGAGGTGGGATAGGTGTAGATCAGAGCCATCGTGAGATCGTGCCCGGCCAGGTTATTGGCGAAATGAGCGCCCGTGGGATCGAAGCTGCGAGCCAGATTGCCAATCAGAGCAGGGGCGAAGGCGTCTCCCAGGATGTGGCCGACAAAGAGGGAGATGGCGACCGCCGATGCGCGCAGCGACGATGGTACCACATCCTGCGTGGCCGCGCCCGATGGTCCCGCGCTGAGGTTGAGCAGGATGGTGGTGATGACGAAGGCAATAGTGTAGAGCCCCAGATTGTGCAGGTTGACCGCAAACAGCACCGATGCGATATAGGCGGGGGCGCTCAGCAGAAAGCTCAGGCCGCAGATCAGGATGCGCGCTCCGGCGTACCAGCGACTGAGAAGGTCCGAGAGGTAGCCGCCGAGCACAACGCCAACGACGCCTGCCAGCACAATGCCAACACCAGAAAATAAGCCCGCCTGCGCCGAGGTCATGTTCAGCGTGTCTTTCTGTTGCAGGAAGATTGAGAGGTAAGTCACGGTGCCGCTGGTGACAAAGAGGGTAAAGATCTGCACCATAATCAAGACCAGCACCGTTTTGATACGCAGCAAGGCCACGAGCTGCGACCAGGCTTTGTTCAGGCCGCCGGTACTGTGAGGCATGGCGGCTGTTGAGCCTTCCGTTGCCACCATCACTCCCCGCTCCTCATCGTCGGCCTGGTTGCGGCGTGGTTCGCGCAGACGCCAGGCCAGGAAGGCCAGCAGCAGACCAGGGATGCCGGTGAAGACGAAAGCCAGTCGCCAGGCTCCCGTATACAGGCCCGCCACCACGCCGCCGAGAATGATGCCGAGCATTAAGCCAATCAGGCCGGCAGAAGCCCACCAGCCCATGATGCGCGCACGGCTGGCGCGTCCGAAGAAGTCGCTCATCATCGCTGGGCTGGATGGTGAGTAGCCAGCTTCGCCAACACCCAGAACGGTGCGCGAGAGAAAGAGCGTGGCGAAATTTGTGGCGAAGGCTGTAAAGACGGTAGCGACGCTCCACACCCCGACGGCAATGGCAATCACATTCTTACGCTTTGTCCGGTCAGACCAGATGCCGAAGGGCAGCACGCTGAGCGTAAAGAAAATAATAAAGGCAGAAGAGAGATAGCCGATCTGGTCAATGGACAGGTGCAGTTCTTTAGCCACAACGTTGGCGGCGCCGGTCAGGATGTAGCGGTCCATCGAGTTCAGGACGCTGATGGCGAACAGCACGTAGAAAACATACATGGGATAGTTTCTGCTGCGACTACGGGCGCTGCGTAGTTCTATGTTGGCCGACGAGGGAAGCTCACTCATGTTTTGTCTCCAGTTTGAGAGCTAATAAACGACCATTACAAAAGGGATAAGCATGAGGCAATTATTCAGCATTATAACATAAGGGCAATTGGAAAGAGCTAAAAGGGGGGAGAGACGGATAAAAGGCTATCTCAATGAAGAGATGAAGCTCGATGAAGAGGAACACAGCGAGGTCCTATTAGCTGGCCCGATGGGTATATCCGCGAGGGATGCTCCTACAAGACATCGCACCCCCTCTAGCTCTGTCCTGCAAGAACATCCCTTACGGATACACCCACCGCCCTCCAGGCTCGGGCCGATTAAGCTGTACCGACCAGTTCCTGCTTGCTCGCCTGCTCCGCCAGTTGAGCTGCCTCCATATCGGACTTGACCCAGCGGGAGCCAAAAATACCTATCAATCCAGCAATCAATAACGCGGGCGGACAGGTGTAAACAAGGGCCAGGCTGAGATCGGTGCCTGCCACACCTTGCACAAAATGCAGGCCATGCGTGGGATCGAAGGCCCGCGCCAGGAAGCCCACCAGCGAGGGCGAGAAGGCATCGCCCAGGATATGTGCCAGGAAGGCGATCACGCCCACCGCCGATGCACGTACCGCCGAAGGTACGATATCCTGACTGGCCGCGATAGACGGACCAACGTACATATTGAGCAAGAGCGTCGTAGAAAAGAAGAAGAAGCTGTACAGCAAGATGTTATGCAAAACCAGCGTTACCACGACCGAGAGCACATAGAATGGCGCGCCAATCAGGAAACCGATGCCGCAAACCAGAATACGCGCCCCGGGATGGCGGCGGTTGAGATAGTCTGAGAGATAGCCGCCGCAGACGACGCCCGCCACGCCTGCCACCGCGATGCCAAAGCCCGAGAAGATTGCTGCCTGCGCAGAAGTCAGGCCGAAAGTATCCTTCTGCTGAAAGAGCGTCGGCAGGTAGACCGCGCTGGCAGCCAGGACGAAGAAGGCGAAAATCTGCATCACGGTCAGCACAATCAAGCTTTTAATTTTTATCAGGGTGCCCAGCTGCGGCAGGATCTTCTTGGGCACAATCAGCGCGTTGACGCCCTCGCTGACAGCGTAAGAGTCAGGATCGCGCTGTGCGGCCTCTTCGTCGGCCTCGTTACGCTGTGGCTCGCGCATCCGCCAGGCCAGGAAGGCCAGGATCAGCCCTGGAATACCGGTGAAGAGGAAGGCCAGGCGCCAGGCCCCAAAATACAGGCCCGCTACAATGCCGCCGATGATAATGCCGAACATCAAGCCGATCAATGCGCCAGCCGCCCACCAGCTTGAGACGCGGGCGCGCCTGGCGCGATGGAAATAGTCGGCCATCAATGCGCCGCTGGCCGGTCCGTAACCTGCTTCCCCGATGCCCAGTACCGCGCGCGAGGCCAGGAGGGTCGCGAAGTTCCCTGCCAGCGCCGTGAAGGCCGTTGCCAGGCTCCAGATGCCCACGCAGATGGCAATCACGTCCTTGCGTTTCGCGCGGTCCGCCCACGCGCCCAGGGGGAGCACTCCAAGCGTGAAAAAGATCAGGAAGGCCGAGGCGAGGTAGCCGATGCCATCAATGCCAAAGTGCAACTCTTTGGCGATGATGTTTGCGCCTCCGGTCAGAATATAGCGATCCAGGTAATTCATGAGGTTGACGAAGAAGAGGACGAAGAAAACGTAGGTTGCGTAGCTGCTTGCTTTCCGCCTGCTCACTTCGAGGTCGGCAGAAGGTGCGATATCACTCATGTGCGCCTCCCTTGCAGTACCCTCAAGCGGGTCGAGATAACCATACGTTCTCGTCGCCACCCTTGAGGGGAGTATAGGTATCACATCCCAGTATGTCAGTGGAAATGCCCTGGACTCCCAAAGAAAATGCCGTGATAGAATTGTGATATACTGACATAACCTATACCATAAAAATGTTCCGAAAAGGTTCTGTAGAGAAAAATGCAGCTCGATCCCCAAAACGTTTTCAGAACATCCCTATGGTACAGTATCTCCATGTACAGTTTGGCATACAGGCGACCATCTACGGACGCGTTGTAGGGGCAACTCCCACGCTCTCCCACGATGAATCGGAGAGCCACAGATCTACCAGCGGTTGCCCTGCCAAACAAGGGGACACACGAAAGGGATAGCCTTTCTTTCCTCCCACCGCTTGAAGGCAGGTGGGTTTCCAGAAAGGGTTTTTTATGACGACACCTGAAGCACCTCATGTTACGTCTGGTGAGCGCATCGAGCGTACGATTGATGTCCAGGGCATCCAGACCCATCTCTTTGAGGCCGGTTCGCCCACTGCTCCCCCGCTGCTCTATCTGCACGGTACCTATCTGGGAAATCTCTGGCTCGACTATCATACTGCCCTGTCGCAGCACTTCCATATTTTCGCGCCCGATACGCCCGGCTTCGGCCTGACCGAGCGCCCGGATTGGATGCGCAATATGGACGATTATACCCTGTATTTCCGCGATCTGATAGATACATTGGGATTAGAGAAGCCAGCTATCGTCGGGCACTCGCTCGGCGGCTGGATGGCGGCGGAGATTGCCGTCTGGTTCCCCGAACGGGTTGGCAAGCTCGTGCTGGCTAACGCGGCGGGCATTCGCGTGAAAGGCTCTCCCATCGCCGATCTTTTCGCCATGAGTCCGCAGGAGAGCATGGCAATCTGCTTCGAGGATCTCTCAGCCGCCCTGCCCCTGATGCCAGCCGCCATCAATGAGGATTATTTGATGGCGATGTACAAGCAGTCAACCACATTGGCATCGCTGGCGTGGAATCCTCACTACGATCCCAAGCTGGAGCGACGGCTGGCCGGAGTAAAAACGCCCACGCTGGTGATCTGGGGAGCTAACGACCGTCTGATCCCGCCGGTGTATGGAGATACTTTCCATAAGCTGATCGCGGGCTCGCAACTGATCAAGCTTGAAGGCACCGGCCATATGCCGATGTTTGAGAAGCCCCAGGAGTGGAGTTCCGCCATTGCCGCGTTTTTGACCGCGAGCCAGGAGGCCAACGTATGAAAAAGCTCTCGTTCCACTACTTCCACCTGATGCCCTGGCCTCACCTGCCGCCAGACTTCGACGAAAAGTACGATTCGACCTGGGTCACGCTGCCAAACTCAATCTATGATCCGGTCGCAGGCCACGAGCTCTATAACCGTTATTTCAACGAGATTGAGCGCGCCGATCAGATGGGCTGGGATAGCGTTATCGTCAACGAGCATCATCAGAACGCCTATGGGACGATGCCTTCTCCCAATATCATGGCTGCCGTGCTCAGCCAGCGCGTCAAGCGGGCGAAGATCGGCATCGTTGGCAACGCTCTGCCCCTGCACGACGATCCCATTCGCGTGGCCGAAGAGATCGCGATGCTTGATGTCATCACCGGCGGACGCATCATCAGCGGCTTCGTGCGCGGTACGGGCATGGAGTACTTCAGCTACAACATGAATCCGACCATCAGCCGCGAGCGCATGAACGAGGCCCACGATCTGATCATCCAGGCGTGGACCCGCCCCGGTCCGTTCGCCTTCGAGGGCGATCATTATCGCTACCGTTATGTCAACATTTGGCCGCGTCCGATTCAGCAGCCCCACCCGCCGATCTGGCTCCCCGGCACCGCCAGCATGGAGACAATTGACTTCGCTGCCAGGCACAAATACCCCTACATGACGGTATTCATGCCGATGGAGCAGCGCAAGGCCGCCTATGAGATGTACCGCCGCGTGGCTGAGGAAAAATACGGCTACGAAGCCCCGCCTGAACAACTTGCCTTCTGCACTCCCTGTATCGTGGCGGAGACGGACGAGCAGGCGATCAAAGAGGGCGAGAAGTACGGCATGTGGCTTTTCAACAAAGGATTGAAGGTGCGCCCGCAGTTTAACTTCCCGCCGGGATATGTCAGTGAGCGCAGCTTCATGGGCATCCTCAAGAGCGGCGTCTGGCAGCGCACCGAGCGGCCCACGTTCAAAGAACTGATGGACACCGGCGTGGTGATCGCGGGCAGCGTCGATACCGTCATCGAGAAGCTCTCCTACTATACCGATGTGCTGCACGCCGGAATGATGGTCAGTGGCGGCCATGTCGGTGAGATCCCTGACGAACTGGTGCTCAAGCATCAGGAACTGATGTCGAAGTACGTCATGCCGCACTTCCGCGAGAAGCCAGCCAGCAACGAGCCCAGGCCGCTTGAAGTGAGCAGTGGGCAGTAATTGCGCTGATGAGATGTCAGGGGGACGCCTTTAAGAGCGTCCCTCGCTTTCTTGCCTGCTGTGCTCTTCGTGCATGTCACTTGACCTCAGGGGATTTGATGAGTATACTTCTCCTCTGGGAAGGCGGGAGCTACCAGCGAACTCGACTCGCTTGAGGATACTGAAAAACATGACTATTGCAGCATCTGATTTTAAATCAGTTCAAGCCCATCTCGCGGGTGCCGTGACCATCATTACCACTCGTGATGCAGAAGGGCAGCCGTGGGGGCTTACGGCTACTTCTTTCTGTAGCCTGTCCCTCGATCCGCCTCTGGTATTGTTCTGCCTGGCGCTCTCCGCCGACTGCTATAACGCTTTTATCAATAGCCGCCATTTTGCCGTCAACATTCTGACAACCAGGCAGCGCGAGCTGTCGGATCGTTTCGCCACCAAGAATATTGCCAAGTTCGAGGGGGTAGCATATACGGAAGGCGAGACAGGCTCTCCGCTCTTGCCTGGCAGTCTCGCCCAACTGGAATGCAGCGTCCAGGCCATTCATCCAGGCGGCGATCATGTCATCATCGTTGGCCTTGCCGAGCATGGTCATCATGGAACGCACGAACATGCTGCGTCTCCCCTGCTATACTATAGCCGTGACTACGGTACGTATACTCGCCTGTCTGAAAAGCGGTAGGGGCAACTCCTCCCACGATGAATCGGGGAGCCACGGAGCCACCGAGCTACCGGTTGCCCTGGTGCGCTATCTCGCGCAGTATTCTCAATATCGGCGTGGACCTGATCGAAGCGGAGGCCAATGCGCTGACAACAGACTCAGCGGGATTAAGAGGCGATAATACTCTTCATTTGGTACAGGGCTATTTACTTCTCTGAAGAAGAGGGGGTCAAGGGGCAGTGCCCCATAGGTGCGAACGTAAGCGAAAAGAACCGTTCCAACGGAAGAAGAGACTCATGTACTCAAGGCGGCGAGCACGGGCTCGAAGAGCGTGCGA
>DATGMF010000022.1:0-99997 GCA_035293765.1 Ktedonosporobacter sp.
ATCTGGAGTGCTTTTATAATCCCATCCGTTTACATTCGACCTTACAGTATGTGAGCCCGCTTGCTTTTGAGCAAGCACATCAATCGCAGATGAGCTAATTTCCAAGTTTCAAGAGTACGTTTTTCTGGATCAACTCCACTCTCTATGAAGAATACACGTTAGTGGTAGTTATTCGGTCTCATTTGACAGCAGCCGTATCTCAGATGTATCTCAGAGTTCCGGGGAGATTAAAAAGTGAGTCTTTGCACTATGTCGAAGAGAGCAAGTGCCGATATGCTGGTCACATCTGTCGTCCTTTCCTGATACTGTATAATAAAGAAATCATTGCGGAAGCGGCGTATGACCATTCTCTTTGATGGCTCGTATTACCAATAGGGAGCAAAGCTGATGCCCAAAGGGGCGCTCACAGGCCGGGCAAGAAGTCAGCGACGCGATCTCCTATAGCCTGCTCGGCTAAAATGAGCAAAAAACGCAATCGTACAGCTAAGGATATCATGTATGGCAGCAGCGCATAGTCCATCACACCCTGAACGTGACCCAGATCAGCCCGTGCCCTCGCTCTTTAGCGAGTTTGACTTACACCTGTTCGGGCAGGGAAAGCATTATTTTCTCTATGAAAAAATGGGAGCCCATCCCCGCACCGTCAACGAAGTATCTGGCACCAATTTTGCCGTCTGGGCGCCTCATGCCCAGGAGATCTCGGTAATAGGCGACTTTAACGGCTGGGAGCGAGGAAAAAACCCGATGTACTTGCGCCATCGTGATCTGGGCGTCTGGGAATGTTTCATTCCAGGAGTACAGATCGGCACTCTTTATAAATATGCGCTTTACTCAAAATCCGGTCATTACCTGGCAGAGAAGACGGACCCTTACGGATTTGCCTTTGAACTGCGCCCAAACACAGCAAGCATTGTCACAGATATTCATCGTCACCGGTGGCAAGATGAGGCGTGGATACAGCAACGCACCGAACGGCAGCCGCTGACGGAGCCAATAGCCATCTATGAGGTCCATCCTGGCTCGTGGCGGCATATGCTTGAACGGCAGAGGGAGGACATGCCGGGGGAGCCGCGCTTCCCGACTTATCGCGAGCTGGCCCACATGCTGGCAGCCTATGTCAAGGAGATGGGATTTACTCATGTCGAGCTGCTCCCCATCACCGAGTATCCCTATGATGGCTCCTGGGGGTATCAGGTAACCGGGTATTATGCTCCAACCAGTCGTTTCGGGACGCCGGAGGATTTTCAGTACTTCGTCGATTACTTGCATCAGCAGGGTATTGGCGTATTGCTCGACTGGGTGCCTTCGCATTTTCCTAAGGATGGCTTTGCTTTAAGCTACTTTGATGGCACGCATCTCTACGAATACGCGGACTCACGCAAAGGCGAGCATAAAGAGTGGGGAACCTACATTTTTGACTATGGGCGCAGCGAGGTGCGAAACTTTCTCATCGCCAGCGCGCTGTTCTGGTTGCGCGAGTACCATCTCGATGGCCTGCGGGTGGACGCGGTGGCCTCCATGCTCTATCTCGACTATATGCGCCCCTCAGGCGCGTGGGTGGCGAATCAGCACGGGGGGCGAGAGCATCTGGAGGCGGTTGCTTTCCTGCGACAGTTAAACGAGGCCGTCTATGCTGAGGTCCCAGGAACAGTGACTATCGCCGAGGAATCAACGGCGTGGCCGCTGGTAACCCGTCCAACCTATGTTGGAGGATTAGGATTTACCTTCAAATGGAATATGGGCTGGATGCATGATATGCTGGAATATATGCATCTTGATCCCATCTACCGGCGTTATTATCAGAACAATGTCACCTTTTCTCTGATGTACGCCTTCTCCGAGAATTTCATCCTGCCGCTCTCCCACGACGAAGTGGTCCACATCAAGGGGTCGCTGATCAACAAGATGCCGGGCGACCTGTGGCAGCGTTTTGCCAATCTGCGGGCCTTCTTTGGCTATATGTGGGGACATCCAGGGAAGAAGCTGCTCTTTATGGGGGGCGAATTCGGGCAGTGGAGCGAGTGGAATTTCGCCCAGAGCCTCGACTGGCACCTGCTGGAGCCCCCCAGCGATCCCCATCACGCCCAACTGCGCACGTTTGTGAGCGATCTCAACCAGCTCTATCGGAACGAGCCCGCGCTCAGCGTCCGCGATTATGACCCGGAGGGCTTCTCCTGGATCGATTGCCATGATGCGGATAACAGCGTGGTCTCTTTTCTGCGCCGCGGCGAGCGAGCAGAAGACACGCTGGTGTTTGTCTGCAATTTTACTCCCGTCCCCCGTCATGGCTATCGACTGGGGGTACCTTACGCGGGAGAGTATTATGAAGTGTGCAATAGCGACGATCTACGCTATGGGGGAAGCGGCGTACGCAATCTGCAAAAAATGCCCAGCGGCCCCATCTTCTGGCAGTCTTGCCCCCATTCTATTCTCTTGACATTACCGCCGCTGAGCACCGTCATTCTAAAATGGCGTTTCCATACAATAGAGGAACAAGAGGAATACAAAAATGAATAAAAAGTTTTCTAACGGACGCCCGATGAGCAATCGCAACTTGAGAGCAGCTAAATCGGCCCCACGATCCCGTGCTCCCGGCCAGCAGGCGCGACCGGTGACCGAGGATGAGCGCCTGCTGCGCCGCCCAACTCAGCCCTTGATCAGTCCCAGCGAGCCTGTTCCGCGGGAGCGCGTGCAGGAAGAACAGCACGCCCTTGATCGCGCCCTGAACTTCGATTTTACGCTTACGGACCCGTGGCGCGTGTTCCGCATTATGAGCGAATTTGTGAACGGCTTCGACGCCCTCTCTCATATTCCGCCATCCGTGGCGATCTTTGGCTCGGCACGCATCCAACCAGGTCACCCGTCTTACCAGGCGGCAGAGGAAACGGCCCGGATGCTCGCACGATCAGGCTTTGGTATTATCACAGGTGGCGGTCCCGGCATCATGGAGGCAGCCAACAAGGGAGCGCAGGAAGGTGGCTCCTGTTCTATCGGTTGTAATATAGAGCTCCCCTTTGAGCAGCATCTCAATCCCTATATTGATATCGCCCTCGACTTCAATTACTTCTTCGTCCGCAAAACCATGTTTATCAAATATGCGGAGGGCTTCGTCATTTTCCCGGGAGGGTTCGGCACGATGGATGAGCTTTTTGAGGCGCTTACGCTCATTCAGACGAAAAAGGTCAGCCACTTCCCTGTGATTCTTTACGATTCGAAGTTCTGGGGAGGAATGGTCAACTGGATCAATGATGCCATGATTGAGATGGGAACGGTCAATGCGGAGGATGCCGCGCTTTTATACATGTCAGATGATCCGCTGGAAATTTGTAAGATCGTGACGGAATCTTACCAGGAAAGCTATCAGCAGGATCGCCTCCAGCCCTTCCGCTATGGCGAGCAAATGATCCGCTAATCCGTCACATGCGTTTAGTAAGGGCAACAAGAAAGGCTGAGCATGTTGAGGTTGCATGCTCAGCCAACCAGGAATGAAGAGTTATGGGTTATTCAGACGACAGGCCCGTCTCAGGTTATCCCACTCGGTCTGAATCTCATAAGGATGGCCGTTCATGATGGTATCCCCATTAGACGAGTTGGTGGTGTCAAAATGGAAGTTGCACTTGTCGCCAATTTCCTGACCGCTCAAATCGAACCAGGCATCCAGCAAGGGATCGGTTACGGCCTCCGCCAGCTCGTGAGAAGTCACATTGATGGTGCTATCGGCATCAATGTTATTATTCGGAGTTCTGGGCACGCCGCAGCCTGCCAGGCTTGTGCCTGTGTAGGGAAGGAAAGCATAGATAGTGTTGCTGCCAAAGAAGCTATGATAGCCACAGAAGGTAGTGAAGGTACACTGTGACTGTGTGGTATCAAAGCATTCATTCTCATTCTTCGCGGTGAAGACCATGAATATATTGTCAATCGAGGACGACCAGCCATTCACACTCTGAGCGTGAGAGACTTCGGCCTGGATATCAGAGTCGAACATGGGGTTGCTTGGATAGGAACGCGTATCTACAAACGTTCCAGCCAGTCTGGCTGTCGAGGGAGCTCCTCCGCCCGACTGGGTGTACTGCTTGAGGATTGTGTAGTACGTGGTTCCATGCACATCGCCCAGGAAACGCTGGATCAGGCTGTTATAGCCAGAACTCACGGTTGAACCGGTTGGCTCCCAGAAAATAGCAAAAATGTTTGCTGTCCCGACCATAACCGGTCCGCCATTGTAGACGAGGTTAGAGGCCAGTGGCGTGGCTGCCTGTGATCTGACCCCTTTTGCCCCGTTGATCTGCATAATGTGTCCCCCGCCAACGGTGGCGGCACTCGCGTTGAATGAGCTCGCAAACATCATGACTAGCATAATGAAGCTCGCTAAGGGGAGAAGGGCAAGCATGCGTATGCGTTTCAAGAATGGCACCTACTTTCAGTGTCTGCTAAGGAAACTACGGCTCCATTGCCGCCTGGCAGACAGACCTCAAAGACTTCGTTCAAACCTCTGCCTTCACTTCATCCGGCATGGTCTCCCAAAAAGTCCCTGCATACCAGTTGTCTATAACTGTACCATTCTCTCCTTCATTGCCAATTTATTCATTTTTTCCTCAATGAAGTGCATACATAAGTTTTTACATGGGTAATCAACGGGCGCACCTTCCAACAGCGAAGCCTGTATAAGACGGATCTTCTCTAAGAGTTTATAAAGATGATCCTGTTCACCGCTTACTTTTGTTGCCTCGTGATGGATATCTTTGAATAACAATGGTTTACCTTGACATTGAGTAATGCTCTCTTTCACCATATCTTTGCAGGACAGAAACTGCTTGAATCGCAGGAGGATGTTATCCGACTCTTGCTGTGTAACTTGTCAGAGGAAGGGGATTTGTAAGGAAAGGGTCTCACCGAGTTCTCCGGTGAGACCCTTTCCTTACAAATCCTGCTTAGATGGTTGCGCCTAAAATCCAGGGAGAGAACTCCTCTTCGCCAATATCCTGCTCCTCGCTCTTGCTCTTCTTGCCACTGGCGACAGCAATAACCTCTTCAAGGATCTGCATCCCCACCGACTGCGCACTCACGCCATCGAGCACCACGCCCGCATTAATATCCATATCCTGCTGCATCTTCTCATAAAGCTCGCTATTGGTGGCGACTTTGATTGATGGGGCAGGCTTAAAGCCGAAGGCGGAGCCGCGCCCGGTGGTGAAGACAACGACGTTTGACCCTCCTGCGACCTGGCCTGTGACCGATACGGGATCGTAGCCGGGCGTGTCCATGACGACCAGGCCGCGTTCGGTGATCGGCTCGGCGTAGCGATAAATGGCGTTGAGCGTGGTGGAACCCCCTTTGGCAACTGCGCCGAGCGATTTCTCATAGATGGTGGTTAACCCTCCCAGCTTATTCCCTGGCGTGGGGTTATTATCCAGTTCCATGTCGTTCATCGCAGTGTAGCGTTCCCACCAGCGCAGACGCTCGACAAATTGCTCGCCCACCTCGCGATTACGAGCTCGTCGCAGCAATAGATGTTCCGCGCCATAAATCTCCGGCGTCTCGCTCAGCACTGCGGTCCCACCCTGGCGTACCAGCTCATCGACGCAGTAACCAAGGCCGGGGTTCGCTGTAATTCCGCTCCAGCCATCGCTGCCACCACATTGTAAGGCCAGCGTAATTTCTGAGATAGGCACAGGTTCGCGCCGGACATCGTTTACCTTTGGTAGCAATTCGCCAATCATGCGGGCCGCCTCCTCGACCGCCCCGGCCACCCCGGAGCTTTCCTGGATGGTCAAGAAAAGGGGAGTTTTCCAGGATCGCTGTCCGTTATACTGTTCCATTGAGCGTATCATATCCTGGACCTGATTGCTCTCGCAGCCCAGTCCCACCAGGATGTATGCCCCTACATTAGGATGCACAGCCATACCGGCAAGCACACGCTGCAATTGCATGATCGGCGCGCTGCCATGCCGCATTCCGCAGCCACTTTTATGAGTCAGGCCGATGACTCCATCAATGTTAGGATAGTCACGCAGGATCTCTGGACCAAAGCGGCGCTGGATGTGGCGCACGGTGCTGGCGGAGCAATTGACGGTGCTGATGATGGCGATATAATTGCGCGTTCCCGTTTTGCCATCCGGTCGCCTGTATCCCATAAAGGTACGCCGTTGATCGACAGGGACGTACTCGACGGGACGTACATCGACGCCATATTCGTATTCCTGCTTGAGTTCGCCCACTGCCAGGTTATGGCTATGCACATGCGAACCAGCCTGAATAGGTCGAGTGGCAAAACCGATGATTGAGCCGTAGCGCCGTAGCGGTTGCCCCTGCTCGATATCTTGCAAAGCGACTTTATGGCCCGAAGGGATGCGCTGGATGACGGTGACCAGCC
This sequence comes from Ktedonosporobacter sp., assembly GCA_035293765.1. Taxonomy (GTDB): domain Bacteria; phylum Chloroflexota; class Ktedonobacteria; order Ktedonobacterales; family Ktedonobacteraceae; genus DASRHT01. The sequence continues at coordinate 6,371 of DATGMF010000022.1, forward strand.
CTCCAGGAGAATGGAAAACAACGCCTCGGTTAAGAGGGACGCGCGCTATGGCGACATCATCGTTGGGATGCAGAAGCACCGCCACGGCTGAAAGAGGAAGCGGCTCTCCTCCAGGAGAAACTCCTTGCGTAATCTGGATGTTGGCGGGCTGTCTGATTGGAATATCCATCATCTACCTCTTTTCTTTTGCGCAGTAAGGCGATAAATCGCGCCGGTCGCGCTGAAGCGGGACCCTACGGGGATGCACTAAACACGCCCCCAAAGGAAGCCAGCGAACCATCGGCTCTGAATGTGAAGGGGTGCGGCGCGCTCATTACTTCGACATAGCTGCCGGAGCGCAAGTGATCCAGGCTGGCAACGCTTGCCAGGATATATTCGAGCCGGAGGGTATTTTCGATCCGGGCCAGGAGCGCCGTTGCAGGATCGGGACGACCGCAGGAGCGCAGGGCAGCCGCCACGGCTTCACGATCCGTCTCTAACACCATCGGGATCTTGGCCGATTCCATCGCAATCACCCCGGCGGTCAGGCTATTAATGTACATTGCCTGCGTATCAGCCTTGCCGACGACACGCGTGGTCGTAAAATCGGCCAGCCCCAGGCCGATGGCGTTGCCGTGCGATTCCTCGGTCAGATCATGGACGGTGACATTGGTGATTTTTGCGGCAGTGGCTTTCTGTTGAGCAGCGCAGCGCATACGACCAATGATATTGGTATCCATGCCCGCGCCACTGATGTTTTTGCCCATTTTGTCGATGACAAGGACATCTAATGAATCCCAGGGCAGACGCGGCATCATCGCTTTGGCATGCTCCAGCAAGGCGCGCTCCGGCTCGCCACCGATCCCCTCCGCCGGCACCACTGCGATTTCCGCCACTTCATCAGAGGCATTTTCGACTATTGCCAGCCCAAAAAGAATGGCGGAGCGAGCGACCGCGAATTTTGCTGCTTCGGCAGTGTAGCGGCTCAATCCCTCGACCCCCCATGAGTGAATGGTCAAAGCACCTGCATGCTTGCCCAGCCCGATGGCGACCATCTTTGAGAGGCCACTTTCGATAGGCGCTTCAAAGTCGGTATGAGGCTTGATACGGTTAACGACGACGATGCCATCGGCGGCATGGGCCATGCGATCAATATGGATAGGCATGCCGTTCGGCAGCGTTCCAAGTACGTCAACATCAAGGGATGAGATGATAGGCGCGCCGACAAACTGTTCTGTTACGCCAAGACTTTCGAGAATCATGCGCTGCCCTTCTGCGGTTGCGCCTCCGTGGCTCCCCATCGCGGGCACAATAAAGGGTTCCGCGCCATAATGACGTAACGCGGCCACCAACGCGCGAACAATCAGCGCAATATCGGCGATGCCACGGCTTCCCACGGCAATAGCAATGCGGTCGCCGGGATGGATATGCGTTGCGACATTGGCCTGCTCAAGCGTGGTAACAACCGCTCCAGGCACATCATCAATCTGGGTCTGCGGGAAACGCTGGCGCAATAGCACCATGTCTGGAAAAGGGACGGCTCGTAGAAGACCGGCGGTATCTTGATACGGAAATAAGTTCATGAAAAAACCTCCAGCGCAGCTGCCATCGGTGATGATAGCGATGATCATTGCATTGCTTATGGTGAAAAACATCTACAAAGGTAGAGATTTTTGGTTTGGAAGTATCATACCATTTTCTCTGCGCAATTTGCTCAGCCATAAGTACCCGGCGGGCTTGCTTACCAGAGGCAGGGCAGGTATAGTTTTATATGTAGAGTAAAAGTATTGGACTGTATCTTTTCTAACAAGCAGCAAGAAGGATGGCTGGCTCATGACGGATAAACGCGATATCACCAGTATTCAAAACGCCTGTACTCGCTTCCTGACTCATCATTACCGCAAAAGCCCGCACCAGATTCTGAGCGACCTGGCGCAGGCAACCGATCCCTCCATCCAGGCGGACAGATATGGACAGGGCCAGGTTATTACTCAGTTTGAAGAGGAAATTGCGGCCCTGCTGGGCAAAGAGGCGGCGGTCTTTATGCCCAGCGGGACGATGTGCCAGCAGATCGCCCTGCGCATCTGGGCTAACCGACGACAGAGCAAGAATGTAGCCTTTCATCCAACCTGCCACCTGGAGATCCATGAGCAGCAGGGATACCGGGCGCTTCATGGGCTGCACGGCATTCCGGTTGGCTCTCCCTATCAGTTGCTGACATTACCCGATTTGCAAGCCATCGCTGAGCCACTGGGAGCTGTGCTGCTGGAATTGCCCCAGCGTGAAATCGGCGGGCAGTTGCCTTCCTGGGAAGAACTGGTCGAGATCATCGAATGGGCTCGCTCGCGACATATTCCCACGCACCTGGATGGCGCTCGCCTCTGGGAGTGTCAGCCCTTTTATGGGCGCGAATATGCGGCAATTGCGGCCCTGTTCGATACCGTCTACGTTTCTTTCTACAAGGTGCTGGGCGGGATCGCAGGCGCCGCGCTGGCCGGACCATCCGATGTCATCGCAGAGGCTCGCACCTGGCAGCGCCGGCATGGCGGCAACCTTATCCATCTCTTTCCCTATGTGCTTTCGGCCAGAAAAGGGCTGGCCGATCATCTCGGCGAGATAGCCACGTATTGCGCAAAGGCCAGAAATGTTGCCAGCATCCTGGCGTCCTTTCCCCAGATCCAGGTTGTTCCCAATCCCCCTCAGACAAATATGATGCATGTGTTTCTCTATGGGGAGCGCGCTAAGTTGATCGATGCCGCTCTCGATATCGCTGAGGAAACTGGCACATGGCTGTTTCCCTCGCTCGTCCCCGCGCAACTTCCGTCTTACCATAAATTTGAACTGACCGTGGGCAGGGCAACGCTCGACCTACCAGATGAAACAATCCGTGAGCTATTCCAGCTTCTTTTTGCGAAAGCAGGAGTTGAGCGAGGCTCGCAATGAGACAGGTGTATCATTCAGGCCAGCAGCTTGGTGCTTATCGCCTGTTACAGCCATTGGGGCAGAGCGGGCATTCCGCCGTGTACCTGGGCGAGCATCTTCAGGAGCGCAGCCATGTCGCCATTAAGCTGCTGGCAGGGCAACGAACGGAGCAGGAGGTGGCAAAATTCCTTACGCAAGCGTCCACCCTTACCCTCCTGCGCCATGCCCACATTGTTCAGGTGCTGGATTACGGGATACACGATGATACGGCGTTCCTGGTCATGGCCTACGCCCCCAACGGAACGCTGCGCCAGCGCCATCCTAAAGGGACGCCTGTTCCCCTGGCGACAATCGTGTCCTATGTGAATCAGGTGGCGAGCGCCCTTGAATATATTCACCAGCGTTTTCTCGTTCATCGCGATATCAAGCCGCATAATATGCTGCTGGGCTCGAACAACGAGGTCATGCTCAGCGATTTTGGCATTGCCGCCGTCTCTCATAGTATTGATCCCGCACAGCCGGATGGCTACGACTTTGAAGGAACGGTTCCCTATGCCGCCCCCGAACAATTGCGGGGGCAGCCACGCAGGGGCAGCGATCAGTATGCGCTGGGGATCGTCGTCTATGAATGGCTCAGTGGCGACTGGCCCTTCTCCGGTTCCTTCGACGAGGTGACGCATCAGCATATGTTTGCCCAGCCGCCATCGCTGCGGATGAAGGGCATAGCGATTACGCTGGAGGTTGAGCAGGTCATTATGAAGGCGTTAGCCAAAGAGCCGGAGAAGCGCTTCGCCAGCATCACAGAGTTTGCGCGTGCGTTGGCAGAGGCCAGCCGCGCCAATGATCAGGAGCGTCCATCGCCACAAATCAAGCATCTTCCGTCGAAGCGTCAGTTCCTCTCTCCGCTCCCCTTCCCCAGAGAGTAATCTGGCGTTAGGATTTCTACATACCCTTCTGTTCCATTTACACGAATGCGTTGCCCATCTTTGATCAGTTTGGTTGCGTTTTCCACTCCGACGACCGCCGGTAAGCCGTATTCACGAGCGATAACAGCGCCGTGAGTCGTCAGTCCACCAACTTCGGTGACCAGACCCTTTATGGATACAAACAATGGCGTCCAGCTCGGGTCGGTAAAGGCGGTGACTAATATATCTCCCTCCTCTATAGCAGCATCTTCCATGTGTAAGATGATACGTGCTCGTCCCTCTATAACTCCCGAAGAAACAGCCAGACCCGCAATAGCCTCGGCTGGGAGATCCTCCCGTTGGTACTTACCAGCAATGATTTCGCCATCGGACGTGATAATACGCGGGGGAGTGAGTTTTTCATAGAATCTGTACTCGTCTTTGCGTTTGCTGATGATCTGGTAATCCAGCCTGTGTGTGCGCACGACTTCGCGCAGTTCTTCAAAAGTGAGGTAGTAGATATCTTCTTTTTCATCAAGCACGTTGGCGTGTATGAGTTGTTCGGCTTCTTTCAGTAACGTCTGCTTATACACGAAGTAGCGATTCATCATGCTGTATTTTGGATATTCACGATACCCGATGAAATTCCTGATGAGACTGATCATGCGTTTTGTTTCTCTGGCTTTTTGTTCACCCTGCGGTAATTGCTGCAATCGTTCTAATAGCTCCTGTTCTTTTTTCAGTGCTTCCTGTCGCCCCTGCTCAAATCTCCGCTTGCTTTCACCCGGTGCAAAGTTCTTGATGTTATTGAGAATCAGGGGGACAAGCGTCGTTGGTTTTTCGCTCCAACGAGGTCTCGTAATATCGATTTCCCCGGCACACCGCATTCCATATTTGTTAAGAAAAGCAGAAATAGCGTTTTGGGTCTCCTGTCCACCGTCAAACCTAACCAATTCATCCAAAAAGCTATCATCTTTTATCTGCCGCAAGTGCTTGATTACTTCTGGATAAGGGCGAATCGCATCTGCGACATCCAATAGCGCCAGACCCATCTCCGAAGTGATATTGTTGGGGACAGATTGAGAAAGCGTGCCTGCCACACTTTTTTCCCCCAACCACTCCTCCATTTTTTCGTTGACCCATGATGAGGCATTCATGGCGCTCATAAACACACCAAAACTCTGCGGGTCAGATAAACTTTTCCTTAATTGCTGCATGTCTTGCAGGATAAAGTCGAGCAGATCCGATCCTGATTTTGTTCGGATATTCTGCTTTAATGCTGCTATCGATGCCTGGTTACGCTGGATCAAATCAGAAACAATGGCGGGATCGTATTCGTTCAGCGTTTGAAAATCCGCAGGCGAGTGGCCTCTATTCCCTTTACCGGGAAGCTGCTCCTGCTTATCATCCGGTAGCAATTCGATAAAATCTCTCCGCTCTAAGATGGTCATGAGAGCGTCTCTGATGAGCGGATCGGATTTTCCCAGGACGTCTACTATAACTGCTCTTCTGGCTGGTGAAGCCAGCTCCTGTGTGATATCAACAAATAGTCTTCCACCGGCGGTAAACATGGGGCGTGCAGCCGTTAGCTGCCAGAAAGAGATTCCCAATGGCTTCATGGCATCAGTCATCATTTGTTGGTGACCGACAGACACATACACATGATTTTCTTGATCCTTTGCTTCAGGGATGGGGTATAAAGTAGTGATTGGGCGGCTCTGGACGATATAAAATGTATCATCGACCAGACACCATTCGATATCCTGGGGGCAACCGAAATGCGCTGCGATTTTTCTGCCGATGCGCTCAAGCCGCAAAATCTGCTCATCCGTCAGCACTTGCCTATTCTGCCGCTCAGGCTCAATCTCCTGTTCCTTCGTACCCCCATCTTTTAAGGCATATATAGCCAGTTTCTTGGTGGACATCCTCTTATCGATCACCTTGCCGTTACGCACTTTATAGCTATCAGCATTGACCAGGCCGGAAACCAGAGCCTCACCAAGTCCGAAGCTGGCGTCAATGGATAACACTTTCCTGTTAGCAGTGATGGGATCGGCGGTAAACAAAATTCCTGCCGCCTGAGAGAGGACCATCTTCTGAACAACCACGGATAGATGGACCTTACGGTGGTCGAAGCCGTTTTGCAGGCGGTAGGTTACTGCCCGGTCGGTGAATAGCGATGCCCAGCACTTGCCGACATGCTTGAGGATTGCCTCTTTGCCGATAATGTTCAAATACGTATCCTGCTGACCTGCAAAGGAGGCTGTCGGTAAATCCTCTGCGGTGGCACTGGAGCGTACTGCATAGGCATGTTTTTCACCAAACACGGAGAGGAAGCGGACAATCTCTTCATGAATGTCTTGAGGGATGGCTACCTCTTCAATGATTCTGCGAATCTCGCTACTCAGTTCACCGATTTTCTCCCGGTCTGCCACTTTGAGAAGCGATAAGCGGTCAAGTAATGCGTTGAGCGACGGCGTTTCCCCGATGATTCTTTGAAAGGCTTTAGTAGAAAGGCAAAAGCCGTCCGGTACGTGTATTCCTTCTATCCTGGAAAGCTCCCCCAGGTTCGCTCCTTTACCCCCGACAAGCATGAGTTTGGTTGCGTCAATATCCTGAAAACCGAGCACATAGGGACTCATAGCTCGATGACTCCTTTCGCACACGACGAGCAGTATCTTTGCTCAATGGAGAAATTTCACCACGGATGCGCCCGAGTGGCGCCACCTTCACCTGAGTATAGGGGAAAGAACGCCAAACAAAATCGTCCAAAAAGGCAGTGTGCAAGTAGACAGGAGATGGTACAATAAAAGTGGGAATGAGTAGATTCGTTTGTAATCTCAGAGCACACCCACCTCTCCCCCTCGTGCCCTTGTTGAACAGACGCCAATTGCAAGACAAGCAGGACTATTTCCCTAGAGCGATCTTGAACTGGTGAAGAAATCTTAACCAGGTATTGGTACTTTTTTGTGAGCCTGAACCACAATCGTGTCTCCTCCTGTGTACGTTATGTTATGCTGCCTCCAGATCAGAAAGTTTCACTGTGTTTCACTATATTTCATTCTGTGACATCTTTGCCCCCGATGACTGGTTGTACGGTCCCACTGAAGAGAGGTGGGGTGATTTGAGGCCGACAAAGGGGGAAAGACAGAGCAAACTTTGCAGGCTTATTCAGGGGTATTGCAGTGCGGCAAGCACGAAACAGGACAATCTTTCATCGAAGCTTGCACATACTGGAAAGAGGTAAGTTAGACAGATGTTTAAGCAACGGAAGCTATCACTGCAAAGGCCAGCGCGGCGGCGTCTTTCGCCACTTTTTCTCATTGGGGCAAGCGTGCCGCTCCTGCTGGCTCTCGTGGCAGGTGTGGTATTTATCCTTCCTCGCTCGAACTCGCAGGCAAAAGCGGCCAATATGGATTGTACGTTGATTGTGCCAGAGAATCCCTTATCGGCTCAAGGGCTGGCGACTCCCTACCAGCTCATGGCGACCAATCCAGAAAAAGGACCATGCCGAGAAGCAAATCCGCTGCAGGCGGCATTTGTTCAGGGAGCAGTTATTGATCCAGGCACCGGGGCGATCTCTGCTTATGATCCGCTGGTCGTCGATAAAGGAACGCGGCCAGCGGCGGCTCCGGTTGTTCCCCAGTTGCCAGCGAATGCGATTGTTGGGCTCTGGTTTGGCTTCAACGGGACCAACCTTACGCTCAAAGGGACGAATGGTAGCCTGACACAGGGGATGTGTGTCAACGGCGTGCAGGGCTCTATTTTTGGTCAGTTTGCTTACTGCAACGCTCCTGCCTTCTTCAATGCTGCCAATCAGGCTATTCAAGCAGGACAATTGCAAGTGCCTCCTCTAGGGACAGGAAATGATGGCAAAACCTGCCCTTCAGTGCGCGATTTTACGGTGGTAGATATGGATCAGAGCGATAACGTTACTACCACCTACCTGACGACCAGCGACGGCAGAACTGCGCAGATGAACGCGACTAACGCTGCCGCCTTGCACAATGCACAGGTGCAGGTTAATGCCAGCGACAATCGCCTGTTGGCTGTGGCACTGGATGGCGCGCTGGGCTGCACTCCCTGGATGGCTCCCAATCTGGCGGACCCCGGCAAAATGGTGCCAACCTTACCACTGGACGAGCTACAGGCTGCTGCCAACCAGGCTGCCCCGGTTGCACTGGTGCCGATGGGCGATCCGATGGTGCTCAATAACAACAAACCAGATATCAACAAAGTCAATGCGTACCGGGTCGGTGTTGATCAAGCTCCTGTTGCCAATACAACGGCCAGCACTAGAATGTACTGTACTAATCTGCTCAACAACGCGCCTGCGCGGTTGCAGCTCGATATGCCGCTCACGCAACAGCGTCCCTCCCCCGACGCCGCTGCCGCCAATTCGCTCTTCACCTTTCTGGCGCAGCGATTTGCGACCACCTTCGGAGCAAACGGCCTCAACTGCACCGGTCGGCTCAACGTCGCAAATCCGATCAAAGTGAAGACCGATGGCAACGGCGTCGCGATTGCTGCGACGTTCAAAACGAATAACGGGAATAACGGCGGCAACAACGGAAACACCGGTGGAAAAGGTGGCAAAAAAGGGAAAAAGCGGCATTAACATAGCTCCATCCTCGTTCATCCGCCATCGACTATCGGAGAGGTCTGAGCCCCTCCGATAGTCGATTTTTCTCATCTTGATCACAACACAACCAATTCGTAAAAAATGATATACTTACAGAAGCTCATGCAGGAGTTTATGAGAGCGTACGAACAGCGTATCCGTATCCTCCAGCGGAGAATCGTTCATCAAACGATTTGCTCGCTTTACGTTGTTGTTCTAGCTTCCATTACCTGATGATGTGTGCCAATGACATCTTACCTTCCTTAAAATGCGCAGCATTGGGGCCGATGTCATATGCTGTCCCTTGTAGCTTTTTCATGGATGATGGATAAAAGCACTTATTGCCAACAAGGAGTTTTCAGGCGATGAAACGACTTTTATTTCTGCCACTGCTGCTGCTCATCCTTCTCAGCGGCCTCATGGTGACCAGCACAGCAACCGTCCAGGCCGCTATGGTGAGTAAATGCGTTACTCCAGGGGCTACCAATACGCAGCATGGCATGATTGGAGGGGCCAACTATACTATTTCTGTCCCCGCCAATTGGAATGGGACGCTGGTGCTCTACAGTCACGGCTATGTCTTTTCCACCTCCCCGCTCCTCAATCCAGCGCCCGATGCTGGAGATGCAACCACAGCCGCCGCTCTTCTCCAACAAGGTTATGCACTGGCTGGCTCGTCGTACAGCCGCAATGGCTGGGCGCTTCAACAGGCATTCCACGATCAAATCGCGCTGCTGGACTTCTTTAACCAGACCTGCGGTCATCCCGCGCGTACGATTGCCTGGGGGCATTCACTCGGCGGCATTATCACTGCCGGGCTGATTCAGCTTTTCCCCGAGCGATTTAGCGGCGCGCTCCCAATGTGCGGCGTACTGGCTGGTGGCGTCGGTACCTGGAATCAGGCGCTGGACGGTGCCTTTGCCTTTAATGTGCTGCTGGCCCAGAGCTCCCTGCCTATCGTCCACATCACGAATGCGAACGGCGCATTCCAGCAGGCCGAGAACATTCTGGCGGCGGCCCAGCAAACACCGCAGGGCAAAGCGCGTATCGCACTAATCTCTGCGGTATCGGACACGCCAGGCTGGTTTAGTGCAGCTTCTCCTGAGCCTGCTGCCAATGATTTTATTTCACAGGAGCAGAACCAGTTTTCGTGGCAGAGCAAAGTCGATTTTGCTTTTGCTTTCGCAGCACGCGCCGAACTGGAGATGCGCGCAGGCGGTAACCCGTCCTGGAATACGGGGGTTGACTATCGCAGGCAACTGGAGCGTTCAGCCGACCGCAAAGAGGTTGAGGCGCTTTACAAGCAGGCGGGATTAAATCTGAACCGTGACCTGGATATGCTGGAAGATGCTCCTCGTATTGCTGCGGACCCGCAGGCCAAAGCCTACCTGAGCAGGTTTGTTACCTTCAATGGAGAGCTGGATATGCCGGTTCTTTCCATGCATACAACCGGCGATGGGCTGGTCGTCAATCAGGATGAGCAGGCATACAACAGCGCCGTGCGCCAGGGAGATGATGCCAATATGCTGCGCCAGATCTTCGTCCATCGCGCCGGTCACTGTACCTTCACCCCGGGCGAAACTGTGGCAGCGTTCCAGACATTGATCCACCGCATCGACCACGGCACATGGGGCAATAGCACTGATCCCGGTAAGCTGAATCAGGAGGCGACAAATCTCGGTCCAACCTTCAACGTTGTTCCTCCTGCCTTCATCCCGTTCAAACCCACCGTTTTCCTGCGCCCATTTAACGCGGACTCGGACGATTAGTTGGAACTATAACCAGGAAACCGATCCCGACGCAGGCTCAATAGATGCGCTATTGAGCCTGTGAGGCGCGCAATGAATATTATTTTGTCTCTCCCTCATCCACCACCCGGATCTTGTCTTCTTCAGCGATGCCCTTATCTGCACTCACATTGATCACCTTCCAGTGAGAGGTTTTCTCCTCTCAAAAAAATCCCCAATAGCGTTGACCCATGCTGGTCGTGCAAGTTTTCGCATGTGTTTTACTTCAGTGCTCTTGGGGTTAAACAATACAGCACGGTTGTACGCATTGAGTGCATCAGTCTGCTTCCCTATTGCAAGGTAAGCAGCTCCTTCAGCAATCCAAACACGAAAGTCCCTATTATTCATTTGTTTGGCACGTTTTACCTCATTGAATGCCTCTCTGGAATTACCTGCGACCCCAAGAAAAGACGCCAGTGCGATATGCGAACTCACTAAGTCAGGTCGCATCTCAACGAGAGTCCGACCAATCAAAATAGCTTCTGAATGTCTGTCTAACTCAGAGAGCAATGCCGCTTTCACTAACAATGCCTGGTAATCTATTTCTCCGCCTGATTGTAGAGAGTCCAACATTGCAATTGCTGTGCCTATTTGCCCTGTTTTTCCAAAAATACTTGCCTTTATACGCAATGCAGCTCTATTGCGTGGTTCTTTTGCTAATATCTGTTCAACACTCTGCAAAGCCTTCGGATATTGCTTGTTGTGTGACAAAGCCTTCGACATTTCAATCATTGCAAGCGAATTGTGGGGATCGAGAGCAATCGCTCGCTCTGCCACTTGAAGTTGTTCTTCAGGCCGCCATAATTCATATAATGTCGCGCTAAGGAGGATCAAAGCGTCAATCAAACCAGGATTGTCTTGAACTACTTGTTGAAGCAGGATTTCGGCTTCGCTATATTGTTCTTGATCGTACAACTGTTGTGCTCTAGCGTAAGAAGGTTGCATACATTTTCCTTTCCTCTTCCAGCCTACTGCTGGTAGCTATGTTATCTGATATCGGTTTTCTCTTTATGGGGGTCCGACATTTTTCCCCGCTAAGCAGACAGTAAGAGGGGAGAACAGCGAGAGAAAATGTTGGGACCCCCAATATGATGGTGCCGCCCACCATGAATTGCGACAATGCACAGTTTAGCCTCAACGTTTTCCTTGCGAACGGAGTTGTTGCTCAGCTTGCTTATACTGGCGCTCTGCCTCCTTACGTCTTTCTTTGTTCCCTAGTAAGCGCCACATCTGAATCGCGTCGCTTAACGCTCCCGTATCCAGTGGGTCCTTAGCAAGCTGACTGTCCAAGGCGCTGGCAATCAACCGAGCGACTCTGGCTGTTTCACTCTCGTTGTACAATAAACGCCCGAAAATATAGAGCTGCTGCATCAAAGCTCTGGTATATCCTTTACCGTCTATCGGTGCTCCTGCCAAATAGCTATCGAGCATCATCAATGCAGCAGTCGGCCCTTTCTCAACGGTTGTCATGACCCACTGCATTTCTAATTCAGTGGAATAGGGCTGATAAGTGGATGTTGAGTTTGTAGTGGTCAGCCGACGAAACCGATAGCTATACCAATAGGTTCCACGTTCTTGCGTGGGTTGCCACCCTCCCGACGTCAGCCTTGAAATAAATCGTTGCAACTCTTGCTGATACCCCTCAAGCTCTCGGCCTGTGGGGGGGGGCGAGTTCTTGACCCAGCCCGACCCTGCGCCCGCGTGGCCATCCATTCAGCCGCTCAGAACTGGCAACTTCGTAGATGCCATGCTTTCCAATAGAAGATGCTACCCATTTGTATGTGTTGCCACCGAACACTGTATCACCAGCATCCACAACGTCTATGTCGCAAAATTCCCAAACATCACCTGCGGCCTGCGAGGGATTACTATTCCCAACTGCTGTTCCACACGCCGCACAGAACTTATCTATACTGCGAAGTTCACTTCCACAGTTCGTGCAATGCTTTGCCATTGGCGTATCTTCCTGACCTATTCGATTTTTCTGCCTTTGCACAGCGCAGCCAGATTTGACGCGCTCTCATACTTTAAAGTTGTAAATTAGGCATATTTGAGAGCGCCGGCGCTGAAGCCAGAACTTTGAAAGGAAAAATGTCCGGCCCCCATGTTTGCAACGCCATTCTTAAAACCCATGCCTCTCCAATTCGTCATGGACGGCAGACTCGACATCCGATCTAAACTTCGCCCTTTTGAGCGACTCTCCTGCCGTCCCTGAGAAAACCCCAAAGATGGCAAGAATGATGATGAATTCAATGCCTCCGATGATCCCAGGGAGGGCAAGCAGGAACAATGCCGTTTTGCGCCCTCCGCTCATAGCGTACCAGGCCGATTCATTCCATGCGCCCAACTTTTTCATCAAGAGAAAATAACCTGCACCGATGCCCACTGTAACAATGGAAACTGCTATCCCTACACCTCTGCCGACATTGCCACCGCCAGGTGAGAAGAGTATGGGTACTATTACTCCAAATAACAAGTAAAATATAAACTCTGCCACAACAAACCCCGCACCAAAGCCGATGAGCTTTCGCATGTGCCTTCCCCTTTCTGCTGTTGAATCTGGGTTTTCTACAATGCCTCTTGAAATTTATGCCATTGACGACCTTAACTGTCGCTCGCATTCCGCGAAGAGAGGCTGGAGCAAATATAGCAAGCGCGTTAATGGCGATCACTGCATTGCATACTGCAAATCGCGGAATTATGTAGTTATTGGCTATCTTAGCAGATAAAAGTCCTGAGTTCTTGCCATGTTTGTGCTGCTAAGGTATCTTAGCGGCAGTATAGCACATCGATAAATGAGAGTCTACTGATACTGTGGTAAGGGAGTATGGCTATGACCGCGATTGATCGAACGATTTATCGCCGGATGAAACGCAGCTATACTACAAAAGAGTTAATCGAATATGATTTACCCAAAGGTAGGAACTGTAGGGGCACCTCCCACGATCTCCCGCGATGAATCGGGGAGCCACGGAGCTACCGGTTGCCCTGCGGCAGATGGCTCCCCTGCGGTCGGACGGTTGCTTTGCGGTCGGGTTGTGGAACCACGGGAAGGCGATAAATCGCCCGTTGGTCGCGTTAAAACGGGACCCTACGAATTTTTGTGTGGCAAGATGCCGGAGACCATCTCTTTGACCGACTCCTTGATAATCCCGCCTTCTTCAGGATCGCCTTTGACCAGAGCAGACGTATAGTTCTTTGCCTGCTCAAAGCTGATATGTGGCGGCAATGTGGGCACATCGCCAGAAGTATACGCCTCGTATACCACGGGACGATCTGCCGAGAGCGCCGCCTCCCAGGCTGTGGCAACATCTTCAGGCTTCTCTACCCGAATCCCTTTGAGCCCTATTGAAGCAGCAAAGCGGGCGTAGGGGAAGTCCGGCAGGTCCTGGGTCGTCTCTAGCTTAGGATTGCCCTCCTCTATGCGCATCTCCCAGGTGACCTGATTGAGGTCGCGATTATTGAGCACGAGGAAGATGAGGCGCGGATCGCTCCAGCGTTTCCAGTACTTGGCAACGGTAATCAGCTCGTTGAGGCCGTTCATTTGCATCGCGCCGTCGCCGGTGCAGCAGATGGGGATATGTGTCGGATAGGCGAATTTCGCGGCGATAGCATAGGGCACCGCCGCCCCCATCGTGGCAAGGCTGCCCGACAGCGAGCCCATTGTGCCAGGCTTCATGCGCACAATGCGCCCGTACCAGTTGGCGGTCGTGCCGGCATCGGCGCTTAATATGGCGTTCTCCGGCAGGCGTTTGGAGAGTTCCAGGAATACACGCTGCGGATTCAGAGGCTCCGCAGACTCGCTTGCCCGAGCTTCGACGACCTGCCACCAGTCTTTAATGTTCGACTCGATCTTTTCGCGCCACGAACGATCAGTTTTGCGCTTGAGATGAGGAATAAGCGCGCGCAACGTCTGTTTGCTATCGCCAATAAGATTAAGCTCCATAGGATAGCGCAGGCCCAGCATGCGTCCGTCGATGTCAATCTGGATACCTCGCGCCTGGCCCTCCTTCGGCAAGAATTCGCCGTAGGGGAAGCTGGAACCGACCATCAGGAGGGTATCGCACTCCATCATCATATCCCAGCTCGGCTTCGTGCCCAGCAGGCCGATACAACCGGTGACAAAGGGTAGATAATCCGAAAGAGCCGCTTTCCCTAACAATGCCTTTGCCACGCCGCACCCGAGCAGATCAGCAACTTCTATGACCTCATCACCGGCGTGAAGCGCGCCAGCTCCAATGAGCATGGCAACCTTCTTGCCTTCGTTGAGGATGGCAGCAGCACGCTGAAGATCTTCTTCCGTGGGAGTGATCCGAGGGTAGCTGTAGCCAATACCGGTGTGGACGGTGTTATGAGCATGCGGCGGCTTCTCGGCATCCAGGTCCTGGACATCTTTGGGGATAATAATGCAGGTCACTGTACGTTCGGTGATGGCGATACGCATCGCCCTATCGACCAGTTGACGTATCTGCATCGGACTGGAGGCCATGTGAACATATTCGCCTGCGACATCTTTGAACAGGTTGAGCAGATCAACCTCCTGCTGGTAGTTGCCGCCAATGGCTGGACGCGCTGATTGGCCCACGATTGCCAGAACAGGCCGGTGATCCATTTTGGCATCGTACAATCCGTTGAGCAGATGGATCGCCCCTGGTCCCGATGTTGCCAGGCAGACGCCAACTTCATCTGTATATTTGGCATGCGCGGTCGCCATAAACGCCGCCATCTCTTCATGACGTACCTGAACAAACTCGAAGAGATCTTTATTGCGCTCTAGCCCTCCCAGGATGCCATTAATGCCATCGCCAGGATAGCCGTAAATGCGCTTGACTCCCCATGCGGAAAGTCGCTTTAACAAAAAATCGCTAACTTTATCTCCCATTTGCGGACTCAACCTTTCTCTTCTGGCAACATTATCCATACGGTGAAACCGTCGAGTGATAAAAGACTCAAACATTCCCCACCCGCCCCTCATTACCGGAGGCAAATTCGCGGATAAGAACCATACTGGCATTTTCTATCGTATTACGATACAAATATAACACGATCAGAAATAACCAGACGGTTACTCTACCATGTATTGCCCGCTTCGCTTACAATAGGCGAAGAATCTTTTATATGAGCCTTTTACCATCCCATTACACGTATCGAGGCAACGAAATGATGACGAATAGACATGCTAACATTGATAGCACTGATTACCAGGCTCTGGCCGAGTTCCGTTACCAGATCCGGCGCTTTCTGCGTTTTAGCGAGCAGATGGCGCGTTCGGCGGGGATTGAGCCGCAGCAGCATCAGTTACTGCTGGCCGTTAAGGGGCTGCCTGAGGACAGGGATGCCACGGTGGGGGAGATTGCGCATCGTTTGCAAATTCAACACCACAGCACCGTCGAACTCATAGATCGGCTGGTGGAGCGCGGCTTTGTCGAACGCCAGCGCGACGAGAGCGATCTGCGGCGGGTCATCGTCAATCTGACTCCTGCGGGGGAAGAGATCCTTGAAGAACTCTCAAGTACTGCGCTCGCCGAACTGCGTTCTACCGGGCCTGAGCTTGTGCGGGCCCTGGGTTCGCTTATTGCCCGTAAACGCTCTTAAAAAAGAACATGCCATTACTGAAACCATTTAGCGCCTCCAGACGAGATGATGTATTGAAACTAGTGACTGAAAATATAGCGTGTTACTGATTTTTATAGCGTTTTATGACACCAGTTAGATGGTCAAAAATTCCTTGCTGGCAAAATTCCTTCAAAAGGCAAGTCCTGGAAGCTTGCCACATCTATTCCCGTGTGATATTGTTTGCATAATCACATGAAAGAACAATTGACAATCATATGACTTTCATGTTATTATCACATATGAATAGAGGCTCTCTATGAATTTGCAAGACTATCGTCGCCGCTTGGGATGGTCCCAGACCGAATTAGCCCGTCGGTCTGGATTGAATCCTACGACGGTGAACAAGGCAGAAAGAGGTGAGGAAATTTCCGGGAACACCGCCGCGAAGATTGCGGAAGCCTTCAGTGAGGCATTGGGCGTGCGCATCTTTCCTGGTGATATTGAAGGGCTGAACATTAAAGTGTAACGTGTTGAATGGAGAGGATGAGCCTACGCGCCAACGTAGGCCCCCTGTAGAGAGACTAGTGTGTAAAACCCAATCTAGCCTCTTCACACCGCTAGCATAGCGGGAGGAGAGCCAGAAGTCAAGCACAGAAAGGAAGCTTGCGTCATGGCACAAACGCTCCAGATCGGCCATTCTACCATTGTTCTCACCGATCACAACGACGACTTTCACGACGGTTATTCGAACGGCTACCTGTACTATTATGATGAGCGACATCGCCCACCATTTCCGCTCACTAGTGACACCATTACAACCTTCATCCAAACCAATATGACCGATCCTCACAAATCGCACAACTGGAATGCTGGTTTCATCACTGGATGGATGGAAGCCTTGTATGAGAATGATCCTCACACCTTTTGTAGCTTACCACCACAGAGCGGTCAGGGGCAAGAGAGGCATACCGAGCTATCACCACTGCCTGTTTCCGTTTTGCAGGAGGCATAGAAAGAAAAGAGAAGGAGAATGGGAAACGGTATCGTCCACCCGTTTCCCTAATGAGGTGAACAACGTGCAGCTAGTTGAGCGAAAAGCGCGAAGTTAAAGAGCACAGGGAGGGCAAGCGATCATGAGCATGCGGGAAAAGCAGGCAGCACGCAAAAACAAACGTGCGAAACACGTCACAGAACCACGTCACATCACGCGTGCGGCCACACGTATCCGGCTGACCGATGTCAATGCGGGAAAGCTTGCTGCTCTTGATACGCTTGCCCCTGTCTATCTGACCCTCTGCCAACAGTATGTCACCTTCTTTTGTACAGAAGAACTTCCAGATAAGTTACGTGATCCGCTCTATGAGACACCTCTTTCCGAGCGCCGGCACCGCGTTGCCATGATGCAAGCAGCAGGCATTGCCAAGTCGTGGAGAAGTAACCGAGCCAATGCGTTGCGCGACTACGAGAAGCAGCAAGAGCAGTACCAGCAACGACTTGCAGCATACCAGGAACAAAAGGCGCGGGGCATGCGCGAAAAAGGTGAGGAAGAGATCAAGGAACCAAAGGCCCCTGTCTGGCATGAATGGAACACCCCCACCCTGCGAGAATGGTGTCTGCAAACGAATGCCAATGTCGCTAAGCTCGAACCTTCAGAGGACAGCAGTTTTGACTACTGGTTGACCGTGGCAACCCTGTCGAAGGGATACCCCATCAAGATCCCTGTGAAGCTTGCTGACTACCACAAAGAAGCACTCAAAGAGAAAAAGCTCAATAGCAGTGTCTCACTCAACAAGCGGAATGCTGCGTGGTGGTTAACGGTCACCTACGATGAGGACATCGCCATTGCCACCGCGCCTGATGCCCCTGTCGGCGGTTTCCAGGCACATGCAGACCACAATGCGGCGATCAATCTCAGTCGTCGCGTAGGGGATAAAGCTCTTGGGGCCTGCCATGGCAGAGATGCCATCAAGTCCTTGCTTCTGAAACGACATGAAGCATGGAAACAGGAACATGGCTTCGCTGTGAGTCCGAGGGTAAAAAGCAGGAAACGAAAGCGTTTTGTGTCATCTGGACGCTCACTCGTCATGTGAGAGGTTGCCCGTAGTGTAACCTGCCGCCGAGTCAGTTGCTTTGTAAACCGGCGTAGCTTAATCCAGAAAAGCAAGCGGTTAATAGAACGTTAGATTTTTTGGAACTATGTGGGTTGACGAACATCCCATTGTAACTCTCTTGTAATCATACGGGCGAGACGTATTGCCAAAGGTACGTTCAGCGAGTAAAACATTAGTACGGTAAAATATGCTACGATACTAAGCATATTGTGCAGGATAAGAGGGCCGGAGGAACGAACGACTCTGGCCCTTTTCAACTCTCCTGTCAGGAGCTATGTATGGAAAAGCGGAAGTTAGGCAAAACGGAATTATCGGTACCGGTGGTTGGAATGGGAACGTGGAGAACGTTTGATGTATCGGGCGAACCGGCGCTGAAGAATGCGCGTACGATTGTTGACGCCGCGCTCAAAGCGGAGGCAAACTTTTTCGACTCGTCGCCGATGTATGGCGCTGCCGAACATGTGCTGGGCGAAACTTTGCGCGGGCAGCGCGCACAGGCCATCATCGCAACCAAAGTATGGGCCTCGACCAGAAGCGAGGGAGCCGCCCAGGTCAAACAGGCGCTCTCTTTCTTCGACAATTGCATCGACCTCTACCAGATCCATAATCTGGTCAACTGGCTGGAACACCTGGCGCTCCTGGAACAACTGCGTGATGCTGGCAAGGTGCGCGCAATCGGCGCAACCCACTATAGCAGTTCAGCATTTAAAGAGCTGCGCACGGTAATGAAAACCGGTCGCATCACGGCTATTCAAATCCCCTATAATCCCATACAGCGCGAAGCGGAGCGCGAGATCCTGCCCCTGGCCGCCGATCTTGGCCTGGGAGTAGTGGTAATGCGTCCTTTTGCAGAAGGCGCTCTGTTGCGCAATCCTCCTTCCGCAGAGGCGCTCAAGCCACTGGAACCCTTTGGCGTGACGACCTGGGCACAGGCTCTGCTCAAGTGGGTCTTGAGCGATGAACGCTGTCACGTCGCCATTCCTGCCACCTCCCGTCCACAGCGTATCACGGAGAACGCTGTAGCCGGAAATCCGCCCTGGTTTGGAACTGAGGAACGAGCATATGTTGCTCGCCTTGCGGCTACTTAAAATATGACAGAGGGTGTCATGAACGCTTCAGTACAATGAGGCTGAAAATAAAGGAAGTAGGAGCAAGGAGAGGATCAGCGATGCGTTATGGTTTCGTTCTTCCTGGCGGCGACATCTGGACAATTCCTGAAATGGCAGCAGAGGCGGAAGCTGCCGGATGGGATGGTGTATTTATTCCTGATTGCATTTCAATCGATACTCCTGATTATCCGCCTGGGCAACGCCTCAACTTGCCTGAAGGTTTTCAGGCGTAGCTCTATGGGATTTGTCGCAATATGTGCCTGCGCTGGTCAGAGGCACAACGCCAGCACAGGCAACGACAAACCAATCCCATCCCTCTGAACGCATTTGACGATGTTGAGCGTTCTTTTATTGAAGATATTATTGATCCGTTAATGCCTGAACCAGACGAGGTATTAATCCGTCAGGATCTCGTGACGCTGCTCGACCGAGCTCTAGGCTATTTGCCCGACACGACACGCACGGCATTAGAATTGCGTTACCTGGCAGAACTGCCCCAAAAGGCCGCATATTCGACCAATGACTCTGTTGCGCTGACCTTCCGGCAGTTGCTACGCAGTTCGCGCCTCCTATTTAGCCTGGCCCTGAACAGGGGCCGGGCAACCGCGAGGGATTGTCCCTACAGCGCCCGCCCCTACGCCTGCTAACTATTCAGCACGGGCAGCACGCGATGCACTAACATTTCAACGTTGGTGAGGTCGGGGAAGCCGCCCCAGCCGAGCATAAAGTAATCGACGCCGAGATCGATGAATGGACGCATTTGCTCAATGACCTGCTCAGGTGTGCCAACAAACGCGTTGGCGGAGGTCATGCCGCTGACATTGAGTTCCGCTAGCTTCTCCTCTGTTGGGGCGCATAAGCTGCCACCGAACCAAGTACGACGAAGAGTTGCGGGATCGCGTCCAACTGCGGCACAGGCTTGCTCACATTCTTTGACTTCCTGCCGGAACTTTTCGATCCCCGTCCATGAGACATTCCACCAGTCGGCATGGCGGGCGATTAAGCGCAACATACGCGGCTTCGCTCCTCCAATCATGATGGGTGGAATGGGATCGGGCTTGGGTTCACAATACGCTTCTACGGCCTGATAGTGCTTGCCCCGCACCGTCCCCTGCTCATCGCGCCAGAGAGCTTTGACGATCTGAAGCGTCTCTTCCAGCTCTTCCACTCGCGTCCCCGCCGAGGGAAAATCGTAGCCGTATGCTCTATACTCATCTTCTTTCCATCCCGCGCCAATGCCAAAGATAAAGCGACCGCCACTGAGAAACTGGAATGTTGCCGCCATCTTTGCCAGCAGCGCCGGGTTGCGGAAGGACTGGCAGAGCACCGCATGCCCGAAATCTAGCTGTGGATGGCGTGCAGCCATATAAGTCAGCATGGTCCATCCCTCTAGCAGTGGATTGGCACCGAACTGGGTATGATCGACAAACCAGCCTGAATCAAAGTGACCTGTCACCAACGCCAGTCCCTGCTCTACGGCAGCCATGTATGTCTCGCGAGACATCCCAGGACGAGGGCTGGGCAGAGCTAACCCGAATTGAATACGCGTCATGCATTTTCCTTCTGTTGTTCAAAATAACACTGGGTAAAGCGGTGTCGTGCAGCCATTATAGCATGTAGCCTGCGCCCTATGGGGCATCAGCTCTTCTAGTAAGGATGTCACAAACTGGAAAGCCTCCCAGAAACGTCTGCTTTTCTTGACAATAACATTGATGAGCAGGTATTCTTGAGATAAGATATTCTCATTCTTTGAGAATATTCTCAAATCAAGAGAAACCGCAAAAGCACAGGGGTTCGTACACGCGCCAGGCACGTAAAACAATGTAGGTCTTCTTTTACACGCGTTTTCCTCTCTCATCTCTCCTGGAGCGGAGGGTAGACAAAGAAGCTGAGGTACAGAGGATGTATCTCACCAGTCTTTCAAGAAAGGGAAAAACCATGTCACAAGAATCTGATCTCATGCAACCGCGGGGCATCGCCGTTCCTACCGAAACAGGATATCAGGTGATGGAGGGCAAAGGCGCGCTCGTCAACCGCAATTCTGTCATCTTTGCCATCGGACAAGGCATCTCGCTCATCGGCGATAACATCTACCTGTCAACGCTCATTATCTGGATCTCAGCCGTGACGCTGGCAGCCGCGCACACGCCGGCGCAGAAAGCGGCTGTGGCGGCGACGGTCACGGCCATTCAAGCCGGTATTTTTGGTGCCAATTACCTGGCAGGTTTTCTCATCATCCCCTTTGTTGGGGTCTTCGTTGATCGCTGGAACCGCCGCACGACGATGATTATCGCCGATTTAGTGCAGGCGGTGCTGGCTCTCCTGCCCCTGGTCGCGTTTCTCCTGGCGAAAAATGTCTTTATTCCCGCCATTTACGTGACCTACTTCCTGCTGGTGGCTGCTCAGGGCTTTTTTGCAGGCTCACAGAGCGGCGTCCTCCAGGTGATCGTCGCCAGGAAAAGTTTTCCACAGGCCGTCTCTATTCTGAACGTTCTGATCGGCATAGGTGCAGTAGCCGGTTTTGCCCTGGCCCCGTCCTTCTTCATTGCGGTGGGACCGATTATCGCCATTACCTTTAACGCGCTGTCCTTTGTTATTTCTGCGATTGCACTGTTCTTGCTGCGCATCCCCAGAGAGGCCGTGCATCCATATGTCTTCAGACAAAGAGACGATCTTGCGGCAGCCGTGAGTATCGGCAAAAGTATTGCCGGCGTATTCAAGGATTTGTGGCGCGGCCTGCGTTTCGTCTTCACCACGCGCGTGTTGTTTGGCATTGTCATCATGCTGATCGTCGTCCAGATTGGCGCAGCCGCAGTTAACTCTCTGACCTCTGGCTTCTTCTTTGCCAATCTGCATGCCAGCCCCACCAAAGACCTGGCGCTGATTAGTCTCCTTCCTGCGGCCCTGGGTACAGGTGGTATCATAGGGGCTATTCTCGTGGGCGTCCTCGCGCGGTTTGTCCCCCTCAAAGCACTGGCTATCACGGGCATTCTTGGCATTGGCCTGGGTCTGATCAACATTGCCTTCCTGAGCAATGTGACGAGCGGGGTGTTTTTCTATTTCATCGCGGGTATTTTCAACAATCTGTTTGTTGTCAGCTATTCCGCTCTGGTTATCAAAGTCACCCCCAATCCCATTATCGGGCGTGTGGAGGGAGTGCTGACGCCACTCGCCACCTTCTCCTCTTTTATTAGCGCCTTTGCCGTTGGCGCGATTGTGGCGGCCTATAATCCGGCGCTCAACCCCAGGACCCCTTTCCCCAATTCCGCTGTCCTGTTCACTGATATTTTCGTCATCAGCGGCATTGTGGCTGTGGTTGCCTCTATCATAGGCTTCCTGTTCTTGCGTCAAGCAAAGGAAGAGGTTACCGGGGTGGAGAAACTGGTCACCGCTCCTGCTCATCCGTCAATGGGGGATGAGCCTCCCATCATAGCGGGCGAGGCGGGAAGTTAAGCGTTGAAGCGCCAGAGTCGTCGGGGGCGCACCTTAACGGTTTCCCCCCGATGGCTCTGGTGCTTTGTCTTTCGCGTTTTGGGGCAAAAATTGACATATATCAGAATAAGGGGATAGGATACACATAACCCCAACATTGTATAGCTAACACGTCCTTCCAGTACCCGTTGCGAGAAAGGACCTTAACATGGATGTCATTGTCGAAACCACTACGGGGAAAATACGAGGCATGACCGCCGATGCTATCACGAGCTTCAAAGGTATCCCTTATGGAGACACAACGAGCGGGCGCAACCGTTTTCGACCGCCCGTTAAACTCGAACCCTGGGCCGGTGTGCGTGATGCTCTGGCATATGGCAACAGCAGCCCGCAACCGGCGAGTGGCCCATCGATCTTCCGCACCACCCTACGGCCTGAGCCGGAGAGTGAGGACTGCCTGTATTTGAACGTGTGGACGCCAGGCGTAGGGGATGACCGCAAGCGGCCTGTCCTCTTCTGGTGTCATGGCGGTGGCTTTACAATGGGCTCTGGCTCGGGAGCCTTTGTGCATGGCAGTAATCTGGCCCGGCGAGGAGATGTCGTGGCGATAACGGTCAATCATCGTCTCGGTCCGCTCGGCTATTGCTACCTGCGTGAGCTGATCGGCGAGGAGTATGCCGCGTCAGGTAACGTCGGCATGCTCGACCTCGTGGCGGCGCTGGAGTGGGTGCGCGACAATATCGCAGCGTTCGGCGGCGACCCCGGCAATGTGACGATCTTTGGGGAGTCGGGCGGCGGGGCGAAGGTGAGCGCCTTAATGGCTATGCCCAGCGCGATTGGCCTTTTTCACCGCGCGATTGTGCAGAGCGGCCCGGGTATACGACTGACTCTCCCTGAAAGGGCTACAACCAATGCCGAGAAGCTGTTGAAAGAACTGGACATCTCTGCCAGAGAACCGAAGCAATTGAGCAGCCTGACGACCGAGCAGATCTTTGCGGCCAATGCCAGGGCGCATCCCGATGGCCGCCTGGGCTGGGCGCCTGTTCTAGACAGCTATGTGCTGCCCCAACATCCTTTTGAGCCTGCTGCCCCCGCCATCTCAGCCAACATCCCGCTCATGATTGGCACCAATAAAGATGAGGCGACGGCGTTCTTCCTGGCCGATGCGGAGGTCAGCTCGCTCGACGAGGCTGGGCTGCGCAAGCGCGTGCAACCCTACGCCAAAGAGCGAACGGACGCGCTGATCGCGACCTATCGTCACGCATGCCCAGAAGCTTCATGCAGCGAACTCTTTCTCTCGATCATGAACGATCAGATGATGCGCATCAACTCGATTACTGTGGCCGAACGCAAGCACGCGCAAGGTGCGGCTCCGGTCTTCATGTATCTCTTCGCCTGGGAGACGCCGGTCTTCGGCGGGCGGCTGAAATCGTGTCACGCGCTGGAGATCCCCTTCGTGTTCGATAATCTTGCCGTGAGCGAAGAATTAACAGGCAATGGCCCTGAACGCGCAGGCATCGCTGAAAAAATGAGTGAAGCCTGGCTATCCTTTGCTCGCGATGGCGTGCCCTCCTACCACGGACTACCCCCCTGGCCCGCCTACACGCCAGAGGAACGAGCCACCATGATTTTTGATACGACCTGTCGCGTGGAAAACGACCCCGGTAGTGAGCAGCGCAAAGCCTGGAGCGGGATGCTTGTGTATGGCATCAGGCTCGCCTGAGACCACATGGCATCCTGGCGGGCAAAAATCTGTTCGGACTGAACAGATTTTCACCAACATATCATGGAGGAAACCAACTATGCCGAAATCTCAGGATGAGCTGAGACAAACCTACCCATCTCAGCCAAGAGTCACGCCTCTTCCGCTTGCGGAGATGAGCGAGCGTACCCGCGAACTTCTTGCTAAGAACAATCTCATCTCCAATGGCGAGCCGCTGGCTATCTTTGGCACGCTTGCCCGGCATCCCAAACTGCTTGCCTCCTGGCTCCCGTTCGGTGGTCGCTTGCTGGCAGGGGGAAGCCTGGAGCGACGCTCTACCGAACTGGTTATCTTGCGCACGGCGTACAATATGGGCAACGAGTATGAATGGGGGCAGCATGTCGCCATTAGCCTGGCTCTGGGCATTGACCGGGCGACTATTGAGCGCGTCGTCATAGGGCCATCAGCCGAGGGCTGGTCGCCATTTGAGGCTCTTTTGATGCGAGCAACCGACGAACTGCACGTCGAACGCTACATCCCGGGCGACACCTGGAAAGCTCTGAGCGAGTATCTCAACGAGACGCAGTTGATCGAGCTTTGTTTTCTGGTCGGCCAATACGAAATGCTTGCCATGTTTTTACGCACTGCTGGCGTGCAACTTGAGCCCGGAAAGGAGTCGCTTCCGCGCCATGACAACATCTAACGAAACGCCCTCCGAACTGACCGCTGAGGCGTTAGGCCAGGCACCCGGGCGGGGCCGCCTGGCTGGTCGCCGCATTCTGGTTGTTGGCGCTGGTACCGCGCGCTTCCAGGGCGAGGACGATCCCATTGGCAATGGACAAGCCATCGCTCGCCTCGCGGCGCGAGAAGGCGCCGAGGTGATCTGCGCCGATATCGATCTGGAATCCGCCAATCGCACCGTCGCAGCCATCGTAGCCGCAGGCGGTTCGGCCACCGCGCTCCAGGGCGATGTCGCCGATGCCGAGGTCTGCGCGCGCTTTATCGCTGATTCGGGCGCCCTCAACGGTCTGGTCTGCAATGTGGGTATCGGCCTCGGTCGGTTCCTGGCAGACACTTCCCCGGAACAGTGGGACCGGGTGATGGCGGTGAATCTGCGCGCGCATTTCTTGCTGGCGCGTGCTGCGCTGCCAGTGCTGCCACGCGGTGGCGCAATCGTCTTCATGGGCTCTGTTGCGGGTCTCAGCCCCGGCACTCAGGTCCCGGCATACGATAGCTCCAAAGCGGGCCTGCTCGGTCTCAATCGGCATGTGGCTGCCGAAGGGGCGCGGCGTGGCGTGCGCGCGAATCTGCTCATTCCAGGTCTTATCGACACCCCTCTTGGACGCCGCGCAAGCGCCGGGCGACCCAACCGCGCCACGACGCCCGTGCCACTGCGCCGGCAAGGAACCGCCTGGGAGGTTGCATACGCGGCCATTTTTCTGCTTTCAGATGAGGCGAGCTACATTACTGGTCAAAAGCTTATCGTTGACGGTGGATTATCCTGGGCGTAAATGCATCTGCCCAGTTTTCTAAATCTGCCGCGATGACTGTGTTATCAAGCAAAGGAGGCTCTTGATGGATTACGATACCGTCGTACAGGTATTTTTCCAGCCCACTCCGCCAGATACCCCTACCCCTTATCCCGTCGCCCACGCACGACCTGCTCGTCGCCTGCGCGATGCCTGTGAGCCGCTGGCGATGCATGCCGTCTGGTCTCGCATCACCAACGAGCGACTGGCCGCGCACGGCCTCAACTTCCTTACCAGTTATGTATGGGGGCGAGCCGCCTCGTTAGGTGAGCCACCTGCGTCACTGGTCGTCGCAGCGTTTGCGGCCTTTGAGCCAGGCTTTCTTACCAGCGTCTATGAAGAAGCTCGCAGTCATCTCAGCCGCACCGATCTGCTGGCGATACGCGATGAGTCCACGATTACCAGTTTACAGCAGGTCCTGGGTGAAGAGGATGTGACGTTTGCCGTCGCTACTCTGCGCCGGGGACTGGCGGCTGCCGATGGCACCGGGCGCGCCTTATTCTCCGGTCTGCTCTCCCTCCCCTGGCCCGAAGCTCCGCAGGGCCAGTTGTGGCGTGCCTGCGATATGATCCGCGAGCACCGGGGTGATAGCCATATCGCGGCCTATATCGCAGCAGGCTTTGATCCAGTCGCCATGAACATCCTGACCGAACTCTATGTGGGAATGCCTCTCAGCTCATACACTGCCACCAGAGGTTGGAGCCCGGATGTCATCACCTCCACAGTCGCACGCCTGCAAGCTCAGGGGCTGATCTCAGATGGCGCATTGACGCCTGAGGGACTGCGCATACGCGACGAGATTGAGGAGCGCACCGACGCAATGGAGTGGCCTATCATTGATGCTATCGGTAGTGATCTCGACAGCTTGATAGAGCAACTCAATAGATGGTCGGCTGCCTGCATTGCTGCCGCCGCTTTCCCGCCCAACGACCTCAAACGCGCGGCTGGCTGATGTATGGGACCACATCACATAGAGCGTTTTTTGTAGAAAAACGCTCTATGGCGGTTGTTTTGTTTTTCTTTCAGATAAATGAATAGACAGGGAATCTTATGCCACTGCTTAAAGCTTTGCGTTTACCACATATAGCATTATTGTTGGTCAGTCAAGTGTTATCTGCTATCGGTGACTATTTTTATAGCATTGCGGTAATATGGATTGCTGTGAAGACTTCGGGGAGTGCTGCCGGTCTGGTGGCGGCGGCAGAAGGAGCGGCAGCTTTTTGCTTTGGCCTGCCTGGTGGCATCTATGTGGATCGCCGGAACAGGCGCATAACGATGATCGTTGTCGATCTGACGCGCGCTGTGATGGTGCTGACCTTACCCATACTGGCGTTGACTGGACGATTGCAATTCTGGCACCTGGTCGCGGTATCTTTTGTGATTGGCGCCGTGGGTTCGCTGTTCGGTCCCGCTTTGCAGGCTAGCCTATCTGCTCTGTCCGAGAATGATCAGGGAACATTGCAGGCGACCAACGCGCTGATGGACATTACTCGTCGCCTGGCGCGCACACTGGGACCAACGCTGGTCGGGCTGCTGGTAATTCCTCCCTCTAGTGCATCTCTTCACGCTTGATGCTGTCAGTTTCGGAGTTTCGGCGCTGGCTCTACTCGCTCTGGGAAGCCGTTTCGCCTGTATAGAAATACGGGCCTACGTAGAGCGTTCCCTGCAAGCTAAACGCTCTACGTAGGTTTCCTTGAGGCGGGTGTCAGGAAAAGCGGCGAAGCTAGCCTGCCCCAGCCCACTCATCCCTGAGTAACCCGAAGTAGTGCTCGTCCTCGAAATGGTCGCGGAACGCGTAGCGCTGGCGCAGGTTTCCTTCATAGGTAAAACCAAGCCTCAGCAACAGGTTTTTTGATGGCTCATTGGCTATATCAATAATCGCCTCAATGCGGTGCAACCCCAGTTCAGTAAACGCATAGGTCAGGACGGCAAACATGGCTTCGGTCATCAAACCCTGTCTCCAAAAAGCGCGATTGAGCTCGTAGCCCGTTTCAGCACGATGGAAGCCGGTATCGAAGTGATGGAGGCTGCACGAGCCAATCACCCTGTCCTCGCCCTTGAGCGTAAGGCCCCAGCGAATAGCCTCACGCCGCGCGTAACGTGCCTGCGTCTGTTCAATCAATTGACGGGTCTCCTCTAAAGATCGATGAGGCTCATGCCCATAAAATCGCATGGCTTCCTCATCAGAAAATGTTGCGAAGAGCGCCTCTGCGTCCTTTGGCTGGATTTGCCGCAGCAGTAATCGGTTCGTGCTGAGAGATGGAAAGTGTGCAAATGCTGCATCAATAGTCATGAAAAAGCTCCTGTGTAGATGTTATCTAACATATACATACATCGTTATAGTGGCAAGAAATTGACGAAAGCGATATAATACTATCACAGCCTGCTTCCTTGTATACTTGTAGCTTCTACGTGTTTATCGATCCGAGGAGATCAGTGGTGAGGGTTCGCAGCAGCACTGCCAGATCATTGCTTGTTGTATTTCTACTCCTGTTCATAGCTGCACCACTGACAGCATGTCGGCTCGGGCGGCTAAGGAATCCTCGCGAGGTCGTCTACTGGACCACCGATACCAGCGATATAGGCGTCAGAGCAGAGAAAGCTGTTGTTCGCGCTTTTGAACAGGCCAATCCCGATATCCATGTCAGGCTGGTATTCATACCAGGCGGCACAGGGAATGATACCATGCTCTTGACCGCTGTGCGTGGCGGAACCGGCCCGGATGTGAGCCGCATGGATCGCTTCGAGATCAGCCAGATGGCCGCGATTGGCCTGTTAGAAGATCTCAAGCCACTGATTGAGAAGCACGAACCCCATTTGCCAGACCACTACCTTCCATTCGCCTGGCAAGAAACGCTGTATAAAGGAGATCCATACGCGCTGCCGACCAATACCGATGCTCGCGCTTTATTGTACAACAAAGATATGCTGCGTGCAGCAGGCGTCGATCCCACTGTGCTGGACCCCGTGCATGGTCCCCCGACCTTTGAGACGATCAAACGCATCGCCTTAAAGGTCAATCATCTCAATACTCGCGGCTCATTTGATCGCGTCGGCTTTATTCCCTGGTATGACCAGGGATTTCCTACCACCTGGGCTATGGCCTATGGCGCCAGATTCTACAACCTCGCGGCGTGCGCAATAACGCCGACGGAACCCGCCATGCAGCACTCGCTCCAGTTTACCTATGATTGGACCTCGATCATGAACTGGAATCAGGTCAGCGCGTTCCTGGAAACGTTCCAGCCTGATAACGCCCCGCCTTCGCAGAATGCGTTCTTTAGCGGGCAAATGGCTATGGTTGCAGCGGGGAACTGGTTTTTGCAGAACATTCAAGAATATGCTCCTGGCCTGCACTATGGCGTCACCTACCTTCCTGTGCCGTACGCCTCGCAGGCGCCCTATACCTGGTCTGGCGGTTTCTCGCTTGTTATGCCGAAAGGAGCGCACAATATCGAAGATACGTATCGCTTTATGCGTTTTGCAGCGGGAC
Source organism: Ktedonosporobacter sp. (assembly GCA_035293765.1). Lineage (GTDB taxonomy): Bacteria > Chloroflexota > Ktedonobacteria > Ktedonobacterales > Ktedonobacteraceae > DASRHT01. The sequence goes on from DATGMF010000022.1 coordinate 35,517, forward strand.
CGGAAGGGCAGAGGATCTTCACTCGCGAGACAAGTAATTTGCCAACCTGGAATGAACTGCTCAGCGACCGCAGCCTTTTTCCCAGCAATAACGCGTTCTTTGCGCATCTGCTCAAATTCTCGCGCAGCCGTCCCCCGTTGCCCGTCTGGTCAGCATTGTGGGATGAGTTGGGAACGGCGCAGGAGCGGGTGATACTACATGAGGCCAGTCCTGAGCGGGCGCTGCAAGCAGTATATCAGCAAGTTCAGCCGCAGCTCCAGCAGTATTGCCCGCTTACCCTGACTCCATAGGAGACGATATCGTGAGAGCTAGCAACTTCCACAGGCTCAATCGCAGGGAACGCTCTCATTTGATCAAGGGATTGTTATTTATCAGCCCGTGGCTCGTCGGATTGTTGGTATTTACCATATATCCCTTTTTGTACTCCATAGTCATCAGTTTTACCCGCTACTCTGGTTTTCTCCCGCCCATCTGGCTGGGCTGGCAGAACTACCAGCGTATGTTTCACGATGCGCTGGTCTGGCAATCGCTCTACAACACGTTCTTTTATGCCGTTTTTGCCATTCCGCTAGGCGTGATCGTCGCGATCATCTTAGCTCTGGCGATGAATCGCCAGCTATACGAGGTCGCAGTCTACAGAACCGCGCTCTATCTCCCGTCTATTCTCCCACTCTTCGCGCTTTCACTGGTGACTCTCGTATTAATCAGTCCCCAATATGGCCTGGTTAGCTATGTGCTTACCGCGCTTGGTTTCCCGCAGATGGACTACCTGAGCGATCAGAACACGGCGAAGCTGGTCATTGTGGCCCTGGCCCAACTGGGAGCCGGTAATGCGGCGCTCATTTTCCTTGCTGGTCTGCGTGCCATCCCTCAGACTTTATATGATGCAGCCAGGATAGATGGGGCGAGTCGCCTCCGCTGCTTCTGGAGTATCACGCTGCCAATGCTATCACCGGTAATCCTCTACAACATCATTACGGGGCTGAGCGCGGCGCTCCAGGTCTTTCAGCAGGCATTCATCATGACGGGAGGCGGGCCAGCTCATGGAACGCTCTTCTTCTTTTATTACCTGTATAATAGCGCCTTTGCGTACGCTCAACTCGGCTACGCTTCGGCTCTAGCGGTCTTCCTGTTTGTAATCGGCGTAGTGATGGCCCTGGTGCTCTATGCAATTGCCCAGCGCTTTGTCAACTACGAACAGGTCAGTTAGCGCGTACCGGAAATGGAAGGAGACAGGTCGATGAAGGGTACTATTGATGCTCCTGTGAGCACAATCAAGCCAAAGGCTGTGAAGCGCCGTCACATTATTGCGCTTATGCACAACCTTGCAGGCCAGATAATCACGCGCATCTTTTTGATCGCCATGTCTCTGCTCTTCCTTGTTCCTCTCTACTGGATGCTGATAACAGCCCTGAAATCGACGCCGGAACTGACCATTTTCCCTCCAACGTTCTGGCCCTTACATATCCAATGGAGCAATTTCATTCAGGCATATACCTATATCTCATTCGGCACCTATTTTGTGAATAGCGTGGTCATTACTGCGCTAGTTGTTATAGGCACTGTTCTTTCAAACCTGGTGGTAGCTTACGGCTTTGCCTGTATCAGGTGGCCCGGGCGCGATCAAATCTTCTATCTTTTGATTGCTACCCTGTTCATTCCGCTCCCAATTGCGATTATCCCCCTGTTCGACCTGTTTGCCTCGCTCCACTGGATCAATACATTTCTGCCTCTGGTGGTACCGCCGTTTTTTGCCAGCGCCTTCTATGTGTTCTTGCTGCGCCAGTTTTTGCTGCAAACCCCTTATGAATTGATAGAGGCCGCGCGCATAGATGGAGCCAGCGAACTGCAAATTTTATGGCGGGTCATCGTGCCTATCGCGCGACCAGCTATTGCTGTGGTGGCAATTTTCGCGGCTATCGGGGCCTGGAACGACTTCACAGGCCCTCTGATCTATTTGCAAGATGATAGCCTGCGCACGCTGGCAGTCGGTCTGGTATTCTTCCGCTCGACGCACGATATCCAGTTTAACTTGCTGATGGCAGCTTCCTTGATGTCCGTTTTGCCCGTGATCATCCTCTTTTTGGTATTCCAACGCTTTTTCGTCAGAGCCGTGACCCTGGGCAGTATTCGTTAGTGCATTTCTATTTGATACCTCCAGATTCGATGGTATACTGCTCCTCAAGGGGGTGGTGGGAGCTCGACCCGCTTGAGGGTACTGAAATCTGTCGCTGCATCTCTTCACTCGTTGCCAGTAATTCCTCCAACGTTCCCTCTGCCTCTACCTTTCCATCTTTGAGCACGATTAACTGTTTGCAAGCCGTCGGCAAATCCCGCGACATCCTGCTCCATCACGGCCAGGTGAATAGCTTTTGGCAGATCGGCAACCTTCTCTGACCAGCCCGGCGCGATATTCTCCTTTTTCAAAAATTGTGCTATAAAGAGGCCGTAATCCTCCAGAGATGAAGAATGTATTCAACTTTCGCGCCAGGCTGAGGACTTTGTCACTCTCCGCGTGCGCTCGGCTTTCCCTGATGCAGTCAAGGCAACGAATGATGTAGTGACATCCTACAGGATAGATATGCAAAACGAGAGCACCTTTTTCGCAACGCTCGTAGAAGAGCAATATGCTGTACAAAACATTCAACTGCGCTCGCTCAGCCCATACAATTTCGACTGGCGGGGCATTTATCATGTAGAATTGGGCGATCACGTCAGTTGGGTTTTACGAGCCTTCCGTCAGGATAAGGGCGAAAACTGGTTGGTCAAGCCTGCTGCCATGCTCCTCTTCCTGAAAGAACTGAAGCATCCAGCTCCCCGTGTGGTGCGTACACATTCTGGTGAAGTTGTTGGCGTTGTCAACGGGTGGTGGACGTTCATGACGACATTCATTGAAGGAACCCTGGCTGACAGCTCAATCCGCAGCTTGCGTGCGCTGGCAGGGAGAACTGCGGAGCTTCATATGTTAGACCTGGATAGAGCCGCCTCTACGACGCCGCCCATCCAGGCTTCATGGAAACATCCGCAGCAGGCCGTGCCAGAATGTTTGCAGCTTCTCGACCAGCTTCGCGACCAGGTTCCGTCGGAGCTACAACCATTCTACGATGAGGTTTCCGCAACGCTTGAGCGTATGCAACAGGCAAGCTTGCCAGTAACGCTTATTCACGGCGATTGTTGTCCAGGCAATGCCGTACAGACTCCTGATGGCGATATCGTGTTAATTGACTGGGACGGGGCAGGCTATGGACCGCCGGTGCTGGATATTGGCAGTCTCCTGCTCACCTGTCATTTTGATCAACCTCAATTCCCGCTTATAACCCCCGATCCATCCTTGATCGCCGCCGTTGTCGAGGGATATTGCCAGCAGCGGCTCCTCTCGCAGGCTGAGCTGGAAATATTGGTGGACGCGGTCCGTTTCAATAGCGCCTTCCACTTCGCGCGCAATCTTCAGTCCATTTTGCAAGATAATTGGAGAGAAAATCTCGGGCTTCAGAAGTTGCGCATACGTTATGACGTTGCTGAGGAGATTGCGGTGATCGCGCGGAGACGCTGCGAGCAACTTTTGTAATTTTGTTGCTCAAGCTTTTACTATACCATTTTGATTTATTTTCATTCAATGACGGGAAAAAGACCTCTTCCTGACCGGGGAAAAGGTCTTTTTGCAATATAGGGGAAATTCTATCTAACAAATAGCTCTACAACATAGTTATCGGGATCGCAGATGTAGAGCTGCATGACGCCGTCGCCTCGCGGGCGTGGTCCCCCGACAATAGCAATGTTGCGCGCTTGCAAATATCGCACGGTCTCCTCCAGATCAGTATCATCAACCTCAAGCGCGAAATGGGTACAATGCCCTCTTGCCAGTTCACCTTCACGATAGCCGCCGGTTTTCTCATGCTCACCCTGTCCTGATGCGGGATCACCAATCAGGTGTAGTTCGGTATGGCCCATGCGGAACCAAGCCCCGGGAAAATCAAATGAGGCTGGCCTCGCAACCTCCTCTAACCCTAATAACTGCCCATAAAAGTGGCGCGATCTCTCGACGTCACTGACCAGCAGGGCCGCATGATCCAATGTGCGAATTTTCATGACCTCCTCTTTCGCTCGCTTTTCTCAGGTGCTCTTGCCAAATATGCTTGTACTCAGGCTTTCCCCTATACTATTTACAATGCTCAGGAACAGTATACCCGATGGAGGGCGGGTTTTCCAGGAGACGCGTGTCGAAGTCGCTCACGTTGGAAGGCAAGTGCTTCCATTCAAGTTTGCCCTCGCTATCGCCTTTAGGTTACACTTGGTATGGGATCTTTTAGGCGTCTGGCTTTGTGCTGTGAGATTTGTGCATTATGTCTATAAGAAATGGAGATGTTCTTTTATGACCACCAGCAATCCGCGTGTTGAGGAAATCCGTCGCCGGGTGCGCGCTTCTTACGATGAGTTGAATCACCTCATTGAAGGCCCGCTCTCGCATGCCGATCAAAACCAGCTTTATCGCTCGCCCGGTGGAGAGGAATGGACGGTGATGGAAAATCTGGCTCATATTGTCGAGTTTATGCCCTACTGGGCCGATGAGGTTGCTCAACTGGTTGCTCGACCGGGGCAGAACTTTGGTCGTACGATGCAGCATGAAGGACGGCTCCGCGCTCTTAGAGAGCACGCTCATGATAGCCTGCAACAGGCTCGCACTGCCCTTCCAGCAAGCTACGCACACCTGGACCGCGTCCTGAACTCTTTAAAGGATAGCGACCTGGAACTGACCGGCCACCACTCAAAATTCGGTGATCGCAAGCTTGAATGGTTCATTGAGGAGTTCGTAACGCAGCACCTCGCCAATCACGTTGAACAGTTGAAAGGTTGCCTGTAGGAATTTAGCGCCGGCCTGATCATCTCCCGTACACACTACAAGTTATCGCACCTGATGTTCAAAGTGTAGTATGACACTTTTTTCATCTTTCCTTACGTCTCTTGACTTTTTATTCTAGCTCTGCTAGATTCCGGCTAGAGCACATTTTCAAGTGAATAGTGTTTGTCGGTTCCGTGATAAAGCGGTCTCACGGGTAAAAGCGCTACCGTAAACAAAGATAGGTGACCCTATCGTGCTCACGTAGGCCCAATGTGGCATCCACAAAGGGAATAGCGGGCTATGTAGTTCACCCCTCACGGCTTTGCCTTGTAAATCCAACAAAGAAACTGGCGTGCGCAAGAAAACGCGAGATTTTTTGGAACTATACTGTTGTTTAAATTCGCCCGGCATTTCATCAAAATCAACAATCCGTTGCTATACTTCTACGCTGTCCATCCTGGTGGTTCATTTTTATAATAATGATCTAAAACTTCGAGTTACTCGAGGTGAGCAATTGACACAGCTTTGACCAACAGGAGGACGATTATGCAACAGGAGTTTGTACAAGCCTATCAATTGGGAGCGCTGGAAGACGATTATGCCCTCAATCCGAGGAAGCTCCTCGCCAATTTTGTTTTTATCCTTGCTTTCGCTATTATCGCACCCGTTCTCGTATTTGGCATAGCTCACTCGACGGCCAATCCCACCAGTTTTATTCTTCCATCCTTCATCTTTTTCCTGGTAGTAGGTGGCGGCGCCCTGCTCATCTTCTACTTCTCCTACAGACATTTGCATGTCTACATCTATACCAACGGGCTTGTCTACCATAATAAAAACCAGCAGCGAGTGATCTACTGGCAACAAATCAAGCGAGCATCCACGATGAGAGGATATCTGTATATCTCGGTGAACGGCGCAGCAGTTATCTCGATCCCCTCGTATATCTCCAGGTTTCGTGAGTTACGTTCCAAAATCGCACAAGAAATTGCCGCCCATCAGTATCCAGGCTAAATCTCGGTACTGCCCATGAGGATTGCACAATGGATGCAGACGACGCACTGAACCGGCTACAGGCAGAAAATCAGCAGTTGCGAGAACGACTGGCGCAGTTGCAGGGACGCGTGAGCCGGTCAGACGAACAACTTAGAGAAAAGACGCACAAAAAACTCTTTGGGAAGCGTTTAAGGCAGGAACGTGAACGGCGTAGCTGGACCCAGAAAAAGCTGGCGGAGATGATCGGCGGCGGCACCAATGCCAATACAGTAGCTCGCTGGGAAAAAGGTCATAATTTTCCCTCCCCCTGGTGTCGGGAGCGATTACCCGATATTTTTAACATGGAGCCAGAGCAGCTCTTTCCCGAGTACCTGGAGGCGGTAGGGCGAGGCGTAGAGGGTGCGACCGCAGATGTAGCAACCCATGCTCCTCTAAAAGCACCAGAGAAGCAACCTATCGGCTTTCGATCAGTTTTTCATTTTAATGCCACTTTCCCCGATGTCACTGAAGTCTACGGGCGCGATAGGGAAAGAAATAGAGTATTGAATCGTTTGTCCAAAGGCAGCTCAACCTCACTTGTCGGTCCGAGCAGGATCGGGAAAACATGGTTATTGCGTTGCCTGCAAGATGATGTCCGCAATCATTTCGGCAAGCCGTACTGTGTCGGCTATATCGATGGAGCTTCATCAATATATCCAACGCTGCATGCGCTGGTTGAGGCGATCCTGCAAGAGTTAGACATTGTCTCCCCCGGAAAGCCTCCCTATGACGATCCCTTGATAAAGCTTGAAATGGCTCTGAACCGCAAAGATGCGAAAGCTGCAACGCCGAAAAAGATCTATGTTCTTTGCATAGACGAGTTCGAGGGCATAAAATTCGATGAACGCCTGCTCAACTCGCTGCGTTCGCTGGCGACATCGGGCAAGCTGTGCATAATCACGGCAAGTAGAAGGCCACTTTTTAGCATCATTAAGGATAAATTGGGGAAAACCAGCCCATTTTTTAATATTTTCGAGCAAATTCAGCTTGGTCTCTTTGGCTACGAGGAGGCCGAAAAGTTTGCTACAGAGAAAGGCCCGCAGGCAGGCTTTGATTGCCCGGAGCAGCAATATCTCCTGCAATATGCAGAAGAGGGCGGAAATCAACAACGATGGTATCCCATCAAGCTTCAGCTTGTCGGCGAAATGATCGAGGAGGACCGCTATTATCACCAATATCAGCCAGACAACGCGGAGTATTGGCAACGCTTCAGGGCAACGATGAACGAGCGGTTATCAGGACTCATGGATTGAGGAGTTGCGCCGATGAGAACATGGTGGTCTTTTCTTCTGGCAGAGCCTTCGCGCTGGCTGTTCGGCTATTTTTTCCAACCGACAGCCTTCAGGAGAGAATTCGAGGGCAGCTTTCTGCGCCGTATCGCCTGGATACTGCGCTTCCTTCTGCCAATATTTCTCTGTGTTTATCCTATCTCTTTGATCATTCGCCTGATCCTGCCCCCATTTTTTCCTGATCTCTACGCCTTCTACCTGGGCAATGGCGGACTACTCAGGTTGCTCATTGACACGGCATGGGGGACTGCCGCCGGTATGGCTGGAGGCATTCTGGGGGCGATGGCCTTCAATATGCCGATAGGCGTGACCCTCTGCATCAGCGTTGGCCTGTTGGGGGGGGCAATGGCCGATACCTCAACGGTTGAGGCGGGCGCTTTGGGCGCTGCCATCGAAGCCAGCAGCATCTACGGCATTCTCTTCGGTCTGCTTTTTGGGCTGACCATCACTGGCTTGCAGGGAACGCGAGCAAGGAGCACGTTTGCTATTATCACAGGCGGCATAGCAGGCAGTATGCTTGGCATTGCCATTGGCCTGACCACCGGTTATCTGATGGGCGTACTACTTGGGCAGATACCAGGCTCTACCGGCAAGGATACAACTTTTAGTACAGGAGGGGCCATCATCGGTGCCATTGTGGGAGTGAGCTCTATGAGCATTGTCAGCAGCATCGTCAGGAACATCTCCAGACGTGCTTCAGCGCCAGTGCTGCGGGCTATTTATGTGGGCAGGGCAATAGCCACTAGCTTCAGCCTGTTGTTGGGGATCGCAGGAGGCGTGATTGGGGTAATCACCAGCAGCAGAAATAGTATAGGACAGGATCTTTCGATTAGCGAGACACTCGTTCTGACCGTTGGACTGGTATCGGGCGGGCTCTTTATCATCTGTTACCTTATCGGCTATTTTCGCCTGCCCCTCTATCCGGTGAGCGCGCTTTCCACAATAAAGGCATATAGAGCCAGCCGCAAAAATCCAGCTGAAGTTTTCTCGCTATTACGACGTTCCTCTCTCTATTGGGATGAAAGGGTCTTTCTCCCGTTGCCACACCTCAAGCGGCTCCTGCTTATTGCAGCGGATGTGGATCTGCCACGCATGCTCAAAGAGATTGATTTTATTTTGGCCGAGCGCCCGCAACAGATCTTCGAAGCCAGCCAGGCGCTGATTACTATCGCGCTCGATAATCTGGGGCAGCGACACACTATGCAAGAGATCAGTCGGGCCGCGCAAAGGCTGGACGAAATTATCCCACCGCCGGTAAGGCAGGTCAATGAGCCCTGGGTTCAGGCTCTGGTCGGCCTGGGTGATGCCAGTAGAAATGCTGCGCTCAGCCTGAGCGCCATCGGTCGCCAGGCGCGTCAGAAGGCGCTGGACGATATGATCGATGCCCTGGACACGATTCGCCCCAATGTCGCTTTTGAGGATATGGGCCGTGAAGATATGCGGCTCAATAAAAGTTTGCGCACCATTATCGCTCAATGGAAAACTGTCGCCCTCCAACAAAAAGGAAGGCTGCTGGCTGGCTCCTCGCTGCATGGTACGCTGAAAAATCCTTATATTTCTGGCATCCCCCTTCTCCTGGGCGCAGAGAGTTTTGTTGGACGCCAGGATCTGGCAATCCGCCTGGAGCAAACGCTGGAAGAAAATACCAATCGTCCAACCATTTGTCTGATAGGCGAGCGCCGTATGGGCAAAACCAGCACTCTGCACCACTTGCCGCGTATGCTCAGCGGGCGCTATATCCCGCTCTTCTTTGATCTGGAGCAACACGGCACCGCTGCGGATGCGACAGCGTTATTAAGCGCCATTGCCCGAGAAATCTCCCTGGCGTTGCGGAAACGCGGGCTGCGTATCCGCAGACTAGAATATACCGCGCTTCAAGAGGTGGCTGTGCAGGAAAACGTTGCCAAGATGTACTTTGTCTTCGATAAATGGCTGGATGACGTAGAAGATCTCCTGGAGGAGCAGGATTTGACCATCCTGCTGACTTTTGATGAGTTTGAGCACCTGCAACAGGCTCACCAGGCCCGGTACTTCGACCTGGGGCCTCTGCTCAACTGGTTTCGCAGCGTCATTCAAAACAGGCCACGCCTGACATTGCTGTTTAGCGGCGTCCACGAACTTGGCGAGATGGGAGCGGATTGGGCAAGCCATTTTGTCAACGTGCAGACGTTCCAGGTGAGCTTCCTCCAGCCGGACGAGGCCACCCACCTCATTTTAGCGCCTACGCCCGATTACCCGGGCGAACAGATTTACGACCCGGGAACGGTGGAAGAAATTCTGCATGTCACCGGTCGTCACCCCTTCCTTGTCCAGGCCGTCTGCTCAGCTCTGATCGAGCAGTTGAATAACGAGCGGCGCGGACAGGCCAAAAAGCAAGATGTGGCAATGGCAACGCAGTATACACTTGAAGGCTGGCCGAACTACTTTCAGGATCTCTGGAATCGCACCTCTCAGGAGCAATGCCGCTGCCTGCTTGCCTTACCTAAGGAGGGCTCTGTCACGCACGCAGAGGTTGCGCAACAAAGTGGTTTAACGGAACACACTGCTCGCGAAGCCCTTGATCGGCTGGTCAAGCGAGACCTGGTGCTTCATGAGCAGGGCGTCTACCGTCTCGCCACACCGATGTACTACGAGTGGTTAGCATACCATAAATAGCTTATGGCGCCAGGAAATCCTGGCTACGCCGCTCGCACTTCTCCCACATTGCAAGATAATCGCTGGCTGAGCGAAAGAGGGGCTTCAGGTCCTGTTCGCTTAAACCGACGTTTCTCCCATCCTGCAAGAAATCGGGGATCATGCCATAGTGGGCCAATCCCATAAGATTGATATCGTATGCGCCATCGTTTGCAGCAATCAGGGGCGGATGAGGGCGAACGAAAGCGCCAGGATGGTTTTCTCTATCAAAAGGTGATGGGTCTTTTGGTAAAGAGCGAGCATAGTGGGTATATCTCACGCTCTTGTTCTGAGGCGCTTGCGGCAGAGCTGGAGAAAGTGGATCGTGGAAGCGCGGACGAGGCTTTATCACCAGGCCGTTAAAATCGGTGCCGAGAGCGACCCCTCTTCCTCGCATCAGGGAAACCGCGTAAAGATACGCCTGCGCCCAGGATTTTACAGAGCCTGCGCAGTCATTAGGAACGCGGCAGTTCACGGGGAGTACGTCGTTGACAGCACGCACATCTCCCTGAGCCGGCATCGGCGCGACGACCCCGCCCAGGCTGGCAATGCGTTCCACCTGCTGGCGCGTTTTCATGGCCTCCGTCGCTGCGGAGCGCGCCAGCTCGCGAAATGTGCTATGGGAGGCGACCAGCGGATAATCGTGCTGCTCAGCGATCTGGAGCGCGTCTTCGACGGCGCGATGGGACATATGATCAACATCTATCACCATCCCCTTCCTCATCATATGATGAAGCAGAAACTTGCCGCGCTCTGTCAGCCCCTTCTCATTGATATGCCCGTGTTCTGCCGGGATCTGAAGATACCTTTCAATGGCTTTTTCTTCCTGCACAATGCGCAGTAAGCGCGTTTTCATGACTTTCCTATCCGGTCGTTCCCACAAGCGGAATTGCACGCCGACCTCATAACCATCGCAAACGCTGAAGTATTCGTCATTGAGATAGCAGTTCAGGGTGTTAAACATGTTGTCATAAATAGCAGCCCCGCCGAAGGCATTATCGGCCAGATGGATGGGAATGAGCATGCGCAGACCCTGTTCATACAATGTGTCCAGCAATTGGGCCACCTGGGCGTTGGTGCAATCTTGCTCTCGCTTCCAGCCTCCTAACTGATCAACCTCTGCGGTCAGCACGAGCGCCAGCTTGCCCTGTTTGATGATCTGACGGGCCTGAGTGGACGAATAAGCGATAGCCATCCAATCAGCGTGCTGCTCGGCGAGATGTTTCATGGCTTTGACTTGCTCAGCGATTGCGCTAAGATCGTCTTTGGGCGTGGCGGAGAGCAAGGAGGAATTCATGAGATGTTCGAGGAGCTGGTTGTTGACGGCACAGGCTCCCATCAAGCGCAGCCCGCCCTCGTACGCCCGCCGGACCCAATCAATATGGACCTCCTGATGCGTTCTGGAGGTCCAGGTGGGCCAGGGTCCCACGGCATGACGGTTTGCACGGTAGCGCGGATCGTCGCCCGCCTCGATCTCATGCAGCACATAGCCACTAAAAAGGCGACCGCCATGCCCCTTCCCATCACAACGTTGCAGTTTTTTGATTGGATCGGTGGGTTTGCCCCAGAAGAGATTGCCTCCAAAGGCCATATGGGCCATCAGGTGGCAGTGCAGATCGGCAAATCCCCACAGCGGAACGTTCTCCCGTTCAGGAAGGCGATCCATGAACTGAAAGTGATCCACATTAATATGACCGTCCCGTGAAGCGTCGATGATCTTAATACGCGCCCTCAAAGGGAGCTGAGCTTTCCGGCTGAGAGAGAGCAACGCTTCCAGATCCCAGGTCTCCTGGCGCAAGATTTCGCTATCGTGACCGGTGACGCTATAGAGAACCAGGAAGTCGCCATCGCGGTTCAAAGGTGCAACGCCTCTATATGTCTCCGGGTCGGCTCCGGCGGCGGCAAAAAGACGTTGATAGTCCTCTGCTCTCACCTGTAGCTCTACGCGGATATGTCTGGGATCGTACGTCCCACTGACGAGGAAATGGATCAAGCGGGTGGTGATGAGAAACTCCTGCGAGGTCAACGTGCCTGTGGCGCTATCCCCTAGTGGATTTTCGGCGCTGCCAACCCAGTAATCACCATGCTGACCGATGGGATAAGGTCCATCCCAATAATCGCCTCCCAATGTGACAGGCGCAACACGAATGGTCGAGATGCCATCGCCGCGCACCGGCTGGTTGCTAAAGGCATCACCCTCCACGTTCCAGAAAGACAGGTCTCCCATTTCAAAGTCCCAGTTATCGCCCTGGCTGAGGCCACTTGAGGAATCGTTCATCTAGCTCCTTCGTACAAAAATATTGCAGAGTTGTAGTCGTTACTACTCTCTGGTTATAAGAATGCCTGTTTGCCTTCATTGTTACCCTATCATTCACATGACACATTCCTTACAAACACCTCACATTTCCTTCTCAGCCGCTCAAAAACGATTGGAGGGAAGGTGTGAGATAGCTGTATGCTGAATGATAGACCATCCAGCATAGATACATGGCATACTATTATAGCTAGCGTTCCTTGTATGGACAATCGTACTGTATGAGTGTACCTGATGGCGTTTTTCTCAAGAAGGAAGTCAGACAATGAGTATCCAGGCCACCATAATCTTCGCACTTATTGCTGTCATCATCGGTCTTCTGGTCGGAATCCTTTTAGTGCGTCGTCGTTAACTACTGTGGACCTGCCTCGCCTTCGCGAGGCAGGTATAGTGATGAAAGGAAATGCGCTATGCTTGATCCTCAAACTGCCGCCATCTGCATCCTGCTTGCATTCATTTTTGGCCTGGTTCTGGGCATTCATCTTATTGGCACTTTGTCCCGTTAAGCCAGTTCTTATCTTCATGCTTTTTATACCATAATCTCGACCACATCCCCGTCTGCTACGGGGTGAGATCGACCGACCAGTTGACCGTCAAAGCGGGCGGAGGGACCCCAGATGCGAGCGTTGCGACAGGCTGCTCCCATCTCCTTGTGGATCTGCGCGGCGACATCCGCGATTGTCGCTCCCGGCTGCAAGGCAAGCGGCTCCTCTTCCACCCGCTTTTCGTGACGCAGATAGACGCGGATCAGCCCGGTCAACTTCCATACAGCTTCTTTGAAGGCATCAAGGCTCTCATCGTCGATGATAGAAACGCCAACCACCGACATGGCCGGTACAGCGGCCTGCAACTTTGCCAGATCGTGCTCGCTCGCTTCATCCATCTTGGTGGCGGCGAGAATCGAGGGCAGGTCAATGCCTGCGGCGATAACTTCCGCCTGCACATCTTTGAGCACATCAAAGGGCGCCCGAACATCCTGGCAATAGACGATAGCATCGGCGGAGCGCAGCACACCGAGGAGCGCGCGCCCTCCTCCACGATCCTCATTAGCACCTTTGATCAGGCCAGGAATCTCAACAAGCTGGACCAGTACGCCGCCAATACGCGTAAGCGAGGCAATCGGGCGCAGCGTAGTAAAAGCGTAATCACCGATTTTAATCTGGACATGCGAGAGGGCATGGAGCAATGATGATTTTCCGGCGTTGGGCGCGCCCACCAGAGCTATCTGTGCCACACCTTCGCGGCGCACGGCGATGCTATCACGATGCATAGTATGCGAGCGGACGCGCGTCTCTTCTATCTGCTCCTGCACCCACTTGCGCAGATCCGCATAAGGGCCATTGCGATAGCCGGGCAGTTCGTTGAGAATCGCTTGTAATTCGCGGAGACGTTCAGAACCTTCTTTGCCAATTAGTCGGCGCTTGATCAGTTGTTTTTGTGTTTGATGAGGCATAGGCATAGCTACATTTCTCCCTGTTCTATGAGTGGTATTCATAGCGGGAGAAGAGCATGCCTGGCAACAGGCTATCGCTAGATAGCCTGAGGGAGAGGAATGCGTCTTTCCCCGCTGCTTACAACGACGCGTGAAACTGTAAGCAGCGGCTTAGCCGTTTTTATTGGATTGTTTGGTACGCCAGACGCTGATGCGAGAACTCGCCATGAGCGGTTGATCATCCTTCTTTAGCTTTCAATCTGTTCTTAGCAACTATAGCATAAAGCGACGCGTAACGCAACTGCTGAGTTTCGCCGGAAGCTGGTTGATGCTGACCACCAGCCAGAGACTAGGCATTACATGCCTCATGGTAGAGTTGAAGCATGCGCGCAGATTCCCTTTCCCAGTTGAACTCTTCTCGCGCCGCTCGTAGGGCATTCTGACTCATGCGCGCCAGGGCGTCGCGGTCCGCCAATAGCGCATTGATGGCAGCCCCGACATCCGCTGGAGTCAGGGAAGGCACAACCTGCCCTACATCGTAAGCTCGGATAATAGCTTCGATGCCGTCAAGCGAGGAAGAAAGCACAGGCAATCCGGCCATCAGATATTCAAAGAGCTTGTTGGGCAGGCAATAACGAATACTCAGCGAGTAATCCCGGGAAAAAAGGGTCAGACCGATATCTGCCGAGGCTGTCCAGTCTAATAACTCCGCGTAGGGTACGGCAGGAAGCAGCTTCACTTTGTCGGCAACCCTTTCTCGCGTAATGAGCGATTGGAGCTGACAGATTGTCTCCTTGATGCCTTGCCCCATAATCACAATCACATTGCCATCTTTTAAAAATGGTGCGGCTCGAACGAGGATCTCCAGTCCCCGATCAGGCTGGATATTCCCCTGATAGAGCGCGATACCCGCACCTGGCGGCAAGTTCAGATGCTGCCGCAATCGTTCGTTTTTTTTGACGGTACGATATGCAGGCACATTCCGTAACACCTGTATGCTCGATAGATGGCAAACATGACCTAAAGTCTGCGCGCCCCCAGGAGAAGGTGCAAATACTTGAGTGCAACGAGGGAGCGTCAGGCGTAAAAGGTAAACCAGGAGCCGGCCTAGCCAGCGCCAGAAAATGATACGTGTTTCCGGTACAGGCACAGGAAGCTCATACATATCGAGCATCAGCGGTTTCCCACGAAGCACCGCAGCAATATACGCTGCCGGAAAGGCAGTTAAGTCACAGGCATGATAGATATCTGCCGGAGTCTTGATTAACAACCGGACGCTCTGTAGAAAGTTGCGTACCGCTTCGATGAAAAACCAGGGCTCCCAGTGCCTTGCAATATACCAGAACGGCTCGATGAAGTGGTGGACACGCACGCCTTCTTGCACTTCATCGACCGGACAAGTGCGTTCAGGTTCGATATCGAGAACGGTGACCTCGTACCCATTTTCTATCAGGACATGAGCAACTCGTTTTGCTCTGACATCGATGCAAAAACGGCCCACCCGGTACATACATACTTGAAAAGGATGTCGTGACATATCAGTGCCTCTAGTCTTCGCACTATTGGCCTGGATCAGCGTTTTCATGTTCTATCTCCTTTGACAAAATTTTCTGATATAGATCAATCAGGACCAGTTTCTCTTTGTCCCAGTTGAACTCTTCTCGTGCGACTCGTAGCGCGTTCTGACTCATGCGCGCCAACGCGGGACGATCAGCCAGGAGCGCATTGATCGCGGCCCCCACCTTTTCTGGAGCCAGCGAAGACACGACCTGGCCGACATCATAGGTGTTGATGATATCCTCCAGCATATCAAGAGAAGAGGAGAGCACGGGCAAGCCTGCCATCAGGTACTCAAAGAACTTGTTAGGCAGGCAATAGCGGATATTGAGCGAGTAATCCGGGGCAAAAAGGGTCAGACCCAGATCCGCCGATGCTGTCCAGCTCAATAGCTCTTCATAGGGTACGGCAGGAAGCAGCTTGATTTTATCAGCCACGCCTTCTGCGACGATCAGCTTCTCAAGCATCTCCTGTGTCCCTTCGAGATCCTGCCCCATCAGGACGATGACATTCCCTTGCTCTACGAAGCGGGCCGCGCGCACCAGAATGTCAAGCCTGCGGTTCCTCTGAAAATTGCCCTGATAGAGCGCAATACGGGTGCCTGAAGGCAAGCCAAGACGCTTTTGCAAGCGCTTCGTCTTCACAATCTTGCGATACAAAGGCACACTACGCAGCACAATGACATATGGTACCCGGTACAGCTTACGGAGCGGCCAGATGGCACCTGGGGATGGCGTGATGACGGCGATGCCACTGGATAACAGCCAGCGCAAAACGCGGGTTGCCAATGTGCGCAGCAAAGGCCAGCGTCTCATCAGTGGATCAGACATCATCAGTTCTTGCGCTTCAAAAATCACAGGCTTACGGCGTAACCACGCAGCCAGGCAGCAGGCAGGAAGCGACAGTTCATTATACGCGTGATAGATATGTGCAGGAGCCAGGAGCAGATAGGGAATGCTGCGCAGAAAAGCCCACAGCGCTTTCACCAGGAACCAGGGTTTAAAGCGTGTTGAGACGAACCAGCCAGGCATCACTATATGCTTTATGCATATGCCGTTTACCTCTTCGGAGCCTATACGTTTGCTCTCCACATCTACCACAGTAACGGCAAAACCGGCTTCGATGAGCGCATGCGCTTCTCTCATCAAACGCCTGTCGTTCCTTGATTTTTGGAGCGTATATAAGCATACCTTGAGCGGTCCAGACCTGGCGAGGTGCTGCCGCTCCTTCTCTGCTGGATGAATGTACTCTATAAATTTCATCACTGAAATTCCTCTCTGATGACGCAACACCATCTTGGCGTTGCTATCTTGCTTTACTGCTGCGAGCACTTTCGAGGTTGAGCCTTGCTTCCGCGCCGGAGCTTTTCCTAGCAATAGGAGATATAGTCCATAAATGACGAGGATGCAGCAACGAATGCTCCAAGAAATAAAAGCGCCTTGAGCTTGTGATAAGAAAATGCTGATCATATAGAGCCCGATACCTGTAACCAGGGCAATGCAGAAGCGACCGATTTCAAAAGGGATGGGATAGAGATACTGGTTCGCGATATATACCAGCAGAGCAAGCACCGCATAGGAGAGCAGCGTTGCTAGCGCGGCGCCCATCGCCCCTTGTTGAGGAATCAGGATGATGTTCAACACCACATTGAGAATAGCTGAGAGGGTGACAAACACGAAGGCTAACCACGTTTTGCGCCGCAAGGAGAGCCCGACGGAGAGCACCGTATACAGCCCATAGAACATCATCGCCAGATTAATCAGTGGGATAATCGGGGCCACTGTTTGATACGTCGAAGGGAAAAACACATCAAGTATCACAACGGCGGCAAAGGAGAGTGAGAAAGAGACAAAAAGCAGCACGATGGCGTACCAGCGAAATACCAGTTGAAAGATACTGACTGCGTTCTCTCTTTTAGCGATATCGTAGAGCACGGTCGGCCATGCTAAAGAAAAAGGACCAAGCACAACAGCCGCCATTATTCCTCCCAGGCTGTACGCGACGGCATAGCTAGCCGTCTGGGTGAGCGACCCAAGCCAGCTGAGGAGGTAGCGGTCCGAGAGTTGGAGCACCCATACCGATACGAAGCTAAAGACCAGAGGTACCCCAAAGGAGAGCAGGTTCCTGGCGATAGCGAGGCGTGGACGCGCTCCTGTGCGCAGGCAAGCACGCAGCGGCAGCAGCGGCACTACCCAGACCAGCACGAACATGTACCCCGCCGCCGGTCCAAGCAGAGCTCCAATCACACCGACATGCCATATGCCAACCAGAGCGATGGTAGCCATCAAGTTAATAAAGAGGTTGCTCACTGTCAGCAGGGTATACATCGCCGCGCGTTTTTCGGCGCGCAGCCAGGCGAAGCCGGGCATTGCCAGGTTTTGCAGGAGGATGACCACAATGGCGCATCTGGCGGGTTCGGTAAACCTGGTGCTGCCAAAGAGCCCTAGAGCGAGCTGAGGGGCCGCGATCCACGCTACTAATACAAATGGCATAGTGGTCAGCGTTAACAGCAACAACGTCGTTGATAGGGTAGCCATACGATCTTGTGCTAACTCGTAATCGTAGTTGTAGGCACGAAAAAAAGCGGAATCGAGGCCAAACTGTGTAATGCCTGCAAAGAGCGCGATAGTCGTATTGATGATCACCAGAATGCTATATTCGGTGCGCGAGAGTGTTCGGGTTAAGAAAGGTGCGAGCACGAGTGAGACAAGAGGCGAAGCGCAGGACGCCAGCGCATAAATGCTCACGCTTTTGAGCAGAGAGTGCAGCAGCGGCGCGTAGTCCTGGAGCTGGATTCTCCATAGCCTCGTCTTTGTGAGCATCTGTAATAGCCTTGAGGCGAACGCTTGCTGCCGGTTTTTTGTCGCTACTCCAGTTTTATTGATTGGCAACGTCATGATGGGCAGACCTCGCTGGTCATGTTGATAGTGGCGCTCTCTATCTCTGTGTGAGTGGTGATGATCTCCTGCAATCCCGACCAGGTAGTTGCACGCATAAGCACACGTCTAAGAAGCGTGGGATTCTGCTGCTGGGCAACATACTCTCTCGCTCGCTGGCCCATGCGATGGCACTCATCCATATCCTGGAGGAGGCGGAGAAGAGCCGCCTTTGTTTGCATGACATCGCCTATCGATACGGTCAAACCGCGCCCATCGGCAAGCATCTGCACATTCCCGTAAGGCTCGGTTGAGGCGATGACCGCACACCCTGATGCCATAGCTTCCAGGATCGCCAGGGGATAGCCGGTGCCACGCCAACTGGTATAGAGGAAAATATCGCTCATACCGAGCAACATGATTACTTCCGAGCTTGACGCCTCCCCCCAGAGCCGACACACCTCATTCATGCCACGCTGCACAATCATGCCTTCAATCTGCTTACGTATCGGCCCATCGCCCACAATGAGAAAGCACACGCGGGCACGCAGCTCAGGCGTGAGCTCCGAAAGAGCCAGAGCAAAGGCTTGCAGCGCAATCTCTATGCCTTTTTCGGGCGCGAGGCGGCAAATCATCGTTACCACAATGGTATCGGCGGCAATTCCTTGTGACTGCCTGATGGTTGCTCGCTCTGTGTTATCAGGGATGACATGGCGGTCTATATCAATGCTATTGTGCGTGCGCGTCACACGGCTTGCTGGAATGTCCAGTTCCGCCAGCAGGTCTTCTACTCCATCGCCCACAGCCCCGGGAATCAGAAAATGGTCAACAAGACGCGCGGAAAGGCGCGCGAAGAGCTGGAGAGAAGGCCAGTATGCCTTGAGCAGGATGCGGTGCGGCAGGCTGCGGTACCAGGGTAACGTCTTGAGGTACTGGAGACGTTCCGCGCGATAGAAAGGGTTGCGCAGCGCCACAATGTTGCCATGATCGACACAGATTACACGCACCCCCGCCAGTTTTCCCGCCAGGCCGGCAAAGGCGGAGGTGAAGACCCCATCCTGTGGCAATAGCGCATCATAAACGATCCCACGATGCGAAAGCACGAGCAATTTTGCCAGACCGGCAAAAAAATAAAGCCATACGTGCGGAAAGAGCCAGGAATCCGTCTTGCTATTGCCAAAGCGGCGAACAGTATACTTCTCGGCATGAGGTCCGACATGTTGGGTCAGGTATTCAATCCGCCATATATCATGAGTCACCTGGGCAATGCCTTCGATGGCAGTATTGACACCCCCCATTAATGGAAAGGCCGTTACCGGAATGCAAACACGCAAAGGCTGCCCTGGCAATGTCTGGGCCTGAGGGAAAAGGCGCGTGCGTACGCGCTGCATCAGGCGCGTTGCGGCTCTGGCCCGACTACGTGACAGGCGATAGCGCAAGTAAGATTGAGGCTGCTGCTGATACCGCTGCCATTTCAGCGCCAGTTGTGCGCAGTGCTGACAGCCGGTACAGGTGGCAAGAGCTTCCATCAACTTTACGTGCAGCGAAAGTTGCGCGGGCGTTGAGAGATGTCGCTGCAACAGGTCCGCCCGCGTCCAGAAGCCTGGATCGAACTCGGGGAGCAGGCGGTGCAGGGCAGTAAGAGATGTCTCGATAAGCTCATTGACCGTGGTATTACCGGTAACAGCCAGGTAATCATATAAGCCGAGAAGCGCAAAAAGCATGCCATCAAGCCCGTGCGCTGCCGGATAGATGGCGACATCCTCAAAAAAGACGCCATGCTCGCCAACGGGTGTACCTACACCTCCATCAAGGATGTCGCGCTCAAAGGTGCGCACAACACGCCGCGCCACCATGAGAAACGTGCGGTCGCAGGTGAGTTGATAGGCCCTCACAAGTACTGAGAGCGCATTGCCCTGGCATGATGCGGATAGGCATACTTGATCAGTATGCTGATTGGGAACAGGGATGGGCCAGCCGCCGGCATCGCCCTTTATGGATACCTCATGCTTCACCAGCCACTCGGCCTGCCGCAGAAATACCTGTTGAGCGACTTGGTTATCACCTTTAAGCGCAAGATTCCAGTGAGCAAGGGCATATTGGGCAATGGTGATAGGGTCATAGACGGCTATTTTCCCCCGATACGGTACGCCCGACGCATCAAGCACATGATGGGCCAGCGTAAGAGCTGCCGACATATCGACAGGATAAGCTGCTAATGCTAACTCAGCCATAACAAATCCTTTGCAGTAGCTATACCAGTAACCATAATTGATTGAGCCTTCTTTTCCCGCTTCTCTCGCCGCCCCTTTGTTTTCAGATCTCTAGTGAGCGAAGGCGATGAGATAGCGCCCAGGATAATCCAGCCCGAACAGGCGAGCGGGGGCAGGGTCCATGCTGGATTAGCTATGCTATTGAAGCTCAACGATACCGCGAGAGCGAGCCCTCCGCCTAGCAGGGCTCGCGTCGGCGCGTCGGCCAACGTCCAGTTGTACAGGGCCAGTCGTGCAATTCCCAGCATAATGGCAAGGAAAAGCAGCAGCAGCGGTATGCCCCCTAGCGCCGCCAGTTCCAGATAGGAGTTGTGTGGATGAAACAGGTGTATAAATTCAGCAGGCGAACGATAGGGATTAGCCCGTTCATAGTACACATAGTATCCCAGGCCGATCCCTATAAGCGGAAACGCCTGGATCACCCGTAGCCCTGTTTGCCATCCGGCGAGACGCAATGACACCTCGCCCGGCGCTACCGCATGCTGTAACAGGAGGCCGAACTGGAGAGGAAAACAGAGCAGCAACACAAAAACTATCACCCCGCCGAGCAGAGGGAGGAGCAAACCGTAGTGGATTCGTCCTACGAAGACTACAAAAATCACAAAGGTGACTCCTGCTGTTAGCAATCCCCCCGCGCTATAGGTAAAGAACAGAGCCAGCACCATGAGGGCAAACTCAACCCCGTATAGCGTTTTTTCAAAGGGACTGCCGCTCTCAAAAAAAAGCCCCAGGGGAAGAAAGAGCATAGCGGCAAAAAAGCCTCCGCTCGTATCTGGGTTGGCAAAGAAAGAGTCAACGCGGAATATACCGGACTGGCCCAGGGCATAATTTCCAGCCACCGTCGTCAGGAAAAGATCGTGGCGCCCATCCTTGAAAAGAAATATTCCGGTGGTGGCCTCTAAGATCGCGTGCAGTGCGACGAGCGTGCCGAGTAGAGAAAGTAGCTTGAACAGGCGGCGCACGCTGGCAACATCCCGACCGATGCTTGTACCTAACCAGAAGAAGATAAAAGCGCCAAAAATGACATCCAGGTAATAGCTGAGGCCATCGGACAGGGTTAGCCCCATGAACGCGGGCAAGAGTGCGAACGCCAGCAATAGCCCCCACAGCCAGAGCAGCGGCGGTTCCGCCCAGGGTTTATGCGTGGAGCGAGTAGCAAAGAAAACGAGTAACAGCAGAACCGTAATGATCTGGCCTAAGATACCCAGCCCTAAATACCAATCAACATAGATGCGGGTGGCAACGACTATCGCGACAGCCAATTCATCGGCGCGCACACTGATAATCGTTACCAGTGTTAGCATGCCAATCGCCAGTGCCCACAGATAGGGAGTAGAGGCGAGGAGGATGCGATCCATTTTCGCAACGTCGAAGGTGGGCAGCGCGATAGGAGTAATGAGAGGGATCAGTAAACCGGTGATGCACAGCAGCAGCACCATTCCTCCCATCGCTACCGCAAGACGAAGCCGGACTATGGCCGTCTTCTGACCTCTTTCCTGTTGAGGTAAAAATTGTTTGAGCTCCATTGTCAGCTTTTCGGCTTGCATCTTCACGTCACTCGCCTTTCCTGGTGTTGGAGGGATCGGAGTTAGCAGCATCGCTGACGCGAGTGGACGCGGCCACCCTGTGATAGCTCTTATGGACCTCATCGGCGCTGTAGTAGTAGGAGTACACTGAATGTTTGCGGCTGCGGCGTTGTTTGTTGACAATATAGCCCAGCACATTGGAACCGGCCCGTCTTAGTAGCGCATTCGTTTGTGCGAGCGTTTTTTTTGTAGTGCGCGTAATATCAAGCACCACCAGCGTGCCATCAACCTTCGAGGCCAGAAGACTTGCATCGGAAAGTCCCAGGAGGGGAGGAGTGTCAAAAATGATCACCTCTGCCTGACAATGCCTCAGTACAGCAAGGAAGCGCTGCATTGCCTGCGATTCGAGCAATTCGGTAGGGTTTGGTGGCAGCGAGCCAGCAGGCATAATCTGTAGATTAGGAATATTCGCATGGTAAACAAACTCGTTAAGCGAAAGGTCAGTTGGCCGCGTTTCCTCGCGAACGGGACCAGGAACAACATTGACGAAGATGCGCGGCTGCGCGTTTGAGGTTGGCGACGCGTCACCTGTGCCTGCGGCCATGATGGCATCGCTCAACCCCTTCAGATCTTTTCCCGTTAAGGAGAGGCCAAATAACAGGTGCAGCGTCGGACGGCGCAGGTCCGCATCGACGAGTAATGTGCGCTTACCAGTTTTCGCCATAAAAATCGCCAGGTTGGCAGCTATGACACTTTTGCCATCACGAGGCTGCGCACTTGTCACCGCTAAAGTACGTACAGGCTTATCCACGCTGGCAAAGCCGATGCCTGTGCGCAAGATGCGAAAGGCTTCGATATTCGCACTGTCATCTTGAGGATGGACGATATCAGCAGGCGATGACTGCCAGATGGTGGCAAGCACCGGGCGCTCCAGTAAGTGCGCGAGTTCCTCCTGGGCGTGGATGCGCGTATCCAGTTGCTCAGAGAGAACTGAGAGCAGGATACCGAGCAACAGACCGGTCAGCAGACCAGCCGCGGTATTGAGCAAGGTATTTGGCTGGACTGGCCTTGACGCTATCTGAGCCGGCTGGGCTATTTGCAGAAAATTGTCGTTCTGCGAAACTGCCAGTTGGAGCTGAGCCAGCGTCGATTGCAGTTGATCATAATGTTGCTGCAGGCCATTGAGTTGCGCAATCAAGCCTGTCATCTGCTGCTCCGATCCCCCACCTGCCCGTAATTTGCTGATCTGGCTCGTGATCGCGTTCATCTGCGTCTGGGTCGCGGTCAGATTTTGTTGCAGATTCTGTGTTTGCTGGTGCGGCCCGCTATTGGCCTGAAAGACCTGTTGCTGGTGCTTAATCAGAGCTGCCGCGACCTCATTAGCCAGGGTAGCGGCGTTGACCGGACTGGGATCTACCACGCTAATTTCAAAGAGTTGTGTATCCAGCTTGGGAGTCGCATTTACCCGCCTGGCAAGCTCATCGACGCTGAGCCCCTGATGATGTGCGGCTACATCGCGCAGGACAGTATTGCTGACCGCCAGTTCCGCCTCGGTCTGAATAAGCTGGTCGCTCGCCAGGAGACTATTGATATCAGCCTGGTTCGTTCCAGAATGAATAGTGATCTGTATCAAGACAGATGATTGGTAGAGAGGCATCATGAGTTTACTGACAACGTAGGCGCTCAAGGTCACAACAACAATGCAGGTGATGATTAGCCGCCACCGCTTTCCTATGATCTCTATATAATGTTTTAACGTCATGTTTTCATTACTCCCAACATTCAATGCATTACCTGCCCCGACAACATGCCATTTCGACGACTGTTTTCAAAACGATGGAGATATCAAGCCTCATCGAACGGTGCTCAATATAGTAAAGGTCGTAATGGAGTTTTTTGCGCGTATCCAGGTCCGTGCCACCATAGTGATAGTTCACCTGCGCCCATCCGGTCAGTCCAGGCTTGACCTGCATGCGACAGCTATAGCAAGGAATGTGCTTCTCCAGGTGGGATACCAGCATTGGTTGCTCTGGACGTGGCCCTATCAAGCTCATCTCGCCGCGCAAAATGTTGATGACCTGCGGGAGCTCGTCGAGGTGGGTCACGCGCAAGAAACGTCCCACCCGCGTGATCCGCGTATCATTGATACTGGCCCATACCTCTTGCCCTGCGAGCCCACTATCCGCGAACATCGTGCGGAACTTGTAAATTGAAAAGATCTGCCCCAGATAGCCTTTGCGCGGCTGCCGATAAAAAATGGGGCCAGGTGAATCCAGGCGAATCAGGATTGCCAGCAGAGGAAGTAGCAAGAGCATGATAGATAGGCCGAGCAGGACAAATGTGAAGTCCAGGCAGCTACGCCAGCAGCGATAACCAAAAGAGGCCCGCCCTGCATGGGGTGGCTGTCTGAGACACCCGTTTCCGGGCTGATCAAGCGTATCATTGACCGGCTCTATTTGCGCACGCTTCCAGCCCTGGATCTGTGTTGGGGGAGCGCCGCGCTTGAACTGAACTTGCAGGTCGCTATGCTTCTTTTCCCAGCTCATTATCAAACGCTCCCTTTCGTCTTCGTCAAAAGAACAGGATGTTTTTCGGTTGTCCGTTCGTCTACACTCAATCGCTCCTCTTCCGCTTCAGGCTGGCGTTCCCACTGTGTAGAACTGGCGGCAGTGCCAAGCAAGCTGGCGATATGCATGTCGAGACGTTCGGTGAGCAAATCGTAATCGAATTGCTTCTCCGCCAGGATACGGCCCTGCCGCCCCATTGATCTCGCTCTATCGGGATGTCCGCGTAGATAACGGATCGCCGCTACCAGCGCAACTTCGTTTTCCGGCTCCACATATAGCGCGGCACGGGCTCCGACCGCGATCCGCCGCGCCTCCCCATCAACCCCCAAAAGAATGGGGCGGGCGCATGCCAGGGCTTCTAACATTTTGATCGGCATAGCCATCGCAGACATCGGAAGCTTGCGCAGCGAGACCAGACAGCAATCAGCAGCAGCCAGCAGACGAGGAACCTCCTCATGCGGAACGGCGTCCAGAAACGAGACGTTTTCAAGTCCGCTTCGGCGAACACGCTCCATCAGTTGGCCCTTTGTCACACCGTTGCCAACAAACACGAAATGTATGTCGGGATCGTCCCGCATCATCTCCGCCGCTTTGAGAACGGTTTCAAGACTGTACAATAGCCCGTGGTTTCCGGCATGGAGCAGCGTGAAACGGTCATCCCAGCCCAACTCGGATCGAGCTTGCTGCTGAGGCTGTGGACAAAACGTATGGATATTCACTCCATTTGTCAGGCAAAAGACCCGCCTGGGGGGAAGCCCATTGCGAACGAGCAGATCACGCAGAGGCTCAGACTGCGCCCATACCAGTCCGGCCCTGCGGTATGTTGACCACTCTAACCATCGTGCCAGCCTGATGATCATACGGTTGCGCAACACTCCAAGCTGAATAGCAACTTCAGGCCAGTGATCCGAGATCATGAAAATAAAGGGGCAGCGTTTCCAGGATGCGAGCATACGACCGGCGATGGCATCGAGCAGAGGGGGCGATTGCACAATAATCACATCTGGCTCTCCTACTGCTTTTCCCCCAAGTAACGGCGCCAGCAGTGCAAAGGATAACTGGGAGATGACACGACGCACAAACGACGTATTCGGGCTCACAACACTCCATACGCGGATCACGCGCACGCCATCAAAAAGCTCCTGCTGTAGCAAACGACCTCGATACGCTGGGGGCACAATACCATCAGGATAGCTGGGAACCGTTGTGAGGATAGTCACTCGATGCCCGCGTTTCACCAATCCTCTGGCTGTTTCGCTAATACATGCAGCAGCAGCAGCTTTTTCCGGTAAGTAATAGGGAGAGAGAAAGAGAATATGCGCCACGATTTCAACCCTTCATTGTAGATGTCAATAGCGTTGGTCAGATGGCACTGCTGGCAGCAAGAGCATCCCCACTCGTGACAATTACTGCTTCATTGCAGTGAGTACACCGGCCGACAATGCTTGATGATGCTTGTTGAATGTCGGTGAGCGGGCGTCCGCAGCGGCACACATAGCCATGCATCTTCGCCGGATTCCCATAAACCAGCGCAAAATCTGGAACCGAATGCGTGACCACCGAGCCCGCGCCAATCATGGCGAATGAGCCGATAGTGACATTGGGAATCACCATTACTCCGGCTCCAATAGAGGCCCCGTAGCGCACCAGGATATGACCAGCCTCCCAATCGTCCTTTCCCTGAAGCCGCCCGTCACGCGTGATGGCGCGAGGGAACATATCGTTACATAACGAAACACATGGTCCAATCATTACACCATCTTCTATAGCGGCTCCGTGACCGATCACCGTGTTGAACTGGATTTTGACACGGCTGCCGATGACGACGTCAAAATCGATGTACACCCCTTTGGCGATGTTACACTCGGCCCCAATCTGCGCTCCCGTACGCACCTGCGCATGGCTCCAGATGCGGGTTCCTACCCCGATTTGCACATTCGCTTCAACTTCAGCAAGCGGATGGATAAAAATGTTTTCGTTCATAAGTCAGCCTTCCTAACATGTATTTCCGTGAAACTCTTCTTATCAGCAAGGAGAACTTGCTATCACTTTTACCTTACTTTCAGTCCTATAAAAATATGTCTGAGATTATCAATTTGCAGGAGGTGTTCGAGATCGGTGGCTGGTTATTGGGGAGCTACGGTAGAGATGATTGTCAATATTGCTTGCCGGGCAATACTATCCCCTTTTTCTCTCCAGGGAAGCAGAGCGAGCTTATATCCTGCTTCCTACTTCTTGAGCAACTTTTGTCTCTGATGTTGCATCATATTCCTCGTGGGATGCGCCTGACAGTTCGATAGCCGTTTTTAAGACCGCCAGTCCATCTTCCCCTGTCACCGATGGCGAGGTATCGTTGCGCAGGGCTGCGACAACGTCTTCATATTCCAGGCGCAACGGTTCAGCCTTCTGCACCTTCAGCCGGGTCACTGCGCCCTCGCTTACGCCGTCGGGCGTGGACAACGCATTCTGGGTGGGCGGGGGACAATCATTCTCGTAGAAGTAGAGATCCTGCGTCAGGTAGTTGATGAGATACATCCCTTTATCGCCGGTCACGCTCAGCTCGCGTATCTTTGTGGGGGTCAACCGGTTTACATCCAGCATCCCAACGGCCCCGTTGGTAAATTGGAGCGTTCCTAGCATCAAGTCCTCATATTTGTGATGAATTCTGCGCCGGGTCTCGGCGTAGACTCGATCAATCTCGGCATTGGTGAGATAGCGCATCACCTCCAGATCGTGCGTCGCCAGATCAAGCGTCACTCCCACATCGCGGATGCGCGGCGGGAACGGCCCGAGCCGTCGTGCGTGCAAATGGAATACCTGCCCCAGTTCTCCTTCCAGCAAACGCCGCTTTGCCTCAATCACGGCGGGATTAAACCGTTCGATGCTCCCTATAGCGATTTTTGCTCCCCTCAGTCGCGCCAGAGAGATCAACTTTCTGGCATCTTCGACAGTGGCGGCCATTGGTTTTTCAATCAGGACGTTGATGCCTTGATCCAGCGCGTGGGAAGCTACCTCATAATGCAAATATGTTGGCACAACCACCGATACAAGATCAGGTTGGACCGCTTTGATCATCTGGCGGTAGTCGGTGTATCCCGCCACATGGAAGCGGTTCAGCGCGAGTTTCAGCGTCGGCTCGTGCGTCTCTGCAATGCCAACAAGTTGGACCTCATCCCTGGCAAAGTCGCGGAGCAGTCGCAGGTGATTCATCCCCATCATCCCTGCTCCAACGACAGCAATCTTTACACGCAAAGATTAAGTACCTCCCTCACAATTATTGCCATGTCATTCTCAGTCAAAGCCGGATGTACCGGCAACGATAAGACCTCTTGCGCCGCCTTTTCCACTTCTGGCAACTGCCGGGACCATAGTTCATCCAGGTCAGGCTCAGTCTCTATTACTGGGGCAGTCCGCTCTCCGCCAGCCAATCTCGCGGCGCGGAAAGCTGGAGGTCCGCTGGCAGCTTTTCCGGCTATGCGGAAGAGTTCTGGTGCATTGCGGTAAAATGGTTGCAAGTGCAGGGGATGGGGATAATAAATCGCTGCCGTGACCCCTCGCTCCCCTAATCTTCTGACCCACTCATCACGGTCGTGCCCATACGGAACACGAATGGTATATTGGTGAAATACATGATGATACCCCTTCTGTACCACAGGAGTTTGAATGAGAGAGCCAAGATGCCTGGTCAGATAGGCCGCATGTGCGATGCGCGCCTCGTTAAACTGCTTCAGCTTTTTCAATTGTACCAACCCCAGAGCTGCCTGTATCTCCGTCATGCGCAGATTGAAGCCCATCATAATATGCGTATAGCGTTTCGGCTCACCATGACTGCGTAGCAGGCGCAATCGCTGGGCAATGAGCGGATCGTTCGTCGTGATCATGCCACCTTCGCCGGTGGTCATGTTTTTCGTGGGGTAAAATGAGAAGCACCCCGTCCCAAAGCTGCCGACGGCTTTCCCATTGATACAGGCCCCATGAGCCTGGCAAGCATCCTCGATCAGATACAGGTTATGTTCCGTTGCGAGCGTTTCCAGTTTCTCCATGTCGCATGGATTGCCATAGAGATGAACTGGCAGTATCGCTTTCGTACACCTGGTAATCGCAGCTTCAACCAGCTCGGGATTGATATTGCATGTGACCGGGTCAATATCCACAAAGACCGGCGTCGCCCCTGTCTGCAAAATAGTATTGGAGGTCGCGACGAAGCTAAACGGCGTCGTAATCACCTCGTCGCCAGGTCCTATTTCGTGCGCGAGCAGGGCCAGGTATAATGCAGCGGTGCCAGATGAAACGGCGACCGCCTCGCGCACCTGGCAGAACTCAGCAAAGCGTTGCTCGAAAGCAGCTACCTGCTCTCCTTGCGCCAGTCTGCCTGATCGAAGCACTGCAAGCACTGCCTCTGCTTCTTCCTCACCGGTAAGGGGTTGCGCTATCGGTATCATAACCCTCTCCTCCAACCTTATTCACTAGCCCAGGATAGCCGAACACGTTCGTGCGCAAGATCCCTGTAAACCAGCGTACGATTTTGCAGAGCGATATCGTTCTGAACTTTTTCTCCATTTACGGACAAGCAGCCATGACAGTTTTTGGCTCATTGATATCTATTTCTCAGTGTAGCAGCGTTACCAAACGATATATTTGAGCCTGTCCCGCCCGTATAAAAAAGCTAGCCGAGATGGAGCTCTCAGCTAGCTTTTTGACGGAACGTTGCAGTGAAAATGGTCATTGAGCGCCGGGAGGAGACAAACTCACCTTTTGAGCAGCAGTTCTCCCCGCCACAAGGATCATGAATGCAGCAAACAGAATCAGTATCACCGCCGGAGCAGCCCCCCCCGATTGCAAAGATTGGAGCGTGCCCTGAAAGGTAGGAGCGCTCGCCGTAGAAGAAAAGCACTATCGCTATCACGTAGAGGAGTTTACTGACCATCCGATAGCTGATATGACGGAGCATGATAGAGAACGTGATGTGCCCTGCCGGACGGGCTTAGAGATTCTGGTGTTCAACTGGTGCAAAGCTCATCTGGCGGCTTGCCCCGCTGATGTCAAGAAGCTAGCTGAGGTCCATTTTAGCTAGCTTCTTGACTACCTGGTCATTACCAGTCAAAATGAGGAAGCGACGCTAAAACTGGGCTCTTATCCCACGCCGCCACCTAGCGTGCCACCACCATCAATGACGTTCACGGTTCCGGTGATGTAATTGCTGGCCGGACTCGCGAGAAAAAGGGCGACTCCGGCGACATCCTGTGGCTCCCCAAAGCGACCGAGCGGGGTGGCAGCTAACGCGGGCGTGGCAATACTCTCAGTCTCCACAAGAAAGGCAGCGAATTTCGTTTTGATGATGCCCGGAGCAATGGCATTGACCTGAATGTTGTCCGGCCCGAGCTCCTGCGCCAGGCCCTTTGTAAGGGAGATGACGGCGGCTTTGGACATGCTATAAGCTCCGAGCCCCCTGCCCGGTCGGAGCCCGCCGACCGAGGACATATTAATAATTTTGCCTCCGCCGCGCTCTCTCATGGAGGGGACACAGAGCCGGGCCAGCTTGATGTAGCCAAAAACGTTCACTCTAAATATCTTCTCAATCGTGCGGTCTTCCAGAGAGAGCAGCGGACCAAAGGCCGGGTTAATAGCTGCGTTGTTGACCAAAATATCGATGCCACCGAACTCTGCTCGGGCCTTCTCAACCAGGGCTTCAAGCTGCTCGTCCTCTCCGGCGTTCGCCACCACCGGCAGCACTTTGCCGCCGAGGGCCTCGATTTTCGTTGCCACCTGCTGCAAACCCTCCAGCTTACGTGAGGCAATCACAATATTCGCGCCCGCCTGGGCGTATGCTATGGCAATCGCTTCTCCGATGCCGCGACTTGCCCCGGTAATCAAAGCGACTTTGCCCGAGAGATCGAAGGATACGTGGTGATCTGCCATGTGTGCTCCTTTCTTGTTCACAACATCAGTATCTAGAATGCGCAATGTCCTGCGCTGCCGCTAGCCGTAGAGACAGAGCCCGTCCTATCCCTACGACTGCGGCAGCGCGCTATTCGCGCTGAGTGCTGGTGACGGGCGGGATGATCGCGGGCAAACCGGCCTCGCGTACCTGAGCATTGAACTCGGCCACGTCCGTATCGATGATCTCACGGAGTCGCTGGCCGAGCTTAGCAACGCTGGCCGAGAGATCTTCGAAGAGGAGCCGCGCCTGCCGGGTGGGAGCCGCGTCAGCACTGGCTACTGTGCCGGAGAGCGCGGCGAGTTTGGCCGAAAGGCGTATCGGCACGGACATTGCATCCATCTGATCTTTAACTTTGGGCTGAATGAGCTCTCCCTCAAGCGCTGAGAACCTGTCTTTGAGCGCCTTACCTCGGGTGAGCAGCGCTTCGTGGATATCCTGCCCGGTGGTGGACTGCTCCCACCCTTCGACCTGGCGGCGAATACTGCGTACCGTATTGACCATTGCGTGTAGTGCAGAAATCGTTGCGCGGATGGCTCGGAGCAGATCAAATTGCTGTTGCAGATCTTCTTGCGAGGCGGTGACGCGCGGGTCTTTGCGAACCTCGAAAGATTGCGTATAGCTCTGTTCCCCCAGCTTGAGTTGAACCTGATAGACCCCAGGAGGCGCCAGCGGGCCTTTCATGATCTCTTCGGATTCCTTGTCGCCCTCAATTCCGCCAGGATTGGGATAGCGCATATTCCAGACGAAACGATTAGCACCCGCCGCTTTGGGGACACGCGGCTCCTTCTTCTCTTCCTCCTTGCCTTTCCCTTTGTCGCCATCTCCATGCGCTTGCCCCTTCTTCTCTTCACTGGAGAAGCTTCTGATGACGTTGCCAGAGGCATCAAGGAAGGTCAGGGTAAGTTCTTCCTGTGGCCGTTCTCTCAGGAAGTAATGAATAATCACCCCATCGGGAGGGTTTTGGCCGGCATCGAGGTATCGCTTGATCTTCTCGCCGGTCGCGATCTCTTGCTGGCGATAGACGACATGGAACGGGCCGAGGTAGGTGAAATTTTTGCCGGGAGTCGGGGGCAGGCCATAGCTAAACGACGTCAGGAAGCGCGTAGTCGGTCGCGGCTCAAAAAGATGGACGCGGGCCTCGTGTACCTCATCGTTCACCTGGCGCAGAGGCGAGATGTCATCAAGCACCCAGAATGAGCGCCCATGAGTTGCAACAATCAGATCGCCGTCTTTGATCGTGAGATCGTGAATAGGCACAACAGGCAGATTCAAGCGCAGACTTTGCCAATGTGCCCCGTCATCAAATGAGACATAGATACCCGTCTCCGTCCCGGCGTAGAGTAAGCCGCGCCGAGCGGGATCTTCGCGGATAACGCGCGTGAAATCGTTGTCAGCAATGCCTGTGATGATCTTCGTCCAGGTCTTACCGTAATCGCTAGTTTTATAGAGATAGGGACGGAAATCGTCCTGTTTGTAGCAGGTAGCAGCCAGGTATGCGCAAGCGGGATCGTGTGGTGATGGTTCGATGATACTCACCAGCGCCCATTCGGGCAGGGTGTCAGGCGTAATATTTTGCCAGTTCTGGCCGCCATCACGCGAAATATGCACCAGGCCATCATCGGAACCGGCCCAGAAGAGTCCTTGCTGGCGTGGCGACTCGGCGAAAGCGAAAATCGTGTCATAGTATTCGGTGCCAACAAGATCTTTGGTGATCGGTCCGCCTGATGGCCCCTGGCGGCTCCGATCATTGCGCGTCAGATCCGGGCTGATCTCCGCCCAACTGGCCCCTTCATCGGTCGAACGAAACACATGGTTGCCGGTGGCAAAAAGCACCTGGGGATCGTGCGGAGAAAGCACGATTGGGAAGGTCCACTGGAAGCGATATTTGAGGTCTTGAGCAGGCCAGCCGCTGGACGCTTCGGGCCAGACAGAGATATCGCGGACCTGTTTTGTGCGGTGATCGTAGCGGCTTATATACCCTTGAAAACTGCCGGCATAGACGATATTGGGATCATCAGGGCGGACCGCAATGTAGCCGCTTTCGCCGCCACCCACCTCGTGATACTCTGCGATGGGGATCGCACCAAGAGCGGAGCGGCTGGGAAGCGTAATGTTGGTGTTGTCCTGCTGAGAGCCGTAGATGCGATAGGGAACCTGGTTATCGGTAATCACATGATAGAATTCGGCGGTAGGCTGGTTATAGAGCGAGGACCAGCCCTCAGCCCCGTTGAACGTCACGCAAGCGCCTCCATCGTGACCGCAGATCATCCGTTGCGGGTCGTGGGGGTCGATCCAGAGGTCGTGATAGTCGCCATGCGGTACGGATACCTGCATGAATGTTTTGCCACCGTCAATCGATTTGTAGCAGCGCTCGTTGAGTATCCAGAGCGTATTGGCGTCCTGCGGATCGGCATAGATATGCTGGTAGTACCAGGGACGCCTGCGCAGGTCCGGGTCGTCTGCTAGGCGTTCCCAGGTCGCTCCTGCATCGTCAGAGCGGAAGACGGCGCCATCTTCGGCCTCTACAGTCGCCCAGACGCGATCCTGTTGCGCCCCCGAAACGGCTACTCCTATCTTGCCGAGCGTACCGGTGGGCAAACCTTTGTTGCGGGAAATATCCGTCCAGCTATCGCCGCCGTCGGTGGATTTATAGAGGCCGCAGCCCTCACCGCCGCTCTCCAGCATATGCGGCAGCCGACGTGCTCGCCATAGCACGGCATAGAGGATGCGTGGGTTGTGTGGGTCCAGCGCAAGATCGTGCGCACCAACATCCTCGTTCAGAAATAAAATGCGCTCCCAGGACTGGCCGCCATTGTGGGAGCGAAAAACGCCGCGCTCACTATTGGGGCCATGGGCGTGTCCCAGGGCAGCGACATAGACCAGATCGGGATTGTGGGGATGGATGCGAATCTTGCCGATATGGCGCGTATCTTCCAGCCCCAGGTGCGTCCAGGTCCGTCCCCCATCAGTTGACCGGTAAACGCCATCGCCGTGGGAGACATTGCCGCGAATCGTCGTCTCGCCCATGCCGACGTAGATCACATTGGAGTCCGCAGGGGCCACCGCGATAGCCCCGACCGAAGCTCGTTTGAAGAAGCCATCGGAAATGTTTTCCCAGCACTGACCGCCATCGGTGGTCTTCCAGACGCCACCGCCGGTCGAGCCAAAATAGAACCGTTGAGGATGAACTGGATCGCCTGCCACAGCCACCACGCGCCCACCACGGAAAGGGCCAATGAGACGCCACTCCAGTGAGGTCAAAAGCGAAGAGGGGAATTTACCATTGACGTTCTGACGATTTAACGCTTGCCTTTCCTGGTTACTCATACAACAGCCTTCTTTCTACGGACAAGTGAGTATTCTATGTGCTATTACTCTATCACACATTCAGGCTTGTCCGTTCACAGATAGAAAGGTGGAAACCCTTTTTACCTCATCTAGCCAATGAGTACTAATTCCATTGACCGTTCACGCTCCATTGGGCATTCTTAGAGTTGGGATTTCTTTTTCAAGTAGATCATCATAGAAATTGCACAAAGCCGTCACCCTGTCCAGCGTCGGACAAGATTTTTATGTCGAATGTAGTAAGGGCAAAGGAGCTGTACCCATGCAGCGAGCAGTATCTCCTGACAGGACCCCGCTTCCTCTTTCTGTCCGTCTCTCCTTCTGGCTAGTTGGGGTTGCAATTTTACCCCTTCTACTGGCGCTGGTCGTTAACGAAGTGCAATCTCGTATTACCCTGGTGAATCAGGCCAGTACATCGATGGAGACCGATGCAAGAACCCACGCCCAGTTGATTGATAATTACCTGGCAAATAAAGAGGTTATCATTAGTAGCCTGACCAATGACCCGAATGTTCGGGAGTATTTTCTCGCGTCTCAGAGCTTCCCCCAGGCGCAGTTGAACCTTTTCATCCAGGATGGACTTGCCCTGGAAAAATTTCTCTATCCAGAGGTTT
Organism: Ktedonosporobacter sp.; assembly: GCA_035293765.1. Lineage (GTDB taxonomy): Bacteria > Chloroflexota > Ktedonobacteria > Ktedonobacterales > Ktedonobacteraceae > DASRHT01. The sequence continues at coordinate 69,796 of DATGMF010000022.1, forward strand.
CACTCATCGAGTTCTTTTCCCCCCAGGGAAAACTCCTCCTCAATTACTCTATTTATGGCGTGAAGCCACGTTTGCATGGCACGGATCTCGTTCCGGCAGCCTATCTTCAGAGAGTGTTGCTGGGGCAACAGTTTATCTCGGGCGTCTACTATGATTCGACCACCCGTACATCGACTGTAGAAGTATACACCCCCTCCATCTCAGCCACGTCCAATCGTGTCATCGGCTTTGTCCGTGATACGCTGAAACTCGACACAATGTTGAACATTGTCAATGGTGAGAAGGGGGCGAACGGCAGCGGCAGTTATGCTTTCCTGCTTGACCAGAACGGCGTGCGCATTATCGATCCCAATCCCCATACGCTTTTTACCGCCATCGCACCGCTTAGCCCGCAAACGCAACAGCAGATCCAGGCTCAGCAACTCTATGGCTTGAACCGTCAGAGTGTCCCCGTGATTGCCGACCAGGCACTTGAGCGCTTACAGAATCTAAGCAGGCCGCCAACTTCTTTTCAGGAAGTGCCAGCAGAGCGGCAGGAGACTTTTCAAGTCGCCCGCGCTTCCCTGCACATCGTTCCCTGGACGTATTTTGTCCTGACGCCGGTGAACGTGGTTGAGGCTGTGGCTAACCAGCAGTTGCTGCTCCTATCGATCATCGCTCTGCTGATCCTGCTTCCGGTGGTGTTCATCGGCTGGTTCGTCAGCAAGCGCGTCTCCACCCCCATCTTGAGCTCAGTAGAGGCACTGGTACAAAACAGTTCCTCCCTCAACCAACTGGCTAACAAGGAGGAGAGCGCCGCTTCTGAGCAGCTCTGGGTGGTCGATTCTTCGCAAATTGGCCTCAAGTCAGTGGAATACTATACAAAGGCCACGAAGAAGGCTATCTGGCGCTTGAACAACTTGAGCAGAGAACTGCCACAACGCAAGCGTGAGAGCAAGCAAGAGTTTTTGCAGGATATAGATGCGATGGTCGATATAGGAGAGTACCTGGAGAAAGCGGTTGCCTATCAGGACAAAAGCAATAAAAATGTCTCCGTCGCTATCACCGTTACCGATGAGGTCACTAACCAGATCGTTTCTGGAGCCAGATCCACTAAGGAAGTTGCCGATCAGCTTGATCAGATCGTGGAACAACTCCGCAAGATCGTTGGGGATATTTGAGGACCAGTTCCTTCTTTGCGGCTGCACGAGCCTCCAATGCACGGCGCTCCATGCCGCATGAGCAAACAAAAGACGAAAGGAGTTCTAGCGAACTGATGCTTCAACCACCGTCTCGCGCATTAGTACTGCAATCACCATCGCGCGAATTGATGCTGCAGCCACCACTTCGTGGCAGAAAACGGCTTTCTTTATCGATCCGCATCTCCCTCTGGCTGATCGGGGTGGCACTCACACCGCTGTTGCTGGCTTTGCTCATCAGCGAGCTACAGGCACGTCCCACTCTGGTCAACCAGGCCAGCCTCTCGCTGGAGACCACTGCGCAAGCGCAAGCGAACTTGATCGATGAGTATCTCACCAACAAGTTGCAGATTATCAGCAGCCTGGATAATATTCCTCTGGTTCAACAGTATTTCGCGGATCCGAAAGGCGACGACCCGGCGAATATTTATGGCACCTCCGGCATCGTCCAGAATGGGCTTGCCCTCGAAAAATACCTGTATCCTGATGTCTCTGTAATTTCGTTTTTCACGCTTCAGGGGAATTTGCTGCTTTCTTTCTCTCTCTACCACCTCCAGCCGCAGATGCGCGGCGCGCATCTGGTGCCACCGGAATATTTACAAAAAATACTGCAAGGCCAGCCATTTATCTCTGATGTCTACTACGATCCCGCGACCCACACCTCTTCGGTTGATCTCTACACCCCGGTCTACACTCCCTCGCTGAAAGGTATCCTGGGGCTGGCCCGCCATACCTTGCGGCTTGATGCTATCTGGAACATCGTCAATGGAGCCAAAGGAGCTAACGGCAGCGGGAGCTACGCTTTTTTGTTGGATCAGAATGGCGTGCGCATTATCGATCCCAACCCCCACACGCTTTTTACGGCTATCGCGCCTCTTAGCCCGCAGACGCAGCAGCGGGTCAGTGATCAGGCTCTCTACGGCTTGAATACCCAGAACGTCCCCGTTATCGCTGATCAGGCACTTGAGAGCATGCAGAGCCTGAGCAAGCCACCAACATCTTTCCAGGAAGTGCCAGCCGAGCAGCAGGAGACCTTTCAAGTCGCCCGGCACACTCTGCGCGTGGTACCCTGGACGTATTTCGCTCTGACGCCGGTGAACGTCGTCGAAGCCGTGGCTAACCAGCAGTTGCTGATCCTGTCGCTGATCGCGCTGCTGATCCTGATCCCGGTGGCGCTCATCGGCTGGTTCGTTGGCAGACGCATCTCTTTTCCGGTATTGCGTGCTGTGGAGGCGCTCAGAAGGAATAGCTCCATCCTCAATGACCTTGCTGGCAAGGAGGATATTGCGGCTTCCGAGCAGGTCTGGGTGGTGGCCTCCTCCAGGAGCGGGCTCCAATCATTGGAATATTATACCAGAGCTTCGGAGAGCGCCATCGCACGGCTAAACAGCCTGAGCAAAAAACTATCCCAACACGCCCATACCAATACGCAGGTGTTCTTGCAAGATGTCGAGACAGTAATGTATATAGCCAGGTACCTGGACAAAGCGATTGACTACCAGGATGAGAGCTATAAAAAGGTCTCTGCCGCCATCGGTCTCACCAATAAGATTGCCAAGCAGCTTGCCGCCGGAGCCAGCTCAACCAAAGAGGCGGCAGATCAACTCAATCGTGTGGTGAGACAACTGCGTCAGACCGTTGGCAGGCGCCAATAGTTCAGCAAGTTATCGAGCCGTTAGCGGCGTAAGACGTGCCTGGCAGAACAGCGAGCATTCCTGGTCGGATGAGAAGCGGCCAGGAATGCTCGTTTCAGGAATTTGCGCTCATCTGGAAAGAGCGACCGGCAGCAGGGAAAAACTTGTCAGCCGTGATATAGTTACTAAAAATGTGGACGTTGAGATGCTGCACGCCCAGCGTGAGGATTGGTGAGATAGAGAGGTCACGGAACCCACTCAGGACGTACACCCGATTATCTTGCGGGTGGCTGAGCAGGATCTCGATGACCACAAACGGCGTTGGTGCGAGCGTTGCAGCGTGCTGGTCTTCCTCCGTCCGGCGCACCTGCTGGCAGAGGTGGTCCTGTTGCTGTTGCTGATCGGGAAGCGCCTGAGAGACACGCAGGCGACTGGCGCGTGGAGGAACGGGTAAGCGGCCTTTGGGCAGCGTGACCCGAAACGGTTGGGTGGGAAACTCTGGCAGATAGCCCTCTTCGCCTTCTTCGAGCTGATCGTCGAGAAGGGCATCATCAGCGGGAGCAGGTCGTTTGGTTTGTTGCATGATATCCTGCTTTCTTGGTTGGTTGACACGGCCTGCCTGCTGTGGTATGAAGAAGGTAGGCCGTTGAACAACGTAGGGAGTTTTAAGTGAGACGACTTACGAAAAACGACGGTTGATGCTCGTGGGTCTGTCTTGTAAAGTTACCATAACAAAAAAATTGTAAGAGTTTTCGGGAAGTATGTACACGGAAGTACAAAAATCATCGTCCTATTTGCAGAAGTAGCGAGCAATGTTAATAGAAGCCACCCGGAAGCGCATGATCCCCAATCCCCGGATTGAACACTATGATGGGGCGTAAGAAGATGTCGTACACACAATCAATTCTCCTGCCCGGAAAGCGCCGCAGCGGCTGGTGGCTGTATCGCGTGCTGCTCGACAGTGGGTTGGCCCTCTCGGGAGTGTTACTGGTAACCAGCTTGATCGCCTTCTTTCAGCTCTACCCCAGAATCTCGACGATTTCCCTGAGTTACCTGCTCGTCGTCCTGGCCCTCGCGGTTCTGCGAGGGCGCACCGCCGCGATTCTGGCTTCGGTGCTCGCCTTTGGCGCCTTTAACTTCTTTCTCGTCCCCCCACTCTATACCTTTGAGGTGAGCCGACTCGATGATCTGATGTCCCTTTTTGTGTTTCTGGCGACCGCGATCATCACCGGACAGCTTGCCTCGGCTCTGCGCAGCCGTGCCGAGGAGGCGAGGGAGCGCGAACGGGAAACACAGGTGCTCTATGAGTTGGGGCGGGCGGTAACAAACGAGGATGAGTTTGCCGCCCAGCTCTCAACGGTGGTCCGGGCAGTGGTGAACGTGTTTGCCGGGTGGGGGGTACGAGACTGCGCGCTGCTGCTGCCTGACGCTGATGAGATATTACGCGTGCAGGCACAGGCCAGTCAGGCAGAAAGTCCCGGGCGAGCATTAATGCTCTGTTCTCCAGAAGAGCAGGCTGCGGCAAAGTGGGTCATGGAGCATCATCAGACCGTCGATGTGCATGATCGACCGCTTGCCACACGGCGGGAAGGGCGAGCAACGCCCGGGGCCGTGGTCCGAGCGTTAAAAGAGCAGATGACGCGGTTTGTGAGGCTGATTCCTCTCCTCTCCAATGAAGAAGCCATCGGGGTGTTACGCCTGGTCATGGAGGGAACGGAGCAGGCGAACGAGCCGCTCCCTACTTTAGGAGCAGATCGTTCTCATCCAGCTTCCTCCCCCACGTTCTTCTGGACGTTTATAGACCAGATCACCTTTCTAATCGTTCGGGTGCGCCTGCGCAGCGCACGCTTGCACATCCAGGCGTTGCAGGAAACGGATGAATTGCGGGCGGCGCTGCTCTCCTCGGTCTCACACGACCTGCGGACCCCGCTCTCGACGATGAAGGCCGCCACCACGAGCCTGCTCACAGAAAGTATGCAGTGGGACGAGGAGAGCAGGCGTAGTTTCTTACTCTCCATTGATCGCGAACTTGATCGGCTCAATCGCCTGGTCGGCAATTTGCTCGACCTCTCGCGCATCGAGGGGAACGCGCTCAAGCCCGACAAAGAGTGGTATCTGATCGACGAATTGATCCACGACGTGCTCAATCGATTACAGCCGCTTCTGCTCAATCGGGAAGTCGAGGTCCATGTGCCGTCCTCGGTGCCGCCGCTAGAACTGGATTACCTGGCTTTCGACCAGGTGCTGACCAACCTGATCGAGAATGCTGTTGCCTATACCCCCACCGGGTCACCTATTGAAATCAGTGTGCTAGAGGCGGACAACTCTGTAAAGATCAGCGTTGCCGATCAGGGTCCGGGCATTCCGCCAAATCAGCTTGAGCGGATCTTCGACAAGTTCTATCGCGTGGTTGGTACCGAGCTTCGGGGCACTCAACACCCTGGCTCAGGGCTTGGCCTGGCCGTGTGCCGGGGATTAGTTGAGGCTCACGGAGGTCGGATCTGGGCAGAGAACCGCGCCGGGGGCGGAGCGGTGTTTCACCTCACCTTACCGGTAGGCCAGAGAGAGGAGCAGAGCAATGGGTAAAAGCGGAGCGCGGATTCTGATCGTCGATGACGAAGTGGAGATTGTGCGCGCGCTGCAACGCAGCCTGGTGGCGCACGGCTATGAGGTTTTCACGGCCCACAGCGGCGAAGAGGCCCTTGAAGCCTGGCGCGCCTCGCGGCCAGATGTGATGCTGCTCGACCTGGGATTACCGGGCATTAGCGGGCTGGAGGTCTGCCAGCAGGTGCGGGCGCAGTCCGCTCTGCCGATTATCGTCCTCTCCGTCAAGGGAGCCGAACGAGACAAAGTGCAGGCGCTGGACCTGGGGGCTGATGACTATGTTCCCAAGCCATTTGGCATCGACGAGGTGCTCGCGCGCATTCGAGTTGCCCTGCGCCATAGCGCCATGCTTTCCTCTGGCACCCAGCCTCGCTTTGAGAGCGGACCACTATGCGTTGAACTCGCACAGCGGCTGGTGACGCTGAACGGGCAAGAAGTGAAGCTAACGCCAACCGAATATGACCTGCTCAAGGTCCTCATTCAGCACAAGGGCAAAATCATGACGCGTCAGATGCTCCTCAAAGAGGTATGGGGGGCCGGCTATGGAGCCGATTCGCACTATTTGCACGTCTACATCGGCCAACTTCGCCGCAAAATCGAGCCCGATCCCGCCTCTCCCCGCTTCATCCTCACCATCCCCGGCGTCGGCTACCGCTTCACCGACGAGCCATCGTGATCTTGAGCAAATCTTGAGTATCTGCCTGATTCTCCTGAGACCTATTTGAGGTCCTTTGGGCTATGCTCTGCTATGAGGCCAGGGAGCATTATGCTCTATATTGCCTTTTTTAGAGTACAGCATTGTGACTGAGGATTTCAGGAAGACACCACTATGGCTAGTAATGATACCTTCCCGCTTGAGCAGGAACAGAGGCAACAGGGTGGCACCTCTCAAGAAACCAACGGCAAACACTCACTGATGACAAACGAAGAGGACCCTTCGCTGCTGGTACGCTATGAGGAAGTTCGGGGAAGCAGACCCGGAGATGTGCGGGCGCGACGAGTGATCCCGGCGCACCCGAAATTGCGGCGCGTTGAGCGAGGTGTGCTGGAGGCAACGACAGCCGCCGATGCTCCACAGACAGGATGGGAGCGCACAACAACGGCGCTTAAACGCGCTTTGATTGGCACCCCTCTCTCGACTGCACGTCTCGAACACGAGCGGCTTACCAAGTTCAAGGCGCTGGCAGTGCTCTCCTCCGACGTGATCTCCTCGGTGGCATATGCGACGGAGGCGATCCTGCTCACCCTGGTTGTGGCTGGTTCCGGCAATCTCTGGGTGACGTTATTCATCTGCTTCGCGATTGTGGCGCTGCTCTCCATTGTGACGCTCTCCTATCGGCAAACCATCCCCGCCTATCCCAATGGCGGCGGTTCTTATATCGTGGCTCACGACAACCTGGGCCTGCTCCCCGGACTCATCGCTGCGGCCTCGCTGATGATCGACTATGTGCTCACGGTTTCCGTCAGTATTGCTGCGGGCGTCCAGGCGATAGCAACGCTCTGGCCTGCGCTTACGCCGTACGTTGTCCTGTTTGATGTGGCGCTGGTGGTCCTGATTACGGTGGTCAATCTGCGCGGGGTACGCGAATCGGCGACGATCTTTGCCCTCCCGACCTATCTCTTCGTCTTCAGCGCATTACTGCTGATCATTGTCGGCTCTTTTAAAGTCTTCCTCTTCGAGCATCATTCGCTCTTTGGCAACTTTCCCCATAGCGCGGCCACCGAGCCGCTTACTCTCTTTCTCATCCTGCGCTCCTTTTCCGCCGGTTGTACCGCCCTCACCGGAACAGAGGCCATTTCTAATGGAGTGCCAGCCTTTAAAAAGCCAGAGGCACGCAATGCCTCCATTACGCTGACGTTGATGGCGCTGATCATCGGCACCCTCTTTGTGGGGACCACGATACTGGCTCTTGGTTATGGAACGCCAGCCTATGCTGATGGCAATCCCACCGTGATCGGGCAGATCGCTCAGCGCGTCTTCACCGGCCCGCTCCTGTTTATGTATCCCGTCTTCCAGATCGCGACCCTCTTCATTCTGACGCTGGCCGCCAATACCAGCTACTCCGATTTTCCGCGGCTCTCGTCTCTGCTGGCGCGAGATCATTTTCTGCCGCATCAGTTTGCCTTCCGCGGAGATCGCCTGGCCTTCTCAACCGGCATTATCAGCCTGGCGATCCTGGCGATAGTGCTGCTAATCGCGTTCAATGGCCTGACAACCGCTCTCATCAACTTGTATGCGGTCGGCGTCTTCTTCTCGTTCACCCTCTCGCAAGCAGGTATGGTGCGTCACTGGTGGAGATTGCGCGCATCGCATCGGGGCTGGCTGCGCAGCATGCTCATTAACGGCCTGGGGGCGACGGCGACGCTGGCAGTGGCGCTGGTTATCTCTGCCACGAAATTCTTTGAAGGGGCCTGGATCGTTGTCCTGCTCATCCCGCTGCTGGTGCTGATGTTCCTCTTGATCAGGCACCACTACCTGCGCGTGGAGCGCGAACGTACAACAGCCGTGCCATTGAGAGCGGCAGATGTGCGCCATCGCCTGATTGTGCCCCTGGGCAGGCTTGACCAGGCCACCCAGCAGAGCCTGGCCTATGCTCGCTCAATCTCAGCAGAGGTTACTGCGATCCATGTGAACCTTGACCCGGCGCATACCATCGCTTTGCGCACAGATTGGGAGAACTGGCAGGCAACTCTTGCAAGGGATGAGCAGGTGCCATTGAAGATCATTGAGCCGCAACAGCGTTCTCTGGTTCGCTGCTTGCGTGACTGTCTGACAGCCGAGCAACAGCAGCATCCCGGTGAAACCCTGACCGTTATCTTGCCTGAAATTGCCGAGCATTCCGCTCTCAAACGCTTGCTTGCACATCCTCGTACGTTCCTGCTGAAGTGGGCCTTATTCTATCACCCGGAAATCGTCGTCACCAATGTCTTCTGGGATGGTCAGAAGAGTACGTCGCCTTTGCGTCCCTGTGCCATTCGCCATCGCTTTATTGTGCCGATTGCCGAACTGGATCGTCCTTCGGTGCAGAGTCTGGCCTATGCGCGTTCAATCACGTCTGCCGTCGTTGCGGCTCACGTCGCGCTTGATCAGAAAGATGCTGAAGTCATCCGCGAGAAGTGGAAGCATCTCCAGGGCGCCTTCTCTCCAGAGGATGAGACGAAGCTGGTCATTATCGAGTCGCCCTATCGCTCGCTTATTCGCCCGCTGCTGGCCTACATCGATGCGATCCAGGAGATACACCCGGACGAGACGCTCACCGTGATTCTGCCAGAGTTTGTGGTGGCGCACTTCTGGGAATACCTGTTGCATAATCAGACCGCCTGGCGCTTAAAGACGGCCCTGCTCGCTCGTCCTGGCATTGTCGTCACTGACATTTCCCAGCATCTGTAACCTACCTATTGCAGATGTCGTCCCAAGTTGTGTACAATAGCACTATCTTCGTATCGTGTCTACCACCACGCGCCCGGAGGCCAGACACAGAAGAAAGGGCAAAACTTTGTGAGCAGGGAAACGCGAGCGCCACAACCATCAATAGATCTGGAGGTGACCGTTCCTCGCATACTTCTTCCAGCGATAGATGAGGAACATGGGTCAAAGGAGACAGGGAATAGCCACGAAGAGCTAGAACGGGTTCATCTTTATTCCATCGATATACAAGACCTCCACCGGACGCTGCGGAGCCACGAGCAGCCCCAAAAACAGGGGGAAGCATCAAACTATACTTCCTGGCAGGGACTTTTTCGCCTGTTCCAGATCAAGAACGTTTCGTTGCAGCATTGGGCAATGCTCGTTCAGGTATTACGAAAAAGCGGCAATGCAGAAGAGTTTCGGGTGACAGAAACTCTTCCTTGCAAAATTGAATACCATGCCGCAAGCGATAACTCGCCCTTGCATATAGAGGTCATTCCCGGGCTGACTCGCGTGGTGATCGTCCTTGACGAAGATGGTATCCCCATCACTTGTAACGTTGATGGAGCAGAGAACTAATTTCCGTTGGAAATGCACTAAGGAGGGACACCCGCTATGCCCGCGTTTCTCACGCACTGGCGCGTGCTCATTGAGGCGGCACAGCGCTGCCAGGATGCCGGTAGCGATCTGGGTTCATTGATTATTGATGCAGAGGCGCTGCGCCGTCGCCTTAATAGCCTCTCGCTGCTACCAGCTCCGCCTCAGACAACGCCGGCGGGAGCCGTTTGGGATACCGGCCCTCTCCCCCAAATCGACTATCGCTTCCCTGGCAGCGATATTTCCGCGATGGCGTTTCTGGGGGCACTGGCCCCCGATATCACCAGCTATCGCAAAGGCCATTTTCAAGCACGTATGAGTGGAGCTGCCCGACGGCGAAGAACTGCGTTACGTCCCCCACCCAATGGCAGTATCGATTGGGCCATGCTCCTGCATACCAACCGTTCGGGGGATTTTCTGCTCGCGTTCCTTGAGCATATTGCCGATATTCCTGCCCCCGCACTGCGCAGCCAGGCCCTGGCATTCACTATGGGCTATCTCTCGCATATTGCCACCGATATCGCGCTCAACCCCTGGATCAATACGCTGGCGGGCGCATATGCTGCGAACGATATTGCAGGGCTGTTTGCTCCGCTTGATGCTTATGCATACGTGGAACTATGCCTGGACGAATATATCGCAACCACCTACTTCGATCACCCCCTGCACACCTGGTTCAACCAGCCCTGGGTGGGCTATATCGAGCCAACTATCCGTAACCTCACGGCGACCGGCACCCTCACCACTCCGTTACTTGACCTGCTGACCAGCGCTGCCGCAACAACGTACGGCCTGACAGAAGAGCAGGGCAATCTTTTTCGTCGCGATTCTCAGATGGGACTACAGCGGTTATCTCTCTACCTTGCTGGTCGGGGAACATTTCGCTGGTTCACATGGCAGGCCCGGCAACGTCAGCGGAAAAACGATCCTGTTATCGCTACCATCGCAGCACAGCAGCGCAAGCCGGGAGTGGTGACAGTGGAAGATGCTATGACGTACGCCATTCGTCTGAGCGAGCGTCTTTGTCGGCATGCCATCCGCTACTACGCTTCGCTCCGCAACACCAGCGCCTCCGCCTCTGAGCGTAACCAGCGCCGGGCGGCACTGCAAAATGACCTGCTGAACTGGGATTTGAACACGGGCTATACGGTGGATGTCACCTTCGATCAGCAGGTCACTGTCCGTTTTCTCCACAACTGGATCTATTTCGCGGAACTCTGGGATATTGGTCGCTCTGGCATGATGCAACCGCAAAGCTCTCTTGCGGAATAGTATGGACTCTTTGCGCTCAGGCGTTTTACCGGCCAAAAATGAGATGGAGTCCGAGCGCAAAGCCGGCGGAGAGTATCACTGCCAGGAGCTGAAACAGACGATAACGGACCAGGATGGCTCTCGCATCCAGGGCGATAGCTTTATTCCCACTGGAGGGGCGGTTCACTTGTTGTTTTTCCATGATTCACTCTCTTCAGTCAGTTATTGACCAGCAGGAGGGCTCCCTGCTATTTTTCTCTTCTGTACTACTCTCTATACGTACCAGGATTTCACTGAGTTGTATGCAATTAATAGTACCTGATTTTGCGTAAAAGATCCATAAAGTTGGTCATGACCTTCGCGTCTGCATTTTCAGCTTGCTTTGTCACCGCTCCGCCACTTCGCTATCAGTCGGTAACAGCGCGCCGGCAGCAGGATCGACCGGAGTGCTCTCTTCGTAGAGGTTGCTATATATTTCTAGCAGGCGGCGCACCCTGGTATATTCTTTGTCAAGCAGCACGCGCAATACCTGCTCGCAGGCGGCAAGGGCTTCGGCAGCGGAGGCTCGGATGGTTGCCGTGAGCGAGCCAAGCATATCATGGCGTTTAGCGGAGCGGAAAAGCACATGCACTTTTTCAAGCACCTCGGCGAATTCCGCATGAATTTGCTCATTCCAGTCCTGCGTCTCGATCAAAACGGCAGCCTTCGCCAGGAAGCGACCACAGACTTTGAGCACCATGCCATACTCGTTGTTGCGTGCCTCCAGCAGCGTTTGCAGGATACGTTGCTCATCAGCCACATCAAGGGCAGTGACAGAAAAAATGCTGGCCTCCCCTCCCATAGCGCGAATCTCGTGGACAAGCTGGTGAAACTGCTTCTCTACTTCCTCAGAATACGGTAGAAGATAGACCGAATTCTGCAAAGCATAAGCCCCAAGATGCTGTAAACGTCGCCAGACCCAAACGCGCTTCTGTGAAGGTTCACTGGGGACCTTATAGGTCAGTTGTAACCAGCGGATCGCATCACGCTCATACATACCTGTTGCCCCTCTGTTGAAGATGAGGGAGTAACTGATGTTACTCCCTTTCACTATCGTACTCCACCACAGCGAACAAAGTCAAGCAGCCTGCACAAGTTCTACTATGGATGATATAATAGAGCATACAAATTCCTTGTGATGCATATATACCATCAATCCAGTCAATAGAGTTGTTGGCACGTTATGAATCGCTTCAATCTTTTTTTGCAGGTCACACGGGCGCGTACATTACCCGTGATGATCGCTCCGGTGGCGATTGGATCGCTGCTGGCGTGGGCGCAGGGGACCCCTTTCCACTGGGGGCTCTTCCTGGTGACGCTTTTGGGGGCGATCTCGGCCCACCTGGCAGCTAACGTTACTAATGATGTCTTCGATTTCAAAGCAGGAACGGATCAGGCAGCTCAGGGGATGGTTGGCGAGGGAGCCACCTTTGTCACCGGCTCCCAACCGCTGATCAACGGTCAGCTCTCGCCCGGGCACTATCGCACAATCGCACTGGTACTTTTTCTCCTGTCTTTGCTGTGCGGAGTGGCCCTGACCTTTTTTCGTCCCTGGTCTTTAGCTTTCGGCGTGGCTGGCTTTCTCCTGGCCTTTTTCTACGTCGCGCCACCTTTACGGTTGGCCTACGTGGGACGAGGCATCGGCGAACTGGATATTTTTTTCTCCTTTGGCCTGCTTCCACTTGTTGGCTCGTACTATGTACAGGCCGGCGCCGTGACGTTGACCGCTTTGCTGGCCGCATTGCCTGTCGGGCTCTACACCACAGCCGTGCTCTATTTTCATCACTTTCTGCACTGGCGGGCAGATACAGCGGTCGGGAAGATAACGCCGGTTGTGGCGCTGGGGGAGCAGAGAGCCCGTCTTGCTGGCGCTCTGTTACTGCTCCTGATCGCGGCGACCTTTTTCCTTGACGCCCTGCTCCAGGTCTATCCCTGGTATAGCGCCATTGCAGCGCTTACCGTGCTCCCGGTGCTGTTTGCGCTCCAGCGAGCCAGGGGAGATTTAGAGAACTACTTGAAGCTGATGGCGGCGAACAGCTATGGCAACCTGCAAGCAGCAGTCTTGCTCTTGATCGCCTTGCTCATACGTGGCTCTCTGCGTATTTAAGTGACTGAGCCCTTTGTCTCGCTCTCGCTTGAGGATACGACAACTGCCATTGCGCACATTACGAACGTGCCTGTGGCAGGGTAAACCAGAAGGTCGAGCCCTGCCCGGGGATACTATTCACGCCGACCTGGCCCCCATGCATCTCAATGATCGTCCGGCTAATGTGCAAGCCGAGCCCCAGACCCACAGCGGAACCGGAACTCACTTCAACGCCTTCCACGCGGTAAAACCGCTCCCAGACACGCCTCTGTTCTGCCTCAGAGAGGCCAGGCCCCTCATCGGAGACCTGCGCCCGAACCATATTCCCCTCCGCTTTTACCGTTACCTCAACCGGCTTATGCTTCGCAGAATATTTCAACGCATTAGAGAGATAATTGTTGATAACCTGCTTGATACGATCCACGTCCCCCATCACGAAAATCTCTTCAGAAGGGTGCTCATAAGTAATAGCGCGCCCGGGTGCAAGGTATTGCTGATCTTTAACTGCCTCAGTAACAAGATGCGCGATATTGCACTGTTTGGGATGCATTTCCAAATAGCTGGTGCGAATGCGTGAGACATCCAGCATCTCCCCCACCAGGCGATTCTGCATCTCTATCTGGCGTTGCGCCCTGTCGAGTAAATTGCAGGTCAGATCGGTCAGCTCTGCCAGTTCACTGGGAAGTTCTCTCTTGCGTTGCGCCAGTCGGGCCAGTTGGCGATTAGCGAGCTGGACGCTGGCCTTAATGGTGGTGAGAGGCGTTCGTATTTCATGGGCCGCGATACCGATAAATTCGTCCATCAATCGGTTAGCTTCCCGCAAAGCCATCTCATTGGCATGCGTCTCCGCTCGCTCTACCGCTAACCATCCGCGCTGGAGCGCCAGGGCCGCTCGCTTGGCGATGGCCTGGAAAAGCTGGAGATAATCCGGGATATAGGCGTTTTCCGGCGCCCCGCAGTCCACTGCCAGCACACCAATCAATTGTTTTCCTAACAGCATAGGAGCAAGGAGCACTTTCTGCATCCCATCGGTTTCAGAGTGACTATCGAGCAGTGGTTGCCTCAGATCAGCTACCAGTACCTCATCAGAACGTAGCCTGCCATCGAGTTGCAGCTCTTGCAATTGCTCCTGGAGAGCCCTCCTTGACGTCCACTGCTGCCACTGTTGCTCCTGCTCTGCCGTGATGCCTGCAAATGCTATTGAGCGCAACTCTCCTGTGTCTGGCTCAACGACGATAATGCCCACCTTTTCACAGCCTGATGCTTGATAAATCAATGTCGCCAGGCGCTGCGCTATGGTATCGAGCCTGATCTTTGCCGGGTCGCCTTTTTCAAAGGATTGCGACAATTCCTCCGACAACTCTGATGACAATACTAAGAGAGCTTCTATCGTATTGCGCGTGCGAGTCTCAAGCTTGCGACGCTCAGTAACATCATGGAGGACGAGAACCCCTCCCGTAATATTTCCTCGCTGATCGTAGGTGGGGGTGCCAGTCACATTCAGTTGCACGTCGTACCCACGAAATGTTCGTAAGATAATATCGGTCGCATTCCTGCCGGTAAGCACCTCCCCGTTGAGCACCCGCAACATCGGCCAGCGTGCGTAAGGCAACAACTCGCCACGCTCATCACGTAAGGCGAGCATATCACCCTTCATCCCTATCGTAAAATCGGCATAATGAGGGATGTCATCAAAACCTATAAGCGTCCGATAGGCAGTATTTGTGCGCAGGATATGCCCATCGCGGTCATAGACGAGCACAGCATCAGGCACGGACTCCAGGGTTGCCTCCAGTTCCCGCACCTGTGCAGCTAATGCGCGTGCCAGTTGCTTGCGCTCGGTGGTATCGGTAAACATCCCCAGAGCCCCGATGATATTATTCGAGTAATCACGTACGGGGCTGGTGCAGGCCAGCGCATAGACCACGCTACCATCTTTATGGCGAAAATGGCAATCAAACTGCTCAAAATTCCCCTGCAAATTGCTGTCAGTCCTGGCCCGGGCGGCCTCAATGTATTGGGGAAACACGATATCAGTCACGCGGCGGGCAGCCATTTCCTCTGTGGTATAGCCAAGCATCGCGGCCATACGGTCATTGGCAAAGACTGTACGCGTTTCCTTATCCACCAGCCAGACCCCCTCGTTGGCGGTGTGTACAATGGTGCGATACATCGCCTCGCTTGCCCTTAACGTCTCTTCAGCCTGCTTACGCATGGTAATATCGCGTGAGATCCCTTCCAACGCCACCACATTGCCATCCTGGCCGTAGATGAGTTTATTGCGCTGCTCTATCCAGATAGAGTTCCCATTTTTATGCACGGCGCGCATAATCAGGGGATCATCCAGCGAAAGGATTCCATGCCTGTATCCTTCCAATATCGGCCAGTCGCCCGGGTGGAGACGCCTTAATGTGAGGCAGGGATCAGCATAATATTCTTCGGGGGTATAGCCAGTCACCGTCGTTGCGGACGGGCTGATATACTCACAGGCGAATGTGGGGGAGAGACGATAGCGGTAAATCACGTCCTGCGCATTTTCGGTAAGGAGGCGAAAGAGCTGCTCCCTTTCACTCAGTACTTGCTGCTCAGCCTGGAGTTGCCGCAACAACTCCTCTGCGCGTTTGCGTGCGCGCACCAGCTCTGTGACTTCAACGCCATGCACCAGAATGCCCTCGACTGCTCCTTGCGCGTCAAACAATGGCTGGCAGATAAAGCTGAAGTAGCCCTCTTCCAGGGATTCATTACCATTGCGGTTAATCTGCAGAGGTATCTCGGTGCCGATAAAAGGAACCCCGGTCGTGTAGACGCGATTCAACCGCTCGATGTATCTTTGTGAAGCCATTTCGGGCAATGCCTGCTCCACGGTCTGACCAACAAGGTTCGCCCGTCCTAGCGTTTGATGGATCGTTGAGTTGGCAAACTCGATGATGTGGGTCTTGCCGCGTAACACCATCACGTTGGTGGGACCCTGAGTGAAAAGACGATAGAAATGCTGACGCGTGCTCTCTGCCTTCGTCCGAGCAAATTCTATATGGCAGACGACCAGACAGATAATCGTCCCTGCCAGCAGGAACAGGGCCATTGCAAGACCGTACAACGGAGAAAATCCCCCGGCGGGCTGAGAGATTATCGAGGTGCTGAGCAGCAGCGTCGCGCTAAGAGTGGCTATCAGGCCCGGGCCGATGCCCCAGACCAGGGAAATGACCAGCACGATCAGCAGCGCAACAACGTCGGGGAAGGCAAAATCGGGAGGAACGTGAATGAATAACAACGTACTGGAGACTTGCAGCAGTAAGGCAACGGCGTAGCCCACTAGCGGACCACGCCACCAGACAACGGAGGGGTACCGCACCAGCCTCACTGAACTAAGACAATGTACCACCATCCGCCAGAGCTGCCAGGCACAGGTTTTCCATCGCAGCCTGGAATGAATGTGAGGCCGCCTTTTTGCCAGACGGTCCTGGAAATTGTTGGGCGCTTTGTAGGTATGTTCCATAGATTTCGTCCTTCACCTGGGAACACAGGCAGGAAAGGGAGCTCTCTCATCGGGGTACCATCCCTCTCCACTTAACATCACTCCATCAATAGAACTTTTCTATCATCCTACGATTCTCTTTGAATACGATTGAATATCTAAATTAGCTTCGGCTGAATGTATCAATCAATGATGGGGTAGCGCTACGTAAGCTGTCGTGCGCCGATGTGTTTTCTCTGTCCTTGCTGAGTGACTCAGCCCCACAGAGGCGAATGTGGGTAAAGCAGCACCTTAGCTGAGCCTGAAAGGGGAAGGGAACCGGAGCATGATGGGAAAAAGCGTAGTGAGGGAGAAACTGCTATCCCAAGAGGTCTATGCAGTTAGGTCGCCGATGGTGAGACTGGTCAAAGGTCGAACTCAAGATGAGGTAGCCTGGTTACATGGCTCTCACGATGCAGGATTGCGTGCATCCTGCGATGACCCGCGGAGTGGCAGCCAGCGGAGCAACGCCTTTCTCAGGAGCCAGCTCTAATGAAGAGGATAACTATCAAATGAGCACCTACGGGCGGATCGGGGCAGAGAGTCAGTAGTTCTTGTTCCTGGTGCTAGCTCGCACAACAACTGAGCCGATTCACGTCTTTGGTAAATGAGATGGCGACGAGCTTGAGTGCCTCCGCCATCGTCGGGTAGACGTGGATCATGTCAATGAAATCATCTGTGGTCGCCCCAAACCGCAGAGCCATTGCCGCTTCGTGAATTACTTCGGAGGCATTGGTTCCGAGCATGGAGACACCAACGACTCGGTGGGTCGCATCGTCCAACACCATTTTGATGACGCCCCGCGTGTCACGGATGGCTCCCGCTCGTGGCACGACGCTCAGAGGGATGGTGTTACAATTGCAGGTAATTCCAACGGCTACCGCTTCCTCGTCGGTCAAACCCACCACCGCCAGCTGGGGATCGGTAAAGATGACGCGTGGGATCACGGCATGATCCACCGTGCGTAGTGGCCCCCCAGAGAGGGCGTTGTGCGCGGCTATCTTGCCATCGTGCGCCCCCACAGGCGTCGCCATCTGGCTCTCCGTTTCCCGTCCGATCACGTCTCCGGCAGCCCAGATATGGGGAACAGTGGTGCGCAGGGTACGATCAACGCGCACAGCTCCTGCTGCATCAATAGTTACGCCCGCCTGCTCCAATCCCAGCGCTTGCGTGTTGGGACGGCGCCCCGTCGCGATCACGAGTTTTTCGGCGGTGAACGTCTGATGGCTGCCATGACGCAGAGCAGAGAGCGTTACTCCCTCGCCTGCACGCTCGACCCCACGTACCTGTGCCGATGTCACGATACGGAGCCCTTCCTCCTGCAAGATCTCGGTGAGCGCCTCGGCGATTTCTGGCTCGCCGCCCGACAGAATGCGCTTGCCCCGCGTGACGAGCGTGACCTGGGTTCCAAAGCGCGCAAACATCTGGCCCAGTTCGAGGGCAATGTAGCCGCCGCCCAGGATGAGCAGCGAGCGCGGCTGCTCCCGCAGTTCCGTTTCCCACGGATCATCAGCGGAACTCAGCAGATCGCTGGTCAGGTAGGGTACATCAGTCAGCCCTGCAAGGGCGGGGATCTCTGGAACTGAGCCAGTCGCAATCAGAATCTGGTCACCTCCCAGCCGACGTGTCCCCGCGGTGCTTTGCACCTCGATCTCGTGATCGGACACGAATGTCGCCTGACCTGGCACGACCTGAATACGTTCGGGATGATCAAGGAGGCTCTCATACTTGTGAGCGCGGTATTCATGGATGATCTCATCTTTCTGGGCGATCAGATCGGCCCAAGTGACCGACATCTGCACCGGGGACAGGCCCGGATAACGGGGATGAGCGGCCTCGTAGACGATGCGTGCCGCTTCAATCAGATTTTTGGAGGGAAGGCACCCTCGGTTGGCGCAGGTGCCGCCCACTGTGCGATATTCCGTCATGGCGACGGCTTTGCCCAGTTCGGCAGCATGCAGGGCCGCGCCAAAAGCGGTTGAGCCGCTGCCCAGAATCACGAGATCGTACCGCTCGTATGTTGACATGCGTGTTATCTCCTTGTGGTAGGCAGGTCACTGGGCAACGCGGGTTGCTCCTGCACTTGCGTCGTCATTTCAACAGGCACACAGGTGGGACAGGCTCCGTCCACGTCAGAACGGTGACGCGCAGGGCTAGACAAGAACCAGTACCCCAGCGCCAGTGCCACCACAAAGTAGATGGCCGCTAAAGTGTAGACAAGGCCAGTATTGTGGTTGAGAAAACTGCCGAGGGCCGTTCCGGCCAGCAGTGAGAGCAACAACGGTAGGGTAATGATCAGATGACAGGGACAGGCGAGCAAGCCTGTCACGGTCAGCGCGACGCCCCCAATTCGGCGCATTAGACACCTTCCTTTCGTCTTTCCGGTTCGACCCGCGCAGAGCGCATGCACCGACGGAACAGCCAGAGATCCCACACCTGCGCGGCGAGCAGGGCAAGAATCGCTCCAACCGAATCGCGCATCGTTGCGTTTCAGTCTGTTTGATCTCCAATTGGGTCTTCCGTTTCTTGCTGGTCGAGCGCATCAAGCATAGGGCAGAGGCTTGCAGGTCCTTCTCCTGTACACAGCGCGGCTACCTGGAGCAAAGCTTGTCGCATGCGGTGTAACTCAATCAATTTCTGCTCCACCTCAGCGATTTTCGCTTCTGCGTGCTGCTTCACCTCTTCACAGGACGTTTGTCCGTCCACGCGCAGCATCAGCAGTTCGGTAATCTCTTTGAGCGAGAAGCCAAGCTGTTGTGCGCGTTTAATAAAGTGGATACGCTTGACGACCTGCTCAGAGTATTGACGATAGCCAGAGGCGCGGCGTGGTGGCTCCTCTAGCAAGCCCTCGCGCTCGTAGAAACGGATGGTTTCTATGCCGACTCCAGCAGTGCGTGCAACTTGTCCAATCGTAAGGGTACTCATCTCGGTTCCTCCTTCACACAACTATACACCCTGTACCATACTACAGAGTCAAGGGGAAGGGTCAAGTTCCTTATGGCCCTGTATAGACGATAGCCGCAAACTTTGCTGCTTTCGCCCATTGAAAAGTTGATCGAGCTGTCCTACAATGGGAAACGTGTTATCATTGGCGTACAAAACGATTTGTTTAGCCTTTGATATGAGAGGAGGATGTCCCTGATTATGAGCAGTAACAGTCACCTGTTTGATGATACTGACACTATTTTGATAGAGGAACGCGTCTTCACCCCATCCGCCAGGGTCGTGGAGGATGCCAATATTACAGCCTACATGCAGTCCAAAGGCTGCGGCGATTACGAGTCATTCTATACCTGGTCGCTGGCAAACCGCTTCGAGTTCTGGGATGACCTGGCCCGCGAGCTTCACTGGTTCGAACCCTGGCAGACCACCTTCGAGTGGACCAATAAGCCTTTCTTCAAATGGTTCACGGGCGGCAAGTGTAATATTGTTTACAACTGTCTTGACCGCCATATGCAGACGCCCACGCGCGATAAGGTGGCCTTTTACTGGGAGGGTGACGATGGCGAAACGCGTACTATCACCTACCAACAGTTATATGTGCTGACCAACCGCTTCGCCAGAGGGCTGCAACGGCTGGGCGTGAAGAAAGGTGATCGCGTTGCCATCTATATGCCAGCCATCCTGGAGCAGATCGTGGCGGTGCTGGCCGTGGCCCGGCTGGGCGCGATCCACACGGTGGTTTTCGGCGGTTTCGCCGCCAGCGCGCTACGGGACCGCATCAATGATGCTCAGGCCAAAGTGGTTATCACCGCCGATGGCAGTTACCGTGGAGGTAAGCTGATCCAGCTCAAGCATATCACTGATGAGGCCATTGCCGAGACGCCGACGATAGAGCAGTCTGTGGTGGTGCGCCGCCTGGGCATCGAGGTGCCAATGCTGACCGGGCGCGATATCTGTTGGGACGAGCTGCTGGCCGGTATTCCTGAAGATACCGTTGTTCCTTGCGAACCGATGGATAGCGAAGACCTGCTCTACATTCTCTATACCAGCGGCAGCACCGGTACGCCTAAGGGTGTCGTACATGTCCACGGCGGATACGGAGTGGGCGTGTATGCCACAACCAAATTTGTCTTCGACATCAAAGATAACGATGTCTTCTGGTGTACCGCCGACGTGGGCTGGGTGACGGGCCACAGCTATATTATCTATGGTCCGCTAATGAACGGGGCCACCAATGTGCTGTTTGAAGGCACGCCAACCTATCCAGCTCCTGACCGCTGGTGGAGCATCGTTGAGAAGTTTAAGGTGACGATTCTCTACACTTCGCCTACAGCCATTCGCGGGCTGATGCGCTTCGGCGAGGAGTGGCCTGCCAAACACAACATTACGAGCCTGCGCCTGCTCGGCTCGGTGGGCGAGCCAATTAACCCGGAAGCCTGGATGTGGTACCGCAAGAACATTGGTCGCAACGAATTGCCGATTATGGATACCTGGTGGCAGACCGAGACGGGCATGATTCTGATCAGTCCGACGATCCGCCTCCCCCTGAAGCCCGGCAGCGCCAGCCGTCCCATGCCGACCATCGATGCTGATGTGGTGGACAAAAACGGCAATTCCGTGGGAGCGCGCAAGGGCGGTTTCCTGATCGTCAGAGAACCCTGGCCCGCCCAGATGCGCACCATCTATGGCGATCCTGCGCGCTACCAGACGTACTGGGATACCATCCCCGGCGTCTACTTCGCCGGCGACGCCGCCACTATCGATCAAGATGGCTACTTCCGCGTGCAAGGGCGCGTTGACGATGTGATTAAGGTGAGCGGCCACCGCCTCGGCTCGATGGAGATCGAGTCAAGCCTGGTGAGCCATCCGGCCATTGCGGAGGCGGCGGCCATTGGCAAACCCGATCCGGTGAAAGGCGAACATGTCAAAGTCTTTGTGATTCTCAAGCAGGGGTTCCAACCCTCTGAAGAGCTGGAAAAGGAACTCAGGCTGCACGTCCGTACGACTGTGGGCGCATTGGCGGTACCGGACGAGCTTGAATTTGCTCCGAGCCTGCCCAAGACACGTTCAGGCAAAATTATGCGTCGTGTCATCCGCGCCAGAGAGCTGGGCGAACCGGTGGGTGATATCAGCACGCTTGAGGGCTAGTCGCAGGTTGTTAGACAGCCTGATGTGGTGCTTAGATGACCACAGGGAGCGCTCCCTGTGGTCATTCTCTATGGCGAAAATCGCTTGACCATCGCCACACGCTACGTTATAGTATGAGGAATTCTATTGGGTCGCGGTATTCGTTATCTTTTTGCACGGTTCTACAAGAATGAGTGTGACAGATAAGCAGTATGAGGAAGCTTTTGTATTCGCTGCTCAACATGTGCAAAAGGATGGCGCGCACCCATCGGGTCGCAGAGGAGAATCGTATGACCATACCAAATGAGGTAGATATGGCAGAAGCAATGCCAAAAGATTTTTATGAGTATCTCACCAATTTCATTCAAGCAGCGGTGAAACAGTATCTGACACAAGAGCAGATGACAGTTGATGCTGAATTGCTGCCAATAGACTTGCGTTTCTCAGCGCAGAGCAGCTTCGGTGACTATTCCATGCCTGTGATGGCATGGGCAGGAAAGAACAGGCTGGGCCGCCCGCCACTCCAGATTGCCGAGGGGCTGGCCGAGATTTTACGCGCTATGCGCGCCTCTGCTATCCACGAGATTACGGTGACGAAGCCCGGGTATCTCAATTTCCGCCTCAATCGCCCGGCGGTGGGCAAAGAAATCATCGAACGAGTACTCGAAGCTGGCGCGGACTTCGGTCAGAGTGAGGCAGGCGTGGGGACGAAGGTGATTGTCGAGCATACCAATATCAATAGTAACAAGGCCGCGCATGTGGGGCACCTGCGCAACTCCTGCATTGGCGATACGGTTGTACGCATGCTGCGCTCTCAGGGCTACCACGTCGAGGCCGACAATTATATTGACGACTCGGGCGTGCAGGTGGCCGATGTTGTCGTCGGTTTCGCACTGTTGCGGAAGGGCCTGCTACAACTGCCTCAGGGCAATGAGATGCTGCCCGGGGAGTCCTTCGATTACTACTGTTCACGCGTCTACGTCGCCATTGGCCGGGTCTACGACGACAAAGAATCGGAGCTGGGAAAACAAGCGGTGGAGCTGCGCAAGACAGTGCTGCATGCGATTGAGCATGGAGAGGAGCCAGAATCAGGTCCCGATTACCCGGCAATGGCGGCAGATATCTCGCGCCAGATCGTCCAGGCTCACCTCAAGACGATGGGGCGGCTCAATATCTCTTACGATGTGCTCCCCTGGGAATCGGCTATTCTGCAATCAGGGCTGTGGAAACGGACCTTTGAGGTCCTGCGCCAGCGCAACCTGCTAGAGAAGCCGGAGGCAGGTCCTATGGCTGGCTGCTGGGTGCTGCCCTTTGGTGATGGGGAGGCACAGACCAGTGAGGGAGATCGCACCAGCGATAAGATCCTGGTCAAAAGTGATGGAACTGCGACGTATACAGCCAAAGATATTGCCTACCAGCTCTGGAAATTTGGCCTCACCGACGATCTTGGCATCGGCGTGCAGTTCCGCTTCGCCCTCTGGGGCATTCAGCACGATGGGCGCAAGCTCTGGACGATGCGCACCCCTAAAGATGTCTCGCCTCTTGCTGAAGAGGCCCCGCCTTCTCAGTTCGGTCATGCGAAACGCGTGATTAATGTGATTGATGTACGCCAGACGTACCTGCAACAGATTGTCTATGAGAGCCTGCGCCGCCTGGGCTATGTCGAGCAGGCTGAGAATTCCAAACACCTGGCATACGAGGTGGTGACGCTCTCTGCCTCCACCGCCGCGACTCTGGGGGTGGATACCTCCGATGGCCGGGAATTTTACCCTATGTCGGGGCGCAAGGGGATCGAGATTAAGGCCGATGATCTGATCAACGCGGCGGTTAAACGGATGCAGGAGGTGAGCAAACAGGAGGGAAAAGAGGATCTCTCCGATGAAACCATTGCTATTCTGGCGGCCTCGGCTATCCGTTACTTCATGGTCCGTTTCAATTTGCAACAGATCATCGCGCTCGATATGGATGAGGTGCTGCGACCAAACGGCGATACCGGCGTCTATCTCCAGTACGCTTACGCGCGCGCTAACCGGATACTGCGCCGCTTGCATGAAGCCGGTTACGAGATACCGGAACAGCTAGAAGAGCTTCCAGTACAACTGGAACAAAGCGAATGGGAGTTGTTACGCCATATCGATGCCTACCCACGACGGCTGGCCGAAGCCAGCGTGCAAACGATGCCGTCAATGCTCGCCGCCTATGCCTACGACCTGGCCGCTCACCTGAGTGACTTTTACGAGCATACGCCGCGCATTTTGAGTGAGACGAACGAGCAGGTGAAGGCGTTCCGGGCGCTGCTGATCAAAGCGACGATCCAGACGATGAATAATGTCTTGCGCGTCCTGGGCTTCGTACCGCTAGAACGTATATAATAGGGAACAATCTTTTTGACATCTTCAGATGTGATGCTATACTTCGCCTCAAGGGGAGCGGCGGGAGCCTGTGGCTAGCTCGATCCGCTTGAGGATACTGAAATGAGGATACTGAAATTAGCAAGGAGCGCAAAATTTATGGCTGTTCGCACACCTTTGCATTTCGGCATCAAGACGGCCCCGCAGCATACCACCTATGAAGAGATGCTGCGGGTCTGGCAGGAGGCCGATGGTATTCCCTCCATTGAACATGCATGGCTCTTTGACCACTTTGTCCCGATAGTGGGTGATGTGACGGGACCATGCCTGGAAGGCTGGACGCTGCTCTCGGCCTTCGCGGCGCTGACACAGCGACTGCGCATCGGCTTAATGGTCACCGGCAATACTTACCGTCATCCGGCTGTGCTGGCAAATATTGGAGCAACGCTGGATGTTATTTCCCACGGTCGGCTCGACTTTGGCATTGGCGCAGGCTGGAATGAGCTGGAGCATTCCTCGTACGGCATTCCCCTCTATGCTACCGGCGAGCGCATCCGCCGCATGGGCGAGGCGTGCGAGCTTATTCGGCGGCTGTGGACCGAAAAAACGGCTGATTTCGATGGGAAATATTATCAGTTGAAGGGGGCATACTGCGAGCCCAAGCCAGTCCAAGAGCCCTATCCTCCCTTCGTCATTGGAGGTGGTGGTGAGCAGCTTACGCTGCGTATGGTGGCGAAGTATGCCGATGTCTGGAACTTTGTCGGTGGTCCCGTTGACTCCTTCATTCATAAAAACGAGGTGCTCGATGGTCACTGCGCCACCGTCGGACGCGATCCCGCGACTATCGCACGTTCTGTCCAACTCGTGGTACGACCAGACGATCTAAGCGCGACCCGTCAGATAACCCAGACGTTTATCGAGGCAGGGGCCAATCACCTCGTCATGAACCTGAGGCCCCCCTTCCCCGAACATATCGTCCACCGCGTCGCCGAAGAGGTGGTTGAGCCACTGCTGAAGGAGTATCGGTAATCAGTTTTTGGCCCATAAGATGATTGCCAGAGGCAATCATCTTATGGGCCAACCTTTCTGGTTATATCCCACCTTTCTCATCAGGGAGAGCCTCCATCAGTCTCATTTGTCTGGTTATGATGCAGCATGAGTCTCCATCTCTGGGGAAGGTGCCCCCTCTCCAGGATTAGAGCAAATGATACATGAACCACATATGAGCATTCTGTCGTGAACACCATAGCAATGGATAACGTCCCATTGCATCGGCTAGCTCTTGTACGAGGAGAAAGAGATGATGACGACTACAACGAATACACAGGGAATGAGCCAGCTGCCGCAGGAGTATTTGTGGCCCGCTCTCCCCTATGAAGCATGGAAAGAGAGCCTTGAGA
Organism: Ktedonosporobacter sp.; assembly: GCA_035293765.1. Lineage (GTDB taxonomy): Bacteria > Chloroflexota > Ktedonobacteria > Ktedonobacterales > Ktedonobacteraceae > DASRHT01. Next base: position 94,929 of record DATGMF010000022.1, read on the forward strand.
CGCTGCACATGGAGACGCAGATCGTAGGAAAGGTAGCGCTAGAACTGATCCCCTTCCTCAATCAATGGTGGGAAGTGGCATTATCGGTGACGTCGCGTGGGCTGGAGACCATGCTGATCCCTTCTCCAGCGGGCGGCGCTTTCCAGGTCAGCTTCGACTTCATCGGTCACAACCTTGCGATCTGTACCAGCGATGGCAAGATCAAAGAACTGGCGCTGATGTCGCGCACGGTGGCCGAGTTCTACAAGGATTTCATGGCTGCTCTACAGGCTCTCGGCATTGTGATAAAGATCAATACCAGGCCCGCTGAGGTCAAAGATGCCATCCCTTTTGAGCAGGATACGACCCACAGGACGTATGAGCCTGAATATGTTAATCGCTGGTGGCGTATTCTGATACAGGTGACGAAGGTTTTCCAGCAATACTGTTCTCTCTTTAGGGGAAAGAGTAGCCCCGTCCAGTTCTACTGGGGGACGTTCGACCTCGCGGAAACACGCTATTCCGGCAAACGTGTCTCGCCCCCACAGGGGGCCAACCGCATCGTGCGCTTCGCCGAAAACGAGGAGTTGATCGAATGCGGGTTCTGGCCGGGCAGCAAACAGCAACAGGCTCCCGCGTTTTACTCCTTCACCTATCCTGCGCCACAGGGTCTCAAAGACGCCTCGATACGTCCCAATACGGCCTACTATGAGAACAACATGGGCGAGTTTATCCTGCTCTACGATGACGTGCGCACATCCCCCTCGCCTGAGCAGACGCTACTGGAGTTTTTCCAGAGCACCTACGAGGCTGGGGCGAAATTGGCTCACTGGAACATGCAAGAGTTGGAGCAGCAACCACCACAAAGATAGTGAAAGCAACGGAAGGGAGCAGGTGTTGTACCTGTCTGAGGAGTCACTCGCTCGAAGATAGATGTCTATATCTGCGTGGAGTGCGAATAGATGGCGAAAACGAGGAACTGGACAGGGCTCCTCGTTTTCGCTGCCAGCTCTATCTGATGTTTAAAGCCCGTGCAGCCACTCACTTACTGTATTGCTGGGGATAGAAACCGACAGATCTCCGCCGAAGATCATGGCGTTGATGCCAACGACCTGACCATCGGCGTTGAGCAGCGGCCCGCCCGAATTTCCGGGGGCGAGGCGTACGTCCGATTTGATGTACTGCACAGTTGCATCGTTAGCGAGCTTGACTGAACTGATGCTATTGACGATGCCTGCCGTGAGCGCCCAGCGTTGCCCCCAGGGATGGCCGATGGCAAAGACCCACTCTCCCACACGTAACCGAGACGAATCGCCGAGCGGGATCGCTTTCAGGTTGTCTGCCGTCACACTCAACAGAGCCAGATCAAGCTCGGGGCTGCGATGCAATACTGCCGCTTCCAGCTTCCGACCATCAGCCAGGAGGATCTCGGCCCTGTTACCACGAATAACGTGATTATTGGTGATAATCTGCCCATCCGTCTGCAAGATCATACCCGTTCCGCCTCCTCGCTCGGTGGTGCGGACCTGGACGATTGCGGGCTGGACTGTATTAAACATTGCAACGAGCGCGGAAGAGAACGCGTCGGGAAATGGGAATGATGCTGATGTCTCAGGAACAATAGCTTGTGTCATCCTATACCTGCCTGTCATGTTGCCTGATGATAAGTAAAATTAGCGGCGCTGCCCAATAGTTACCTGGAGGGTCTGCAACGCGCTGCCCCGAATTACATCAACTGGAACAGCTTTGCCCACACGCTCGCCGGTCAGAAGCACTTGCAGGTCTTCCGAGTCGTTGATGGCATGACCATCGATGGCGACCAGGATATCCCCGACGAGTACGCCGCCGCGCTGAGCGGGGCTGTTCTCATCAACTTTGACAATGAGTAAGCCATGCTCTTGCGCGCGCCCGGCGCGTTGAGCTGTAGGCAGCGAGATTAACTGGCTGCTGATGCCCAGGTAGCCGCGCTTGATGTAGCCATGTTTCGCCAGTGCATCGGCTACGCGCTGAGCAATGGCTATGGGGATTGCCAGCGCGACGCTGTTCACCAATCCGGTCGTCAGGATGCCAAGAACATGGCCCTGTACGTCGATGAGTGGCCCTCCTGAGAAGCCGGGATACGGGGTTGCGTCGGTGCGAATGTAGCGTTCGAGTACTACGCCTCTCCCTGTCCGCAGTGGACCACCAATGGTACTGACGATGCCGACGCTTGCCGTTGGTCCCTCGCCGCTGGAGCCGCCTATCGCCATCACCAGTTGACCAACGCGAGCCTGCTCGGTAGCGGCGGTGGCCGGTTCAACGCCAAGTTCGGCTACGCGTAGTAACGCCAGATCGGTCGCCAGGTCGCGCCCCACAAACTGGGCTGCCAATGTGCGTTTATCATGCGTTTGAATGCTAAGGTCGTCCTCGCGCTCAAGCACATGGTCGGCGGTCAATATAAGATTGGGGGCATACACGACCCCGCTGGCGGGGTAGCGTTGCCGCCCGTTGACGAGGACGAGCGCCGGGCTCACCTGCTCGACGGCGTCCGCCATCTGATTGGAAAGTGCGCGTAATAGTTGCGTATTGTTTGTTACCTGTTCCATAACGTTTTCCTATCCTTAGCTGCTTGCTATAGGAGATCAACTCTCTACCTGTACTATATCCTGCTTGCATGGGGTGGGGCATCACCTGTTCGGCTAGTTTGGCACCTGGAAAAAAGGCTAGTTTTTAAGCGGTTCTGGCTGCTTGCAGGAATGCTCTCACCAACGGGTGGGCAATGCGCTTGAACGCGGACCGCTCTGGCTGGAAAAGCGTTCCAATGAAAAAGGGATGCTGCTCAAGCTCGATATTATCCCGATCATGATACATGAAAAGCGCCGGATAGTCATTACCTGATCCCCCTGTTGAAATTCGTCTCAGTGTTCGAGATACAAGCCCTGCTAGCTCAGGTATTGGTGTGAGGCAACGAGAGCCCGCGTATGAGGGAAGGATAATTTCGATGCAGAATATGCAGCATTCAAATGAAGATGCACCTTTGTCAACTCAACCCCAGGCGTATCAGGCGGGATCTGGTCCGAAACGCTCCGGTAAAGGGCTACGCGCGGGCGCTATTCTTGCTTTGGCACTGGCGATTGCGTCGGTCTTTGGTATTGGTCTCTTTGCAGGTTGGCAATTTGGCAGCAGCGCCGGTACACTACCTACTACCGGCAACCCCAGAACAGGCATACCGGCACTGACCGGTGACAATATTGAAGCCGTCCGCGAGGCGGTGGTGGCGAAGGTCAGGCCGACGGTAGTGCAGATTAATGTGACTACCCAGAATGGCGGAGGGCTGGGGTCTGGCGTGATTATCGATCCACGGGGATACATCGTTACTAATAATCACGTCATTGAGGGTGGACAAAAGATAGAGGTCGTCCTTTATGATGGGCGAACGCTTCCCGCGCAAATTGTGGGTACCGCGCCCGATGACGATCTGGCGGTAGTAAAGATAGATCCATCTGAAACAAAGTTGGCCGTTGCTGAACTCGGCGATTCCTCGAAATTGCAGGTAGGGCAGGAAGTACTGGCTGTGGGAAATCCGCTTGGTATCACGCAGACGGTTACGAACGGTATTGTCAGCGCGCTGGATCGCAACGTAGCCGATGGTCCCAACGGCTCGATATTGCCGGGGACCATTCAGACTGATGCTCCAATCAACCCGGGCAATAGTGGCGGCGCGCTGGTGAATTTGCAGGGCAACCTGATAGGTATCCCCACTCTTGCAGCTCTGGACCCGCAATTTCGCACACCTGCGAATGGCGTGGGCTTTGCCATTCCATCCAATCGGGTCAAGTTCATCGTGCCGCAGATCATTGAGTCGGGCAAGGTGACACGAACGGGGCGCGCTGCTTTAGGGGTACAGGTCGCCAGCGTCGATCCTGTGATTGCCGCTCAGAACAACTTGCCTGTTGATCATGGCGCATTGATTACGGCTGTGACTCCGGGCGGTCCTGCCGCGGCAGCAGGACTGCAAGCCGGTGATATCATCGTCCAGGTCGATGATAAGGCTATTACTAACGTCTCTTCGTTGAGTAGCGCGCTCGTTAGCAAAAATCCGGGAGATAAAGTCGCTGTGGGTATCTATCGCGGCAATCGGCAGTTGACCGTGAACGTAACATTGGGGGAGCTGCCTGCTAGATAAGCATTTCCTTGACGATTGAATGGGAGTCAAAAGATATTCCTCTCTCATAGCACTGAGTCGTCTGGTCAGACTTGCGCACAAAGGTCTTTCGCTCCCTTACTGCCTGCAGGCCATTCTACCGCCCACCATCAGAAAAAACTTCTCCGATCTTGCTCTTTCCGTGGCATCGAGCAGGGCTATTTACTTCTTCTTTTTTTGCCCCCTTCGGGGGCGAGGGAGGAGAAGAATGAGCGGGGACACCCCGCGCCCCGCAAGGGGCAGTGCCCCATAGGTGCGAACGTAAGCGAAAAGAACCGTTCCAACGGAAGAAGAGACTCATGTACTCAAGGCGGCGAGCACGGGCTCGAAGAGCGTGCGAACCGGGCTCTCTTGCAGGTTCCGCGCTTGCGGATGCACACGCCACAAGCGGACAATGGCATCCACATGCTCCTGAAGCTGCGACCACGTCCAGGGACCCAGCAGCATCGTACGCAGGCTCTCTACCAGCGTCGCGCACACCTGCCAATTGCTCAGAGGGGCTCGCTCGATTTGCTCGGGCTCACGGCTGGCATCAGCCTGCTCACGCAAGAGCCTGGCTTGCCGTTCCATCAAGAGCCAGCCCACCAGCAATCCTGCTAACACGGCCTGGTTGCTCGTGAGATCCCAGCTGCGCAGACGATGCATGCGCACCAACTGCTTGAGCCGTTTGAAGAGCAGCGCAATCTGCCAGCGGCTGCGATAGAGCGCCAGGACCATCTCCCAGGACCAGTGCTCTTCCTTGAGTGAGGTGAGCACCAGGAGCCAGGAGGTGACCTCAATGGTCAAGGGCTGGTTCTTGCTCCCATGCTTACGGGCCTTGCTTCGGCGTTTGCGATGTGCTCGCGTGGCGGCTGCTTCGCTGAGGCGCTGGGCCAGCAGGCGAAAGCGCACCCGGCGTTTGCCGATG
>DATGMF010000023.1:0-7680 GCA_035293765.1 Ktedonosporobacter sp.
CTGACGAGATCGGGCTAACTGTACCGCTTCCACCTTAAATTCTTTCGTAAAGGTACGCTGCTCCTTTTGCATGATCTTTTCCCTTTCCCTAGAGGGCCACTCGTTCCAGTTTACCCTCCACGTTTTTCTGGGTCAAGACCAGAGCAACGCCACCGGAGGACAGGAGCCGACCACCAGGGTCATATAAATGGGTAAACACGACTCCAGGAGCGGTTGATACCTGGGCAAGCACGGTTGCAGGCGTGGTTGCCAGCGACCAGCGTGTTAGCGCCGTTTCGCTTGCCGTTAACGCCTCATGTCGTGTCGGATGAAGATACAAGAACATCCAGAAGCTCCTCTCGCTTCAATGATACAACTGCCCTCTTCCTTTTCTGTGCCAATGGTGAGAAAACGGTTAAAGACGCAGGCCGAGAATCCTTCATCCATGGAACCTCCAACGAATAGTCCCGTCTTGCTGAAGAAAAAGGTTGATCAACCCAACATCACCAATTGTGAGGGGATACCATTCATGCAGATCAGTTTCTCTGGGTACATTGAGAAATGGAAAAGGCCAATTATGCTCGTGGTCGAGCGACCTTACGCTACAGAGGTAATCTCGATGTTCCTCTTCGATATACAGGACCCAATAATAGTCTGACCAGGGACATATTCCACCAATCTTGGTGGCGTTGATCACGGGAGGAATACTTTCCGCAAGCTCGCGATAGGCAAACCCATCTACTTGTGCATAGTCCCAAGTGCGATGAATGGTCCCGTAACAGGGTGTAATATGCAGTCCTGTCTCAGGGACGTGCTGATGCGTGACCAGAGGGAAGTCATGAAACATCACCCACTCGAACAGGAGATAGGAGTCGTCCTCGTCCTCCCCCATAAAATCATACAGTGGCTTGTCTGCACTCCCCCAATTTCTGGCTTCAGTAAAAATGAGTAAGATATCCCCAGGGAGTTTGGGGACAAGATCGCGCGAGTCGGCAAAGCAAATCTGAGCCACAAAAGTAAGAGGAACACCAGAAGGAGAGACCGGCCAGGGTGCATGTGCTGCTCGGTAGGGAAGTCCTCCAATTCTCGTTACCATACGCTGGTCCGTCTCGCCGAGTGACCAGAGAAAAATATCTGTCGGGACGCGCTTGATCGCAGGCAGATGAGCATACGTCAGGTCACGGAGTTGTTCAAGAGCGGCGATATCACATGGTCCGGTCATTCCTCCCAAAGCTGGTATTTTCCCTCCAGATGCGTCTCGCAAGCGTTGTAGTGAACACACGTTTTTCCAATACGAAAGATCAAGCCGCTCATGGATCATAGTATCTATTCCTCTCTTTTGTTCCATTGGCCCTTTACCTCTGCTACTCCTATCGCATGAGCTATTCTTTCTCTTGAGGCAGAAAACGGTATGACGATGATAACCGTTTGGCTGACTTATATGATCCTGCTATACTGTTGCTCAAAGATGCCATACCGGGACACGAGCGTCCTTATAAAGGAGGAACGACATGCTTCAGCCAGATCCTCAGGTGGATAACGCATTGCAAGTGACACTGGAGAGGCTGCAAGATATCGCCAGTCAGGAGCGCAGCGTGAAAGACGCTGCGGTAAAGACCATAGCTAGCTTGCGCTTCCTGGTGCAGCAAATCACTACCTCTTCCCAAATCACTCCCACCCAGCACGTCCAATTTCAGTCCTTGCTGGCACTCTTAGACGCTCTTCCATGGGAGGACTTTACCCACAAGAGACAGCAAGCGACCTCTCAGGCACAGACAGCTGATCAGCCAGAGATCCAGCGCAGCAAGGCATATGCGTTACTCAATGTTCGTGACATCAATATGATCTGCCAGGAATATGGCGACGTCTATGCCATGATTGAGGGCGAGAAACGACGCCGCAAGATCAACCGGGCACGCCGAAGACTTGGCGTGCTCGAAATACGAACCGCCGCCCATGATGAATGGAAAGGGCCAGTTGCCTGGGTCGAATGGACCAACGATCTGGGCAAGCTGATACGCTACCTGGAGCAAGATATCCGATAGCGCAAAGCTTGATCAAGGCAGGGAACTGAAGCGATCCACAACGATAAGAGAGAGAACAACAAGCGCGGCCCTATGCTGTGAGCACACTACCGCGCTTCGACAAGGATGACCGCGAGCACCACGGGTCGATAATTGTCGTTGCTTCCTGAGTATTTATACCTGATGACATGCGTTGTATTGTTTACCTGCCTTATCTGCCACCAAAGCAGGTAAACAATACAACACGAGTTCTATCATGCTCCTTGCTCCAGCAGATCTGGAAAGAGGCTGAGTTGCTTTCCAGCCTGCTCTGGCGGGTTTTCACGGCGAGCCCTGCGCCTTCCTGGGTTGCCGATCCACCATTCCCCGAAGCGAGGCACCACCGCGCTCGTGCTTTTGGCGGCAGGCAGGGACGACACCCCGACCGGCTCAAAGGCGAAGTCTGGCCGGTCTGTGAGCAATTGGGCGCGACGCTCGGCCAGGTCCGCTTGCCGGGCCGGATCTCCCTTGACTGCTGCGACCAGGGCAGTATAGGCATCCAGTTCGGCTTTACGCTGGAGGCGCGCCTGTAGCTCTGCTGCCCGAGGAAAGGGGCGCGCTGCCTGCCGTTCGAGCAGGGCGGCCTGCTCCTCGGCTCGCTCGGCTACCCGCTCTTGCCATTGCGCTTTCTCACTGGCTGAGGTTACCGCTTGTTGGATGGCTTCGGCAAAACGCCACTGTTGTTTGGCGTCCATCCAGCTTTGATAGACGTCAATACGCAGCGCGTTGGTGCCGATATGCAATGAGACGACATACGCCGTGCCCCAGATTTCGATGCGTGCCGCTACCTTCTCCCCAGACCACGAGCCGAGAGCCACCTCCCCTTCTCCCGAGGCAAGGGCCGTCTGGATCTCCCTGGCGATGACGGCACCAATAGCGGACCGTTTGGTGAGGTACTCCCCTGAGCGAGTAGTCAAGCCCGGACGAGCACACCTGGCAACGGTTGCGGCAAGCGCACGCAGCGAGGCAGCCCGGATGCGCGCTTCATTGCAGGTGGAGCGGGCCTGTGCTGCGTCCTGGGCCTCGCGTTTACGCGCGCGCAGGTGAGCCGTCTGTAGCCGTTGCAGTTGGGCGATGGTCACATCCAGCTCCGCTTGCTCCAGCACCAGCGGATCTCCGGTCGCGGCGGCTTTGACCTGCGCATAGGAGAGCGCCGTTTCACCCTGCGCATCCATCTCACGCGTGGTGATCTTGCCCCGGCGCATCTGGTCAAAGAAGACGGCCTTGGTGGTCAGGGTCTGCCAGCTATAGGCATCAAAGGTGCGTTGCTGTACATAGCGGTAGATCTCCACCACCCGGTATCGATTGCCCGGACGATGTCCACGGCCTTCCCGCTGTTCCACTTCATCAGGGCGCCACGGTGCATCGATATGATGGATCGCCGCACAGCGTGTTTGGATATTGGTGCCCACCCCCATGAGCATGGAGCGAATGCCATGAGCTGGGATACCTCCGTCAATGAGCAACTGCTTGAGTCTGCCATAGACCTGCTCGCTCTCCTCATTGGGCGTTCCCAGATCACAAAAGCCAATTTGCAATCCCTTGAACTCCCCCTCCAGCCAGACCGACTCGCGCTGCACCCTGCGGTAGACCGCCAGCATCGTGGAGGCGACGGCTGAGAGTTTCGGCGTCTGTAGGCTGAGCACTCCAACCAACGAGAGATCGACTGCTGCTGCTCTGCCGTGGGTCGTCACCCAGAGCATGTTATCGAGCCGTCCTGCCCCCATGTCGCGCGGTTTACCTTGCTGAATGAGCTCGCAGCGCTCAACCAGATCATCGACGTAGCGTTGCACGGCCTCATCTGGCGGGATAGTGATGGTGTGTTCTCGCCGCGCTGGCCGCTTGTCATCAAGGATCTCTGGGCCACGCAGGTCGGCAAACTGGGCGAACAGACTCAAAAACTCGGGCATATTGACAAAGCGAGATGGGCGGGTATGGAGCCGGAAGGACGCACCATTGGGTGAGACCTCGACCCGGGTTTGGAGCTCAATAAAGGTCGAGGCAAAGGCATCCACGCTGGTGAGTCCATTGGCTTGCAAGAGCGATTGGTTGAGGTACCACGCCTGGACATATGCCTCCACCATGCTATTGGAGATGGGAGTGGCTGTGAAGAAGCTGGCAAACGGGCGTCCTTCGGTGTGCTTTTCTAACCAGCGCAGTTTCATCTCCAGATCGACGGCTCGTTTGGAGGGTTGCACCTGCAATCCCTGGATATTGGTGGGTAACCCCAGGTTCTTATACAAATGAGCCTCGTCGATGATGAGGTAGGAGATGCCCAGTTGTTCAAAGGTGATCCCCTGGTCTCTGGGCAGGCGGACCAGTTCCCGCTGGCGCTGGCGCATCTTTTCGATGGTGGTTTCTAGCCGCTTGATGATGCGCTTATGGGTGCGATCCTGTTGCGCCTCATCGAGATCCAGTAACGCTTGACGATAGACGGCAATACGCTGCTCCAGGTATGCCTGTTCGGTCTCAGGGTGTACCCCCAGTGCGTTCAAGCTGGCGTGCGTCATGATGACGACATCAAAATCGCCCAGCGCAACCCGGGCAGCAAAGAGCGTGCGGCGCTCCCGCGAGAGATCATCCCGAGCAATCATGAGGATGCGTGCGCCTGGATAGAGCCGCCCGGCTTCCGCCGCGATCTGTTCTAACAGATGGTTGGGAACAACGATGGCGGCTTTGGTAATCAGCCCAAAGCGGCGCAGGGTCATGGCACCTGCAATTTCCGTGGTGGTTTTGCCAGCCCCCACCGGGTGGCCGCAGAGCGCGGCAGGCGAGGAGACCATACGCCAGACGAAATCGCGCTGCCAGGGATAGAGCTTGCTCGCCCAGGTCTCATCCATGCCCGGAAAACTGAGATGGGAGCCATTGTAACGCTGGGGGACAATGGCATTGAACAGGGTGTTGTAGACGTCCGCCAGCCTGCGCGCTCGTTCGTCCTCCTCCCAGACCCACTCGCGAAAGCGTGCCTGGATACTCTGGAGCTTGTCCTGGGCGGCCAGGGTTTCCTCGATATTGCGGACCCGCTTCTCCTCCATCTCCTCGTAGACCACGGGGATGCCTTTGTTGAGGCCGATCTCCACCAGGCGGAACGCGTGAAGCTCGCGGGTGCCCCAGTCGCTGGTGGCGGCCAGAGAAGGGACCACGCCTGAAGGAAGTGTCACTTCCCAGGTGGCGGTCAGTGGTTCATAGCTGACCGCTGGCCGTGTCCCAAAAGTCTCCAGGCAAAATTGCTCGATGTCGGCAGGGGGTATCCAGGAGGCCCCAAGCACGGCGCTGATCTCTTCTGGCTCCAGGTCTTCAGGGAGTGTCGCTTCAAGCGCCGTAACATTGCGCGCAAAGCGACCCGGTTGCACGGCTGCGGCGCGTCTGGCTTCCGCGAGTTTTGTTCGCACATTGCCGCACAGATACGCCTCTGCCGTGAGCCAGGTGCCTGAGACAGGATCTTCGTAGACCAGCTCACCGAGCCGTGCCGGGACCTCGGAGACATCGCAGGAGAGCAATTGTCCTATCGTCTCAAAGTTGAGCGCGCCCTCTCCATCAAGACAGAGCGCCAGGGCCTCAGCGGGCGAGTTGGTGGCACTCTTGCGCTCTGGGCGGCGGTGAACCCGCTGGCGGAAGATGTGCGCCTTCTGGGCCTGTTGCGTGACGCTATCGTAATGCTCCAGGCCCAGCACCACCACGTACTCGGGGTCCATGCTGAACGCCGAGAGCGCCAGGGGCCTCCTGCGGATGACCGTCCGCTCACCCGTTTCAGGATCGGGCGGCCCAGAGCTGATGGTTGCTCGATGAATCGGTCCATACGTACGAACGTAGGCATCATAGCAGGCATTGAGAAGCGCCCGGGCTGGTTCAAGCTCGGCATCAGGCCGATCCAGATCGCGCTCGGCCTCAAGGAGTTCTATCGCTGTGTTGCGCAGCTGGACCAGCATCGTCAACTCAGCGATGTGCCGGGTCACCGGTTGGGGTTCCCCATCCCTGATCTGAAACAGTCGATCCCCGAGCAGATGGTATGAGCCTTCTTTGCGGCCATCCTCACGGCGGCGAACGAGCGTGTCGCTGACGGTCGTATAATCAGGTGGCGGCAGATAGCGCGCGCCATTACTGCGTGCTGTCTCGACCAGACGCTCTACGCCCTCTTCAAGAGCCTCTGCCAGATTATCCGGCGCGATCACTCGTAACTCGTCAGCGCGATACATGCCTCGGTCCATCACAGGCGTGCCAATAATCTGGCGCGGACAGCGAGCAAAGTATTCGTTGACGCTGATGCCAGGGACCACCTCGGGTGAGAGGTCCATCCAGGGCTGCCCTCGCCAGGGAACTTCGAGCGTGTGGCGTTGCAGCACCAGGATATCGGTCACGACTTCGGTCCCGGCCTGCTGATGCGCATTGGAGGGCAAACGCAGCGCGCCAAGCAAACTACCCAGATTACTGAGCAAGGTGCGTTGCGCGCTGCGTTTGGTATCCAGGGTATAGAGCGAGGTGATGAGAATGGCCAGGCCACCAGGACGGAGCGCCATCAGCGCGCGCCAGAGAAAGTAGTTATGCAGGGAGAAGTTCATTGCGCAGTCCGGGTCGTAGATCCGCACACTGGAAAACGGGACATTGCCTACCACCAAGTCAAACGAGGTATTCACCAGCGAGACTTTCTCGAACGGAGCCGGAATGATGGTGGCCGTAGGGAGGCGGAGTTGAGCCACACGGGCCGAGAACGGTTCGCGTTCGATGCCTGTCATCTGTAGGAAAAGGCCAGCAGGAGCAGCGGCGAGGATGGCTCCGCTGCCACATCCTGGTTCCAGCACGCGTCCCCCGGAAAAGCCGAGACGGGTGGCCAGTTGCCAGATGATGCGAGCCAGGAAGTCCGAGGTGAAAAAGCTGGTTGGGGTGGCAGCGGATGCCGCCTCCATCCCGAGAGGACCAAGCAGCAACCGCAGCCGTGTCCCGATATCTGCCCACTTGCCTGTGGCCGAGGGCTCAAAAGCTGGCGCGAGCGGTCCCCACCCCATCCAGCTCGCCAGCAGAGCTTGTTCTCGATCAGTTGCCTGACGCTGTTCACGCTGGATGGTGTTGACCAATTCTACCAGTTCCACGATGGGCGCAGAGGCATTCGCATCGTTCAGCCTCTCTTGTTCGCGGGAGGTCAACGTTTGCATAGGAGCGCATCTCCTTTCCAACAAAAAAGCCTCTGGGGAGTACCCAGAGGCGTCCGATTTGTCACGATGGGCTTTTATAATGCTGATGGAGGAAGCATGAGGATAGTCCGGAGACGGTCAGCCTCCAGATGCGACTATAATGGTAATCATAGGTCTGACAGAGCAGGTAGGGCGTAGGGATATCGGGCAACCAAGCCTAGCTTGCTGTGCAATGGTGCCACATGGGGAATCACTTCCATCCATATCGACAGGGCTGGCACAGGGGCGAGGAGGGACGAACCTCAATCAGGGGTTGCACCTCAGCGACGATGAATAGAAGCGATCTCTTTCCATCACTGGGGACCGTAGGACACCATGCCGCGTTATGTGTAACGAAAAGGCTTTTCAAAGTGAGGAGTGTGAGGTAATACTACAGGCATAGACAGTTCCTTTAGATAGATCCTTCACACAATTTTCCAAAAGGAGGGTACTATGCCTGTATCCAAGAA
>DATGMF010000024.1:0-15362 GCA_035293765.1 Ktedonosporobacter sp.
CAGGCTGGCAACGCACCCGATGGTATGAACTTGAACACTCCCTGATAACGGAGTTCTTCCGAACTGAGTCTGGTCATGTCGGCTTACCACAGAGCATTCGCCTTGCTGCAAGCCCCCGCTTTCAAGCGGGTGGTTCATGACCTACGCTAATATTGTAGTCCGTGGGAAGACAATAGTGAAGGGGATTTTTCCCCTTTCCATCCATATCACTTATCGGCTTTTACGTGCGCGGGCCAGAGGCCGAAGCCGATCAGCCGGGCGGGAAAATTACGAATCATGGGGACGTGCAGCAAGAAACGCAACAGTGGAGGAATAGTGATGGCCCGATCCGAGCTCAGCACATTCGCCAGAACGTTTCTCTGAACGGCGCTCTGGAAGGTCTGAATAACCCGCGTCGGCAACTCGCGCTGGCGTTGTACTTTCGCCAGGTCGCTCGTCTCAGCGATGCCATACTTGAGCTTACCACCGAGCACATTCGCCGCCACGACGGCATCCTGGATAGCGTAATTGATGCCAACGCCCCCCACGGGCGACATCACATGCGCGGCATCGCCAATCAGCAGCAGTCCCGGGCGATACCAGCGGGGCAGACGGCTTGACTCGACCGAGAGTACCGAAATCTGTTTCCACTCGGTCAGCTCCTGCACGCGATCAGCCATTTGGGGCGCGAGTTCAGCCACCCTCTGGCGCAGGTGCTCCAGACCAGTTGCACGTACCTGCTGATACTGCCCTTTCGGGATCACATAGCCCACCTGCCAGTAGTCAAAGCGGTTAATGAACACCAGGAACAACTGCTTACCAAAACGTCCGAAGATTTCATCAGCATCGGTTGGCTTGCGCGAGAGGCGGAACCACAGGACATCCATCGGAGGGGAGGTTGTAACCGGCTCAAAACCCGCCAGCTTACGGATACGCGAGAAGCGACCATCCGCCGCCACTGTGAGCGCAGCCCGCACCTCGTACCAGCCATCCGTTCCCCGATAGCGCACACCACAAACGCGCCCGTCTTCTTCAATCAGCTCATCCACCTGCGCCCCCATCACGAGCTGGAAACTGGGGTAGCATTTCGCCTCTTCGGTGATGAAGCGCAAAAAATCAGCCTGGGGGAGAACCGCGATATAGGGGTACTTTACCTTCAAGCGGGTAAGATCGGCAACCGTCACCTCGCCGTCAGCAGCCTGAAAGGATATTTTGGGCATCTTTGTATGACGAATTTGCAGCAGCCGATCAACCACGCCGACTTCGTCCAGAATATTGAGCACTGAAGGATGGATCGTATCGCCGCGAAACTCGCGATCAAAATCCATATGCGCCTCCAGCAGCATAACCGGGATGCCTTTACGTGCCAGGAGCAGCGCCAGAATGGCACCGGCGGGACCTCCGCCAACAATGCAGCAAGTTGTTTGTTCTACGCGTTTTACCTCATGCGTGCGGCTAACAGTTTCTGGTTGCATGGGAATCTCCTTTTAAGAATAGCCTTTAACTTAGCGCTCAATTAATTGCTAACAAAAAAATTTATCGTGGTAGCAGGCCATTAAGTACAATATCGACCAGGGCATCAGCAATCTCTTCGTGGCTCAGAGCAAGTGCCCCCGTATCACGCAACACCTGGCGGCGCAATACGAACCCCATCATGCTGGAGATGAATACGTGAGCGACACGCGTGGGGTCGGTCTGGCGCAACTCGCCGCTCTCCATTTTCGACGAGAGATATTTGCTGAGCAAATTCACCACTTGTTGAAACATATCTGTGCCGAAAGGAGAGATAGCCGGATTATGGATCACTTCCGGCAAAAGCATATGGATCAGCGGCACAAACTTTTCACCCTCGACAATAGCCAGCACGCGCAGGGTCAGAAAACGTAGCAGCACCGCCGGAGGCTGCACCAGCGCCTCCGTTGGCAGCGTTCTCAGCATATGCAGAGGGGAACGGGCCTCAACGATTGCGCGGAAGACTGCCTCTTTATTCTCAAAGTAATGATAAATCAGACCAGGTGTAATGCCAGCTTCGCGGGCAATATCTCTATTTGTTGCCCTGGTGAGTCCTTTCTCGGCAAAGACGCGCATAGCCGCATCGATAATTTGTTCGCGCCGGTCTTCTACAACCTTTGGTGTTCTCGCCATACGAAACGCTCGCTTCTCGTCGGGATAGGACCTGCCTCTGTCCCATCCTGAATATTAATTGACTGACCGATTAATTACATTATAAAAGATCAAGCGGCAAAAGTCAAGGGTGGGGAGAAACAGGATTGGGGCACCCTGGAGATGCCCTTGCTAACGGGGTAGCTGTTATTTAAGAACGCTTATTGGCGGAGGTGCTATGAAACAAGATCGAGGGTCGCCACGCCCAGCACGCGTGCCAGCAAGCGGAGATGATAAGGCTGCGGAGTTTCCCTCCCGTTCTCCAGGTGAGAGATAGTATCTTTACGCAGACCTGTCATGTCTGCGAGTTGTCCGAGGCTCAGCCCTTTGCGTTGCCGAAGAATGCGAAGGTTGGGAATACCGTGAGGTCGCGCTGCCTTTTCCTTAGAAGTTGACTGTTTCATTTGCCTCTCCTTTGAGGTGTGATTACCAAAATACATCTATGGCGACCGTTTTCCTCTTTTCCGGCGACATTGCCAGCAAAGAAAGTACGCCATAAACTATCTTACATCAAAAGGGAACATCCCTGCAATATGCAGAGTACCAGACGCGCTCATCCTTTGTCCAGATTTCCTTGAAATCTTATACCAGATGCCCCATCTAGTTTACATAATCTTAACCGATCATGAAGCATATATTCTCTCTATTATGCCTTACGTAATAAGGCGCCTGCCGGTTAGAGAAATAAGTGTGGGATTTTTCTCTTTTGTCGATTACAGAGAGCAGTAAAAAAGCTTACTACAATGGTGCGCATTTGCAGAAGGGGGCCAATACGAATGACTGACTATGTTGTATTTATCCACGGTGTCAATACTCGTGAGGCCAGAGAGACGCCTCATTATGCCGACGCTCTTTTCACACAGCTTCAAAAAGAGGTCGGCAACGACCTCGCTCTGAAATCAATACCGCTCTATTGGGGTGATGTGAATAGTTATGCTGAGCAAGAGCTTTTAAAGCTGTATAAAGACTCTTCCTGCTGGTCCCAGCTCTTTTTTCAGGACCTTCGTGAAAAGCAACTGCTCCAATTTACCGGTGATGCAGCACTTTTCATCAGCCGCTGCACGGGCATGGCTGTCGTAGAAGAGCTTAAAAAGCAACTGAAACAAGGGCTAGAGGGATACAACGCGAACACAGATCGGCTCCACCTGATCACCCATAGCATGGGCACAGTCATCCTTTTTGATATCCTGTTTAGCAAACGCTGGGATTATGATCACGTAAGCCAGCCTTACAGCGGGGCAGAAGAGATTCGTGATTTGTTCTTTGGGCTCCCGCCTGATGAGCAGACGGGGATTCTCTTATGCAGCATCACAACAATGGGTTCACCCATCGATATCTATAGCTTGATGATGTGTCCTGAGACAAACATGCCAAAGACCCATGACATCACCGACCGTCTCGAAAATATGCTACAGTCCATCAATACAAGGCTAAATGCGCGCCTGCCGTGGCGCAATTTTATCCATCCCGCTGATATCATTGCATTTCCTCTTGCCAGGCTGCTACCGGAGATGCTCGACCAATCCAATGCCTTTTTTGATATCAAAGACATCCTCACCGCGCCAGGCGTCGGGATGGGGCTTGCCGGAAGCGATGGGAACATTGCCAACTTACATCTACTGTCAAACACAATGAGTCTGCAAGCGATCATGGGCATGAATCTGCCGGATATCCTCAAAAAGGCGGGGCACTTAGCAGAATTAGCGCAGTTGATGCTGTATGCTGGCTCTGCTCATGGGAGTTATTGGACCGAGCAAACAGTTGTGAGTGAGATTGCGACGATGATCAAAACGGTCGCGCAACAGGTACAATCGACTCGGGCAGCGGTGCATTAAAGGATGCTGCGCGCCACAATCTACCTGGAGTTTCAAGCAGCACGGAACAGGCCGAGAACTCACGATTAGGACATAAAGGCGACTTTTGAAGTGTCTCTTCACAAGCCGTGCTTAGTTTGCTATACTTCCTCTCATACGCTGGAAGCTTCCTTTTTTCTTAGCCTGGAGGCTCCCGCGTGTCAACACGTTTTTGCATGATTAAACAGAATCGGTGAGGAAAATGTGTTTCCCCTGTATACCAAAGATTGGAGCGGCGGATGGAAGCGTCTATCAATCTCCGTGTGGGAGTGTATATCACACAACCAACCACACTTAACCTTGTCCGAGCCATGCTCGCAGAGGCTGAGCACCATATTCTGCTCGATGATGACTCACAGACCCTCACCGCATATCTTGAGACGATTCTTGATCACCTCTCACCCGCCTCATCATCGTCTTGCTATGATCTACTGATTCTCGGTCCAGGAGAATCTGCAGCGCTCTGTGAGTTCCAGGTACTGCAAACGCTTTCGCGTTTGCTCGCCCTGCGCACTCTCCCTATCATCCTACTCACCGACGCAGCGCCTTCGCAAATCGGAGGATGGCTGCAATTTCCTCTGGTTGCTGTGCTCCCAGAGCATCCACTGCCGATGCCTCTCTTCTTTCAGACGCTCGGTCAACTGGCCCATTTCTCTGCTGATCTCCCTCAGCATACGAATCAAAGGTGTCATGGACAATTGCTTGAGATGGAGCGCAAGCGCATCGCCGCGCGGCATCGATGGCTAGAGCAGCGGCAAGAATGGCTAGAGCAGCGGCAAATCTGGCTTGATCAGAGACACGCCTGGCTAGAGGCAAGGGGGAAAGAACATGATCCTCAGCACGAGTGGCTCTCGGAACAACGCATCTGGCTAGAGCAACAGAGAAGCGATGTCGAGGAGCAACAAAAGCACTTGAGTGATCTGCGGTGGTGGCTCCGCAACTATCAAAACAGGATCGACGAAGAGCAACCTCCTTCCAAGCGTTCACAGCAATAAATGCTGAAAAAACGAGAAGGGTCTCCATCATAACTTCTTCCTCTGGCATGCCCGAACATCTGCCATTAATGGCCGGTCGTGGATACCCACCAATCGGCGCTATTCCATAAATTAGCCACTTGATCGGGGTGGGGCAAGACGTTCTGGACGCGGATAGCCACCACCATGATGTTTATTTCGGTGTAGAGGGGGATCACGTACGCCTGCTCGGCAAGGCGGTGCAGGAAATGATGGTAGGCGGCGACTCTATCAGGGAATGAGACGGCATCACGTCCCTGCTGCAATGCTTGATCGATGATAGGATCGTTAACGCGACCATAGTTGCCAAGATCGGGGTGGACGCTATCGGGGATCTGGGAGGAGTGGAACACCGCATATTCATCGTCTGGCTCAGGGCTATTGGCATAGGTGAATAGCGCCATGTCATAGGCTCCGGTTGCCAGGATGCCGCCTCTGGTGTATACGCCAAAAAACGTACTAAGAGGATAATAGCTGATCTGCACTGCGATACCGACCGCCTGGAGATCGTGCTGAATCGCCTGAGCTACGGCAGCTCGCAGCGGCTGGTCGCTGGTCGTCACCAGGCGAAGCGTGAAAGCCTGCCCTGCCTTCCTCAATTTCCCTTGCGTATCTGGCAGCCAACCAGCTTGCGCAAATAATTTGCGGGCAGAGGCCGGGTCGTACACTGAGGGCTGGATGGTCGCATCGTGGTATAACGAAGGCGCAGGCTCTACCTGCGTGGCCCGCCGCGCACAATCGGGCATGTGCAGAACCGCCTTGATGATACCGCAGATATCAAGCGATTGTTGGATGGCCTGGCGCACATTCAGATCACGCAGTTGGGGACTGGCATTATTGAGGTCGAGATGTTCATAGGCGGCGGTCGCAACCCGCAATACGTTCAGGTTGGAGGGCAGGTGCGAGAGCGCAGGAAGGTCGTTTTCCATGTATCCCTGGCTTACATCAACCTCTCCACGCTGTACCGCCTGGATAAGTTCAGTTACGGAGCCATATGACTGGTAGACGAGTTGCGCCAGAAAGGGGCCATGAAAGGTCGTAGAAGTGTAATCAGTATTTGGCCCCAGAGTGTAACGCTGCCCATCAAGCAAGTTTAAAAGCTTATAGGGGCCGCTTGTCACCTGGGGGTTCTGATAGACCGATGGCGTATTCTGGAGATCGATGGGCCGTAGCTTGCCCCATACATGCTGGGGAGCGGCATAAGGTAGGTAAAAAAGGTATGGTCCAAAGGGCCGCTTCATGTGCAGGATGACCGTAAAATTATCGGGTGTCTCAATGTTTGCTATCTGGTCATACCCGCTGGTGAGGGTTGCGCCCGTGTCGGCATCTTGATTGAGACGCCACCAGTATTGAAAATCGCTCGCCACGATGGGTTGCCCATCCGACCAGCGCAGATCGTGGCGCAGATGCATCACAATCGTCTTTCCCTGATCCTGCACACCACCATTCTCCGGCAGTGGCACCTCCGTCAATTGATCGGGATGAACATGAAACTGTTGATCATAGAAGACGGGACGAGCCCAAAGCGCATTATCCAGGGTGAAATCAGAGGGAGAGCTGGCGAAGAGGGGGTTCACGGCGCTCGGAAACTGAAGGCCAGCCAGAACCAGCTTGCCGGTATGGGCGTAAGCGGACGGAATGGGGGTAAAGCTATACGGCCCAAGAAGAGGTCGAGACGCTGATATTTGAGAGGAGGACGCGCCATCACTACAGGCCAGCAGCAGGCAACACAATGGACCGATGAGCAAAAAAGCAAGGACAGCGTGACAATGCCGGCCTCTACGACGGATCATCGCCCCTGCTTTGAAATGCTGCATCCGTCGTAGAGGGCGTTGTATGTCAAGCCTTACGAACATGCCATCAATTGACCCCGATAGAGTTTCTAAATGCCGAAGGATCGCCCCCAACAACCAGCGAAGGCCCGTCGTCGCTATCGGTGAAGATGACGTCGCCGGCAAACAACGCTGGCATCCCATGATAGGACGAAGTCACATTGAGGCTACCGAGATGGACAACATGATTGATATCCAAGATATTCAGTGACCTGGCGATAGAGAGCAAAGCAGTGCTATCGATATTATCACGCTGGTCACCGGCGATCCAGAAAATCACGCCGTCACGCTCGTAAATGAGCTCGCTCCGTTCGCCATACTGCCACTCGTATGATTGATTAACGCGTGCCCACTGACCATTGACATAGATGGCAACCTGGCCGCCGGTACCAATTTGTATCTGCTGGGCCGCGTTTAGCATCACCTCCTGGTACACATTGCCCACGGGCTTAAACTCGCAAATAGAGATTTTCCCTCTCTCTGGATCAAGGGGAGAGGCACCAGAAGAGTTTTGCTGATAATCTAGCTCCAGGATCGGACCATCTGCCCAGGTTTGATGAGCCCAATACAGATAGATTTTATTCAAGGTGTAGTCCTTGAGCAAATCATTAGATGTGGGCCAGTACATGTGGAAATTCATCAGGTGCTGTGCATCCTGCAAATTCGTATCTGACGAAGGCTTAGCCGTTTTATCTATTCCCGAACTCTGGCTTTGATGGCTTGCGTCAGCAGCAATGGTGGGATACTTTTGCACCAGCATGACACCACTATGCTTGCCAGAGAGCAATACCGCCAACCCCGAGGCGAATGCCGGTCCTGTCACCACCATCGTCAGAAAAACAAAAAGCAAACAGGCCGCGATCAGCAACGAACGAGATAGGGATAGCGTTTTCCTGATCGCTTGTAAAGGCGATTCGTAGGAACGATACAAGCGCCGGGACAGGCTCAGGCGACGAAAAACGCGAGCGCTCACTTTTCTTTCGAAGCCCGGCTCAACCGCTTGAAAACGCTGGTCCTCTGAATCTAGCAGCGTTTGCACGTAATAGGGAGGAGTTTGCTCCTGCTCGGGTATCAGGAGAACTTCCAGTTCGTGGGCAAACGCGATATCCTCCTCAGAGAAGTCATCTGGGAGTAGCCGACCATGTATTGAAAAACGGGAGAGAGTGTCCTCAGACCCATTTTCGTCAGGTAAAGATTCCTCAAATTCGCTCATACTCATGTGCATGTTCCTTGAGCGCCTCGCGTAAGCTTTTCCGTGCTCGCCAGAGTCGCGTATCGACGGCATGGCGGGTAAGCCCCGTTTTTGTCGCCAGTTCCTCTGTACTTGCAAATTTAAAATAGCGTTGGTAAATCAAATAACGGTCAAGCTCAGGCAACGTTGCCAAGGCCAGACGCAGTTCTTCGCGTCTTTCACTTTGCTCCAGTAAATGTTCCATACTCGCCTCTGGATGAGGTGGCAAGATAACTCGATTATCATACTCATAGCCCCAACCTGAGTATTTCCGGTTCCCCAGGCCGTCCGACGAGGCCCATTGCCGGCTCTCATCCGCTGATTGCAAGTTAAACGTCTGACGACGACATAACTGGCGGCGGCGGTCCAGCGCAATGTATTTCGCACGCATCGTCAACCACGTCCTCAGGGTTCCTCGGCCAGGATCAAAGGTATCGATCTCTTGCCAGACGGCGATAAACAGGTCACTGACACATTCTTCAGCATCCTGTGCCACGCCCACGCCATCCAGGACTAAACGAATAAAATAGAACATTTCACGAGAATACCGGGAGACGAGAGTTTCCAATCCATCTGGATCGTGCTCTTGCAGTTGTTTGGCGAGGTCGTCATCTGACCAATCATGTCGCACCATCATCGCTCCTTAAACAGATCCGGGTACGGCTCCTCAATCCGACTGGACGGTCGAATTTGCATCCCTACATATGATGCTGCAAGATGAGGAAGAACGATACACCTGATCATGGTACACTCACCATCACCTTGATGAATATACGTTCGTAAGATACACATATCTCTCACGGTTCAGGCTGTTTACAATTGTGCTAAAAAGAACGATAAATGTCAAGCTCCTCAGAAACTCTACATACCAGGCAAACGGCGGCGCGAAAACGAGTTCCGGCCTTCTATAATTACGCTTTGTTCCTATTCGATGCTATAATATCTCCATCATCTTTAACCTTCAGGACGGAGATAGATATACATGACATTCTCTATTATAGCACGAGATGCAGAAAAAGGCGAATGGGGCATTGCGGTACAATCCAAATTTCTTGCAGTTGGCGCGGTTGTTCCCTGGGCGCGTGCTGGCGTTGGGGCTATCGCGACGCAAGCCTGGGCGAATACCAGCTATGGACCGCATGGGCTTGATCTGCTGGCAGGCGGCTTATCGGCGCAGGAGACGCTGGAGAAGCTCCTGCAAGCTGATGATGGCCGGGCTGACCGTCAGATAGGTATTGTGGGAGCAAGCGGCGCGCCGGTAACGTATACTGGCGCGAAGTGTTTTCCCTGGGCTGGCGGCCTTACAGGAGAAGATTACGCTTGCCAGGGCAATATTCTCGTCAGCGAGGATACTGTACAGGCAATGGCACGCACCTTTGAAGAGACAACGGGCCTGCTCTGCGACCGGTTGCTCGCTGCTCTGGCCGCCGGTCAGGCGGCAGGCGGAGATAGCCGTGGGCAGCAATCGGCTGCTCTGCTGGTTGTGCGCGAGCGTGGCGGCTATGGCGGCTTTAACGACCGCTTTATCGATCTGCGCGTGGACGATAGTTCTCATCCCATTGACGAGTTGCAGCGCATCCTGCAATTGCATAAACTCTATCTCTTTCCGACCAGCCCGCAAGATATCCTCTTGATCGACCAGGAGCTGGCGCGCGAAATTCAGGAAATCCTGACGCTCACGGGCGATTACCAGGGCAGCATCAGCGGCACCTATGACGAGGTTACGCGTGACGCCTTCCGCAAATTTAGCGGGCGAGAAAACCTGGAGGAGCGCTGGTTCGAAGATGCCCGCATTGATCGAGTCGTGCTAGAGTTTATGCGCGCAAAGATCAACCAGGCTAACGCCCAATGCTAAGCTGAATATACTCACTGGGAACATAGTCGGCCAGCCAGACCATATCGTTGCCGAGATAAAACTTAATCCCATCTTGATGTGCCTGCAAGGCGGCTACTTCGAGGATCACGGGCTTGCGCGTCCTACGCAGCGCCACCTGCCATGCCGTTGCTCTATCGGCGGAAAGATGCACATACTGGCGGTTCATGGCCCGCAAGCCATCAAGTTTAATGGCCTCGGCAGCTTCCCTGGTCGTGCCATGAAAGAGGATAGCGGGCGGGATAGCAGCCTCGCGCTTCATCTTCTGAGCCACGGAATGACCGTAATAGGCGCGAATTTTACCGTCTTGCATCTCGTAGCGTTTTTTATCTGATTGGGCGATAATGGCCGTGAAATCTTCCTCCTGCACATTGCGCCATGCGCTACGGTGACGCAAGGCAGCAAGCAGATCCTGCACCGGCACCCATCCCTCCTCATCCAGGGTGATGCCGAAGCTGGCCGGGTCATGGCGCAGCGCATACGCCAGCGTACGACTCAATTGAACCAGCTCCTGTTTCATACTATTTTTCCTCAGTTTTTTCTACAGTATAATAAAAATTGTGCTGCTGTACAATCTAGCGGAACTCGCGCGGCGAAGCCGCGCGGGGTGTGATAGAGGTGTTGTGGGCAAATGCGCGGAGCGCATTTGCCCACAACACCTCTATCACACGGCGAGCGTCTGCAACGCGAGCGCGCTCATGCTGAGAATCAAACACACATTTAAAAGCAAGGAGAAACTCATGCGCGCTGAGAGATTCAAGCTACCGGTGGCTGTTCATCTTTTTCTGATCCGTAATGCTGAGATTTTGCTGCTTCGTCGCTATAATACAGGCTATGCTGATGGTCAATATAGCGTCATTGCGGGCCATCTGGATGGGAACGAGGAGATCAAGACAGCAATGATCCGCGAGGCAAAAGAAGAAGCCGGGATCACGCTCTCACCACAGAGCCTCCAGATTGTAGGGGTCATGCATCGTAAAGCCGATGATGAGCGTATCGATTTTTTTCTCACAGCGACGTCGTGGGATGGTGCAATCGTCAACGCTGAACCGCATAAATGCGACGAGCTGGCGTGGTACGCTCTTGACGCGCTGCCGGCAAACGTTGTCCCTTATGTCAGAAGAGCCATCAATAACTACCGGCAAAGCCACTGGTTTGACAGTTTTGGCTGGTCGTAGCAACGCAAAAGGGCACCCTGAACGGGTGCCCTGCTGTATTATCAGGCTAGCGGACGTTCAGCATCGGGATCTTCGAGACGGTCCAGCGGTCGTTGGGGCTGGCGACCTCGAATTGCACCATCGAGATAGCGTCCGTGGGGCAGCGCACAATGCAGAGGCCGCAGCGGATGCACTTCTCCTCATCGATAATCATATCGGCACCGCCACGCCACTCTTCGGCGATCTGGTGCATCGTGTCCTGCTTGACGACGCGGGAGAGTCCTTCCATGCTGATGCAGTCATAGGGGCAGATATCCACGCAGCCGGAACAGAGAATACAGATTGACGGGTCAATCATAATATTCAACTGGCACTGCAAGCAGCGTCGTGCCTGGCTCACCGCCTCTTCCGGCGTATACCCCGTCTCAGTTTCACGCGTATTGCTGTAGCGGTCCTTCAAGGGCAACGAAGGGATCATCTGGTGCGGGATGGACTCGTAGTCGTCCACCATGCCACGGCGATAGTCGGGCAGCTCAATTTCTTCCGCAGCCTCAGCGGGTTTATCGACTCCACCGAGGTAACGATTGATCGCGCCAGCGGCATCGCGGCCATCGCCAATCGCCGAGATCAGATTGCGCGAGCCCTGAGTGAAGTCGCCGCCGGCAAACAGACCGGGATGGCTCGTCATCCAGTTATCGAAGTCCACCAGGGGAACGCCCCATTTGTTGACTTCGAGGCCGAGCTCTTCAGCCTGTAGCCACGAGGTATCGCTGTACTGACCAAAGGCAGGGATCACATTATCGACCTCGATCTCGAACTCGGTACCGGGGATAGGGACGGGGCGACGGCGACCGCTCGCATCGGGATCGCCCAGCTTGTTGCGGATAAAACGCATCCCGCTGACATGGACGCCATCTTTCGTCAGCGCGGCAACCTGCGTCACGAGATAGTTGAACTCAACGTGCTCGAACATGGCCTCATTGACTTCGTACTCGTCCGAACCAGCTTCTTCTTTGGAGCGGCGATACATCACATAGACCTTCTCAGCGCCATAGCGGATCGCCGTGCGGCAGCAGTCCATCGCAGTAAAGCCGGAACCCAGGACGGCGACGCGTTTGCCGATAAAGGCTGGCTCGCCGTAGTTCGTTTTCTCCAGCAGGCGGATGCCATCTTCGATGCCTTTGAGGTCCGCGCCAGGAATGACCTTATTATCCGGGCCAGTATTGGCGTTAGGGATATAACATCCGGCAGCCAGGTAAACGGCATCGTACTCTTTGAGCAGGTCCGTCACCTGGATATCGCGCCCGACTCGGGTATTGTACTTGACCTCAACGCCCAGGTCCGCCATATACTCGTCGCACTCTTCCGTGGTCACGGAACGCGGGAGACGCCAGACGGGAATGCCATTGACCATCACGCCGCCCGCCGTGGGGTACTGCTCGTAAATGGTGACGGGGTAGCCCATTTCGCGCAGGTCGCGGGCGCAGGCCAGGCCGGCGGAGCCAGCGCCCACGATGGCAACCTTCTTATCTTTGGTGATAGGAGGGCGTTCCGCGTGATGGCGATACTCGCGGTGGTCGGCAGCCGCACGCTTGAGCCAGCAGATGGTGATTGGCTTGCCATCGATCTTATTGCGGCGGCACACGGGCTCACACGGGCGGGCGCAGGTGCGTCCAAGCACGCCCGGCACAACATTAGCCTTGCGGTTCAGCAGATATGCTTCATCAAAACGAGCTTGCGAAATTAAACCGATATAGGTAGAAACGTCTGTATGCGCCGGACATCCTACCTGACAGGGAATATTCGTTTGATACCAATCCGGCGTTACTTCAATTGACCGGTATCGTGGCTCCAACTCGCGATCAGGATCTATCATTCAAAAAGTCCTTTCCTGAGTCTCCAACACTACATGCCAGGTCAGTAGCTCTGGCACCTGGAGCAGGGGGACGACATTGGCTTGCGCCCCAAAAAGACGGATGGCCCCATTGCTAAAAGATGCTCCTTATGCTCAGGCCCAACACAAGGAAAAGCATATAAATACGGGATATTTCCTCGTAGATTATAGCACAATCGCGCATTCGGGAACAAGACAGCAGCACTGAGCCGGCCTCGACAATATGAGAGAAACCATGATATGATAGCATTGATGCAATACACGAAGGTCATGCAGAGGGAAGTTTGAAAGGGCGAACACTGATGGAACGAACACGACTATCACAGGCACGACGCAAAAAGCTTTGGACGCTTGAAGAAGCAGCAGAACGGGTCGGCGTTGATGTCAACACATTGCATAAGTGGGAAAAGGGAAAAGCGATTCCGCGTGCCTATAACCTTCAACGACTCTGTGAGGTCTACGAATGTTCAGCAGAGGCACTCGGCTTCGAGGTGGAGACGCAGCAGAGCGATGTGGTTTTGTCATCTGAATCGACCAGGACGACCAGCGCGCCTTTGCCCTTTCTTAACAGCGACCCGACGATGCGATTGCTACGACTTGCCCATGCTTCTCGTCCTTATCGAGAGATGCAGGGCGAGTTCAGAGCTATTCTAGAGGATACTGCGATGAATACTGATCCGATGTCACGGCGTGACGCCATCTGCCGCCTGGCTCTCTTTCCTCTCATCACCTGGAATCTGAGTCCTCGTTTTGTGAATCTCTCACATGCTGCCGAAGACATTCTTACCGGATGCAAAGCTGGCATCATTGCCTGCTGGCAACTGCGCAAAGAGAAAGAGCTTTCAACCGTTGCTGGCGCTATTTCTTCGTACATCCCAACATTGAAGCATATTGCAACAACAGCATCTTCTACTCGTAACAGTAAAGAGGCCGCTGATTTGCTGGCACAATGTTTCTTGCTCAAAGCTGTACTCTCCTGGAATGTTGCCACTCCGACAGATGGCATCTACTATGCCCAACAAGCAGAGACTTATAGCAAAAGTGTTGAGCAACCGCTCTTACAGATGACCGCTCTCAGAATGCAAGCGGCCTCACTCTGCTATGCGAATCAGTGGGAGCAAGCATTACATGCTGCCCAGCAGGCAAAATATGTGCTCGATACCACCCCCAAAGAGCTTATTCCACCACTCGCACACAGCTATGTCTATGCCGGGCTTGCCACGTATCAAGCCTATCATGGGCAGAAGCAGGATGCCTTGACTTCTCTCAAAAAAGCGCATGCTACCTTCTTTGAGCAACCTGCTACTGAAACAGTGCCGCTCTGGATTGATCATAGTGTCGGGAATTTGCTGCTGAATGACGGTCTCACGCATGCGCATCTTGGCTTATACAGAGAAGCGGTTGATTCTTTTGACCAGATTCGAGTGGAGCATGCTAATGATATGACAATCCCGTTAGGGTGTCGAGTTGAGGCCCTCATAGAGCAAGCCACAGTAGAGGTCAGCCGAGACGATCAACCACGAGATATGGAGAAATGCATGGCCCTTTGGACACAGGGCATAGAGGGTGCAAAAGCTCTCCAGAGCAACAAAAAATTTAACGATGCACTTATGGCACATACTGCCATGCGGGCTGCGTGGCCTGCTGAGCCGCGCATTAAAGAGCTACGAGGTTATATTACTCATTGGTAGCAACCATTTCCCTCTCACAAAGCATTGCGCGTATTGCAGTGCTTTTTTATTGCCTTGCGAAGAAACACCAAGCAAACGCCGAAAAGAGGAAAAACACCGAGAAATGTGGAATAGGGAACAGATGGAAAAGATCGACCAGAGAAGGTTGTAATGATGGTCCCGCTTTCCGACTACATTTCCTCCTAGCGCCTATGCAGATCGTGAAACAGCAGCAGGGTCGCTACATTCACCCTGACCACGCGACACGGTGAAGGAGCACCGTTTCCTCGTCAGCGCAGGGGCATGGAAAGGACAACACGAAGGAGGCATCAGAGCTCAATGAGAGCTGCAACGGACGTGATGGAGAGGGATCGAGGATAGCGTGCGTTTTTACCCGCTCTGTGCCAATTGTGTTGAAAAAGTCGAAACTATTGGCGGTCCCCCTCCTAGAGAACAGCAGGTGTTCATCATATAGATGAGCTTAGCGCGGGTCGTCGTCACGGGATCGCTGAGCAGGGACCCGCGCTACCCGCTACAAGCGCCCTGATGGTAATATAGGGCGGATTTTTGTCCTGATTGACCTCCTGAAATTGACCCAAAAAAAGCGACCCGCGATTCTGCTTGCATCAACTGGCTTCTCGTGCTATACTAGCGATGCAGCCGTCTAAAAGGGGCTTTTCCTGCTCGCAGGTTTGAA